>NZ_JBRIOU010000004.1:797979-799174 GCF_053474865.1 Streptomyces sp. CO7
ACCCCCGCCTACCGGCGGATGAGCCTGGCGCTCTTCCTCGCCGGGGTCGCGACCTTCGCCCTCCTCTACTCCACGCAGGCACTGCTCCCCCTGATCTCCGCCGACTACGGCTCCACCGTGAGCGACGTGTCGTGGACGGTGGCCGCCGCGACCGGCGGCCTCGCGCTGTTCGTCATCCCGATGAGCGCGCTCTCCGAGCGGTTCGGACGCCGCGCCACGATGACCGGGGCGGTCGCCGTGGCGGTCGGCATCGGACTGCTGGTGCCCTTCGCGCCCTCGCTCGGGGTGCTGGTGGCGCTGCGCGCGGTCCAGGGCGCGGCCCTGGCCGGGCTGCCCGCCTCGGCGACCGCCTACCTCGCCGAGGAGGTGCGGCCGCGGGCGCTGATCACCGCGGTCGGGCTGTACGTGGCCGGCAACAGCGTCGGCGGCATGAGCGGCCGGGTGCTGAGCGGCTGGGTCGCCCAGGAGTGGGGCTGGCGGGTCGCGCTGGCGGTGCTGGGCGTCCTTGCGGTGGGCTGCGCGGTGGCGTTCCGCCTGCTGCTGCCGGAGCCCAAGCACTTCACCCGCGGCTCGCTGCGGCCCGGCGTGGTCGCCCGCACCGTGCGCGACCACCTGGCGAACCCGCTGCTGCGGCGGCTGTACGCGATCGGCGCGCTGTTCATGACGGTGTTCGGCGGCGTGTACACGGTGATCGGCTACCGGCTGACCGAGGAGCCGTTCTCCCTGCCGCAGGGCGTGGTCGGATCGATCTTCCTGGTCTACCTGGTGGGCACGGTGTCCGCGTCCGTCTCGGGACGGCTGGTCGGGCGGCTCGGCCGCCGGGGCACGCTGTACCTGTCCGGCGCGCTGACGGCGGCGGGCCTGCTGGTCTCGCTCGCCGACCGGCTGCCCCTGATCCTGCTGGGCCTGGTGCTGGTGACCGGCGGCTTCTTCGCCGGTCACTCGGCGGCCTCCTCCGCGGTCAGCGGGACCGCGCAGCACGGACGCGCCCAGGCGGCGGCGCTGTACCAGTCCGCGTACTACATCGGCTCCAGCGTGGGCTCGACGCTGGGCGCGGTGGCCTTCCACGCGGCGGGCTGGGGCGGCACGGTGGCCGTGGGACTGCTGGCCGTGGCCGGCGTCGCGGCGATCACCCTGCTGGGCACCCTGGCGGCCCGCCGGCCGGCCCCGGCGGTCTGACCCCGCCGCGTCGGAC
>NZ_JBRIOU010000004.1:799274-806242 GCF_053474865.1 Streptomyces sp. CO7
GCCCGCCGCCGTCCCCGTCGCCGCTTCCCACCTGCGACTTCTCCGGACCCGCAGTACGTTGTCAGTGGGCTGCGGTAGCTTCCGGAAGTGCTGGCGTTGCAGGCGAGGAAGCCGAGGGGCGGGTTGTCATGACCGACGTATCCACAGCGGCCGGAGCGGTGGACTCCGAGGCGATGGAGCGGTACCGCACCGAGCTCACCGGCTACTGCTACCGCATGCTCGGCTCCTCCTTCGAGGCCGAGGACGCGGTGCAGGACACGATGATCCGCGCCTGGCGCAGCCGCGACAAGTTCGAGGGGCGCTCCAGCCTCCGTTCCTGGCTCTACCGGATCGCCACCAACGTCTGCCTGGACATGCTGTCGGCCGGCAACAAGCGGGCCAGGCCGGTGGACCTGTCCGCCGCCACGCCGCTCGCGCAGGCCGCGCTGTCGCCGCGCCCCGACCACACCTGGCTGGAGCCGGTCCCGGACGCCCGGGTGCTGCCGGACGTCTCCGACCCGGCCGAGCGGGCCGTCGCCAAGGAGTCGGTGCGGCTCGCGTTCATGGCGGCGCTGCAGGACCTGCCGCCCAAGCAGCGCGTGGTGCTGATCCTGCGCGAGGTGCTGGCGTGGCGGGCGAGCGAGGTCGCGGAGTTGCTGGACACCACGGTGGCCTCGGTCAACAGCGCCCTGCAGCGCGCCCGGGCCACCCTGTCCGAGCGCGGCGGGGAGCGGCCGGGCGAGGTGTCCGACCCGCTGGACGAGGAGCAGCAGAAGCTCCTGGAGCGCTACGTCGCGGCCTTCGAGGGCTACGACATGGCCGCGCTGACGGCGCTGCTCCACGAGGACGCCATCATGACCATGCCGCCCTTCGACCTGTGGCTGCTGGGCCCGTCCGACATGACCGGCTTCATGACCACGGCCGGCGCGAGCTGCGCCGGCTCGAAGCTGCTGCCCGTGGAGGTCAACGGCCTGCCCGGTTACGCCCACTACAAGCCGGATCCGGAGCGCGGCGGGTACACCCCGTGGGCGGTGCAGGTGCTGGAGCTGTCAGAGGGGCGGATCGCCGCGATGCACTGCTTCCTCGACACGCAGCGCTTCTTCCCCCTCTTCTGTCTCGCCGGGCGCCTCGACGCCGACGGTCAGCCCGACGAGGCCGAGCAGGGCCAGTAGCGCGGGGTCGGGGCCGCGCAGCAGGACGCGGCCCTGGGCCCGCCGGGCGGTGAGCATCAGCCGCGCGAGCAGGTCGACGGTGCCGAGCGAGGGCCGCCGCACCGCGCGGACGTCGCACACCACCACGTCCGCGCCGCCGGCCAGCCCGGCGCGCGCGGCCTCGCACAGCCGGGCGACGCCGTCCTTCCCGACGGGCTCGCCCGGCACGCGCAGCACGACGGTCTCCGGATCCCTCATGCACGGGTAGACCGCGCGCGGCGGCGGGACTCATCGGCGGGTCACCGGCCCGCCCGCGCCCGGGGGAACCGTTGCTCCGTCTGCGGCGGGGCCGGTGGGTCGGCGGCCCGGACGGTGTGAGAGTGGGGCCGAGGGAGTGAGGTGATGTCGTGACGGACGACGTAACCGACCGGGCGGCGGCCTCCGGCCTGGACGAGCAGCTGCTGGAGAGGATGCTCGCCGACGTCCACGCGATCGTCCCGTACCAGCTGCCCGGGCTGGTGGACCGCTGCGCCCGGGCGTTGGGACTGAGCAGCGCGACCATCTACATGGTCGATCTGCAGCAGCGGGTCCTGGTGCCGCTCGACGAGCAGGACGACCGGATGCCGGTCGACGGCAGCACGGCCGGCTGGGCCTACCGCACGGTCTCGGTGCGGCTGGAGGAGGAGCTGGGCGAGCTGGTCGTCTGGGTGCCCCTGGTGGACGGCGCGGAACGCCTGGGCGTGCTGGGCGTACGGTCGGCGTCGATGGACGCCGTGCGGCTGCGCCGGTGCCGGCTGCTGGCCCACACGCTCTCCATGGTGGTCACCAGCAAGCGGACCTACAGCGACTGGTTCGTGGCCCGCATCCGCACCCGCCCCATGCACGCGCACACCGAGATGCTGCGGGCCTTCCTGCCGCCCCGCAGCATCGGCACCAACTCGGTGATCTCCACCGGGGTGCTGGAGCCGGCCTACGACCTGGGCGGGGACGCGTTCGACCACTCGCTGACCCGCAACATCCTGCACGCGGGCATCTTCGACTCCATGGGCCACGACCTGTCCTCCGGCCTGACCACGGCGGTGGCGCTGGCGTGCAGCCGCAACGCGCGCCGCTCCCGCGCCGACCTCTCCGAGGTGGTCGGGTCCGTCGACCAGGCCCTCGCCCAGTGGCTGCCCGACCAGTTCTGCACCGGCGTCGTGTGCCAGCTGGACGCCGACACGGGTGTGCTGCGCTGGAGCAACTGCGGGCACCCCGCCCCGCTGCTGATCCGCGGCCAGCGGGTGCTGGACAAGGCACTGGACCGTCCGTCGGAGCCGCCCATGGGCCTGAACGGCCTGCTCGGCCCGGCCGCCCGCGCGGTGCACGAGACGACCCTGGAGCCCGGCGACCGGGTGCTGCTGTACACGGACGGCGTCACCGAGGCCCGCAGGGGCGGCGACGAGTTCGGACTGGAACGGTTCGCCGACTTCATCATCCGCTCCGCCGCCGGCGGGGAGCGTCCCGCCGAGATCCTCCGGCTGCTGATCCACGACATCCTGGACCACCACAACGACCGGCTGACCGACGACGCCACCATCCTGCTGATCGAGTGGCAGCCCCGGCCCGCCTCGTCCGGCTGAGGCGCCGGAGGGGGCGGGCCCAGGCCGCCGGGGCCTGCCCCGGACGGGCGGCGTCCGTCAGCCGATGCGCTCCAGGACCACCGGCGGGGCGGTGAAGTCGGTGCCCGCGGCGGCGACGTCGAACGCGCCGTCCAGGGACTGAAGGGCGTAGGGGAAGCGCTCCGGGGTGTCGGTGTGCAGCGTCATCAGCGGGGCGCCCGCGGTGACGGTGTCGCCCGGCTTCGCGTGGAGCTCGACGCCGGCCGCGGCCTGCACCGGGTCGTCCTTGCGGGCGCGGCCCGCGCCCAGCCGCCAGGCGGCGACGCCGACGGCGTAGGCGTCCAGACGGGTCAGCACGCCGGAGGACGGGGCGGTGACGACGTGCTGCTCGCGGGAGGTGGGCAGCGCGGCGTCCGGGTCGCCGCCCTGGGCGCGGATCATGCGGCGCCAGGCGTCCATGGCGGAGCCGTCGGCGAGCGCCTTGGCCGGGTCGGCGTCGGGGAGGCCGGCCGCGGCGAGCATCTCGCGGGCCAGGGCGAGGGTCAGCTCGACGACGTCGGAGGGGCCGCCGCCGGCCAGCACCTCGACGGACTCGCGGACCTCGAGGGCGTTGCCGGCGGTGAGGCCGAGCGGGGTGGACATGTCGGTGAGCAGCGCGACCGTGTTGACGCCGTGGTCGCGGCCGAGGCCGACCATGGTGGTGGCCAGCTCGCGGGCGTCGTCCAGGGTCTTCATGAAGGCGCCGGAGCCGACCTTGACGTCCAGGACCAGCGCGCCGGTGCCCTCGGCGATCTTCTTGGACATGATCGAGGAGGCGATCAGCGGGATGGCCTCCACGGTGCCGGTGACGTCGCGCAGCGCGTACAGCTTGCGGTCGGCCGGGGCCAGGCCCTCGCCGGCGGCGCAGATCACGGCGCCGACGTCGTCGAGGACGGCGAGCATCTCCTCGTTGGAGAGGGAGGCGCGCCAGCCGGGGATCGACTCCAGCTTGTCGAGGGTGCCGCCGGTGTGGCCGAGGCCGCGGCCGGAGAGCTGCGGGACGGCGGCGCCGCAGGCGGCGACGAGCGGCGCGAGCGGGAGGGTGATCTTGTCGCCAACGCCGCCGGTGGAGTGCTTGTCGGCGGTGGGGCGGGAGAGGGAGGAGAAGTCCATCCGCTCGCCGGAGGCGATCATGGCGGCGGTCCAGCGGGCGATCTCGCGGCGGTTCATGCCGTTGAGCAGGATCGCCATGTTGAGGGCGGCCATCTGGTAGTCGGCGACCTCGCCGCGGGTGTAAGCGTCGACGACCCAGTCAATCTGCTCGTCGGTCAGCTCGGCGCGGTCGCGCTTGGCTCGGATGACGGTGATGGCGTCCATGGGACGGCCCCTTCTTCGCTTCGTTGCGGTGATCTTGCCTGCGGGCCGGCCGCTCGTCCCCGGGGGCACGGAGAGGATCCGCGCCCCCCGGGACGGGAGGGGTCAGGCCCCGGGGCCCTGGTGGAGGTGGCCCGGGCCGAAGGCCTGGGGGAGCATGGCGGACAGCGGCAGGACGCCCTCGGGGGTCTCCAGCAGGAGCTCGGCGCCGCCGAACTCGAAGAGGAGCTGCCGGCACCGTCCGCACGGGACGAGCACCGCACCCTCGCCGTCGACGCACGTGAAGTGGGTCAGCCGCCCGCCTCCGGTGCGCTGCAGCTCCGACACCAGCCCGCACTCCGCGCACAGGCCGATGCCGTAGGAGGCGTTCTCCACGTTGCAGCCGGAGACGACCCGGCCGTCGTCCACGCGGGCGGCGACGCCGACCGGGTAGCCCGAGTACGGGGCGTAGGCGCGGGTCATCGCCTCGTGCGCCACCGCCCGCAGGGCGTCCCAGTCGAACGCGCCGCCCGCCGCGGCCGTCGTCCCCGTCATCCGCCCTGGCCCTTGCGGTACGGCAGGCCGTCCGCCTTCGGCATCCGCAGGTGCTGCGCGGACAGCGAGAGCACCAGCAGGGTGACGATGTACGGGCTGGCGGTCACCAGCTGGGACGGCACCTCGGAGGTGTTCGCGTACCAGAGGTAGGTCGCCGCGGCGATCACCGCGGTGATCAGGGCCGGCAGGTACCGCCTGCGCCAGGCCAGGTACAGCGCGCCGGCCAGCAGCAGGAACGCCACCAGGAGCAGCAGGGCGTGCACGTTGCTGGTGCCGCCGCGCAGGTTGAGGCTGTCGGTGTAGCCGAACAGGCCCGCGCCGAGGGCCAGGCCGCCCGGCATCCAGTTGCCGAAGATCATCGCGGCGAGACCGATGTAACCGCGGCCGGCGGTCTGCCCGTCGAGGTAGACGTTGGACGCCACGATCGACAGGAAGGCGCCGCCGAGGCCGGCGAAGCCACCGGAGATGATCACGGCGATGTACTTGTACTTGTAGACGTTCACGCCCAGCGACTCGGCGGCCACCGGGTTCTCGCCGCAGGAGCGCAGCCGCAGGCCGAAGGCGGTGCGCCACAGCACGAACCAGCTCAGCGGGACCAGCGCCACGGCGACCACGGTCAGCGGCGACAGGTTGGTGATCGCGCCGCCGAGCAGGCCCGCGACGTCGGAGATGACGAACCAGTGCTTCTGGTTGAGCGTGAACAGCCAGTCGGACAACCCCGGCACGTCGAAGGTTCCCAGCGACTCGATCGGCGGGGACTGCTTGGAGGAGCCCTGCGGCACGCCCTCGAAGGTGTACTTCGACAGGTACCGGGCCAGGCCCAGCGCCAGGATGTTCAGCGCCACACCGGAGACGATGTGGTTGACGTTGAAGGTGACGGTGGCGATGGCGTGCAGGACGCCGCCGATGCAGCCGCCCAGGATGCCGAAGGCCACGCCGACCCACGGGCCCCACTGGTAGCCGGCCCAGGCGCCGAACCAGGTGCCGAGGATCATCATGCCCTCGAGGCCGATGTTGACCACACCGGCCCGCTCGGCCCACAGGCCGCCGAGTCCGGCCAGGCCGATCGGGACGGCCAGACGCAGCGCGGTGGACATCTGGCCGGTGGACGTGATGCCGTTCGCGCCGGTGATCATGCGGACGACGGAGACCAGGACGAGCGCCCCGGCGATCAGCAGCAGCACCACGGGCAGCGACATCCGGCGGCGGCCGGACTTCGCGGCCTGCGCGGGCCGGGACTTGGCGACGGTCGCGGTACTCATCGGGCCGCCACCTCCTTCTCGGTCTTGTCACCGTTGACGGACTTGCCGGCGGCGGACGCCGCGGCAGCGGCGAGCTCCTCGCCGACGCGCTTCTGCTGGCGGCGCAGACCCCAGACGCGGACCACCTCGTAGGAGATGACGACCGCGAACACGATCAGGCCCTGCATGATCGTGGCGATCTCCTTCTCGTAGTCGTAGAAGTCGAGCTCCTGGGACGCCTTGTCGAGGAAGGCCCACAGCAGCGCCGCAAACGCGATGCCGCCGGGGTGGTTGCGGCCCAGCAGGGCGATGCCGATCGCGGTGAAGCCGAGACCGGCCGGGAAGCTGAGGCCGTAGGTGTGCGCGTCGCCGAGCAGCAGCGGCAGGCCGGAGAGGCCGGCCACGCCGCCGGAGATCAGCATGGCGGTGAGCGTCATCCGCTTGGCGTCGACGCCGGAGGCCGCGGCGGCCTCCGGGGACGCGCCCGAGGCCCGCAGGTCGAAGCCGAACCGGGTGCGGTTGAGGACCAGCCAGTACAGGACGCCCAGGAGCACGGCGAGGAAGATCAGGCCGTAGAGCTCGCCGGTGTCGGCGCCCATGCTGATGCCCGGGATCCAGCCGGAGGGATGCATCTCGCCGGTCGTCATGTTGTTGCCGGACTGCACGCCCCAGGTGTCCTTCTGGGTCAGGTACAGGATCAGCGCGGTGGCGATCGAGTTCAGCATGATCGTCGCGACGACCTCGCTGACGCCGCGGGTCACCTTCAGCAGGCCCGCGATGCCGGCCCAGAAGGCGCCGGTGCACACCGCGGTCAGCAGCAGCAGCGGGACCTGCAGGAACGCCGGCAGCGCCACGTGGGCGCCGACCACGGCGGTCATCATGGCGGCGAGGCGGTACTGGCCGTCGACGCCGATGTTGAACAGGTTCATCCGGAAGCCGAGGGCGACGGCCAGGGCGGCGATGTAGTACAGCGACGCCTGGTTGACGATCAGCACCTGGACGTCGGAGAAGCCGATCTGCTCGGCCATGATGACGTACGGCTCGATGGGGTTGCGGCCGGAGACCAGCAGCACCACCGAGGTCAGCAGGATCGCCGCGACCAGGGCCATGAC
>NZ_JBRIOU010000004.1:806342-814443 GCF_053474865.1 Streptomyces sp. CO7
GTCCGCGGGCTCCGTGTGTTCCAGGTGGCCCGAGGCCGCGCCGGTCATCGCGGAGCCCAGCTCCTCCGGGGTGACGGAGGCGGGGTCGGCGTCGGCGACCAGGCGGCCGTTGTAGATCACGCGCAGGGTGTCCGACAGGCCGATCAGCTCGTCCAGGTCGGCGGAGATCAGCAGCACCGCGAGGCCTTCGCGGCGCGCCTCGCGGATGACGTCCCAGATCGCGGCCTGCGCGCCGACGTCCACACCGCGGGTGGGGTGGGCGGCGATCAGGAAGCGCGGGGCGTGGCTCATCTCGCGGCCGACGATCAGCTTCTGCTGGTTGCCGCCGGAGAGCGAGCCGGCGGTGACGTCGATGCCGGGGGTGCGCACGTCGTACTGCTCGACGATGCGGCGGGTGTCGGCCTGCGCGCCCTTGAGGTTCAGCCAGAAGCCGTTGGCGTTGGGCTTCTCGGTGACGTGGCCCAGGATGCGGTTCTCCCACAGCGGGGAGTCCAGCAGCAGGCCGTGGCGGTGGCGGTCCTCGGGGATGTAGCCGATGCCGGACTCGCGGCGGCGGCGGGTGGCCCAGGAGGTGATCTCCTCGCCGTCCAGGGTGATCGTTCCGGAGTCGGCGTGCGCGAGGCCGATCAGGGCCTCGATCAGCTCGGTCTGGCCGTTGCCCTCGACGCCGGCGATGCCCAGGACCTCGCCCGCGTGGATGGTGAAGCCGATGTCGTCCAGGACGGCGCGGCCGCCCTCGGCCTCCAGGCGGAGGCTGTCGACGGTCAGGACCGGGTGGTCCGTGACGGTGGACTCGGCGGTCTCCGGGGTGGGCAGCTCGCTGCCGACCATCATCTCGGCGAGCTTGCGCGGCGTCGTCCGCCTCGGGTCGGCGGTGCCGACCGTGGTGCCGCGGCGGATCACCGTGATGTCGTCGGCGACCGAGAGGACCTCGCCCAGCTTGTGCGAGATGAAGATGACCGACAGGCCCTCGGAGGTGAGCTCGCGCAGGTTGTCGAAGAGCGCGTCGACCTCCTGCGGGACCAGCACGGCGGTCGGCTCGTCGAGGATGAGGATGCGCGCGCCGCGGTAGAGGACCTTGAGGATCTCCACCCGCTGGCGGTCCGCGACGCCGAGGTCCTCCACCAGCGCGTCGGGGCGGACGCCCAGGCCGTAGCGCTCGGAGATCTCCACGATGCGGCGACGGGCCGCGCCGCCGATGCCGTGCAGCTTCTCGCTGCCCAGCACCACGTTCTCGAGCACGGTGAGGTTGTCGGCCAGCATGAAGTGCTGGTGCACCATGCCGATGCCGCGGGCGATGGCGTCGGCGGGCGAGGAGAAGCTCACCTGCTCGCCGCCGACCGTGATGGTCCCCTCGTCCGGCTTCTGCATGCCGTAGAGGATCTTCATCAGGGTCGACTTGCCGGCCCCGTTCTCGCCGACGAGGGCGTGGACGGTGCCCTCCTGGACGCGGAGCCGGATGTCGTGGTTGGCGACGACGCCGGGGAACCGCTTGGTGATGCCCGCCAGCTCGACCGCGGTGGCCCGCTCGGTCTGCGGAGGGCTGCTGGACGCGTCGATGGCGCACACTCCTCTAAGAAAACCTGGGGGAGAAGGGCGTCCGCCGCGAGCTGCGCCCGGCGCCCCTGCCGTTCCGGGTGGCCACGGCCCGGAGCCGGGGGCCGATGGGCCGCCCGCCTGTCCGTTCCGTGGCCGTAACGCTGCCATTGCAGCGCTCTTTTGGCCATGCCTCCCGATACCCGTACTGCAGAGGAGGCTTACCGCGTTTGATGTCGCGCGCCAGAGTAACGCGCGTAGATGTTTCGGAGAAACGATCCGGGGGTGCGATGGAACACCCTCCCGGAGTCAGCCCGGGCCGAGGACCGGACCGGCGCCCGGCCGCAGCCCGGCGCGGGGTGACAGCGCTGCGCCCCTCACCGGGGGCGAGGGGCGCAGCGCACGGCATCCCTGGGGTCAGGAGGTCTTGACGGTGACCTTGCCGTCGATGATGTCCTGCTTGGCCTTGTTCACGGCCTCCACGACCTCGGTCATGGCCTGGTACTTCGGGTTGGTGTCGGAGAAGCCGACGCCCTCGGTCTTCAGGTCGCCGCGGATGGTGCCGCTCAGCGGCTTGCCCTCGTGGACGGACTTGGCGAGCTCGTAGACCGCGCCGCCGACGTTCTTGGTGGCGGAGCCGAGGATGTAGTCCTTGTACTCCTTCAGCGCGTCCTGCGCGTACTGGTCGGAGTCGACGCCGATGGCCCACACCTTGTTCTTGGCGGCCTCGGAGATCACGCCCTGACCGGAGAGGCCGGCGGCGTGGTACACCACGTCGGCGCCCTGCTCGATCTGGCCGTTGGCGGCCTCACGGCCCTTGTCGGGGCTGGAGAAACCGCCCTCCTGCGGGGTGGAGGTCAGGATCTTCTTGATGACCTTGACCTTCGGGTCGGCGGCCTTGGCGCCCTGCTCGAAGCCCGCGCCGAACTTGTGGATCAGCGGGATGTCCACGCCGCCGATGAAGCCGACGGTGTGGCTCTTGGAGGCCTTGGCGGCGGCGACGCCGGCCAGGTAGGAGGCCTGCTCCTCGCTGAAGACCATGGAGGCGACGTTCTTGGCCTCGACGGACGCGTCGTCGATGATGCCGAAGGTCGTGTCGGGGTACTTGGCCGCGACCTCCTTGATCGCCGGGCCGTAGACGAAGCCCACGCCGATGATCGGGTTGTAACCCTGCTTGGCCATCGACTCCAGGCGCTGGACCTTGTCCGCGTCGCCCTCGCCGTCGGCCGGCTCGAAGGTCTTGCCGCCGATGCCGAAGTCCTTGTCGGCCTTCAGGAAGCCGGAGTGCGCGGCGTCGTTGAAGGACTGGTCGCCCTCGCCGCCGATGTCGTAGGCCAGGCCGATGCCCTTGCCGGAGTACTTGCCCGACTCCTTGTCACCGCCCGTGGAGGCGGACTTGCTGCTCTCGCCGCAACCGGCGGCGGCCAGCGCCACGACAGCGACGGTCACCGCTGCGCGGGTGATCCTGTTCCTACGAGAAATGAGACGCACTGCAAGCACCCCTTCGAACTCACGGCACCGTCTCCGGCCCGCTCCGCCTTGCCGGCCCGCTCCCATGGCGAAACCGCTGCGACAGTAACGCGCGTAGAACCCCAGGGGAACTTCACTTGCGCGGCTGTTATCGAACCGTGCCGAGGTCGGTCCAAATCGGTCACCCGAGGGTTACGGGGCAGTAACAGGAATGGCAGGTTCCCGGAGGTAACGGACGGAGGAGCCGGCCGGCCGCCTCCGGCGGTGAGGCGCCGGATCGGTCCGGCCTCGTCCCCGGCGCGGCGGGGCGCCGGGGACGGGCGGGCGGTCAGCGGCCGGCGTCCAGGAGGGCGGCCGCGGTGAACAGTTCCACGCCGACCGTGATCGCGTACTCGTCGACGTCGAAGTCGCCCTGGTGCAGGTCGCGCACCAGGCGGTCGCCGGGGGTGCGCACGCCCAGGCGGGCCATCGCACCGGGGACCTCCTCCAGGTACCAGGAGAAGTCCTCGCCGCCCAGGCTCTGCTCGGTGCCCTCCACCGACTCCGCGCCGCGGCGCGCCGTCATGGCGTCCCACAGCAGGTCGGTGACGTCCGGGTCGTTCACCACCGGCGGGACGCCCCGCACGTAGGTGATCTCCGACTTGGCGCGGTGCAGGGCGGCGATCTCGTCGACCGCGGCGTGCACCAGGTCGGCCGCCTCGCGCCAGGAGGCCAGGTCCAGGCAGCGGACCGTGCCCGACAGCTCGGCGCGCTGCGGGATGACGTTGGGCGCGTGGCCGGACTCGATGCGGCCCCAGGTGACCGACAGGCCGCTGCGGGCGTCCACCCGGCGGGCGACCACGGCCGGCACGTCCACCGCGATGCGCGCGGCGGCCGTCACCAGGTCGGTGGTCAGGTGCGGGCGGGCGGTGTGGCCGCCGGGGCCGTCCAGGGCGACCTCCAGCCGGTCGCAGGCCGAGGTGATCGCGCCCGTGCGCAGACCGATCCGGCCGGCCTCCACCTTCGGGTCGCAGTGCACCGCGACGATCCGGCCGACGCCCTCCAGCACGCCGTCGGCGATCGCGCCGAGCGCGCCGCCGGGCATGACCTCCTCGGCCGGCTGGAACAGCAGCCGCACCGGGCGCGGCAGGCGCCCCTGGCGGTGCAGCTCGGCCAGCACCAGGCCGGCGCCGAGCACGACCGTGGTGTGCACGTCGTGGCCGCAGGCGTGGGCGCGGTCGGGGACGGTGGAGCGGTAGGCGCAGTCCGTCTTCATGTCCGGGATGGGCAGCGCGTCGATGTCGGCGCGCAGCGCGAGCATGCCGCGCAGGCCCGCCTCGACGGGGGCGGACGTGCCCTCGTAGGCGGCGGTCGTCCCCTCCACGCCGATGTCGCAGACGAGTCCGGTGCCGCTCGCGAGCACCCGCGGCCGCAGGCCGGCCCGCTCCAGGCGGGTCTTGATCGCCTTGGTGGTGCGGAACTCCTGGTTGCCGAGCTCCGGGTGCATGTGGATGTCACGGCGGAAGGCGATCAGTTCGGCGCGCAGGTCGTCGGGGAGCGTGCCCGGCAGCGCGGCTCCGGGCAGCGCCGCCTCGGCGACGGTCACGGCGGCCTGCGCCACCCGGGCGCCCTCGGCCGCGGCGACGGCGGCCTCACCGGCGGCGGCGACGGCGTCCGCGGCGGTGTCCGCCGGGTCGGCCTCGGACTCTCTGGACTTCAACTGGTTCACCCTCTGCAGGGTAGGGCTGCGGGGCGGCTTCGCGCCCGTCGATCGGCAAAAGATCAGCCCGCCGGGGGACGAAAACAGGGCCGCCCGACGGTTGCGCGACTCCTCCTGTGGGTATGCTCGACCGTTTTTCCGGTGTACCCCGAGAAGCCGCTCCGTCCGGACGTCCCGGCGCGGTGGGCCTTGCTCCACGGTTACCACGCATGGCCGAAATCACGCCGTCGCGGTCCGCCCATCGGGACGCATCCGTCGCCCCGTCAGGCGTGCGGGACGCGGTTCGGGGGACACGCGGGGGCATGGCCACTGTCACCCCACCGCAGCCCGCCGCCTCGGCGGACACCCCGCTGAAGCGGGCGCTCACCACCCCGCTGCTCTACTTCTTCATCCTCGGCGACGTCCTCGGCGCCGGCGTGTACGTGCTGGTCGGCGAGATCGCCGCCGACTCCGGGGGCGCGGTGTGGGCCCCTCTGCTGCTGGCGCTGGGTCTCGCCCTGCTGACCGCGGCCTCCTACGCGGAACTGGCCACGAAGTACCCCCGTGCGGGTGGCGCCTCGCACTACGCCAACCGGGCCTACGGGCCGTTCGTCGGGTTCGTCACCGGGTTCTGCATGCTGGCCGCCGGCATCGTCTCGGTCGGCGCGCTGGCCCGCGGCTTCGCCGGCGACTACCTCGCCGAGTTCGTGACCCTGCCGGTGGCGCCGGTGGCGATCGGGTTCCTGCTGCTCCTCGCGCTGGTGAACGCGCGCGGCATCAAGGAGTCCACGGCGGGCAACGTGGCCGCCACGGTGATCGAGGTGGGCGGTCTGCTGCTGGTCGTCGGGCTCGGCGCGTGGCTGCTGCTGCGCGGCGACGGCGACCCCTCCCGGCTGACCCGCCTCGGCACCGCCGAGCACGGGGCGGCGGGTGCGCTGCTGAGCGGCGCGGTCCTGTCGTACTACTCCTTCGTCGGCTTCGAGACCTCCGCCAACGTCGCCGAGGAGACGGCGAACCCGCGGCGCTCCTTCCCCCGGGCCCTGTTCGGCGCGCTGCTCACGGCGGGCCTGGTGTACGTGCTGGTCGGCGTGGTCGCCTCGGCCGCGGTCCCCACCGAGCGGCTGTCCGGGTCCAGCGGGCCTCTGCTGGAGGTCGTCGAGGCGGCGGGCGGCGTGCCCGGGTGGCTGTTCGGCGCGATCGCGCTGGTCGCGGTGGCGAACGGGGCGCTGCTGACCGGGATCATGTCCTCCCGCCTGACCTACGGCATGGCCCGTGACGGGCTGCTGCCGTCGGTGCTGGCGCGGGTCCTGCCCGAGCGGCGGACGCCGTGGGCCGCCATCGCCGCGACGACGGCGCTGTCGATACTGCTCGCCGTCACCGGCAGCGTGGAGACGCTGGCCTCCACGCTGGTGCTGCTGCTCCTGATCGTCTTCCTGGTCGTCAACACGGCGGTGCTGGTGCTGCGGCGGCGGGACCCGGAGGGCGAGTCGTCCGTGGGCCACTTCCGGGCGCCGTCCGTGGTCCCGGTGCTGGGCGTCGCCTCGTGCGTGCTGCTCGCGACGCAGGTCGAGGCGGAGGTGTGGGCGCGGGGCGCGATCGTCCTCGGCGTGGGCCTCGCCCTCGCGGCCCTCGCCGCGGTCCGCCGCCGCCGCGCCGCGTCCACCGCCTGACCTCACCGTCCCGGGGGCCTCGGCCCCACCGGGCCGCCGTGATCGCGGCCCGGCCCCTCCCCGCCGCCGCGGCCCGCGCCACCGGGCCCCGTCCGGGGCGGGGCCGGGCCGCACTTCTGCCACTACGGGGGCACCGCACCTGGTTGGCCGGAGGGCCCCGGGGGCCCGCGCCGGGATCAGCCGTGCCAGTCCAGGATCAGAAGGGTGGCGTCGTCCTCGGGGGTGCCCTCGCAGACATCGGTGACGGCGGCGGTCAGGGCCCGCACCGCTTCGCGGGGGTGCTGCCGGGCGGTGTCCCGGACGAGGGCCCGCAGGTCCACCTCCGCCGCGCAGCGTTCCTGCATGCCGTCGGTGTGGAGCACGAGGCGGTCGCCGGGACGCAGGTCGAGCTCCTGGACGCGGTGGGTGGCGGAGGCGACGCCGAAGGGCAGGTCGACCGCGAGGCGTACCTCCTCCACCCGGCCGTCCCGCAGACGCAGCGGCCATGGGTGGCCGGCGTTGACCAGACGGGCGCCGCTGCCGTCCAGGGAGACGCGCAGCAGTTGGCCGGTGGCCAGGGTGCCCCGGCCGTGGTCGAGCATGGCCTGGTGGACCAGCCGGGCCTGTTCGGCCAGGTCACGACCGGCGCGACGGGCGCCGCGGGAGGCGTTGACCAGGATGGTGGCCAGCAGGGCCGAGTCGACGTCGTGGCCCATGGCGTCGGTGACGGACAGGTGCAGGGTGTCGCGGTCGAGGGAGTAGTCGTAGGTGTCGCCGCCGATGCTGTCGGCGGGAACCATGTCCGCGGCGAGGGTGAACTGGGCAGCCTCGCAGCAGTTCGCCGAGGGCAGGAGCTGGTACTGGATCTCGGAGGCGAGACTCACCCGGGTGGTGCGCCGGCTCCAGTGGTAGATGTCGGTGAAGCGGCGGTCGGTGACGACGATGTAGGCCAGCGCGTGCGCGGCCTGCCCGATCTGCTCCAGCACGTCGTCGTCCGCGCGGGGCAGGGTCAGTTCCAGTACGCCGATCGCGTCGCCCCGGTTGGTGACGGGCGCGATCACCCGCTGTCCCGACCCTCCGTCCGGTAGCCGTGTCAGCCGCTGGGTGCGCAGCACCTCGTCGTAGACGCTGCCGACCAGCGGGATCTGCTCGACACCGCGGCTCTGGCCCGTCGCGGTGTCCTCGCACATCCGCACCATCCTCAGGCCGATGACGTCGACGAACAGGAACGACACGGCCACCGCGCCGAACCGGTCGCGCAGATTGCGCGCGATCACGTCCACGGACTCCCCCGGCGCGGCGGCCTCCGCCGCCGTCAGAAATTCGTCCAGCCTGAGCCGCTCGTGCTCCATCCGGCCTCCCTCGGTCCCAGTGCTCCTTCCCCCGCGCACCACGGGCATCACTGGGCCGACCGGGGAGACCGCGTCTCGTCGCGCCGCCGGAGCCGGTCCGCCCGGCGACCACGGGCAGGCGCCGGACACCGCTCAGACGGAGGCCGACCCCATGGTGAGACGGTGGACGTCGCGGGCGGCGAGGGTGACGCCACTGAGGAAGCCGTGGGCGCGGGGCGAGGCCCGCTGGGTGATCCACGAGGGGTCGATGTCACAGGCCGTCACCCGCGCCCCGGTCCCGGCGAGCGCGGGCGGCAGGGTGTGGAGCACCGTGGAGGGAAAACTGAGGACGGTGCGGGCTGTGGGACCCCGCCGGGCGATCAGCTCCAGCGGCAGATCCGGCCGCACCACCGAGAGTCCGCTCTCCACCGCTATCC
>NZ_JBRIOU010000004.1:814543-815124 GCF_053474865.1 Streptomyces sp. CO7
GCCTCACGTCCTCACAAGACGGCTCGCTCCACGACAGGTAAGCCCCTCTGGGAAGGGGGCGGGGCGGGGGTCGAACGGTGCTGCCACCGGGCTCAGCCTGCGCCGCGCTGCGGTCAGGGTCCCGTGTGTAAGGTGCCGTCGCCTTGGGCGGGGTGGGGCGAGCCGCTCGCCGCGGAGGCCGGGGCCTGCGCCCGCCCGTGCCGCCCCCTGGGCGGCCCAGCCGCCCGCAGGATGGCAGGCACGGCCACCCGCAAGGGGTGGCAGACACGGGGCCGCCCGTCGGGAGGACGAGCGCGGCCGCGCGCAAAGGGGTGGCAGGCACGGCCGCCCGCAGCAGTGGCAGGCTCGGCCGCCCGCAAGGGGGTGGAAGGCCCAGCTGCCCGCAGCAATGTCAGGCGGTGCCGCCCGCAACGGGGTGACAGGCTCGGCCGCCCGCAGGGGGGTGGAAGGCTCGGCCGCACGCAGCAAAGTGAGGCGCTGCCGCTCGTGGGAACGGCAACGGGTGCGCTGACCGTCGCGCGAAGGCGGCGGTCCGGGGCACGGGGGGTCAGGTGAGGCCGAGGCTTTCGAAGCGCCAGCGG
>NZ_JBRIOU010000004.1:815224-816010 GCF_053474865.1 Streptomyces sp. CO7
GCGAAGTACCGCCGCACCCCGTGCTCCCGTGCCAGCCGCCCCACCACCGCCATGTACGCCTCGACGTCCACCACCCCCGTCTCGACCAGGGACGTGCCCACCAGGTCGGCCCCCTCGGTGACCGTCGGCGGTCCGAAGGCGGACCGGGTCCAGGCGAAGTCGTTGACGGTGACCACCGCGTCCGCGGGGACCTCCGCCAGCGGCATGGCGGTGAAGATCTCCACCCGCCGCCGCTCCTTGGGCGTCAGCCGCCGCCGCGCGTAGCGGGAGACGGGCGCCAGCGCGAGGTCGCGCGGCGAGGGCCGCGCCCCGCGCCGGTGCCACCGCACCAGCGGCTCGCGCCGCACCAGCTGCGCGGTGAACTCCAGGGTGGCGGTGCCGTCGTCGACGACCACAAGGTCCCGGGCCGGCGCGATGCCCAGCAGCAGCTGCACGTAGCGGGAGAACGGGTCGCCGACGACGATCCGCTCCGCCCGCCGCAGCGGGCCGGTGAGCCCTCCGACGGTCTTGAAGGGGGCCAGCGCGCCGCCCCGGGCCTCCTCCCAGCGGACGTCGTGGCCCTCGCTGCGGGCCAGCTCGGACATCCGCCGCAGCTGGCCCCGGCTCATCGGGTCGGTGGGCGACAGGACGACCAGCCCGACGCCGCGCTCGCGGGCGTGCGCCGCCCATTCCATGACGTTGAGCAGCTGAACGGGACTCTCGACGAAGGCGAGCGTGCGCGGGCTCTCGGTGCTCACGGTGCTCATGGGCTGACCAGCCGTCCTGTCGGTGGGGTGGGGGTGGGAG
>NZ_JBRIOU010000004.1:816110-817852 GCF_053474865.1 Streptomyces sp. CO7
GTGGGGTGGGGGTGGGAGGGCGCCGCGCTCAGACGGCGGGCGCCCGGACCTCGGCCTCGGCGACCACGCCGGCGACGCGGCGCAGCTTCTTCATCGGGCCGAGCTCGGACTCGTAGACCTTCTTGACGCCGTCACCGAGGGACGCCTCGATGGTGCGGATGTCGCGCACCAGGCGGGCCAGGCCCTGCGGCTCCACGGAGGCGGCCTGGTCGGAGCCCCACATGGCGCGGTCGAGGGTGATGTGGCGCTCGACGAAGACGGCGCCGAGGGCGACCGCGGCGAGCGTGGTCTGCAGGCCGGTCTCGTGGCCGGAGTAGCCGATCGGGACGTTCGGGAACTCCTGCTGGAGGGTGTTGATCACCCGCAGGTTGAGCTCCTCCGCCTTGGCCGGGTAGGTCGAGGTGGCGTGGCAGAGCACGATGTTCTCGGAGCCGAGGACCTCGACGGCGTGCCGGATCTGCTTGGGCGTCGACATGCCGGTGGAGAGGATCACCGCGCGGCCGGTGGCGCGCAGGGCGCGCAGCAGCTCGTCGTCGGTGAGGGAGGCGGAGGCCACCTTGTGGGCGGGGAGGTCGAACTTCTCCAGGAAGGCGACGGCCTCGGTGTCCCACGGGGAGGCGAACCAGTCGATGCCGCGCTCCTTGCAGTGCGCGTCGATGGCGCGGTACTCGTCCTCGCCGAACTCGACGCGGTGGCGGTAGTCGATGTAGGTCATCCGGCCCCAGGGGGTGTCGCGCTCGATGTCCCACTGGTCGCGCGGGGTGCAGATCTCGGGGGTGCGCTTCTGGAACTTCACGGCGTCGCAGCCGGCGTCTGCGGCGGCGTCGATCAGCTTGATGGCGTTGTCGAGGTCGCCGTTGTGGTTGATGCCGATCTCGCCGGTGACGTAGACCGGCTGCCCGGTGCCGACCAGCCGCGAACCGAAGGCGCGCAGGCGGGAGTTGATGGCGCCGACGGACGTGAGGGTGGAGGTGGTGCTGTTCATGCGGGGGACTTCCTTACCTGGTGCGTGCGAGGTCGTGGATCGGGTGGTCGACGCGGCCGGGGCCGGCCGCGTCGAGGAGTGGCGCCAGCGCGCGGGCGCGGGCGAGGTCGTGCGGGTCGTCGATCTCCAGCACCCGGGCGGGGTCCGTGCGGACCAGCTCGGTGCGGCCGAAGAAGCGGTGCCGGTGGGCGCGGAAGCCCGCCGCGTCCATCGCGTAGGCGGCGCCGGTCTCCAGGAGGTCCTGGGGACGGTCCTGGCGGCGCGGCCGGTGGGCCTTGTCGTGGTTCACGCCGTGCCCGCCGGGTCCGGCGGCCCGCGCGGTGGCGTCGTCGCGCCACAGGAAGCCGTGGAAGGGGGCGACGGTGACCGCGGTGTCGGCGCCGTCCTCGGCCACCGCCGCGGCGACGCCGTCGACGTCCTCGGGGGCGAGGAACGGGCTGGTGCACTGGACGAGGAGGACCACGTCGGCCGGGGTGCCGGTGAGCGCCTCGTGGGCGTCCAGGGCGTGCAGGACGGCGGACTCGGAGGTGGCGGTGTCCCCGGCGATGGCCGCGGGGCGCACCACCGCCTCGGCCCCCGCCTCGCGGGCGGCTGCCGCGATCGCCGGGTCGTCGGTGGAGACGACGACGTCGGTGACCAGGCGGGCGGCGAGGCAGGCCCGCACCGCGCGGACCACCAGCGGGACGCCGGCGACCGGGGCGAGGTTCTTGCCGGGGACCCCCTTGGAGCCGCCCCGGGCGGGGATCACCGCGAGGAC
>NZ_JBRIOU010000004.1:817952-825991 GCF_053474865.1 Streptomyces sp. CO7
GTTCACAGCTCTCCCAGGCGTCGGATCAGGGGGGCCACCCGCTGCACCCCGTGCCGGTAGGCGCCGCGCGCGGTCTCCCGCACGGCCCGGCGCAGCGGGCCGGGCGCGCGGTCGGTGACGGGCGCGCCGGGCAGCGGGGCCCCGTCGGGGGCCAGGTGGTGGCGGGCGAGGATGCCGGGCAGGTAGCCGGGCGCGGTGCGGTTCGTGTAGTACGGGTCGAGCGGCGGCAGTTGGGGCGCCCGGAGCAGCTTGGCGAGGCGTTCGCGGGCGGCGTCGTAGGCGTGCTGGTAGCTGCCGTCGGCCGCCACTCCCTGGCGGGCCAGCCACTCCTCGTCAGGGACCGGCAGGCGCCCGGCGTCCAGTTCGTCGAAGGAGGCGAGGATGCCGGAGCCGGTGAAGTGGTGGTTGCCGAGCGTCTCGCGCACCCCGAGGTCGGTGAGGACCGCGGTGGGGATGCGGCGGTGCAGGGACTCCAGGGCCGCCGTCGAGGACACCGTCACCAGCAGGTCGGTGCGGTCCAGGACCTCGCCCATGTGACCGTAGACGAGGCGGAAGTTGGACGGCCGGTCCAGGCGCTGGACCAGCTTCTGGTAAGGCAGCTCCTCGATGTGGGTGGTGTGCTCGCCGGGCCGGGAGCGGAGCTTGAGGAGGACCTCGCGCTCCGGGTGCCGCCGGGCGTGCCCGATGAGCCGCTCCAGCAGGTACTCGCGGTCCTTGCGTGTCTCCGGCACGGAGGGCTGGGCTGCGAACACCACGGTGCGGGGCCGGTCCTGCTCCTCCCCCCGGTAGGGCTCGCCGCCGAGGAAGGGCAGCGCCACCTCGGTGACGGCGTCCGGGTCGGCGCCCACACCCTCGTACACGGCGCGGAAACGGTCCGCGTCCTCCGTCGAGTTGGCCAGCACCAGGTCGGCGCCGTGGCGCAGCAGCAGGCCGTCGGCGAGCTTCTCGTAGACGACGCCGACATAGCCGGTCACGACCACCGGCCGTCGGCCCTCGGCGCGGGCACCCCACGCGTGCCGCAGTCCGTGCAGCACGGCCTGGACGCCGCCGCCCACCAGGGCGAGGACCACCACGTCGTACCGCTCCTCGGAGGCGGCGCGCAGGAACTCGACCGCGCTCACCTCGCGCAGGGAGTCCGCCTCGACGCCGACCTCCGCGAGCTGGCGCGGGGTGGGCGTGGCGCGGCCGCGCAGGAGGCGGCCGTGGAGGCGGACCTCCCGGCCGGCCGGCGCGAGCCGCCGTGCGGTGAGGGCGCCCCACTTCCACCGGGTGTCGGAGTCCGCGAGGACCGCGACCCGCAGCGGAGCGGCTGCTGACGTTTGCGTAGTGCGTGCTGACACACCAGGAACGCTAGAAAGGCATTCCGAGGCCCGGCCCAACCGCACTCCAACAAACGGTGAACAGAAAGCCGCCGCGAAACCAATCGGCCGGTCGGAGCAATTCGGGAAAGGACGGTTCACGTCCTTTCCGGCCCCTGTTCACCCGGAGTCCACCGAGGGATAAGAATGCGGGCCGGGCGAGCGCCTAGCGTCGGGGGCGTGGTCAAGCTCTCCGTGATCGTTCCCTTCTTCAACGTGCGGCAGTACGCGCCCGACACCCTGAGGAGCCTCGAGGCCAACACCGGACCCGACGTCGAGTTCCTGCTGGTCGACGACTGCTCGACCGACGACACCCCGGACCTGCTGGAACGGGCGCGGCGCCGCCTGCCCGGGGCGCGGCTGCTGCGGCACGAGCGCAACCGGGGCATCGCCGCCGCGCGCAACACCGGACTGGAGGCGGCGCGCGGCCGGTACGTGACCTTCCTGGACGGCGACGACTGGCTCGTCCCCGGTCACTACGCGCGGCTGGTCGCGGCCATGGACGACCTGGGCTGCGACTTCCTGCGCACCGACCACGTCCGCTCCACCGGCCGTGAACGGGTGGTCCAGCGGGTGCCGCACGGTCGCCGCGGCCAGGTCATGGACCCCCGCTCGGCGATCCTGCCCGCGGACCGCTCGACGTCCGTGGACCACCCCTTCGTGTGGGCGGACGTCTACCACCGCCGGCTGGAGGACCGCGGCCTGCTCCGCTTCACCGAGGGCCTGCACACCTGCGAGGACCGCCTGTGGACGTGGCGGATGCACCGCGGGGCCACGTCGTTCGCCGTGCTGAACCTGTACGGCGTCTTCTACCGCCGCGGAGTGGCGTCCTCGCTCACCCGTATCGGCGACGAACGGCAATTGGATTTCCTGCGCGCATTCGACACGGTCCTCGCGGAAACCGCCGAGGACCCGGACGGGGAAGAACTCCTGCCGAAGGTCGTGCGCACCTATTGCGCGATGATGTGCCACCATCTGGCCGCCGACGCGGAGGGCAGATATCAACCGGAGGTGGGCCGGAGACTGCGCGCGCTGAGCGCGGCCGCGCTGCGCCGCATGCCGCAGGAGGTGCTGGAGCGCACCCTGGACTCGATGGACGCCGAACGCGCGACCCGGCTGCGCCGGCTGCGCCGCCGCCCGGCCGTGGGAGCCGCCGCGTGACCACGCAGATCTTCCTCGCCTCGACCCTCTACGGCGCCGCCACCCTGGCCGCCGCCGTGGACGCAGGCTGCTTCGGCCAGGACGCCGGACGCCGCGTCCTGCTGGTCTCCAACAACGCCGCCGTGCCGGAGACCACCCCGGCCCTCGACGAGGCCCCCGGCTTCGCCGCGCTGCGCGGGCGCTTCGACGAGGTCCGCTCCTGGAACGAGGCCGTCGCCCCGTTCCACCCGTCCGGCTGGTCGCCCCGCGAGGAGGACACCGTCCTGTGGGAGCGCCACTTCCGCCTCGCCTGGGGGCTCGGCGAGGACGACGTGGAGCTGGCCGTGGAGTCCCTCCAGGCCCAGCCCGCGCTGGGGGTGGCGCAGATCTTCCATGGCGCCCCGCTGACCGTGTACGCGGACGGCCTGATGAGCTACGGGCCCACCCGGATCAAGCTGGACCCCCTGGTCGGCACCCGCGTCACCCGGGTCCTGCACCTGGACCTGGTGCCGGGCCTGCGGCCGCTGCTGCTCACCGAGTTCGGCGTGCCGGCCGAGCTGGTCCCCACGGACGCGTTCGGCAAGGTCCTCGACGAACTGGCCGAGCGGGCGGACGACCTGCCCGCGCTCCCCGAGGGTCCGGCCCTGCTGCTCGGGCAGTACCTGTCGGCGCTGAACATCCTCACCCCCCAGGAGGAGGAGGACCTGCACCTGCGGCTGGTGCGCGGCGCGGTCGCCCTCGGCCACCGGTCCCTGGTCTTCAAGCCGCACCCCACCGCGCCCGCCGCCTGGCACCGCGCCGTGGTCGACGAGGCGGAGCGCCTGGGCGCCGAGCTGACCGTGCTGGACGAGCCGGTCCTGGCCGAGGTGCTGTTCCGGCGGATCCGGCCCGCGCTGGTGGCCGGCTGCTTCTCCACCGCGCTGCTCACCGCCTCCGCCCTGCACGGCATCCCGGTGGCCCGCACGAGCACCGGGCTGCTGCTCGAGCGGCTGCGCCCGTACGAGAACAGCAACCGGATCCCCGTGACCGTGGTCGACGCCCTGCTGCCCGACCTCGACGACGCCGACGCGGTCCGCGGGCAGCGGGCGTCCATGACGGTCGGGGAGCTCGGCGAGCTGGTGCGCGCGGTGGGCTTCGCGATGCAGCCGAGGATCCACCCCGCGCTGCGTCCGGAGGCCGAGCGGTTCCTCAGGGGGCATCAGGACGCGCGGTGGCTGCGCTACTTCAAGCGCCGACGCCTGACCGGCCTCGCGCTCCCGGGCGGTGTCCCGGACCGCCTGACCTTCCTGGCCCGCAGCCGCACCCTCCGCCGCGCCGTCCGCAGGGCCCGGTCGCTGCGGGCACGCCGGCCGCGGGAGCGCTGACCGGCACGGCACGTCCAGGACGACGGCGAGGGGCCGCCCCCGGTACCGGGGGCGGCCCCTCGCCGTCGTGCGCCGGACCTCAGCGGTCCAGGAGGGCCTTGATGCGGGCGGCGTTCTCCCGGGTGACCTCCCACAGCTCGGCCTGGCGGGCGTGGACGTCCGCGACGGTGGCGTCGTGGTCGTCGAGGATGCCCAGCGCCCGCTCGGTGAGAACAGCGCCGAGGTCGCGGTCGTGGACCGACACGCCCCACTCGGGGCGGCCGATGTCCCGCAGGAAGTACGCCATCTTCGGGTGGGAGATCAGGCTGACGATCGGCGTGCCGAGGCCGAACGGGATCATCCCCGCGTGACCCCGCATCCCGATGACCAGCCGGGTGTCCGCGTAGGTCTCCCGTATCCGGTCGTTGTCGTAGTCGTACATCGGGATCACCGGCAGCGAGATGCCGTGCTCGCGCCGCAGGTCGAAGGCGATCCGCTCGTCCTCCAGCGCGTGCGCCACGCAGCGGACCTCGGCGCGCTCGCCGATCGCCCGGACCGCCTTGGCCGTCTCGGCGAGGAAGTGGTCGTAGTCGTGGCCGAAGCGCAGGCCCGCGCGGTCGTAGGCGGCGTTGAGCAGGACCGTGTCCTGGCGGCGCACCGGGTCGGTCCAGCCGGGGACGATGTGCCGGGCGACGGTGGTGGGGCAGGGCTGGAAGCGCACCTTGTCCCGCAGGGCTTCCGGCAGCATGGCGCGGACCTTCTCGATGGAGCCGTGGTTGCGCAGGCCGAAGAAGGCCGAGCGCTCCACCAGCAGGCGCAGGCTCTCGGCGAACCGGCGGGCCCGGTAGGACTGCCCGTCGAAGGCGTTGAACCCGACCGCGTACACCAGGATCGGCACGTCGATCGCGCGGAGCGCCTCGTCGGAGACGTTCCACTGCCAGCCGCTGGCCCCGTTGGGCATGGTGTCGGGGATGAACAGGCCGCCGCCGCCGATCACCAGGCCGCGGCGGGCGTTGACCCGCTCCAGGGCGGCCCGGTCGAAGAGCCGGTGGGCGTGCACGGGGTGCCAGCGCCGGGAGGTGGTGTCGGCGCCGAAGGCCTGCCGCACGCTCTCCGGGAGCAGCTTGTCGCCCGCGTTGCCCTGCCGCTCCATGTAGAAGGCGACGTGGGCGAGCTGGTCCTCCGGCGCGCCCTGCTGCTGCCCGGGCAGCGCCGCCCCGGGGCGGGTGCGCTCGGCCCAGATGCGGCTCGGCCGGTGTGTCGGGTCGACGGACAGGCCGGTGTTCGCGTGCCGCCGGGCCTCGTCGTCCCGGCCGTGCACCCACGCGATCTGGGCGAGGCGGGCACAGGCGACGGCGGCCCGGCCCGGGTCGGCGGCGGCCAGCAGCAGGTGGGTGCGGGCCTCCTCGTACCGGGAGACGCTCATCAGGGCGTGGCCGAGCACCTCGTGGCCCGCCGAGTCGTCCACGGTCAGCCGGACCCGGCCGAGGACGTCCACGGCCTCCTGGTACTCCCCCGCCGCGATGTGCGCGGACGCCACCCGGCGGGCGGTCTCCGGGTCGCCGGTGCGGGCCACGTGGGCGGTGCCGAGGTGGACGAGCAGGTCGTGGTGGACGCCGGCCCCGGCGGGCAGCGCGGCGAAGGCGGCGCGGAACTCGTCGTCCGTCATCGCGTAGTCGTGCCAGCGCTCCTCCGCCCGCGTGTAGCCGGCCTCGCCGCCCTGCCAGGGCTTGTGGCGGCCGGTGAAGTGGAGGATCGCGACGTCGTCGGGGACCTCCAGGTCGCCGGAGAGCCGCCGCTTGACGAAGTTGTAGCGGGCGTCGAGGCGGGTGAACTCCCCGTCCAGGACGGCGTTGAGGATGCCCTGGTCGTGCTTGTCCAGCTCGTAGGCGCCGCTGCGGCCGGTCTCGTCGATCCGGGCGCAGAACGCGTCGGACAGGTACTCGCGCTGGATGACCAGCAGCCCGGAGTTCAGCTTGTGCCGGCCGTGGAAGAACTGCGGGACGGCCGCGAGCCCCTCGCGCAGCCGCAGCAGCTCGCCCAGGTCGCCGAGGACCACCATGTCGGTGTCCAGGGTGATCACCGTGTCGTAGTCCCGGATGCGGAACACGTCGAGGATGAAGTAGGCCTTGCGGACCAGGTAGTTGTGCTGGTCGCCCTTGGCGTAGGAGTCGTAGTGCTCCGCGTCCACCGGGCGCAGCACGATCCGCGGGTGCAGGGCGCGGATGCGGGCGACGGAGGACGGCCGCAGGTCGTCGTACAGGACGACGAAGTCCTCGCACAGGCCCGGGTTGGTCAGGGCGAGGCTGCGCAGCAGGGTCAGGAAGCCGGGCAGGTAGTTCTCGTCGACGTAGGCGGCGAAGGCGATCCGCCGCCGGCCGGTGAGCGCGTGGGCGGCGGTGTCGGGCACGGCGCCGGTCCGCGGGGAGGTCTGCCGGGCCTGCTCGGTCAGGTCGGGGAGGGTGGCGGTCATCGCAGGGAGATCCTCGTGTCGGTCACGCGGCGGGCCCGGGCGAGGACCCAGTCCTTCTCGCTGGTGTACTCGTGGACGGTGGTGATGGGCAGCTTCATCGCCGCGTCGACGCGGTAGGCGCCGCTCTCGTAGAAGTCGAAGCCGATCAGGTCGATCACCGGGTTGACGTCCAGGAAGTCCAGCAGCCACAGCATGTTGAAGCCGGTGGTGGGGATGGCCGGCCACTCGTCGGAACCGACCTTGCCGATGTTCCGCAGTGGCCAGCGCAGCGACTCGTCTCCCAGGTACTCCTGGGCGCCGGGGACCAGGCGGTTGCGCAGCGAGTACTTCCACTCGTGGGAGAGCCCGCCGAAGACCAGGCGGGTGGTCACCGGCTTGTCCCAGTTGAAGCCGTGCTTGTGGATGGTGGCGTGGACGTCGGTCCGGCTGCCGGTGTGGGCCGGGTCGATCCGGTAGGAGTTGAACCGGACGACCAGGTCGTAGTCGTCGATCTCCCGGCCCAGGCCGCCGGCGCCGACCCGGCCGGAGTTGGCGACCAGGCACACCGAGCGGCCCTCGATCGTGTTGCGGAATTCGCCGAGGCTCAGCCAGGTGACGCCGCCCATGGCGGGGTCGGCGACCGGGCCGCGCCGCCGGGTGCGGTGCTGCTCGGACCACAGGGCGGCCAGCTCCGTGAGCGCGCCGGTCCCCCGCGGGTCACCGCCGGTGCGGGCGTCCTCGACGCGCAGGTCGACGTAACCGGACAGCAGCCGCTGCCGGTCGGGGACCGGGGCGCCGGAGCGGGCGTGCGCCAGCAGGGCGGCGACCAGCAGGTCCTCCGCCTCCTCCCGGGCGCCGCGGGCGCGCAGCTCCAGGCCCTCGGCCCACAGTTCGGTCGCGGGCCGCCGGGCGGCGAGCGCCTGCGCACCCGGGCGGGTGCGGCACAGCAGGTCCAGCAGGTCGCGTTCGCGGTCGGCGGCGGTGCGCAGGCCGGTCAGCTTGGCGGCGATGCCGGTGCCGTCGTTGCTGGTGAGCTCCAGGAAGCGGGCGTACGCCTCGACGGCGGCCGCCTCGTCGCCCTTCGCCTCCATCACACGGGCGCGCAGCCGCCAGCCGGCGCGCGAGTTCTCGCGCAGCGCCAGCACGGTGTCGGCGATCAGCTCGGCGAGGCGGCGCTCGTCGTCGTAGTCGCAGCGCAGCGCCTTGCCGGCGACGGCGATCAGCGCGTCCAGCACGTCGTTGGTGAGCCGGGTCCCGGCGGAGCCGCCCTTCACCACCCGCTTCAGCACCGCGGCCGCGCCGGCGGCGCCCTGCGGGGCGGCCTGGGCGGCCGGGCGCATGCTCCACAGCGCGAGCAGCTTGCGCAGTTCCTCGGCCAGCTCCCCGCGCCGACGGTCGACGCTGCCGACCAACTTGCCGCTGTGCACCGCGCAGGCGGCGAGGCAGTCCTCCAGCTGCCCCGCGCCTCTGGTGCCCGGACGTCTCTCCTCGACCGCCGTCATGCCACTCCTGCTCGCTGCCGCTCGCTGTCACCTGTCGGGTTCTGCGAGCACGCTAGGAAGGGAAAACGTCGGACGGGTGAATGCGCGCGGACGCGGGGGCGAATGGTGGGAACCGGGGCCGACGCGGAGGTGACGCCCCGGCCAACTCCCCCTGCCGGGGACGTGCGGTGCCCGTACTCCCGCTGCGGGCGGCTGGGCCACCCAGGGGGCGATGGGGGTACCCCCTGGACGAAGTCCTTGGGGG
>NZ_JBRIOU010000004.1:826091-828071 GCF_053474865.1 Streptomyces sp. CO7
GGGCCCGCCCCCCGGGGGGATCAGAACGCGTCGGAGGGGATGTACGTGCCCCAGACGTCGCGGAGGGCGTTGCAGACCTCGCCGACCGTCGCGCGGGCCCGCAGCGCGTCCTTCATCGGGTAGAGGACGTTGTCCTCGCCCTCCGCCGCCTTCTTCAGCGCGGCGAGGGCGGCGTCCACGGCCCCCTGGTCGCGCTCGGCCCGCAGCCGGGCCAGCCGCTCCGCCTGCTGGGCCTCGATCGCCGGGTCGACCCGCAGCGGCTCGTAGGGCTCCTCCTCGTCGAGCTGGAAGCGGTTGACGCCCACCACGACCCGCTCGCCCGCGTCGGTCTCCTGCGAGATCCGGTAGGCGCTGCGCTCGATCTCGGACTTCTGGAAGCCGCGCTCGATGGCGGAGACCGCGCCGCCCATCTCCTCGACCTTCTCCATCAGCCCGACGGCCAGCTCCTCCAGCTCGTCGGTCATCCGCTCGACGACGTAGGAGCCGGCGAACGGGTCGACGGTCGCCGTCACGTCGGTCTCGTAGGCGAGCACCTGCTGGGTCCGCAGCGCCAGGCGGGCCGACTTGTCGGTGGGCAGCGCGATGGCCTCGTCGAAGGAGTTGGTGTGCAGCGACTGCGTGCCGCCGAGCACCGCCGCCAGGCCCTGCACGGCGACGCGCACCAGGTTGACCTCGGGCTGCTGGGCGGTGAGCTGGACGCCTGCGGTCTGCGTGTGGAAGCGCAGCATCATCGACTTCGGGTTCTTCGCGCCGAACTCGTCCCGCATGATCCGGGCCCAGATGCGGCGGGCCGCGCGGAACTTGGCGACCTCCTCGAGGATGGTCGTGCGGGAGACGAAGAAGAACGACAGGCGGGGCGCGAAGTCGTCGACGTCCATGCCCGCGGCGACCGCGGTGCGGACGTACTCGATGCCGTCGGCCAGGGTGAACGCGATCTCCTGCGCGGGCGAGGCGCCGGCCTCGGCCATGTGGTAGCCGGAGATCGAAATGGTGTTCCACTTCGGGATCTCGGCCTTGCAGTACTTGAAGATGTCCGCGATCAGCCGCAGTGAGGGCTTGGGCGGGAAGATGTACGTCCCGCGGGCGATGTACTCCTTGAGCACGTCGTTCTGGATGGTGCCGGTGAGCTTGTCCGCGCTCACGCCCTGCTCCTCGGCGACGAGTTGGTAGAGCAGGAGCAGCAGGGAGGCGGGGGCATTGATCGTCATCGACGTGGACACCTTGTCCAGCGGGATGCCGCCGAAGAGGATCCGCATGTCGTCGATGGAGTCGATCGCCACGCCGACCTTGCCCACCTCGCCGGAGGCGATCGGGGCGTCCGAGTCGTGGCCCATCTGGGTGGGCAGGTCGAAGGCGACCGACAGGCCCATGGTGCCGTTGGCGATCAGCTGCTTGTAGCGCTGGTTGGACTCGACGGCGGTGCCGAAGCCCGCGTACTGCCGCATGGTCCACGGACGGCCCGTGTACATCGAGGGGTACACGCCGCGGGTGAAGGGATACGATCCGGGCTCGCCCAGTTTGGCGGCGGGATCCCAGCCCTCCAGGGCGCCCGGCCCGTAGACCGGCTCGATGGGCAGTCCGGACTCCGACTCGCGCGCCATGGAATGTGCCTCCGCGTCCTTGCTGGGGGGTTGACCACTGGGGTTACTCGCCGGTAAATGCGGCTCCTGCCACGGACTGTAGCGGCGGGCGCGCGGTCGGTGGAGGGGCACACGCTGGGACCTTGCTCACAACACGCCTGGGTGAGCCCTGGTTCGGCCGGCCGCCGCGGCGGGGAGCATGACGACAACGGCACAGCACGGCGCACACACGACGGGGGTCGGCGCGATGACACGCACAACGGGAACGACAGGACGCGGCCAGGTCCGGTGGCCGGCCGCCGCCGCGGCGGTGGCCGCGCTGGCGGTCGCCGTGGCGGGCTGCTCGGTGGAGCCGGGCAGCGAACCGGCGTGGACCGGGGCCTCCGGCGACGACGGGAAT
>NZ_JBRIOU010000004.1:828171-833603 GCF_053474865.1 Streptomyces sp. CO7
GCCCCGGCGAAGGTGCTGTGGAAGCCGGGTGACGAGGGGCGCGACGTCCGGGAGCTGCAGGCCCGGCTGCGGCAGATCGCCTGGCTGTTCCAGGGGCCGACGGGCGTGTACGACAAGGCCACCGAGAAGGCGGTGGAGGGCTTCCAGGACAAGCGCGGCCTGCCCCGCACCGGCCGGATGGACTCCGTCAGCTGGCAGCGCCTGCTGGACATGACCTCCGAACCGGGTCAGTGGGACCTGTTCCTGATGGGCGGCCAGGAGCCCGGCCTGCCGGACGCGCGCTGCCTGAAGGGGCGGGTGCTGTGCGTCGACAAGACGACCCGCACCCTGCGCTGGATGGTGGACGGGAGGACGGTCTCCCACCTGGCGGTCCGCTTCGGTTCCGTCGCCACCCCCACCCGGGAGGGCGAGTTCACCGTCTACTGGAAGTCCCGGCACCACGTCTCGACGCTGTACGACTCGCCGATGCCGTACGCGATGTTCTTCAGCGGCGGCCAGGCGGTCCACTACTCGCCCGACTTCGCCGCCCGTGGTTACGCGGGCGCCTCGCACGGCTGCGTCAACGTGCGGGACGAGAAGCTGATCGCGCAGCTGTTCGCGGCGGTCCGCGAGGGCGACAAGGTGGTCGTCCACCGATAGTCGCGGACGCCGGTCACCCGGTCGCCGAACGGAGCGGAGGGAGGGGTGCGCGGGCGGGGCAGGGGGAACGTGCCCCGCCCGCGCGAGGTGCGGGAGCCAGATGTACGGGGGAAAGCTCCTGGCTCCCGCGACGGCCGATGACCAGTCGGCCCACTTCCCTCAGCGCCACCCGTTCGGAAAATGTCACCCCCGCCCCGCACGCCACGACGACGAGGGCCCCGCACGGTGTGTGCGGGGCCCTCGTCGTACGGCTCTGCCGGCCGGCGGCCGGGGGTCAGATGCGACGCGTGATCAGCGCGCGCTTGACCTCCTGGATCGCCTTGGTGATCTCGATGCCACGCGGGCAGGCGTCCGTGCAGTTGAAGGTGGTGCGGCAGCGCCACACGCCGTCACGGTCGTTGAGGATCTCCAGGCGCTGCTCGCCCGCCTCGTCACGGCTGTCGAAGATGAAGCGGTGGGCGTTCACGATCGCGGCCGGGCCGAAGTACTGGCCGTCGTTCCAGAACACCGGGCAGGACGACGTGCACGCGGCACACAGGATGCACTTGGTGGTGTCGTCGAACCGCTCGCGGTCCTCGGCGGACTGCAGACGCTCGCGCGTCGGCTCGTTGGTGTCCTTCGTGATCAGGAAGGGCATCACGTCGCGGTAGGCCTGGAAGAACGGCTCCATGTCGACCACGAGGTCCTTGAGCACCGTCAGGCCCTTTATGGCCTCGATGGTGATCGGCTTCTCGGGGCTGATGTCCTTGATCAGCGTCTTGCACGCGAGGCGGTTCTTGCCGTTGATCCGCATCGCGTCGGAGCCGCAGATGCCGTGCGCGCAGGAGCGGCGGAAGGTGAGCGTGCCGTCCAGGTCCCACTTGATCTTGTGGAGACCGTCGAGCACACGCTCCTTGGGGTCCATCTCCAGCGTGAAGTCCTGCCACTGGGCCTCGGCCGAGACCTCGGGGTTGAAGCGGCGGACGCGGAAGGTGACCGTGATGTACGGGGAGTCGGCGAAACCGGGCTCGGCGCCGCCGTCGGTCTTCTCCAGGGTCGGGGTTGCCATCAGTACTTACGCTCCATCGGCTGGTAGCGGGTCGTAACGACCGGCTTGTAGTCGAGACGGATGCTCGTCGAGCCGTCCTCGGCCACCTCGCGGTACGCCATCGTGTGGCGCATGAAGTTGACGTCGTCGCGGTTCGGGTAGTCCTCGCGGTAGTGACCGCCGCGGGACTCCTTGCGGGCCAGCGCGGAGACGGCCATGACCTCGGCCAGCTCCAGCAGGTTGCCCAGCTCGACGGCCTCCAGCAGGTCGGTGTTGAACCGCTTGCCCTTGTCCTGGATCGAGACGTTCTTGAAGCGCGCGCGGAGCTCGCCGATCTTCTCCACGGCGGCCTTGATCGTCTGCTCGGTGCGGAACACCATGACGTTGGCGTCCATGGTGTCCTGCAGCTCGCGGCGGATGTCGGCCACCCGCTCGCCGCCCGTGGCGTTGCGCAGGCGCTCCACCTCGGAGACCACGAACTCGGCCGGGTTCTCCGGCAGTGGCGCGTAGTCGGCGCTGTGCGCGTACTCCGCGGCGGCGATGCCGGACCGCTTGCCGAAGACGTTGATGTCCAGCAGCGAGTTGGTGCCCAGGCGGTTGGCGCCGTGCACCGACACGCAGGCGACCTCGCCGGCCGCGTACAGGCCGGGGACCACCGTGGTGTTGTCGGCGAGGACCTCGCCGCGCACGTTGGTGGGGATGCCGCCCATGGCGTAGTGCGCGGTGGGCTGGATCGGGATCGGGTCCGTGTAGGGCTCGATGCCGAGGTAGGTGCGCGCGAACTCGGTGATGTCCGGCAGCTTGGCGTCCAGCTGCTCCGGCGGCAGGTGGGTGAGGTCGAGGTAGACGTGGTCGCCCTCGGGACCGCAGCCGCGGCCCTCGCGGATCTCCGTGTAGATGGAGCGCGAGACGACGTCTCGCGAGGCGAGGTCCTTCATCACCGGCGCGTACTTCTCCATGAAGCGCTCGCCGTGCTTGTTGCGGAGGATGCCGCCCTCGCCGCGGGCGCCCTCGGTGAGGAGGATGCCCATGCGCCAGATGCCGGTCGGGTGGAACTGGAAGAACTCCATGTCCTCCAGCGGGATGCCCCGGCGGTAGACGGCGGCCTGGCCGTCACCGGTGAGGGTGTGCGCGTTGGAGGTCACGCGGAAGAACTTGCCGGTGCCGCCGGAGGCGTAGATGACCGACTTGGCGTGGAAGACGTGGATCTCGCCGGTGGCCAGCTCGTAGGCGACGACGCCGGCCGAGACCTGCTTGCCGTCGACCTCGGTGAGGAGCTGGTCCAGGACGTAGAACTCGTTGAAGAACTCCACGCCCTCCTTGACGCAGTTCTGGTACAGCGTCTGGAGGATCATGTGGCCGGTGCGGTCCGCGGCGTAGCAGGACCGGCGGACCGGGGCCTCGCCGTGGTTGCGGGAGTGACCGCCGAAGCGGCGCTGGTCGATGCGGCCCTCGGGGGTCCGGTTGAACGGCAGGCCCATCTTCTCGAGGTCGAGGACCGAGTCGATGGCCTCCTTCGCCAGGATCTCCGCGGCGTCCTGGTCGACCAGGTAGTCACCGCCCTTGACCGTGTCGAAGGTGTGCCACTCCCAGTTGTCCTCCTCCACGTTCGCCAGCGCGGCGGCCATGCCGCCCTGCGCGGCGCCCGTGTGGGAGCGGGTGGGGTAGAGCTTCGTCAGCACGGCGGTGCGGCTGCGCTTCGTCGCCTCGATGGCGGCGCGCATGCCGGCGCCGCCGGCGCCGACGATGACGGTGTCGTACTTGTGGATCTTCATGGAAGTCTGCAGCCCCGGATCTAGCGGATGTTCGGGTCGAAGGTGAAGATCACCAGCGTGCCCAGCAGGATGGTGAACACCGTGGCCGTGTAGAGCAGGCCCTTGAGCCACATACGGGTGTTCGCGCGCTCCGCGTAGTCGTTGATGATCGTGCGCAGGCCGATGGTGCCGTGGAGCATGGCGAGCCACAGCATCAGCAGGTCCCAGACCTGCCAGAACGGCGATGCCCAGCGACCCGCCACGAAGGCGAAGCCGATCTTCTGCACGCCGCCGTCCAGGACCAGCTGCACCAGCAGGTGGCCGATGACCAGGACGACGAGGACGACGCCGGACAGGCGCATGAAGAGCCAGGCGTACAGCTCGAAGTTGCCCCGGGTGGCCCTGCCGGTCTTCTTGGTGCGCTTGCGCGGGGGCTCGATCACGGGGGCCGGGTTGTCGGCGGAGTACAGGGAGGCGCCCGCCTCCTCGACCGGGCCGATGCCCGAAGCGGTGTCAGTCTTGACGGTGTTGTTCGACATGCTTCGCGTCAGCTCCCGAAGAGTTCACGAGCGGCGTGACCGAGGACGGGGTACAGCGCGCCGATCATCAGCACGACCCAGACGCCGACGACGGCCCAGAGCATCTGCTTCTGGTAGCGGGTGCCCTTCGACCAGAAGTCGACGGCGATGACGCGCAGGCCGTTCAGCGCGTGGAAGAGGATCGCGGCGACGAGGCCGTACTCCAGCAGCGCGACGAGCGGCGTCTTGTAGGTGGCCACGACCTCGTCGTAGGCCTCCGGGGAGACACGCACGAGAGAGGTGTCGAGCACATGGACGAACAGGAAGAAGAAGATCAGCACGCCGGTGACTCGGTGAGCCACCCACGACCACATTCCTTCCCGTCCGCGGTAAAGCGTTCCAGCCGGCACGGAAGAACCCTCCGGGAGCGGGGATTGGGGCCTCGCCGGCTTTGTCTGTCGGACGGGCCCGGCCGGGTACGGTCCACCGGCCCCGGCCATCGTAGCGACGTGCTGTCGGAACCTTTAGCGCAGCCCTGCCGATGTGATCAAACCGGTAGTCCCAGCGGGGGTGCGAACGGGGGGAATTCGGCACAAGTCGGATCGAAATCATCCGGGCGATCGGAACGAATCAGTCGGGTGAGTCGTTCGCGTGCCAGTTGCCGCAGCTCCTCGGCGGCGACCACCCGCTCGTCCTCCGGGGCCAGGGCCAGCCTGCTGCGGACGGTGGTGAGCAGGTGGTTCAGGGCGTCCTCGGGGTCCACGCCGTCCAGCGAGAGCACGAAGCCGTGCCCGAACCGCTGCTCGTAGGCCACCCAGGCGGCGCGCACCGCCGTGCGGGCGGCGCGCGGCATCGAGCGCACCACCCGCAGCTGCTGCTCGGACCACAGGCCGCGGCCGCCCGGCGTGGCGGGCAGGGCCGCCGCCGCGAGCGGGTCGTCCGCCGCGAGGAAGGTCCGGGCGAGGTCGTCCGTCCGGAGCATCCGGCACTCCTCGCGGACGGCTTCCAGCAGTTCGTCGGGCGACAGGTCGTAGGCGGCCTCGTCGGAGGCGGCGAGCAGGGACGCGAGATCCGGGTACGGCCGGTGGGAGGCCAGCCGGCCGGCCCAGCGGTGGTTGCGCAGGCAGCGGGACAGAAGGTGCCGGGCGGCGGTCGCGGGTGCCCGGTTGAACCGCTCCAGGCCGTCGGGCGCGGCACGGCCCTGTTCCGGGATGCGTGGCGAAGGCAGCGGGAGTCCTCGGCGGGTTCCGGGGCGCCGGGTCGGGGCGCCGGATGTGGTCGGCAGGAACGATGCGCGGACGATGTGGGAGTTGTGGACACACGGTAGCGGTGCGACCACGGAGGCGGTAGCCGAATACTCGTCTTTCACTCGCAGGGGAGACGAACGCCGCACGGGTGGACGCCGCGCGTCGGCGGGCGATCGGGACGAATCGCTCTTACGTTGGCAAGGTGAGCCAGCACAGTCGTCATTCCGCGAACAGTCCGCAGCACGGC
>NZ_JBRIOU010000004.1:833703-836778 GCF_053474865.1 Streptomyces sp. CO7
GGCCCGGAGGGCCGCGGCGGCCGTGGCCGTCGCCGGCTCGGCCGTCCTGGCCTACAACCTCTGGCCGGCCGGCCACGACGGGTCGCCCGGCAGCCGCACGCCCGCCGGAACCCGGGCGGCGCCCGCCTCCCCCACGCCGGTGTCCGGGCCGCCGCGGACCATCCCCGCCGTCACGCAGTACACCGCGGCCTCCGGGCCCGGCTGGCGGCCGGCGAAGACCGCCCGGGTGGTGGTCAACGACGACAGCCTGGCCGACGAGGGGCGGCTGGTCGCCCGTGAGCTCGGGATGACCTACGCCGGGGAGAAGAGCGCCCGCGACCGCAAGCCCGGGGACCTGCGCCTGGAGGTCGGCGGCGACCAGGGCGCGAACCCGGAGTCGTACCGGCTGACCGTCGACGGCGGCCGCGCGGTGATCAGCGGGCCGGCCGAGGCCGGCGTCTTCTACGGCACGCGCACGCTCAAGCAGACGGTGGCCGGGAGCGGCGGCGCGCCCGAGGGCGTGATCCGCGACGAGCCGGCCGAGCCCAAGCGGGGCCTGATGCTGGACATCGCGCGGAAGTTCTACGCGGCCGACTGGATCGAGGCCCGCGTCCGGGAGATCGCCGACCTCAAGTACAACGAACTCGGCCTGCACTTCTCCGACGACCAGGGCTTCCGCATCGAGTCGAGCAGCCACTCCGAGGTGGTGACGGACCCGCACCTCACCAAGGCCGAGGTGAACCGGATCGTCGCCCTGGCCCGCAGCCTGCACGTGCGGATCGTCCCGGAGATCGACTCGCCCGGGCACCTCGGCGCGGTGCTCGACGCCCACCCGGACCTCCAGCTGTACAAGGCGAACGGCCGGCCGGCCGCGGGCGCGATCGACATCGCCAAGCCGGCCGCCGGGAAGATCGTGGACGAGCTGATCCAGGAGTACGCCGAGGTCTTCCCCGGCACCGAGTGGCACCTGGGCGCCGACGAGTACGTGGCGCTGCTGGCGAGCGACCCGGAGGCCACGTACCCGGGGCTGGCCGCCGCCGCCCGCGAGAAGTACGGCCCCGAGGGCACGGTCGAGGACCTGACCACCGGATGGCTCAACGACCGGGCCGCGACCGTGAAGAAGCTGGACCGCACCCCGCGCGCCTGGAACGACGGGTTCTTCGACGGGGGCGCGGTCGCGCCCTCGCAGGACATCCAGGTGGCGTACTGGACCGGCAAGGAGATCGGCGCCCGGAAGCCCCTGGAGTTCCTGGAGGCCGGGCGCAAGCTGATCAACTACAACGACGAGTACCTCTACTACGTGCTCGGCGAGCCGCTGACCTTCGTCTACCCGACCGGGAAGCGGATCTACGAGGAGTGGACCCCGCTGGTCGTGCGCGGCTCGACCGCGGTGCCCGAGCGGTACGACGCCCAGATCCTCGGCGGCTCGTTCGCCGTCTGGGGCGACCGGCCGAACGCGCAGACCCAGGAGCAGGTGGCGGCGGGGCTGCGGATGCCGCTGCGGGCGACCTCGCAGAAGCTGTGGGACCGGCGTGAACCCTCGCTGAGCTGGGCGGAGTTCCAGCAGCTGGCGGACGGCCTCGACTGATTTCCCCTGGACGGCACGGTGCCGTCGGACGTATGTTCCCCTTCCGGTGCGGGCGGGTGGCGGCGACGCCACCCGCCCGCACCGCTGTGTCCGCCCGCACCGCCGTCGTGCGTCGTCGCTTTCCGGGAGTCCGTTGTGCGCTGCCTCAGCTGCCACAGGTCCGAGGCCTTGTCCGACGGGCCGCACTGCGCGCGGTGCGCCGGGGCGTGGCCGCCCGTCGCCCCGCCCGTCGCGGCGCCCGCCGCGCCGGGCGCCTGGCTGCTCCCGCCGCTGACACTCGGCCGCTGGGTCGCCGCGCTGCTCGCACTGGTGGCGCTGACCGACCTGGTCGCGGTGGGGGTGGAGTACCGCATGTACACCGAGGCGGGCGAGCAGGCGGCCGCCGGGGCCACCGTGATCGGCCTCGACGCCATGGTCGGCACGAGCCTGCTGATGGTGGTGGTGTCCTTGGCCCAGGGCGTCGCCTTCGTCGCCGCCGCCGCCGTCTTCCTGGTCTGGTTCCACCGGGTCCGGAGCAACGCCGAGGTGTTCGCCCCCGGCGAGCACCGGAAGACGCCGGGCTGGGCGATCGGGGGCTGGTTCGTCCCGGTGGCGAACCTGTGGTTCCCGCGGCAGATCGCCGGCGACATCTGGCGGGCCTCGGAGCGGCCCGGAGCACCGGGCGCCGGGGTCCTGCTCAACCTGTGGTGGGCGCTGTGGCTGGGCAGCTGGGTACTGGGCCGGGTCGCCTCGCGCGCCTTCGACAGCGCCTTCGAGGAGGACACCCCACCCGTCGACGCGGCCAGCGACAGCCTGCTCTGGATGATGGCCTCGGACGGGTTCGACGCCGTGACCGCGGTGGTGGCGGCGATGTTCGTGCTGCGGCTCTCGGCGGCGCAGCACGAGAAGGCCATGGACCTGGCGGCCACCGTGCCCGCCGCCGGAGCCCCGGTTCCGCCCGCGGCGCCCGTGCCGCCGCACGGGAGCTGACGTGCCGACACCTTCCGGGGAGAACGACGTGGTCCGCCCGCACTGCCTGAACTGCCGGACGGCCGAGGCCGAGCCCGATGCGGCGCACTGCGCGCCCTGCGCCGTCGGCCTGCGGCCCGTGGCCGGCGCGCCGGACGTCCGGCTGCGCCCGCCGCTGACCCTGGGCCGCTGGACCGCCGGGCTGCTCGGTGCGCTCGCGCTGCTCAACCTCTACGCGGTGTCGACCGACCTCCGGATGTTCGACCTGACGAACGAACTGCTGGCCTCCGGAGCCTCGGTGGCCGACGTCTACACGACCTCCGACACGGTCGGACCGTGGCGGACGGTGGCGACGGCACAGGCCGTCGCCTACTTCGCGCTCGGCGTCGTCCTCCTGCTCTGGTTCCACCGGGTCCGGCGCAACGCCGAGGTGTTCTCCCCGGGCGGGCACCGGCGGAGTCGGGGGTGGGTGTTCGGGGGCTGGTTCCTCCCGGTGGTCAACCTGTGGTTCCCGTTCCAGGTCACGAGCGACATCTGGTGGGCCTCGGCCCGCCCCGCAC
>NZ_JBRIOU010000004.1:836878-844689 GCF_053474865.1 Streptomyces sp. CO7
GGCCCGCCCCGCACCCTCCCGCAGAGCGAGGCTGCTCGGCCTGTGGTGGCCGCTGTGGCTGATCAGCTGGCTGCTGGGGATCCTGCTCCGGAGCGCGTTCGACGACGCCCACACGCTGGACAGCGTCGTCGCCGGTGACGGCATCCTCCGGGGCGACGTCTTCCCGCTCGTGGAGGTGAGCGTCGCCGCGGCCACCAAGGTGGCCGCGGACGGCTTCGACGTGGTGACCATGGCGGTGACGGCGCTGCTGGTGCTGCGGCTCTCGGCGGCGCAGCAGGAGAAGATGTCGGCCCTGGAGGCCGGGGCGCCCGTGCAGGCGGCCCGCCCCGCCTGGGCCGTCGGCCACTGGCTGGCCGTCCCCCGGGCCGCCGGGACGGCGGTCCCCGCCGTCGAGGTTCCGGTTCCGCCCGCGGCGCCCGTGCCGCCGCACGGGGGCTGACGCTGGAACGGGCGACGGCCGGGGCCGCCACCCCCCACAGGAGAGGCCCCGACCGTCGCAGTGCGGGCCGTCACCGGCCCGCACTCGTGTCAGCGCCGCCGCCCGCAGATTTGTCACACCACGCACACAAAAAGTGCCGTGGCCTCCTCGTACACATGGACGTGGGCGTTCCGGCCCCGTACCGTTCCAGGGGCGACGGAGACGAACCGGACCGCGGGCGCGGTGCCGGTCTGGGCGCGAGAAAGGCACGCGTGGCGTGGGGGACGACGCGGAGCTGACCGCCGCGGTGCACGCGGCACAGGACGGGGACGAGACCGCGTTCCGGACTGTGTACCGCACGGTGCACCCTCGGCTGCTCGGATATGTACGGACATTGGTGGGCGACCCGGACGCCGAGGACGTGACCTCGGAGGCCTGGCTGCAGATCGCCCGTGACCTCGACCGCTTCACCGGCGACGCCGACCGCTTCCGCGGCTGGGCGGCGCGCATCGCCCGCAACCGGGCGCTGGACCACATCCGCATGCGCGGCCGCCGTCCGGCGACCGCGGGCGACGAGACGGAACTCGCCGACCGGCCGGCCACCGCGGACACGGCGGCGGAGGCGATCGACGCCCTCGCCACCGACCGCGCGTTCGCGCTGATCTCCCGTCTGCCGGCCGACCAGGCCGAGGCGGTGGTGCTGCGCGTGGTGATGGGGCTGGACGCCAAGTCGGCCGCCGCGACGCTCGGCAAGCGGCCCGGCGCCGTACGGCAGGCGGCGCACCGCGGACTGCGGAAGCTGGCCGAACTCCTCGCGGAACCCGCGCCGGGGGCCGGCCGCGGCGCCGGCCCCGGGCCGGGTCCGGAGCCGCTGACGGCCTCCTCGGTGGAGGCGGTGGCGGAGCGGCTCGGCATACTCGGGCTGGTGCCGCCGTCATCGCGGTGGCCGCGCCAGAAGCTGGTGACGTCCGCCGGAGTGACGTACGCGCCGACGCGGACGCAGAAGGACATGTGATGCCCGAGGAGCACGACAGCTGGCTGGACCGCGAGACGGCGGAGCGTCTGCTGCGCGGTGAGCGCCCGGGCGCGGACGACCCCGCGGCGGCCCGGGATCTCGTGCGGATGCTGGACAGCCTTTCGGCGGCTCCGGCGGGTCCCGCGGAGCGTGTTGCGGACTTCGCGGCCGGCGAGGACGCCGCGCTGGCCGCCTTCCGCGCGGCTCGGACCGCGCGCGGCGCGACCGGGGCGCGCAGGCCCGACACCCCGGGCGCGGCACTCCCGGTGCGCGCGCGGCGCGGTCGCGGCGCCGCCCGGCACCGGTTCGTGCTGGCGGCGGTGCTGGTGACCGGCGTGGTCGGCGGCGGCGCGGCGATCGGCGGCGGGCTGCACGGCTTCGTCTCCGGGGACCGGGCCCCGGCCGGGTCGGTGGCCACCGGGATGCCGGTGCCCTCCGGGACGTCCACGCCGGTGCCGCTGGGCTCGGAGACGCCGACGGCCCCACTGCCCGGGGGCGCCCTCTCGGGCGTCACCGACGGCTCCGGCGTCCTGCCCTCGCCCGGCGGTGGCACGTCGGCCGGCGGCGCCGGCGAGGAGGGCCACGGGACGTCCGGCACGGCCGGGCGCGGTGACACGACGGACGCGCCCGGATCCGGGGACGCGCACGGCAAGGAGGGCAGGGGCACCGACGGCGGCGCGTCCGGCGGGCAGTCCGGGGACCGGGGCCGAGGGTCCCACGAGTCGCTGCGCGACGCCTGCCGCGACCACCTGGCCGGACGGCCCCTGACGGCGGAGCAGCGCCGCAAGCTGGACGCCGCGGCGGGGAACGCCGGGGTGTCCGCGTACTGCGCCGGTCTGGTCGGCGACGGCGGCGAGGCGCCGGCCGACGGCACCCTGAAGCGCGACGACGACGAGGGCGACCGGGAGAAGGACCGCCGAAGGGAGCGGGACGACTCGGCGGAGAACGGGCGGCGCTCGGCGGGCGGTCCGGCCGCCGGCGAGCGCGGCCGCGGTACCGGCAAGGGCGGCGTCGCCCGCGCCCGCGGCGCCTCCGCCGACGACCGGGCCTCCCGCCCGACGGCCGGCTCCCCCGCCGAGCGGGGCTCCGGGCGGGGCTCCGGGCGCGAGCGCGCCGCGGAGCCCGCGACCGCCGGCCGCCGCGGCTGAGGCCCGGGTCCCGCGCGGGCACTTCGGGGCGTCACGCCCGCGGAAGGTCCGTGAGGAGTTCGTGGTGGGACGGCTGCAGGCCCTCCGGAAGGTCTCCCGGATCGCACCACCTCGCCTCGAGGATCTCGAAGTCGTCGACGGCCAGTTCCCCGCCCACCAGCTCCGCCTCGTAGGCCACCTCCAGACGTAGCCGGAAGCCGCTGCGCAGCCGGAGCAGCCGGCCGGGCCGGACGTCGAGCCCGGTCTCCTCCTTGACCTCGCGGACCACCGTCTGCCCGAACTCCTCGCCCCGCTTGGCGAATCCCGTCGGCAGGCCCCACGGCAGCGCCGGGTTCCACAGCCGGTGACGGAGCACCAGCACGCGCCCCGCGTCGTCGCGGACCACCCCCGTCACGCCCACCATGAAGGTGGCGTTGGCGAGGTGGAGGATCCGCCACTGCCACGAGCCGCGGAGCCGTTTCCACACGGCGGCGATGAACCGATGAGGAGTCGTCACACCCCCCAGCGTAGGCGCGCCCCGGACCGCGCAACGGACTTGAACATGTTCAAAAAGAGGTCTACCTTCATCTCGTCAGCGTTTTTTGAACGCGTTCAAGGAAGGTGGGGGCATGGACCTCACGGTGATCACGTACGTCGTCTACCTGGTCGTCAGCATCGGGCTCACGGTCTGGGTGGCGCGCACCCTCAGCAGCAACGGGCGGATCTTCCTCGCCGACGTGATGAAGGGCGACGAGAAGCTCGCCGGGGCCGTCAACCACCTGCTGGTGGTCGGCTTCTACCTGGTCAACTTCGGCTTCGTCGCCCTGTACCTCAACCGCGACGAGGCCGTCGCGGACGCCCGCGGGATCTTCGAGGCGCTCTCCACCAAGCTCGGCGTGGTGCTGCTGGTCCTCGGGGTGCTGCACCTGGGCAACGTGTGGGTGCTCAGCCGGATCCGCCGCCGCGGGCGGATGGAGCGGGAGCAGGTGCCGCCGGTGGACCCGCAGGCGTGGGCGGCTCCCGCCGCGCCGACCGGGGCGTGAGATCGGTGTCCGCGGCGAACCGGGTGCCGGTCACCGGTCTGACGGTGCTCTACGACGCCGAGTGCCCGCTGTGCCGGCATCTGAGCGGCTGGCTGCGGCGGCAGCCGCAACTGGTCCGGCTGGACCTGGTGCCCGCGGCCTCCGAGGAGGCCCGGCGCCGCTTCCCCGGCCTGGACCACGGGGCCACCCTGGACGAGATCACGGTGGTCGGCGACGCCGGACAGGTCTACCGGGGCCCGGCCGCCTGGATCGTCTGCCTGTGGGCGCTGCGCGAGCACCGCCCGCTCGCCCACCGGCTCAGCACGCCGACGGGCGAGCGGGTGGCCCGGGCCGCGGTGCTGACGGCCGCCAAGTGGCGGGGGCACCTGTGGCCCCGTTCCCCCGCCGGCGCCCCGGGCCGCTGGGGCGGCGGGGTGTACCGGCGGGAGGACGGCTGGGTGTACCACCCCGACATCGGGTGGACCCTCGACGCCCCGGGGTGCCCCGACGGGGCATGTCCCACCGGCTGACGGCACTGGTTAGGCTCAGGGCGTGCCCGAACCGAAGGAACCCAGGACCCCGAAGCCCAAGAGCGAGCAGACCCGCACGCTGATCCTGGAGACGGCCATGCGCCTCTTCCAGGAAAAGGGCTACGACCGCACCACGATGCGGGCCGTCGCCCAGGAGGCCGGGGTGTCGGTGGGCAACGCCTACTACTACTTCTCCGGCAAGGAACACCTGATCCAGGGCTTCTACGACCGGATCGGCGCCGAGCACAAGGTGGCCGCCCGGGCGGTCCTGGACCGGGAGACGGACCTGCAGGCCCGTCTGGCGGGGGTGCTCAAGGCCTGGCTGGACGTGGCGGAGCCGTACCACGAGTTCGCGGCGCAGTTCTTCAAGAACGCCGCCGACCCGGACTCGCCGCTGAGCCCCTTCTCCGCCGACTCCAAGGCGCCGCGCGAGGAGTCCATCGGGATATTCCGCGAGGTGCTGGCCGGGTCGAAGGCGAAGGTCCCGGCCGAGCTGAAGGACACGCTGCCGGAGCTGATGTGGCTGTCCCTGATGGGCCTGGTCGTCTACTGGGTCTTCGACCGCACCCCGGGCCGCGAACGCAGCTACCGGCTGGCCGAACGGGGCGCCCGGCTCACCACGCTGGGCGTCACGCTGGCCCGCTTCCGGGTGCTGCGGCCGCTGGTCCGCGAGGTCCACGAACTGTTCACGGACTTCCTCCCGGGGATGGGCGACGGGGACGCGGAGCGGGCCGAGGGCGAAGCCGGGGCCGACGGGAGGACCGGGGCCGAGGCGGAGACCGGGGCCGACGGGAGGACCGGGACCGCACCGGACTCCGGGCCGGCGGCGGGTGCGGCGGCCGGCGGGAAGCGCCGCGCCACGAAGCGGGCCGCCTCGGCGGAGCAGGAGGGGGACTCCGGCTCCTGACCGGGGAGCGCGGGCCGGGCCGGTACACCGAACGCCCGGTCGCCGCGGCCGTGGGGCCGGGGCGACCGGGCGTTCGCGTCACGTGGTGACGGAAGGCGCGGTGGCGGGAGCGGTCAGAGCCACCCGAGGCGCCACAGGCGGAACACGCCCGTGCCGTCGTTGAGGTACTGGCCGCCGCCGACGTCCTTGTCGGTGATCGTGTACTCCTTGCGCTGCCAGAGCGGGATCATCGGGACCTCGTCGGCCGTCAGCCGCTGGAGCTCCTCGAAGGTCCGCACCGCCCGCACGCGGTCGCCGAAGGCCTGGCTCTGCAGGATCAGCTGGTCGACCCGCTTGTCGCTGAAACCGTTCTTCATGCCGTTGCCGGTGCCGATCAGCACGGCGGAGAAGTTGTCCGGGTCCGGGTAGTCCGCGATCCAGCCGACCGTGTACGCGTCGAACTTGCCCTTCGCGTAATCCTTCTGGAAGTCGCCCCACTCACGGCCCTCCAGCTTGACCAGGAACAGGCCGCCCTCCTCGAGCTGGTTCTTCAGCTCGTAGGCCTCCTGCTCGCGGGCGCCGGTCCTCGGGAAGCCGAGCTCGATGACGACCGGCGTCTGGATCCCCGCCTCGCGCAGCAGCGCGCGGGCCTTGTCCGGGTCGCGGTCGGGGAAGGCGTCGAAGAAGGCGGTGTTGTGGCCGATGAAGCCCGCCGGGATCAGGGAGTACAGCGGCTCGACGGAGTCCTGCATCACCGTGGCGGCGATCTTCTCGCGGTCGACCAGCCAGGCCATCGCCCGGCGCACCGAGACGTCGGCGAGCGGGGATCCCGACTTGACGTTCAGGACGAGGTTGTTGGTGGTGGACCCGGAGCTCTCCGACACCCGGTACTCCGGGTCGGTGGCCGACAGGCCGGCGAGCGTGTCCGGCGGAAGCTGCCGGGAGGCGACGTCGACCTTGCGGGCCTGCCACGCCTTGTCCAGGGCCTCGGAGTCGTGGAAGTACCGCAGGGTCACCGGGGTGGGCTTCTCCTCGACGGCTCCCCGGTAGTGCGGGTTGGGCTCGAGGACGACCTCCTTGCCCTCCTTGAAGGAGGCGAGCCGGTACGGGCCGGTGCCGTCGGCCTTGCTCCCGCCGCGGAGCTCGTCCGCCGGGTAGGCCTCGCTGTCGACGATCGCGCCCGCACCGGTGGCGACCTTGAAGGGGAACGTGGCGTCCGGGCTGTTGAGGCGGAACGTCACCTCCATGCCGTCGGCCTTCACGGACTTCAGCGTGGAGAAGAGGGAGGCGGGACCGACGTCCGAGTTGATCTTCAGGACGCGCTCGAAGGAGAACTTCACGTCCTTCGCGGTCATCTCGCGGCCGCTCGGGAACTTCAGTCCGTCCTGCAGCTCGCAGACGAAGACCATCGCGTCGTCACCGTCGAACGAGCACTCCTCCGCGGCGTCCGGCACCGGCGTGGTGCTTCCGGGCTGGTACGTCATCAACGTCTGGTACACGTTGGAGAACACGGCCCAGGATCCGGCGTCGTAGGCGCCGGCCGGGTCGAGCGACGTCACCACGTCGGTCGTGCCGACCACGATCGGGTCGGTGTCGACGACCTCGTCCGGCATCAACTGCCAGGCGCCGACGCCGACGACCGCGAGAACCAGAACTGTTGCGAGAATCCGCACTCGAATCGAGCGCACAGGTCCCTCCCCAGGGCCCGAAACCTAACCTGCCGCCGATCGTCCGCAGAACCTTCACATCGGCGGCCACACTGAACCACAGGAGTGACCCCGGGGGGAAGGAATTGACCAGAACCAAGGATTCCGTTGTGGTCACGCCTGTGGCGGGTGGGATCAGGCCCGCAGTGAGGCGAGCTCCACCACGGTGACGTCCGACGGGGCTCCGACCCTGGTCGGAGGGCCCCAGGCGCCGGCGCCGCGGCTCACGTAGAGCTGCGTGTCGCCGTACTTCTCCAGACCCGCCACCGTCGGGTTCGCGAGCTCCGCCAGGTACGGGCCGGGCCACAGCTGCCCGCCGTGGGTGTGCCCGGACAGCTGGAGGTCGACGCCGTACTTCACCGCCTCGTCGATCGTGACGGGCTGGTGGGAGAGGAGCACGACCGGGCGGGAGCCGTCCCGGTCGCCCAGCGCCTTGGCGAAGTCCGGGCCCTGGCCGTGGTCCTCGCCCGCGATGTCGTTGACGCCGGCCAGGTCGAAGTGGGCGAGCTCGGTGCGGATGTTCTCCATCGGGCGCAGTCCGAGGTCGCGGACCTCGTCCACCCACTCCTCGGCGCCGGAGAAGTACTCGTGGTTGCCGGTCACGAAGTACGCGCCGTGCCGGGCGCGCAGACCGGCCAGCGGCGCGGCGGCCGGGCCCAGGTCGCGGACGGAGCCGTCGACCAGGTCGCCGACCACGGCGATCAGGTCGGGCTGGGTGGAGTTGACGACGTCCACGACGCGCTGGGCGAACGAGCGTCCCAGCACGGGGCTGAGGTGGATGTCGCTGACGACGGCTATCCGGAAGCCGTGCGCGGCGCGGGGCAGCCGGGCCAGCGGCACGGTGACCCGCTTGACGCCCGGTCCGTTCAGCACGCCGTAGGTGCCGGCGCCGACGGTGCCGAGCCCCGCCACGGCGGCGACCGAGCCGACGGTGCGGGCCACGAAGAGACGGCGGCTGAGGGTCCGCGGGGGCGTGCCGGCGTCGGTGGCGCCGGTGGCCTCGGCCTCCCCTGTTCCCTCGGCTCCCTCGGCCGGAGTTCCGTCGGGGTCCTCAGCGCCCTTCTCGTCCTTCGCCTCTTTCGCCGGGGCGGGGACGGAGGCGGGGGC
>NZ_JBRIOU010000004.1:844789-849855 GCF_053474865.1 Streptomyces sp. CO7
GGGCGGCCGGGGCGGCGCCCGGGCCGCCGGCAGCCGGGGCAGCACCCAAAGCGCCGGAGGCAGCGGTCGAGGCGGCACCCGAAGCGCCGGAGGCAGTGGCCGGGGCTGCGCCCGGAGCGTCGGCGGCCGCACTCGGGGCGCCGGAGCCGGCGGTCGGGGCGGCGACGGAGGGCGCGGTGGCAGAGGCGGCGGCGCCCGCGCGGCGGGCGTCGCGGCGGGCCAGCGCGCGGCGCAGCAGGGGCCGCAGCGGCTCGGTGAGGGCCAGGGCCATGGGGACGTAGAGCAGCCCCGCCATCCACAGGTACCCCGGCCAGGAGACCGCGCGGCGCACGGCGAACGGGAGGAACTCGCCGCGGCTGGTCAGCGCGCCGACGAGCAGCAGCGCGCCCAGCAGGAACACCGCGGTGCCCAGCCTCCGGCCCAGGCCGCGGGGGGCGGTGGTGTCCCGCACCAGCCGCCGCCACATGTACCAGTGCACCGCTACCAGCGCGGCCAGAACGAGCAGTGCGACGAGCACGAATACGACGACCACGTCCGGTAGTTCCCCTGTCCCGATGTCCAGTTGCGTTCTGTCGCGCGCCCCGTGGCGTCGGCGACTATGAAGTGCGCCGCAATGCGCGGACGGAGCGCAACCCGATGACCCCCACGACCGTCCCCAGTACGAAGGAGACCACCGCGAGCAGCAGGTGGACCCAGAAGTACCCGGTCGGGTTCCCCGCGTCGTCGAACGCGAGACCGCTGCCGTCCTTGTAGAGGTTCTTGACGAAAGTGATCCAGATGACCCAGCTCCACACCCCGAAGGCGAGAAGGAACCAGGAGACGGGTCGGCTGAGCTTCATACGGCCAGTATCGCCGCCGGGTGACCGCGACCGTGCCCGGGGTGGCGCTCCGGCGGCCGAGTGCGACGGGAATCACGGCGGGGCACGAAAGCGTCACGGGAGTACGTCAGCCGACGCCTTGGCATGTACGTTCTCGTCCGTGCCCGCTCCGAAGAAGACCGCCAGGCGACCCGCTCTGCTCGCTTCCGCCACGCTGCTGTCGCTCGCCCTCGGCCTGGTGCTGCCCCTGACGGCCGGTACGGCCGAGGCGAAGCCGATCCGGCCGGGCTCCAGGACCGGCACCGGGACGACGGACTCCGGCTCCCCTTCCAAGGTGACGCGCACGCCCCGGGCCACCTCCACCCCGGCCGACTCCCCGGCCGACGCGGACGGCTCCCCGGCCTCCGCCGGCACCGGCAAAACCGGGAGCGGCACGAGCGGGAAGTCCCTCTCCAAGGTCGGCGGTCTCCGGCTGGGCGCGCCCGGCATCCAGGTCCAGCCCGGCGTGGGCGCCCCGAAGCTGCCCGAGGCCGAACTGTCGGCCGACTCGTGGATCGTCGCCGACGCCGAGAGCGGCGAGGTGCTCGCCTCGTACAACGCGCACAAGGAACTGGCCCCGGCGAGCACGCTGAAGATGCTCTTCGCGGACACGCTGCTGGGCCGCTGGCCCGGCACCCAGACCCACACGGTGACGAACGAGGACCTCGCCGGGGTCGGCGCCGGCTCCAGCCTGGTCGGCGTCAAGGAGAAGGAGGAGTACACCGTCCGCGACCTGTGGCTCGGCGTGTTCCTGCGGTCGGGCAACGACGCGGTCCACGTGCTCTCCGCGATGAACGGCGGCATCGACGAGACCGTCGCCGACATGAACGCCCACGCCGAGGAGCTCCAGGCACTGGACACCCATGTGGTCAGCCCCGACGGCTACGACGCGAAGGGGCAGGTCTCCTCGGCCTACGACCTCACGCTGATCGCCCGGTCGGGCCTGCAGAAGCCGGACTTCCGCGAGTACGCGTCGACGGTGCGGGCGCAGTTCCCCGGGGCGACGACGAAGGGGAAGGGCGGCAAGAAGACCCGCGGCTCCTTCGAGATCCAGAACACCAACCGGCTGCTCACCGGCACCGGGGTCGACCAGTACCCGGGCATCGCCGGCGTCAAGAACGGCAACACCACCCACGCGGGGGCGACCTTCACGGGTGTCGCCGAGCGGGACGGCAAGGTGCTGCTGGTCACCGTCATGAACCCGAAGAAGAAGGAGCTCAACCGGGTCTACAAGGAGACCGCGGCGCTGCTGGACTGGGGCTTCGCGGCGTCGGGGAAGGTGACGCCGGTGGGTGAGCTGGTACCGCCGGCCTCCCAGGCCGCGGCCTCCGCCTCGGCCGACCCGGGCGCCTCCTCGGCCGCGGTGCCGGCGGGCGACCAGGCGGGCGCGGGGGACGCCGCGACCGCGGAGCCGGGCGAGGCGGGGCCGCTGTGGATCCCGCTGGCCATCGTCGGCGGCGTGCTGGTCCTCCTCGCGGGCGGAGGCTTCCTCGTCCACCGCCGCTGGCCCCTGCCGGGGACGGGGGCGCGGCAGGAGGCGACCCCCGCGGAAGGCTCGCCGTCCGAAACTTCCGAGGGTTCCGAGGACGCCGACAAGGCGGCGGACGCCGCGGAGAAGCCGAAGGACGGCGAGGACGTGACGGCAGCCGCGGCTTCCGGCAAGACCGCCGCGACCGAGGCCGACGCCGACGCGACAGAGGCGACCGGGACCGAGGCCGACACGGCAGAGGCCGAGGCGACCGAGGCCGACACCGACACGTCTTCCGGGGCGGCCGGGGCCGGGAAGGGCGGGTCCGCCGAGGACGACGCCCCCGAGGCCAGGATGCCCCAGCAGGCCACCGCCCCTCGCACCGCCAAGGACGAGGACCAGCCCGCCTGATCCCGCCCAGCGGCCCGGTCAGGCGGGAACGGCGGAGTCCGGGGCGGCGGGCCCCGGGGTGCCGGATGCCCGGACGGAGGACGACTTCGGGGTGGCGGTCCACGCGGCGCAGTACAGGAGCAGCTTGCAGGTGAAGTTGATCCACAGCAGCAACGCGATCGGCACCCCGAAGGCCCCGTACATGCTCTTCGCCGCGACCCCCTGGATGTAGCCGCTGAGCAGCAGCTTCAGCAGCTCGAAGCCCACCGCCCCGATCAGCGCCGCCTCGACCAGGCGCCGCTTCGACGGGTGCGCCCCCGGCACCATCCGCAGCACGTACGTCAGCAGCAGGAAGTCGGCGAGGACGGCGACGACGAACGCGGCGATCCACAGCAGGACGCCGCCGACGCCGCCCTCGTCGAGCCCCATCGCCCGGGTCAGCCGTCCCACCATCCCGCTCGCGACGGTGGAGATCACCAGCGTCGCCAGCACCGCGCCGCCGAGCCCGAACAGCACGCCCAGGTCCTTGGCCTTGGTGAGCAGGATGTTCTCGTCGGGGTCCGGCATCTCCCAGACCGCCCGCAGGCAGCCCCGCATGGAGTCGACCCAGCTCAGACCCGTGAAGAGGAGCAGCGCGCCGGCGATCAGCCCGACCGTGCCCGCGTTGGCGACCAGCTTCTCGACGTCGAGCTGGTCGGAGATGCCCGGGACCTGTTCTGCCACCTTGTCCTGCAGGGTCCGCTGCTGCGCGGTGGAGAGGGTCGCCGCCCCGGCCGCCGCGGCGACGGTGAGCAGCGGGAAGAGGGCGACGAAGCTGGTGAAGGTCATGGCCGCGGCGAGGCGGGTCCACTTCACCTCGTCCAGCCGCTCGAAGGCGCGCCAGGCGTGGGTTGACATCAGCCGCGCGGCCCAGGGACCGACGACGGGCAGGTTCTTCAGCCAGTCCATCCGACGACCCCGTTCCGGTTCCCGTCCCCGACCGCGCCCGCGTCTACGCGCCGGTCGCGGAATACGAGGGTTCTGGTACCCCAGAAACGGACGGCCGTGCCCAGCAGCATGCCCACCCCCGCCCCGGCGATCAGATCGGCGCGGTGCGAGGTGTACCCCAGGCCGTAGTGGCTGACGGCGAGACAGCTCAGCTGGACGGCGGCCCCCGCCGCGTTGACTGCGGTGAACACGGCCGCCTGCCGCAGCCGTTCGCCCCGCGCCGGGCGAAAGCGGGCCGAGGCGGCCTCGGTTGCCGCGTCCCGCCCCCGGCTTCCGTAGGTGCCCAGCGCGTTGCCGGTGTAGGCGACCGCACAGGCGGCGAGGAAGGCCAGCCCCTTCGCCGGCAGCGGCGGCACTCCGGCCGGGCCGAGCAGCGCGGTGAACACGGCGAGGTCCACCAGGTACGCCGCCAGCCCGGCCGCCGCGAACCCGGCGAGCTCCCGCCGGGTCACCGGGGGCGCCGTCACCAGCCGGTCACCGCCAGGCCGTACAGCACCGCCCAGACCGCCGCGACGACGGCCAGCGGGCGGTCCCGCAGGACGACGTCCTCCGGTTCGCCGGCCGTGCCGCGGTCGGCGAAGACGGCGTAGCGCAGGACACCGAGGATGAAGGCGACCATGGACAGCTGCCGCCACGGCAGCAGTCCGGTCTGCGGGACGCCGCCGCCCTCCAGGGCCCACAGGCAGTAGCCGAGGACCGCGCCGCCCGCCGCGAGCTGCCAGACGAAGCGCAGGTAGCCGGTGGTGTACTCGGTGAGCAGCGCGCGGGTGGCCCCGCCCTTGCCCGCCATCTCGACGGCCTCCGAGTAGCGCTTGGCGGCGACCATGAACAGCGCGCCGAACCCGGTGGTGATCAGGAACCAGCGGGAGAGCGGGATGTCCATGGCGATGCCGCCGGTCATGGCACGCATCAGGAAGCCGGCGGCGACCACCGCGAGGTCGACCACCAGCACCTGCTTGAGCCGCAGGCAGTACGCCAGCTGCATCACGACGTAGGCGGCCAGCACCCCGGCGGTCAGCGGAGGGCACAGCAGCACGGCGGTGAGCGGGGCGAGCACGGCCAGGGCGCCGCCCACCGCGTAGGCGACCGGCACCGGCACCTGCCCCGCGGCGACCGGGCGGCGCCGTTTGACGGGGTGGGCCCGGTCGGCCTCGGCGTCCCGGGCGTCGTTGACCAGGTAGACGGCGGCGGAGCAGGCCGTGAAGAGGACGAGGACCAGCGGCAGCCGGGTCAGCGCCGCGCCGGTGAAGAGCTGCCCGGCGGCGGCGGGCGCGGCCACCACCAGGACGTTCTTCACCCACTGGCGAGGACGGGCGGTACGCACCAGCCCGGCGATCAGCGCGGCGGGGCGGGGACGGCGGGGC
>NZ_JBRIOU010000004.1:849955-850393 GCF_053474865.1 Streptomyces sp. CO7
GTACCGGCCGGGCGGCCGCGGGGTCCGACCAGCCGGGGGCCGGTGGCCGCGACGCGTTCAGCCACGGCGCCTCCCCCGCGGCCCTCGCAGCCCGCGCGCCCCCAGGCCGGTGACGGCCGCGCCCAGCAGGGCGCCGGCGGCGACGTCGCTCGGGTAGTGCACGCCGGCCACCACCCGGGACAGGCACATCGCGACGGCCACCGGTGCGGCCACCGCCCCGGCCGCCGGGAGCAGCACCCCGGCCGCCACGGCCGCGGCGGCGCTGGAGGCGGCGTGCGAGCTGGGGAAGGAATGGTTGGCCAGCACCGGCACCCGGGCCTGGACGGCGGTGGGCCGGGGGCGGCGCACCAGGCGCTTGACGCCCACGCTGGCGGCCTGGGCGGCGGCGGTGAGCGCGGCGCCGCGCAGCCATTCGGAGCGGCGGGGGCGGGCCCCCGC
>NZ_JBRIOU010000004.1:850493-852479 GCF_053474865.1 Streptomyces sp. CO7
GCATCCCCCGGGGGCTGGGACGGGCCTACGGCGACGCGGCGCAGAACGCGGGCGGCGCCGTGCTGGACATGACCGCGCTGGACCGCATCCACGCCGTGGACGTCGCGGCGGGCGTGGTGCTGTGCGACGCGGGCGTCTCGCTGCACCGGCTGATGCAGGTGCTGCTGCCGCTCGGCTGGTTCGTGCCGGTCACCCCCGGCACCCGGTACGTCACGGTCGGCGGGGCGATCGGGGCCGACATCCACGGCAAGAACCACCACGTCTCCGGCTCCTTCTCCCGCCACGTGCTGTCGATGGAGCTGCTGACCGCCGACGGCGTCGTCCGCACGGTGGCCCCCGGCGACCCGCTCTTCGCGGCGACCTGCGGGGGCATGGGGCTGACCGGGGTCGTCCTCACCGCCTCGGTCTCGCTCCAGCCGGTGCAGACGTCCTGGATGACGGTGGACACCGAGCGGGCCGGCGACCTCGACGACCTGATGGCCCGCCTCACCGCCACCGACCACCGCTACCGCTACTCGGTGGCCTGGATCGACCTGCTGGCCCGGGGCCGCGCCACCGGCCGCGCGGTCCTCACCCGCGGCGACCACGCCCCGCTCGACGCGCTCGGGGCCCGCACCCGGCGCGACCCGCTGGCCTTCCGCCCCTCCCGGCTGCCCGCGGCGCCGTCCTTCCTGCCCGACGGCCTGCTCGGCCGCACCACGGTGGGGGCCTTCAACGAGTTCTGGTACCGCAAGGCCCCCCGGCACCGCACCGGCGAGCTCCAGCGCCTGCCGGCCTTCTTCCACCCGCTGGACGGCGTGCCGCACTGGAACCGGATCTACGGCCGGCGCGGGTTCGTGCAGTACCAGTTCGTCGTCGGGTACGGCGAGGAGGAGGCGCTGCGGCGGATCGTGCGCCGGGTCTCCGAGCGGCGCTGCCCGTCCTTCCTGGCCGTGCTCAAGCGGTTCGGCGACGGCGACCCGGGCTGGCTGTCGTTCCCCACGGCGGGCTGGACGCTCGCCCTGGACGTCCCGGCCGGCCTGCCCGGGCTCGACGCCTTCCTGGACGAGCTGGACGAGGAGGTCGCGGCCGCCGGTGGGCGGGTGTACCTCGCCAAGGACTCCCGGCTGCGGCCCGAGCTGCTGCCGGCCATGTACCCGCGCCTCGACGAGTTCCGCGCGCTGCGCGCCGAACTCGACCCGCGCGGGGTGTTCACCTCCGACCTGTCCCGCCGGCTCGGTCTCTGACCGCCACGGCCGTCTCCCCTACGTGAAGGAGCTCATGTGAAGGACGCGTTCGGCGCACCCCAGTCGATGCTGGTGCTCGGCGGCGCCTCGGAGATCGGCCTCGCGGTCGCCCGCCGCATGCTCGCCCGCCGCTGCCGCACCGTGTGGCTGGCGGGACGTCCCTCCCCCGCCCTGGACGCGGCCGCCGCCTCGCTGCGGGCCCTGCGGCCCGGGGCCGAGGTGCACACCGTGGAGTTCGACGCGCTGGCGACCGGGAGCCACGAGGAGGCGCTGGGCAAGGTCTTCGCGGAGGGCGACGTGGACCTGGTGCTGCTGGCCTTCGGCGTCCTCGGCGACCAGGCCCGCGACGAACGGGAGCCGGCCGGCGCGGTCCGGGTCGCGCAGACCAACTACACGGGGGCCGTCTCCGCGGGCCTGGTGGCCGCGTCGGCGCTACGCGGGCAGGGCCACGGGTCGCTGGTGGTGCTCTCCTCGGTGGCCGCCGAGCGGGCCCGCCGCAGCAACTTCATCTACGGCTCCAGCAAGGCCGGCCTGGACGCCTTCGCGCAGGGGCTGGGCGACTCGCTGTGCGGGACGGGGGTGCACGTGATGGTGGTGCGGCCCGGCTTCGTGCGGACCCGGATGACGGCGGGCCTGCGGGAGGCTCCGCTCGCCACCACCCCGGGGGCGGTCGCGGCGGCCGTGGAGTCGGGCCTGCGGCGCCGGGCCGCGACGGTCTGGGTCCCCGGCACCCTGCGCCCCGCCATGGCCGTCCTGCGCC
>NZ_JBRIOU010000004.1:852579-856176 GCF_053474865.1 Streptomyces sp. CO7
CGCCATGGCCGTCCTGCGCCGCCTCCCCCGCCCCCTCTTCCGCCGTCTCCCGCTCTAGGCCGGGCGCGCGCCCCGAGGCGGGCGCGTGCTCACTGCAGGGTGGGGTGTCTCTCCACGGTGGCCTGGGGCGGGACCAGGGCGCCGCCGAAGGGGAAGTCGCGCAGGCGGCGCCACACGCCGTCGGCGCCCTGCTCGTAAAGGGCGAAGCCGGTGCAGGGCCACTCCGCCGTGTAGTCGGCCAGCTCCGCGTAGGCGCGGTCCATGGCCTCCTCGTCGATGCCGTGCGCCACCGTCACGTGCGGGTGGTACGGGAACTGCAGCTCCCGGGCCACCGGCCCCGCCTCGTCCCGGATGCGGGCCTGCAGCCCGGCGCACTCGTCCGCGCCGGCCACCACCCGCACGTACACCACTGGCGAGAGCGGACGGAACGTTCCGGTGCCGGCCAGGCGCATCGGGAAGGGCCGCCCGGCGGCCGCCACCTCGGCGAGGTGCGCCTCGATCTTCGGCAGCGCGGAGGCGTCCACCTCGGTCGGCGGGAGCAGGGTGACATGCGTGGGAATGCCGAAGGCAGCGGCGTCGCCGAAGCCCGTGCGCCGCTGCTGGAGCAGGGTGCCGTGCGGCTCCGGGACCGAGATCGACACGCCGATCGTTACGGTCCCCACGTCGTCTCCTGTCGTGTCGTCTTCCGTCACGCCGGGCCACGCCCGACGGGTGCTGCCCCCGGCCGCGGGCCGGGGTCCGCCGTCCCCATCGACTGTACGGCGGCGCACCGCCGAACCGGGAGGATCGCGCCTGGATCACCGGTGGCGCGAGGGGCGCTCGGGCGCGGGGAGTGTCCTGCCCGCCGCCCTCGGCGCGCCGCCCGTGCGTCGGCGGCGGCCGGGTCAGTGCTTGGCCGGGACCAGGCCCATCCGCGCGTAGGTCGTCGCCAGCGTCTCGGCGGCCACCGCGCGCGCCTTCTCCGCGCCCTTGGCGAGGATCTGGTCCAGCGTCTCCGGGTCGTCCAGGTATTCCTGCGTCCGGTCGCGGAACGGCGTCACGAAGTCGACCATGATCTCGGCCAGGTCCGTCTTCAGGGCGCCGTACATCTTGCCCTCGTACTCCGCCTCCAGCTGCGGGACCGTCTTCCCGGTGAGCGTGGAGAGGATGGTCAGGAGGTTGGAGACGCCCGGCTTGTTCTCGCGGTCGAAGCGGATGACGGTCTCCGTGTCGGTGACCGCGCTCTTCACCTTCTTCGCGGTGACCTTCGGGTCGTCCATGAGGTTGATCAGGCCCTTGGGGTTGGCCGTCGACTTGCTCATCTTGGCGGACGGGTCCTGCAGGTCGTAGATCTTCGCCGTCTCCTTGAGGATGTACGCGCTCGGGACGGTGAAGGTCGGACCGTACGTGGTGTTGAACCGCTCGGCCAGGTCGCGGGTCAGCTCCAGGTGCTGGCGCTGGTCCTCGCCGACCGGGACCTGGTCGGCCTGGTAGAGCAGGATGTCCGCGACCATCAGCATCGGGTACGTGAACAGGCCCACCGTGGTGCGGTCGCTGCCCTGCTTGGCGGACTTGTCCTTGAACTGCGTCATCCGGGAGGCCTCGCCGAAGCCCGTGATGCAGTTCATCACCCAGCCGAGCTGGGCGTGCTCCGGGACGTGGCTCTGCACGAAGAGGGTGCAGTGCTCCGGGTCCAGGCCGGCCGCCAGCAGCTGGGCGACGGACAGCCGGGTGTTCTGGCGGAGCTGCTCCGGGTCCTGCGGCACGGTGATGGCGTGCAGGTCGACGACCATGTAGAAGGCGTCGTGGGACGTCTGCAGGTCCACCCACTGGCGGACGGCGCCGAGGTAGTTGCCGAGGTGGAACGAGCCGGAGGTCGGCTGGATACCGGAGAGCACGCGAGGACGATCAGAGGCCATGCCTCTCATTCTCTCAGGTGGCCCCCGGATCACGGGAACGGGTCGCGCAACCCTTTCCGCGGACGCGGACACGGGCGCGGACGGAGGGCCCGGGGGCGGACGGCCGCCCGCCCCCGGTCCGCGGGCGTCAGCCCAGGTCGATCGTCGGGTACAGCGGGAAGCCGGAGACCAGCTCGGTGGCGCGGCGGGAGACCTCGTCGGAGACCTTCTCGTCCAGCACGTGCTGCGCCTTGGACGGGGCGCCCTTGGCGGTGGTGCCGGGGACGGCCTCGGTGAGCACGCGGTCGATCAGCGCCGCGATCTCGTCCATCTCCGCCGTGCCGAGCCCGCGGGTGGTCAGCGCGGGGGTGCCGATACGGATGCCGGAGGTGTACCAGGCGCCGTTCGGGTCGGCGGGGATCGCGTTGCGGTTGGTGACGATGCCGGAGTCCAGCAGCGCCTGCTCCGCCTGGCGGCCGGTGAGGCCGTAGGAGGAGGCCACGTCGATCAGGTTGAGGTGGTTGTCGGTGCCGCCGGTGACCAGCGTCGCGCCGCGGCGCATCAGGCCCTCGGCGAGCGCCTTGGCGTTGTCGACGATGCGCTGCGCGTAGTCCTGGAAGGAGGGCTGACGCGCCTCGGCCAGGGCGACGGCCTTGGCGGCCATCACGTGCGGCAGCGGGCCGCCGAGCACCATCGGGCAGCCGCGGTCGACCTGGTCCTTGAGCGAGTCGTCGCACAGCACCATGCCGCCGCGCGGGCCGCGCAGCGACTTGTGGGTGGTGGTGGTGACGATCTGCGCGTGCGGCACCGGGTCGAAGTCGCCGGTCAGCACCTTGCCGGCCACCAGGCCCGCGAAGTGCGCCATGTCGACCATCAGGGTCGCGCCGACCTCGTCGGCGATCTCCCGCATGATCCGGAAGTTGACCAGGCGGGGGTAGGCGGAGTAGCCGGCGACGATGATCAGCGGCTTGAAGTCGCGGGCGGTGGCGCGCAGCGCCTCGTAGTCGACCAGGCCCGTCTCCGGGTCGGTGCCGTAGGAGCGCTGGTCGAACATCTTGCCGGAGATGTTGGGGCGGAAGCCGTGGGTGAGGTGGCCGCCGGCGTCCAGCGACATGCCGAGCATCCGCTGGTTGCCGAAGGCGGTGCGCAGCTCGGCCCAGTCGGCGTCGGAGAGCTCGTTGACCTGGCGGACGCCGGCCTTGGCCAGGTGCGGGACCTCGACGCGGTCGGCGAGCACCGACCAGAAGGCGACCAGGTTGGCGTCGATGCCGGAGTGCGGCTGGACGTAGGCGTGGCGGGCGCCGAAGAGCTCGCGGGCGTGCTCGGCGGCCAGGGACTCGACGGTGTCGACGTTGCGGCAGCCGGCGTAGAAGCGGCGGCCGACGGTGCCCTCGGCGTACTTGTCGCTGAACCAGTTGCCCATCGCGAGGAGCGTCGCGGGCGAGGCGTAGTTCTCGGAGGCGATCAGCTTGAGCATCTCGCGCTGGTCGGCGAGCTCCTGGCCGATCGCGTCGGCGACGCGGGGCTCGACGGCGCGGACGACGTCCAGGGCGGCACGGTACGCGGCGGACTCGGGGGAAAGGTCGGGCATGGCGGCCTCCGGCAGGGTGCGGTCACGGTGTGGCCCAGGCGCACGGCACGTGTGGTTCCTCCGGGCCGCTCCCCGATGGTCCGTCCCATCCCAGCGCGCCAGTCACGGCCCTGGGCCAGCCTACCGGGG
>NZ_JBRIOU010000004.1:856276-862281 GCF_053474865.1 Streptomyces sp. CO7
GGCCGACCGGGGGGTGGATCAGCGGGCGGGCCAGCCGCCGGACCGGGGGCGAGCCGAGCACCGCCGACAGCGCGACCGCGCACAGCACCAGCCCGGCCGCCTCCACCGGCCGGTCCACCCTCTCGATCCACCCCTTCTCGCGGAACGGGAGGATCACCAGCGGATGCAGCAGGTAGATCGTGAACCCGCCCGCCCCCAGCGTGGAGACGAACGGCAGGCGCCGCCTCGGCATCACCCGCAGCAGGCACAGCACCAGCACGGCGGCGCAGACGAGCACCGTCAGCCGGATCAGCCAGGCCCACTCCAGGCCCGTCGGGTCGGCCGGCGAGTAGGGGTGCCGCATGGACAGCCACCGGCCCTCGACGTCCCGGTGCCACAGCACGCCGGCGAGGACGGAGGCCAGGACGCCGGCGACCGCCACCGGCAGGGTCCACCGGCGCTCGAACCAGGAGCGCAGGCCGCCCTGGCCGATCCACCAGCCGAGGTGGAAGAGCGGCAGGTAGACCAGGGTCCGGGAGGCCGAGAACTGCATGCCGAAGTCGGGCAGGTAACCGACCGCGAGCGCCACCGCCGTGGTGGTCGCCAGCGGGAAGCGCAGCTGGAGCACCAGGGGGTGCAGCAGCCGCCAGAAGAACAGCGACATCAGGAACCAGAGGTTCCACGGCAGTTGGGCGACGTGCACCCGGAACTCGGCGCCCAGGGCCCAGCTCTCCAGCGAGAAGAGGAGCCCGAAGAGGAGGCCGGGCAGCGCGACGGACCGGATCAGCGCCCGCAGCGGCCGGGCGCCGAGCGGCCCGGCCTTGCTGAACACCCCGGCCAGCAGGACGAAGGCGGGCACCCGGAACGCCCAGGCGCCGAGCTGGAAGGCGTGCAGCGCCTCCACGCGGCCCAGCAGGCTGCCCGTGGTGTGCAGCACGACGATCAGCGTGGCGGCGAGGAACCGGGTGTTGTCCCACCACGGGTCGCGCGCCGTGGCCGCGCCACGGGGAGCGGCGGTGGCCGGGTCGGGCGTGCCGGGCGCGGACCGGGGTCCGGGGACGGTGACGGGGATCATCGGGTCGCGGGCTCCTGGGCGGACCGGGGCGGGTCGTGCGGGCCCGGGCAGACTAGGAGGGGAACCCGACGGGGGCCCGTCCCCGGGATGAACACCAGGTGGCCCGCCGCCGCGACGTGCGTTTCAGAGGATGACGTGCGGCAGGAACCGCGCGTACGTGTCCGTGACGGGCCCCGCGCTCTCACGGATGCCGAGGCCCGCGGCCTCGCCCTCGACGACCCAGGCGCCCAGCACCACCCGGTTCCCGTCGAACGACGGCAGCGGCGCCAGCTCCTGGTAGCAGCAGGGCTCCTGCGGCTCCGGTGCGGCGCTCCCGGGCTCGTGCAGGGTGACGCCGGCCCCCTCGCGCCCGAGCAGCGGCTTGGCCACGTAGCCGGTGGTGCCGGCCATCCCGCGCGGGCCGTCCACGTAGGCCGGGAGCAGGTTGGGGTGACCCGGGTACAGCTCCCAGAGCACCGCGAGCAGCGCCTTGTTGCTGAGCAGCATCTTCCACATCGGCTCGATCCACAGCGTGGAGCCGGTCCCGCCGCCGAGGTCCAGGGTGTTCATCACGTGCGGGCCGAACCGGTCGGTGGTCAGCCACTCCCAGGGGTAGAGCTTGAAGCAGCTGCGGATGAACCGGAGCTTCTTGTCCACGAAGCGGCGGCTGATGCGGTCCCAGCCGATGTCCTCCATGGAGATCCACTCGGTGGGCAGCCCGGCCTGCTCGGCGGTCTCCATCAGGTAGGCGACCGTCATCAGGTCCTCGCCCAGCTCGTCCTCGGCGGTGTGGGCGAAGTAGAGCGGGGAGCCGGGCGGCAGCAGGGGAGCCTGGCGGCGCCAGGCCTCCACCAGCCTCTCGTGCAGGGAGTTCCACTGGTCGGCGCCGGGGAAGCGCTCCTCCATCCAGAACCACTGCGGGCCGGCGGCCTCCACCAGCGAGGTGGGGGTGTCGGCGTTGTACTCCAGCATCTTGGCCGGGCCCGAGCCGTCGTACCGCAGGTCGAACCGGCCGTAGACGGAGGGGACCTCCTCGCGGCGGCGCCAGGACTCCGCGATCGCGGCGGCCACCCGCCGGTCGGTGACGCCGAGGTCGGCGAAACGGTTCTCCCGGACGATGAAGGCGGCCGCCTCCAGGCACATCGCGTGCAGTTCCTCGACGACCTCCTCGAGCGCCTCGACCTCGGGGAGGGAGAAGACGTAGTACGCGCTCTCGTCCCAGTAGGGGCGCAGGCTGCCGTCGGGGTGGCGGGTGAGCGGGTAGATCAGCCCCTGGGACTCGACGGTGCGCTGCCAGTCCGGGCGGGGCTCGATGGTGCGGCGTTCCATGTGCGGAGGTCAGCCGCCGCTGCTGCCGTGGCAGCCGAACCCGTTGCGGTCGACGGCCTCGTCGCGGTCGAAGGTGCCGTCCTCGGCCCAGCCGCCCTCGACGTCGGCGTCGTAGTACCAGTCGGCGGACGACGAGTACGACGAGCACGACGAATCGGCCACGACCCGGTAGCCGTTGGCGAGCTCGTAGCTGTTCGTGTCGACGCAGCGGCGGTCCGGCTCGGACCCGCAGGACGTCAGCGTCGCCGCGACGACGCCCATCCCGCCGAGCACGACGGTGCTGGAGCGCAGCCGCCGACGCTGCTTCTCTGCCATGGTGTTTCCCCCCGGATCGGTGCGAGCGGTGACGGACGCCAAGACACCGGGAGAGCGCGTTCGGTTCCCGCGCGGGCGTGCGGCGTCCCGCCACGCCCGGCAGCCTAGGGAATACCTGCTCGTGAGAGCAATGTCGGCCACCTGACAGAAACCCGTCGGATGCCGTAGGGATGCCGTGCACCCGGGACCCGCCCGGGATCCTGCCCCGGGATCACGAGGGCCCCGCGGGCGCCTCCCTCACGAGGAGGGGGCGCGCCGCGGGGCCCGTCGGGCGGTGGTGTCAGGTTCACCGCCCGTCACCTCCCTACCCCTCGGGACAGGGAGCGATGCCTGTTCAGGCCACCCAGGCCTTCCAGACGTCCTTGTTCTCGGCGACCCACTTCTCCGCGGCGTCCTCCGGGCTCATCTTCTTCCCGGCGATCATCGCGGCGACCTCGTTCTGGTCCTCCTCGGTCCACTTCATCCGCTTGAGGAACTCCGCCGCCTTGCCGCCGTCCTTCGCGAAGTCGGCGCTCAGGTACTTCTGCAGCGGGGTCTCGGGATAGCCGCAGTCGACGGCCTTCGGGTCCTTGTCACAGCCCTCGGTCCACTCGGGCAGCTTCACCTCGACCATCTTCACGTCCTCGTTGACCCAGTTCGGGGTCCACCAGTAGGTGAGGAACGGCTTCTTCGCCTTGTAGTCCTGCTGGATCTGGGTGATCTGCGCGGCCTCGGAGCCGGCGTACACCGTCTTGAGGTCCAGCTTCAGGTTCTTCACCAGCGCGTCGTCGTTGGTGGTGTACGACGGCGAGCCCTCCAGCAGCTGGCCCTTGTCGCCGCTCTCCGCGGTCCGGAAGAGGTGGGCGTACGTGTCGAGGTTCTTCCAGTCGGTGATGTCCGGGTGCTCCTTCGCCAGGTACTCCGGGACGAACCAGCCGATCTTCCCGGTGACGCCCAGGTCGCCGGCGGACACCACGCTCTTCTTCTGGTCGACGTACTTCTCGAGCTTGTCGGGGGCGCCGCCCCAGTCCTCGAGGACGGCGTCGATCTTGCCGCTGTCGAGGCCGTCGAAGGCGACGGACTCGTCGATCTGCGTCTTCTCGACGCGGACGTCGTACTCCTCCTCCAGGATGTGCGCGGCGACCGCGGCGTTCGCCTCGGCGCCCACCCAGGACGGGACGGCGATGGTGACCTTGTCCCCGGCGCCACCGGAGGAGGCGGCGGCGCCGGTGTCGGCCGCGCCGCAGGCGCTCAGGGCGGTGGCGGCCAGCGCGGCGGTGGCCGCCACGGCGACGCGGGAGGTGCGGGAGGTGAAGGCAGGGGGCTTCTTCATGGGAGGTCTCTCGTTTCCTTCGGTGCTTCTGCGTGGGGGAGTTCGGGGGCCCGGTGTTCCGTCAGGCCGTGTCGGCGCGGCGCTGGGTGGCGCGGTCGAGGGTGACGCCGAGCAGGACGATGGCGACGCCGGCCGCGAGGCCGGTGCCCAGTTCGCTCTTCTGGAGGCCGAAGACCACGTCGTAGCCGAGCGCGCCGGAGCCGACGAAACCGCCGACGATGACCATCGCGAGGACCAGCACCACGCCCTGGTTGAGGGCGAGCATCAGCGCCGGGCGGGCCAGCGGCAGCTGCACCTGGCGGATCTGCTGCAGCGTGCTCGCGCCCAGCGAGCGGGAGGCCTCGAGGGTGCCCGCGTCGACCTGCCGGATGCCCTGCACGGTGATCCGCACGACGGCGGGCAGCGCGTACAGCACGGCCGCGGCGACGGCGGCGGCCCGCCCCACGTTGAACAGGGCGACCACCGGGATCAGGTAGATGAACTGCGGGAGCGTCTGCAGCACGTCGAGCACCGGCCGCAGCGTGCGGTCCACCCAGTCGGCCCGGGCGGCCAGGACGCCGATCGCGAAGCCCAGCACCAGGGTGAGGACCACGCCGGCGAGGGCCTGGGAGAGCGTGTCGAGGGACTTGTCCCACACGCCGATGACGCCGATCAGGGCGAGCGAGGCGGCGGCGGTGCACATCGCCTTCCAGCCGCCGGCCAGCAGGCCCAGGACGGCGGCGAGCAGCACCAGCGACCACCACGGCATGGCCTGCAGGCCGTCCCGCAGCGGGGAGAGCACGCCGGTGGTGAAGCCGTCGGCCCACACCCGGGTGCCGCCGACGACCGGGACGCCGGTGGCGAGGTGGGCGGTGAACCACTGCACCGCCTCGTTGACCGGGCGGGCGATCTCCACCACCCAGGGCTCCGGCCACTCCTCGACGAGGAACTTCCGGCCCAGCGGCACGATCACGGCGAAGGCCGTGGCCACCAGGGCCCAGGCGCGCCAGCCGTGCAGCAGGCGGCGCACGCCGGCCGCCTCGTGGTCGGCGCCCTCCGCGACCCGCTGCCCGGCGACCGCGGTGGTGCGGTCCAGCCAGACGGCGAGCAGCACGATCGGGATGCCGGCCGCCAGGGCGTTGCCGACGTCCACGGTGGACAGCGCGCTGAAGACCTCCTCGCCGAGGCCGCCGGCCCCGACGACCGAGGCGATGGTGACCATGGACAGCGCCATCATGATCGTCTGGTTGAGGCCGAGCAGGATCTCCTTGCGGGCCAGCGGCAGCCGGGCGGTCACCAGCCGCTGCACCGGGCCCGCGCCCAGCGAACGCACGGCCTCCAGCACGCCCTGGTCCGCGCCGCGCAGACCGAGCGAGGTGAGGCGGGCCATCGGCGGGACGGCGTAGATGACGGTGGCGATCAGCGCGGCGGGCACGCCGATCTGGAAGAGCAGCACCAGCGGCAGCAGGTAGGCGAACGCCGGCATGATCTGCATGGTGTCCAGCACCGGCCGCAGGACGCGGTCGAAGCGGTCGGAGAGTCCGGCGGCCAGGCCCAGGACGAGGCCGGCCACGACGGAGACGCTCACCGCGACCGCCATGAGCGCCAGCGTCTCCATGGTGGCTTCCCACATGTCGAGGACGCCGCAGACGGCGAAGGCGGCGAGCGCCACGCCCGCGGTGCGCAGTCCGCGCAGACCGGCCCCGCCGATCCGCCAGGCCAGCAGGACGGCGGCGGTGATGACGCCCAGCCAGCCGAGCTGGAGGAGGAAGCCGGTGACGGCGTCGACCGAGATCTCCGCCCAGTTGCTCAGGTGGAGCAGGAAGTAGAGGAAGACCGGGTTGGTCTCGCGGTGGTCGACCACCCAGTTGTAGGCGTCGTCCAGCGGCGTCTTCACGTCGACGGCCAGCTGCTGCGGCCAGCCGCCGCTGCCCCAGAGGGCGGCGGCCACGGGGACGAGCACGAGGGCGGCGGCCAGCAGCGGGAGCAGGCGGCGCAGGGCGGGCCGTGCGGTGAGCGCGGCGCGCAGCCGGCCCG
>NZ_JBRIOU010000004.1:862381-869572 GCF_053474865.1 Streptomyces sp. CO7
GGGTGGCGCATCAGGCGGCCACCTCCTCGCGGCCGGCGCCCAGGCCGGCGATCACCCGGAGCAGCCCGTCCTGGTCGACGACGCCGAGGCAGCGGCCGTTCTCCACGACCCGGGCCGGCGACCCGGTACGGGCGACGGCCTCGATGGCCTCGGAGACGGTGGCGGTCGGCGCGACCACCGGCCCGGTGGCGTCCTCCGCCGCGGCGACCGGGCGCATGGCGCGCCGCACGGTCATCACGTGCTCGCGCGGCACGTCGCGGACGAAGTCGCGGACGTAGTCGTCGGCCGGGGAGCCGACGATCTCCTCGGGCGTGCCGATCTGCACGACCTCGCCGTCGCGCATCAACGCGATGCGGTCGCCGATCCGCAGGGCCTCGCCGAGGTCGTGGGTGATGAAGACCATCGTGCGGCCCTCCTCGCGGTGCAGTCGGATGACCTCCTCCTGCATGTCGCGGCGGATCAGCGGGTCGAGGGCGCTGAACGGCTCGTCGAAGAGCAGGACCTCGGGGTCGACGGCGAGCGCGCGGGCCAGGCCGACGCGCTGCTGCTGGCCGCCGGAGAGCTGTCCGGGGCGGCGGTTCTCCAGCCCTTCCAGGCCGACCTTGGCGACCACCTCGAGCGCGCGGGCGCGGCGTTCGGCGCGGCCCACTCCCTGGATCTCCAGGCCGTAGGCGACGTTGTCCAGCACGGTGCGGTGCGGCAGCAGGCCGAAGTGCTGGAAGACCATGGAGGCGCGGCGGCGGCGCAGTTCGCGCAGCTTGTCCTTGTCCATGGCGAGGAGGTCGTCACCGTCGAACTCCAGGGCGCCGGAGGTCGGTTCGATCAGCCGGGTGAGGCAGCGCACCAGTGTGGACTTGCCGGAGCCGGACAGGCCCATCACGACGAAGACCTCGCCCTGGTGGACGTCGAAGGAGACGTCGCGGACGGCAGCGGTGCAGCCGGTGCGCTCGCGCAGCTCGGTCTGCGAGAGCGCGGTCAGCTCCCGGTCGCCCGGAACGCGCTCGGCCTTCGGGCCGAACACCTTCCACAGGTTGCGGACCGAGAAGACCGGCGCGGTGGCCGTGGACCGGTCGTTGCTCATGCTGGGGGTCTCCGTCCGCCCTGTGGGCTCCGTGGGCTCCATGGGCTCCGTGCGCTGCGTGCGTCCGGCGCCGTGCGTGGGTTCCGTGCGGTGGGGGTGCTCCGTGCGGTTCATGCGCTCCGTGTTCGTCGGGTCGTTCACCGGCTGGTTCGCCGGGTCGTTCGTCAGGTGGTTCGCCGGGTCGTTCACCGGGTCCCGCCTCCGACCAGTTCGGCGGCCTTCTCGCCGACCATGAGGACGCCGATCATCGGGTTGACGGCGGTCATGGTCGGGAAGACCGAGGCGTCGGCGACGCGCAGGCCGCGCAGGCCCCGCACCCGCAGCTCGGGGTCGACGACGGCCATGGGGTCGTCGGCGGCGCCCATCCGGCAGGTGCCGGCCGGGTGGTAGACGGTGTGGGCCACCTTGCGGGCGTACTCGCTCAGGTCCTCGTCGGAGGTGACCTCCGGGCCCGGGCAGACCTCGCGCTTCAGCCAGCCCGCCAGCGGCTCGGTCCGCGCGATCTCGCGGGCCAGCTTGATGCCGTCGACCAGGGTGCGGGCGTCGTAGTCGTCCTCGTCGGTGAAGTACCGGAAGTCCAGGGCCGGTTTGACCTCGGGGTCGGCGCTGGTCAGGTAGAGGCGGCCGCGGCTGCGCGGCTTGGGGATGTTGGGGGTCATCGACACGCCGTGCTCGGGCCGGCGGTAGCCCAGCCGCTCGGGGTTGTCGGTGAACGGCACCTGGTAGAAGTGGAACATCAGGTCCGGGCCCGCGTGCGCGGGATCGCGGCGGACGAACAGTCCGGCGTCGGAGTCCATCGCGGAGTTCTCCGGGATCGGCCCGTCGGTCTCCCAGACGATCACCGACTCGGGGTGGTCGAGGAGGTTCTCCCCCACGCCCGGCAGGTCCCGCACGACCGGGATGCCCAGCGCCTCCAGGTCCTCGCGCGGGCCGACGCCGGAGTGCATCAGCAGCCGCGGCGTGTCGACCGCGCCGGCGCACAGCACGACCTCACGGCGGGCCCGCACCAGGTGCTCCTCGCCGTCCTTGGTGCGCACGTGCACGCCGTCGGCGCGGTCGCCCTCCAGGTGGAGCCGGTACGCCCAGGTCTCCAGCCACAGGTGCAGGTTGGCCCGCTCGTCCATGACCGGGTGGAGGTAGGCGACCGAGGCGGAGGAGCGCTTGTTGTCCTCCGGGTGGTAGGCCAGGTCGAAGAAGCCGACGCCGTCCGCGAAGGGCTTGTTGTTGAAGCCCTCCACGCGCGGCACGCCGGTCGCCTTCTGCGCGGCGTCCACGAAGTCGCGGGCGATGGCGTTCCGGTCCTTCTCGTCGACCGGGACGATGTTGTTCTCCAGGCGGGCGAAGTAGGCCTCCATGGCCACCGCGTTCCACCCCCTGGCGCCGGCCTGCTCCCACTCGTCCCAGTCGGAGGGCAGCGGCTTGAAGGAGATCAGCGTGTTGTGCGAGGAGCACCCGCCGAGCACCCTGGCGCGGCTGTGCCGGATGTGGGAGTTGCCGCGGGGCTGCTCGACGGTCGGGTAGTCGTAGTCGAGGTCGCCGCCGAGCAGGCCCATCCAGCGGCGCAGCGTCAGCACGTCCTCACGGTCGCGGTCGCTGGGGCCGCCCTCGATGACGGCGACGGTGACGTCGGGGTTCTCGGTGAGCCGGGCGGCGATCACCGAACCGGCGGTGCCGCCGCCGACCACCACGTAGTCGTACTCGGTGGGGCGTGGCGCGGCGGGATCGTGCGGGGTGGTGCGGGAGGTGGTCATGGGGAGGAGGTCCTCCTGAAACTCGGGTGAACGAAGCCGGGCACACCGGCGCGAGGTGCGTCGGCCCCGGGGGGTGACTGGGGAAGGGGAGCGGTCAGCCCGCGAACCAGCGGACCGGGCGGGGCGCCAGGTTCTGGTAGACGTGCTTGGTCTCGCGGTACTCGGCGAGCCCGGCGGGGCCCAGTTCGCGGCCGACGCCGCTCCTGCCGAAGCCGCCCCACTCCGCCTGCGGCAGGTAGGGGTGGAAGTCGTTGATCCAGACGGTGCCGTGGCGCAGCCGCCCGGCGACCCGCCGGGCGCGGCCCGCGTCGGCGGTCCAGACGGCGCCGGCCAGCCCGTACTCGGTGTCGTTGGCGAGCGCGACGGCCTCGTCCTCGGTGCGGAAGGTCTCCACGGTGAGGACCGGGCCGAAGACCTCCTCGCGGACCACGCGCATCGAGCGGTGGCAGTCGTCGAGGACGGTCGGGAGGTAGTAGTAGCCGCCCTCGGGGCGCTCCTCGGAGGGCTCGGGGCGTCGGCCGCCCGCGCGCAGCACGGCGCCCTCGGCGAGCGCCGAGGCCACGTACTCCTCGGTTCTCGCGCGCTGCTGCTCGGAGACCATGGGGCCCGTCTCCACACCCTCCGCGGTGCCGCGTCCGACCCTGATCCGCCCGGCGCGGGCGGCCAGTTCGGCGACGAAGCGCTCCTTGACGGACTCCTCGACGATCAGCCGGCCGCCGGCCGAGCAGACCTGGCCGCTGTGGATGAAGGCGGCGTTCAGGGCCTGGTCGACGGCGGTGTCGAAGCCCTCCTCGGTGGCGCAGGCGTCGGCGAAGACCACGTTCGGGTTCTTGCCGCCGAGTTCCAGCGCGACCTTCTTGGCGGTCTCCGCGGCGGCCCGCGCCACCTTGGTCCCGCTGACCGATCCGCCGGTGAAGGAGACCAGGGCGACGTCCGGGTGCTCCGAGAGCCGGGCGCCCACGGTGTGGCCGGGGCCGGTGACGATGTTGGCGACCCCGGCGGGCAGTCCGGCCTCGGTGAGCAGGCGGATCAGGGCGACGGTGGAGAGCGGGGTGATCTCGCTGGGCTTGACCACGAAGGTGTTGCCCGCCGCCAGGGCGGGGGCGATCTTCCAGGATGCCTGCAGCAGTGGGTAGTTCCAGGGCGTGATCAGCGCGCAGACGCCGACCGGCTCGTGCACGACCACGCTGTGGATCTCGTCGCTGCCCGCGTCGACCACCCGGCCCGGAGCCTCGGCGGCGACCAGGTCCGCGAAGTAGCGGAACGCGTCGGCCACGCAGTCGATGTCCACGCGGCCTTCCTCGAGCGTCTTGCCGGCGTCCCGGGCCTCGAGCCGGCCGAGTTCCTCGCGGTCGCGCCGCAGCAGGTCCGCGGTGCGCCGGAGCACGTCGGCGCGCTCACGCGCCGGGGTGCGCGGCCAGGCGCCCTGTCCGCCGTCGAACGCGCGGCGCGCGGCCTCCACCGCGACGTCCACGTCCTTCTCGTCGCCCTCGGCGACCTGGGCGAAGGGCTCGCCGTCCGCCGGGTCGAGGACGTCCCGGATCGCCCCCGTGATCGCGTCGCGCCATTCTCCCCCCGCGTGAATGGTGCGACGCCCCTGGTCCTGGCCTTCGATTCTGCCGTCCATGGTGCGTTGTTGCCTTCCGTTGTTATGCCGTGCCGCCGAGTCACCACGGTGTGACTCCTGGAGACCGGCTGCGCCTGCCCGGGCGGTGGGGGCGCATGCGGAACGGCCGGGGAAAGTGGAATGAGTCACCGAATCCGGTGGGCATTCCGGGCATACCCGAGGCGATTTTTAGGTGCGCATGACAAGAAGAGGAAAGGACGGGCGGCGTTCTCCGGGCACGCGAAAGGGGCGGTTCCCTGTTGCGGGGAACCGCCCCTTCACATGGTCGCTGTGAACGCTCGCTGGTCAGGATCTGCGCTCACCCCGGCGGAGCCGGGTCACCGGACCCGTGGGTCAGGCGGTCTTGCGCTTGCGCAGCACCAGCATGGTGACGCCACCGACGACCACCAGCGCGACGGCGACACCGGCGATCACCGGGGTGGCGCTGTTGCTGCCGGTCTCAGCCAGGTTGCTGTCGGCGGAGTCGCCCTTGTCGCCGGCCGGGCTCGGCGCGGCCGAGGGCTCCGGGCTGGGGGTGCCGCCCTCGCTGGCGGTCTGGCAGTCCAGGACACCGGTGAAGGTCTGGTCCAGACCGTTCGGGCCGGTGACGGCGATGCTGTACTCGGCGTCCTCCTTCACCGGAACGGTGACGGTGACGTCCTTGCCGGCCTCGACGGTGTGCTTCTCGCCGCCGATGGAGACCTCGCCCGCCTCGTCACCGGTGTTGGTGACCTTGACGTCGACGCCGCCCTTGGCGCAGTTCTTCACGGCCTCGGCCGCGAGCACGGCGCCCACGGTCTGCTTGTCGTCCCAGGAGGCGGTGAAGGAGGACGCGACCTTGTTCTCCGTGGAGCCCGCGAGGATCTGCGTCTGGGTCTTCACACCGACACCGGTGAAGGCGCGGCCGACCGAGAGCTGCGCGGCGCCCTCGACGGTCACCTGCGCGGTACCGGCCGCGGTGCCCTTCGGGACGTCGACGTACAGCTCGGTGCCGTCGGACGCGCTGGTGACCGCGTTGCCCGAGGCGTCGACGACCTTGACGCCGGCGCCCTCGACCTTGACGGCCGCGCTGCCCGCGTTGGTGTCCACGGTGACCGGGCCGAGCTTGTCGCCGGCCTGGCCCGCCACGGCGTTGGAGCTGAGCGACAGCGAGACGCCGGGCTCCTGGAGGGTCTGGGCGGACTTCTCCAGGTAGTCGGCCAGCTGCTCGGCCTCGGCGTCCTTGGCCTCGGCCTTGACGTGGTCCGAGAAGCGCCAGATGGCGACCTGGGTGCCGACGGCGGCGTCGTTCTTGGTGAACTCGCCCGTGATGCCGGCGGACTTGGCCAGCGCGGCGACGTCACCGACCTGCGGGAAGGAGTTCTTCAGGATCCAGTGGATCTTGCCCGCGTCCTGGTTGGCGTGCAGCGAGGACTGGGCCCAGGCGACTTCCTGGTACTGCGCGTTGGTCTTGGTGGGTGTGTGGGCGTCGATGCAGTAGCTCTGCAGCGTGCCACCGCCCTGCACGTCCATGGTGAACAGGCCGGCGCTGACGTTCTTGCCGTCGATGGTGGCGCCACCGCTGAACGAGAGGCCGGGCTTCAGCGTCGCCAGCGTGCCGCCGGCGGTGTTCTGGCCGTCGGCGGCGGCGAGGCCGGCCGTGGCCAGGGAGCCGCCGACACTCAGGCCGGCGACGAGGATCGCGGCGGACAGCCGCGCGGTGGCACGTCTCCGTACACGGAACATACGTTTCCCCTCCGGGCATGGCGGCGTCACGTCGCGTCGGGGCAACGAGAGACTGACGGAAGGCGCACACCAGCCCGCGAAATCTGCAACTCCCCGCAACATGGGGGCGCTTGTGAGCGGCCGCGAACGCGGCCGAGTGCCACATGATAATCACACGTCGGAACCTGTGGTTCCTGCGGGACGTAAAATCCCTGCCGTGACCGCCCGTTGCCCGAGTTGCGCACGGTACGCCCCGGTTCAGTCCACCGCGAAGTGCTCGAGGGCGACCGCGAGTTGCTCCTCCTGCGCCGGCCACTCGTTGGCCGGGCCTGCGACCAGCACGGCGTACATCGTCCCGTCCCCGGCGGTGAAGACGCAGTCCACGACCTGCTTGCGGAAGCCGAGTTCCTCGCTGTCGTACGCGTAGACCAGCTCCGCGGCGTCCGTCCCCACGGCGTCCGAGGCGCCCTCGGGGCGGCCCGTCCCCTCGAGGGAGATCTCCTCGTAGCCCGGCTGGGCGTCCAGGTGCTCGGAGGCCGCCTCCAGCGACTCCCGCGGCGTGATCCCGGGCTCCGTCACCTCGAAGACCTGGATGAGGGAGCCGTCGTTCCCCGGCGTGTAGAAGACGCCGCTGTCCCGCTCGTCGCGCGTCCAGTCCTCGGGCACCGCGAGGGCGAAGCCGGCCGGGTCCTCCACGAGGCGGTAGCCGTCGGGCGCCCCGCTCGTCTCCGGGGAGGGCGACTCCTCCGGCGTGGCGGCCGGTTCGGGGGCGGCGGCGGGGTCGTCGGTGGTCCCCGGCTCCGCGGCCGCGCCGGTGGCCCGCGCGGGGCCGGCGGCAGGGGCGTCGTCACGGACCAGGTGCCATCCGAGGGCCGCCCCGGCCAGCGCGCCGACGACCAGGACCGGGATGGCCACCCGCAGCGTCCGGCGGCGGCCGGCCGGCGTGCCGCCGGGAGCCCGGTAGCCGGGTGCGCCCGGCAGGCCGTGAGCGGGTGGGTAGGACGTGCCGTCGCCGGGCGGGCCCGGCAGGGTGACGGTGGGTGAGAAGG
>NZ_JBRIOU010000004.1:869672-874831 GCF_053474865.1 Streptomyces sp. CO7
GGGCGGCGGGGACGACACCGTCGTCCGGGCCGCGCCGTCGCCGGGGTACTCCCACCGTTGCGCGTCCTCGTTCCAGCGCTGTGCGGCGCCTGTCCCTGCGGGTCTCATGACGCCCCGCCCACCCCCAGCATCGCGGCCACCGTGGCGGCGGCCGTGATCCAGCTGGTGATGCCCTCGGCCGACTCCAGACGCTCGCGCAGCCGCGCCCGGCGGCCCGCACCGGCCCGGCCGGTGCGGGTGATCTCGTCCTCGGCCTCGTCGATGGCCTCGTTGATCCCGGTGACCGCCGGCGACTCCGGACGGCCGGCCAGCTCGGCCCTCAGCTCCCGCAGCGCCTCCAGGAGTTCCTGGTCCTGGACCTCCTCGCGGCCCGCCGCGTGGTGGTGGGACTCGGCGCGGGCGTGGCTGCCGACGGCGAAGGTGCTCCTGCTGACCTTGCCGAAGCGGACGGTGGGCTCGTCACTGCTCATGACCCTGGGATCCCTTCTGCGCCGCCTTCCCGCCGGCGGCGGGGGCGCTGGTGGAGGCGGAGGCGCCGGTGGGGGCGGGAGCGCCGGCCGAGGTGGTGGAGGACGCGGTCGCGTGCTCGCCGACGGCGAAGGTGCTGCCCTCGACGCTGTCGATGTGCACGCCCCCGTTGCTGACGTTGACGATCTGCTGGACGAACTCGTCGGTCTGGTAGCCGCCGTCCGCCAGGGCCTGCCGCACGCCGTGGGCCACCCGGTCCTGCACGGCCTTCAGGTACCGCGCGGCGTCCATCCGCTGGAACAGCGAACCGTCGTCGGCGGCGCCCAGCTCGCGCACCGAGCGCGCGGGCCCCTCGGCGAGGGCGGCCGCGTTGCCCCCGGTCGCCAGCGCCCAGCTGTCGGCGAGGTACTTGCCCACGACGACCAGGGAACGGACCAGGGAGCTCGGCACCCGCGCCACCGCCCAGGCGGCCTTCGCCAACAGGTTGCTCGACAGCAGACGGTGCGCGGCGCGGTCGACGTCCTGGAAGTCCTGGCGCACCGGCGCGAGGACGTGCGGGGCGACCTCGAGCATGAGGATCTTGCCCTGGGTGTGCACCCGCACGAAGACGGTGACGACCAGTTCCTCCTCCCAGCCGCCGACCCTGATCCGCAGGAAGTGGCGCCGGCGTTCGGCGCCCTCCTCGACGGATCCCTCGATGTGCTCGGCGAGCGAGGCGTCGCCGTAGGGCGCGTCGTCCCGGTGGCGCAGCCCTTCGGCCGGGAGGAAGACGCACTCGTCGACCTCCAGGCCGCGCAGCCGGTCCCGGCCGGGGCGCCCGCCCTGCGGCGGCCTGCGCAGCTCCTCCAGCAGCGGCCGCACCCGGTCGAGCACCACCCGGTTGCTGATCGGCGCGGGCTTCCTGGTCCGGTCGGCCGGGCGCAGCTCGACGGCGAGGATCCAGGTGTCGACCGGCGTGCCCGCGCCGCAGAACGGCCGGGCCACGTTGTACATGACCAGGTTCTGGTGCTGTTCGCGCCGGATGCGGCCCATCAGCCCCTGGAACCGCGGCCCTTGCGGGAGCTCGGCGGGGTCGGTGGCCGCGTCGGGGAACCGGGCGGGCGAGAGCTCGTTGGTCACCGCCCGCGCGAACCGGCCGCGCTGGGCCGCGGCGCACAGCGCGAGACCGGCGAGAACGACGATCAGCAGCCAGGCCTGCGTCGCGGTGCCGGACGACGAGCCGGCGCCGGTGCCGGTGAGGAACCCGGCCACTTCGTCGAAGGCGAACGGGGCGTCCGCGGAGCCGTAACCGGAGTCGCCGTACCCGTCCTCCCCGTACCCGTCGCCGTAGCCCGGCCCGCTCTCCTCCTCACCGAGGCCGAACGCCAGGCCGAGGGTGTTCCAGCCGAACAGGACCAGGATCAGCCGCCCCCACCAGCGCAGCCAGAACGCCGGGATCCTCCGGTACAGCGGCGCGGTCGGGCCCTCGCCGCGCAGCCGGGCGGCCAGGGCCAGCAGCACGCTGGGGAGGAGGAAGGCGACGAGCATGCCCTGGGTGACGAGCATGCCCAGGGCCCACAGGGCGGTGATGCCCAGCGCCCAGGCCAGTTCCACGCGGCGGGCGCGCAGGGCGTGTGCCAGCACCCGGGCGGCGTCGAACCCGAGCGAGGGGGCGGCCACCCGCTGTTCGTTGAGCCACAGCTCCTCGATGACCCGGTCGCGGTAGCGGGAGTCCAGGTAGGCGCCCGCGCACAGCAGCCGGCCTGCTTCGCTCGCATGGGGTGGCACGGTCGCCGGCGTCACCGGTGCGGGAGGCGGCTGCGGAAGGCCGGTGCCGGCGCCCTGCTGCGGAACGCCCGGCCCGGTGGGCTGCTGCGGAACTGACGGGACGGTCAAGCGGATCCCCCGATACGCGAACACGCCTGCCACGCGCGGCAGTTGAAGCGCACGGCAGTTGAGGCGTGAAATCTAGGCGACGGGAGTGACAGGTGCAACCGGGAAAGGTCACGCAGCGATCAGGTCCGGTCACCGAACGCACGACCGCCCCGGCGGCCGGTGAGGGCTGCCGGGGCGGTCGGGACGTGCTCCGCGAGGCGGTCGGCACGTGCTCCGCGAGGCTCGGACTCAGATGAGGCCGAGGGAACGCACGGCCTCGCGCTCCTCGGAGAGCTCGGCGACCGAGGCGTCGATCTTGCCGCGGGAGAACTCGTTGATGTCCAGGCCCTGGACGATCTCGTACTTGCCGTCCTTGCAGGTGACCGGGAAGGAGGAGATCAGGCCCTCCGGGACGCCGTAGGAGCCGTCCGACGGGATCGCCATGGAGGTCCAGTTGCCCTCCTCGGTGCCGTTGACCCAGGTGTGGACGTGGTCGATGGCGGCGTTGGCCGCGGAGGCGGCGGAGGACGCGCCACGGGCCTCGATGATCGCGGCGCCACGCTTGGCGACGGTCGGGATGAACTCCTCGGCCAGCCACTTCTCGTCGTTCACGACCTCGACGGCGCTCTTGCCGCCGATGGTGGCGTGGTAGATGTCCGAGTACTGGGTGGCGGAGTGGTTGCCCCAGATGGTCAGGCGCTTGATGTCGGAGACCGAGGTGCCGGTCTTCTTCGCCAGCTGGGTCAGCGCGCGGTTGTGGTCCAGGCGGGTCATCGCGGTGAAGCGCTCGGCCGGGACGTCCGGGGCCGATGCCTGGGCGATCAGGGCGTTGGTGTTGGCCGGGTTGCCGACCACCAGGACGCGGATGTCGTCGGCCGCGTTGTCGTTGATGGCCTTGCCCTGCGGCTTGAAGATGCCGCCGTTGGCCTCGAGGAGGTCACCGCGCTCCATGCCCTTGGTGCGCGGGCGGGCGCCGACCAGCAGGGCGACGTTGGAGCCGTCGAAGGCGACGTTCGGGTCGTCGGTGATCTCGATGCCCTGGAGCAGCGGGAAGGCGCAGTCGTCGAGCTCCATGGCGGTGCCCTCGGCGGCCTTGAGCGCGGGGGTGATCTCCAGCAGGCGCAGCTTGACCGGCACGTCCGCGCCGAGCAGCTGGCCGGAGGCGATGCGGAAGAGCAGGGCGTAACCGATCTGGCCGGCCGCGCCGGTGACGGTGACGTTCACGGGAGTGCGGGTCATGGCGTTCTCCGTAGGACAGCAGGCGGTGGGGCGGTCCGCCCCGGGGTGCGGGATCCCCGGCGCCTGTCGCGAGGCGGCTCCCGGACGGTCGGCCCGGCTGCCCACCATGATGATCGATCGACCATACAAATGATCGATCTCTTGGCGTCAAGAGATCCGGGCGTCAGGCTATCGCGCCTCGGCCGCCCCGCCATGGACGGGTGACTGTGGCCCGGACCACAGGACGTCCGGCGGCGCGCTGCCCCGCGCGGGCGCACCACGGGCCGTACGTGCCCGGCGCGAGGGCGATCCGCGAGGCGCCGCCTCGCCGGGCACGCATCCCGTGGGGGGATCTGGCTTGCCTTCCCCCCACGGGTGAGGTTATGCGCGCGGCGCGTCGACGTGAGCCGAACGGGTCAACCCGTGCACGCGGTACGCCCCTTGGCAGGGGTGATGCAGGCCTTCGCGTCCTGCGCGCGCCGCACCGCCACCATCGGCGTGTACGCGTCCGGGTCCTGACCGACCTGCGCCTTCCGCTCCCGGGCACGGGCGCCCTCGGCGCCGATCGTCACGGTGTCCCCCGTCGCCGCGCCCGTGACGCGCGCCCAGGCCGCGCCGCACACCTCGCTGAACCGCACCTCGAGCACGGCGGTGCCCACGGTGATGCTCCTGCCGGTGGTCGCGCGCTGCCCGCCGCAGCCCATGGCCTCCGGGTCCTCGCCCGCGCATCCGGCCCCCTGGCACCGCACCCCGTCGGGCAGCGACGCCTCCCCGCCGGCCGGGGCGGACGAGCTCCCGTGGTCGGCGGCCCTGGCCTCGTCCTCGGGGTCGGCCTGGGTGAGGAAGACCGCCGCCCCGACGATCAGCAGCGCGCCGACCGTCCCGGCCAGGAAGGTCACCGCCCGGTGCGCCCGGCCTGGGGCGGCGCGGGGGCCGTCCACGCCGCCGGTTACGGCGCCGGCACCGGACGTCGGCGGGGGCGGTGCCTCGGCGGCGGTTCCGGGGGCGGTCGCGGCGGCCGGGGTGGACGCCCGCGCCTGGGAGCCCGCGGCGACCTGGGGGTCGTACGGCGCGGCGCCCGGACGGTCGTACGGCTCGTGCGGGGCGGCGGACGCCGAGGCCCGCCCGGCGCTCGACGCGGAGGCCCCCGTGGACGACGGGGCGGGGGCTGCGGCAGGGTCCGACGCGGTGACCGGGCCGGCGGAGGCGGTCGCGGGAGCCTGCGCGGACGGACCCGCGAACCGGCCCAGTCCCTCGCGGGCCTGGGCGATCCGCATCGCCTCGATGGTCAGGTCGTGCCGCATCTCCGCACGGCTCCACGACCGCTCCGCCAGTTCCCACAGCGTGGTGAGGTGCAGCGGGTTGACGCCGGTGACCTCGGCGAGCGCGATCACCGCGCCCTTCGGCGGCAGCAGCCGTCCGTTGAGGTAGCGCTCCCAGGACGTCCTGCTGTACCCGGTGCTGTCGGCGACCGCCGCGATGCCCGATCCGCCGCGGTCCACCAGCATGCGCAACGCGGCGGTGAGCTCCTTGACCTCGGGGTCGAGCTCCTCCGGCAATGCCTTCCAACGCGGCATGGTTCCCCCCTCTGCCCCAGCGTCCGGCCCCCTGCCGCGTGC
>NZ_JBRIOU010000004.1:874931-880222 GCF_053474865.1 Streptomyces sp. CO7
GCGCGTGGGGCGCGTGGGGCGGGGAGCCGGGCGGGCGGCCCCCCGCCGTCAGCCCTCGTCGACGGTGAAGTGCAGCAGGTCCTTCAGGAAGGGGATCTCCAGCCCCTCCGGCTCGACCATCAGCGCGAGCAGCACGATGACGACGCCCAGCAGCCCGTACGTCACCACGTCGGTGAACCGCGAACGCACCGCCAGGATGCCGACGTTCGGCACCGTCCAGCGCAACACCGCGCCCAGCAGGAGCCCGCAGCCGATCACCACGGTCCCCGGCCGGAACAGGCCGAAGGCGGTGAGCAGCAGCCCGATCCCGGCCACCGTGCTGAGCAGCAGGATCGGCCACTGCCTGGCCGGGGCCGGCGCGTCCTTGGGGGCGGCGCGGCCGCCGCCCTCGGGTCGCGCCGTGTCCCGGGTGAACAGCGGGAACCGGCGGGTGACCCGCCGCGGACGACCCTGCGCGTCGGGCGCGCTGACCGCGTCCCGCACCACGGGCGGCCCGGCGGGGTCCCCGGCATTCCCGGCGTCGTCCCGCGGGCCGGCGCCGTCGGATGCCTCAGCGGACTCCCGCGCCTCGGTGGCCGAGGTTGCCTCCGGGAAGTCCCGCTCCTTCGTGCAGTCCCGCTCTTTCGTGCCGGCGGAGTCCCGCGCCTCGGTGGCGTCCGTGGCGTCCGGGGCGTCTGCGGCATCGGACACCTCCGCGGCGTCCCGCACCGCCGGGGCGTCCGGCGACTCCGGGGCGTCAGGCACCCCTGGGGCGTCAGGCACCTCCGCGGAGGGCGGGAAGGAGGCCGAGGCCCGCGGGGTGTCCCGCGCCTGCCGGGCGTCCGGGGAGGGCGAACCCTCCGGCACCCGCTCCGCGTCCGTCGCCCCGTGCCCGCCCCGCGACTCAGCCGGCACGGCGCTCCGCCGCCTCGACCACGTTGACCAGCAGCAGCGCCCGCGTCATGGGGCCCACGCCGCCCGGGTTGGGAGACAGGAAGCCGGCCACCTCGGCCACGTCCGGGTGGACGTCGCCGACGATCCTGCCCTCGTCGTTGCGCGAGACGCCGACGTCCAGCACCGCCGCGCCGGGCTTGATGTCCTCGGCGCGGATGAGGTGCGGCGAACCGGCCGCGGCGACCACGATGTCGGCGCGCTTGAGGTGCGCGGCCAGGTCCTTGGTGCCGGTGTGGCACTGGGTGACCGTGGCGTTCTCGGACCGGCGGGTCATCAGCAGCGGCATCGGACGGCCGATGGTGACGCCGCGGCCGACCACGACCACCTCGGCGCCCTTGGTCTCCACGCCGTAGCGGCGCAGCAGCGTGAGGATGCCGTTGGGGGTGCAGGGCAGCGGGGCGGGCTCGTTGAGCACCAGGCGGCCGAGGTTCATCGGGTGGAGGCCGTCGGCGTCCTTGTCCGGGTCCATCAGCTCGAGGATGCGGTTCTCGTCGATGCCCTTGGGCAGCGGGAGCTGGACGATGTAGCCCGTGCAGGCCGGGTCCTCGTTCAGCTCGCGGACGACGGCCTCGATCTCCTCCTGGGTGGCCGTGGCGGGCAGCTCGCGCTGGATGGACGCGATGCCGACCTGGGCACAGTCACGGTGCTTGCCGGCGACGTACTTGTGGCTGCCGGGGTCGTCCCCCACCAGCAGGGTGCCGAGACCGGGCGTGACGCCCTTCTCCTTCAGCTTCGCCACGCGGGCGGCAAGCTCGGACTTGATCTCGGCCGCGGTGGCCTTGCCATCGAGAATCTGGGCGCTCATGCCTCCATCCTCCCGGATGGACCCGGCCCTGTTCAAAACAGGTCCACGGCCGGCCGGGGCGGGCCGCCGGCCCGTCGGCCTCCCGTCATCCCCAGGTTGCGCTTCCGCAACAGGTCACGCCTGTGGGTGGACAGCGCAGAACGGGTGCAGAACGATGAAACGGCAGTGCAGCGGGCAGTACCGGGGGGCCACCGCCACGTGCACCTTCCTCCGCAGACGTTCGCCCGTCGTCGCCCTGTCGAGCGTCGAGTACCCGGAGAAAGGCAACACCCATGAGCTATGGCGACCCCAACAACCCCTACGGCGCGCCGCAGCAGCCGTCGGGCGGCCCCTACGGCCAGCCCCAGCAGCCGGCGGGCAGCCCGTACGGCCAGCCGCAGCAGCCGCAGCCCGGGTACGGCTACCCGCAGCAGGGTCAGCCCGGCATCCCGCCGCAGTCGGGCTACGGCTACCCGGCGGGCGGCCAGGGCGGCTACCAGCAGGGACCCCCGCCCGCGTCGATGGGCATGCGCTTCCTGGCCCGTCTGATCGACGGCGTGATCATCGGCGTGATCTACGGCATCCTGCTGGGCGTCGGGGTCCTGGGCGCGAGCGACGCTGCCGCGGAGTGCGACGCGGCCGGTGACCCGGCGGTCTACCAGTCCTGCATCGACCAGGCCGCCAGCGACATGATGGGCCCGATCTTCGCGGTCATGGGCTTCTTCATCATCTTCACCCTGCTGTACGAGTGGCTGATGATCGGTCTGGTCGGCGCCACCGTCGGCAAGCTGGCGCTCGGCCTGCGCGTGGTGAAGGCCGACACCGGCCAGAAGCCCGGCCTGGGCTCCTCCTTCATCCGCTGGATCATCCCGACGGTCGGCAGCTTCCTCTGCGGCATCGGCCAGCTGCTGGTGTACCTGTCCCCCTTCTGGGACAACTCCGGCCGCCAGCAGGGCTGGCACGACAAGGCCGCGTCGACCATGGTCCTCGGCAAGCGCTGACGGATCCCCGCCCGTACGACGGCGGCGCACCCCGGAGCTCCGGGGTGCGCCGCCGTCGTTCGTCCCGCCTCGCGGCGGCCGGTGGATCCGTCAGTGGAAGAAGTGCCGGGTGCCGGTGAAGTACATGGTGACGCCCGCCTTCCGCGCGGCCTCCACCACCAGCTCGTCACGGACCGAACCGCCCGGCTGCACCACGGCCTTGACGCCCGCGGCGGTGAGGATCTCCAGCCCGTCGGGGAACGGGAAGAAGGCGTCGGAGGCGGCGTAGGAGCCGCGCGCCCGCTCCTCGCCGGCCCGCTCGACGGCCAGCTTGGCGGAGTCGACGCGGTTGACCTGGCCCATGCCGACGCCGACCGAGGCGCCGTCCTTGGCGAGCAGGATCGCGTTGGACTTCACCGCGCGGCAGGCCTTCCAGGCGAACGCCAGCTCGGCCAGCTCCGTCTCGGACAGCGCCTCGCCGGTGGCCAGGGTCCAGTGGGCCGGGTCGTCGCCGTCGGCCTGCAGCCGGTCGGTGACCTGCAGCAGCGCGCCGCCGTCGATCGGCTTCACCTCGACGGGCGCGGACGGGGCCTCAGGAGCCCGCAGCACGCGGATGTTCTTCTTCCGGGCGAGGATCTCGACGGCGCCGTCCTCGTAGTCCGGCGCGACGACGACCTCGGTGAAGATCTCGGCGACCTGCTCGGCCATCTCCTTGGAGACCGGCCGGTTGACCGCGATGACGCCGCCGAACGCGGAGAGCGGGTCGCAGGCGTGCGCCTTGCGGTGCGCCTCGGCGACGTCGGCGCCGACCGCGATGCCGCACGGGTTGGCGTGCTTGATGATCGCGACGCAGGGCTCGTCGTGGTCGTACGCGGCACGGCGCGCGGCGTCCGTGTCCGTGTAGTTGTTGTACGACATCTCCTTGCCGTGCAGCTGCTCCGCGCCGGCCAGACCGCCCTCGGCGCCCTCGGAGAGGTAGAGGGCCGCGGGCTGGTGCGGGTTCTCGCCGTAGCGCAGGGTGTGGCTGCGCTGCCAGGTCGCGCCCAGGAAGTCCGGGAACTGCGAGTCGGCGTCCGCCGGGGCGTAGTCGGAGGCGAACCAGGAGGCGACGGCCACGTCGTAGGAGGCGGTGTGCTGGAACGCCTCGGCGGCCAGCCGCTTGCGCGCGGCCAGGTCGAACCCGCCGCCCTTCACCGCGGAGAGCACGTCGGCGTAGCGGGCCGGGCTGGTGACCACGGCGACCGAGGGGTGGTTCTTGGCGGCGGCCCGCACCATGGAGGGGCCGCCGATGTCGATCTGCTCGACGCACTCGTCGGCCGAGGCGCCCGAGGCGACGGTCTCGCGGAACGGGTAGAGGTTGACGACCACCAGGTCGAACGGGGCGACGCCCAGCTCGTCCAGCTGCTGCCGGTGGCTCTCCAGCCGCAGGTCGGCCAGGATGCCGGCGTGGACCTTCGGGTGCAGCGTCTTCACGCGCCCGTCGAGGCACTCCGGGAAGCCGGTGAGCTCCTCGACCTTGGTGACGGGGACGCCGGCGGCGGCGATCCGGCCGGCGGTGGAGCCGGTGGAGACCAGCTCGACACCCGCCTCGTGGAGGCCCTGGGCGAGCTCCTCGAGACCGGTCTTGTCGTAGACGCTGACCAGTGCGCGACGGATGGGCCGCTGGGTCGTGACAGTGGTGTCGGCGGTCACGGGATAACTACCTTTCGTCCCTCAATGCGGTGGCCGTTGCGGGCGATACGCCCCACGACATCGACGAGCAGCCTTCGCTCGACTTCCTTGATGCGCTCGTGCAGAGCGCCTTCGTCGTCCTCGTCCCGGATCTCGACCACGCCCTGGGCGATGATCGGGCCGGTGTCGACGCCGTCGTCGACGAAGTGGACGGTGCATCCGGTGACCTTGGCGCCGTACGCGAGCGCGTCGCGCACGCCATGGGCTCCGGGAAAACTGGGCAGCAGGGCAGGGTGCGTGTTGACGAACCGCCCGCCGAAACGGGCCAGGAACTCCTTGCCCACGATCTTCATGAAGCCGGCCGAGACCACCAGGTCGGGCCGGTGGGCCGCGACGGCCCCGGCGAGCGCCGCGTCCCACTCGTCGCGGGTGGCGTGGTCCTTCACCCGGACGACGAAGGTCGGCAGCCCGGCGCGCTCGGCGCGGGCCAGCCCCTCGATCCCGTCGCGGTCGGCGCCGACGGCGACGATCTCGGCGCCGTACTCCTCGGTGCCGGTCTCCTCGATCGCGTCGAGGAGTGCCTGGAGGTTCGTACCGGATCCGGACACCAGCACGACGAGGCGCTTGACGCCGGTGGACACGGGCGCGGGCGGCTGGGCGGCGGCCACGGCGGGGCCTTTCTCGGGAGAGCGGCGATACCGGCCGGTCGTACGCGCGGCTTTGTACGGACGTACGAATGCTTCGCGCCCCGTCTTACGGGGAAGTCTACGAAGCGGTCGACCGGCAGCAACGATACCCGGCACTTCGGACGCCCCCACGGGACGGGGGCGGAGCCGGGCGGTACCGTCTGCCGTGTGCGACGCGGCACCGGGCGGGAACGTCCCAGGTGCGCCACACGTTCCGAAGAGGGCAGGGGGCCCGGG
>NZ_JBRIOU010000004.1:880322-882550 GCF_053474865.1 Streptomyces sp. CO7
AGACCCGAACGCCCCGCTCCCGCCGCCGCTCCACCTCCACTGCACAGCCGTTCCGCATCCCGTTCCAGCCAGTTCCAGCCAGTTCCAGCCAAGGGGAAGACGCACACCCGATGCCCGACCGCCGCAGCCCGCGACTCCTCACCCTCGCAACGCGCCTCGCGCCCGGTACGCGAGGGCATGCCTCGCCGGGAGGGGAGCGTGGCGGCGTGCTACTGCGGAAGCCCTCCGAGTCCGGCTCCCCCGCCCGCGACGACCGGCGCGACGCCGACGGCCGCCGGCCGGCCGACGAGGACAACCCGTTCGCGCCGCCGCCGGAGAACCAGCCCTCGCAGGAGGGCCGCTGGAGCGACCGGCAGCCCGAGGGCGGCGGTGGCGGCGGCTGGGCCGGCTGGGGCCAGCGCCCCGAGGGGTCCGGCCAGGGGAACCGATCCGGCCAGGGCGGCTCCGGTGACGGACCGGGCGGACCCGGCCTGCGCTGGGACCCCACCGACCCCGCCCAGCGGCGCGCCCGCTACGCGCTGCTCAGCGGCACCTGGGGTCTGATCCTCATGCTCTTCGGGCTGCCGTACGTCGCGCTGCTGCTCGGCGCGCTCGCCCTCTACTGGGGCATCAGCGCCCTGCGCACGCCCGCCCGCCCGCAGGACCCGGACCGTCCTGCGGACGGGACCGCGGCCACCGCCGCCGGATCCCCGGCGGCCTCGGGCGGCCGCAATCCGCAGCGGCGGGCGGCGATCGTCGGCATCGTCACCGGGTCGATCGCGCTGCTGATGGTGCTGCTGTTCATCCTCGCCCAGCAGGTGATCCTGCGGGACTTCTACGTCTGCACCGACGAGGCGCTCACCCGCGACGCCCGCCAAGCCTGCGAGAGGTACCTCCCCGACAGCGTCCCGGACAACCTCCGCGACAGCCTCACGGCGTCCATGTGACAAGCGAGAACTGACGGGCCGACCAGGGGGCGCCGGGCATACCGGCGCCCCCTTCCGTCTCTCCCGGGACCGGTCCCGTTCAGCACCAGGCTCGGAGGGCGGAGGATGCGAGCGGGCCCGCGCCGGGGGACCGCTCCCCTAGCGGACGGCCGCGGTGACCAGCCCGGCCAGGACGAGAGCCGCCACCACCACCGTCACGACCGCCGCCGCGGCGGTCCACCACCGGGCCAGCCGTTCCGCGCGACGCCGGACCACCGGCGGACTCGAGGGTCTGGCCCGGGTCCGGGAGGTCGCCACCTGCGCGGCCTCCGCCATCCGCCGCCGCAGCGTCCCGGGGTCGGCCAGCTCCGGCAGCCGGACCGCCACCGCCTCCCGGGCCCGGCACAACCGGCTCGCCGTCGCCGCCGTGGAGGCCTCGGTCTCGGCCGCCGTCTCGGGCAGGTCGAGCCCGAGGCCGTCGTAGAGAATCAGCGTGCGCCGGTGCAGCGGCGGCAGGTCGCGCAGCGCCGCCAGCAGCGCCCGGTCCGCGGGGGCCATCCGAGGCGCGGCCAGGGCCCGCTGCCGCCGTCGGTGCCGTCGTCCGGTGCGCCGCCAGGGCGACAGCGCGTGGTCGTGGGCCACCGCCCGCACCCAGCTCGGCGGGTCCGGGTCGAGCGCCACCTCCGGCCAGCGGTGCCAGGCGTCACGGAACGCCCGCTCCACGCACTCCAGCGCGACACCGTGCCGCCCGGTGAGCAGGTACGTCTGCCGGACGAGGGTCGGAGCGCACGACGCGTAGAGCGCGTCGAACGCCTCCTCCGGCGTCAGGGACGTCACCTCGTCACCCGTCCGCTCGATAAAACCCATAAGCGCATGATGGGCGACACGTCCCGTATCTGCCTGTTACGCGAGGAATGCGGGTGCCGTTGGGAGCATGGCGAGGTGTCCCAGACCGCGCCTCCCCCGCCGCCTTCTCCCCCGCCGTCCTCCTCACCACCACCACCGTCCCTCACGTCCTCCGCCGCGGATCCCGTGCCGGAAACCGCTTCGGCTCCCGCTCCCACTCCTGATGCCTCTCCGGATGCCTCTCCGGATGCCGCTTCGGATGCCGCTTCGGCTCAGCCCGACGGTGCGCCGCCCGGCGGTGCGCCGCCCGTGGGGGCACGGCCCGACAGGGGCCGGACCGGCGGGGGCCGGACCGGCAGCGCGCCGCCCGCACGATCGGCCGCTCCTCCGTCGGCGACGCCGTCCGCACCTCGGCGGTGGCTGGTCGGGCTGCTGCTCCGGCTGGTCCTCCGTCTCCGGCTCCGGCTGCTCCTGGGC
>NZ_JBRIOU010000004.1:882650-883668 GCF_053474865.1 Streptomyces sp. CO7
GACGGGGTGGCGCTCCCGCGTCCGTCCGGAGTCGCTGCCGCCCTTGTCGACGCTGATGGCCGGCCTCACCGCGGCCGGCACCGGCCTGGTCGTCCTCGCCGTGCCGGTCCTGTTCCTCTGGATGACCTCGCCCTATCCCGGCAGCGGCCCGGGCAACGCGCTGCACACGACGGCGGCGCTCTGGCTGTCGGCACACGGCGTGGACCTGATCCGCGCCGACACCCTCTCCGGCGTGCCCGCACCGATGGGCATCGGCCCCTTGCTGCTCACCGCGCTCCCGGTGTGGCTGCTGCACCGGGCGGGACGGTCCGTCGTCGAGGGCGGCGACGGGACCGACGAGGACGCTCCCCCGCCTCCTGGCGTCGCCTGGGCCGGGGTGACGGCGGGGTACGTGGCGGCCGGCCTGCTCGCCGCGCTGTACGCCATGGGCGGCGGGTACCGACCCGGCTGGGGATGGACCACCTTCTGGCTGCCCGCGCTGGCCGCCGGGGTGTCCCTCTGCGGGATGTGGGCCGGGTCCGACCACCTGCGGCGCGCGGTGGACCGGACCGGCGGACGTCTCCCCGACCTCCTCCTCGGTCGTGCCGACCGCGGCCGCCGGCTGGGCGCCGTGTTCCGGGCGGCCGGGGAGGGCGCTGTGGCGCTGGTGTGCGGCGGAGCCCTGCTGGCGGCGATCGCGCTCGTCCTGCACGCCGGGGACGCGGGGGCGGCCTTCGGCCGGCTCGCCGGAGGCTGGGTGAGCGGCGTGACCCTGCTGCTGCTCTGCCTGGCACTGCTGCCGAACGCGGCGGTGTGGGCGGCCGCGTACGCGCTGGGCGCGGGTTTCCTGCTCGGGCCCGCAATGGTCGCGCCCCTCGGCGCCGGAGGAACGGTGCCGCGCCTGCCCGTGTTCCCGTGGCTCGCCGCGGTGCCGACCGGGACGCCCCAGCGGGAGGCGGCAGGCCCGGCCGGTGGGGCCGGGGCGGACGTGACGGCCGGGGCGGACGCCGTGCAGGGGGTGGGCACCGTGGACGGGATG
>NZ_JBRIOU010000004.1:883768-886240 GCF_053474865.1 Streptomyces sp. CO7
CCCAGGGGTGTACCCCGGGCGCGGGCCCGTCGGAGAGGAGAGGCGGCGTCAGCCGGCGAGGATCTCGCGGGCCAGCTTCGCGGTCTCGGTCGGCGTCTTGCCGACCTTCACGCCCGCGGCCTCGAGGGCCTCCTTCTTCGCCTGCGCGGTGCCGGACGAGCCGGACACGATCGCACCGGCGTGACCCATGGTCTTGCCCTCCGGCGCCGTGAAGCCCGCGACGTAGCCGACGACCGGCTTGGTCACGTTCTCGGCGATGTACGCCGCGGCACGCTCCTCGGCGTCGCCACCGATCTCACCGATCATCACGATGAGGTCGGTGTCGGGGTCGTCCTGGAACGCGGCCAGCGCGTCGATGTGCGTGGTGCCGATGATCGGGTCGCCACCGATGCCCACGGCGGTGGTGAAGCCGATGTCACGCAGCTCGTACATCATCTGGTACGTCAGCGTGCCGGACTTCGAGACCAGGCCGATGCGGCCCGGCTTGGTGATGTCGCCCGGGATGATGCCGACGTTCGAGCCGCCCGGCGTGATGATGCCGGGGCAGTTCGGGCCGATGATCCGGGTCTTGTTGCCCTTCTTGCCGGCGTACGCCCAGAACGCGGCGCTGTCGTGCACGGCGATGCCCTCGGTGATCACCACGGCCAGCGGGATCTCGGCGTCGATCGCCTCGATGACCGCGTCCTTGGTGAACTTCTCCGGGACGAAGATGACGGTGACGTCGGCGCCGGTCTTGTCGATGGCGTCCTTGACGGAGCCGAAGACCGGTACCTCGGTGCCGTCGAAGTCGACCGTCTGACCCGCCTTGCGCGGGTTGACGCCGCCCACGACGTTCGTGCCGTCGCCGAGCATGAGCTTGGTGTGCTTCATGCCCGTGGCACCGGTCATGCCCTGGACGATGACCTTGCTGTCCTTGTTGAGCCAGATAGACATGGTGTGTGGATGTCCTCGTCCTCGGTGCTTACTTGGCGGCGGCGAGCTCGGCGGCCTTGGCGGCCGCACCGTCCATGGTGTCGACGCGCTGAACCAGCGGGTGGTTGGCGTCGCTGAGGATCTTGCGACCCAGCTCGGCGTTGTTGCCGTCGAGGCGGACGACAAGCGGCTTCTCGACCTTCTCGCCGCGCTCCTCGAGGAGCTGCAGGGCCTGGACGATGCCGTTGGCGACCTCGTCACAGGCGGTGATGCCACCGAAGACGTTGACGAACACGGAGCGGACGTCCGGGTCGCCGAGGATGATCTCCAGGCCGTTCGCCATCACCTGGGCGGACGCGCCGCCACCGATGTCGAGGAAGTTGGCGGGCTTCACGCCGCCGTGGGCCTCACCGGCGTACGCGACGACGTCCAGGGTCGACATGACCAGGCCGGCGCCGTTGCCGATGATGCCGACCTCGCCGTCGAGCTTGACGTAGTTGAGGCCCTTCTCCTTGGCAGCGGCCTCGAGCGGGTTCGCCGCGGCCTTGTCGTGGAGCTCCTCGAAGTCGGGGTGACGGAACTCGGCGTTGTCGTCCAGGGAGACCTTGCCGTCGAGGGCGAGGATGTCACCGGAGGCGACCTTGGCCAGCGGGTTCACCTCTACCAGGAGGGCGTCCTCCTTGATGAAGACGTCCCACAGCTTCACCAGGACGGCGGCGACCTTGTCGGCGACCTCGGCCGGGAACTTGGCGGCCTCGACGATCTCGCGGGCCTTCTCCGGGGTGACACCGTCGATCGCGTCGATCGGGGTCTTGGCGACGGCCTCGGGGCGGTTGGCCGCCACCTCCTCGATGTCCATGCCGCCCTCGACGGAGGCGATGGAGAGGAAGGTGCGGTTGGCGCGGTCGAGGAGGAAGGAGACGTAGTACTCCTCCGCGATCTCCGGCGCCAGCTCCGCCAGCATGACCTTGTGGACCGTGTGGCCCTTGATGTCCATGCCGAGAATGTCGTTGGCGCGGGCGACGGCTTCGTCGGGCGAGCCGGCCACCTTGACGCCGCCGGCCTTGCCGCGGCCACCGACCTTCACCTGCGCCTTGACGACAGACTTGCCGCCGAGCCGCTCGGTGATCTCGCGCGCCGCCTCAGGCGTGTCGATGACTTCACCGGCAAGCACCGGTACATCGTGCTTGGCGAAGAGGTCCCTCGCCTGGTACTCGAACAGGTCCACGCGCTTCCGTCCCTATCAGTGATCTCGCGGTTCGTTGGATGCGTGGGCGTGCCGCGAAGGGCAACGTGACGTCCGCTGTTGTCACAAGGGGGGCGCACACGGTGTCCGAGCGCGCGGCATGTCCGTCCGGCAGGGTATCCCCGCCACCCGCGAGGGCTCTAATTAGGGCATCACACATGAGCGGTGATAACGGTCACATGTTGTCGCAGGTGATCACCTGTTTTGGCCCCTTCGGCCCCCCTCGGCCGACCTCACCGCGTCGGTCCCGTTCGGGTGAGGAAGTCCCCTTGCCGGAGCGGACGCGGGGTGAGGGCCCGGGGGGGGCGGTGAGT
>NZ_JBRIOU010000004.1:886340-892782 GCF_053474865.1 Streptomyces sp. CO7
GGCCCCGCCCCACCCCGGAGGCCGGCGGCGGCTCAGGCCGCGTCGGGTATCGGCAACGGCCGCTTCTCCAGCGCCGCCGCCATCACCTCCGGGAACAGGTCCGGCGTGCAGGCGAACGCCGGCGCCCCGAGCGCGGCCAGCGCCGCCGCGTGCTCGCGGTCGTAGGCGGGCGCACCCTCGTCGGAGAGCGCCAGCAGCGTCACGAACTGCACCCCGGCCGCCTTCATCGCCGCCACCCGCTTGAGCATCTCGTCCCGGATGCCGCCCTCGTACAGGTCGCTGATCAGTACCACCACCGTCTCGGCGGGACGCGTGATCTGCGACTGGCAGTAGGCGAGCGCCCGGTTGATGTCCGTGCCGCCGCCCAGCTGGGTGCCGAAGAGGACGTCCACCGGGTCGTCGAGCTGGTCGGTCAGGTCGACGACCGAGGTGTCGAAGACGACCAGCCGCGTAGCGATGGAGCGCATCGACGCCAGCACCGCCCCGAACACCGACGCGTACACCACCGACGCGGCCATCGAGCCGGACTGGTCGATGCAGAGCACGACCTCCTTCTTCACCGACTGCGACGCCCGCCCGTAGCCGATCAGCCGCTCCGGCACCACGGTGCCGTACTCGGGCAGGTAGTTCTTCAGGTTGGCCGCGATCGTGCGGTTCCAGTCGATGTCGTGGTGACGCGGCCGGCTGACCTTGGCGCTGCGGTCGAGCGCGCCGGTCAGCGTCGCCCGGGTGCGGTTGGCGAGCCGCTTCTCCAGGTCCTCGACGACCTTGCGGACCACCGCCCGGGCGGTCTCCTTGGTGGTCTCCGGCATCGCCCGGTTGAGCGAGAGCAGGGTCCCGACCAGGTGGACGTCCGGCTGGACCGCCTCCAGCATCTCGGGCTCCAGCAGCAGCGCGGACAGACCCAGCCGGTCGATGGCGTCCTTCTGCATCACCTGCACGACGGAGGACGGGAAGTACGTGCGGATGTCGCCCAGCCACCGGGCCACCGAGGGCGCCGATCCGCCCAGGCCCGCGGACCGCTCACCGCCGCGCGGCCGACCGCCGGCCCGCGCCTCCTTGCCGCTGCCGTACAGCGCGGCGAGGGCGGCGTCCATCGCGGCGTCCCGGCCACCGAGCGGGTGACCGGTCCCGTCGGCCCGGTCGCCGCCGAGGACGAGCCGCCAGCGCCGCAGCCGCTCCGCCGCCGCGTCCTCCGCCACACCCCCCGCTGCCGTGCCGTCCGGAGCCGCTGCGGGCGCGGCCGAGGTGGAAGCCGTCGGGATGGAAGCCGTCGGGGATGTGGTCATGCCGCTGCCTCCACGAGGTGGTCGGGGTGAGGGTCGGGCGCCGGACCCGGTTCCAGGCCCAGCAGGAGCCGGACGACCGGCAGGACGGCGTCGGCCCGGGCCGTGTCGAGCCCGTCGCCGAAGCCCGGGGCGACCGGGGCGGAGGCCGATCCCGGTGTGCCGCCACCGGCCGCCGGTCCGCGGCGGACCAGCTCGCCCAGGCTGCGGCGTACCCCCGGCTCGTAGGCGGAGAAGGTGCGGCGCAGCAGCGGCAGCACGTCGGTGAAGGCGTCCGCCGGAACCCCGGTGAGCCAGGCGTCGACCAGGGCGAGCAGCCGCTCGTCGTGCACCAGCAGGAGTCCGCCGGAGCCCCCGCCGACGAAGCCCTCGATCCAGGACGCCGCGTCGGCCGGCCCGGTGCCGGGCGACAGGACCAGGCCCATGCGCCGGGCGGCCTCGTCGGTGTCGAGCGCGCCCTCGTCGAGCAGCAGCCGCACCGAGCGGCCGCGCAGCACGCCGGGGGCGCTCTCCCGTCCGGCCAGCTTGCGCAGCACACCGTGCCAGCGGGTGCGCAGCCCTTCCGGGTCGACGGCGGGAACGCCTCCGAGCAGGCCCACCGCCGAGTGCACCGCGTCCACGTGGCGGCGCATCTCCTCCGCCGCGTCGGTGTCGAGGGCGGAGCAGGCGGGCGGCAGGCCGACGAATATCCGCTCCGCGAGCCCGGCGGCGACCCCGGCGAGCGCCTCGGTGTCGGTGCCGCGCACGTCGCCGTAGCGCAGGGTCCGGACCAGCGCGGGCAGGGCGGCCGCCAGGTGGGCCACGTCGGTGTCCAGCGCGGCCCGGTCGGCGAGGGCCTTCATGACGGTGGGCAGCGCGTCCGGAAGGTCGGCGAGCAGGCAGTGTTCGGCCAGGGCGGTGACCTCGGCCAGCGCGGTGGCGTCCACGGCCGCGGACTCCGCCTTGGCGGTGGCCGCGGACAGCACGGTGGTGCCCCACACTCCGGCCTCGGCCACCCGGACGGCAAGCTCCGGTTCCCAGCACAGCCGCCAGGTCTCCCGGAAGGTACCGGTCCCGCCGCGTGAGGCGACGGGCTCGCCCCACCGGACCGAGAGGAGGCGGAGCTGGTGCAGCAGGCGGCTGCGGGCGGCGTCGTTCTCCTTGCGCAGGTCCAGCTCCAGCTCCAGCTCCCGCTCCAGCGCCTCCGGCTTGAGGCGCAGCGCGCGCTGCCGGCGCTCGAGATCACGGCGCAGGGGTACCGCGGGCGCGGTGGACGGCACCTCGCCGAGCGTGTCGCCGACGATCAGCCGGTCGCGGACCAGCTCCAGCGGCACGTCGGAGCCCTCGCACATCACCGCGCGGATCGCGTCGATGGTCTCTCCGAGGCCGGCCAGCGGGCGTCCGCGCATCACGGCGAGGGTCTCGGCGAGCCGGACCGCCTCGATGACATGGGCGGAGGAGACGCTCAGGTCCTCGTCGCGCAGCAGGCCGGCGACCTTGGTCATCCACCGCTCGACCGGGCGGTCGGGCGCGGAGAACAGGTGCCCGTACCAGCCCGGGGAGTCGATTCCGGCGCCGTAGCCGCTGAAGCGGGAGAGCCGGCGGTGCGTCCAGGGCACCCAGGTCATCTCCGTTTTCACCTTGGGCAGACCCTTCAGCAGGGCGCGGTCGGCGGTGACGGTGGACCTCTGCCGCAGTGCGGGGACGTGCCAGGCGCCGCAGACCACGGCGACCTCGTCGCCGAACTCCTTGCGCGCGGCGCGCAGCTGCAGCCGCATGTAGGCCTCACGGACCGGGTCACGGTCGTGGCCGCCCGTGCCGTAGGTCTCGCGGAGGGCTCCCATCGCCTCCTCCACGGCGGCGAACGGCGCCAGCGGGTCCTCTCCCGCGCCGCGGTGCTCGACCACGTCCTCCCACCAACGCTCCGGGTCGTCGTACCCGGCGGCCTCCGCCAGCACGGCCAGCGGATCGACCCGCATGCCGTCGACGGGGTCCTCCGCCCGCCCCGTCGCGCCCCCGGGAACCGGGCCGTCGGCGCCGTCGGCGCCCTCAGCGGCCGTCCCGTCGCCGTCCTGCCCGGACGCGTCCCGTGGGGAGTCACCGTCCTGCGCGGACCGGTCCCCTTCGAGGTCACCGTCGCGCGCGCGGTCGGCGGCCTTCAGCGGGTCGGTGTCGCGGTCCGGCGCCGTGGGGACGGCCGCCTTGTCCTCCCCCTGCAGGGCCAGGACGTGGGTTGCGGGAAGGTCGACGAACCGGACGGGCACCTCGTGGTCGACGGCCCAGCGCAGGGCCACCCATTCGGGGGAGAACTCGGCCAGCGGCCAGAACGCGGAGCGCCCGGGCTCGTCCACCGCGTGGGCGAGGAGGGCCACCGGAGGCCGCATCTCCTCGTCGCCGGCCAGGGCGACGAGCGCGTCCGCCTCGGGCGGGCCCTCGATGAGCACCGCCCGGGGACGGGTCGCGTCCAGCGCGGCGAGCACCGCGCGGGCCGACCCCGGCCCGTGGTGCCGCACCCCCAGCAGCCACGGCTGCGCGCCGGAGCCGCTCATGCCGACACCTCCCGGCAGGCGCGGTAGAAGTCCTTCCAGCCGTCCCGCTCACGCACCACGGTCTCCAGGTACTCCTGCCAGATCACCCGGTCGGCGGCCGGATCGCGCACCACCGCGCCGAGGATGCCGGCCGCCACGTCGGCGGGCCGCAGTACGCCGTCGCCGAAGTGGGCCGCCAGCGCCAGGCCGTTGGTGACCACCGAGATCGCCTCCGCGGTGGACAGCGTGCCGCTGGGCGTCTTCAGCTTGGTGCGTCCGTCGGTGGTGAGGCCGTCGCGCAGCTCGCGGAAGACCGTGACGACGCGGCGGATCTCGTCGATGCCGTCCGGCGCCTGGGGCAGGTCGAGGGAACGGCCGAGCTGGTCCACCCGGCGGGAGACGATCTCCACCTCCGCCTCCGGGCTGTCCGGCAGCGGGAGCACGACGGTGTTGAAGCGGCGGCGCAGCGCGCTGGACAGGTCGTTGACCCCGCGGTCGCGGTCGTTGGCGGTAGCGATCAGGTTGAAGCCGCGCACCGCCTGCACCTCGTCACCCAGCTCCGGTATCGGCAGCGTCTTCTCCGACAGGATGGTGATCAGGGTGTCCTGCACGTCCGCAGGGATGCGGGTGAGCTCCTCGACGCGGGCGATCATGCCGTCGCTCATGGCCCGCATCACCGGGCTGGGCACCAGCGCGTCCCGGCTGGGGCCGTGCGCCAGCAGCTGGGCGTAGTTCCAGCCGTAGCGGATGGCCTCCTCGGGTGTGCCGGCGGTGCCCTGGACGAGCAGGGTGGAGTCGCCGCTGACGGCTGCCGCCAGGTGCTCGGAGACCCATGTCTTCGCGGTGCCGGGGACGCCGAGCAGCAGCAGGGCTCGGTCGGTGGCGAGCGTGGTGACGGCGACCTCGACGATGCGGCGCGGACCGACGTACTTCGGAGAGATCACCGTGCCGTCGGCCAGCGTACCGCCGAGCAGGTAGGTGGCGACCGCCCACGGGGAGAGCTTCCAGCGGGCCGGGCGGGGCCGGTCGTCGGCGGCCGCCAGCGCCTGGAGTTCCTGGGCGAAGGCGTCCTCCGCGTGAGGCCGCAGAGCCTGCTCGGTGTTTGCGCCCTTCGCGGGCGCGGGGTCGTCGGACCGCGTGGTGACGGACGTCGGTTCGATGGACACAGACATGGCTGAGGCCCCCTCCAGCTCGGCCGGTTCGGATCTGCTGACCACCTTGCACCACGGCACTGACAATCGGTCATGACCTGCGGATATGAGTCGCATTGGGCCGTCCGTGGAGACGTTGTCAGTGGCGGGTCGTACCGTCGGTGTCATGACTCAGCAGGGGGTGCGCTGGAGCGCGGAACAAGTGCTGGCGCTGGCGCCTGACGCGGCGTCACGCAAAGCCGGAAGCAAACTCGCCGCGTCCGGGCCGTGGTCCGGCGCGGGCAGTGACGACGAGGGGGCGGTGTGGGGGCTGTGCAAGGGAAGCGGCAGCACGCCGTACCGGACGATCGTGGACATGGGGGACCCGTCGGCCCCCGCCTTCAAGTGCAGTTGCCCGAGCCGTAAGTTCCCCTGCAAGCACGCGCTGGGGCTGCTGCTTCTGTGGTCCGGCGACCCGGCCGCCGTACCCGGCGGACAGGAGCCGCCCGACTGGGTGCGGCAGTGGCTGGACGGCCGCCGGCAGCGGGCGGAGCGCAAGGAGACCGCAGCCGCGGTCGACGCGGAGGCGGCGCGCAAGCGTGCCGAGCGCCGTGCGGCCCGGATCGACGTGGGCGCGGGTGAGCTGGAGCGGCGCCTCGCCGACCTGCTGCGGTCCGGCCTGGCCGGCGCCGAGCAGGCCGGGTACGCGCTGTGGGAGGAGACGGCGGCCCGCATGGTCGACGCCCAGGCGCCGGGGCTGGCCGCGCGGGTGCGGGAGCTGGGGGCGATACCCGGCTCCGGCCCGGGATGGCCGGTACGCCTGCTGGAGGAGTGCGCGCTGCTCCATACCCTCGTGCTCGGCTGGCTGCACCGCGAGCGGCTGCCCGCGGAGCTCGCTGCCACGGTCGGCTCCCGGGTCGGCCTGCCCGCCTCCGCCGACGGCCCCGCGGTGCGGGACCGGTGGCTGGTGCTGGCCCAGTACGACACCGCGGACGCCCGGCTCACCACCCGCCGCATATGGGTGCACGGCGAGGAGACCGGGCGCACCGCCCTTCTCCTCTCCTACGGCGCGGCGGGCCGCGCGCCGGAGCTGGCGCTGCCGACGGGGCTCGCCCTGGACGCGGAGCTGTCGGCGTACCCGGGGGCGGGGCAGCCACGGGTGGCGTTGGTCCAGCAGTTCGCCTCCCCCGCTCCGGGCTCGCTGCGGCCTGCGGGGCTCTCCGCCGCGGAGGCCGCCGCCCTCTACGGCGACGCGCTGCGTGACGACCCGTGGCTGGAGGCGGTTCCGGTGACGCTGGAGGCGGTCGTCCCGGTGCCGCATGACGGGGGGTGGCAGCTGGCCGACCCCGCCGGCCAGGCGCTGCCGGTCACCACATCGGCCACCTCCGGCGCCGGCTTCTGGCGGCTGGTCTCCCTGTCCGGCGGCGCGCCGCTGCGCGTCTTCGGCGAGTACGGCCACCGTGGCTTCACCCCGCTCACCGCCTGGCCGGCGGCTCCCGGTGATCCGGTGACGGTGCGA
>NZ_JBRIOU010000004.1:892882-897442 GCF_053474865.1 Streptomyces sp. CO7
AGGCCGCACCGCTCCCCCGCCCGGCGCCCGCCGATTCGCGGCCGCCGCTGCCACCGGCCGCGGCGCGCCGGCTGTCCATGCTGCTGACCGCCCGGCCCGGCACCGGGGGCGGCGGCCGCCGCGGCACCGCCCCCGACCTGGTCGAGCTGCTCCCGCAGTGGCTCTCTCTGGCCGACGAGCGCGGATACGCCGCCCCGCCCGAGGCGCTGCCCGCGCTGCTGGAGGCCGCTCGCGGCCGCACCGACCTCCGTCCCGCCGTCATCTCCTTCGCCGGACCCCGCGCGCTCTGGCTGGCCGGACTCAACCCCGAGTGGCGCTTCGCCCTGCGGGCCGCCACCGGGCGCCGCGAGACCGCGCCCGCGGCCGATCCGGAGCGGGCGCGCCAGTTGTGGGAGGAGGGCCTCTTCGCCGAACGGGTCGCGCTGCTGACCGCACTGCGCGGCCAGGACCCGGCGGCCGCCCTCGCGCTGCTGGAGTCCACCTGGCCGACGGAGCGCGCCGAGGACCGGCTGATGTTCCTCGACTCGCTGCGGTCCGGGCTGAGCGCTGAGGACGAGCCCTTCCTGGAACGCGCGCTGGCGGACCGCAGCCGGAACGTCCGGGCCACCGCCGCCGAGCTGCTGTCGGCGCTTCCTGGCTCGGCCCTCTCCCTGCGCATGGCCGCTCGGGCGGCGAGCTGCGTGGTCCTCGACCGCTCGGGCGAGGAACCGTGCGTGGCGGTGGAGGCTCCCCACGCGTGCGACGCGGAGATGGAACGGGACGGCGTGGTCGCCAAGGCCCCGAACGGGCGGGGCGAACGGTCCTGGTGGCTGGGTCAACTGATCGAGGCCGCGCCGCTGGCGACCTGGTCGGAGCGGCTGGGGGGACACACGCCCGAGGAGATCGTGGCGCTGGAGGTCGCCGACGGCTGGGAGGGCGAACTGCACGCCGCCTGGTGCCGGGCGGCGGTCCGGCAGGGCGACGCGGCGTGGGCCCGGGCGCTGCTCGGGTCTCCGTCGGCGCCGGAAGCCGCGGGTCCCGGCGCGGTGGGTCCGGCCCAGCGGGCCAAGCTGCTCACCACGCTGGGCGCGGGTGAGCGCGCCGACTGGGTCGCCGCCTTCATATCCGCCCACGGACTGTCCGAGGCGTTCCAGCTGCTCGGGGTCTGCGCGGTGCCGTGGTCGGCGCCGCTGGGACGGGCCGTCGTGGACGCCCTGGACATCGCCCGGGACGCCGGCAGCTACCCGTGGAGCTTCAGCGGGGTGATGGGACTGGCCGAACGCTGCCTGGACCCGGCCGAGGCGGCCCGCCTCGCTCCCCTCACGGCCACGCCCGACGAGGCGGAGAACACGGCCCCGGGAGCGGGCGGTTACTGGTCCGAGGCGTTTCAGCGCCTCGAGAGCACCCTCCGCCTCCGCGCCACGATGGCGGAGGAACTGGGCGCCGCCCAATAGGCACCCGGGCGGCGTACGCCCCGGCCACGGCACGGCACGGCGGGAGGGTCCCGGCGGCCGGGTCGCTACCGGGGCCGAGCCCGGGCCCTCCGCGGGTACGCGCCAGGGCCGGATTTTGGGGTGGGCCGGGGCAGTTCGGGCCGGGTACGAACGCGCCCGGGCCCGCTCCTCGCCATGAAGCCGCAGCCTCAGGCGGGGACGCACCGGGTGTGCGCAACTCCGGAACCACACCACGCCGGGAGGCTCCGGCTGGCTCACCGCCCGTGGGAGGACGGCGGCCGGTAGACGTTCGCCGGCCGCACCGGCGCCGTCGCCGATCCCACCCAGACGCGACCGCACCCGCACCCGTGAAGCCCAGGCAACGGCGGCGACGCCCCGACGGAACGCGACGTCAGGACGACGCGACGTCAGGGAACGAGAGGTCAGACGTCGGCGCCCGCGCGGACGTTGCCCCGCACCCAGTCGACGACCGCCTGCGTCGGCGCACCCGGGGTGAAGATCTCCGCCACGCCCTTCTCCTTCAGCGGCGCGATGTCCGCCTCGGGAATGATCCCGCCGCCGAACACCAGGATGTCCGCCGCGTCCCGCTCCTTGAGCAGGTCGATCACCTTGGCGAACAGCGTGTTGTGCGCGCCGGAGAGGATGGAGAGGCCGATCGCGTCGGCGTCCTCCTGGATCGCCGTGTCCACGATCTGCTCGGGGGTCTGGTGGAGGCCGGTGTAGATGACCTCCATACCCGCGTCGCGCAGGGCCCGCGCGATGACCTTGGCCCCGCGATCGTGACCGTCCAGTCCCGGCTTGGCTACCACCACACGGATCGGACCGACTGCCACACCCATCAACGCCTCCATCAACCGACTCAAGCCCGCCGCACCGGCCGGGGAAGTGAACGCACGTTATCTACAGCATCCCCCAACCGTCCGTTCCCCGGTGAAGAGGGAGGGCGAAATCACACAGCGACACGCCGGGACGACAGGCCGCGTACCGGCGTTCGGGGGACATGGCGGGGACTCGTGGGCGTGACGGTGGCATAGGCGAAAGGCCTCTTCACCCCGAAAGAGGGCCGGATTCCTCGAACATTTGCCGAACACAGTGACCCGGACACGCCCGAGGGGCCCCGAAACAGGCACTCCTGTCCCTTTGGTGCCCACACGTTGGCCGCCGAAGATTGTCCAGTCCGCATACCGCCGGGTACAGTCGCCGCACTGCTCTGGCAGCCCCTGTCGTCGAGGCGAAAGAGAAGTTGGTGGACGAGCGTCACCCGTCGGGGAGCATGACGACCCCGGCCCCGGCCTCCGACTCGGCGTCGGCGCCCTACCCGGCGTACGGCACGTCCGAGGCCTTCTACGCGGACTTCACCCAGTACGACGGTCAGGTCTCCCAGGACTACGGCACCGGTGCCTACGACACCGGTACCCCCCAGGGCGCCGGTTACGACACCGGTTCCTACGCGAGCGCGAACGCCACCTACGACGCGGGTTCGTACCCGAGCGGTTCCTACGACGCGACCGGCTGGACCGACCCGTCGATGACCGCCCAGTACGCGGGCGACGGTTATGCCTCCACCTCCTCGTACGACAGCGGCCAGTGGGACACCGGCTCCCAGAACGACGCCTATGCCGCCCAGTACTACGCGGAGCAGCACTACGCCGGTGCGGAGACCGGGTCCTTCGACGCCACCGCGTGGGCCGCCGACGAGCAGTACTCCGCCGAGATCCCCCAGCAGGCATCCGCCGGCCCCGAGGGCTCCGGCGGGTGGAACTGGAACGGTCAGGACCAGGACACCGGCGCCTACGACGCCACCGCCTGGAACTGCGCGGACGGCACGGACGACGACCAGCACTCCCACGGCGAGGACGCCCCCGCCCCGCGGGAATCCGCCGAGGGCCGTGCGGACGGCACGGACGACACGGACGACGACGAGTACGAAGGGCCGAGAGGCCACGACGACGAGTCCGACGACCGGCCGCGGCTCCTGGACGACCAGGAGGAGTCGCTCGCGCGCTCCCCGCGCTCCGGCGCCCGTGGTTCCTCCGGGCGCAACGGCCGCCGTCGCACCCCCGCCCGCCGTTCCGCCCTGCTGACCGTGGCGGTGCCCTCGGTCTGCGTGATGGGCGTGGCCGGCGTCGCCGCCGCCTCGGTGGGCGGCACGGTCGAGGAGACCACCACCCAGGCGGCCTCGGACGCCCAGCCGGTGAAGCCCTCCGCCGCCAACGACGAGATCTCCGCGCAGTTCAGCGAGGTGACGGTCGCCGCCGCCGACTTCGGCGACCGCGCCAGCCGCGAACAGGAGCGCATCGACCTCGCGGCCCAGCGCGAGGCCGAGATGAAGAAGGCGGCGGAGGAGGCGGCCAAGAAGGAGCGGCTGCGCCCGAAGTTCATCAGCCCGGTCGCCCAGCGCGGTCTCAGCGCCTACTACGGCTCGGCGGGCGTGAACTGGATGTCGACCCACACCGGCATCGACTTCCCGGTCTCCTACGGCACGCCGGTGATGGCGGCGACCGACGGCGTCGTCCGCACCCAGTACAACAGCGCGTACGGCAACATGATGATCGTGACGGCCAAGGACGGCACGGAGACCTGGTACTGCCACCTCTCCACGTACAAGCTGTCCGACGGCATGGTCGTGAAGGCCGGCGACACGATCGCCTACTCGGGGAACTCCGGCAACTCCACCGGTCCCCACTTGCACTTCGAGGTCCGCCCGGGCGGCGGCGGGGCGATCGACCCCCTCGCCTGGCTGCGCAGCCACGGCATCGACCCGACCTGACGGCCCCGGCCGCCGGCCAGAACCTCCTGCGCGACCCCGACCCCGACCCCGACCGCGGATCAGGACCGCTCACGCGATCACGCCTCCCGCGCGAGCCGCACGCCCACGCCGCGGCAGAGCGGCACCTCGCACCCGCAGGACCCGCCGCCACGGCCGCCCCACGAAGCCCGCCGCACGACGGCTGCCGCACGACGGCTGCCCCGCGGAGCCCACCGCACGACGGCCGCCCCACGACTCCGGCCGTGCGGCCTACAGCTTCTCCACCGGCGCGTACCGCAGCAGCAGCCGCTTCGCGCTCCCGTCACCGAAGTCGATCGTGGCCTCCGCCCGGTCGCCCTCCCCCGCGACCCCGACCAC
>NZ_JBRIOU010000004.1:897542-908034 GCF_053474865.1 Streptomyces sp. CO7
CCGCGACCCCGACCACCGTGCCGAGACCGAACTGGTCGTGGGTGACCCGGTCGCCGACGGACAGCGCGACCACCGGCTTGTCCCCCGCCCGGCGCGTGGCGAAGCCGGAGCCGCCCGCCGCCGAGGAACGCGATCGCGAGGACGACAGCGAAGCCGCCACTCCCGCCGCGGGACCGGACGCGAAACCGCCGCCTCCCGCCGAACCGCCCTTGCGCCGCCAGTCGAGATGGGTCTCCGGGATCTCCTCCAGGAACCGCGACGGCGGGTTGTACGACGGCTGCCCCCAGGCGCTGCGCAGCGCCGCCCGGGTCAGGTACAGCCGCTCACGGGCACGGGTGATGCCGACGTAGGCCAGCCGGCGCTCCTCCTCGAGCTCCTTGACCTGGCCCAGCGCCCGCATGTGGGGGAAGACGCCGTCCTCCATGCCGGTCAGGAAGACCACCGGGAACTCCAGGCCCTTGGCGGTGTGCAGCGTCATCAGCGTGATGACGCCGTTGCCGTCCTCCTCGTCGGGGATCTGGTCGGAGTCGGCGACCAGCGCGACCCGCTCCAGGAAGTCCGCGAGCGAGGCGGTCTCGCCTTCCTCGACGCCCTCCGCCTGCGCATTCTCCTGCTCGAACTCCAGGGCCACCGCGGCGAGCTCCTGGAGGTTCTCGATCCGCGTCTCGTCCTGCGGATCGGTGGACGCCTGCAGCTCGGCGAGGTAGCCGGTCCGCTCCAGCACGGCCTCCAGGACCGTGGCCGGACCGGCGCCGGACTCCACGACGGTGCGCAGCTCCTCCATCAGCGTGTTGAAGCGCCTGACCGCGTTGGTCGACCGCGCCGCCATGCCGTACGCCTCGTCGACGCGCAGCAGCGCCTGCGGGAAGCTGATCCGCTCCCGCCGCGCCAGCGCCTCGATCATCGCCTCGGCACGGTCACCGATGCCGCGCTTGGGCACGTTGAGGATGCGGCGCAGCGGCACCGCGTCCTCCGGGTTGGCGAGCACCCGCAGGTACGAGAGGACGTCCCGGACCTCCTTGCGCTCGTAGAAGCGCACGCCGCCGACGACCTTGTACGGCAGGCCGACGCGGATGAAGATCTCCTCGAACACACGGGACTGCGCGTTGGTCCGGTAGAAGACCGCGACGTCACCGGGCTTGGCGTCGCCCGCGTCGGTGAGGCGGTCTATCTCCTCGGCGACGAACTGCGCCTCGTCGTGCTCGTTGTCGGCGACGAAGCCGGTGATCCGTGCGCCCGAGCCGGCGTTGGTCCACAGGTTCTTGGGACGGCGCGACTCGTTGCGCTCGATGACCGCGTTGGCGGCGCTGAGGATGGTCTGCGTGGAGCGGTAGTTCTGCTCCAGCAGGATCGTCGTGGCGTCCGGGTAGTCCTCCTCGAAGTCGAGGATGTTCCGGATGGTCGCGCCGCGGAACGCGTAGATCGACTGGTCCGCGTCACCCACCACGCACAGCTCGGCCGGGGGCACGTCCTCCGGGCCGGGCGGCACGTCCTCGTCGAGCATCTCCGAGGCGCCGCCGACCAGCTCGCGCACCAGCGCGTACTGGGCGTGGTTGGTGTCCTGGTACTCGTCGACCAGGACGTGCCGGAAGCGGCGGCGGTAGTGCTCGGCCACGTCCGGGAACGCGCGGAACAGGTTGACCGTCGTCATGATCAGGTCGTCGAAGTCCAGAGCGTTCGCCTCGCGCAGGCGGGACTGGTACATCGCGTAGGCCTGGGCGAGGGTCTTCTCGAAGCCGTCGGCGGCCTGGGCGGCGAAGTCCTCGTCGTCGATCAGCTCGTTCTTCAGGTTCGAGATCTTGGCGCTGAACGACTTCGGCGGGAAGCGCTTCGGGTCCAGGTCCAGGTCACGGCAGACCAGGGCCATCAGCCGCTTGCTGTCGGCGGCGTCGTAGATCGAGAACGACGAGGTGAAGCCGAGGCGCTTGCTCTCCCGGCGCAGGATGCGCACGCAGGCGCTGTGGAACGTCATGACCCACATCGCCGAGGCGCGCGGACCCACCAGCTGCTCGACGCGCTCCTTCATCTCGCCGGCGGCCTTGTTGGTGAAGGTGATCGCCAGGATCTGCCCGGGGTGCACGCCGCGCTCGGCGAGCAGGTAGGCGATGCGGTGGGTGAGCACCCGGGTCTTGCCGGAGCCCGCTCCGGCCACGATGAGCAGCGGGGAGCCGGCGTGCGTCACGGCGTCCCGCTGGTTCTCGTTCAGCCCCTCCAGCAGGGCCGCGCCGCTGAGCGCCGGGCGGGGGGCGCCGTCGCGGTAGTGCGCGTCCCTCGCCGGCGGCACGTCGAAGCGGCCTGCGAACAGGTCGTCCGGGATCGGCTCCGGAGCGTGTTCGTCGTGCTCGTCGTCCGGCGGCGGGGGCACCTCGTCGTGGGCCGGAGGTGCCTGGAGGCTCGCCAGGTAGCTTTCGTCAAAGAGGCTGCTCATCGCCCTCCGAGTCTAGGACCCCCCGCCGACACCCGTGGCCTCTGTCCGAAACCGGTGCCGCCCGGTGCGGGCCGCGTGGGCGGGCGGGTGAGCCGCGGGCGGGCGAGGCGTTCTCCGCACACCGGTAGAATTGGGCGGACAGACCCACACCCTGACGCCGGAAGGCCCCCCGTGTCATCAGCGCCCACCGCTGCGTCCGCCGCCCCCGACACCGTCCTGGTCGTCGACTTCGGTGCGCAGTACGCCCAGCTCATCGCCCGCCGCGTCCGTGAGGCCCGGGTCTACAGCGAGATCGTTCCGGGCACCACGCCGGTCGACGAGATCCTCGCGAAGAATCCGGCGGCGATCATCCTGTCCGGCGGCCCGTCGTCCGTGTACGAGCCCGGCGCGCCGTCCATGGACCCCGCCCTGTTCGAGGCCGGCGTTCCCGTCTTCGGCATGTGCTACGGCTTCCAGCTGATGGCGCAGAGCCTGGGTGGCCAGGTCGACAACACCGGCGCCCGCGAGTACGGCCGCACCCAGCTCCACGTGAGCCGCTCCGGTTCCACCCTCTTCGAGGGCACCCCGGACGAGCAGCCCGTGTGGATGTCGCACGGTGACGCCTGCTCCGCCGCCCCCGAGGGCTTCGAGGTGACGGCCTCCACCGACGTGGTCCCGGTCGCCGCCTTCGAGAACGACGAGAAGAAGCTGTACGGCGTGCAGTACCACCCCGAGGTGATGCACTCCACGTTCGGCCAGCAGATCCTCGAGCACTTCCTCTACCGGGGCGCGGGCATCAGCCCGGACTGGACCACCGGCAACGTCATCGACGAGCAGGTCGCCACCATCCGCGAGATGGTCGGCAACAAGCGCGCCATCTGCGGCCTGTCCGGCGGTGTGGACTCCGCGGTCGCCGCGGCGCTGGTCCAGAAGGCCATCGGCAAGCAGCTGACCTGCGTGTACGTCGACCACGGCCTGATGCGCAAGGGCGAGACCGAGCAGGTCGAGAAGGACTTCGTCGCCGCCACCGGCGTGGAGCTCAAGGTCGTCGACGCCGAGGAGCGCTTCCTCGACGCGCTGAAGGGCGTCAGCGACCCCGAGGAGAAGCGCAAGATCATCGGGCGCGAGTTCATCCGCGTCTTCGAGCAGGCACAGGCCGAGATCGTCGCCGAGGCCCCGGGCGACCAGCCCGTGGAGTTCCTGGTCCAGGGCACCCTGTACCCGGACGTCGTCGAGTCCGGCGGCGGCACCGGCACGGCCAACATCAAGTCCCACCACAACGTGGGCGGCCTGCCGGAGGACCTCGAGTTCAAGCTGATCGAGCCGCTGCGCCAGCTGTTCAAGGACGAGGTCCGGATGGTCGGCCAGGAGCTCGGCCTGCCGGAGGAGATCGTCCAGCGCCAGCCCTTCCCGGGCCCCGGCCTCGGCATCCGCATCGTCGGCGAGGTCACCAAGGAGCGCCTGGACCTGCTGCGCGAGGCCGACGCCATCGCCCGCGAGGAGCTCACCGCGGCCGGCCAGGACAGCCTGATCTGGCAGTGCCCGGTGGTCCTGCTCGCGGACGTCCGCAGCGTCGGCGTCCAGGGCGACGGCCGCACCTACGGCCACCCGATCGTGCTGCGCCCGGTCTCCTCCGAGGACGCCATGACGGCCGACTGGTCGCGGCTGCCCTACGAGGTGCTGGAGAAGATCTCCACCCGCATCACCAACGAGGTGCGTGACGTCAACCGCGTCGTGCTGGACGTCACGTCCAAGCCGCCGGGCACCATCGAGTGGGAGTGACCTCTCCCGCCACCGCGTGACGACGGGGCGCCGTCCGGACAGCCGGACGGCGCCCCGTCGTCGTGGTCACGTGTCGGCGGTCACGTCCGGCGCACGCTGCGGAGCGGCTCGCCCGGCTTCCAGGTCTGCACGACCATGTACTCGTCGTTCTCCACGGACACCCGCACCACCTCCGTGAGGTCGACGCGGAACAGGTGGAAGGCGTCCGGGTCGGGCGGGGAGACCTCGCCGACGTACCGGCTGCGGGCCTCACCGTCCTCGACCGGGACCGCACGGCCGGCGACCCGAACGTCGCCGCCGCCCATCCCCACGCCCGGACCCGGGTTGGCCTGCAGGTTGAAGCGCGGGTCGCGCAGCAGGTCCCGGGCCTTCAGCGAGCCCGGCATCATGCCGAGCCAGAGGTCGCCGTCCAGGAAGCGCACCTCGATGCCGGTGGTGCGGGGTGACCCGTCACTGCGGAGGGTGGCGAGGACGTGGTGGGTGAAGTCGCCGAACCGCTTCTCGACCACCTCGGCGAGTTCGGGTTCGGCCAGGGAGAACGCTGCCCAGTCGGTGATGCTCGTCATGGCCGTCAGTCTGCCCTCCACCCCGAAGCCGCTCGGCACGCTCCGCGAGAAACCGGGCCGTCCGTCCTCCGCCAGGACTGGTACGCAGCCGGCGGCCGTCAGCCGACGGGAGAGCACCCGGCGGTGCAGACGGTTGTACGCGATCCCCCCGTACACCGGCAGCAGCACGAGGAGAGCCATCGCCCCCAGGAACAGGTACTCCCCCGTCAGCACTGCCGGCAGGAGGACCACCGCGCTGGACACCCAGCCGACGAGGTGCGCACGGCGCGCAGGAAGCCGGGTCAGCGTCTCGAACCTGACGTGGGCCCGGATCAGGTCCAACTGGCCCTCGGCCTCGGGCCGGTCGGGCAACCGGCCGGGCCTCATCCCCGGGAACATCCCTCCGAAAGCGGGTGGAAGGGTCGCCATGGTGGCCGCGGCACGACGCCTACCGTCGGGCGAGGGGTCCCGGTCCAGGACGAGGACGACCGTGTGCTCGATGAACCGGCGCTCCACCCGCAGGTGGGAGTAGCGGTATCCGTAGCACTCGGCGATGTGCACCAGCACGGCGGCCGACTTCTGCGGGTGGGCGGCGGAATCACGGATCACCACCGTGGACGCTCCCGCGGCGACCTGCCGCATGAGGTCGACGAGACGGGGGTCGTGCAGGGCGTTCACCAGCAGCTCCGAACAAGTCGAAAATCTTGTGTCCTACCCGAGACCCGCAGCCCCCCGGGACGGTTGTGCAGGAAGAGGCCGAAGCGTGGGCCTCTGGTTCCCCCGCATGCCCGCGCCGACGTGGGCCCCGGGGACCGGACGGGGCGGGCGGTACGGCACAATTCCCCTACTCGGCAGCGGAGTTGCCGTAGGGACGATCGGGTGCGGGAAGGCGGACACGGCGTGGCGGTGCAGGAGGCGAGGCAGGGCGCCGACGCGGCGAAGGACGCCCACGGGGGCGGCTGCACGTGCGGGGACTGCCCGCACGGGGCGCGTGCGGGGCATCGGAAGGCCGTGGCGGCCTTCCTCCACCAGCGGGACGAGTTCGCCGCAGGGAAGGGGTTGCCGGCCGCGGTCGCCCATTCGGCCTCCGCCTCCCGGCAGTGGGTCTCCGACGAGCTCACCCAGTCCGCGGCCGAAGTGGCCGAGCGGAGCCGGTCCGAGGGGCAGGCGTGGCTTGCCCGGCTGTGGCGGACCACGCTGTACGCGGTGTGGGGCGCGGCGGTGGTGTTGCTGCTGGTCCAGGCACTCACGGCGATCGGCGCCGGCTGGACCTCGGCGCGCACGGCCGGACTGCTGGCCGCGCTGCTGACGGGCACCGCACTTTCCGCGGCTTCCTGGTTCCACCGGGACAAGGGCGGGGTGCTCGCCCCGGTGATCGGCGAGGACAACCGCCTGTCCACCTCCCGGGCGGTGGCCGCCGCGTGGGTGCTGTTCACCGCCTTCGCCGTGCTCACGCTGGCCGGTCAGCTGGCCGCCGCCTCCGGGCACCGCAGGCGCGACGAGCTGATCGCCGGTCTGGAACTGGCCCGGGGCGCGGGTGTGGTGACGGTGCTGGCCGTGGTCTGTGCCATCGCGGTGCTGGTCCGGCGGGTGGTGAGCCTGCGGGTGCAGGGGCAGCGGCTCCAGAAGGTCCGCGCCCACCGGCCCCGTGCCGCCGACCTGCTGACCGACGACTCCGGCCGGGGCAGCTTCGCCGACATCCAGTACGTGGTGATCTCCGCCGTGGCGCTGGTCTTCGGCCTGGTCCGGCTGGCCCGGCGCCCCGAGCAGCTGCCCGACCTGCCGTGGGGGCTGGCCGTGGTGGTGCTGGTGTCGGCGGCGACGTACCTGGCGGGCAAGTACGCGGAGGGCGGGCGCGCGGTCGTCCTCTCCGTGGTGCGGGCGCGCGAGGCAGGTGACCTGGACGGTCCGATCCGCACCGGCGACGACATCGAGATCCGTGGCGCGGGCTTCGTCCCGCCGGGGGCGCAGAGCGCGGACCGGCTGTCGCGGATGGTCGTCCGGATAGGAGCGGTCAACGTCCACGTGCCGCTGGTCCCGGTCGCGGGCGGCTTCAGCAACCCGTCCGACACGGTGCTGACCGTCCCGGTGCCGGCCGACGTGGAACCCGGCCGGGTCGAGGTCCAGGTCGTGACGGCCGCGGGGCTGGAGACCAACAAGGTGGTCGTCGACATCACCGAGTGACACCGCCCGGCGAACCGTGCGCGGGCTCCGCGTGGGCGCACGGCGCGTGGCGCGGGCGGCGCACGGCGCGGGCGGCGCCTGATGCGGGCGGCGCGCTGGCGGTGACCGCACGCCGCATGCCCGTCACACAACGCCACGCTCACCCCAAGGTCACGAAAACGTATCGGGCATATCGAACACCGTCCTTCACAGGGACCCCACAGGTTGGCTAACGTGCCCGCGGGCCGTCCGATCCCGACCGGCGAACCTCGCAGGTCCGTGCGGCCCCCGCCGAGTCCGGCCGCGCGCCGGAGCCGGGGACCCGCACGCACCACCTGGGGTGAATCGGTTCGGCCGCCCCGCCGGACCGTAGGGCAATCCTTCCGGACGTCACGCCCGAACCCGACAGCTAACCCGGTAGGCGGGAGACGGAAGGAGTCGCCGCCTTGGCGTCGCACCGAAAGCCCCGCCCGGCCGGCCTGCTCGCGGGCATACGCACCCCCGCGCTGGCGACCGTCGCCCTCACCTCCGTGGCCCTGCTCGCCCAGACCGCACAGGCCGCGCCGTCCGACCGCCCCGGCCTCGAAGAGGTGCAGGAGAAGGTCGACCGCCTCTACCGCCAGGCCGAGGCCGCCACCGAGAAGTACAACTCGGCCAAGGAACAGAGCGAGAAGCAGCGCAAGGACCTCGACAAGCTGCTCGACGAGGTCGCCGAGCGCACCGAGGAACTGAACGAGGCCCGCGAGAAGCTCGGTTCGTACGCCGCCGCCCAGTACCGCTCCGGCACGGCCCTCCCCGACACCGCCACCTTCCTCCTCTCCGACGCGCCCCAGGACTACTTCGACCAGGCCCAGCTGATGGACCGCCTGACCGGTCGCCAGCAGGACGCTGTCGAGGAGTACGTGGAGAGACAGGCGGACACCGCCGAGAAGCGGCAGGAGGCCACCGAGAGCCTGAAGACGCTCAACTCCTCCGAGAAGAAGCTGCGCACCAGCAAGGCGACCGTCCAGGCGAAGCTCACCGACGCCCGTGAACTCCTGGCCGAGCTGACCGCCGAGGAGAAGGCGCGGCTCGCCGAGATCGAGCGGAAGAAGGAGGAGGAGGCGCGCCGGAAGGCGGAGGAGCTGGCCGAGCAGCAGGCGGCCGAGGAGAAGGCCCGCGAGGAGGCGCTCGCCGAGCAGGAGGCCGAGGAGACCGCCGGCGGCAGCGGCTCGGGTACCGGCTCCGGCGGCACCACGGAGGCTTCCACCTCACTGGGGCAGAAGGCGGTCACCTTCGCCGAGGCGAAGATCGGCCTGCCGTACGTCTGGGGCGCGACCGGACCGGACTCCTACGACTGCTCCGGCCTCACCCAGGCCGCCTGGAAGTCCGCCGGCGTGGACCTGCCGCGCACCACCTACGACCAGGTGAACGCCGGAACCGCCGTCCCCGTCTCCGAGGCCCGGCCCGGCGACCTGGTCTTCTTCTACGACGACGTCACCCACGTGGGCCTCTACATCGGCGGGGGCATGATGATCCACGCCCCCAAGCCCGGCACGTACGTGCGCGAGGAGTCGATCTACTACGACGGCGAGGGCTCCATCCACAGCATCGTCCGCCCCGCCTGACCGGACGGACATACGCGGACGGCCGAGGCTGAAGGCCGAACGCTGACGTACCGCGCGGACGGCCCGCACGCTCGATGCGTGCGGGCCGTCCGTGTACCTGCGTCACCGGCTCACCGGCGCCGGATCACGTCCACAGCACCGCGATGAAGATGTTCACCATGGTCAGCGCACCCACCAGGGCGAACTGCCCCTTGTCCACCCGCTCTTCGTCCCGCTTCACGTAGACCAGGCCGAGGATCACGATCAGCAGCAGCAGCTTGATGCCGATCTTGATGTGGTTGACCGAGCCGCCCTGGGCCTCGTTGAGGCCGACCAGCACGATGCCGGTGACCAGCATGGTGAGGGCGCCGTGCAGCATGCCCGGGGTGAAGCGGGCGGTGCCCTGACCGATGGCCTTCATCTGGTGGAAGAAGCCGCCGAGGAGCGCGGCGATTCCGATGATGTGAAGACCGACGAAGATGTGCAGGAGAACGTCCATGGCGGGGAGCCTAGCCACCGCCGTCGAGGGCTCCGGCGGCGGGCCGCTCGTAGCACCCCGCCCGTCACATCCGCCCCATAAGTATGCATTCGGTCATCCCGCCCCACGGTTCCACCAAGATCGAACCTGCGCCTTTCACCCTCGCACTCCATCGTGACTCTTTGCATTCATCTGCGTACAAACCGTTACCGGATGGTGACGAACCGGATTAGCGTCCTCCTCCAGGTGCCCGACTCCCCCTCCGTCGTCCTGACCGGGACGGCGTCGGACACCTCATCGAAGGCTCCGGCGGCGGCCCGCCTCCCCTGTGCGGGTCGCCGCCGGATGCGCGACCGTCCCGCCCGGGACGGGACGTACGGAAGGACATGGACTCGACGTGGCAGCGCACCGCAAACCCCCACAGCACAAGCGGAGCGGCAGCAGGGCCCGCACCCTGCTCACCGCGGTTCTCGCGGGTGCGGCCGCGTCGGCAGGACTGGACGGCGTCGGACACGCAGCGCCGAAGCCGACCCCGGAGCAGGTGCGCGAGGAGGTCGACCGGCTCTACCGGGAGGCCGAGGCGGCCACCGAGAAGTACAACGGCGCGAAGGAGCGGACCCAGGCCGCCGAACGCCGGGTCGACAAGCTGCAGGACGAGGCGGCCCGCCGCACCGAGGACCTCAACGCCGCCCGCGAGTCACTGGGATCGGCAGCCGCCGCTCAGTACCGCTCGGGCAACGGCCTCGGCCCCGCGATGCAACTGGCGCTCTCCTCGGACCCGGACCGCTTCCTGCGGGACGCCGGAATGGCCGAGCGAGCCGGAGCCCTCCAGGCCACCGAGATCGCCTCCGTCTCCCGGCAGATCCGCGAGCTGGACGAGGTGCGTGAGGAGGCCCGGACCGAACTGGAGAAGCTGCAGGACCAGCAGGAGCGGGCGGAACGCCACAAGAAGACCGTCACCACCAAGCTGACCAAGGCCCGCCGTCTGCTCTCCCAGCTCACCGCCGAGGAGCGCCGGCGCCTGGCCGCCCGGACCGGCGGCGGCACCGCCGAAGGCCCGTCCCGGCAGCACGGGAACGGCAAGGGGAACGGCCATGGAAATGGCTCCGCGGCCACCGGCCTGCAGACCTCGGGCGGTTCGGGCGGCCGGATCGCGGCGCCCAACTCGCGCACTGCGGCGGCCATCGCCTACGCCCAGCGCAAGCTCGGCAGCCCGTACGTCTGGGGCGCCACCGGCCCCAACGCCTTCGACTGCTCGGGGCTCGTCCAGGCCGCCTACCGCTCCGCCGGCATCTCGATCCCGCGCACCACGTACGCGCAGATCGGCGCCGGACAGCGCGTCTCCCGGTCCCAGCTCCGCCCCGGCGACCTGGTGTTCTTCTATCCGGGCGTCACGCACGTGGGCATGTACATCGGCAACGGCAAGATGATCCACGCCCCGAACCCCTCGGCCCCGGTGCGCATCGCCCCGGTCGACGAGATGCCGTTCGCCGGAGCGACCCGGGTGGTGTGAGCCCGGGTGACGCGGGGC
>NZ_JBRIOU010000004.1:908134-912087 GCF_053474865.1 Streptomyces sp. CO7
GCGGGGTACCGGCCGGACCAGGCCCTCACACCAGTCGTCGTGCCGTGGCCCAGCGGGTCAGCTCGTGCCGGTTGGACAGCTGGAGCTTGCGCAGCACCGCGGACACGTGGGACTCCACCGTCTTCACCGAGATGAAGAGCTGCTTGGCGATCTCCTTGTAGGCGTACCCCCGGGCGATCAGCCGGAGCACCTCTCGCTCCCGCTGGGTGAGACGGTCCAGGTCCTCGTCGACCGGTGGGGCGTCCGTCGAGGCGAAGGCGTCGAGGACGAAGCCTGCCAGCCGGGGGGAGAAGACGGCGTCGCCCTCCTGGACCCGGAAGATCGAGGCGACCAGGTCGGACCCGGTGATCGTCTTGGTGACGTAGCCACGCGCGCCGCCGCGGATGACGCCGATCACGTCCTCCGCGGCGTCGGAGACCGACAGGGCGAGGAATCGCACCGGACGCTCGGCGTCGGCCGCCAGGCCCGCACACCGGCGCAGCACCTCGACACCGCCGCCTCCCGGCAGATGGACGTCGAGCAGGACCACCTCCGGCCGGGTGGCGGTGATCACCTCGACCGCCTGGTCGACGTCGGCGGCCTCGCCGACCACCTCCACACCGGTGCGCTCCGTCTCGCCGATCTCGGCACGCACCCCCGTGCGGAACATGCGGTGGTCGTCGACGAGCACGACCCTCACCCGGCGCCCGGAGGCCGGGGTGCCGCCCGGCTCCCCGCCGGCACCCGCCGCCCCGTCGGCCGTGCCCTCTGCTCCGCTGGCTCCGGTCGCCTCGCTCATGACGTCTTCTCCGCCCTCTCCATCTCCAGTTCGACCTCGGTCCCCCCGTCGGGTGCGGCCCGAACCCGGGCCGTTCCGCCGTTGCGTTCCATGCGGCCGATGATCGACTCCCGGACGCCCATCCGGTCGGCGGGTATCGCGTCGAGGTCGAAGCCGGGGCCTCGGTCGCGGACGGACACGAAGACCGTCCTCCCCTCCACCTCGGCGTAGACCTGTACGGGTCCGCCGTCGCCACCGTACTTGGCGGCGTTCACCATGGCTTCCCGGGCGGCCTGGATCTGCGCACCCAGTTTCTCGTCGAGCGGGCAGTCGCCGACGACCACGACCTCCAGCGGGACCCCGTGGTTGTCCTCCACCTCCGCGGCGGCGACGCGGACCGCCTCGGCGAGTGTCTCGGGTTCCGCCTCCTCGTCCTTGCCCGAGCCCTCCGGCCGGTACAGCCAGGCGCGCAGCTCGCGCTCCTGGGCACGGGCCAGCCGACGGACCTCGCCGGGACTGTCGGCGTTGCGCTGGATCAGCGTCAGGGTGTGCAGGACCGAGTCGTGGACGTGGGCCGCCACCTCGGCGCGCTCCTGGGCCCGGATGCGCATCAGGCGCTCCGCGGAGAGGTCCTGCGTCATCCGCACCAGATAGGGCCCGGCGAGCAGGGCCACCCCGACCAGGACGGCCAGCGCGGCCTGCAGCACCGACCCGAGGTGGGCGGCCGACCCCTGCAGCACGAACATCCCCGAGACGCCGGCCGTCACCAACAGGACTCCGGCCGCCGCGCGGGCCAGCGTCACCGTCCGCCGCCGGCGCCCCACCTCGACCCAGCGGGACCGCCGCGCGTTGTCCGCCTGACGCCACACCAGGGCGACGCCCGCGCCGACCAGCACCGCGGGCCACAGGTAGGCCCGGGCGCCGCCGCCCAGATCCACGCTGCCGACGAAGACCAGGGCGACCACGACCATCAGAAGCAGCGCGACCAGCTGGCCCCGGTCGGGCTTCCGCGGGGCCAGACGGCGGGGGGAGGAAAATCCCGGCCCCGCCGCGCCCTGCTGCTTCCCGCTGTCCGCGCCTCCCCTGACGCCCGTACCGCCCGCGTCGCCGACGCCACCGACGCCCAGCGGCACGAAGAACCAGAAGGCCGCGTACAGCAGCGCGCCCATCCCCTGCGCCACGAACAGGCCGACGAAGGCCAGACGGACCCAGGCCACGGGCAGCCCGAGGTGCCCGGCGAGCCCCCGCGCCACGCCCCCGAGCCAACGTCCGTCGCCGCTGCGGTAGAGCTTGCGCGGGGGCCGCGGTTCGTCGAGTACTGCTGCGGCTTCCGGCATGCCCTGATCGTCACACGGCGCGGCCCCGGGGTCATCAGGGTCCACCCCCGAGACGTCCCTGATCCGGTGAACGGCGCGCCTCGAACAGTTCCCCCTGCACCTGTCCGGGGGCGATTTCAGGGTTCTCCCAGGGTCGTCCCCGCTCCCACGAAGCCGTCCCGCCCGTCACCATGAACACATGACGGATCACCACCACGCGGCGGCGGCCGCGTCCCCGGACGCGGAGCGGCGTCCTGGTGCGTCCGCGACCGATGCCGGGCCACCCGAGCAGGAGCCGCGGCCGCTGCGCCGGGACCGCCGCCACAAGATGCTGGGCGGTGTCTGCGCGGGCCTGGGACGGCAGTGCGACATGGACCCGGTGATCTTCCGGATCACCCTCGCGGTGCTCTCGGCCACCGGCGGGATCGGTCTGGCCTTCTACGGCTTCGCCTGGCTCCTCGTCCCCTACGAGGACGAGGAGGAGAACGAGATCCGCCGCCTGCTCACCGGGCGGGTGGACGGCCCCGCGCTGGCCTCCGTGCTGTTCGCGCTGGTGGGCTGCGGGGTGTTCCTCTCCATGCTCCGCAACGGAGGCCTGCTGACCTTCGGCGCGGTGCTCTCCCTGCTGCTGGCCGGCGCGGGCTACTGGTCCCGCCGCAGGACCGCCCCGGGGCCCGATCCGCTGGCCGCCCAGGCGGCCGCGGACGCTCCGCCGGAGGCGCAGGCTCCCCCTGTCGCGGCCTCCCTGCCCTCCTGGTGGCGGGAGCCGATCGTCAAGGACGGCACCTACGTAGGGGGCACGGGCTACCTCTGGGGCCCTGCTGATCTGGGCAAGGCCTCCGACCGTGACCTCGCGGCGGCGTTCGCCGTCTCCCGCAGCGCCGCGACCGCCGCGGAGGAGGGCACGGCCCGCCCGGAGGAAGGGAGCGGCCGCAGCAAGGAAGGGACCGGCCGCAGCAAGGTTCGCCCCCGTTCGCTCGGGGGGACGACGTTCCTGCTGGCCGTGCTGGCGGGTTCCCTGGCCACCGGTCTCACCTGGTCCGACGAGACGCCGGTGACCGCCCTGCAGCAGGGCCTGGCCTGCGCTCTTCTCGTCTTCGGCACCGGCGTGGTCGTCAGCTCCTTCCTGGGCCGGACAGGCGCGGGGACGATCTTCTGGAGCCTGGTCACCGCCGGCCTGCTCACGGTGACCGCCGCCCTGCCGCCGGACGCCGACGCGGACTGGATACGTGTGGAGTGGCAGCCCCGCAGCACCGCCGAGGTCCGCGAGGGTTACCAGCTGGGAGCGGGCCTGGCCCGGCTGGACCTGACGGACGTGCCGGTGAAGGAGGGGCGGACGGTGCCGGTGCGGGTCGAGTTGGGCGCCGGACGCCTCGAAGTGGTCGTCCCGGACGACGTGACGGTTCGGGCGAGAGTGGAGGTGGGCGTGGGCGACATCCACTCGCCGGCGGCCGCCGGTAAGGACACCGGCCTCGGAGGCGGACTGATCGAGGAGTACACGCTGCCCGCGGAGAGCGGCGGGGAGCGCAACAGCACCGAGGACAGCAGGCGGGACGGGAAGGCGGGGACGCTCGATCTGTGGCTCGAGGTCGGCGCCGGGAGTGCGGAGGTGACCCGTGTGGCGTCATGAGTTCCAGCCGGGGCGCTGCATATCGGGCCTGGTCCTGGTCACCGCCGGTGTGCTCTACACGGGTGACGCCGCCGGGGAGTGGGAGGTGCCGTGGTTCACGGCGATCCCCTTGGTCGCCGTCGGATTCTTCTTCGCCGCCGTGGCAGGGCTCACCGCCCACCTCATCCGCGGCGCGCGGCGGGACGCCCACGGCGTGCGCGGTCCCGCCGACGCCGACGACAACGACAACGGCAACGGCAACGGAGGAGGC
>NZ_JBRIOU010000004.1:912187-912943 GCF_053474865.1 Streptomyces sp. CO7
CCTCATCGGCTGAGCGGGGCAGGTGCGGCCGGGGCAGCCGTGCACTGCGGGTCTCACGATGCGAACCCCGGTGGAGACGTCTCGCGTCCACGGTCCATACTTGCCGCATGTCCGCATACTCGAGCTTCGCGTTTACCTATGGCACCCGGCCCGCCGGCTGCCATGGTCGTGTTGCTCACCGCGGATAACCGCAGAGCGACTTCCCAGGCGCCCCGGGCCGGCAAGGCCCGGGGCGCCTGTCGTTTCCCGGACCCGACCGGCGCCGGGGCCTCACCGCATCAGACGGAGGAGACCCCGATGAGCATCAGCACCACCACCACGCGCACGTCCGTCCCGTCGACCGGCACGACCGGCAGCCCGGCGTCCGCGACGTCCGCCCCGGCCGTCGCCCCGGCCGTCGTTCCGGCCGCCGGCTCCGCGGTCGACCCGGCCACCGTCATCGCCGACGCCCGGTCGCGGATCGACGCGCTGGACGATCACATCCTGGGGCTGGTGCAGGAACGCATGGCCGTCTCGGCCGTCGTCCAGCAGACCCGGATCTCCGCGGGCGGGCGCCGGGTGAACCTGTCGCGTGAGATGGAGGTCCTCTCCCGCTACCGCGACGCGCTGGGCCGACCGGGCACGTCCCTGGCGATGACCATCCTGGAACTCTGCCGCGGCCGGGTCTGAACCCGCACCGGCGTCCGCGCCCACCCGCACGCCTGCGTTCGCCTCACCTCCCGGGCAGGGGAGGTGAGGCGAACGCAGGCGTGCGGG
>NZ_JBRIOU010000004.1:913043-915356 GCF_053474865.1 Streptomyces sp. CO7
CCCTCACCCTCACCCCGCCGCGCTCCCGCCCCCGTCCGCACACACCGTCACCCGTCCGGGACCGTGACCGTCCGCCCGCGCGCTTCGTTTATCCGGTTGTCCGTGCCGGCCAGGCACGGCTCCCGAGAAAACCACGCGTGGCTTGCTGGAGCGACGAGGCGTACGGATCACCATGCCGTGCGCCGTGGGACCGTCGCTCCAGGGTCGTGACCGGACGGCAGGGGACAGCAGCCCGGTCACCCAACAAAAACGGCCGGCTCCGGGGACGCCCGGAGCCGGCCGACGGGGCCGCCACCCACGGCCCCTGTCTGAGGGTTGTGCTGCGGAGCCGCGGCAGGGCGGCTCGGACCGCTCCACCTACTCCCACGTACCTCCACGCACCTCCACGCACCTCCGCCTACGCGGTGGTTCCCGCGGTCTCCACGGCTACTCGGTGGTCCCCGCGGCCTCCACGGCAGCCGGTGTGTCCACCGGGTCGACCGGGGCGGCCGGCTTCGGCATGGTGACCTCGGGCGTCGGGGCGTCCGCCTTCGGCGGCACCGTAGGCATCCCGAGGAACGGCAGCTTCAGCGCGGCGAAGGCCTTCTCCGGCACCACCGGGGTCCGCGGCGGCACCGCCGACAGCCGCCGGTACGCCTCGCCCTGCGCCGGCCGCGGGTCGTCCTCGCCCTTGTTGGGCCAGAACGACATCGCCCGCTCCGTCTGCGCCGTGATGGTCAGTGACGGGTTGACGCCCAGGTTGGCGGAGACCGCCGAGCCGTCGACCACCGAGATCGCGGGGTGTCCGTACAGCCGGTGGTAGGGGTCGATGACGCCGGTCTCCGGTGAGTCGCCGATGGGGCAGCCGCCGAGGAAGTGCGCGGTCAGCGGCATGCCGGTGAGCTCGCCGATGTTGCTGCCGGCGAAACCGTTGATCTCCTCCGACAGCATGGAGGCCGCCTCCACGGCCGCCTTGATCTGCTTCGGGTTGGGCGCTCCGTGACCCTGCCGGGCGGTGAGCAGGCCCTTGCCCAGGCCCTTGCCCTTGAGGTGGGTGGTGAGCGAGTTGTCGAGCGACTGCATGACCAGGCCGATGATGGTCCGCTCCGACCAGCGCCGGTTGGACAGCGACCGCAATGTCAGCACGGGGTGGCGCAGGGAGTTGCCCAGCCAGCCCAGCACCCGCGCGGCGCCGGTGCCCTTGGCGGCGTACGGCACCTGGAGGACGGTGAGGGCGCCCATGGCGTTGGAGCCCTTGCCGTAACGCACCGGCTCGATGTGGGTGTTCGCGTCGGGGTGGATGGACGAGGTGATGGCGACGCCCTTGGTGAAGTCCGCCTTCGCCTGCCCGCTGACCCGGTGGTAGCGCCGGTCGTCGGTCTGCGCGCCCACCAGCGCCTCGGAGTTGGTGCGGGTGAGCATGCCGAGCTTGCCGGAGATGTGCGGGAGCTGCCCGCCTTCCTTCATGCGGTGCAGCAGCGTCTGGGTGCCGTAGGTGCCGGCGGCGATCACGACCTGGCGGGAGCGCAGGACACGGCCTCGGCCGACCCGCTTGCGGTCGGTGCCGATGGTCTCGACGACGAGGCCGCCGTGGCCGTCCTCGGTGACGGACCGCACGGTGGTCATGGGGTGCACGGTCGCCCCGGCCTTCTCGGCGAGGTACAGGTAGTTCTCGTTGAGGGTGTTCTTGGCCCCGTGGCGGCAGCCCGTCATGCACTCGCCGCACTCGGTGCAGGCCTTGCGGGCGGGGCCGACCCCGCCGAAGTACGGGTCGGCGGCCTCCTGGCCCGGCTGCGCGGTGACGCTGCCGTCGGCGTCCTCGCCGTCGCCGAAGAACACTCCCACCGGGGCGAGGTGGAAGCTGTCGCCCACGCCCATCCGCTCGGCCGTCGCCTTCAGGTGGACGTCGGACGGCGTCATGGTGGGGTTGAGCCGGACGCCGAGCATGCGCCGCGCCTGGTCGTAGTAGGGCGTCAGCTCGTCCTGCCAGTCCGTGATGTCCTTCCACTGGGGGTCCTCGAAGAAGGGCGTCGGCGGCACGTAGAGGGTGTTGGCGTAGTTCAGCGACCCGCCGCCCACACCCGCGCCGGCCAGCACCATCACGTTGCCGAGCAGGTGGATGCGCTGGATGCCGTACATGCCGAGCCTGGGGGCCCACAGGAACTTCTTGAGGTCCCAGGAGTTCCTGGGCAGCGAGTCCCGGGTCCAGCGGCGGCCCGCCTCCAGGACTCCGACCCGGTACCCCTTCTCGGTGAGACGGAGCGCGGTGACGGAACCGCCGAAGCCGGAGCCGACGACGATCACGTCGTAGTCGTAGGGCGGCCGGGCCTCGGG
>NZ_JBRIOU010000004.1:915456-919107 GCF_053474865.1 Streptomyces sp. CO7
GGCCGGGCCTCGGGGGTGGCGGGAAGGCCGGCGGTCTTCTCCTGCGAAGCGTTCTCCTGCGACACGTGCGCGCTCCTCACTGAGAACGGTTGACCGGGAACGGTCAATAACCGGGACGGTCACGAACCGGGACGATCACGAACCGGGCGGGCGATGGGTACGGCTGCGATGGCTACGGCTGCGCTGGACTGCCGGGGCGGACCGCTGGGGCGGACGGTGGCCGCCCGGTGCGAGCAGGCGACGGGCGACGGGCGGGGCCGGTGGTCCGGGGACGCGGCCCCGCCCGGTGCGCGGGTCAGCGGAAGCGGAAGGCCTTCATCAGCTTCAGGCCGACGGTGAGCACGTTCGCGTACTGCTCGTCGCTCAGGCCGAACGACGGCGCCAGCGGCATCACCCGCTGCACGGCGACGGTCTGCGCCTCGGTGTACTTGAGGATGCCCTCGGAGCCGTGGCGGCGGCCGAGGCCCGAGTCCTTCATGCCGCCCATCGGCGACCGGGCGCTTCCGTAGGCCGGCGCGAAGCCCTCGTTGATGTTGACGGTGCCGGTCTGCAGCCGGGCCGCGATGCGCCGTGCGCGCCGGGTGTCCTTGGACCAGACCGAGGAGTTGAGCCCGTACTCGGTGCCGTTGACCCGCTCGACGGCCTCGTCGGCGTCGCTGAAGCGGTAGACGGAGACGACCGGGCCGAAGGTCTCCTCGGAGCAGACCGCCATGGGGGCCTCGACGCCGTCCAGGACGGTCGGCTCGTAGAAGTAGGGGCCGACGTCCGGCCGGGCGACGCCGCCCGTGAGTACCCGGGCGCCCTTGGCGACCGCGTCCTCGACGTGCCGGGCGACGGTCTCCAGCTGGCGTTCGCTGACGAGGCAGCCCATGTCGGCGCCGTAGCCGATGAAGTTGCCCAGCCGCACCGCCCGGGTGCGGGCGACGAACCGTTCGAGGAAGGCGTCGGCCACCGCCTCGTGGACGAAGAGCCGCTCGATGGAGATGCAGAGCTGGCCGGCGGTCGAGAAGCAGGCGCGTACGGCGCCCTCGGCGGCCTTGTCCAGGTCGGCGTCCTCCAGGACCACCATGGCGTTCTTGCCGCCGAGCTCCAGCGAGACGCCGACCAGGCGGGCGGCGGCACGTTCGGCGACCTCGCGGCCGGTACGCGTGGAGCCGGTGAACGAGACGTAGTCGGCGTGCCGCACCACCTCGGGTCCGACCACCGGGCCCTCGCCGAGGACGACCTGCCAGACGTCGGCGGGCAGCCCCGCCTCGATCAGCACCTCGCGCGCCCACAGGGCGGTCAGCGCGGTCTCGGTGTCCGGCTTCATCACCACGGCGTTGCCCGCCGCGAACGCGGGCAGCGCGTCGCCGACGGACAGCTCCAGCGGGTAGTTCCACGGGGCGATCTGGCCGATCACGCCGCGCGGGTGGCGCAGCTCCTCGACCTTGGTGAGCAGCGGCACCGCGCCCAGGTGCCCCTTGGGGGCCAGGTAGGCGGGCGCCTTGCGTCCGTAGTGGCGGGCGGCCATGGCGACGGCCTGCAGCTCCTCGTGGGCGTGCAGGCGGGCCTTGCCGGTCTCCGCCTGGACGATGTCGAGGATCTCGCTCTGCCGCTGCAGCACGAGGTCGTGGAAGCGCAGCAGGACGGCGGCGCGGCGCCGTACGGGGACGGCGGCCCATGCCTTCTGGGCCACGCGGGCCCGCGCGAACGCCTCCTCGACCTCCGCCACGGAGGATTCCGGCAGCTCGGCGAGCCGTTCACCGGTGAACGGGCTGTGGTTGTACGTCCGGCCGGAGCCGGCCACGCCCTTGGTCAGCCGGGCCACCAGCTCCGGTGTGACCGCCTCCCCGACGGCACGCGCGCCGGACGGGGCGGTGGCCACCGGATTGGCGCCGACGCCGTTGTGGTCTGTCTCCCGTGCCTGTGCGGCCTGCGTGTCCGTCATGAGGCGCAGGGTATGACGGCCGAAACACTTTGGGTACCCATCGGTAACCCCCCTTCACGTCGTGATCACATTGTGCCAGTGATCGCTGGCACAAAAGCGCTGATCAGGGGTTGTGTGACGGGAGACGCGTCCGCGGAACTCTTTTCCGGCCCTCTCCGGGCGTCCGGCCCGCCCGGGGTCGCCGCCGGGCTCGTCAGGCCGGGTCGAACTCCAGGGTGTCGATCACCTGCTGTGCCACTTCCTTGCCCCGCGGGGTGACGTCGCCCCTGCCCGGGTAGCGGATCACGACCCGGTACATCTGCTTGTCCTTGTTCTCGTAGTAGAAGATCCGCAGTTCGGTCGGGCGCGGGTCGCCGTAGTCGGTGCTCTTGAAGCTGACGGTGTTCTCGGCGGCCGGGCGGTCCTGGTGCTTCGCGTTGGGCGAGAGCCGGGTCTCCGGCTTCTCGGGCATCTGGAACTCGGACTCCCCGGACTTCTGGAACTGCTCGTTCTCGGCGTACATCTGCGCCTGCGGACTGGCGGCGACGTCCTGCAGGGTGTTCTCGCGCGAGTACCGCTCGGCCTTCACCCAGATGACGCCGCTGGGGTCGGTGTAGCTCACCCACTCCTCGTCGTCGTCCTCCTCGGGCCGGGTGACCTGGTAGGAGGCGGGGACGCTGAGGGTGAGGCCGAGAGCCTGCTGGGGGCGCGGCTTCCAGTCGTCCGGCAGGGACCCGCCGAAGGGATCGGCGAGCACCAGCCAGGTCGCCAGCGCCGCGGCCACCACGGCGGCCACCGCGCCGAACAGCACCTTGCGCGGCACCCACACGCCGCCGGCGCGCGGCGACGCGGGACGCGGCGGGGCGGGCGGCGCCGGGGGACGCAGCGCGGCCTCCAGCAGGCGGCGCGCTCCCGCGTGGTCGAGCCGGTGCGCGGGGTCCTTGCGCAGCAACCCGGTGATCACCTCGGCGAGCGGGCCGGGGACGCCGGTGGGCAGGGGCGGCTCCGCGTTGAGGACGGCCTGCAGGGTGGCCGGGACGTTGCTGCGGCGGAACGGCGAGACGCCCTGGGTCGCCGCGTAGAGCACCACGCCCAGCGACCACAGGTCGGATGCCTCCCCGGGGCGCTGCCCCAGCACCCGCTCGGGGGCGACGTACTCGGGGGAGCCGACGAAGGCGCCGGTGTCGGTGAGGCTGGTGTCGCCCTCGGCCTGGGCGATGCCGAAGTCGGTGAGCACGACCCGGTCGTGGTTGCCGAGCAGCACGTTCTCCGGCTTGACGTCCCGGTGCAGGATCCGCGCCGTGTGCACGGCCTCCAGCGCGCCCAGCACCTCGAGACCGATCCGGGCCGCCTCGGTGGCGCCGAGCGTGCCCTCCCGCAGGACGTCGCCCAGGGAGCGGCCGCGCACCAGCTCCATCACGATCCAGGGCCGGCCGTCGACCAGCGCCACGTCGTGGACGTTGACCACGGCGGGGTGGTCGGTGCGGGCGGCGGTGGTGGCCTCCCGCCGCATCCGGGTGTACAGGTTCTCCTGCTCGGCGGCGGGGAGGTGGTCCGGGACGCGGGGTTCCTTGACCGCGACCTCGCGGCCCACCGTCTCGTCCGCGGCCCGCCAGACGGTGCCCATGCCGCCGTGGCCGAGGCGGGAGAGCAGCCGGTACCGGCCGGCGATCAGCCGGCCCGCTCCGGGGTCCTGCGCGCCGGACTGCTGCGGCACCGCCTGGGCGGGCGTCTGCGGATGG
>NZ_JBRIOU010000004.1:919207-920883 GCF_053474865.1 Streptomyces sp. CO7
GGGTACGGCGGCTGCGGGCGGCCGGCCGGCCGTGGCGCGGGCGGCTGCAGGCCGTAGCTGGTCGGTTCCTCGGGCCGGTTTCCGGCTCCCCCGTTGCTGCTCATGACCCATCCCTATCGCGGCGGAGCCCCACGGGGCCACAGCCTGCGGGGAGCGGTCACACAGCCGTGACCGTCAGCGGACGTACTCGTAGGTCGCGGAGGCCTGCTCGAAGAGCCTGGTCACCTGGTCCTTCTCCGCCTCCGGACCGCGCAGCTGCACCACGTGGTAGCGGCCGCCGTCGAGGATGGCCAGGTTGCGCACGAAGAGCTTGCGGCCCTGTTCGTCGGTCCAGGTGAACTCGCCCTCGGCCATGACCTTGCCGCCCACCTCGATGCGGCGCAGCCCTCCGGAGCCGGCCCAGGTGGAGTCGCGGTAGGGCTGCAGCTCCGGCTCGTGCTCCTGCTGGTAGACCTGCGGGTCGCGGCCGTACTGCTCGGCGCTGTCCCGGCCCGGGACCACGATCAGCCGGAAGTCGCCCTTGGAGAACACCACCTGGCCCCGCCCGTTGCGGGGGGTCCGCTGCCAGCCGCCGGCCACGGCGACCTGGAAGCCCTCGGGGTCCTTGCGCAGGATGAAACCGTCCGCCACCTCTCCGTCGGCGTCGCCGGAGGACTCGGCCGGAGGCTTCTTCGACGGGGACGTGGACGGGGTGGGCTTCTCGTCGGGGTCGGCGGCCTCCCCTGAGTCGCCGGCGTCCTCGGTCGGCGTCGTGCCCGCGGGGAACGAGTTGCCGGAACGGTCCTGGCCGCCCGCCTGCTCCCCGGCCTTGGGCATGAAGAACATCGCGTAGGCGACCGCGCCGGCCAGCAGGAGCAGGACCAGGGTCAGCAGCGTCCGGCCGAGCTTGCGCGGCGAACGCTCGTGGTCCCGCGGCTCCGGACGGTCCATGCGGTCGAGGCGCTCGGCGCGTGCGGCGCGGGCCGCCCGGTCCGCTCCGGCGCGGCGGTGCCGGGCGCGCGATGCCGCCGCGTCACGGCGGGAGTCACGGCGTGCGTCACGACGGCGGCGCACCAGCTCGCCCTTGCGGCGCACCATCGGCAGGCGCTCCGGGTCGGCCGGCGGCAGTGCGACCAGGTGCGCGCCCGCGTCCGGCTCGGGCGCGGACCGCACCAGGGAGCGAAGCCAGCCGCCGAGTTCCTCGATGTCGGGCCGGTCGGTCGGGTCCTGACGCAGCAACGACTCCACGACGGGCCGCAGCGGGCCGCACTCCTCGGCGAACGCCGGCGGTTCGGAGCACACCAGCTGCACCAGCTCGGCGGTGGAGTCCTCGGGGTACGGGGCGTGTCCCTGGACGGCGCGGAACAGCAGCGCGCCCAGCGCCCACAGGTCCGTGGCGGGGCCGACGGGCGCGGCCAGCTGCCAGTGGTCGTGGACCGGGTGGGCCTGCTCGGGCGCCCACCGCTCGGTGACCGCGCCGACCACCGTCATCCGCGCCTGCCGGGCGCGTTCGGCGGCGAGAGGGGTCGCCGGGCCCCGGCCCGGAGCCGAGGGCGCGGGCGTCCCCGAGGACGCGGACGGTGCCCCCGGTCCGGACGGGGACACCGGCCCCCCTGACGAGGACCCGGCCCCGGCCGACGGCGCGAGTTCCGACGACGTCGCCGGCTCGGGCAGGGCCGCGGGCATCGGCGCCGCGG
>NZ_JBRIOU010000004.1:920983-927946 GCF_053474865.1 Streptomyces sp. CO7
GCGCCGTGCCAGGCGGGGCGTCCCTGGACGCCGTACGGGTCCGCGATCCGGCCGGGCGGGTTGCCCTGCTCCTGCGGGGCGGGCACCCCCTCGACCGGCGTGCGCGCACCCGGCAGCGCCGGACGGTCGCCGCCGCGTTCCTGGACGGCCTCCCGCTGGGCGGCGCGGGCCTCCTCCACCCGGGCGGCGGCCGCGCGGACGCCGTCCCGGTAGGCGGCGGCCGAACCCGACGAGGCTCCGCGCCCCGGCTCGCCGTTCGGCCCGGACCCGGCCGGTGCGGGCCAGTAGGGCGCGACCGGGTTGGGGGACCAGCCGTCGGAGGAGGGTGAGGGGCCGGGCAGTCCGGCAGCGGGAAGCGCACCGGCGGACGCGGACCCCTCGAGCTCCGTGCCACGAGCCGGGGACTCGGCTCCGTACGCCCCGGCGCCGAACGCCTCGACCCCGTGCGACCCGGCCTCGGACGTCTCGGGTCCGTACGGCCCGGAGCCGTGTCCTTCGGATCGGGCCGTCCCGATTCCGTACCCCTCGACCGCCGGCGTCCCGGTGCCGTAGGCCCCGGCCTCGGCGCCGTACGCGTCGGCATCGACGCCGTACGCGCGGGCACCGTACGTGTCGTGTCCGGCGCCGGAGGTCCCGGATCCCGGCCCCAGCTCCCGGGCACCGGCATCGGTCCCGGTCCCGCCGTCGGCCCCGAGGGTCCCGGGCTCCGCGCCGGGCGGTTCGGGGGCGTCCAGCGGCGGCGTCTCCGGCGGGACGGGGTCGTACCCGCAGAGCGCCTCCTCGGCGGCGCCGGCGGCGAGACCGGTGAGGACCACCCGTCCGTCGTCGCAGACCATGACCGTGCGCGGCGTGATGTTGCGGTGCACCCAGCCGTGGCCGTGCAGTACCCGGATCGCCATCAGCAGGTCGGCGGCGACCTCGGCCGCCCGGTACGGCGTCAGCGTCCGCTCGGCGAGCAGGTCGCCCAGCGGACGGCCGGGCACCGCCTCGCCGACGACCCAGAGCGAGCCGCCCTCGGCGAACACGTCGTAGACCTGGTCGAGCCGGGGATGGTCGGCGAGCCTGGCCGCCTCCCGGGCGGCCTCCAGGGCGCGCCGTACCGCCGGCTCGGCCGGCTCCCCGCCCTCGCGGCCGCCGCGCCCGTAGGCCGCGCTGAACCCCTCGGGCAGGCCGTCCGCGTCGAGCACCTCGGCCTCGACGACCTCGGGCAGCGGGATCTGACGGACCCGCACCTCCTGCCCGCTGTACGTGTCGAACGCCAGGCTCTCGGCGAGGTCGTAGCGGTCCTCGCCGGAGGGGTGCACGGGCAGGCGATAGCGATCGGCGAGTATCCGTCCCGCGTAGTCGTCCACCACACCCTCCCCGCTCCGCCCGGCCGGTCAAATCCGTTCGGTGTGCGCCGCGTTCCGGCCGTTCTGCCGTATGCGTACGGTCCGCGCTGGTTCACGATACGTGGCATGGCCGACACATGCCGCTCGGATGCGACATCCGGCCATGCCACGGTTCGGCGCGGTCAGGACTTCGGCTTGAAGGTGCTGGTGAGGGTGGCCCAGGTCTTCTTGCGCAGCTCGCCGTCCCAGTCGGCGGCCGGCGTCGTGTACATGAGCGCGTAGCCCTGGGTCGGGCTCACCACGAAGCCGCGGTCGACGGTGCGCTGCTTGGTGCCGCTTCCGTCGACGTAGGTGAACTCCCAGTCGGCCGCCTCCCAGCCGCGGTAGTCCACCCCCACTATCCGGATCCGCCGGTACTGGTCGCGCACCATGGACTTCTCCAGCTGCTTCCAGTCGGCGACCGCGTCGTCCTTGGGGGTGCTGGTCCAGCCGATGAGCAGCTGCTGGCCGTCGGGGCCGGAGAAGCGGTCGCCGGCCGGGGAGGTGGAGCGGTAGCGCCAGCCGGAGGGGAGGCCGACGGTGTACCCCTGCGCCGCCCGGTAGGTGGTCGTCCTCAGGAGGCCGTCGTCGCTCTTGCCGGACCCCTTGCCCTTGTCCTCGCCGCCCTTGTCGTCGGCCTTGCCGTCCTTGTCGCCCTTGTCGTCCTTCGTGCCGTCGTCGGCGCCCGAGGAAGCGGCGTCGTCGCCGGGTTCGTCGGAGGCGTCGGCGGAGCCGCTCTTCTTCCCGCCCGGATCGGGCTCGCCGCTGGCGGCCACGCCGCCCCCGCCGGGCTTCTCCGAGTCCCCGCCGAGCGTGTTGACGAGCACGGCGATCAGCAGCACGAGGGCCGCCACCACGGCGACGGCGACCAGCACCGACTGCCGGGAGAACACGTCGCCCAGCGAGCCGCGGGGCTTCACGGGCCCGGACGGGGCGGGCCGCTCCGCCATGTCGGAGGGCGTGTTCATCAGGGGCCAGCCCGGCCGGGCGGCCGGCGTGTCGGTCGGCGTGGCGGCCGGGGCCGGCGACGAGGCCGAAGCGCCGGAGGCGGAGGACGCACCGGACGCGGCGGGCGTGTCGGTCGGCGTGGACGCGGCCCCGGCGCCAGCCCCCGCGGCCGCCCCGGCTGCTCCTGCGGCCCCCGCGGCTCCGGCGGACCTCCCACCCGGTCCGGCGGCCGGCCGGGGTGTGGTGCCGGTGACGGGCAGCGCGGCGGAGTTCTTGCGCTCCTCGGGCAGCGGGACCGTCCGCACGGCGTCCACGGGGGTGGAGTCCGCCTCGGCGGCCGTCCCGGAGAGCACCGCGCCGAGCAGTGCCCGCGCCTTGGCGTCGTCCAGCCGCTTGGCGGGGTCCTTCTCCAGCAGGCCGAAGATGACCTCGCGCAGCGGCCCGGCGTGGCGCGGCTCGTCGACCGGCTCGGTCATCACCGCGGTGAGCGTGGCGATGGCGGAGCCCTTGTCGTACGGCGGCACGCCCTCGACCGCGGCGTACAGCAGGCCGCCCAGCGACCACAGGTCGGCGGCGGGTCCCGGCTTGTGCCCGCGGGCGCGCTCCGGGGAGATGTAGGAGGGCGCGCCGACCAGCATGCCGGTGGAGGTGAGGGAGGGGTCGCCCTCGATCTGGGCGATGCCGAAGTCGGTGAGGACCACCCGGCCGTCCTCGGACATCAGCACGTTGGACGGCTTCACGTCACGGTGCAGGATGCCCTCGCGGTGCGCGGAGCGCAGCACGTCCAGGACGGCGAGGCCGACCTCGGCGGCGCGGCGGGGGTTGAGCGTGCCGTCCTCGCGGATCACCTCGGCGAGGGACTTGCCGTCGACCATCTCCATCACGATCCACGGGCGGTCGTCCTCGTCGACCACGTCGTAGACCGTCACCGCGCTGGTGTTGCGGATGCGCGCGATCGCCTTGGCCTCGCGCAGGGTCCGGGTGATCAGCCTGCGCTTCTCGTCGTCGTCGATGCTGACCGGGAACCGCAGTTCCTTGACCGCGACCGTCCGGCCCAGCGTCTCGTCCTTGGCCCGCCAGACCGTGCCCATGCCGCCTCGGCCGACGACCGACTCCAGCCGGTAACGACCGGCGAGGAGACGTCCGGTCCTGTCCTGACGAGGTGTCCCCGCCCGCTCCGTCTCCGACATGCGTCCCCTCATGCAACCCGCCCTGACAGAGCCTCCATTGTCCCTCACCCGACAAGCGGGCGGGTCGCCGGGTGCCCGGTGAACCCGTGTGCCGTGCTTGCCCGATGACGGGCTGCCACCACACGTCTACCCGCACACCCGGCCACCCTCTCCACTCTTCTTCGGGCCCGTGCGGTTCCCGCTCAGGAACGGACGATGTCGGGGGCTCCGAGCCGCGCGGCGTCGGCCGTGAGGTCGTCCGGCTGCCGCTGCGACTCCCGCTCCGCCTCCACCCGCTTCTCGTAGTGCTCGATCTCCCGTTCCCTCTTCTCCTCGTCCCAGCCGAGGACCGGCGCCATCAGCTCCGCGGCCTCCCGCGCGCTGCGGGTGCCCCGGTCGAAGGTCTCGATGGAGATGCGCGTCCGCCGGGTCATCACGTCGTCGAGGTGCAGCGCCCCCTCGTGGGTGGCCGCGTACACCACCTCGGCCCGCAGGTAGTCGTCCGCGCCGCCCAGCGGCGTGCCGAGCGAGGGGTCCTGGGCGATCAGGTCCAGCACCTCCTCGGCCAGCGCGCCGTAGCGGTTGAGCAGGTGCTCCACCCGCACCACGTGCAGGCCCGTGCGGGCCGCGATCCGCGCCCGGGCGTTCCACAGCGCCCGGTAGCCCTCGGCGCCGACCAGGGGGATCTCCTCGGTCACACAGGGCGCGACCCTGCGGTCCAGCCCGTGCACCGCGGCGTCGACCGCGTCCTTGGCCATCACCCGGTACGTCGTGTACTTGCCGCCGGCCACCACCACGAGGCCCGGCACCGGGTGGGCCACCGTGTGCTCCCGGGACAGCTTGCTGGTGGCCTCGGACTCGCCCGCCAGCAGCGGCCGCAGGCCGGCGTAGACGCCCTCCACGTCGTCGCGGGTGAGCGGCACCGACAGCACCGCGTTGACGTGCTCCAGCAGGTAGTCGATGTCGGCGCTGGAGGCGGCCGGGTGCGCCTTGTCGAGGCTCCACTCGGTGTCGGTGGTGCCCACGATCCAGTGCCGGCCCCAGGGGATGACGAAGAGCACGGACTTCTCGGTCCGCAGGATCAGCCCCGTCGCGGAATGGATGCGGTCCTTGGGGACGACCAGGTGGATGCCCTTGGAGGCCTTGACGTGGAACTGGCCGCGCTCGCCGACCATCGCCTGGGTGTCGTCCGTCCACACGCCGGTGGCGTTGACGATCTGCTGGGCGCGGATCTCGTACTCGCCGCCGCCCTCGAGGTCCGTCACCCGGGCGCCCACCACCCGCTCGCCCTCGCGCAGGAATCCGGTCACCCGCGTGCGGTTGGCGACCTGGGCCCCGTAGGCGGCGGCCGTGCGCACCAGCGTGGCGACGTAGCGCGCGTCGTCCATCTGGGCGTCGTAGTACTGCAGGGCGCCGGTCAGCGCGTCCTTGCGCAGGCAGGGCGCGACGCGCAGCGCGTGACGGCGGGTCAGGTGGCGGTGGCCGGGCAGGCCCCGGCCGTGGCCGCGGGCCAGGGACATGACGTCGTAGAGCGCCACGCCCGTCCCCGCGTAGGCGCGCTCCCAGGCCTTGTGCTGGAGGGGGTAGAGGAAGGGCACCGGTTTCACCAGATGGGGCGCCAGCCGCTCCAGGAGCAGGCCGCGCTCCTTCAGCGCCTCCCTGACCAGGGCGAAGTCCAGCATCTCCAGGTACCGCAGCCCGCCGTGGACGAGCTTGCTGGAGCGGCTGGAGGTGCCCGAGGCCCAGTCCCGCGCCTCGACCAGGCCCGTCACCAGTCCGCGGGTGGCCGCGTCCAGCGCGGTGCCCGCCCCGACCACTCCGCCCCCGACGACCAGGACGTCCAGCTCCCGTTCGGCCAGGGCCGCCAGGGACTCGTCACGCTGCTCCGGCCCGAGTGTCGCTGTCCTCACCGCTGCCTCCCACGCTGTGGTCGTGTTGCTGCCGGTCGAACTGGGTGGGTCACCCGTGCTGATCGATTCTCACCGCCCGGCTGCGGATCGGCCACCACCCGTCCCCGCCCTGTGGACAACCTTCCCGGCATCGCCGCACGTCACGGCGGTCCGTCACTCCTGAGGCTGATCCGCGTGATCAACACGCGCACGTCGTCCACAATCCCGCATAACGGTCATATTTACTCCTAGTCTGACAGTGCGTTCACATCGGGAGACATCCCCCGAACCGCCGGTCCCGCTCGGCCGGAGGGATCTCCCGGGTGGCGCACCTGTCCCCCTCCGGCTATCGGGAAGGACGGCCCACCCATGCCCGCAGATCTCGCCGTCATCGGACTCGGACCGCTCGGCCTGCCGCTGGCCCAGGCCGCCGTCGCCGCCGGTGTCCGTACGCTCGGCTACCGCTTCGGACCGGACTCCGGTTCCCTGACCGCCGCCGAACTCCGCCGCATGCTGGCCCGCGGCTTCCGCCCCACCACCAGCCCCGACGAGCTCGGCAAGGTCCGCACCGCCGTCATCTGCGCCCCCGTCACCGAGGCCCCCGACGGCGGGCTCGACCTGACGGAGCTCACCACCGCCGCCCGCACCCTGGCCGCCCGGCTGCGCCCGCACACCACCGTGATCCTGGAGTCGCCGGTCCACCCCGGGACCACCGAGGGCCTGCTGCGCCGCCTGCTGGAGGAGGGTTCCGGCCTGGCGGCCGGCCGGGACTTCCACCTCGCCTACTCGCCCAGCCGCGTGGACCCCGGCAGCCGCACCTGGACGCCCGCCAACACCCCGACCGTGGTCGGCGGCCTCACCCCGGCCTGCACCGAGTCCGCCCTCGCCTTCTACTCCCGGATCACCGACCGGGTGGTGCGCGCCCGCGGCCTGCGCGAGGCCGAGACGGTGCAGCTGCTCGAGACCAACTTCCGGCACGTCAACATCGCCCTGGTCAACGAGATGGCGGCGCTCTGCCACGACCTGGGCGTCGACCTGTGGGACGTGATCCGCTGCGCCGAGACCAAGCCGTTCGGCTTCCACGCCTTCCGCCCCGGCCCCGGCGTCGGCGGTCACGGCCTCCCCCGGGACCTGACCGCGCAGGCCGCCGGCCACGCCGGGCCCGCCCTGCGCATGGTGGACCTCGCCCGGCGGGTCAACGCCGACATGCCCCGGTACGTCGCCCGGCGGGCCGCCGCCCTGCTCAACGAGCACGGCAAGTCCGCCCGCGGCGCGCGGGTCCTGCTGCTGGGAGTCACCTACAAGCCCGACCTCGACGACGCACACCGCTCCCCCGCCGAGGAGATCGCCGTGCACCTGGGCGAGCTGGGCGCACAGGTCGTCTTCCACGACCCCTACGTCGGCGAATGGCGCGTTCGCGACCGCCCTGTGCCGCGCGCCGACTCGCTCCTGGAGGCCGCGGCCGACGCGGACCTGACCGTCCTCCTCCAGCAGCACCGGGCCTACGACCTGCAGAGTCTCGCGGTGAAGGCCCAGCTGCTGCTGGACACCAGGGGGGCGACGCCGACCGGGGCGGCCCACCGGCTC
>NZ_JBRIOU010000004.1:928046-949348 GCF_053474865.1 Streptomyces sp. CO7
CAGCCAACTCCGCCGCAGCAGCCGGCCCAGAACAACCCGTACGCCGCCGCCCCGGGCGTCCCGCCGCAGGGCGCTCCGCAGGGGGCGCCGCAGGGGGCTCCCCAGGGCGCCCCGCAGGCCTACCCCGGTCACCCCGGTGCCGGCCCGGCGGCGCCGGCCTTCACCGCCCCCGCGATTCCCGCCCTGCCCTCCGGCGGCAAGCTGGCGATGGGCGCCGTGGCCGCCCTGGTCACCGGCCTGGTGGCCGCGGTGATCTACGGAATGATCATGGGCAAGGCCGAGGTGGAGGTCGGTTACGCCGCGGTGGGCGTGGGCGCGCTGGTCGGCCTGGTCAGCGGCAAGGTCGCCGGCGGCAACCCGGTGACCGCGATCATCGGCGCGATCGTCTCCCTGGGCGCCGTCTACCTCGGCCAGCTGATCGGTTACTCCGTCAGCGCCGCGGACCAGACGACGCTGCTCGGCGCCAACTTCTTCGAGGTGCTGACCGGGAACTTCGCCATCATCCAGGAGGTCTGGAGCGAGAACCTCGACCTCCTGACCATCGCGTTCATCGCCTTCGGCGGCTTCGCCGCGTTCAGCGTCGCCAAGAAGGTCGGCGACGACTGAGCCTGCCGGCCGTCACGCACGAGGGCCCGCCCACCGGTATCGACCGGGGGCGGGCCCTCGTGCGTGACGCGTACGCGCGGTCAGCGGCGGTGCTGGGAGTCCGCGACCGTCACCTCGACGCGCTGGAACTCCTTGAGCTCGCTGTAGCCCGTCGTGGCCATGGCCCGCTTCAGCGCGCCGAAGAAGTTCATCGACCCGTCCGGCGAGTGCGAGGGCCCGGTGAGGATCTCCTCCAGCGTGCCCACGGTGCCCAGGGCGACCTTCTTGCCGCGCGGCAGCTCGGCGTTGACGGCCTCCATGCCCCAGTGGTGGCCACGGCCCGGCGCGTCGGTGGCGCGCGCCAGCGGGGAGCCGATCATGACGGAGTCCGCTCCGCAGGCGATCGCCTTCGGCAGGTCGCCGGACCAGCCCACGCCGCCGTCCGCGATCACGTGCACGTACCGGCCGCCGGACTCGTCCATGTAGTCCCGGCGCGCCGCCGCCACGTCGGCGACCGCGGTGGCCATCGGCACCTGGATGCCCAGCACGTTGCGCGTGGTGTGCGCGGCGCCGCCGCCGAAGCCGACCAGCACGCCCGCCGCACCGGTGCGCATCAGGTGCAGCGCGGCCGTGTAGGTGGCGCAGCCGCCGACGATGACCGGCACGTCGAGCTCGTAGATGAACTGCTTGAGGTTGAGCGGCTCGTGCGAGGAGGACACGTGCTCCGCCGACACCGTGGTGCCGCGGATCACGAAGATGTCCACGCCCGCGTCCACGACCGTCTTGGAGAACTCGGCGGTGCGCTGCGGGGAGAGCGCCGCGGCGGTCACCACACCGGCGTCGCGCACCTCCTTGATGCGCTGCCCGATCAGCTCTTCCCTGATCGGGGCGGCGTAGACCTCCTGCAGGCGGCGGGTGGCCGCCTCGGCGGGCAGCTCGGCGATCTCGTCGAGCAGCGGCTGCGGGTCCTCGTACCGGGTCCACAGGCCCTCGAGGTTGAGGACGCCGAGGCCGCCCATCTCGCCGATGCGGATGGCGGTGGCCGGGGAGACGACCGAGTCCATCGGCGCGGCCAGGAACGGCAGCTCGAAGCGGTAGGCGTCGATCTGCCAGGCGATCGAGACCTCCTGCGGGTCCCGCGTACGGCGGCTCGGGACGACGGCGATGTCGTCGAAGGCGTACGCCCGGCGGCCGCGCTTGCCGCGCCCGATCTCGATCTCAGTCACGTCTGTGGCCTTTCCCTCTGCTTGTCAGGCGTCATCCAGTATCGCCGACGCCCGCGAAGAGGGCGGCACCCGCACCCGGCGGGGCCGCCCTCTAGAAACTGTTCAGGTACCGCGGGTCAGATCTGGCCGCTGTAGTTCGGCGCCTCGACCGTCATCTGGATGTCGTGCGGGTGGCTCTCCTTGAGGCCGGCCGAGGTGATCCGGACGAACCGGCCCTTCGACTCCATCTCCTCGATGGTCGCCGCGCCGACGTAGCCCATGGTCTGGCGCAAACCGCCGACGAGCTGGTGCAGCACGTTGGAGAGGGGGCCGCGGTAGGGCACCTGGCCCTCGATGCCCTCGGGGACCAGCTTCTCGTCGGAGCTGACCTCGGCCTGGAAGTAGCGGTCCTTGGAGTAGGACCTGCCCTGGCCGCGGGACTGCATCGCGCCGAGCGAGCCCATGCCGCGGTAGGACTTGAACTGCTTGCCGTTGATGAACTGCAGCTCGCCGGGGGACTCCTCGCAGCCGGCCAGCAGGCTGCCCAGCATGACGCTGTCCGCGCCGGCCGCCAGGGCCTTGCCGATGTCGCCGGAGTACTGCAGGCCGCCGTCGCCGATGACCGGCACACCGGCCGAGCGGGCGGCGAGGGACGCCTCGTAGATGGCGCTGACCTGCGGGACGCCGATGCCGGCGACCACCCGGGTGGTGCAGATGGAGCCGGGGCCGACGCCCACCTTCACGCCGTCGGCGCCGGCGTCGATGATCGCCTGCGCGCCGTCACGGGTGGCGACGTTGCCGCCGATCACGTCCACGTGCACCGCGGACTTGATCTTCGCCATCCAGCTCAGGGCGTTGCTGTTGTGGCCGTGGGAGGTGTCCACGATGAGGAAGTCCACGCCCGCGGCGGCCAGCGCCTGGGCGCGCTCCAGCGCCTCGGGGCTCGCGCCCACGGCGGCGCCGACGAGCAGCCGGCCCTCGGCGTCCTTGGCGGCGTGCGGGTACTGCTCGGCCTTGACGAAGTCCTTGACCGTGATGAGGCCCTTGAGGACGCCCTCGCCGTCGACCAGCGGAAGCTTCTCGATCTTGTGCTTGCGCAGCAGCTCCATGGCGTCGGCGCCGGAGATCCCGACCGTGCCGGTGACCAGCGGCATCGGCGTCATGACCTCGTGCACCCTGCGGGTGCGGTCGGACTCGAACGCCATGTCGCGGTTGGTCACGATGCCGAGCAGCTTGCCCGCCGGGTCGGTGACCGGGACGCCGCTGATGCGGAACTTGGCGCACAGCGCGTCGGCCTCGGCGAGGGTGGCCTCCGGGTGCACGGTGATCGGGTCGGTCACCATGCCGGACTCGGAGCGCTTCACGAGGTCGACCTGGTTGACCTGGTCCTCGATCGACAGGTTGCGGTGCAGCACGCCGACGCCGCCCTGGCGGGCCATCGCGATGGCCATCCGGGACTCGGTGACCTTGTCCATCGCCGCGGACAGCAGCGGGATGTTCACCTTGATGTTCCGGGAGATCCGGGTGGAGGTGTCGACCGCGTTCGGGAGGACGTCCGACGCTCCCGGTAGCAGCAACACGTCGTCGTAGGTCAGCCCGAGCGTCGCGAATTTGGCGGGCACTCCGTCGACGTTTGCAGTCATGACACCTTCCCCATGGCCTTGATCGGTGCGGATGTCCATGCTAACGGGATCCGGCGCCCCGGCATTCCACCATTCGTGGGCACGGCGGGTGACAGGACGGCACCGCGTTCGGTTACGACGGGTGAGCGGGCGACCGGCCGGCGCGCGGAAGGACGCCTCGCACCGGGCAGGATCCGCACCGTGGCCGGAAACCGCCGGTGCGGACGTCGCAGGCGGTGACCGTCACTGCTCGGCGAGCGCCCGCAGACGGCTCAGCGCACGGTGCTGGGCGACCCGGACGGCGCCGGGTGACATTCCCAACATCTGGCCGGTTTCCTCCGCCGTCAGGCCGACGGCGATGCGGAGCAGCAGCAGCTCGCGCTGGTTCTCCGGGAGGTTGGCCAGCAGTTTCTTGGCCCATTCGGCGTCGCTGCTGAGCAGCGCGCGCTCCTCGGGACCGAGCGAGTCGTCGGGCCGCTCGGGCATCTCGTCGGACGGCACCGCCGTGGACCCGGGGTGGCGCATCGCGGCCCGCTGCAGGTCGGCGACCTTGTGGGCGGCGATGGCGCAGACGAAGGCCTCGAAGGGCCGGCCGGTGTCCCGGTAGCGCGGCAGCGCCAGCAGCACCGCGACGCAGACCTCCTGCGCCAGGTCCTCCACGAAGTGGCGGGCGTCGCCGGGGAGCCGGGACAGCCTGGTGCGGCAGTAGCGCAGCGCCAGCGGGTGCACCCGCGCCAGCAGGTCGTGCGTCGCCTGTTCGTCCCCGTCGACGGCACGATGGACGAGGGCACCGATCACCGTCGTCTCGTCGTCGCGCATCGCTCCATGGTGCACCGGAGCCCGCGAGGCGGGTCCGCCGCGGCCCTGGTTGTGCACCGAAGCGTTATGAGCAGGTGCGCCGGCACTCATCCGCTGCGCCCTCCCCTTCCGCTCGACCGACTCGTCCCCGAGAACTCCACATCTCAAGGATGCGGCATCCGCGGCGAAACGAGCATCGGGCACCCGTCAGGAGGTTCTGCAGTCTCCGTCACAGGTGCGGCAGGCGGGGTCCGCCGGAGGGATCTCCGGCACCCCGCCCTGACGCAGTCATCGAGGCGACCCACCGACGGGTCCTACCGGACCAGACCCCACCGGAAGCCGAGCGCCACGGCATGTGCCCGGTCCGAGGCGCCGAGCTTCTTGAAGAGCCGGCGGGCGTGGGTCTTGACCGTGTCCTCGGAGAGGAACAGCTCGCGGCCGATCTCGGCGTTGGAGCGGCCGTGGCTCATGCCCTCGAGGACCTGGATCTCGCGCGCCGTGAGCGTGGGCGCGGCGCCCATCTCGGCGGAACGTAGCCGGCGCGGGGCGAGCCGCCAGGTCGGGTCCGCCAGGGCCTGCGTCACCGTGGCGCGCAGTTCGGCCCGGGAGGCGTCCTTGTGCAGGTAGCCGCGGGCGCCGGCGGCGACGGCCAGCGCCACACCGTCCAGGTCCTCGGCTACGGTCAGCATGATGATGCGGGCCCCGGGGTCGGCGGAGAGGAGGCGGCGGACCGTCTCGACACCGCCCAGGCCGGGCATGCGGACGTCCATGAGAATGAGGTCCGAGCGGTCGGCACCCCAGCGGCGGAGGACTTCCTCGCCGTTGGCCGCCGTCGTCACGCGCTCGACGCCGGGCACGGTCGCGACCGCGCGGCGGAGCGCCTCTCGGGCAAGCGGGGAGTCGTCACAGACGAGGACGGAAGTCATGACCGCCCTCCGCAGCTGATGCGCGTCACCTTGAGCCTCCAGGCTGGTACGAAATCGTCACCTGTGCGGTCGATCCTTGGTGGGCCTCTCGGATCATCCACCCGAGCGCTTGTTCCGTCGACCGCCTCGCCCTCTCAACGACGGTCACTCGAAAGAGTTACGGGGAGAAAGGCCGCCTTCAGCACTCTACGTGAGGGGGTCATCACCTCTCGGTCACACACAGCATGCACACAAGTTTTCCTCAGACCGTCTGACCTGATTGGCTCCATTTCTTCCGTTTTGCGGGTGTCTGTGACTAGATTCGCAATGAGTCATATTTTCATCTCCTTAGATCGTTCGTAGATCTTCATTGATCGCGGGTACGCGGTCGCCGAACCGGCAACCAGCAATAAGGGGACACGTCATGGCTGATTTCTCCCGCCTTCCCGGTCCTAACGCGGACCTGTGGGACTGGCAGCTCCACGCCGCCTGCCGCGGGGTCGACAGTTCGCTCTTCTTCCATCCGGAAGGGGAACGCGGGGCGGCGCGCAGCGCCCGTGAGAACTCGGCCAAGGAGGTGTGCATGAGGTGCCCGGTCCGGGCGGAGTGCGCGGCACACGCCCTGGCGGTACGCGAGCCCTACGGAGTCTGGGGCGGCCTCACCGAGGACGAACGCGAGGAGCTGATGGGGCGGGCACGCCACCGCCTGGTGCCGGTGCCGGACCGCGGGGGCCACGGGGCGCACGGCGGCCACGGGGCGATGCCCGACGGCGACGCGGAGGGCATCGACTAGCGGGCCGCGGTCGCCGGTCACGAGTGAAACGTTTCTGCGGCCCGGGACGCCCCGGGCTCAGCCCCGGGCGGCCGCCGCGCGCTCCAGCTGACGGAGGGTGGCCGCCACGGCCGGGACGTGTTCCAGGTCGGCGAGGGTGAGGGCGACGACCTCGCGCCGCACCGCCGGTTCGACGCGGACCTCCCGCACGCCCCGCCCCCGCACCGCTTCCACGGCCAGCCGGGGCAGCACCGCCACCCCGAGCCCGGCGCCGACCAGCCCGACCACCGCCGGGTAGTCGTCCGTCGCGAAGTCGATCCGCGGCGTGAAGCCCGCCTGGGCGCACACCTCCACCAGCTGCCCCCGGCACCGGGGGCAGCCCGCGATCCACGGCTCCCCCGCCAGTTCGCCGATGCCCACCGACTCGGCGGCCGCCAGCGGGTGCCTCTCGGGCACCAGACCCACCAGGCGGTCGCTCAGCAGCGGCCGCACCACCAGGTCGTCCCACTCCTCCGACTCCGCCCGCGCGCCCTGGCCGGCTCCCGCCCGCGCGCCCTGGCCGGTCACCGCTCCTGAGCCCGCCTCCGAGGGATCCCCCGCGCGGCCGTACCGGAAGGCCAGCGCCACGTCGCAGTCGCCGGCGCGGAGCATCTCCACCGAACGCGGCGGCTCCGCCTCCTCCAGCGACACCTGGGTGCCGGGATGCTCGGCCCGCAGCGCGGCCAGCGCCGTCGGCACCAGGGTGGAGCTTCCGCTGGGGAACGACACCAGCCGCACCCGCCCGGCCCGCAGCCCGGCGATCGCGGCGACCTCCTCCTCCGCGGCGGTCAGACCCGCGAGGATGCCCGCCGCGTGGCGCACCAACGCCTCGCCCGCCTGGGTGAGGCGCATGCCCCGCCCGGCGCGGACGATCAGCGGCGTGCCCGCCGAGGACTCCAGCGCCTTCATCTGCTGGCTCACGGCGGGCTGGGTGCAGCCCAGCTCCCGCGCCGCGGCGGAGTAGGAACCGGTGGCGGCGACGGCACGCAGGACTCGGAGATGACGAGCTTCGATCACCCTTCCGAGCATAAGTCAGCCTTGGAGTGCGGCGGGAAAAACTTCCTCCCGCTTTGGGCGGGGTGGCGCTACCGTGCCGCTCATGAAGGTCCTCTCGATCAACCTCGGCTCCGCCTCCGCCGTCACCTACACGAGCCACCCCGACGGCCTCACCGGCATCGACAAGCGGCCGGCCGACGGCCCCGTCCGGATCTCCGCCCCCGGCCCCAAGGGCGCCGGGGCGAGCGGCCTGAGCGGCGACGCCATCTGCGAACTGCGTCATCACGGCGGCGACGACCAGGCGGTCTACGCCTTCGCCCGCGAGGACCTGGACGAGTGGGAGCGCGAGCTCGGCCGCCCGCTGCGCAACGGGGTCTTCGGCGAGAACCTCACCGTCTCGGGCCTGGACGTCTCCGGCGCGCGCATCGGCGAGAGGTGGCGCGTCGGGCCGGACGTCGTCCTCCAGGTCACCTCGCCTCGCATCCCCTGCAACACCTTCCAGGGCCACATGGCCGAGCCGCAGTGGGTGAAGCGCTTCACCGCGAAGGGGGCGCCGGGCGCCTATCTCCGGGTGGTCAGCCCCGGCGAGGTCCGCGCCGGCGACGCCGTGGAGGTCGTCCGCCGCCCGGACCACGAGGTGACGATCGCCCTGTGCTTCCGCGCCGTGACCCTGGAGCGCGCCCTGCTGCCCCGCCTGCTGGAGGCGGGCGAGGACCTTCCCGAGGAGGAGCGCGCGGCCGTCCACAAGTACATGGCGCGGCAGTCCTCCTGACCCGCGTTCCCCACCGGACGCCCCGCCTCCTGCACGCGTCACCGCCTGCATAACCTGACCCCATGACTACGGCTCTGATCACAGGTTCGACGGCCGGCCTCGGGGCCGCCTTCGCACGACGGCTGGCGGCCCGGGGGCACAACCTGGTGCTGGTGGCCAGGGACACCGAGCGGCTGCGCACGCAGGCGACCGAACTGCACGACCGGCACGGCATCGAGGCCGAGGTGCTCACCGCGGACCTGGCCACCGACGAGGGCATCGACGCGGTGGCCGTCCGCCTCGCCGACCGGCGCCACCCGGTGGACCTGCTGGTCAACAACGCGGGCTTCGGCAACAAGGGCCGCTACCTGGAGGTCCCGGTCGCCGACGAGCTGCGGATGCTCAAGGTCCACTGCGAGGCCGTGCTGCGGCTGACCACCGCGGCGGTCGAGGGGATGCGCGAGCGCGGACGGGGCGGCGTGATCAACGTGGCCTCGGTCGCGGCCTTCGTCCCGCGCGGCACCTACGGCGCGTCCAAGGCCTGGGTCGTCCAGTTCACCCAGGGCGCGGCCCGCGACCTGGCCGCCGACGGCGTCCGGCTGACGGCGCTCTGCCCGGGGTTCGTGCGCACCGAGTTCCACGAGCGGGCCGGCATGGGCACCGGCAACATCCCGGGCTGGATGTGGCTGGACGCCGACAAGGTCGTCACCGCGGCCCTCGACGACTTCGCCCGCGGGCGGACCGTCTCCATCCCGGACCCCCGCTACAAGGCCCTGCTCGGCCTGACCAAGCTGGTCCCGCGCAACCTGCTCGGCGGCGTCTCCTCCTCGGCGGGCCGCAAGTACGGCCCCGGCCGCTGAGGCGCCGTCCGAGCGGGCGGTCCCTCACGGAGGGTGGCCCGCGACGGGGCCGGTTAGGCTACGGGCAGCCGGGGCAGTTCCGATTCCGGTGGGCGTCATGACCCAGCCGTGTTGCAGCCCACCACTCACCGATGGGGATCCCCATGGCCAACCGACGCAACGACATGCTCGGCGTCGGCGGACAGCGCAAGAAGCTGTCCCGTTCCGACCAGCAGGCCTCCGTCACCGCGAGCTCGAACAGCCGGCAGACGGCCGCCGAGCAGAAGCGTGAACTGCTGCGCAGGATGCGCGAGCGCACGCAGCCGGGGCAGGGCGCGCAGCAGTGACGCGCTGACACGTGTGGGGCCGCCTCCCTCTTCGAAGAGGGAGGCGGCCCCACGTGTTTCCCCCGCGCACCACCGCGCGACCGCGACCGCGCCCCGGGCACGCCCTCAGGACGTCAGGTCGAGCAGTCCCGCCGCCGTCGCCCGGAAGCCGCAGGCGTCGAAGTAGAACGCCCGCAGCGGCTCCTTGAAGTCGACGTGGAGCCACCCGCACCCCGCGCCCCTGGCCTCCTCGGCCGCCCTGCGGACCAGGGCGGCGCCGATGCCTTCGCCCTGGCGGTCCGGGGCCACGGCCGTGTCCAGCAGGAACGCGTGCGTGCCGCCGTCCCAGGCGACGTTGACGAACCCCACCAGGATCCCGCCCTCGCGGGCGCAGACCCAGCCGAGGCTGTGCCGCCGCAGCCGGCCCGTCCATCCGCCCTCCCCCGGCGGACGGCCGAACGCCGCGGCGTGCAACGCCTCCAGCTCCGCCTCCCCGACCTCACCGCGCCACTCGTACGTGATCGTCATGCGGGGAGGCTAGGCCCTCAGCCGCAGCAGCCGCCGCCGTTTTCCGCCTGGCCCGGGCTGTCCGCCTGGCTCGCGCTCCCGGCCGGGCGCAGGCCGAGCTCGACGACCTGCGGGGCCTGGACGACGGAGGAGGCCGGGGAGCAGCAGCCGCTGTCCGCGGACTCCGGGGACTGCGCGGCGGGGGTGTCGAAGAGGCCCGCGCCGCCGCAGACCCCGGTCTCGGGGAGGACCAGTTCGACGCGGTCGGCGGACTCCGTGTCACCGGCCAGCGCGGCGGCCACCGAGCGGACCTGCTCGTACCCGGTGAGCGCCAGGAACGTCGGGGCGCGGCCGTAGGACTTGGCTCCGACCATGTAGAAGTCGCGCTCGGGGTGCCCGAGTTCGCGGTGTCCGTGCGGGTAGACCGTGCCGCAGGAGTGCTGGTTGGGGTCGATCAGCGGGGCCAGCTCCACGGGGGCCTGCAGCCGTTCGTCGAGGCCGAGACGGATCTCGGAGAGGAACGACAGGTCGGGGCGGAGCCCGGTCAGGACGATCACCTCGTCGACGGGGTCGAGGCGGCGGCCGTCCTCGGCGGTGAGCACGAGGCGCCCGTCGCCGTCGCGCTCCACGGAGGCGGTGCGGAAGCCGGTGACCGCCGCGGCGTGGCCCTGCTCCACGGCGGCCTTGGCGGCGAGGCCGAGGGCGCCGCGGGCGGGGAGCTGGTCGGCGGTGCCGCCGCCGAAGGTGGAGCCGGAGATGCCGCGGCGCAGGATCCAGGTGGCGTGCGTGCCGGCGCCGTCGCCGGACCTGGCCAGCTCGGCGAGGGTGGCCAGGGCGGTGAAGGCCGAGGCGCCGGAGCCGATCACGGCGGTGCGGCGGCCGGCGTAACGGGCCCGCGCCGCGGGGTCGTTCAGGTCGGGCACGCGGTAGGTGACGCGGTCCGCGGCGGCCTTCTCCCCCAGGGCGGGCAGACCGTCGCCCCCGGCCGGTCCCGGCAGGGTCCAGCTGCCGGAGGCGTCGATCACGGCGGCGGCCAGGAGCCGCTCCTCGCCGCCGTCGGCGTAAGTGACGTGCACGGTGAACGGCTGGTCCTCGCGCTCGGCGTCGACCACCCGGTCCCGCCCGACGCGGGAGACGCCGGTGACGGTGGCCCCGTAGCGGACCGTCTCCCCGAGGACGTCGGCCAGCGGCCGCAGGTACCGCTCGGCCCAGTCGCCGCCGGTGGGGTAGGTGGACGGGTCCGGGCGGGTCCAGCCGGTGGGGGCGAGGAGCTTCTCGGCCTCGGCGTCGACCAGCTCGCTCCAGGTGGAGAAGAGCCGCACGTGGGCCCACTCCCGCACCGCCGCCCCGGCGGTCTCCCCCGCCTCCAGCACGAGCGGGGTGAGTCCGCGCCCGGTGAGATGTGCGGCGGCCGCCAGGCCGACGGGGCCGGCTCCGATGACGACGACGGGAAGCTGCTGCTCAGTCATGACGACTCCAGGTCTGGCGGGACGGGCGGTGGATGACGGTGCGTGCGTGAGCGGGCGACGCGGGCGGTCAGTGGAATCTCAGTGCGAGCGTCCTGGCGCGTTCCCGGGCCGCCTCCGCGCGGCACGACCGGGTGCAGACCTCGCCGGTGCGCTCCGAGTAGCTGACCCGGACCAAGTCCGCGGCGGTGCGGCGCACGCGGGCGGCGGCAAGAGCGGTACGCAGGGAAGACATGCCGAGCACTCCTCATATCGACGGACATCGATCTCTTGACGAGCCCAGCATGGCAGAGCGATTCGACGAACGTCAACATAGACGTTCATCAAATCTGCGCGGTTGGCGCGACCGGCCGAAAAACCGGAGGACTCCGCAGCCGAGGCCGTGCCACCATGCGGCCATGACCCCGACCCGAAAGGGCGATGCCGCGTAGGCCGCCCGGCGCCGTCCGCGCCCGCACCTGGTCCGCCTCCGTCCGGACCCGCCCCTTCAGCAGCGTCCCCGGCCTGCGGAGGGACGCCGCGACAGCCGTCAGGCGCCTCGAAGCGCGGAGGTTCTCACCCGGCTTCCTCGCCGAGGCGCTGCTGACCTACGAGGCATTCCTGCGCCGCCCCGGCCGGTGGCTCTACGTACCCCCCGGCGACTGCCCGTGCTGCGACCCGGTCGAGGCACGGGACAACGTGGAATCCCTCCTCCACGCCCTGCCGGTCGGCCCGCGCCGCCAACTGACCCGCATCGTCGCCGCACTCGACGCCGAGTTCGAACGCCGCACCCTCCCGGACCCCACCGCCGCCCGCCGTTGGCCGGCCCTCACCTCGCCGCCGCCCTGGTGGCACCTCCGCCTGCAGGGCCCGTAGCCCGACACGCGCTCCGCCCACCGAAGCGTTGGGCCTGGAGCGGGCGTTACTCCTGGGAGTGAATCGGCCCCGGGAAAGCGCCCCAGACTCGGGCATATTCACCGAACGCATCCGAACCGCTACGCAATGTGCAGTAGCGTCGTCTCGTCAACCTGCCCCAGGGTGGGTCCGGTTGGCGCACACAAAATGGCCCCCGGGACGGTTGCACCCGTCCACGAGGGCCTGAACCACGACGGGAAGTAGGCCTCCCACAGTGATCTGCCGCAACTTTATCGCGCCCACGCGCGCGTTCACCCAGCTCGCCAACGAGATCATCCGGCACCCACGGCTGTCCTCGGACGCGGCCCGCGTCCTGACCTGGCAGCTCTCCCTTCCGCCCGGGGCGACGGAGACGCTGTCGGAGACCGCGAAGCGCGCCCGCATCGGCGGGTCGGCCTTCACCACCGCCAAGCGTCAGCTCATCGCCGAGGGTTACGTCCATGAGCGGCGTGTGCAGATCGAGCGTGGCCGCTGGGCCACCCGGCAGCTCGTCTCCAGCGTGCCGCTGCGGGCGGCCGAGGCGGACAAGTTTCTCGCCGCCCTGCCGACGCAAGGGAGGGACACCGTTCACCGGGTGTCGCCGCAGGCGGCGCCGAGTGGCCGCCCTCCGGCCGCCGGTGGGCCGACCACCCCGCTGTCCGACGGTCCTTCCCTCCGCAATACGAATGAGCTGGGTAAGACTTCCCACCATCCGGGGGCGACACCGGACGCGGACGACAGCACGGACACGGGCGCAGACGCGTACGCGGAGGCCGGCGGCGCAGAGGCAGATGCCCGCGACGCAGACGCACAGGCAGAGGCAGAGGCACACGCAGGTGCGGACGTGGCGAGTGAGCCCGGCCCACACCATGCCCCTGCGGCTCTGGGGCAGGAACCCGCGCCCGGGCCGCCCGAATTCGCCCAGGCACCGGAACCCGCGCCCGCCCGGGAGGAGGAAGCCGCCCCCGACTGCACCCAGGAGACGCTCGACCTCGCCTGGGCACTCGTCGCAGCGTTCCCGATGCTCGATCCGGAGCTCCGGGGCATCCCCCGCGCCATGCGCCCGGAGCTGACCCGGCTCACCGCCCGCTGGCTGGTCGCGGGCCACACCCCCGGCGACATCCGCACCCACATCCTGCGCGGCCTGCCCACCGACGGCGCCCCCGTGCTCAGGCCCGGCGGCCTCCTGCGCTACCTGCTCACCGAGGTGCCGCCGCTCCCCGCCGCCCGTACGGGCGGCCGGCTGCCCGAGACGCCTCCAAAGCCCTGGCCCCTTCGGGAGTGCGAAGGCCCTCGCCATGACTCCCCCGTGATGTTTCGACCCGTCGAGGGCGAATCCCTCTGCCCGGGCTGCCTCGGCGCGATGCCGGAAGGGCCCGAGATCTGACGTCCGCGGCCCTGGTGCTCGTCGGCTGTCGTCGTCGCCCACCGGGCGGTAGCGCTCCGGGACCGAGACAGCTGGATGAAGCAAGCAACAGCGCGAAAGACGCGATCACTTCTGGCATCCTGCACGTCACGGGACGATTCAACGATCCCGGCACCATAGGGCCTTCTCCGACCACTCGATGCCATCGGCGCCAATGAGCTCCCGACAACGGGATGCCTTCTGTGCTGCGGAGGAGGACGAATCCGCAGTACGGAAGCGACCCCGGCCACACGTCCTTTGCGCATTACCCGTCCCCGTTGTCGGTGTCCGTCAGGTTCCTGCACCTGTTGTGGGCGTCATCCATGTCCGTCTGACATCGGTGAAGTTGCAGTCCTGCCCCCTTCTGCCTCCCCCTGGCGCCACTCCCTGAACACACCGCGACCGGCCCGAGGGAAAGGCCGCCCGGCACGTCCTCTCCGCACCAGAGTCACCCGAATGGCCATTCGGAATTTGGCGCAGTAAGGGCTGGCAGAGTGTTGAGGCCCTCGTGACAGTGGAGTTGCCGCACAGGGTGCGGCGGGCGCATGCGCATCGGGGGAACAACGGGGGACACATGTCGTTCGAGGACGAGTGGGCACAACTCAAGGAAGACGCGCTCCGCAGGGCGAACACGGGGATGAATCTTGCCGGTGTCGAACCCGCCATGCCGGCGCCACGCGGGACCGGAGGCGTGGACCTGGGACTGATCGACAGCCCCCTTCGCGCCACGGCGACGAATCTGCGCGAGACCCGTGACAACGGCCAGGAACAGACGAAGTTGTACGACGCGGAGGCCGTGGGCAAAGCCCATGGGGACTGGGACGCAGGCGTTGCCAACGACCAGTGCGTGCGCGCATGGCAAAGCCGTCTCCACGAGTTGGGCGACATGGTCGAGGACGCCACGGCGGCGCTCACGAAGGCGATGGACAGCCAGATCAGCGACGACGGCTCCGTGGCCGTCCAGCTCGAGAAGGCGGCGGACTGGCTCGAGGGGGCCTGATGGTCTCCGTGAGCGACCTGACGTCCGCCAGGCCGCAGCAGTGGCGCGACGCAGCCGACGACGTCCTGGCAGCAGCCAGGCAATGCGACACGCTCGCGGGCGTCGCCCCGTGACGAGATGGCCGCCACGCTGCAGCAGTGCTGGGTGGGGGACGCCGGCCGGGCGGCCCGGGAGAAGTTCGTCAAGCATGCCGGAGACTACGAGGCAGCCTCCCTTTCGCTGCGCGCGCTCGCGCGCGTGTACGACGATCTGGCCGAGGACATCGCAGCGGCACAGCGGGAACTGAACAGCGTGCTGGACTACGCCCACCGGCACGGTCTGAGGGTCGACGAGAGCGGCCGGGTCGGCTTCGCCCAGCCCGTCCTGCTGGCCCCGGACAGCCCCGAGTACCAGCAGGTCACGGACACCCGCGACCTCGTCATGGAAGCGCTGGCCAAGGCGAACAAGGCCGATCTCGAGGCTGCCAAGGACTTGCGCACCATAGAGGGCCTGACCTTGATCGGCGATCCGGCGATGGCCAGGGAGTCGCTCTCCGGCGACAGTCCGTTGGCCATCGCACTGCGCCTGTCCGGCGGACTTGACGGCGTGCACCCGATCAATGTGCCGCCGAACATCCTCGACGCGGTGAAACTGGCGTCAGCCGAGACCGGGATCAGCCGCAAGTTGTTGATGGCCATCCTGTGGCAGGAACAGCAGTGGTACCAGAATCACAACCCCAGCCTGCGTGGTCCGCTCGCCGCATTCGGCCGGTTCTTCAACTGAGGGCTCGTCCTCGGACCCAAGCCGGACAAGTCCCTGGGCATCACCCACATGAAGCCCGATACCGCCCGGGCCGTCGCCGGAAAGCACGACAACGCCTTCCGGTTGGAGGACGGTAGGTATCTCAGCCAGGTGGGCGACGCGGAACTCGCCGCCATCATCGAGCAGAACCCCGAGCTGAACGTCCGGCTCAGCGCCTACCATCTGCTCGATCTGCAGGAGAGCGAGTACGGATCCACCTCCGACAAGCAGTTGTTCACCCTCTACGCGGCCGACACCCCCGACGTGCGGGAGAAGAACGAGCAGTACGGCGACGACTCCGACAACCGCGGCGGAGACATCAAGGCCAGGGGAGAGAACTGGGACAAGATCGAGGCACATCTCGACGACGCGTTGGCCTGGGAAGCACTGAGTGACGAGGACCGGGCCACCGCCCTCCGGCAGTTGGAGTCACAGACACCAGCAGGGCACCACGTGTCGCTCAACCCGATCTACACGACGACACCTTCCACAGGAACCGGCACGGGCGAACCCGAGCCCGGAACGCCCTCGCCGAGCCCCGGACCCGCACCGACCCCGCCAGGAGCCCACAGCACACCATGACCAGAATCGCGCGACCGCTCGTCGGCCTCCTGGCTGCCTTGCTGCTCACCGCCTGCGGTGCCCTCGAGGACCGCAGGCCGGAGCCGCCCACCCCCATGCCGTCCAACGTGCCGACCGGTCCGCAGTACGAGAAAGTCGACGGCGTGGTGTCCGCGTTGGAGCGGGCGGGCATCGACTGCCGCGTCCTGCGCCGGCAGCCCGGCGGTCTGCACTGCGAGGCCCGGATCGACGGCACCGCCGTGGTGGCGGAAATACAGGCATTCGACCTGAAGGAACGCACCCGCGACCAGATCGGCGACTCCATCGCCGCCTGGCGCATCAGTGGCACCACCGTCGTGGCCGCGGGCAACTGGTTCCTCCGCGTCGTGCCCAACGACACGCCCTCCTACTCCGAGCAGATCGCCGAAGCCCTCGACGCCGTCGTCCTGCCGCCCCCGTACCACCTGCCGCCCATCCCAAAGAAGCCCGAGTACGCGAACACCGGCGCGCTGGCCGACGCCGTGGAGGACTCCGTGGGCTGCTCCCACCGGGAGGCGGGCCCGAGCGGTCTCCTGATGTGCCGGACTAGGCAGTCGAAAGGCACCTCGTGCGGTGGCACCGACCGGGGGCACGACGCGGGCATCGTGCTCCATGACAGCCGGGCCGCCCGGAACGACTTCATCCGGCTGCTCCTCACCGAGGAGAACGTCACTCGGCACTTCGTCACGGCCGGAAACTGGACGCTCATGCTCTGCGACACCGGGGACGCGAAGGAAGCGGCCGAGGAACTGGGCGGCACCGTGATCGACCAGTACCCCGGGGACCGGTGACGCCGAAGTCCGTACGGGCCACGCGCCGAGGCCCGGCGTCCCGCGGGGAGCGGGAGGCCGGGCCTCGGTGGGAGAGCGGGGTGGCTCAGTGGGAGTGGCCGTGGCTGTGGCCGTGACCCGCCGAGGCCTCCTCCTCTTCCTTCTTCTCGACGACCAGGGTCTCGGTCGTGAGGAGGAGGGAGGCGATGGAGGCGGCGTTCTCCAGGGCGGAGCGGGTGACCTTGACCGGGTCGATGACGCCGGACTTCACCAGGTCGCCGTACTCGCCGGTGGCGGCGTTGTAGCCCTGGCCCTTGTCCATCTCCTGGACCTTGGAGACGATCACGTAGCCCTCGAGGCCCGCGTTCTCGGCGATCCAGCGCAGCGGCTCGACGACCGCGCGGCGGACGACGGAGACACCGGTGGCCTCGTCGCCGGACTTGTCGAGGTTGCCCTCGAGGACCTTGGCGGCGTGGACCAGCGCGGAGCCACCACCGGAGACGATGCCCTCCTCGACCGCGGCGCGGGTCGCGGAGATGGCGTCCTCCAGACGGTGCTTCTTCTCCTTCAGCTCCACCTCGGTGGCGGCGCCGACCTTGATCACGCACACGCCGCCGGCCAGCTTGGCGAGGCGCTCCTGGAGCTTCTCGCGGTCCCAGTCGGAGTCCGTGGACTCGATCTCGGCCTTGATCTGGGCGACGCGGCCCTGGACGTCCTCGGAGGAGCCGGCGCCGTCGACGACGGTGGTGTCGTCCTTGGTGACGGTCACGCGACGCGCGGAGCCGAGCACCTCGAGGCCGACCTGGTCGAGCTTGAGGCCGACCTCCTCGGCGATGACCTGGGCGCCCGTGAGGACGGCCATGTCCTGCAGCATCGCCTTGCGGCGGTCGCCGAAGCCCGGGGCCTTGACCGCGACGGCGTTGAACGTGCCGCGGATCTTGTTGACGACCAGGGTCGACAGGGCCTCGCCCTCGACGTCCTCGGCGATGATCAGCAGCGGACGCGAGGCGTTCGACTGGATGATCTTCTCGAGCAGCGGCAGGAGGTCCTGGATGGAGGAGATCTTGCCCTGGTTGATGAGGATGTACGGGTCCTCGAGGACGGCCTCCATGCGCTCCTGGTCCGTCACGAAGTACGGGGACAGGTAGCCCTTGTCGAAGGCCATGCCCTCGGTGAAGTCCAGCTCCAGGCCGAAGGTGTTGGACTCCTCGACGGTGATGACACCGTCCTTGCCGACCTTGTCCATCGCCTCGGCGATGAGCTCGCCGACCTGCTTGTCCTGGGCGGACAGCGCGGCGACGGCGGCGATGTCGGACTTCTCCTCGATCGGGCGGGCGGTCGCGAGGAGGTCCTCGGACACGGCCTTCACCGCGGCGTCGATGCCCTTCTTCAGGGCGGCCGGGGAGGCGCCGGCGGCGACGTTGCGCAGACCCTCGCGGACCAGGGCCTGGGCGAGCACGGTCGCGGTGGTCGTACCGTCACCGGCGATGTCGTTGGTCTTGGTCGCGACCTCCTTCACCAGCTGGGCGCCGAGGTTCTCGTACGGGTCCTCGATCTCCACCTCGCGGGCGATGGTGACGCCGTCGTTGGTGATGGTCGGGGCGCCGAACTTCTTGTCGATGACGACGTTGCGGCCCTTGGGACCGATCGTCACCTTGACCGTGTCGGCCAGCTTGTTGACGCCGCGCTCGAGGGCGCGACGGGCGTCCTCGTCGAACTTCAGGATCTTCGCCATGGGAGCGGTTCAGCCCTCTCGGGAGAATGCGGTGTATCGCCGTCTGTCGGAGCAATACGAAGTCTTGAAAAAGCGAACTGCGCCCCGGCGCCCGGCTTATGGCGCGGGAGTCCGGGGCGCAGCTCGATGCTTCTTGGAGAAGCGGGCTTCGGCGGAAGCGAGCAGCTGTCGAGCAGGCTTCGGCGAAGCGGGGTGAACTACTTCTCGATGACCGCGAGGACGTCGCGGGACGAGAGGACGAGGTACTCCTCGCCGTTGTACTTCACCTCGGTGCCGCCGTACTTGCTGTAGAGCACGATGTCGCCGACCTTGACGTCGAGCGGCAGGCGCTCGCCGTTCTCGAAGCGGCCCGGGCCCACGGCCAGGATGACGCCCTCCTGGGGCTTCTCCTTGGCGGTGTCCGGAATGACCAGGCCAGAGGCCGTGGTCTGCTCGGCGTCGAGCGGCTGGACCACGATGCGGTCCTCGAGCGGCTTGATGGCAACCTTGGAGCTGGCGGTCGTCACGATCCGACCTCCCCCTTCGGAGATCTCACGGGGTTAACTGTCTGAGGTGGCGACCAGGTCGATCCGTCGTCGCGGGTGCCGGACCTGCCCGTCGCTGTGTTGGCACTCGCCTGGGGCGAGTGCCAAGGCTGAGACTATGACCGGGGTTAGCACTCGGTCAAGCGGAGTGCCAATTTCTCGGCGGGTTGCGTGAAGTCACGCGCCCGTCGGACTCCCCCCGGGCGGCTCACGAGGCTCCTCCGGCCCCGGGCGGGGACCGCCCTGCGGCCCCGGGCAGGGACAATGGGGCGGTGAGTGAGACCGCTGATCCGTCGGCCGCGTTCGCGGCGCTGTTGACCGCCGAGGGCCGCGCCCTGCTGGACGAGGTGCGGGACGTGACGCCCGGCGAGGAGCTGGCCGTGGCCACCCGGCTGCGGCGGGACCACTCCCCCGCCCTGGTGTCGTCCGCCCTGGCCCAGGCCCGGCTGCGCAACCGCGCCGCCGCGAAGTTCGGCGCGCACGACGCCCGGCGGATGTTCTTCACCCCGCACGGCGTCGAGCAGTCCACCCGCGCCCCGGTGGCCGCGCACCGCGCCGCACGGTTCGCCGGGCTCGGCGTGCGCTCGGTCGCCGACCTGTGCTGCGGGATCGGCGGCGACGCGATCGCGCTGGCACGGGCCGGCGTCCGCGTCCTGGCCGTCGACCGCGACCCGCTGACCGCCGCCGTCGCCCGGGCCAACGCCGAGGCGCTGGGCCTGAGCGACCTGATCGAGGTGCGGGAGGCCGACGTCACCGAGATCGACACCGCCCCGTACGACGCCGTCTTCGTGGACCCGGCGCGCCGCGGCGGCCGGGGGCGGATCTTCGACCCGGAGGCCTACTCGCCGCCGCTGTCCTGGGCGGTCGGGGCCGCCCGCGGCGCCTCGCGGGCCGCCGCGCTGAAGGTGGCCCCCGGCATCCCGCACGAGGCGGTGCCCGAGGACGCCGAGGCGGAGTGGATCTCGGACGGCGGTGACGTCAAGGAGGCCGTCCTCTGGTTCGGCGAGGCGGCCCGCCCCGGCGCGGTGTGCGCCACGCTGCTTCCCGGCCCGCGCCGGCTGCTCGGCCGGGGGCTGCCCGACCCGGAGGTCCGCCCGGTCGGCCGGTACCTGTACGAGCCGGACGGCGCGGTGATCCGTGCGCACCTGGTGGCCGAGGTCGCCGAGGAGGTCGGCGGCGGGCTGATCGACGAGACCATCGCCTTCGTCACCGCCGACGAGCCGCGGCCCACCGCGTACGCCACGGGGTACGAGATCACCGACACGCTGCCCTTCAACGTCAAGAAGCTGAAGGCGCTGCTGCGGGAGCGGCAGGTCGGCACGCTCACCGTGAAGAAGCGGGGGTCGGCGGTCGAGCCGGAGGAACTGCGCCGCAAGGCGCTTCCCAAGCCGCAGGGGCGGAACGCGGTCACGGTCTTCCTGACCCGGGTCGCGGGCGCCCCGACGATGCTCCTGGGGCACCCGCTGCCGCGCTGACGGCGGATCAGGGGACGCCGGCTCAGGACGGCGCCGGTCCCAGCGCGCCGAGCACCTCCGGCATGTCGGCGACCCGCGCCATGACGAGCACTTCGCAGTCGCCGTCCCTGCACTCCGCGACGCAGGTCCCGTCCGGCCTGCTCCTGGCGGACGAGGACGCACGCACCCGCGTCACACGCAAGGCGGGCACCCGGACCCGTGCCACCCGCCCGGCCGGGTCGGGGGTGGCGGCGAGCAGCCCGGGGCCGACTACCAGGTACTGGAACCCTTCCTTGCTGTACGGCACGTCGCCGAGCACCCAGCCGGGCACCACGTGTTCGCCCGTGGGGGGCACCGGCCGGATGTGCATCTCGCGCCGTTGCCTCACCGGCCGGGAGGAGAGCCACGCGGCCACGGGAGCAACCACAACCGCCGCACCCGCGTACAGCCACGCCAGCGGGGTCAGCACGTCCTGCGGCCCTCCGGCCGAGAATCCGATCGGCACACAGGCCACGACGCCCAGCCCCGCGGTCAGCCAGACGGCCGCCGGGACCAAGACCTCTCGCCCCTCCGCCGGCCGCCCCGGCCTCCGTTGCCGCAGCGTCAGCCACCCGGCGGTCCAGAGCAGCGAGAGCGCCACGGGCGCGAGTGCCGCACCGAGCATCAGAGGCGGCCGCCAGGCGAGCAGCCGGGACCCGTCGACCGTGTCCCGATCCGCCCCCTGACGCACCTCGGCCACGGAGCCGCGCCAGAGCACGGCCTCGGCCTCCTCCCTCGGCGTCACACCGAGACCGTCCTGCAGGCCGGCCATCGTCAGCACGCTCCGGGACCCGTCGGCGAAACGGAGTGCGAGCTGGTACTTCCTCTTGCCGCCGTGGACGTGAGGGTCCACGCCGGTGACCGTCGCCGCCGCCACCGTCCGGCAGCCCTCGACGGACCGCCCGTTGCGGCACTCCGGCGCCTCCCGGTACTCCCGCAGATCGCTCAGCGGCCCCGGCAGCCACACCAGCGCGATCAGGAGCACGGCAATGCCTGCCGCGCCTCCCGCCCAGGCGTAGGGCTTCGGGGGCATCTGCTGCCGCTGCTGCGCCGGCATCGTGCGCCTCCGTTCGCGTCGATCCGTGCCGCTCCGTTGTCGCTCACGGCATCCAGGGCCCAGGACGCGAGGCGATCTCCGCCGGTTCCGCACCGCCCTCCTGTCCGGGACCGCTCCCCCGCTCCCCGCTCCGGCGTCCACGACAACGGCAACGGCAACGGCAACGGCAACGGCGGGAGCGTCACCGCCCGGAGGGGACCGGAGGGCCGGTGAAGAAAGCAGCGTTCGGCCCGCTCGGGGGGACGGACGACGAC
>NZ_JBRIOU010000004.1:949448-958778 GCF_053474865.1 Streptomyces sp. CO7
GGGGACGGACGACGACGGGGCCGGGTCCGGGGTGGGAACGGGCTCCGCGCCCGGGAGCAGGGAGGCCCACAGGTCGCCCGCCTCCGGTTCGTCCGGGACCAGCCGGTTGCGGTCGGCGGGGGCGGGGACCACCGGGAGGGTCACCGTGCGGACGGTCTCCGGGGTGAGGTCGCGCAACGTGCGGGCGAAGGCGGCCAGTTCGGCCAGCGAGTCCAGTTTGGTGTCCGCGGTGAGCCCGGAGGTCGCCGCGTCCGCCACCTGGTAGAGCCGCACCGGGTCGGTCAGCAGGTCCGCCTCGGCGACCTGCTCGAGCAGCGCCGTCACCAGTTTCTGCTGCAGCCCTATGCGCCCCAGGTCGCCGCCGTCGCCGATGCCGTGGCGGGTGCGGGCCAGGGCCAGGGCGTCCTCCCCGTACAGGCGTTGGACGCCGGCGTCGACGCTGAGGTGGCTCTTGTCGTCGTCGATGGGCTGCTCCAGCTCCACCGTCACGCCGCCCAGCGCGTCCACCAGATCCGCGAAGCCCGCGAAGTCGATCTCCAGGTAGTGGTCCACCGGCACGCCGGACATGGCTTCCACGGTCTTGACCGCGCAGACCGGACCGCCCACCGCGTAGGCGCTGTTGAACATCACGCCCTGCGCGACGGCCGTGGTGCCGCCGTCCGGCAGCGGACAGGCCGGGCGGGTCACCAGGGTGTCGCGCGGGACAGAGACCACCGTCGCGGAGGCCCGCCCCTCGTCCAGGTGCACCACCATCGCGGTGTCCGAGCGGGCGCCGCCCGGAGGCCCGCCGCCCAGACGACGGTTCTCCTCGCCGTCGCGCGAATCGGTGCCCAGCACCAGGATGTTCAGCGCCCCGCCGCCCGCCCCCTCGCCGGCCGCGGCGGGCGCCGAAGGCCCGCCGGACCCCACCGGCATGCCGACCGGCGCGTGCGGCCGCTCGTCCCCCAGCGCGGCGTCGAGATCGACGCTGCGGATGTTGTCGTTCAGTTGCCGGTAGACCCAGCCGCCCCCCACGGCGCCGAGCACCAGCACTCCCCCGAGCGTGTAGCCCACGGCCTTCTTCCAGCGCCTGCGCGGCACCTGGACGGCGGCCCCCCGGCCACGCTCCCCGTTCCCCTCGTTCTCACTCACGGGCAGAACATAAGTCCGAACCCTGCCAGGACGGAATTCACGGTCCGTGAGGTCCACCGAAAAGCTTTCGAAAGTTTCGAAGGCGAACAGTGAATTCCGTTCTCTCAGACGGCCGGTGGGGCCGTGCTGCTGCGCACCACGAGACTCGTCGCCAGCTCCATGCGCGCCCCCGCGGTCGGCTTCTCCTCGCGCCCCAGTTCGAGGACCATCCGGGTCGCCGCCTCGGCCATCTCGGTCAGCGGCTGCCGCACGGTGGTCAGCGGCGGACCCACCCAGCGGGCCACCGGGAGGTCGTCGAAGCCCACCACGCTCAGGTCGTCGGGGATCCGCAGACCGAGCTCCCGGGCCGCCTCGTAGAGGCCCAGCGCCTGCAGGTCGTTGCCGGCGAAAACGGCCGTGGGGCGGTTGTCGCGGCGCAGCAGGTCCAGGCCGAGCCGGTAGCCCGCCTCGTGGTGGAAGTCGCCGTCCAGGATCAGACCGGGGTCGACGGCCAGCCCCGCGGTCTCCAGGGCGGCCCGGTAGCCGTCCACGCGGGCGCGGGCGCACATCATCCGGGTCGGGCCGCTGATGGCCCCGATCCGGGTGTGGCCGAGCTCCACCAGGTGGCGGGTGGCGGAGAGGCCGCCCTGCCAGTTGGTGGCGCCCACCGAGGGCACCTCCGCCCCGGGGTCGCCGGCCGGGTCCATCACCACGAACGGGATCGACCGGCTGGTCAGCAGCGTGCGCTGGCCCTCGTCGAGCCCGGACAGGACCAGGATCACGCCGTGCGGCCGCCGTGCGGCCACCTGGTCGGCCCAGCTGCCGCCCGGCGTGTGACGTCCGGCACTCTCGGAGAGCACGACGCTCAGGCCCGCGCGGCGCGCGGCCCGTTCGACGCCGCGGATGACCTCCATGGCCCAGGCGCTCTCCAGCTCGTGGAAGACGAGCTCGATCAGCGGCGACCGGGAGGCGTCCGCGCGACGCCTGCGGTAGCCGTGGCTGCGCAGCAGGCGTTCGACCCGCGAGCGGGTGGCCGGGGCGACGTCGGCCCTGCCGTTGAGAACTTTCGAAACTGTTGGCGCGGACACACCCGCCGCCCGCGCGATCTCGGCAAGCGTCGCTGTGCGTCCCTGCCGGGGCACGGAAGGGGTTTCGGCGGATTCCGGTGAGGTCATGGTTCGGGATCGTATATCTGCCCGGGGTCTTGACGAACCCCTCTGACGCGCTTAGGTTCCCAAAACATTCGCGGCAACGATCGAAAGCTTCGGAGGAAGCCCCCCAAGCGCCCCCCACCTCGGTGCTGTGAGTCATATACAGGGCATCTCCCCCAAATCGCCCTGAAACCGTAGATTTGCGGTCAACGAAGACCGCTTCCCCCGAGGAGTACTTGTCCATGGAGCACCTCAGCAGGCGTTGGTTCCTGGGCGTCAGCGGCGCCACTCTGCTCACCGCCGGCCTCACCGCGTGCGGCTCCGGCGACGACGGTGGCGAGGACGGCGAGGGCGGACCGCTCATCGCTTTCGTCTGGGGTGACGATGCCGCAAGGATCCAGGAAGACGCGATCCAGCGCTTCAACTCGTCCCCGGCCGCCAAGAAGGCCAACGGGACGATCAAGCTGCAGCGCATACCTGGCAGCGACTATCCCGCCAAGCTGCGCACCGCCATGGGCTCGCCCAGCGCTCCGGACCTGTTCTTCAACTGGGGTGGCGGCTCGATCAAGGCGTACGTCGACGAGAACCAGCTCATCGACCTGCACGACATCATCGAGTCGACTCCTGAGCTGAAGAACGGCTTCCTGCCGTCGATCATCCAGTCCGGCGCCCTCGACGGCCGCCCGTACGGCATCCCGATGCGCGGCATGCAGCCCGTCCTGCTGTTCTTCAACAAGAAGGTCTTCAAGGAGAACGGCCTCCAGGCCCCCACCACCTGGGACCAACTGCTGGAGGCCAACAGGAAGCTGAAGGCCCGCGGCATCCAGCCGTTCGCGCTCGGTGGCGCGGACAAGTGGACCGAGTTGATGTGGGTGGAGTACCTGGTGGACCGCATCGGCGGTCCCGAGGTCTTCCGCAAGATCCAGAACGGCGACGCCGCCGCCTGGGGCGACCCGGCGGTGCTGCGCGCGGCCGAGGAGATCAAGAAGCTGGTCGACGGCGGCGCCTTCGGCAAGGGCTTCAGCTCCGTCCAGTACAACAACGGCGGCGCCTCCGCCCTGCTCGCGCAGGGCAAGGCCGCCATGCACCTCATGGGCTCCTGGGAGTACTCCACCCAGCTCGGCAAGTTCAAGAAGTTCGCCGAGAAGGACCTGGGCTGGGTGGCCTTCCCCGAGTACACCGGCGGCCAGGGCGACATCAAGAACGTCGTGGGCAACCCGACCAACTACTGGTCGCTCAGCGCCCGCACCAAGAACCGGGACGCGGCGATCGCCTTCCTCAAGACCTGCGCGTCGGAGGAGTACGCCAAGGCGCTGGTCGCCAACGGCGACATCCCCACCACGTCCAACGCGGGCGCGCTGCTCGACGCCTCGCCCAACCCGGAGTTCGCCAAGTTCCAGTACGGACTGGTCCAGGACGCCCCGGCGTTCACCCTCAGCTGGGACCAGGCCGTCAAGCCGGAATGGCAGACGCCGATGCTCACCGAAATCGACAAGCTCTTCCTGGGCCAGTCCTCGCCCAAGGAGTTCGTCAATGCGCTGAAGGGGCTCAAGTGACCTATCCGGTCACCAAGTCCGCCGCCGCAGCGCCCAAGGGCGACGTCCGGGCCACCCGTGTGGGTCGCCCGAACGCGTCCTGGGCGCTGCCCGGCGTCTTGTTCTTCACGTTCTTCGCCGTCGTTCCGATGGCGCTGGCCGTCTACCTGTCGTTCACCGACTGGAACGGCCTCGGTGATCCGGGCTTCGTCGGCCTGGAGAACTGGAAGAACCTGTTCACCGATCCAGAACTGATCCACTCCCTGCTCATCACCGTGCTCCTCACGGTGGTCAGCTGGGCCTTCCAGACCGTGATCTCCCTGCTCCTCGGAGTGTGGGCGGCGGGCAGGCAGCGCAACCGCGCGGTGCTCTCGGCGATCTTCTTCGTGCCGTTCCTGCTGTCCTCCACGGCGATCGCGCTGCTGTTCTTCGCCCTGCTCGACCCGAACTACGGCGTCATCAAGGGCGACACCCTCGGCACCACCTCGGGCGCGTTCCTGGCGATCGTGTTCGTCGGCGCCTGGCAGTTCATACCGTTCCACACCCTGATCTACCAGGGCGGCGCCCGTCAGATACCCGAGGTCCTGTACCAGGCCGCGGCGATCGACGGGGCGAGCGGACTGCGCCAGTTCTTCTCCATCACGCTGCCCCAGCTGCGCCACACGATGGCGATGTCCGGCGTGCTGATGGTGGTGGGCTCCCTGACCTACTTCGAGACCGTCCTGATCCTCACCCAGGGCGGCCCCGGCACCGACACGAAGATCCTGCCCTACCTCATGTACGAAGCCGGATTCCGTTCCTACGACTACGGCTACGCGAGCGCCGTCGCCACCTTCCTGGTGATCGCCGCCACCGGCCTGTCGCTGCTGCTGATCCGTCTCACGGGCTTCGGCAAGATGAACAGCGTCCGGGAAGGGATGTGACCGCCATGTCCCACCGCAGCGACACCCTCGCGTCGTCCGGCCGCCGACACCGGACGAAGCGCTCCAACCCGATCGCGGGCCTGGCGTCCTTCGTCTGGCTGCTGATCGTGCTGATCCCGCTCTACGCGATGATCACCACCTCGCTGGCCGGCCCGGAGGAGGCGATGGGCCGAGGCGCCCTCACGCCGCCGAAGAACCCGACGCTGGACAACTACAGCCTGGTCCTCGACTCGGGCTTCTCGCACTACCTGTGGAACACGACGCTGACCGCGATAGGCGTGGTCGTCATCGTGGTGTGCCTCTCGGTGCCGCTGTCCTACGTCGCGGTCCGCAACCGCGGCTTCTGGTCCGGCAGCGCCTTCCGGCTGTTCCTCCTCGGCGTGGCCATCCCGGCCCAGGCCGTGGTGGTGCCGCTGTTCCTGCTGATCACGAAGCTGGACATCTACGACACCCTCTGGGCGATCATCCTCCCGACCGCCGCGTTCGCCATGCCGGTCTCGGTCCTGGTCCTCACCGGCACCCTCCGCGACATCTCGGAGGAGTCCTACGAGGCCATGGCCCTGGACGGCGCCTCCCCGACCCGGATGCTCTTCCAGCTGGTGATCCCCCTCGCCAAGGGCGGCATCAGCACGGTGATCATCTACTCTGCGCTGCAGGCCTGGAACAACTTCCTGTTCGCGCTGATCTTCACCCAGTCCGAGGAGCCTCGCGTCCTCACCCTGGGCCTTTACAACTACGTCAGCCAGTTCGGGGTCAACATCCCCGCGCTGCTGGCTTCCGTCGTCCTTTCCGGCGTGCCGATCTTCGTCGTTTACCTCGTGGCCCGACGGGCCCTGGTGAGCGGGTTGATGGGCGTCGGCGGCAAGTAACACCTTTCCCTCAGGAGCATCATGACCGCCCCCTGGCGTGATTCCGCACTTCCCGCCGAAGCCCGTGTCGAGGATCTTCTCTCCCGGATGACCCTGGAGGAGAAGACCGCACAGCTCTACGGAGTGTGGGTCGGCGCCTCGACGGATGCGGAAGCCGGCGTAGCCCCGCACCAGCACGAGATGGCCAGCGACTGGGACTGGGACGAGGTGATCTCCCACGGCCTCGGCCAGATCACCCGTTCCTACGGCACCGCCCCGATCGATCCCGACGAGGGTGCGCGCGCGCTCGCCCGCGCCCAGCGGACGATCATGGCGGCCAACCGGTTCGGCATACCCGCCGTCGCCCACGAGGAATGCCTGGCCGGCTTCACGGCCTGGGGCGCCACCGCGTACCCGGTGCCGCTCGCCTGGGGCGCCTCCTTCGACCCGGAGCTGGTCGAGGAGCTCGGCCGGCGCATCGGCGCCGACCTCGTCGCCGCCGGCGTCCAGCAGGGCCTCGCGCCGGTGCTGGACGTGGTCCGCGACCTGCGCTGGGGCCGGGTCGAGGAGACGATCGGCGAGGACCCGTACCTCGTCGGCACCGTGGCCGCCTCCTACGTCAAGGGCCTGGAGACCGCCGGCATCGTCGCCACGCTGAAGCACTTCGCCGGTTACGCCTCCTCGGCCGGCGCCCGCAACCACGCGCCGGTGCGCGCGGGCGTGCGCGAGTTCGCCGACGTCACGCTGCCGCCGTTCGAGCACGGTCTGCGGCACGGCGGGGCGCGCTCGGTGATGGCCGCCTACACGGAGATCGACGGCGTTCCCTCGCACTCCGATCCCTGGCTCCTGACCGAGCTGCTGCGCGAGACGTGGGGCTTCGACGGCACCGTCGTCGCCGACTACTTCGGTGTGGGCTTCCTGGAGAACCTGCAGCGGGTGGCCGACGGCCTCGGCGACGCCGCCCGGGTGGCGTTGGAGGCCGGCGTCGACGTCGAGCTGCCGACGCTGCGCTGCTTCGGCAAGCCGCTGATCGAGGAGGTGCGCGCGGGCCGGGTCTCCGAGGACCTCGTCGACCGGGCGGCGCGCCGGGTGCTGCTGCAGAAGTGCGAGCTGGGCCTGCTCGACGAGGACTGGTCGCCGGAGCCCAAGGGCTCCCTGCAGCTGGACTCCGACGCCAACCGCGCGCTGGCCCGCCGGATCGCCGAGGAGTCGGTGGTGCTGCTGGCCAACGACGGCGGCACGCTGCCGCTCGGCGCGTCCGGCCCCTCGGCCGTCCGCCGCATCGCGGTCGTCGGTCCGCGGGCCGACGACGCGATGGCGATGCTCGGTTGCTACTCGTTCCCCTCCCACGTGCTGCCGCACCACCCCGAGGTCGCTCTCGGTGTGGAGATCCCCACGGTGCTCGAGGCCGTGCGGAGCGAGTTCCCGGACGCGACGGTGGAGTTCGCCCTCGGCTGCGACACCTCGGAGACGGACACCGCCGGATTCGCCGAGGCGGCCGCGCTGGCCTCGTCCTCGGACGTGGTCGTGGCGGTGCTGGGCGACCGCGCCGGCCTCTTCGGCCGCGGCACCTCGGGCGAGGGCTGCGACGCCGCCGACCTGGCCCTGCCGGGCGTCCAGGGCGAGCTGCTCGACGCGCTGCTGGAGACCGGCAAGCCGGTGGTCGCGGTGCTGCTCACCGGGCGTCCCTACGCGCTGGGCCGCTGGGCGGACCGGCTCGCCGGCATCGTCCAGGGCTTCTTCCCCGGCGAGGAGGGCGGCCCGGCCGTCGCGGGCGTGCTCTCCGGGCGGGTGACCCCCTCCGGCCGTCTGCCCGTCAGCGTGCCGCGCGACCCGGGCGGTCAGCCGTGGACCTACCTCCAGCCGCCGCTGGGCCTGGCCAACGAGATCACCAACCTGGACCCGACACCGCTGTACCCCTTCGGCCACGGCCTGTCGTACACCGCCTTCGAGTGGGACGGCTTCGAGGCCCCGGCCTCCGGCGCGGAGATCGGCACCGACGGCACCTACGAGGTGTCGGCGACCGTCCGCAACACCGGTGACCGGGCGGGCGCCGAGGTCGTGCAGATGTACCTGCACGACCCCGTCGCCACGGTCACCCGCCCGGACGTGCGGCTCGTCGGCTACCAGCGCCTGGAGCTCGCCCCCGGCGAGGCCCGCCGGGTGACCTTCCGGTTCCACGCCGACCTGTCCTCCTTCACCGGGCGCGACAACGTGCGCGTGGTCGAGCCCGGGAAGCTGGAGCTGCGTCTCGCCGCCTCCTCGACGGACGTGCGGCACGTCTTCCCGCTCACCCTCACCGGTGAGACCCGGGTGGTCGGGCACGAGCGCGAGCTGCTCTGCGAGACGGAGGTCACCAAGGCCGGCTAGGCCCTGTCGGTGTCCTCGCCCTCCTCGGCCTCGCAGTAGGCGAACGCCACGCCGCTGATCCGCTTGTCGGTCGGGTTGTCGAAGACGACGCGCCAGCCGTTCTCGCCGAGCCGCTGGGAGACTCCCGGCAGCAGGCCCGGCTCGGAGGTCGACCAGCCGCCGGCGACGGCGACCGTGCCGCGCGGGCAGGTGGCGATGCTGACGGCGCTGCCACCGTTCGGCAGCACGTCCACCAGCTCGCCGGTCACCTCGGTCCAGCCCTCCGGCGTCTCACAGGTACCGCCCCGCGTGATCCCGCGCGGGGCGGTACCTGTCTGTGCACCCGGGCGCGTGCCGGCGGCGTCCGCGGCGGGGCGGGCGGCCTCGTCCAGCCGGGCGTCGGGGCGGTCGGTGTCGCCGAAGCCGTCCGTGTCGTCGGGGCGGTCGGTGTCGTCGGGGCGGTCCATGTCGTCCGGACGGCCGGTGTCGCCGAAGCCGTCCGTGTCGTCAGGACGGCCTGTGTCGTCGGGGCGGCCCGTGTCGGGACGGCCGGCGTCCGGCCGCCGGTCGGGATCCGGCAGCGGTCGCTCCCGGCACCTGTCCCACTCGCCGTCGCAGCCGCGCGCCTCGCTGCCGCCGAGGCCCCAGATCGACAGCCACGACGACAGGACGCCGGACCCCACGCCGCCGTCCTCCTCCTCGCACCGGTCGCCGGGGCCCGCGGCCGCCGCCGGCCCCGGGCGCGCGGCCTGCCGCGGCTCCGCGGCCACGGCGCTCGCCGCCGCGCTCCACGTCAGCGTGACGGCGAGCGAGGCGGACAGACCGCCGGTGACCCATGCGGCGCGGCGATGCCGACGCCGACGCCGTTGCCCTGTGCTCCCGGATGTCATCTGGTCTCCCGCGTCTCGTTCGAGTCGGTCTGCGAGAAAGCTGTGACCCCCGGGGGTCCGGGTCAGTCCTGACGACTGAGCCGATGGAGGTAATTGGTCATCTGATCGGCCTGGTTGCGTCCCTCGTTCGGCGGACGGGCCGGGCCGGTGGTCTCATGCCGCTGAACGGTTGGGGCAGGCGCCGGCTGCGGCCGCGCCTGGCCCCGGCCGCGGGCGGCGCCCCGGTATCGCGCGGGCGGCGCGGCGCGTATCCGCGCCGCACTCCCCGCACCGTGGCCCCGGCATCACGGCCTCCGCCGTGGACGCCGCGGCGGATGTCGTCGCGGATCCCGCCGTGGACGCCGCCACGGCCGCGGCCTCACGCGAGGCCTGGTGCAGCGCCGCGGTGGTCGCCGCCAGCACGTCGCGCAGCAGCACCGGTTCGCGATCGCGAGTCGTACTCCGCTCGTCCCACATCGCCGACCCCCTTACGGGCGGCCCGGTACTCGGTCCGGGCCTTCGACAGAACCTCCCAGGATCTTCGC
>NZ_JBRIOU010000004.1:958878-960563 GCF_053474865.1 Streptomyces sp. CO7
AGTTCGGGGAGGGAGTCGTGGAGGGCGGCGTCCCACCAGGTGACGACGAGCACCCGGTCCCCCGGCGCCCGGAACGTCTCCCGCCGCACCGGCTCCCGCGGCAACCCCTGCTCCCGCGCCCACGCGAGCAGTTCCTCCCCGCGGCCCTCGGCCGCCCTGGCCTCCCACATCAGCGCCACCGTCACGAGTACAGGTTCTCCTTCGACACCTCGTGCACGTGATCGTGCGAGTGCGCATGCCCGTGCCCGGGCCCGTGCGTGTGCGCGTACCCCTCCGCCCCCTCGGGAGCCGGCACGTGCGGTTCGGTCACCGGCAGCGAGGAGTCCGCGGACAGGTCCCACGCGGACGCGTCCCGCCCGCGCGCCACCATCTCCGCGCCGAGCGCCGCGACCATCGCCCCGTTGTCTGTGCACAGCTTCGGCCGCGGCACCCGCAGCCGGATGCCCGCCGCCTCGCACCGCTCCTGGGCCAGCGCCCGCAGCCGCGAGTTCGCGGCGACGCCGCCGCCGATCATCAGGTGGTCGACGCCCTCGTCCTTGCAGGCGCGCACCGCCTTGCGGGTAAGGACGTCCACCACCGCCTCCTGGAAGGACGCGGCGACGTCACGGACCGGCACCTCCTCGCCCGCCGCCCGCTTCGCCTCGATCCAGCGGGCCACCGCCGTCTTCAGGCCGGAGAAGGAGAAGTCGTAGGCGGGGTCGCGCGGGCCGGTGAGGCCGCGCGGGAAGGAGATGGCGTTCGGGTCGCCCTCCCTGGCGTACCGGTCGATCACCGGGCCGCCCGGGAAGCCCAGGTTGAGCACCCGGGCGATCTTGTCGAAGGCCTCGCCGGCCGCGTCGTCGATGGTGGCGCCCATCGGCCGCACGTCGGAGGTGATGTCCGAGGACAGCAGCAGCGAGGAGTGACCGCCGGAGACCAGCAGCGCCATCGTCGGCTCGGGCAGCGGCCCGTGCTCCAGCTGGTCCACGCAGATGTGCGAGGCCAGGTGGTTGACGCCGTAGAGCGGCTTGCCGAGCGCGTACGCGTACGCCTTGGCGGCGGAGACGCCGACCAGCAGCGCGCCCGCGAGGCCGGGACCGGCGGTGACCGCGATGCCGTCGAGGTCCTTGGCGCTGACGCCCGCGTCCTTCAGGGCCCGCTGGATCGTGGGGACCATCGCCTCCAGGTGGGCCCGGGAGGCCACCTCGGGCACGACGCCGCCGAAGCGGGCGTGCTCGTCGACGCTGGAGGCGACGGCGTCGGCCAGCAGGGTGGTGCCGCGGACGATGCCGACGCCGGTCTCGTCGCAGGAGGTCTCGATGCCGAGGACGAGGGGCTCGTCCCGCAGGTCAGCCATGGTTCCGGGTTCCTTGTGCAGCGGAGGGAGTGACGGCGGTGGGCGCGGAGGCCGGGTCGGTCAGGCGCATGACGAGGGCGTCGACGTTGCCCGGCTGGTAGTAGCCGCGGCGGAAGCCGATCGGTTCGAAGCCGAACCTCTCGTACAGCTTCTGGGCGCGGACGTTGTCGACGCGGACCTCGAGCATCACCTCGTGACACTCGAAGTCGGTGGCGGCGCGCAGCAGTTCGGACAGCAGCCGGCTGCCCAGGCCGGTGCCCTGGTGGCCGGGGGCGACGGCGATGGTCTGGACGTCGCCCTGGTCGCCGGCGGCGGCGAGCCCGGCGTAGCCGGCCAGTTCACCCGCCGG
>NZ_JBRIOU010000004.1:960663-962031 GCF_053474865.1 Streptomyces sp. CO7
CGGGGTCGGGGGCGGCGGCGCCCCGGGGGTAGCCGGCCAGTCCACCCGCCGGCGTCTCGGCGACCACGTACCGGCGGGTGGCGCCGGGCCCACGGGCGTGGGCGAGTTCGGACCAGAACATGCCCCGGGACCAGGCGTCCTCGGGGAACAGTTCCTTCTCCAGCGTCAGCACGGGGTCGATGTCCCACCAGCGCATCTCGCGGAGTTCCGCGGCGGGGACGGGGGCGTTCGCCGCTGCGCTCACCGGGGGGTGACCACCTTGTAGTTCTTGGGGACCTGGGCGTCCGGGCGCCGCAGGTACAGCGGGCGCGGGGCCGCGAGCTCCTGGCCGTCGGCCAGCCGCTCGGCGGCCAGCGAGGCCAGCGCGGCGGCGGAGACGTGCTCGGGGCCGTGCACGTCGGGGAAGGCGTCCGGGTAGAGCAGCGCGCCCGCGCCGACCGCGGGGAGCCCGGCGACCTCGTCCGCGAGGTCGGCCGGGCGGTCGACGGCGGGGTCGGTGAGGCGGGTGCGGGAGTCGGCGTAACGCGCCCAGTAGACCTCCTTGCGCCGGGCGTCGGTCGCCACGACGAAGGGGCCGTCGATGTCGGCGGCGTAGGCCAGCCCGTCCAGCGTGCACACGCCGTGGACGGGGACGCCGAGCGCCAGGCCGAAGGTGTCCGCGGTCATCAGGCCGACGCGCAGACCGGTGTACGGGCCCGGTCCGACGCCGACGACGATGCCGGTGACCGCGTCGAGGCCGACGCCCGCCGCACCGAGGACACGGTGGACCGTGGGCAGCAGCAGCTCTCCGTGGCGGCGCGCGTCCACCTGGCTCGACGAGGCGACGACGTCCGTCCCGTCGTGCAGGGCGACGGTGACGGCGGGGGTTGCGGTATCCAGAGCGAGCAAGAGCACGCGAACAGCCTACGGCTCCCCGGGCCCGCGCACGGCCTCGCCGGGCTCCGCACGCCCCCGCTGCTAACGTCTCGCACACGCATGAGTGCACTGGGTGACGAACGGTGCGGGCGGCGAACAAAGCGGGTGACGACGAGTGAGGGAGCGTGGCGGTGGCGGTCCGCAGCGGGGTGCTGGTGGCGGCGTTGACGGGCGCGGCGCTCACGACGGTGGTGGTGCTCGGGCTGCAGGCCCACGCGAAGGTGCCGCCGGCGCTGCGGTCGCCGGGCGCGCCGGCCGCCTCCCGGGCAGCCGCCCCGCCGGAGCGGCCGGGTCCGATGGGGCTTCCGGCGCGGTCGGGCACCGGGGAGCGGGTCGTCTATTCGCTGGGGCAGGACCGGGTGTGGCTGGTTGACGCGCGGGGCCGGGTGCGGCGGGTGTTCCGGGTGGTCCCGGGCGCGGTGGACCCGGCGCCCGGCAGGTACGCGGTGACCT
>NZ_JBRIOU010000004.1:962131-964984 GCF_053474865.1 Streptomyces sp. CO7
GAGCATGACGCCTCCTGACATCCCGAGGACGGGCGTGGTTAGGTCTACCTAACCACGCCCGTCCTCGGGATGTCAGGAGGCGTCATGCTCTTTCCGGTTGCCGGCCACGGCCGTCCCGATGCCACGGAGCAGCACCAGGGCGGCGCGGGTGCGCGCGGCGGCGGCTCGGTGTCGATGCGGGACCTTCTGGCCTCCTGTGCCGCGGCCCGGGCGGTCTCGGTGCCGCCGGCTCCGGCCTCCCCGGCCACCCGTGAGGACCGGCCCGCTCGCGAGGCCGCGTAGGCGCGGGGCCGGACCCTGGGGACAATGCTGTTCCACTCGCTGCCCGGGCTTGCGCCCTGCTGAGCGAGCCGTCCCGCGGGAACGTGAGGCCCTGCGCCCACCCGTGCCGCCCAGCGGCACGATTGCCCGCAGGACGATGCCCGCATGGTGTTCCTGCCGGGTGGCGAGGGGCGGCTCAGGCCTGGAGGGGGCTCAGGTCGGCCTTGGTCCAGCGGGGGCCCAGGGCGGTGACGGTGACGTGGCGGACGTCGTCGTCGGCGTCGTCGGAGGCGTCCCCCGTGGCGCGGGCGATCAGGATCTGGAGGCGGTCCTCGGTGAGGTCCTCGACCTTGCCCTCGCCCCACTCCACGACGATCACCGACTCCGGCAGCGAGACGTCGAGGTCGAGGTCCTCCATCTCGTCCAGCCCGCCGCCCAGCCGGTAGGCGTCGACGTGGACGAGCGGCGGCCCGTCGCCGAGGGAGGGGTGGACGCGGGCGATCACGAACGTCGGCGAGGTGACCGCGCCGCGGACGTTCAGGCCCTCGCCGAGGCCGCGGGTCATCGTGGTCTTCCCGGCGCCGAGCTCGCCGGTGAGCATCACGAGGTCGCCGGCGCGCAGCAGGCCGGCCAGCCTGCGGCCGAGGTCCAGCATCTCCTCGGGTGAGGTGACGGTCAGCTCCAGCGTCCGCCGGGCGCCGGCCGGCTCACTGGGACCGTGGGGGTTCTGCTCGCTGGGGTTGTGCGGTGCCGCGGGTGCTTCCATGGGACCCCACGGTAGCGGCCCCGGAGGGTGCTCCCGCGCGGGCGAGCAGGTCGGCGAGCCGGACGTTCACGATCTCGGGGTGCTCCAGCATCACCAGGTGGCCGGCGTCGGGCACGCGGACCAGTTCCGCGTCTGGCAGCTCACGCGCCATCGCCTCGCTGTGGCCGACCGGGGTGACCAGGTCGCCCTCCCCCGAGACGATCAGCACCGGCAGCCCGTGGAAGCGGGCCAGCGCCGCCGTCTTGTCGTGCGCGTCGAAGGCCGGGTAGAACTCGGCGACCACGTCGATCGGCGTGGACTCGATCATCCGCTCGGCGAACCGGGCGACCACCGGGTCGACCTCGGCGGAGGCGAACGAGTACCGGGTGACGATCCCGGCGAACACGTCGGCGGTGGCCTGCCGCCCCCGCTCGACGAGGTCCGCCCGCCGCCCCAGCACCCGCAGCACGCCCGGCAGCAGGCGCCGCACCGCGTTCACCCCGACGGCGGGCAGCCCGAAGTGGACGTCGGCGAGCCCGCCGGAGGACGTGCCCACCAGGGCGATCCCGGCGACCCGCTCGCGGACCAGGCCGGGGAACTGCTCGGCCAGCGCCATCACCGTCATCCCGCCCATGGAGTGCCCGACCAGCACCAGCGGACCGGTGGGCGCGGCGGCGTCGATCACGGCCTTCAGGTCGCGGCCCAGCTGGTCGATGGTGACCGGCGGTCCCTGCTGGGCCCGGGTGACGCCGCGTGCGGACCGGCCGTGGCTGCGCTGGTCCCAGTAGACGGCGCGCACGCCGGCGGCACGCAGGGCGGCCCGCTGGAAGTGCCAGGAGTCCTGGTTGAGGCAGTAGCCGTGGCTGAACACCACCGTCACCGGGGCCGGGCGCACGGTCTGCTCGCGGCGGCCGCCGAACAGCCGACGGCGGCGTGGCGGCGCCGGCTCGGGCACGGCGACGGGGGCCTCGTCGACCTCGTAGTGCAGGGCGGTGCCGTCCTCGGCGAGGGCGGTGCCGGGGGTTCCGCGCAGGGTGCCGTAGGGGCCGCCGAACTCCAGGGCGAGGCGGGCCCTGCGGCGCACGCCGCCGCCCATGGCGAGCCGCTCGACGACGACCCCGGCGGCCGCGCCCGCGGCGAGCACGCCGATCGCGGCCCCGGCCAGGCCGGTGGGGCGGCGCCGTGCCCGGGGGGCGGGCGCGGTGGCGCCCGTGGCGGCGACCACCAGCTCCGTGACGGTCACCGCCGGGCTCTCCTCGCTCACTCGGCGCTCCCTCTTCTCCGGTCTCCCGGGTTCGTCGCGGCGAACGGCCCGTCGCCGCGTCCGCGCCGCCGGGCCCTCTGCCGTTCGATTACCCGGTGGGGCGCTCGTTCACGTACACCCGGGGCACCCGGCTGCCGATCCGGGTCACGATCTCGTACGCGATCGTCCCGCAGGCCTGCGCCCAGTCCTCGGCGGTGGGCTCGCCCTGGTCCCCCGCTCCGAACAGCACGGCCTCGCTGCCGGCCTCCGGCAGGTCGCCGCCGAGGTCGACCACGAACTGGTCCATGGCGACCCGCCCGGCGACGGTGCGGAGCTTGCCGTCGACCAGCACCGGGCCGGTGCCGGAGGCGTGCCGCGGGATGCCGTCGGCGTAGCCGGCCGGGACGAGGCCGAGGGTGGTCTCCCCAGGGGTGACGTAATGGTGCCCGTAGCTGACTCCGTGCCCGCCGGGCACCTCCTTGACCAGGACCAGGTCCGCGGACAGCCGCATCACCGGGCGCAGGCCCAGGTCGGCGGGGGAGCCGAGCTCGGGGGCGGGAGAGACGCCGTAGGTGGCGATGCCGGCCCGGACCAGGTCGAAGTG
>NZ_JBRIOU010000004.1:965084-968050 GCF_053474865.1 Streptomyces sp. CO7
ATGTGCCGCACCTCCGGGCGGACGCCCTGGGCCTCGGCGTACCCGGCCATCTCGCGGAAGCGGGCCAGCTGGGCGTCGGTGGCCGGATGGTCCGGCTCGTCGGCGCAGGCGAAGTGCGACCAGAGGCCGACGACCTCGACCAGCCCGTCCCGTTCGGCGGCCAGCGCGTCGGCGACCAGGTCCGGCCAGTCGGCGGGCTGGCAGCCGTTGCGGCCGAGGCCGGTGTCCGCCTTGAGGTGCACCCGGGCCGGGCGCCCTTCGGCACGCGCCGCGTCGGTCACCTCGCGCAGGGACCACGAGGCGCTCACCGAGACGTCCACGTCCGCCGCGATCGCCTCCCGCCAGGGCCCGCCGGGGGCCCACAGCCAGCACAGGATCCGGCCCGGGAGGCCGGCCGCGCGCAGGGCCAGCGCCTCCTCGGGGGTGGCCGTGCCCAGCCACTCGGCACCCGCCTCCTTGGCGGCACGGGCGCAGGGCACCGCGCCGTGGCCGTACCCGTCGGCCTTCACCACGGCCATCAGGGCGGCGCCGGAGATCCGGGCGCGCAGCGACCGCACGTTGGCGCGCAGGGCGTCCAGATCGACCTCGGCTCGCACGCGGGGGGTGGTGCGGGGGCGCGGAACACGTTCACTCATGGTCCCCCCAGTCTGACAGAGCCCCCTCCGCCCGCCGGGGAGGGCGGCCCGCGGGCCCGACTCCCCGGCCCCGACCGCGGGCGAGCGACGGGCGCGTGGGCGACCGGGCACGGGCGACGGAAGCGCGGGCGACGCCGGCACGGGTGACGCGACCGCGGGCGACGAGGGCCGGCGCGGGCACGCCGCGGGACGCGGATCACCGGGTCGCGTCCGAGGCAGGGAGACCCCGCGGGCCGGCGGGCCAGGCGGGTGCCCGAGTCGGCCCCGGGCCGGGGTCACTCCGGAGACGTCCCCTGCGGAGTCGAGCCCGCGGCCCGTCCCACCGCCGAGTCGAGCACGCGAGCCCGTCACGGAACGGCGCACCGGACCCGCGCGCCGTCGGGCCAGACCCCCGCGCCGTCGAGCCGGACCCGCGCGCCGTCCCGTCAGGTGCCGGAGGCGATGTCGCGCCAGACGTCGGGGACGGCGGACGCGACGTCCTGCGCGGCGATCGGCGCCCCCGCGGCCGCGCGCCGCGCGGCCAGCCCGTGCAGGTACGCCCCCACGCTCCCCGCGTCCCGCGCGGACAGCCCCGACGCCAGCAGCGACCCGGCGAGGCCGGAGAGCACGTCACCGCTGCCGGCCGTCGCCAGCCACGGCGTGCCGGTCGGGTTGACCCGCACGGGCGGTGCCGCCCCGTCGTCCCCGGACGGGGCGGCCACCAGCGTGGTCGCCCCCTTCAGCAGCACCGTCGCCCGGTACCGCTCGGCCAGTTCGCGCGCCGCGGCGAGCCGCGCGGACTCCACCTCGGCCCGGTCGACCCCGAGCAGCGCGGCGGCCTCCCCGGCGTGGGGCGTCAGCAGGGTCGGCGCCGTCCGGGCCCGCACCACCCCGGGGTCGGCGAGCCGCAGGCCGTCGGCGTCGATCAGCACCGGCACGTCCGCCTCACCGGCGACCTCCAGCACCTGCGCCACCGTGTCCGCGTCGTCCCCGGCGCCCGGGCCGACGACCCAGGCCTGCACCCGGCCCGCCCGCCGCGGTCCCCCGTCGTTCACCAGCGTCTCGGGGTGGCGCGCGAGCACCGCGTCCCCGGCCGGTCCGGCGTACCGCACCGCACCGGCGCCGCCGCGCAGGGCGCCCGCGACGGCGAGCACCGCGGCGCCCGGGTAGCGGGTCGACCCGGCGGCGATCCCGACCACCCCGCGCCGGTACTTGTCGCTCTCCGCCCCGGGCCGGGGCAACAGCCGGGCCACGTCCGCGTGCTGCAGCGCCTCCAGCTCCGGCCGCTCCGGCAGCCACGGGTCCAGCCCGATGTCCACCAGCCGCACCGCACCGGCGAGTTCACGCGCCGGGTCGATCAGCAGGGCCGCCTTGTGGGTGCCGAAGGTGACCGTGAGGTCGGCGCGCACCGCGGGGCCGCGCACCTCCCCGGTGTCCGCCTCCACACCGCTCGGCAGGTCCACGGCGATCACCGCGGCGCCGGCCGCGGCAGCCCGGGCCGCCAGCGGGGCGGCGTTCTCCCGCAGGCCGCCGTGGCCGCCGATGCCGACGATGCCGTCCACCACCAGGTCCGCGGCCTCGATCAGGCGCGAGGTCACCGCCTCAGCCGTGGTCGCCTCGCGGCCGCCGGCCCGCCGCAGCGCGGCCAGACCGCCTGGGTGCGCCTTCTCCGGCGCCGTGAGCACGGCCGTCACGCCGGCCCCGCGTTTCGCCAGCCGCGCCCCGGCGTACAGGGCGTCCCCGCCGTTGTCGCCGCTGCCGGCCAGCAGCACCACCCGGCTGCCGTAGACCCGGCCCGCCGTCCGGCCCAGGACCTGTGCGCAGGCGGCGGCGAGCCCGGCGGCCGCCCGCTGCATCAACGCGCCCTCGGGGAGCCGCGCCATCAGCTCCCGCTCGGCCGCCCGTACCGTCTCCACGCTGTAGGCACTCCGCATACGGCGAGTCTTCCCCAGGAATCAGCCTTCCGCGATCACCACGGCCGAGGCGACGCCGGCGTCGTGACTGAGCGACACGTGCCAGGAGCTGACGCCGAGTTCGGCGGCGCGGGCGGCGACGGTGCCGGTGACCCGGAGACGGGGCTGTCCGCTCTCCTCCAGGTACACCTCGGCATCCCGCCACTGCAGCCCGGGGGGCGCGCCCAGCGCCTTGGCCAGGGCCTCCTTCGCCGCGAAGCGGGCGGCCAGCGAGGCGATGCCGCGGCGCTCGCCGCTGGGGAGGGTCAGCTCGCTGTCACTGAAGAGGCGCTGGGCCATGTGGGGGGTGCGGGCGAGGGCGGCCCGGAAACGGTCGATCTCCGCCACGTCGATGCCGACGCCGATGATGCTCATACCGCCACCCTACGGATCCCACCCC
>NZ_JBRIOU010000004.1:968150-970213 GCF_053474865.1 Streptomyces sp. CO7
ACACACCACCGTGCGGACCACGCCCCCGCACCCCTGCGGGCAGCGGTGCCGCTGGGGTGCGGGGGCGGGACGCACGTCCGGCCCGCGGGCGAGGACGTGAGGCTCGCGTGCGTGGACGTGAGGCTCGCGTGTCGTGGGGGAGGTGAGGGTCACTCCACGGTGACGGACTTGGCGAGGTTGCGCGGCTGGTCGACCTCGTTCCCCCGCGCCGTCGCGAGCTCGCACGCGAACACCTGCAGCGGAACCGTCGCCACCAGCGGCTGCAGCAACGGCGGCGTCACCGGCACCCGGATCAGGTGGTCCGCGTAGGGGACCACCGCCTCGTCCCCCTCCTCCGCGACGACCACCGTCCGCGCTCCCCGCGCCCGGATCTCCTGGATGTTGGAGACGATCTTGTCGTGCAGCACGGACCCGCCCCGCGGCGATGGCACGACGACCACCACCGGCACGCCCTCCTCGATCAGCGCGATCGGCCCGTGCTTCAGCTCGCCCGCCGCGAACCCCTCGGCGTGCATGTAGGCGAGCTCCTTCAGCTTGAGCGCGCCCTCCAGCGCCACCGGGTAGCCCACGTGGCGTCCGAGGAAGAGGACCGTGTTCTGGGAGGCCAGCGACCGGGCCAGCTCCCGCACCGGCTCCATCGTCTCCAGCACCCGCTCCACGCCCTCCGCGCTGCGCGACAGCTCCCGCACCTGCTCGCGGATGTCGTCGTTCGACCGGGTGCCGCGCACCTGCCCCAGGTACAGGGCGACCAGGTAGCAGGCGACCAGCTGGGTGAGGAACGCCTTGGTGGAGGCGACCGCCACCTCCGGCCCGGCGTGGGTGTACAGCACCGCGTCCGACTCGCGCGGGATCGTCGCGCCGTTGGTGTTGCAGATGGCCAGCACCTTGGAGCCCTGCTCACGGGCGTGCCGCAGCGCCATCAGCGTGTCCATGGTCTCCCCGGACTGGGAGACGGCGATCACCAGGGCGCGCGGCCCCAGGATCGGGTCCCGGTAGCGGAACTCGCTGGCCAGCTCCACCTCGCACGGCACCCGCGTCCAGTGCTCCACGGCGTACTTGGCGATCATCCCGGCGTGGAAGGCGGTGCCACAGGCCACGATCACCACCTTGTCGACCTCGCGCAGCTCCTCCGCCGAGATCCGCAGCTCGTCGAGCGACAGCCGCCCGGCGTCGTCCACCCTCCCGAGCAGGGTGTCGGCGACCGCCTTGGGCTGCTCGGCGATCTCCTTGAGCATGAAGTAGTCGTAGCCGCCCTTCTCCGCGGCGGAGGCGTCCCAGTCGATGTGGAACTCCCGCACCTCGGCGGGCCGCCCGTCGAAGCCGGTCACCGTCACCGCGACCGACCCGTCCGCCTCGTCCCGGCGCAGCTCCACGACCTGGTCCTGGCCGAGCTCCACCGCGTCCCGGGTGTACTCGATGAACGCGGCCACGTCCGAGGCGAGGAAGCCCTCGCCCTGGGCCGTGCCGACCACCAGCGGCGAGTTCCGCCGGGCGCCGACCACCACACCGGGTTCCTCCGCCGCGACCGCCACCAGGGTGAACGCGCCCTCCAGCCGGCGGCACACCAGCCGCATCGCCTCGGCGAGGTCGCCGCACGCGGAGTACTCCTCGGCCAGCAGGTGGGAGACCACCTCGGTGTCCGTGTCGGAAACCAGGCGGTGGCCGCGCTCCTCCAGCTCGGCGCGGAGCACGGCGAAGTTCTCGATGATCCCGTTGTGCACGACGGCGACCCGCCCGGCGTCGTCGAGGTGCGGGTGGGCGTTCACGTCGTTGGGCGCGCCGTGGGTGGCCCAGCGGGTGTGCCCGAGCCCGGCGGTGGCCGCCGGGAGGGGATGCTCACTCAGTTCCTTCTCCAGGTTGACCAGCTTGCCGGCCTTCTTGGCGCCGGCCAGCACCCCGTCGGCGAGGACCGCCACGCCTGCCGAGTCGTAGCCCCGGTACTCCAGCCTCCGCAGCCCCGCCGTCACGACCTCCAACGCCGACTGCCGGCCCACATATCCCACAATTCCGCACATGTCACTCACCTTAGGGCGGGTTTCCGACGGGCGCGGCCACTCATGGTC
>NZ_JBRIOU010000004.1:970313-997032 GCF_053474865.1 Streptomyces sp. CO7
CCCCTGAGTGACGCACCCCACCCCGCGACATGTTCCGGCGCCCGTAACAATGGACTGTGATCTCTCCGGCCTCCCCGATGCCCTCAGGCGGCGCCCACCGGTCCCGGCCGGACGCGACCCCCTACGTGGACCTGACCCGCGCCGAGTGGAGCGCGCTGCGCGACAAGACGCCGCTCCCGCTCACCGCGGAGGAGGTCGAGCGCCTGCGCGGCCTCGGCGACGTGATCGACCTCGACGAGGTGCGGGACATCTACCTGCCGCTGTCGCGGCTGCTGAACCTCTACGTGCGCTCCACGGACAACCTGCGCTCCTCCCTGAACACCTTCCTCGGCGAGAAGGGCTCCCAGTCGGGCACGCCGTTCGTCATAGGGGTCGCCGGGTCGGTGGCGGTCGGCAAGTCGACGGTCTCCCGCCTGCTGCGGGCGCTGCTCTCGCGCTGGCCCGAGCACCCCCGCGTCGAGCTGGTCACCACCGACGGCTTCCTGCTGCCCACCCGGGAGCTGCAGGCGCGCGGCCTGATGGAGCGCAAGGGCTTCCCCGAGTCCTACGACCGCCGGGCGCTGACCCGGTTCGTCGCCGACATCAAGGCCGGCAAGGACGAGGTGACCGCGCCGGTCTACTCCCACCTGATCTACGACATCGTCCCCGGCGAGAAGCTCACCGTCCGCCGCCCGGACATCCTGATCGTGGAGGGCCTGAACGTCCTGCAGCCGGCGCTGCCCGGCAAGGACGGCCGCACGCGGGTGGCGCTGGCCGACTACTTCGACTTCAGCGTCTACGTGGACGCCAAGACCGAGGACATCGAGAAGTGGTACCTGCACCGCTTCCGGCGCCTGCGGGACACCGCGTTCCAGAACCCCGAGTCGTACTTCCGCCGCTGGACCCAGGTCTCCGAGGAGGAGGCGCTGGACTACGCGCGCAGCACCTGGCAGACGATCAACCGGCCCAACCTGGTGGAGAACGTGGCTCCCACCCGCGGCCGCGCCGACCTGGTCCTGCGCAAGGGCCCCGACCACAAGGTCCAGCGCCTGCGCCTGCGCAAGCTCTGAGCCGGTCCGGGGACAGCGGGAGAACCGGACGTCCCCGCACCTGACGGCGACGGCGGGCGTCCGCGCCGCTAGTCTGCCCCGCATGCTGCACCTGCGACTGATCACACCGTCGGAACGGACGGACGAGGTGATCGACCTCCTGCGCAAGAGCGTCGGCTGCACCCACCTGGTGGTCCTGCCCGGGGCGGCCCGGGAACCGGCAGGCGACCTGCTGACGGTCGACGTCGCCCGGGAGGCCGCCGACGAGGTGATCGCCGAGCTGCGGTCCATGGGCCTGGACCGGGAAGGGTCCATCAGCGCCGACAACCTCGACCTCTCACTGTCGAAGTCCGCGGACCGGGCCGAGGAGGAGGCGCCCGGCGAGGGCGCCGACGCGGTGGTCTGGGACCAGCTGGTGGAGGCCACCCACGAGGAGTCCACCTTCTCCTGGACCTACGTGACCTTCCTGACCCTGGCCACCATGATCGCGGCCTGCGGTGTGGTGCTGGACAACGCGGTGCTCATCGTGGGCGCCATGGCGGTGGGCCCGGAGTTCGGCCCGCTCGCCGGCTTCTGCACCGCCCTGGCGCGTCCCGCACCGCGGCTGGCCCTGCGTTCGCTGCTGGCACTGATCGGCGGCTTCGCGGTGGCCATGGCGCTGACCGTGCTGTTCAGCTACCTGATGACCGGGCTCGACCTGTTCAGCGCGCAGCTGGTGAACGCCGACCGCCCCAACACCCGCTTCATCTACGACCCCGACCCCTTCTCCTTCGTGGTCGCCCTGCTCGCCGGATGCGCGGGCATGCTCTCGCTGACCTCGGCGAAGTCCGGCGCCCTGGTCGGCGTCGCCATCTCGGTCACCACGGTCCCGGCCGCAGCCAACGCGGCAGTCGCCTTCGAGTACAACTTCTACGGCCAGGCCTGGGGGTCGTCGCTGCAGCTCATGGTGAACCTGGCGGGCATCGTCCTGGCGGGCACGCTGACCCTGCTGCTGCAGAAGTGGCTCTGGTCCCGCAAGCTCCGCCGCCACCCGCTCACCGGGACGGCCTGAGCCCCGGACATGCCGAGGGGGCGGAACCACCGTCAGTGGTTCCGCCCCCTCGGCATGTCCGCTCAGCCCAGCGCGGACTTGACGACGTCGGCCAGCCGCCCGGCCACCGACTCGGCCTGGTGGATGTCGGCCGCCTCCACCATGACCCGCACCAGCGGCTCGGTGCCCGAGGACCGCAGCAGCACCCGGCCGGTGGAGCCCAGCTCGCGCTCGGCCTCGTCCACGGCGGTCGCCAGCTCGGCGGAGGTGGTCACCCGCGACTTGTCCACGTCGCGCACGTTGACCAGCACCTGCGGCAGCCGCTCCATCACGGAGGCCAGGTCGCGCAGCGTGCGGCCGCTGGCCGCGACCCGGGCCGCCAGCAGCAGGCCGGTCAGGGTTCCGTCGCCGGTGGTGGCGTGGTCCAGCGCGATGACGTGGCCGGACTGCTCCCCGCCCAGTGCGAAGTCGTTCTCCTTCATCTCCTCCAGGACGTAGCGGTCGCCGACCGCCGTCTGGACGAGACGGATGCCCTCGCGCTCCATGGCGATCTTGAAGCCCAGGTTGGACATCACCGTGGCGACGACGGTGTCGGCGCGCAGCACGCCCTGCTCCCGCATCGCCAGCGCGAGGATCGCCAGGATCTGGTCCCCGTCGACCTCGTCGCCGGTGTGGTCGACCGCGAGGCACCGGTCGGCGTCGCCGTCGTGGGCGATTCCCAGGTCGGCGCCGTGCTCGAGGACCGCGGCCTTGAGCTTGTCCAGGTGGGTGGAGCCGTAGCCGTCGTTGATGTTGAGGCCGTCCGGCTCGGCGCCGATGGTGACGACCTGGGCGCCGGCCCGCTCGAAGGCGACCGGCGAGACCCGGGAGGCCGCGCCGTGCGCCTCGTCGAGGACGACCTTCAGGCCGTCGAGGCGGTTGGGCAGCACGCCGAGCAGGTGGTCGACGTAGGTCTCCAGGCCGGCCAGGTGTTCGCCGACCCGGCCGACGCCGGCCCCGGTCGGGCGGTCCCACGGGGCGCCGGTGCGGTGCTCCTGGTAGACGGCCTCGATCCGGTCCTCGAGCTCGTCGGCCAGCTTGTGGCCGCCGCGGGCGAAGAACTTGACGCCGTTGTCCGGCATGGCGTTGTGGCTGGCGGACAGCATCACGCCCAGGTCCGCGCCGAGTACGCCGGTCAGGTGGGCGACGGCCGGGGTGGGCAGCACGCCGACCTTGAGGACGTCCACGCCGGCGCTGGCCAGACCGGCCACCACGGCGGCCTCGAGGAACTCTCCGGACGCACGCGGGTCCCGTCCGACGACCGCCTTCGGGCGATGCCCTTCGAACGTGCCCGCCTCGGCCAGTACGTGCGCCGCCGCCACGGAGAGACCGAGCGCCAGCTCGGCCGTCAGATCCGCGTTGGCGACACCGCGTACACCGTCGGTGCCGAAGAGTCGTCCCACTGGTCCTCCAGAGAAGTGCTACATCGTGTTGAACGTCGCGCCTGGGCCCGCCGCGCTTCGCACCCTAGGGGGATGACTGACACTACGAGCGTTACAGCACATTGTTCCCTTATATGACTGGAGCTGCCGATAAACGAACGCCCCGGCGGCACAAAGTGAGTGCCGCCGGGGCGTTCGGACGTACCGCGGGCCTGCCGTAGGTACGGGCAGCGCCGGATTTAGCGCTTGCTGTACTGCGGCGCCTTGCGGGCCTTCTTCAGACCGGCCTTCTTGCGCTCGACGGCACGCGCGTCGCGGCTCAGGAAGCCCGCCTTCTTCAGCGCACCGCGGTTGTTGTCGACGTCCGCCTCGTTCAGCGCACGGGCGACACCCAGACGGAGCGCACCGGCCTGACCGGAGACGCCGCCACCCGCGATGCGGGCGATGACGTCGTAGCGGCCCTCGAGCTCGAGCACCTTGAAGGGCTCGTTGACTTCCTGCTGGTGCACCTTGTTCGGGAAGTAGTCCTCAAGGGTGCGACCGTTGATCTTCCACTTGCCGGTGCCCGGAACGATCCGGACGCGGGCGATGGCGTTCTTGCGACGGCCCAGGCCGGCGGCCGGCTGGGGCTCGCCGAAGCGGGAGGCCATGGACTCCGAGGTGTACTCACCCTCGACGGGGACCTCGGACTCGGTGGTGTAGCTGTCGATGTCAAGCTCTTCGAGCGGCTGCTCGGCAGTGGTCTCGGCCACGATTCTCCTCAGATTCTCTTCAGGCTTAGGGGGTGGCCGTACTTACTGCGCGACCTGGGTGATCTCGAACGGAACCGGCTGCTGCGCAGCGTGCGGGTGGTTCTCGCCCGAGTAGACCTTCAGCTTGGAGAGCATCTGACGGCCCAGGGTGTTCTTGGGAAGCATGCCCTTGACGGCCTTCTCGATGGCCTTCTCCGGGTTCTTCGCGAGCAGCTCGTCGTAACGAACCGAACGCAGACCGCCCGGGTAGCCGGAGTGGCGGTACGCCATCTTCTGGGTCTTCTTGTTGCCGGACAGGTGCACCTTGTCCGCGTTGATGATGATGACGAAGTCACCGGTGTCAACGTGGGGGGCGTAGATCGGCTTGTGCTTGCCCCGCAGGATGGAGGCGGCGGTGGACGCCAGACGGCCGAGGACGACGTCCTGGGCGTCAATGACGTGCCACTGGCGGGTGATATCGCCGGGCTTGGGGCTGAACGTACGCACGGTTCGTAGCCTTCGCTATCTTCAGTGAATGGTCCTAGACAAGGTCACCGAAGCGATCACGACAGCCCTGACCGCACTGCGGTGACGCATACCGCGTGCAAGTCGCTGGTCATCGGCCCGGTCGACCGGTGTAAGGGCCCGTCCCGTGAGAATGAGCAAGCCAATACACAACGAACATGCAGGTTACCCCCCGCCCCGCCCACGGGTCAAAACGCCCGCCCTGCGCGGCCACGCGGGGGCCCGTCTAGGATGCGCGGCATGAGTAATGGGCAAGGGGGGCCTGGGCCACAGCAGTGGGACCCTTGGAAGCCTCAATCGCAGCAGCCGAACGCCGTCGCTCCGCAGCCCTGGTCACAGGGCGGCTCCGGCGGCTCGCAGGGACCCGACTGGGAGGCCCTGGCCGAGGCCTCGGCCGCGAAGAGCAGGCGCCGCCGCGTCCTCGCGGCCGCCGTCGCCGCGGTGGTCGTCGCGGGCGGCGCCGTCACGGCCGTCCTCCTGACGCGCGGAGGGGACTCCCCCACGCCGAACGGAGGGGCCGACGCCTCGGCCTCCACCGGCACCCCGTCGTTCGACCCGACCAGCGCGCCTCCGCCGCTGGACCCGGAGGAGATCCTGGCCGACTCCCGCAAGGACACCGCCCCGCTCTCGGCCGACGGACTCTTCCCCGGCAAGGCCGGCCAGAAGCTGCCGCTCGGCAAGGCCGAGTACGTGAAGGGCCCCTCCGCGGAGACCACCGACTGCGCGTCCGCCGCCCAGCACACCCTGCCGAAGGTGCTGAACGACAACGGCTGCGTGAAGCTGCTGCGCGCCACCTACACCCGTGACGGCGTGGCCGTCACCGTCGGCGTCGCCGTCTTCGACACCGCCGAGGACGCCACGGCCGCCCGCGGCCAGGCGGACCGCAGCGCCATCATCGAGCCGCTGGACGGCAAGGGCGTGAAGCCGTTCTGCGACGGCGCGGTCTGCCGCACGACGATCAACTCCTACGGCCGGTACGCCTACTTCACCATCACCGGCTTCACCAACGGCAAGAACGTCACCCCGGAGGCCAAGAAGGCGTTCGACGCGGGCGACCACCTCGCCCACTACGCCTTCCAGCGGATCCACGGCCGCGGCGAGGCCCAGGCCACCGCGGCCCCCGCCTCCTGACCCGGGTGGCGTGAGAAGGACGACACGGCGAAGGGCCCGGACGCACCGCGTCCGGGCCCTTCCTCGTCCCCGCGGGCCCACCGGCGCCCCGCCGGTCAGTCGCAGGTGACGCAGCCCTCGACCGCCGCCGCGCCCGGCAGCGTGCGCCGGTTGCGGGCGGCGAGGTTGCGCGCGGCGAGCTGGTCGTCGGCCGGGTAGCCGACCTCCTCCAGCGTCAGCCCGTGCGGCCGCACCACGTGCACCGCCGAGTCCCGCACCCCCGCGGCCAGGACCTTCCCCGGCCACTCCACCGGCCGGTGCCCGTCCCCGACGAACAGCAGCGCGCCGATCAGCGAGCGCACCATGTTGTGGCAGAACGCGTCCGCCCGCACCGTCGCGGTGACGATCCCGTCGTCCCCGCGCACCAGACTCAGCTCCTGCAGGGTGCGGATGGTGGTGGCGCCCTCCCGCTTCTTGCAGTACGCGGCGAAGTCGTGCTCGCCCAGCAGCGCCTTGGCGGCCTCGTTCATCGCGGCGACGTCCAGCGGCCAGTCGTGCCACAGCACGTGCCCCCGCAGCAGCGGGTCGACGCCGCCGGGGGCGTCGGTGACGCGGTAGGCGTAGCGGCGCCAGATCGCCGAGAACCGCGCGTTGAAGCCCGCGGGCGCCTCGACGGCGGACCAGATCCGCACGTCGCGCGAGAGTCGCCCGGCGAGCCGCTTGAGCAGCTTCTCCCGGTGCTCGGCCCACAGCTCCTCGGGCAGGTCCACGTGCGCGACCTGCCCCCGGGCGTGCACCCCGGCGTCGGTGCGGCCGGCCACGGTCAGCTCGTACGTGGTGTCCCGCGACCGGGTCACCGTGCGCAGCGCGTCCTCGATCTCGCCCTGCACGGTCCGCTTCCCGCCGGCCTGCTTGGCCCAGCCGTGGAAGTCGGTGCCGTCGTAGGACAGGTCCAGGCGCACCCGGACGAAACCGGGCTGTACTTCGTCGCTCACCCTTCGATCCTCTCAGGTACCGGCATGCGAAAGCGGGCCCACCCCAGAAGGGCGGGCCCGCTCTCAGAAGGCGTCAGCCTCGGAACTCCTCAGGCGCGGGCCTCAGGCGTCCTTCGACTCCTCGGCCGGAGCCTCGGCAGCCTCGTTCGTCTCGGTGGTCTCGGCCTGCTTGGCCTCGTCCTCCTTGACGGCACGCTTGGTGGCGGCCTCGGCCTCACCGGTGGCCTGCTGGGCCACGGTCAGGGCCTCGACCAGCTCGATGACGGCCATGGGCGCGTTGTCGCCACGGCGGTTACCGATCTTGGTGATGCGCGTGTAACCACCGGGGCGGTTCTCGTAGCGCGGGCCGATCTCGGTGAAGAGCGTGTGGACGATGCTCTTGTCCGTGATCACCGAGAGCACCTGGCGGCGGTTGTGAAGGTCACCCTTCTTCGCCTTGGTGATCAGACGCTCGGCGTACGGGCGCAGACGGCGCGCCTTCGTCTCCGTGGTGGTGATGCGGCCGTGCTCGAAGAGGCTCTTCGCGAGGTTCGCGAGGAGCAGCTTCTCGTGCGCGGCGCTGCCGCCCAGACGGGCACCCTTGGCGGGCTTCGGCATTTCTTCTCCTAGGTGTCTGCTCCGGCCGTATCAGGTACCGGAGTCAGTATCCGAGCGGGCGGTCGCCCGTCGAAGACCCGCGCCCCCGAGGGGGCGCGGGAAGTGCGGCTGCCGGGACCGGGCTCAGTACTGCTCGGTCTCGACGAACCCGGCGTCCGAGTCGTCGTCGGCGCCGAAGGCGTCGGCGGCGGCGGTCGGGTCGAATCCGGGCGGGCTGTCCTTGAGCGCCAGGCCCATGCCGGCCAGCTTCGCCTTGACCTCGTCGATGGACTTCGCACCGAAGTTGCGGATGTCCAGCAGGTCGGCCTCGGAGCGGGCGACGAGCTCACCCACGGAGTGGATGCCCTCGCGCTTGAGGCAGTTGTACGACCGGACGGTGAGCTCGAGCTCCTCGATCGGCAGCGCCAGGTCGGCGGCCAGGGCGGCGTCCGTCGGCGACGGGCCCATGTCGATGCCCTCGGCGTCGACGTTGAGCTCGCGGGCCAGACCGAACAGCTCGACCAGGGTCTTGCCGGCCGAGGCCATGGCGTCACGCGGGCGCATGGCCTGCTTGGTCTCGACGTCGACGATGAGCTTGTCGAAGTCGGTGCGCTGCTCGACTCGGGTCGCCTCGACCTTGTAGGTGACCTTGAGGACCGGCGAGTAGATCGAGTCGACCGGGATGCGGCCGATCTCCTGGCCGGCCTGCTTGTTCTGGACGGCGGAGACGTAGCCGCGACCGCGCTCGACGGTCAGCTCCATCTCCAGCTTGCCCTTGCCGTTCAGCGAGGCCAGAACCAGGTCGGGGTTGTGCACCTCGACACCGGCCGGGGGCGCGATGTCGGCGGCGGTGACCAGACCCGGGCCCTGCTTGCGCAGGTACATCACGACCGGCTCGTCGTGCTCCGAGGAGACGACCAGCTGCTTGATGTTGAGGATCAGGTCGGTGACGTCCTCCTTGACGCCCGGCACGGTGGTGAACTCGTGCAGCACGCCGTCGACGCGGATGGACGTGACCGCCGCACCCGGGATCGAGGACAGGAGGGTACGACGCAGGGAGTTGCCGAGGGTGTAACCGAAGCCCGGCTCCAGCGGCTCGATCACGAACCGGGAGCGGAATTCGTCGACGACCTCTTCGGTCAACGAGGGACGCTGAGCGATCAGCATTCTTGGATCAGATCCTTCTTTCGTGGACGCCCGCTATTTGACGCCCGACGGAACCGCGCCCCACAAGAGGCACGGGTACTGCAAGGATACGGGCGGTACGCCCCTTTCGGGGGCGTACCGCCCAGCACCTCAAGCCCTCACGGGCCACCGCGATCCACAGCCGGGCGCACCCGGCCCCGGATCAGACGCGGCGGCGCTTCGGCGGACGGCAGCCGTTGTGCGGGGTGGGGGTGACGTCCTGGATCGAACCCACCTCGAGGCCGGTGGCCTGGAGGGAGCGGATCGCGGTCTCACGGCCGGAGCCGGGACCCTTGACGAAGACGTCGACCTTGCGCATGCCGTGCTCCTGCGCGCGACGCGCGGCCGACTCGGCGGCCATCTGCGCGGCGAACGGGGTGGACTTGCGCGAGCCCTTGAAGCCGACGTGGCCGGCGGAGGCCCAGGAGATCACGTTGCCGGACGGGTCCGTGATCGAGACGATCGTGTTGTTGAACGTGCTCTTGATGTGCGCGTGGCCGTGAGCGACGTTCTTCTTTTCCTTGCGGCGCACCTTCTTGGCAGCGCCCTGACGTCCCTTGGGGGGCATGTCTTATCTCCTACGGGAGGTGGTCGGTCCTACAGCGAAGACCGTGGACAGTCGTCCGCTGCGGACTACTTCTTGCCCGGCTTCTTCTTGCCGGCGATGGCGCGACGCGGGCCCTTGCGGGTACGAGCGTTCGTGCTGGTGCGCTGACCGCGGACCGGCAGGCCACGACGGTGACGAAGACCCTGGTACGAGCCGATCTCGACCTTGCGGCGGATGTCGGCCTGGATCTCGCGACGGAGGTCACCCTCGGTCTTGATGTTGGCGTCGACGTACTCACGGATCGCGACGAGCTGCTCCTCGGAGAGGTCGCGAACCCGCACGTTGGGGTCGATGCCCGTGGCAGCCAGAGTCTGCTGGGAGAGGGTCCGGCCGATGCCGAACACGTAGGTCAGGGCGACCTCCACGCGCTTTTCGCGCGGGATGTCGACACCGGAAACGCGTGCCATTCAATGGCTCCAGTTGGTTGTCGGAGGTCTGCGGCAGAACCGGATCCCGTCCGCCGTCCCCCGCTGATGCGCGGGGTCGGTACGGATCGGGTCCCCGGCCTCCGACCGGGGGTGTCGGAACCGTGCGAACGGCTCCGGGTCCTGCTTATGACATGTTGCTCGCGTCGCGCGAAGACTCTGCGGAAGCAGAGGGGAGGTCAGTGCGTCAGCCCTGGCGCTGCTTGTGGCGCGGGTTCTCGCAGATGACCATGACCCGACCGTGACGGCGGATCACCCTGCACTTGTCGCAGATCTTCTTGACGCTCGGCTTGACCTTCATGGGATGAGGTTCTCCGGGTCAGTGCCACCACCCGCGGACCGCCCAAGCCGGACGGCGCACGGAGTGCAGGCAGATCTACTTGTACCGGTAGACGATCCGGCCACGCGTCAGGTCGTACGGAGACAGCTCCACCACGACCCGGTCGTCAGGGAGGATGCGGATGTAGTGCATGCGCATCTTGCCGCTGATGTGAGCCAGGACCTGGTGGCCGTTCTGGAGCTCGACCCTGAACATGGCGTTCGGCAGAGACTCGACGACAGTGCCCTCGATCTCGATGGCACCTTGCTTCTTGGCCACGCTTCGCCCTTCGAATCGACTACCTTGATCGACTCCGTACGAAGCGCATACAGACATGCGGGTGCACGGGAGCCGACGAGTCAGTCTACGTCAGGGCATCCCGAAATACGAATCGGGGAAGAATGCCCCATCCGCGTGATCCTTATGCCCGATCGGACGGACGAAACGCATCGCACGCCCTGGGCACGCCCCCGGCACGCTCGCCGCCCGCGCCGGGAAGCCCCAGGGGGGACCCCGGGAAAGCGCCGCACCCCCGCCCGGTCGGCCTTGCGGCGCCGCGGGACAGGGGTGGCGGTCGGAACGGGCGGGGCCGCCGGGGGGGCCCCCGTCAGGAGGCCAGCGGGTCCGGGGCCGCCGTGATGCCGAGCTCGGCCAGCTTGGCGCGGCCGGCGTCGGGGGCGGTGAGGACCAGCGGGCCCTCCTCGGTGAGCGCCACCGAGTGCTCCCAGTGGGAGGACCAGGTGCCGTCCGTGGTGATCACGGTCCAGTCGTCGGCCAGCACCTTGGTCTTCGGCGTGCCCAGCGAGACCATCGGCTCGATGGCCAGGCAGAAGCCGGTGACCAGCTTCGGGCCCTTGCCGCGGCGCCGCTCGACGTAGTTCAGCAGGTGCGGGTCCATGTGCATCTCGGTGCCGATGCCGTGGCCGCCGTAGTCCTCGACAATGCCGTACTTGCCGCCGCCCGGCTTGGGCTGGCGGCGGATGTAGGTCTCGACGGCGCGGGAGATGTCGACCAGCCGGTTGCCCTGCTTCATCGCCGCGATGCCCGCCCACATCGACTCCTCGGTCACCCGGGAGAGCTCGTGCAGCTCGGGGAGGTGGCCGGAGCCCACGAAGCAGGTGTACGCGGCGTCCGCGTGCCAGCCGTCGATGATCGCGCCGGCGTCGATGGAGATGACGTCGCCGTCCTTGAGGACCACCTCGTCGGACGGGATGCCGTGGACGACGACCTCGTTGACCGAGGTGCAGATCGTCGCGGGGAAGCCGCCGTAGCCGAGGAAGTTGGACTTGGCGCCGTGCTCGGCGAGGACCTTGCGGGCCACCTCGTCCAGGTCCCGCGTGGTGGAGCCGGGGACCGCGGCCTCCCGGGTGGCCGCGTGCACGGCGGCGACGACAAGCCCCGCCTCGCGCATCTTGGCGATCTGCTCCGGGGTCTTGATCTGCACCATGAGCGCTACGGGCCTTTCTCCGCCGGGACCGACGTTTTTCCGTCCTGTACGTACACCACCAACGATACGTGTTCCCCGCACCGGCCGTGACAGCCCGGTCCCGCGCGCGCACGGAGCGCACCGGGGGGACCACCCCACGGAACCCACGCCATCCGGCGCGGCCCCGCACGACACAGGACCGCGGCTCCCCCGGAGGGGAGCCGCGGTCCTGTGCGAACGTGCGGGGTGTGGCTACTCGCCGGCCTTCAGCGCGGACATCGCCCGCGCCGTGACCTCGTCCACCTTGCCGAGCGCCTCGATCGTCACGACCAGGTCCTGCGCCCGGTAGTAGTCGATGATCGGCTCGGTCTGGGTGTGGTAGACCTCCAGGCGCTTGCGCACCGTGTCCTCGGTGTCGTCGTCCCGCTGGTACAGCTCGCCGCCGCAGACGTCGCAGACGCCCTCGGCCTTCGGCGGGTTGTAGGTGGCGTGGAAGACGTGCGCCGAGTCCTTGCGGCAGATGCGCCGGCCGGCGATCCGCTTCACGATCTCGTCCTCGGGAACCTCGAGGTCCAGCACCGCGTCGAGCTTCATACCGCTCTCGGAGAGCATCCCGTCCAGCGCCTCGGCCTGCGAGACGTTGCGCGGGAAGCCGTCGAGGAGGAAGCCGTGCGCGGCGTCCGCCTGCTCCATGCGGTCCTTGGCCATCGCGATGGTGACCTCGTCCGGTACCAGCTCGCCCTTGTCCATGTACGACTTCGCCAGCTTGCCCAGCTCCGTCTGCTGGCCGATGTTGGCCCGGAACAGGTCGCCCGTGGAGATGTGCGGGATGGAGAGGTTCTTGGCCAGGAACGCGGCCTGCGTTCCCTTGCCAGCACCAGGCGGCCCGACGAGGACGATTCGCATCAGCGGAGGAACCCTTCGTAATTGCGCTGCTGGAGCTGGCTCTCGATCTGCTTCACCGTCTCGAGGCCCACACCCACGATGATCAGGATGCTGGTGCCACCGAACGGGAAGTTCTGGTTTGCCCCGAAACCAACCAACGCCATCGTCGGCACGAGAGCGATCAGACCCAGGTACAGCGAACCCGGCCAGGTGATCCGGTTGAGCACGTAGCTCAGGTACTCAGCGGTCGGTCGGCCAGCCCGGATGCCCGGGATGAACCCACCATACTTCTTCATGTTGTCGGCCACTTCTTCGGGGTTGAAGGTGATGGCCACGTAGAAGAACGCGAAGAAGACGATCAGCAGGAAGTACAGGGAGATGTAAATCGGGTCATTACCCGTCACCAGGTGAGCCTGGATCCAGCTCTTCCAGCCGGAGTTGCCGCTGGAGAACTGCGCCACCAGCGCCGGGATGTAGAGCAGCGACGAGGCGAAGATGACCGGGATCACACCGGCCTGGTTCACCTTGAGCGGGATGTACGTCGAGGTGCCGCCGTAGGAACGACGGCCGATCATGCGCTTCGCGTACTGGACGGGGATCCGGCGCTGCGCCTGCTCGACGAAGACCACCAGGCCGACCATGACGAAGCCGACCAGCAGCACGGTGCCGAACTCGATCCAGCCGTCGGCCAGCGAGCCCTGCTCCTTGATGGCCCAGAGGGCGGCGGGGAAGGTGGCGGCGATCGAGATGAACATCAGGATCGACATGCCGTTGCCGATGCCGCGGTCGGTGACCAGCTCGCCGAGCCACATGACGACGGCGGTGCCGGCGGTCATGGTGAGGACCATGATGACGGTGGTGAAGATCGAGCGGTCCGGGACGATCTGGCCGGAGACGGAGCAGCCGCTGAACAGCGCGCCGCTGCGGGCCGTCGCGACCAGGCCGGTGCCCTGCAGCACGGCCAGCGCGATCGTCAGGTAACGGGTGTACTGCGTGATCTTCGCCGTGCCGGACTGGCCCTCCTTCTTGAGGGCCTCGAGCCGCGGGATCACGACGGTCAGCAGCTGCAGAATGATGCTCGCCGTGATGTACGGCATGATGCCGAGCGCGAAGATCGTGATCTGCAGCAGCGCACCACCGCTGAACATGTTGACCAGACCGAAGAGCCCGGCGGACTTGCCGGCCGCCTGCTCCACACAGATCTGGACGTTCTGATAGTTCACGCCGGGAATCGGCACATGTGTACCGACGCGGTAGACGACGATGATGCCGAGCGTGAAGAGCAGCTTCTTGCGCAGGTCGGGCGTCTTGAACGCCCGGGCGAACGCGGTGAGCACGGTGCCTCCTGCGACCCCCGCGCAACTGCGTCAAGGGTGACGGTCTTGAGGATCGACAAATACCAAACGATGTAACGGGTAGCCGCCGCTTCGAGTGCCCGGTGCGCCGTATGGGTGCACTGGTCGAAGGGTGGCAGTGGAGGTCACCTTACCGGCGACACCAACCCCTTAGGAACGACCAACCGGGGATACCCCATTTGTGGGGCATCCCCGGTCGGGAACGCTCGGGTCACATGGACATCAGCCGGACATCTTTACGACGTCGGCCCGTCCGGAACTCGTCAGACGAGCTCGGTGACCGTACCGCCGGCGGCGGTGATCTTCTCCTTGGCGGAGCCGGAGACGGCGTCGACCGTCACCTGCAGCGCCACGGAGATCTCGCCCTGGCCGAGGACCTTGACGAGCTGGTTCTTGCGGACGGCACCCTTGTCGACCAGGTCGGCAACGGTGACCTCCCCACCCTCGGGGTAGAGGGCGGCGAGCTTGTCCAGGTTCACGACCTGGAACTCGGTCTTGAAGGGGTTCTTGAAGCCCTTCAGCTTCGGGAGACGCATGTGGAGGGGCATCTGGCCACCCTCGAAGCGCTCCGGAACCTGGTAACGGGCCTTCGTGCCCTTGGTACCACGACCGGCCGTCTTACCCTTCGACGCCTCACCACGACCCACACGGGTCTTGGCGGTCTTGGCGCCCGGGGCGGGACGGAGGTTGTGGATCTTGAGCGGGTTCTGCTCCGCCATGATCAGTCGACCTCCTCGACCGTCACGAGGTGGCGGACGGTGTGCACCATGCCGCGGAACTCGGGGCGGTCCTCCTTGACGACCTGCGTGTTGATGCCCTTGAGGCCAAGGGAACGCAGGGTGTCGCGGTGGTTCTGCTTGCTGCCGATGTACGACTTAACCTGGGTGATCTTGAGCTGTGCCATTACGCAGCACCAGCCCCGGCACGCGCACGCAGGAGAGCCGCGGGGGCGACGTCCTCGAGGGGCAGACCACGGCGGGCCGCGATCTCCTCGGGACGCTGCAGACCCTTGAGGGCCTCCACGGTCGCGTGCACGATGTTGATCGCGTTGGACGAGCCGAGGGACTTCGACAGCACGTCGTGGATACCGGCGCACTCGAGCACGGCACGCACCGGACCACCGGCGATAACACCGGTACCCGGGGACGCGGGCTTGAGCAGCACGACGCCGGCAGCCTTCTCACCCGTGATCGGGTGCGGGATGGTGCCCTGGATACGGGGGACCTTGAAGAAGTGCTTCTTGGCCTCCTCAACGCCCTTGGCGATGGCGGCCGGCACCTCCTTGGCCTTGCCGTAACCGACGCCCACGGTGCCGTCACCGTCGCCCACCACGACCAGCGCGGTGAAGCTGAAGCGACGACCACCCTTCACAACCTTGGCGACACGGTTGATCGCGACAACGCGCTCAACGTAAGCGGTCTTCTCGGCGGCAGCTGCGCCGCCGTCACGGCCCTTCCGGTCCCGCCGCTCGCCGCCACCGGCACCGCTACCGCGGCGCTGGGGTCCAGCCATTGGAATTACCTCTCTCTGTTTCCGCTAGCTTCGCTACGGAACCGGCTCAGAACTTGAGACCGGCTTCGCGGGCGGCGTCCGCCAGGGCGGCGATGCGCCCCGCGTACCTGTTGCCACCACGGTCGAACACGACGGCCTCGACGCCCGCGGCCTTGGCGCGCTCGGCGACCAGGGCGCCGACCTGACCGGCCTGCGCGGACTTGTCGCCCTCGCCACCGCGGATCGAAGCGTCCAGGGTGGACGCCGACGCCAGGGTGTGACCCTTGATGTCGTCGATCACCTGGGCCACGATGTGGCGGTTCGAACGGGTCACGACGAGACGGGGGCGCTCGGCGTCACCGGAGATGTTCTTCCGGATCCGGATGTGCCGGCGCTTGATGGCGGCGCGCTTGTAGGCGTCGCCCTTCAGGATCTTCTGCCCGTATGCCATGGGTTACTTACCCGCCTTTCCGACCTTGCGGCGGATGACTTCGCCCTCGTACTTGACGCCCTTGGCCTTGTACGGGTCGGGCTTGCGCAGCTTGCGGATGTTCGCCGCGACCTCGCCGACCTTCTGCTTGTCGATGCCCTCGACCTGGAAGCGAGTGGGGGTCTCCACCTTGAAGGTGATGCCCTCGGGCGCCTCGACGGTGATCGGGTGCGAGTAGCCGAGCGCGAACTCGAGGTTCGAGCCCTTGGCCGCCACGCGGTAACCGACACCGCTGATCTCGAGCTTCTTCACGTAACCCTGGGTCACGCCGGTGATCATGTTCGCCACCAGCGTGCGGGACAGGCCGTGCAGGGCCTTGTTCTGACGCTCGTCGTTGGGGCGGGTCACCTGGAGGGTGCCGTCCTCGCCCGTGACGATCTCGATCGGCGCCACGACGGTGTGGGTCAGAGTGCCCTTGGGGCCCTTGACCGTGACCGTACGGCCGTCGATGGTGACGTCCACGCCGGCGGGAACCGCGATGGGGAGCTTGCCGATACGCGACATAGCTGTATCTCGTTCCCTTCCGTTACCAGACGTAGGCGAGGACTTCCCCACCCACGCCCTTCTTGCCGGCCTGCTTGTCGGTCAGGAGACCGTGCGACGTGGAGATGATCGCCACGCCGAGGCCGCCGAGGACCTTGGGCAGGTTGGTGGACTTCGCGTACACCCGGAGACCGGGCTTGGAGATCCGCTTGATGCCCGCGATGGAGCGCTCGCGGTTCGGGCCGAACTTCAGCTCGAGGACGAGGTTCTTGCCGACCTCGGCGTCCTCGACCTTCCAGCCGGTGATGAAGCCCTCCTGCTGGAGGATCTCCGCGATGTGCGACTTGATCTTGGAGTGCGGCATCGACACCGTGTCGTGGTATGCCGAGTTCGCGTTACGCAGACGCGTGAGCATGTCTGCGATCGGATCAGTCATGGTCATGAATTGGCCTTAGGCCTCTCTCGCCGGGGTTTCCTGGTGCGCCATCCCTCTCCCCGATCCGAGACGGGACGGGTGCGGCGCGGTGGACCTACGGCGTAGTAAGCGTCATTGAGCGGGACCGTGCCCCGCGGACGGCCGGGCACGGCAAGCACCCAACCACACCAGCCTAAGCCATGTGTGGCGGGTCGCCTGCCGGACCGGCCTGCTTACCGAGAGCCTGGGAACCCCAAAAGGGGGATTACCAGGAGCTCTTGGTCACGCCCGGCAGCTCGCCACGGTGAGCCATCTCACGGAGGCACACGCGGCAGAGGCCGAACTTGCGGTACACGGAGTGCGGACGGCCGCAGCGCTGGCAGCGGGTGTACGCGCGCACACCGAACTTGGGCTTGCGAGCAGCCTTCGCGATGAGAGCCTTCTTCGCCATCTCGCTCACGCCTCCTTGAACGGGAAGCCGAGGTGACGGAGGAGCGCACGGCCCTCAGCGTCGTTGACAGCCGTGGTCACCACGGTGATGTCCATGCCTCGGGTGCGGTCGATCTTGTCCTGGTCGATCTCGTGGAACATGACCTGCTCCGTGAGACCGAAGGTGTAGTTGCCACGGCCGTCGAACTGCTTGGGGGACAGACCACGGAAGTCGCGGATGCGCGGGAGCGCGAGCGACAGGGTGCGGTCCAGGAACTCCCACATGCGGTCGCCACGGAGCGTGACGTGGGCACCGATCGGCTGACCCTCACGCAGCTTGAACTGCGCGATGGACTTGCGGGCCTTGGTGACGGCCGGCTTCTGACCGGTGATCGTGACGAGGTCGCGGATGGCGCCGTCGATCAGCTTGGAGTCGCGGGCGGCGTCGCCCACACCCATGTTGACCACGATCTTGACGAGGCCGGGAACCTGCATGACGTTCTCGTACTTGAACTCGTCACGCAGCTTGCCCGCGATCTCCTCGCGGTACTTCGTCTTCAGACGCGGAGTGGTGGTAGCCATCAGATGTCCTCACCCGTCCGCTTGGCAACGCGGATCTTGTTGCCGTTCTCGTCGAAGCGGTAACCGACGCGGGTCACGACCTTCTGGCCGTCCTTCTCCACGACGAGCAGAACGTTGCTCACGTGGACGGGAGCCTCGACGGTCACGATGCCGCCGGCCTGGTTCGGGCCGGCCTTCGTGTGCTTCTTGACCCGGTTGACACCCTCGACCAGGACACGGTTCTCGCGGGGGAAGGCCGTGACGACCTTGCCCTGCTTGCCCTTGTCCTTGCCGGTGATGACCTGGACCAGGTCGCCCTTCTTGATCTTCATGCTCACAGCACCTCCGGCGCGAGGGAGATGATCTTCATGAACTTCTTCTCGCGCAGCTCACGGCCGACCGGGCCGAAGATACGGGTGCCGCGAGGGTCGCCGTCGTTCTTCAGAATGACGGCGGCGTTCTCGTCGAAGCGGATGTACGAGCCGTCCTGGCGGCGGCGCTCCTTGACGGTGCGAACGATGACGGCCTTGACGACGTCACCCTTCTTCACGTTGCCACCGGGGATCGCGTCCTTGACGGTGGCGACGATGACGTCACCGACGCCCGCGTAGCGGCGACCGGAGCCACCGAGCACACGGATGCAAAGGATTTCCTTCGCACCAGTGTTGTCGGCGACACGCAGTCGCGACTCCTGCTGGATCACGTCTATCTCCTGATCGTCTGCCGGTTCCCTCCGGAGCAGAGCCGGAGAGCCTGGCGGAACTCACCCGCGGGAGACCCCCGCGGGAATTTACTTTGGCCTGAAGAGGCGAGGAACCGGGCCGGGGGGCGGGGTGGCCCCCCGGCCGGTCAGCTGGGGCAGGGCCCCGGCTTGTTACTTCGCCTTCTCGAGGATCTCGATGACGCGCCAGTGCTTGGAGGCGGACAGCTTCCGGGTCTCCATCAGGAGGACGCGGTCGCCGATGCCGGCAGCGTTCTGCTCGTCATGCGCCTTGAGCTTGTTCGTACGGCGGATGACCTTGCCGTACAGCGCGTGCTTCACGTGGTCCTCGACGGCGACGACGACGGTCTTGTCCATCTTGTCGCTGACGACCAGACCCTCACGGGTCTTGCGTGCGTTGCGCTCGGTCTTCTGCTCAGTCACGTTGTTCTCGCTCATGCGTTCTCCACCGACTCGATGCCGAGCTCACGCTCACGCATGAGGGTGTAGACCCGGGCGATGTCCTTGCGGACCGCCTTCAGACGGCCGTGGTTCTCGAGCTGTCCGGTCGCCGCCTGGAAGCGGAGGTTGAACAGTTCTTCCTTGGCCTCGCGGAGCTTCGCGAGAAGCTCCTCGTTGCCCAGCTCGCGCAGCTCGGACGCCTTGGTACCGACCGACATCACGCTTCACCTGCCTCGCGCTTGACGATCCGGCACTTCATCGGCAGCTTGTGGGCCGCACGAGTAAGCGCCTCACGGGCGATCTTCTCGTTGGGGTAAGACAGCTCGAACATGACCCGACCCGGGTGCACGTTCGCGACCCACCACTCCGGAGAACCCTTACCGGAACCCATGCGGGTCTCGGCAGGCTTCTTGGTGAGGGGGCGGTCCGGGTAGATGTTGATCCAGACCTTGCCGCCACGCTTGATGTGGCGGGTCATCGCGATACGAGCGGCCTCGATCTGACGGTTGGTGACGTACGCCGGCGTCATGGCCTGAATGCCGTACTCGCCGAACGCAACAGTCGTACCGCCCTTGGCCATACCGCGGCGCTTGGGGTGGTGCTGCTTGCGGTGCTTGACCCTACGCGGGATCAGCATGGGTCAGCTCTCCTTTCCGGCAGAGCTCGGCTCGGCAGCGGCGCCCGCGGGAGCCTCGGCCGTGCGGGCCTCGGCGGCGGCAGCCGACTGCTGGGGCTTGCGACCGCGACCGCCACGCTCGCCACCGCGGCCACCACGGCCGGCCGGGCGGTCGTTGCCACCACGGGCCGGGCGGTTGCCGGCACGGGCGGCGGCGTTCTCGGCGCGGACCTCGGCGATGTTCTTGACGTCGCCCTTGTAGATCCAGACCTTCACGCCGATGCGACCGAAGGTCGTCTTGGCCTCGAAGAAGCCGTAGTCGACGTTCGCGCGGAGCGTGTGCAGGGGCACGCGGCCCTCGCGGTAGAACTCCGAGCGGGACATCTCGGCGCCGCCGAGACGACCGCCGCACTGGATCTTGATGCCCTTGGCCCCGGCCTTCATCGCCGACTGCATGCTCTTACGCATGGCGCGACGGAAGGAGACGCGGGAGGAGAGCTGCTCGGCGACGGCCTGGGCCACGAGCTGAGCGTCCGTCTCGGGGTTCTTGACCTCGAGGATGTTCAGCTGGACCTGCTTGCCGGTGAGCTTCTCGAGGTCACCGCGGATGCGGTCGGCCTCGGCGCCACGGCGGCCGATGACGATGCCCGGACGAGCGGTGTGGATGTCCACACGCACGCGGTCACGGGTGCGCTCGATCTCGACCTTGGAGATGCCGGCGCGCTCCATGCCGGACGTCATCATCCGACGGATGGCGACGTCTTCCTTGACGTAGTCCTTGTACAGCTTGTCGGCGTACCAACGCGACTTGAAGTCGGTCGTGACACCGAGCCGGAACCCATGCGGGTTAACCTTCTGGCCCATTACCGGGTTCCTTCCTTGCTGCTGACGACCACGGTGATGTGGCTGGTCCGCTTGCGGATCCGGTAGGCGCGGCCCTGGGCGCGCGGACGGAACCGCTTCAGGGTCGGGCCCTCGTCGACGTACGCCTCGGAGACGTACAGGCTCGACGAATCGGTGTGGTCGTAGTTGTGCGCGGCGTTGGCGATGGCGCTGTCCAGCACCTTGCCGACCGGCACGCTCGCGGCCTGCGGGGCGAAACGCAGGACCGCCTGAGCCTCCGTGGCATCCATGCCACGGATAAGGTCCACCACGCGGCGGGCCTTCATGGGCGTGACGCGGATGTACCGCGCCTGGGCCCTGGCTTCCATGGTTGTCCCTTCAGTGTCTGTCATGGTCTTTCACAGCCCCGCTTAGCGGCGCTTCGACTTCCGGTCGTCCTTGACGTGACCCCGGAAGGTGCGCGTCGGCGAGAACTCGCCGAGCTTGTGGCCGACCATGGACTCGGTGACAAACACCGGGATGTGGGTCTTGCCGTTGTGCACCGCGATCGTGTGGCCGAGCATGGCCGGGACGATCATCGAGCGACGGGACCAGGTCTTGATGACGTTCTTGGTGCCGGCTTCGTTCTGGACATCCACCTTCTTCATGAGGTGGTCGTCGACGAAGGGCCCCTTCTTGAGACTACGCGGCATCTAAACCCGCTCCTAGCGCTTCTTGTTCGTCTTGCGGCGGCGGACGATGTACTTGTTCGACGCCTTCTTGGGCGAACGAGTACGACCTTCCTTCTTGCCCCACGGGGAGACGGGGTGACGGCCACCGGAGGTACGGCCTTCACCACCACCGTGCGGGTGGTCGACCGGGTTCATGACGACACCACGGACGGTCGGGCGAACGCCCAGCCACCGCTTGCGGCCGGCCTTGCCCCAGTTGATGTTGCTCTGCTCGGCGTTGCCGACCTCGCCGATCGTCGCGCGGCAGCGCACGTCGACCAGGCGGATCTCACCGGAGGGCATGCGGAGGTGGGCCATCGAGCCCTCCTTCGCGAGCAGCTGCACGGAGGTACCGGCGGAGCGGGCGAACTTGGCGCCGCCGCCCGGACGGAGCTCGATCGCGTGGATCGTGGTACCGACCGGGATGTTGCGGATCGCCAGGTTGTTGCCCGGCTTGATGTCGGCCCCGGGACCGTTCTCGACGCGGTCACCCTGCTGCAGGTTGCGCGGGGCGAGGATGTAGCGCTTCTCGCCGTCCGCGTAGTGCAGCAGCGCGATGCGCGCGGTGCGGTTGGGGTCGTACTCGATGTGCGCGACCTTCGCGGGCACGCCGTCCTTGTCGTGACGACGGAAGTCGATCACGCGGTAGGCGCGCTTGTGGCCACCACCCTGGTGGCGAACGGTCACACGACCGGCGTTGTTACGGCCGCCCTTGCTGTGCAGCGGGCGGACCAGCGACTTCTCCGGCGTGGACCGCGTGACCTCGACGAAGTCGGCGACGCTGGAGCCACGACGGCCCGGAGTCGTCGGCTTGTACTTGCGGATACCCATTGTCTCTCAGTCCTCGGAAGTATTCCGAAATCTGGACGATCCCGACCGCCGTCAGGCGGTCGGACCGCCGAAGATGTCGATACGGTCGCCCTCAGCGAGGGTTACGATCGCGCGCTTGGTGTCGGGACGCTTGCCGAACCCGGTGCGGGTCCGCTTGCGCTTGCCCTGGCGGTTGATCGTGTTGACCCCGGTGACCTTGACCGAGAAGACCGACTGCACGGCCTGCTTGATCTGGGTCTTGTTGGCCCGCGTGTCGACGAGGAACGTGTACTTGTTCTCGTCGATGAGCGCGTAGCTCTTCTCCGACACGACCGGCTTCAGCAGCACGTCACGGGGGTCCGTGTACGACTTGCTGGCCGGGGTGACGACGGTGTTCTTGCCCTCGGCGGCGTGGCGGCGCGCCTTGGCGACGCGCGCGGCCTTGGCGGCCTTCGCAGCCTTGGAGGCGATGCTCGGGTGACGCGTAGCCATCAGGCCTCGCTCCCTTCGGTGACGGCCTGGCCGCCGGACACGAAGGACTCGAAAGCGGCCTTGGTGAAGACCACGTCGTCCGAGACGAGAACGTCGTACGTGTTCAGCTGGCCCGGCTCCAGGATGTGGACCTGGGGCAGGTTGCGGGCGGACAGCCACGCGGCCTCGTCGGCGCGGTCGACGACCAGGAGCAGGTTCTTGCGCTCCGAGATCTTGCCGAACAGCGACTTGGCGGCCTTCGTGGAGGCGGCACCCTCGACCACGCCGGAGACGACGTGGATGCGGTTGTGACGCGCCCGGTCGGTGAGGGCGCCACGCAGGGCGGCGGCCTTCATCTTCTTGGGGGTCCGCTGCGAGTAGTCACGCGGCACGGGACCGTGCACGACGCCACCACCGGCGAACTGGGGCGCGCGGGTCGAACCCTGACGGGCGCGACCGGTGCCCTTCTGGCGGTAAGGCTTGCGGCCACCACCACGGACCTCGGCGCGGGTCTTGGTCTTGTGCGTGCCCTGACGGGCCGCGGCCAGCTGCGCGACGACGACCTGGTGGATCAGCGGAACGCTGACCTTGGCGTCGAAGATCTCCGAGGGGAGCTCGACGGTACCGGCCTTGTCGCCCGCCGGCGAAAGGATGTCAACAGTGCTCATTACCTCAGGCCCCCTTGGCCGCGGTGCGGACCAGGACGAGGCCGCCGTTCGGACCGGGAACCGCGCCCTTGATGAGCAGCAGACCCTTCTCCGCGTCAACGGCGTGGACGGTCAGGTTCTGGGTGGTCACGCGCTCGTTGCCCATACGGCCAGCCATGCGCATGCCCTTGAAGACGCGGCCCGGGGTGGCGCAGCCACCGATCGAACCGGGCTTGCGGTGCACGCGGTGGGCACCGTGCGAGGCCTTGCCGCCACGGAAGTTGTGACGCTTCATGACACCGGCGAAGCCCTTGCCCTTGCTCTTGCCGGTCACGTCGACCTTGATGCCGGCCTCGAACACCTCAGCGGTGATCTCCTGGCCGAGGGTGTACTCGGAAGCGTCCGAGGTACGGATCTCGACGAGGTGGCGGCGGGGAGTGACGTCGGCCTTGGAGAAGTGGCCCTTGAGGGGCTTGTTCACCTTGCGCGGGTCGATCTCGCCGAAGGCGATCTGGACCGACTCGTAGCCGTCGGTGTCGTTCGTGCGGACCTGGGTCACGACGTTCGGGCCGGCCTTGACGACGGTGACCGGGACGACGCGGTTGTTCGCGTCCCACACCTGCGTCATGCCGAGCTTCTCGCCCAGGATGCCCTTGATCTGCTTAGCCATTCTCAGATCACCGGCCTTCAGAGCTTGATCTCGATGTCGACACCGGCCGGGAGGTCGAGTCGCATCAGGGAGTCAACGGTCTTCGGAGTCGGGTCGAGAATGTCGATCAGGCGCTTGTGCGTGCGCATCTCGAAGTGCTCGCGCGAGTCCTTGTACTTGTGCGGCGACTTGATGACGCAGTACACGTTCTTCTCAGTGGGCAGCGGCACCGGGCCCGCGACCGACGCACCAGTGCGAGTCACCGTCTCGACGATCTTCTTCGCCGAAGAGTCGATGACCTCGTGGTCGTAGGCCTTGAGCCGGATGCGGATCTTCTGTCCCGCCATGGCTACTCAGTAGTCCTGTCTCTAGTAACGCTCTGGAACCCAGTGGGTTTGCTGGACCCTCTTCGCCGACCCACGCGGTCGGGCGTGTCGCGCTCCCGTCGATACGAAGTCCCGAACGAATCGGAAGTCCCTACCAGATGGTGATGGGAGTGCGGCTCGCTGCCGCGGAACCGGGAGCGGAAGGCCCACCGGGTGCCTGGCCGGAGCTGCGCCGACACTTCCCGGAAGATTCCCGTACTTCCAGCCCGCATGGGGCTGACGAGTACTGTGGGACTCGCTTCCGGTCCTCCCGGCGGGAGGCGTGCGACATCAACACTCGACCGAGCAACTTGGCTAGTGTGCCATACGGCAGACGAGCCTGGCCAATCGGGCGGAAGAGAGTACCCGGCACGACGAGCACGTCAAACCCAAGGGTGCCGTGTCGCGCACGGTGCGTACAAAGCCGCAGGTCAGCCCAGTCCTCCGCGACACGGTCGGCGCATTCACGCCGCCTCCTCGGCACCCTTCCGCTCCCTCTCGCCCGGGCCTGCCGGGCCCCGGGTGCGGGACCCTCCGCCGAATGTGGCGCGGATCATGCCCGAACGGGTGAAGCGGAGGGCTCACGGTTACCGCGCGCCGCGGCCTCTGCGCGCTGCTGATCCGGTCCGGCTCGAGGAGGACGGACACCGTCGTGGGACGGACCCGCCCGGAGGGCGGTGCCGGCGTCGGGGTGCGGCCCGGTCACGAAGGGCAGCCCCGGTGCCCCATCGGTCCGGCGCCGTGGGCGGCCAGCAGAGTGGCGAGGGCGTCGACCAGGGCGGCCGCGGCCTGCGGGTCCAGCGGGGCGAGGAAGGAGCGCTCCACCCGTTCACGCGCCTGTTCGGCCTCGGCCAGGCACCGTTCGCCCTCCGGCGTGAGGGTGATGACGTTGCGCCGCCGGTCCAGGTCGCTGCGGCGCCGCTCCACGTACCCGTTGCGCTCCAGCGAGTCGATCGCGCCGACCATGCTGGTGCGGTCCAGGCAGATCCACTCGGCGAGTTCCATCTGTGAAGGCTGCTCCGCCGACTCGTGGATGACGGCGAGAACCGCCAGCTCACGCGGGTGGAGGCGGAACGGCGCCAGCGCCTCCACCAGCTCGGTGGACAGGCGGCCCTGGGCCTGCTTCAGCAGGTAGCCGAGGCGCTGCGACAAGAGAGGCGCGTCCTTCATGGGAATGAGCGTATCCTTCACTGATGTTCAGCACTACTGACAATCTGCTGAACTGATGATTTCCCCTCGAAGGAGCGACGTCCTCGCCATGAGCGAACCCTCATTCCCCGCTTCCCAGGGAGCGACACGGACCGCGCCGCCCGCCGCACCCGGCGGCGTCGGCGACGCGCCCGACCCCCGCCGCTGGTGGGGCCTGGTGGTCATCGCCCTGGCCCAGCTGATGGTGGTACTCGACGCCACCATCGTGAACATCGCGATGCCCTCGGCGCAGAAGGCGCTGGAGATATCCGACGGCAACCGGCAGTGGATGATCACCGCCTACACCCTGGCCTTCGGCGGTCTCCTGCTGCTCGGCGGCCGGGTCGCCGACCTGGTCGGCCGCAAGCGCACCTTCGTGATCGGCCTGGTCGGCTTCGCGGTCGCCTCCGCGCTCGGCGGAGCGGCCCAGACGTCCGGGATGCTGTTCGCGGCCCGTGCCCTGCAGGGCGCGTTCGGCGCGCTGCTCGCCCCGAGCGCGCTCTCGCTGATGACCACCACCTTCACCGACCCGCGCGAGCGCGGCAAGGCGTTCGGCATCTACGGCGCGCTGGCCGGCGCGGGCGGCGCGATCGGCCTGCTGCTCGGCGGCATCCTCACCGAGTACCTGGACTGGCGCTGGTGCCTGTACGTCAACATCCCGATCGCCGTGGTCGCGGTGATCGGCGCGCTGGTGCTGCTCCACGACCGGCCCGGCCACCGCGAGGCGCGGCTGGACGTGCCCGGCGTGCTGCTCGGCTGCGGCGGTCTGGTCGCCGTCGTGTACGGCTTCTCGGAGGCCGAGGCCCAGGGCTGGAGCGACGCCACGGTGCTGACGCTGCTGATCGGCGGCGCGCTGCTGCTCGTCTGCTTCGGCCTGTGGCAGTCCCGGGCCGCCACCCCGCTGCTGCCGCTGCGGGTGCTCGCCGACCGCAACCGCGCGGGCAGCTTCCTCACCATGGGCCTGGCCACCATCGGCATGTTCGGCGTGTTCCTCTTCATGACCTACTACCTGCAGGGCATCCTCGGGTACTCCCCCGTCAGGACGGGTCTGGCGTTCCTGCCGATGTCCGCGGCGATCATGATCAGCTCCACCCAGATCTCGGCACGTCTGCTGCCCAGCACCCCGCCGCGGATGCTGATGGTCCCCGGCATGGTCCTCGGCGCGGCCGGCCTGAGCTGGCTGACCTTCCTGGAGGTCGACTCCGCCTACGCGACACACGTCCTCCCAGGCATGCTGCTGCTGGGCCTCGGCATGGGTCTGACCTTCATGCCGGTCTTCTCCACCGCGACGGCGGGCGTCCGGCCGCAGGACGCCGGCGTCACCTCGGCCACGGTCAACACCGCGCAGCAGGTGGGCGGTTCGCTGGGTACGGCCCTGCTCAACACCCTCGCCACCTCGGCCACCAGCAGCTACCTGGGCGAGCACCGTCCCGGCCCGGGCGGCCCGGCGCGACTGGCGCAGGAGGCCATGGTGCACGGGTTCACCCACGCGCTGTGGTGGGGCGTCGGGGCGATGCTGCTCGCCGCGGTCGTGGCGGGCCTGCTGGTCACCACCGGCCCGGCCGCCCGCGGCCGCGGTCCCCAGGCGTCGGCCGCCGCCCACTGAGCGGGGCGCACCCTTGAGCCGGCCGGTCCGCCGGGGCCGACGGTCGCGGAGCGACGCCAGTCCCGGGGCGGGCGGTCCGGCGAGGCGGGTGGCGGTACGTCGGCGCAGGTCGCGGAACGTCGGCGCAGGTCGTGGGAGGGCGGCGGGCGGAATGCCCGCCGCCCT
>NZ_JBRIOU010000004.1:997132-997857 GCF_053474865.1 Streptomyces sp. CO7
TGGGAGGGCGGCGGGCGGAATGCCCGCCGCCCTCCCGCGTTCAGGTTTGCCCCGCCTCGATCCGCCCACCCGGCCAGGGTGACCAGCGGAAGGAGAGTGACCGCATGACCACGCTCAAGGTCAAGGAGATGCTCGACGCCTACCCCTCCGCCCTCGGCGGCGTCGACCGGGAGAAACTCACCGCCTGCATCGAGGAGTGCGTGTCCTGCGGCCAGGTGTGCACGGCGTGCGCGGACGCGTGCCTCTCCGAGGACATGGTCGACGAGCTCGCCACCTGTGTCCGCTCCGACCTGGACTGCGCCGACGTCTGCGGCGCCACGGCCCGCGTCCTGTCCCGGCACACCGGCTCGAACGTCGACGTCACCCGGGCCATGCTCACCGCGTGCGCCGCGGCCTGCCGGGCCTGCGGCGAGGAGTGCGCCCACCACACCCAGCACGACCACTGCCGGCTCTGCGCCGCGGCCTGCCGCTCCTGCGAGGAGGCCTGCGAGGCCCTGCTGGCGGCCCTGGGCTGATCCCCGTCGGCCCGGCCGGGCCGCACCCGGAACACGGACCCCCGCCGGAGGTGGAGGAACCCCGGCGGGGGCGAGAGGGGCGGGGCGACAACACCGCGGTGAGGCGCGCCCCCTCAAGGAAGATCAGCCGGCCCGCTGCCACAGGGCGGGCACGTTCGGCGGCTCCCAGCCGCCCTGCGCCTGGTGCTGCTGCAGGCACCGGTACGTGAC
>NZ_JBRIOU010000004.1:997957-999163 GCF_053474865.1 Streptomyces sp. CO7
GTGGTGGGCGGCGTGGTCGGTCCGGCCGTCTTCAGCGTCAGCCCGTACGAGGACAGGATCGGGTTGACCGGGTAGTAGTAGGTGGTCCCGCCGGAGGAGCAGTTGCCGCTCCCGCCGGAGGTGACGCCCTGCGCCTGGCTGCCGGAGATGAACGAGCCGCCCGAGTCGCCCGGCTCGGCGCACACCGAGGTCCGTGTCACGCCCGAGACGGTGCCCTCCTGGTAGGTGACGCTGGTGTTGTGCTGCTGCACGGTGCCGCAGCGCCACCCCGTGGTGGACCCGGAGCGGCAGATCGACGCGCCCACCGCCGCCTGCGTGGAGCCGGCCACCTGGGAGCCGGAGCTCACCACCGTCGCGGTCGCCGTCCAGTTGGCGTTGACCGCCACCCACGCCATGTCCCGGCCGGGGAAGGTGGAGCCCTGGAAGGTGCCCTGGGCGACCTGGTTGTAGCCCGAGGTGGACTGGCCGACCGTGCCGCAGTGACCGGCGGTGACGAAGCCCTGGGTGCCGGACCGGGTCACCGGGAAGCCGATCGAGCAGCGGCCTCCGCCGCCCATGTAGTAGGCGTCGCCACCGCGCAGGTCGTAGTAGGTGCGGGGGCGCTCCGCGGTGCGGACCACCTCGACGGCCGCCGGCGCCACCGCGGCCGCCTCGACCAGCGCCGCGGCCGCGGCCGGGTCGACGGCTTCGACGACGACCTTGTTGCGCCGGGGGTCGACGTAGCGGACCGGGGCGTCCAGGGCCGCCGCGGACGTCCGGGCGGCCCGGTCGAGACGGGCCGCAGCCGCCTCCAGCTCACCCAGCGAGCGGTCCACGACGACGGCCCGGGCACCGGTCCGCTCGATGACCGGGACGTCGGAGCGGTCGGTGGTGGCCACCGTGAGCGTGCCGGAGTCCGCGCCGCCCACCCAGGAACCGGCGTGGTCCGCGCCGAGCGCGAGGCGCAGCCGGCCGAGCGTCGCGCCGGCCTCCGCCTCGTTGGCCAGACGGCGCTCGGCCTGCTCGGCGGTCAGGCCTAGGTCGCGGCGGAGCGCCTGGAGGAGTCCGGCCGGGGCCCGGTCGACCCGGAGGGTCTCGGCGGCGGAGGGGGCCTCCGCGACGGTCGGGGCGGACGGCACGGTCGGGCGGGCGGCCGCGGTGCCGACCAGGCCGGACAGCACCAGCGTGCCGGCGGCGAGCAGCGCCGCGGCGCCGGCGGCCGGGGAG
>NZ_JBRIOU010000004.1:999263-1001596 GCF_053474865.1 Streptomyces sp. CO7
GGGCCGCGCCCCGGCGCTACGCCGCGCCCCCCTGCGCCGCACGGCGCAGGGCGTCGGCGTGGGCGGCCCGCGCCTGCGTGAGGACCAGGTCGACGGCGGCGGGCGGCTGCGCGGTATCCTGCCAGGCCAGCAGGTGCCGCCAGGTCAGCGGCGTCCCCGCGAGCGGCCGGATCACGATCCCCGGCGCCGGCGCGAAGGTGGCCCTCGCCAGCCCCAGCGCCCGCCCCACCTGCACCAGATGCACGATCGACGAGGTGTCCGTCTCGAACAGGCTCCGCGGGGTGAACCCGGCCCGGGCGCAGGCCGCGGAGAAGCAGTCGGCGAAGCAGCCGTCCCCCGGCACCGCGCCCCAGTCCTCCCCGGCGAGGTCGGCCAGGTCGATCTCCGGGCGCCCGACCAGCGGATGGGTGGCCGGCAGCATGACGTGCACGGCGTCGACGGCGATCTCCCGCCAGGACACCTGCGGCGCCGCGGGCGGATGCGCGGATCCGCAGACCCCGACGAGCGCGAAGTCGATCCTCCCCTCGGACACCTGCCCGGCCAGCTCCCGCTCCGACCAGGTGGTGGTGGTCGTCACCGGTACGCCGGGCGCCGCGTCGGCCAGCCGGGCGAGCAGGCCGGCCGGCAGCGGCCCGTGCGTCCCGCCCAGCCGGAACCGGCGCGGGCCTGAGCGCGTGCGGGCGAACAACGCGGCCTCCTGCTGGAGTTCGGTCACCGCCGGCAGCACCACCCGGGTCCGCGCCAGCACCAGTTCGCCCAGCGGCGTCGCCCGCACCCCGAACCGTCCGCGCTCGAACAGCGTCCCGCCCAGCGTCCGCTCGATCCGCTTCAGCTGCGCGCTCAGCGTCGGCTGGGACAGTCCCAGCGCCGTCGCCGCACGGGTCAGACTGCCCGCGTCGGCGATCTCCCTGATCACTCTCAGATGCCGCAACTCCAGCTCCATGCACGGAGCTTGATTCCTGTGCCGGGTGGACGCAAGGGCCGTGGGCACGCAGCAGGACGCCCCCGCCGGAGGGATGGAGGAACTCCGGCGGGGGCGCGTCACCGGCGGGCGGCGCGGGGTGAAGTGTTGCCCGCCGGAGCCGGTTCCCCTGTCACAGGGACAGGAGGGACGTGGGCCGGTGAAGGCCCGTGGGTGGTTCAGTCGTTGCGGCCGCCGGCGAGCTCCTCGCGCACCGCCCAGTAGGACGGCTTCGGGGCGTAGTTCTCGTCGTAGATGTTGGCCGAGCCCTCACCGTCGAAGACGCCGGGCACCCAGGAGTACTGGTCGGCGAAGCCCCAGATGGTGAACGAGGTGCACTTCCGCTGGTCGAGGCAGGCGTCCAGCATGCGGCCGAAGTACTCGGCCTGACGGTCGAGCTTGGCCTCGTCCATCGGCATGTCGCCGCGCACGTCGACCTCGGTGAAGGAGGACTCCACACCGATGTCGGCGAAGCGCTTCAGGTTGGCCGGGATGTCGCCCGGGAACCCGTAGCGGGTGCTCAGGTGACCCTGGATGCCGAAGCCGTCCACCTTGACGCCCTGGGCCCGCAGGTCCTTCACCAGGTTGTAGTAGGCGGTCGACTTCGCGTTGACGCCCTCGACGTTGTAGTCGTTGACGTACAGCTTCGCGAACGGGTCGGCCTGGTGGGCCCAGCGGAAGGCGTCGGCGATGTACGACGGGCCGAGCTGCTGGTACCAGAGCGACTGGCGGTAGCTGCCGTCCTCCTCGAAGACCTCGTTGACGACGTCCCACTGGTAGAGCTTGCCCTTGTAGTGCTTGGCCACCGTGGTGATGTGCTCACGCAGGATCTGGCGCAGCTCGTCCTTGGAGATCGAGCCGTCGGCCACGCCCGAGGTCAGCCAGCCCGGGAGCTGGTTGTGCCACAGCAGGGTGTGACCGCGGACCGCCTGGCCGTTGGAGCGGGCGAACTTCACCAGGGCGTCGCCCTGGGTGAAGTCGTAGACCCCGCGCTGCGGCTGGAGGGTCTCCCACTTCATCACGTTCTCGGCGGTGACCGAGCTGAACTCGCGGGCCGTGATCTTGCGGTACGTCGTGTCCTCGGCGAGGGCGTCCATGTTGACCGCGGTACCGAAGAGCAGGTGGTCGCGGTTGGCCAGGGCCTTCAGCGGAGCACCCTTGGGGTGGTGGTAGGCGCCCGCCGGAGCGGCCTGCGCGGAGGTGACGGCGCCGGTGAACAGCAGCGCCCCGCTCGCCATGACGGCTGCGGCAGCACGGAGGTGCTTCATTGCGGTCCTCTCGATGGTGCTTGATGTCGGTGGAGCGTTGCGGCACCCGTGCCGGACGGCGGTGGTGCCGAGGACGGCGGCCCCAGGCGGGGGCAGTGCTGCCC
>NZ_JBRIOU010000004.1:1001696-1005427 GCF_053474865.1 Streptomyces sp. CO7
CGCCGGCAGCACTGCCCCCGCCGGCGGTGACGCCGGGATCGCCGGGCCGCAGGACGCGGCCGGGCTGTGGTGCGGGGATGTGGGGGGAAGAGGCGCCGGACCTCCCCAGGTCGGCGCCTCTGGTCTCAGCGGACCCGGCGGCTTTCCACCGGGCCGAGGTAGGTCGTCGGCAGCGCACCGGTGTCGACGATCAGGCGCTGCAGGACGACGGTCGGGTCGACCATCCAGAACCGCAGCTTGTGGGTGCCCGCCGACAGCGTGTGCTTGGTGGGCGTCCGGTTCACGTTGTCGGAGGTGTTGCGCTCCCACCGTTTGTTCATGCCGCCGTCGTCCGCGCCGGTCGCGGCGGTGATGTCGACGGTCTTCGGGGCGTCGCCGTCGAACGAGACCGCGTACCGCAGCCCGGTGCCCGTGAGGGCCGGGTTGCGCGGCGACAGGTAGGCCCAGACGGTGACCTCGCCCGGCGTCAGGACCGTCACGTCGTACTCGAGGTACGGGCCGCTGCCGGGGGTCTGGGCGGGAGCCGTCACCGGGGTCGGGGTCATGCCCGCGGAGCTGCGGCCGATGCGGTCGATCCGCAGCCACCCGGCGTCCTCGGTGGCGACGGCGCGGCTGTGGTGCTCGGCGTCGATGGCGATGTAACCGCCCGCCTCCACGAAGCCCTTGAGGCCCCGAGCCGAGGTGTGGTCGGCGACGGCCTTCACGGTGACGGTGCTGCCCGCGCCCTCCACGGTGAGCTCGGCCTCGCTGCGCCCGGCCGGCGCGCGGTGCCAGTCCACGGAGACCTTCAGCCGGACCTGCGTGCCGACCGTGCCACGGGTGCGCTCCACGCGCAGCCACGGCGCCGACGAGGTGACCGTGTACGCGAAGGACCGGGTGCCCCGGTTGAAGATCTCGACGAAGGCGTCGTCGTCGGTCCGGTACGGGCTGAACTCGGGGAGGACGGCTTCCGCCTCCGCCGCCGGCCACCACTTCTCGGAGCCGGAGATCGCGACACCCATGTCGGCGGTGTCGGGGACCTCGATGCGCTTCACTGCGGGGAAGAGCACGTCCTTGATGGCGACGTTGTTCACCTCGGGCTGCTGCCACGGGGCGTTGTTGCCGTACCGCTCGATGTCGCCGTAGTCGATGTGCGGCTGGAGCTGGAAGTCCTTCCACTTGCCGTCCGCGATCTGCGTGTTGAAGACGTCCTGCAGGCGGAAGTCCTCCTGCAGACCCGCCTCGGCGCGGTCGGCGAGGGCGTTGGTGGCGGCGCGGCCCTGGCCGGCGTAGAGGATGTTGGTGAACTCCGCCTCGCGCAGGTCGTAGACGTTGGCCGTGGCGAGGACGTTGTAGCCGACCAGCTCGAACCAGGCGTCCTGGGCGGAGGCGGGCAGCTTGCGCCCGATCCGCGCCGTCTCCTTGGCGAGCTCCCGCCAGTCCTGCGTGACACGCTCCAGCTCGCCCCAGTAGAAGGGGGTCTGCTTGTCGTCGTAGACGACCGCGGAGTTGTCGGTGGCCAGGTCCTTGGTGGGGTCGAGCGTGATGCGCCGGTTGAGCAGCTCCGGCTTGCGGAGCTGCTGCAGGTGGGCGTAGCGCGACAGGACCGCGGCGATGGCCTCGGCGTGCTCCTGGCCGAAGTGCAGTTCGGCGTAGTTCCGCTCCCACTCCGGGATCTCGTCGAGCTCCCAGCGGCTGGGGCTCCAGGCGTAGTCGAGGAAGAACTGCGTGGGCAGTTCGTTGCCCTTCAGGTCGCCGACGTTGACGACCCACAGGCCGTGGTTGCCGTAGGAGACGGCCTGGTGGAGCTGGTCCCACATGTTCGGCAGCGACGTGGTGTCGACCCACTTGTAGTTGCGGCCGCCGCCCACGTAGTCGAAGTGGTAGTACACGCCGTAGTTGCCCGAGCGGTACGGCTCGGCCGGGTCCGGGTGCTTGCGGATGTTGCCCCAGTTGTCGTCGCAGAACACCACCGTGACGTCCTCGGGAGCACGCAGGCCCTTGGTCCAGTACCGCTGGACCTCCTTGTAGAGCGTCCACACCTGCGGCACCGCGGTCTCGGAACCCAGGATCTCCTTGATGATCCCGCGCTGGGTGCTGATGATCTCCTGCATCAGCTCGATGCCGTCGCCGTCGGGCAGGCTGACGTCGCCGTTGCCGCGCATGCCGAGGGTGACCACACCCTCGTAACCCTGCTCCTTCATCCGCTTGATGCCGTCGCGCCAGTACGCCTCGATGGCGGCGCGGTTGCGGCGGAAGGACCACTCGCCGGTGCCGCCGTACGGGTCGGAGCCGGGGGTGGTGATGTTGCCCGCGGAGTCGCGGACGGCGGCCTTGGCGTGGCGGTTCCACTCCTCGATGCCGCGCATCATCGGGGCCTCGTGCGAGGTGCCCATGACCACTCCGTAGGCGGTGGCGCGGGCGTGGTTCTCCGGGTCGTCCTCGGCGAACGCCCGGCCCCACACGGCCGGCCACAGGTAGTTGCCCTTCAGGCGCAGGAGGACCTCGAAGACCTTCTCCCAGAACTTCGCGTTGAAGCCGCCGTCGAAGCCCGGCGCCTTGCCCGGACCGAAGAACTGGGGCGCCCAGGTGCCGAGGTTCGGGTTCTCGTCGTTGATGAAGACACCACGGAACTTGACCTTCGGGGTGCCCTGCGTCCAGGAACCGGCCTTGACGTAGATCTCCCGGCGCTGCACCGGCACGACGTCGTCCCACCAGTACCAGGGGGAGACGCCGATGCCGCGGCTGACGTCGTAGGCACCGAAGATGGCGCCGCGCTGGTCGCTGCCCACGATCACCAGGGCGCGGGAGACGCCGGGCATCGGGCGCTCGACCACCGTCTGCTGGGAGGTCTCCCACTTCCCCCGTATGCGGGAGACGTCCAGCTTCCCGGACTCGACGAGCTTGTCCACCAGCTCGCTGCGGCCGAGTGTTCCGACGATGACGACCTCACGGGCCGACCCCGCGCGCGCCGCCGGCTTCACACCGGTGACCCGCTCGACGTCGGCGCGCAGGTCCTCGGCGACCCGGACCACGCCCGCGAAGTCGTCCTCGTCCACGATCACCGGGGCGGCGTGCCCCTTGCGCACCAGCGGGAAGGCGCCGGCCTCCGGCTTGAACGTGATGTACGCGCCGGAGTCGGTGCGGCGCGGCCCCCCTCCGGCCGCGCCGCGCTCCGCGTCACCCTGGGCCGCGTACCCGGTACCGGCCCCACCGCCGACCAGGGGGAGGGCCACCAGGCCCGCAGCCGCCCCAGTCCCCAGAACCGACCTACGGCTGACGTTCCCGCGCATGGCTCACCCACTTCTCGGCTGATTTTGGTAACCGGCCTGACAAATGTTGGGGCAGGGACGGGAGCACGACAACGGGTCGGGAGCAACGAAAACTTTCGATACGCGAACACGACCGGGAAGATCCGGAAATCGCAGGCGGAAACGACCGCACGGGCGCCCTTCCGCCAGGGCACGGCAAGCGCGGGTTTTCGAAATCGGCCACGAGGCGGCGCGAAAGTCGCGGAATTTCTTCCGCAACGTGGCGCAACGCCTGGGGGTGAGCCGCAAACAGCACGTGACCTGGGGCGATCGCGCCACCCGGACCCTCCGCGGCGCCCCTGGGGCGATGGCGGGAGCACGGGAAACGGAGAGCCGGGAACTTGGCGAAAACGCTGCACCCGCCCGGGCCGGCCGCAGCGACGCGGGGTGGTGGGGAGCGGGGCGGCGAGCTCCCGGGGAGCGGCCGGCCCGGGCGGGTGC
>NZ_JBRIOU010000004.1:1005527-1011414 GCF_053474865.1 Streptomyces sp. CO7
GGCCTGTGAAGGGCCGGGGGAGCCGGAGAGGGACCGCAGGGGCGGCGCCGGCCACGCCCCAGGGAACGCCGAAGGGCCCGCACGACGTGATGTCGTGCGGGCCCTCCTTGAGCCACAAGAGCTCAGGTCATCGAGTGACCGTCAGGCAAGGGAACTTACTTGACGATCTTGGTGACCTGGCCGGCGCCCACGGTACGACCACCCTCACGGATGGCGAACTTCAGGCCCTCCTCCATGGCGATGGGCTGGATGAGGTCCACCTTCATCTCGGTGTTGTCACCCGGCATGACCATCTCGGTGCCCTCGGGGAGGGTCACGACGCCGGTCACGTCCGTCGTACGGAAGTAGAACTGCGGGCGGTAGTTGTTGAAGAACGGGGTGTGGCGACCACCCTCGTCCTTGCCGAGGATGTAGGCCTGGGCCTCGAACTCGGTGTGCGGGGTGACCGAACCCGGCTTGATGATGACCTGGCCGCGCTCGACGTCCTCGCGCTTGATGCCACGGAGGAGCAGACCGACGTTCTCACCGGCCTGGCCCTCGTCGAGCAGCTTGCGGAACATCTCGATACCGGTGACCGTGGTGGTGGTCTTCTCGGTCTTGATGCCGATGATGTCGACGGTCTCGTTGACCTTCAGGACACCACGCTCGATACGGCCGGTGACGACCGTACCGCGACCGGTGATCGTGAAGACGTCCTCGATCGGCATGAGGAACGGCTTGTCGACGTCGCGCTCCGGCTGCGGGATCGCGGTGTCGACTGCCTTCATGAGCTCGAGAACCGAGTCGGCCCACTTCTGGTCGCCCTCGAGCGCCTTCAGAGCGGAGACCTTGACGACCGGAACGTCGTCGCCCGGGAACTCGTACTCGGTGAGGAGCTCACGGACCTCGAGCTCGACGAGCTCCAGGATCTCCTCGTCGTCCACCATGTCGGCCTTGTTCAGGGCGACGACGATGTACGGAACGCCGACCTGGCGGGCCAGGAGCACGTGCTCCTTGGTCTGCGGCATCGGGCCGTCGGTCGCGGCGACCACCAGGATCGCGCCGTCCATCTGGGCGGCACCGGTGATCATGTTCTTGATGTAGTCCGCGTGACCCGGGCAGTCGACGTGGGCGTAGTGCCGGTCTTCCGTCTGGTACTCGACGTGCGCGATGGAGATGGTGATACCGCGCTGGCGCTCCTCAGGAGCCTTGTCGATGTTGTCGAACGCGGTGGCCTCGTTCAGGTCCGGGTACGCGTCGTGCAGCACCTTGGTAATGGCGGCCGTGAGGGTCGTCTTACCGTGGTCGATGTGACCGATGGTGCCGATGTTGACGTGCGGCTTAGTCCGCTCGAACTTCGCCTTCGCCACTGGGGTCCTCCTGGGAGTGGTTCTGAACGCCTTGCTTCATCGGCGCCAGGTGATCTTTGCTGGAATGCCCGGCCCCTCGGGGCACCCCGGCACGTTCCTCTCGGTTCGCGCCGGAATGCCCCTGGAGGCACGGAGTCAAGCCTAAAGCGTGGAACTCGGTGGAGTTACTCGCCCTTGGCCTTCGCGATGATCTCCTCGGCGACGTTCCGCGGAACCTCGGCGTAGGAGTCGAACTGCATCGAGTAGCTCGCGCGACCCGACGTCTTGCTGCGGAGGTCGCCGACGTAGCCGAACATCTCCGACAGCGGCACCAGGCCCTTCACGACGCGGGCGCCGGCGCGCTCCTCCATGGCCTGAATCTGACCACGGCGGGAGTTGATGTCGCCGATGACCTCGCCCATGTAGTCCTCGGGCGTGGTGACCTCGACGGCCATCATCGGCTCGAGCAGCACGGGGCTGGCCTTGCGCGCGGCCTCCTTGAAGGCCTGCGAACCCGCGATCTTGAACGCGAGCTCGGAGGAGTCGACCTCGTGGTAGCCACCGTCGATGAGGATGACACGCACGCCGGTCATCTCGTAACCGGCGAGGATGCCGAACTGCATGGCCTCCTGCGCACCGGCGTCCACCGAAGGGATGTACTCCTTCGGGATGCGGCCACCGGTGACCTTGTTCACGAACTCGTACGACGCCTCGCCGCCCTCGATGGGCTCGATCGCGATCTGCACCTTGGCGAACTGACCGGTACCACCGGTCTGCTTCTTGTGGGTGTAGTCCACGCGCTCGACGGCCTTGCGGATCGTCTCACGGTACGCGACCTGCGGCTTGCCGACGTTGGCCTCGACCTTGAACTCACGGCGCATACGGTCGACCAGCACCTCGAGGTGCAGCTCGCCCATACCACCGATGATGGTCTGGCCGGTCTCCTCGTCCGAGTGAACCTGGAAGGAGGGGTCCTCCTCCGCGAGACGCTGGATGGCGACACCCAGCTTCTCCTGGTCACCCTTGGACTTGGGCTCGATGGCGACCTGGATCACCGGCGCCGGGAAGTCCATGGACTCCAGGATGACCGGGGCCTTGTCGTCCGACAGCGTCTCGCCCGTCGTGGTCTGCTTGAGACCCATGACGGCGATGATGTCGCCGGCGCCCACCGAGTCGATCTCCTCACGCTTGTTCGCGTGCATGCGGTAGATCTTGCCGATGCGCTCCTTCTTGCCCTTCACGGAGTTCAGCACCGAAGAGCCGGACTCCAGGCGGCCCGAGTACACCCGGACGAAGGTGAGCTTGCCGAGGTGCGGGTCGCTCATGATCTTGAAGGCGAGGGCCGCGAGCGGCTCGTCGTCGGACGGCTTCCGCTTGACGACGGTCTCGGCGTCCTTCGGGTCCGTGCCCTCGATCGCCTCGATGTCGACCGGCGACGGCAGGTAGCGCACGACGGCGTCGAGCAGGGGCTGAACGCCCTTGTTCTTGAACGCGGTGCCGCAGAACACGGGGGTGACGGTGGTGCCGCCGCCCTTGCCGGACGCGATGGTGATACGACGGATCGCCGCGTAGAGCTGCTCCTCGGTGGGCTCGGTGCCCTCGAGGTACATCTCCATCAGCTCTTCGTCGTTCTCCGCGACGTCCTCGACCAGCTTGGCGCGGTACTCCTCGGCCTGCTCCTGCAGGTCGGCCGGGATGTCGACGATGTCGTACATCTCGCCCTTGGTGGCCTCGGGCGAGTAGACCAGGGCCTTCATGCGGACCAGGTCGACGACGCCGACGAAGTCGGCCTCGGCGCCGATCGGCAGCTGCATCACGATCGGCTGGGCGCCCAGGCGGTTGACGATCATGTCAACGCAGCGGAAGAAGTCCGCGCCGGTACGGTCCAGCTTGTTCACGAAGCAGATGCGCGGAACGCCGTAACGGTCGGCCTGACGCCACACCGTCTCGGACTGGGGCTCCACGCCGGCGACGCCGTCGAACACCGTCACGGCACCGTCGAGCACGCGCAGGGAGCGCTCCACCTCGACGGTGAAGTCGACGTGACCCGGGGTGTCGATGATGTTGATGGTGTGGTCGACGTCTTCCAGCGGCCAGTGACAGGTGGTGGCAGCAGAGGTGATCGTGATGCCACGCTCCTGCTCCTGCTCCATCCAGTCCATGGTCGCGGCGCCGTCGTGGACCTCACCGATCTTGTAGCTGACGCCGGTGTAGAAGAGGATCCGCTCGGTGGTGGTCGTCTTGCCCGCGTCGATATGGGCCATGATCCCGATGTTGCGGACCTTGGCCAGGTCAAGCGAAGTGGTAGCCATAAGGCTTCAGTCTTCTCTCGGTCTCGATGGGGTCTGCGACTACCAGCGGTAGTGCGCGAAGGCCTTGTTGGACTCGGCCATCTTGTGCGTGTCCTCGCGCTTCTTGACGGCCGCACCGAGGCCGTTCGAGGCGTCGAGAAGCTCGTTGAGCAGACGCTCGGTCATCGTCTTCTCGCGACGGGCGCGGGAGTAACCGACCAGCCAGCGCAGGGCCAGCGTGTTGGCGCGACCGGGCTTGACCTCGATCGGCACCTGGTAGGTCGCGCCACCGACACGGCGGGACTTGACCTCGAGGGTCGGCTTGATGTTCTCGAGAGCGCGCTTCAGCGTGATGACCGGGTCGTTGCCGGTCTTCTCGCGAAGGCCCTCCATGGCGCCGTAGACGATGCGCTCGGCGGTGGAGCGCTTGCCGTTCAGCAGCACCTTGTTGATCAGGGAGGTCACCAGAGGAGAACCGTAGACCGGGTCGATGATGACCGGGCGCTTCGGGGCGGGGCCCTTACGAGGCATTCTTACTTCTCCTTCTTGGCGCCGTAGCGGCTGCGGGCCTGCTTGCGGTTCTTGACACCCTGGGTGTCGAGGGAACCGCGGATGATCTTGTAACGAACACCGGGCAGGTCCTTCACACGGCCGCCGCGCACGAGCACGATCGAGTGCTCCTGCAGGTTGTGTCCCTCACCCGGAATGTAAGCAGTGACCTCGATACCGCTGGTCAGACGCACACGCGCGACCTTACGCAGGGCCGAGTTCGGCTTCTTCGGGGTGGTCGTGAACACACGCGTGCAGACGCCACGGCGCTGAGGGGAACCCTCGAGTGCGGGCGTCTTGTTCTTCTCGACCTTGTCCTGCCGGCCCTTCCGGACCAGCTGCTGGATCGTAGGCACTACTTCTCCGGTTTCTGTGTGCCGAATGGTGAAGCTAACCTGGAACATCGCCGACCCACGCGGTCGGGTGTGTCGAATCCCGCGGACCTACGCCGTCAGGCGGAGAACTGCACGGATCACGGTGGCCGATGCGGACTCCCCTTGCGGTGGAAAGGCACGCAAGGAGGCCAGGGCACACCCCAGGCACAAGGTCTGAGCGTACCTACCGCATACGCCGTGGTCAAAACAAATGCCCCGGGGCTGGCCAGGGCCCCGCCGCGGCGTCGCCCCCGCCGGTCCGGCGCGGTCCGGCGGGCCCCCGTCCGCCGCCCCGCGCGCGCCCGGCGGACGGAGCGGAGGCCACCCCTGCGAGGGGCGGCGGGAACGCACGATCGAACACCGGCGCAACTGTTGATGCGCACGGCAGAGGGAATGAGAGGCGCAGGGAAACCCCCGCAAGGACACGAGCGAAGGGAACCGCACCATGGCCTCACCTCTGACCGCCGACGCCCTCGTCAGAGCACTACGGAACGAAGGCGTGAAGGTGGTCGAGCACTCCGGCTGGCGCACCAACAACCGGAACGCGAAGGGAGCATGGGGCCCGGTCAACGGCGTGATGATCCACCACACGGTGACCTCCGGCACCGACGCGACCGTCCGCCTGTGCTTCGAAGGCCGCTCCGACCTTCCCGGCCCCCTCTGCCACGGCGTGATCGCCAAGGACGGCACCGTCCACCTGGTCGGCAACGGCCGCGCCAACCACGCCGGACTGGGCGACGACGACGTGCTGCGCGCCGTGGTGGCCGAGTCGGCGGCGCTGCCGGCGCCCAACGAGAACAACACCGACGGCAACGCCCGCTTCTACGGCTTCGAATGCGTCAACCTCGGCGACGGCAAGGATCCCTGGCCCGCCGCCCAACTGGAGGCGATAGAGGCGGCCTCGGCGGCGATCTGCCGCGCCCACCGGTGGAGCGCGCGTTCGGTGATCGGGCACAAGGAGTGGACCAACACCAAGATCGACCCCCGCGGCTTCTCGATGGCCGGCATGCGGGAGCGCATCGCCTCCCGGCTCGGCCAGGCCGCCCCGACCCCGCCCCCGCAGCCCGTGGTGGACCTCTCGCGGCTCGTGACGGCCGCACGGACCGACCCGGGCGCCTCGGGCACGCCCGTCACCTACGAGGGCGTGAAAACCGTGGAGCGGGCCCTGGTGGCCGAGGGGCTGCTCGCCGCGGCGTACGCGGACGGCCACTACGGCACGCAGACCGTGACCGCCTACGCCGCCTGGCAGCGGCGCTGCGGGTACTCGGGCGCCGACGCGGACGGCATCCCGGGCATGTCCACGCTGAGCCGGCTGGGCGCGGAGCACGGGTTCACCGTCCAGGCG
>NZ_JBRIOU010000004.1:1011514-1032043 GCF_053474865.1 Streptomyces sp. CO7
GACGAGGACGGCGCACGCCGCGACCCGCCACGTCGGCCGACCACCGCGGCGTGCGCCGTCCTCGTCGGTTCAGCGCGACGCCCGATCCACCGCCGCACTCGGGTCACCGCCGCACTCGGCTCACCGCGCCGACCAGTTCGCCGCGCCGATCAGTTCGCCGCGGCGATCAGCGCCACCAGCCAGTAGACGCTCCACCCGGCGATCCATATCCAGCCCAGCACCAGGCCGGCCACCGCGCAGCCGTCGCCCTGCTGACCCGAGGCGCGGATCTCCGCGCGCGCCTGGTGGCCGAGCACCACCGCCGGGATGCTGGTGAGCCCCGCGGACATCACCGTCAGGATGCCGAGCACCATCGCGGCTATCGCCTTGCCGTTGGTCGTGCCCGGGTAGGGGGCCGCCCCGAGGACCGGCGGAGCGGCGCCGAAGGAGCCCCGCACGGGCGGCGGCCCGTAGGAGTGCGCCGCCGGCGGGGCGGAGACGGGCCCCTGCGGCAGGTCGGCGACCAGGCCGGACAGCTCCGCCTGGGTGCGGGCCACGTAGGCCCGGGCCACCCGCTGCTCGAACTCGGTCTTGCCGAGCCGCCCCTCTGCGTACCCGGCGCGGAGCACGTCGACCGCGCGCTCGCGGTCGGCCGTCGACGCCAGCATCGGACTGCCCCCCGCGTACGGGGACCAGGGCTGCATGGACATATCGGCACCACCCCTCTCCTTGGACGGTAAAACGCCCGCCGCCGGGCTCCCGGTTCCCTCCCCGCCCGGATTCCCCCGTCCGGCCCACTCCCGGGACATGCCGAAGGGCGGCCACCCCCACGGGGGTGACCGCCCTCAGGTCACGCGGACCTACCGCTCAGCGCGGTTCGCTCACTGGTTGTACGGACCGTAGTCGTAGTCCTCCAGCGGCACCGCCTGGCCGGAGCCGGCGCCGAACGGCGAGTAGTCCATGTCGTCGTAGCCCACCGCCGAGTACATGGCGGCCTTGGCCTCCTCGGTCGGCTCGACCCGGATGTTGCGGTAGCGGGACAGACCCGTACCGGCCGGGATGAGCTTACCGATGATGACGTTCTCCTTGAGGCCGATCAGGGAGTCGGACTTGGCGTTGATCGCCGCGTCCGTCAGGACCCTGGTCGTCTCCTGGAAGGACGCCGCCGACAGCCACGACTCGGTCGCCAGCGAGGCCTTGGTGATACCCATCAGCTGCGGACGGCCGGAGGCCGGGTGGCCGCCTTCCTGGACCACACGACGGTTCTCGGTCTCGAACTTCGAGCGCTCCACCAGCTCGCCCGGCAGCAGCTCCGCGTCGCCGGACTCGATGATCGTCACGCGGCGCAGCATCTGCCGGATGATGATCTCGATGTGCTTGTCGTGGATCGACACGCCCTGCGAGTTGTAGACCTTCTGGACCTCGCCGACCAGGTGCACCTGGACCGCACGCTGGCCGAGGATGCGCAGCACGTCGTGCGGGTTGGTGGCACCCATGGTCAGCTGCTGGCCGACCTGGACCGGGTCGCCCTCGGACACCAGGACCTTGGCGCGCTTGGAGATCGGGTAGGGCATCTCGTCGCTGCCGTCGTCCGGGGTGACGACGATCTTCTTGGTCTTCTCGGTCTCCTCGATCCGCACGCGGCCGGCGGCCTCGGAGATCGGGGCGACACCCTTCGGGGTACGGGCCTCGAAGAGCTCGACGACACGCGGCAGACCCTGGGTGATGTCGTCACCGGCCACACCACCGGTGTGGAAGGTACGCATCGTCAGCTGGGTGCCGGGCTCACCGATGGACTGGGCGGCGATGATGCCGACCGCCTCACCGATGTCGACCAGCTTGCCGGTGGCCAGCGAGCGGCCGTAGCACATGGCGCAGGTGCCGACGGCGGACTCACAGGTCAGGACCGAGCGGGTCTTGACCTCCTCCACGCCGGCGCGGACCAGCTGCTCGATGAGGACGTCACCGAGGTCGACGCCCGCCGGGGCGAGCACCTTGCCGTCGACGACGATGTCCTCGGCGAGGCAGCGTGCGTAGACCGAGGTCTCCACGTTGCCGACCTTGGCGAAGACGCCCGCCTCGTCGCGCTCGGCGATCTTCAGCTTGAGACCGCGCTCGGTGCCGCAGTCCTCCTCGCGGATGATCACGTCCTGCGAGACGTCCACCAGACGACGGGTGAGGTAACCCGAGTCGGCGGTACGCAGAGCGGTGTCCGCCAGACCCTTACGGGCACCGTGGGTGGAGATGAAGTACTCCAGCACGGACAGGCCCTCACGGAACGAGGCCTTGATGGGACGCGGGATCGTCTCGTTCTTGGCGTTGGACACCAGGCCACGCATACCGGCGATCTGACGCATCTGCATCATGTTGCCTCGTGCGCCCGAGTTCACCATCATCGAGACCGGGTTGACCTTCGGGAAGTTCTCGTTCATGGCCTCGGCGACCTTGTTGGTCGCCTCGGTCCAGATCCCGATGAGCTCGTTGGTGCGCTCTTCCTTGGTGATCAGACCGCGCTCGTACTGCTTCTGGACCTTCTCGTCCTTGGCCTCGTACGAAGCGACGATCTCCTTCTTCGCGTCCGGGACGACGATGTCGGAGATGGCCACGGTGACACCGGAACGGGTCGCCCAGTAGAAACCGGCCGACTTCAGGTTGTCGAGCGTCGCCGCCACGATCACCTTGGGGTAGCGCTCGGCGAGGTCGTTGACGATCTCGGAGAGCTGCTTCTTGCCCACCTCTTCGTCGACGAAGGGGTAGTCCTCGGGCAGCAGCTCGTTGAAGAGCGCGCGGCCCAGCGTGGTGTGCAGACGGAACGAGTCCCCCTGCTGCCACTCGGGCTCGCCCTCCTCGCGGGCCGGCGGGGTCCAGCCGCGGGGCGGCATGGTGCCGACCGGGAAGCGGATGTCCACCTCGGCCTGGAGCGAGAGCTCACCGGCGTCGAAGGCCATGATCGCCTCGGCGACGGACGCGAACGAGCGGCCCTCGCCCTTGGGCCCGCGGCCCTCGGCGTCCGTGGTGAGGAAGAACAGACCGAGGACCATGTCCTGGGTCGGCATCGTCACCGGACGGCCGTCGGCGGGCTTGAGGATGTTGTTCGAGGAGAGCATCAGGATGCGCGCCTCGGCCTGCGCCTCCGCGGAGAGCGGCAGGTGGACGGCCATCTGGTCACCGTCGAAGTCCGCGTTGAACGCGGTGCAGACGAGCGGGTGGATCTGGATGGCCTTGCCCTCGACCAGCTGCGGCTCGAAGGCCTGGATGCCGAGGCGGTGCAGCGTGGGCGCACGGTTCAGCAGAACCGGGTGCTCCGCGATGACCTCTTCGAGCACGTCGTACACGACCGTGCGGCCGCGCTCGACCATGCGCTTGGCGCTCTTGATGTTCTGCGCGTGGTTCAGGTCGACCAGGCGCTTCATCACGAACGGCTTGAAGAGCTCCAGCGCCATCGCCTTCGGCAGACCGCACTGGTGCAGCTTCAGCTGCGGACCGACGACGATCACGGAACGCGCGGAGTAGTCCACACGCTTGCCGAGCAGGTTCTGACGGAAACGGCCCTGCTTGCCCTTGAGCATGTCGCTCAGGGACTTCAGCGGACGGTTGCCCGGACCGGTGACCGGCCGGCCACGACGGCCGTTGTCGAACAGCGCGTCCACTGCCTCCTGGAGCATGCGCTTCTCGTTGTTCACGATGATCTCGGGCGCGCCGAGGTCGAGAAGCCGCTTCAGGCGGTTGTTGCGGTTGATGACGCGGCGGTACAGGTCGTTCAGGTCGGAGGTCGCGAAGCGGCCACCGTCCAGCTGCACCATCGGACGCAGGTCCGGCGGGATGACCGGCACGCAGTCGAGCACCATGCCCTTGGGGCTGTTGCTGGTCTGCAGGAACGCGGAGACGACCTTGAGGCGCTTGAGCGCGCGGGTCTTCTTCTGGCCCTTGCCGGTGCGGATGATCTCGCGGAGCTTCTCGGCCTCCTCCTCGAGGTCGAAGGACTCCAGCCGCTTCTGCAGCGCGGCGGCGCCCATCGAGCCGTCGAAGTACGTGCCGAAGCGGTCACGCAGCTCGCGGTAGAGCATCTCGTCGCCCTCGAGGTCCTGGACCTTGAGGTTCTTGAAGCGGCTCCACACCTCGTCGAGGCGGTCGATCTCGCGCTGGGCGCGGTCACGGAGCTGCTTCATCTCGCGCTCGGCGCCGTCGCGCACCTTGCGGCGCACGTCGGCCTTGGCGCCCTCGGCCTCGAGCTCGCCGAGGTCGTTCTCGAGCTTCTTGGCGCGGGCCTCGAGGTCCGCGTCACGGCGGTTCTCGATCTGCTGGCGCTCGACGGAGACGTGGGCCTCCAGCGAGGGCAGGTCGCGCTGACGACGCTCCTCGTCCACGTACGTGATCATGTACGCGGCGAAGTAGATGACCTTCTCGAGGTCCTTCGGGGCGAGGTCGAGCAGGTAGCCCAGCCGCGACGGAACGCCCTTGAAGTACCAGATGTGGGTGACAGGGGCGGCGAGCTCGATGTGGCCCATCCGCTCACGGCGCACCTTGGCGCGGGTCACCTCGACGCCGCAGCGCTCACAGATGATGCCCTTGAAGCGGACGCGCTTGTACTTGCCGCAGTAGCACTCCCAGTCCCGGGTGGGGCCGAAGATCTTCTCGCAGAAGAGCCCGTCCTTTTCCGGCTTGAGCGTGCGGTAGTTGATCGTCTCGGGCTTCTTGACCTCGCCGTGGCTCCACTGACGGATGTCGTCAGCGGTCGCCAGGCCGATCCGGAGCTCGTCGAAGAAGTTGACGTCGAGCACTATGCGTCAATCCCTCTCAGGGTTGTAAGTCTGTGGTCTGAAACGGGGGTCGCGGGATCGGCGGGGGCCGGCCTCAAGGGCAGGCCCCGCGCCGGACTCCCGTCAGACCTCTTCGACGCTGCTCGGCTCGCGCCGCGACAGGTCGATGCCGAGCTCCTCCGCAGCGCGGAAGACGTCCTCGTCGGTGTCACGCATCTCGATGGACATACCGTCGCTGGACAGCACCTCCACGTTGAGGCAAAGGGACTGCATCTCCTTGATGAGCACCTTGAAGGACTCGGGGATGCCGGGCTCAGGGATGTTCTCGCCCTTGACGATGGCCTCGTAGACCTTCACGCGGCCGGTCACGTCGTCGGACTTGATCGTCAGCAGCTCCTGGAGCGCGTAGGCGGCGCCGTAGGCCTCGAGGGCCCACACCTCCATCTCGCCGAAGCGCTGGCCACCGAACTGGGCCTTACCACCCAGCGGCTGCTGGGTGATCATCGAGTACGGGCCGGTCGAACGCGCGTGCAGCTTGTCGTCGACCAGGTGGTGCAGCTTGAGGATGTACATGTACCCGACCGAGATCGGGTCCGGGAACGGCTCGCCGGAGCGGCCGTCGAACAGCCTCGCCTTGCCGGACGGCAGGACCATGCGGTTGCCGTCGCGGTTCGGGATGGTGTGCTGCAGCAGGCCGGCCAGCTCGTCCTCGCGGGCGCCGTCGAACACCGGGGTGGCGACGTTGGTGCCGGGCTCGACGGCGTCGGCGCCGATCGCCTGGAGGCGACGGGCCCACTCGTCGGCCAGGCCGGAGACGTCCCAGCCGCGGCTGGCGAGCCAGCCGAGGTGGATCTCCAGCACCTGTCCCGGGTTCATTCGGGACGGCACACCCAGCGGGTTGAGGATGATGTCGACCGGGGTGCCGTCCTCCAGGAACGGCATGTCCTCGATCGGCAGGATCTTCGAGATGACGCCCTTGTTGCCGTGACGGCCGGCGAGCTTGTCACCGTCGGTGATCTTGCGCTTCTGCGCGACGTAGACGCGGACCAGCTGGTTCACGCCCGGCGGCAGCTCGTCGCCCTCCTCGCGGTCGAAGACGCGCACGCCGATGACCTTGCCGGTCTCGCCGTGCGGCACCTTCAGCGAGGTGTCGCGGACCTCACGGGCCTTCTCACCGAAGATGGCGCGCAGCAGGCGCTCCTCCGGCGTCAGCTCGGTCTCGCCCTTGGGCGTGACCTTGCCGACCAGGATGTCGCCGGCGATGACCTCGGCGCCGATGCGGATGATGCCGCGCTCGTCGAGGTCGGCCAGGACCTCCTCGGAGACGTTCGGGATGTCCCGGGTGATCTCCTCGGGGCCGAGCTTGGTGTCACGGGCGTCGACCTCGTGCTCCTCGATGTGGATCGAGGAGAGGACGTCGTCCTGCACGAGGCGCTGCGACAGGATGATCGCGTCCTCGTAGTTGTGACCCTCCCACGGCATGAACGCCACGAGCAGGTTCTTGCCGAGGGCCATCTCGCCGTTCTCGGTGGCCGGGCCGTCGGCGAGGACCTGACCGGTGATGATCCGGTCGCCCTCGTTGACGATGACCTTCTGGTTCACCGAGGTGCCCTGGTTGGAGCGGGAGAACTTGGCCAGGCGGTACGTGATGTACGTGCCGTCGTCGTTCGCCGTGGTGATGTAGTCCGCGGAGACCTCCTGGACCACACCGTCCTTCTCGGCCTTGACCACGTCGCCGGCGTCCACGGCGGAGCGGTACTCCATGCCGGTGCCGACGAGCGGGGCCTCGCTCTTGATGAGCGGCACGGCCTGGCGCATCATGTTCGCGCCCATGAGGGCACGGTTGGCGTCGTCGTGCTCGAGGAACGGGATCATGGCGGTCGCGACCGACACCATCTGGCGCGGCGAGACGTCCATGTAGTCCACGTCCTCGCCACCGACGTAGTCGACCTCGCCGCCCTTGCGGCGGACCAGGACGCGCGCCTCGGCGAACCGCATCTCGTCGGTCAGCGGGGCGTTGGCCTGCGCGATGACGAAGCGGTCCTCCTCGTCGGCGGTCAGGTAGTCGACGTCGTCGGTGACCTGGCCGTCGACCACCTTGCGGTAGGGGGTCTCGACGAAGCCGAACGCGTTGACGCGGCCGTAGGAGGCGAGCGAGCCGATCAGACCGATGTTCGGGCCTTCAGGGGTCTCGATCGGGCACATGCGGCCGTAGTGCGACGGGTGGACGTCTCGGACCTCGAAGCCGGCCCGCTCACGGGACAGACCGCCGGGGCCCAGCGCCGACAGGCGGCGCTTGTGGGTCAGACCCGACAGCGGGTTGTTCTGGTCCATGAACTGGGACAGCTGGCTGGTGCCGAAGAACTCCTTGATGGAGGCGACGACCGGCCGGATGTTGATCAGGGTCTGCGGCGTGATCGCCTCGACGTCCTGGGTGGTCATGCGCTCACGCACGACGCGCTCCATACGGGCGAGACCCGTACGGACCTGGTTCTGGATCAGCTCGCCGACGTTGCGCAGGCGGCGGTTGCCGAAGTGGTCGATGTCGTCGGTCTCGACGACCACGGTCGAACCGTTGTCACCGACCGTCTCGGTCTCGCCGGCGTGCAGCTTCACCAGGTACTTGATCGTCGAGAGGATGTCCTCGACGGTCAGGATGCCGGCGTCGAGCGGGGCGTCGGCGCCCAGCTTCTTGTTGACCTTGTAGCGGCCGACCTTGGCGAGGTCGTAGCGCTTGGGGTTGAAGTAGAGGTTCTCGAGCAGCGTCTGCGCGGCCTCACGGGTCGGCGGCTCGCCCGGACGCAGCTTGCGGTAGATGTCCAGCAGCGCGTCGTCCTGGCCCTGGGTGTGGTCCTTCTCCAGGGTGGCGCGGATCGACTCGTACTCGCCGAACTCCTCGAGGATCTGCTCGGTGGTGTAGCCGAGGGCCTTGAGCAGCACGGTGACCGACTGCTTGCGCTTGCGGTCGATGCGGACACCGACCATGTCGCGCTTGTCGATCTCCATCTCCAGCCAGGCACCCCGGGAGGGGATGATCTTGGCGGAGAAGATGTCCTTGTCGGACGTCTTGTCGATCGACGAGTCGAAGTAGACACCGGGGGAACGGACCAGCTGCGAGACCACGACACGCTCGGTGCCGTTGATCACGAAGGTGCCCTTGTTGGTCATGAGCGGGAAGTCGCCCATGAAGACCGTCTGGGACTTGATCTCGCCGGTCTCGTTGTTGGTGAACTCGGCGGTGACGAAGAGCGGGGCCGCGTACGTGAAGTCGCGCTCCTTGCACTCGTCGATGGAGTTCTTCGGAGGCTCGAAACGGTGGTCGCGGAAGGTCAGCGACATCGACCCGGAGAAGTCCTCGATCGGGGAGATCTCCTCGAAGATCTCCTCCAGACCGGACTTGGTGGGGACGTCCTGACCTGACTCCAGAGCCGCCTCGACGCGAGCCTTCCACGCGTCGTTGCCGAGCAGCCAGTCGAAGCTCTCGGTTTGCAGCGCCAGAAGGTTCGGAACCTCGAGGGGCTCCTTGATCTTTGCAAAGGAGATGCGCAGCGGGGCGGTGCTGGCACCGTTGTTCGTATTCGCGGTCGAGGCAGTGCGCGAGGCGGCCAAGAGGGGGTCCTTCCGAGGGCTCGGACTCACTACGCGCGTACCGGCCCCCGCAGAGGAGAGGAAGAGTGGACAACGTCCCAGGTCGGGACGGTCCGGCCTTCCTGGCTCGAGCGGGGCAGACCCCTGGTGACGGGCAGGGGGCAGCTAACAGGCAGCGCAAAGGGTCAGTGTAGCCACATGGCTCACTGATGTCCAGTGCGGGTATGCGCGAACCCCACGAATGCCGCTGACCCTCGCTGTTCTCACCTTGTCTCGACACCGTCTTCGACGACGCCTCGGGCGGGAGCGATATCCCCCTGCCGTCAACGCACGGTGATACTGCCCTCTTCGCCGCCGATCCATGCCTCGGATTACGGATCGTGTCGCGGCGCGAACTGAGAATCGCGCGCCGCGTGCGGTTCGTCAAGGGCTCCCCGCCGCCCGGCTGTTCTCCGGCGGCGCGCTGCCACGGCCACCGGAAAGCACTGCGTGCGGGACTCCCCCGGGCACGGCGAAGATCACCTTACCCCGAGCCACGGACACCGCAAGGAGCCCGCCGGGCGGCCCGTGGAACGCCGAAGAGCGACCACCCACTTGGGTGATCGCTCTTCAGTGCTTGAGCGTTACAGCCCGCTCACGCGGAGACTGTGACGGCCGAGCGGGGATCCCTGCGGACCCGGAAGGTCTTACTTGACCTCGACGGAGGCGCCGGCGCCCTTGAGGGACTCGGCGGCCTTCTCCGCGGCCTCCTTGTTGACCTTCTCGAGGACGGGCTTCGGGGTGCCGTCGACGAGGTCCTTGGCCTCCTTCAGGCCGAGGGAGGTCAGCTCACGCACGACCTTGATGACCTGGATCTTCTTGTCGCCGGCACCGGTGAGGATGACGTCGAACTCGTCCTTCTCCTCGGCGACCTCGGCGGCGGCGGCCGGGCCGGCCGGGGCGGCGGCGACGGCCGCGGCGGCGGTGACGTCGAACTTCTCCTCGAAGGCCTTCACGAACTCGGAGAGCTCGATGAGGGTCATCTCCTCGAACTGGGCAAGCAGGTCTTCCTGGCTGAGCTTCGCCATGATGGCGGTCCTTCCACTCAATTCGGCAGGTGGTGCCGGATGTACTGGGTGAGGCGGGCGTACGTTGGGCCCGCTGTTGATCCGTGCCGCGGCGTCCTTGCGACCAGCTGGTCTCAGGAGTGGGCGGCGAGGATCAGAAAGCGAGCCGAATTACTCGGCACCGCCCTGCTCGTCCTGCTTGGCACGAAGCGCGTCCACGGTGCGGACGAGCTTCGACGGGAGCGCCTGGAAGAGCGAGGCAGTCTGGGACTGCTTGCCCTTGAACGCACCGGCCAGCTTGGACAGCAGAACCTCGCGGGACTCGAGGTCCGCAAGCTTCTTGATCTCGTCGGCGGACAGCGCCTTGCCGTCAAGGACACCGCCCTTGATGACGAGATTCGGGTTCTCCTTGGCGAAGTCACGGAGACCCTTCGCCGACTCCACCGGGTCACCGGTGACGAAGGCGACCGCCGTCGGACCGTTGAACAGGTCGTCGAGCGAGGAGATCCCGGCCTCGTTGGCCGCAATCTTGGTCAGCGTGTTCTTCACCACGGCGTACTGGGCGTTCTCACCGAGCGAACGGCGCAGCTGCTTGAGCTGTGCCACGGTGAGACCGCGGTACTCGGTCAGCACGGCGGCGTTGGAGCTGCGGAACGCGTCCACGAGCTCGGCAACCGCGGCAGCCTTGTCGGGCCTCGCCATAGAGCCTCGGCCTCCTTCCGGGTGATTCGGACCGCGCGGACCCGAAGGAGGACTGGGAAAAACGAAACGCCCCATGCGCAGGCGCACGGGGCTCAGCTCGACCGTCTCGGCTCACGCCGCTCCGGGAACTACTCCACGATCACCTACGCGGGTCGTCCGCACTTCAGCGGATCCTTCGGCCACCGCGCCCTCATGCGAGTGCACGGCAACGACCAGCGGTCTTTGGCTTCCTCGGAAGAGTACGCGAGTGCACCGCCGTGGAGCAAATCCGCCCCGGACGGCCCGGACGAGGCGACTCCGGCGCCGTGCCCGGGGCCTGCCCGCCCGGCGTCCAGGCCGCTGGGGCGGGGCGACTCCAGCAGGAGGGCGACCCGGGTCCCGGCCCGCTCCTGGCAGGCCGGGAGCGCGAGCACCGGCACGAGGGCACCAGGGCGAGCGCGCCGGCCGTGGCGGCCGACGGCGCTCGCCCGTGACGCGGTCGCCCGACCGGTCAGGCGCCGGCGCCGGCGCCGGACATCATCTCGGCCAGGTCGAAGGTCTCGGAGGCCGGCGGGGCGGTCACCTTCGCCTTGGTCCCGAAGTCCGACAGGTCCATCTTGATCTTCATCTCGCCGACGGCGGAGTCCATGACGACGTTCATCCGGGTCGGCAGGTCGTCCTCGGTCACCCAGACCTCGATCTCGTAGGACTTCACACCGGCCTGCTCGACGGTGGCCGCGAGCCTGTCGCGCTGCTCCTTGTCGAGCTCGGCGAAGGCCTTGTTGGAGTCGATCATCTCCTTGACCGGCACCGTGCCCTTGTAGTGCTCGGCCTGCAGGCCGTTGACCTTCTCCGAGCCGAGGCTCTGGATGTTCGGCGACTCCAGCAGGATGCCCAGCGACTCGGTCGGGTCCTGGTTCATGTTCTCGTTCATCGCGCCGGACAGCCCGCCCGCCTCGGCCCCGCCCGCCTCCTCGGCGGCCTTGCCGATCTCGGTGTAGTCGAGCTTCATCCAGCGCTTGCCGTCCATCTCCGCGGAGGCGGCCTTGCCCATGTCCATGTACATGACGTTGTCGACCATCACCGCGCGGATCTCGTCGGGAGCCCCCGCCTGTCCGCCGCCGAGCGCCCCGCCCGACATCGTCACGTCGAGCAGCGCCGGGTCCCAGCCCTGCACACCGCTCATGGTGATCTCGCCGCCCTGCGCGCCGGGGACGGTCATCGTCATCTCAAGGTGGGCGGTCCTGACCTCGGAGGTCTTCTTGAACGCCGCGGTCAGCGCGGAGACCGCGTCGCCGCCGCCCTTCTCCTCGGCGGCGGCAGGCTTGCTGCCCTTGGCCGCGTCCTGCTCCTCGCAGGCGGTGGCGCCGGCGACCAGGGCGGTGACCGCGGCCAGGGAGGCCAGCGAGCGGCGGGTGCGAAGGTTCATGATGATCCCCCCGGGATCTTGGTGCGGATGTGCGGGTGTGACGTCCCCTCCACACTAGAGACACCCGCCGACACCGCATCAGCCTTTTCCGGGCACTCTTGACAACACCCACACTGCCGTCCGCCGGAAACACTGCCCGGCCCCCGGAAAACGCCGGTGGCCCCGCCCCCCGGAAAGGGGGACGGGGCCACCGGAAAAGGACCGTCGCGGTGAGCGTCAGGCTCAGACCGCGGCCGGGTCCTCCTCGACGAGGAGGTTCCGCGTACGGTTCGAGTCCAGCGGGATGCCGGGACCCATCGTCGTGGAGATCGCGGCCTTCTTGATGTAACGACCCTTGGCGGCGGACGGCTTCAGACGGAGGATCTCCTCCAGCGCCGCGCCGTAGTTCTCCACCAGCTTGGTGTCGTCGAAGGACGTCTTGCCGATGATGAAGTGCAGGTTCGAGTGCTTGTCGACCCGGAACTCGATCTTGCCGCCCTTGATCTCGGTGACGGCCTTGGCGGTGTCCATGGTGACGGTGCCGGTCTTCGGGTTCGGCATCAGACCACGCGGACCGAGCACGCGGCCGAGGCGGCCGACCTTGCCCATGAGGTCCGGGGTGGCGACGACGGCGTCGAAGTCCAGGCGGCCCTTGGAGACCTCGTCGATGAGCTCGTCGGAGCCGACGATGTCGGCGCCCGCGGCACGCGCGGCCTCGGCACGGTCGCCGGTCGCGAAGACCAGGACCCGGGCGGTCTTACCGGTGCCGTGCGGAAGGTTCACGGTGCCACGGACCATCTGGTCGGCCTTGCGCGGGTCGACACCCAGACGGAAGGCGACCTCGACGGTGCCGTCGAACTTGGTCGTGGAGGTCTCCTTGGCGAGACGGACGGCCTCGAGCGGGGCGTAGAGCTTCTCCCGGTCGATCTTGGCGTCCGCAGCGCGGAGAGACTTGCTGCGCTTGCTCACTTCTGCTCCTGAGTACTGAGAGGAGTCGTGGTAGGGGCCGAGCAGGCCCTCCCACGTCAACTACGGGGGTGGTCAGCCTTCGACGGTGATGCCCATGGAACGGGCGGTGCCGGCGATGATCTTCGCGGCGGCGTCGATGTCGTTGGCGTTGAGGTCGGGCATCTTGGTCGTGGCGATCTCACGGACCTGCGCGTCGGTGATCTTCGCGACCTTGGTCTTGTGAGGCTCGCCGGAGCCCTTCTCCACACCCGCGGCCTTGAGAATCATCTTGGCGGCCGGCGGAGTCTTGGTCACGAAGGTGAAGGAACGGTCCTCGTAGACCGTGATCTCCACCGGGATGACCCAGCCACGCTGCGACTCGGTCGCGGCGTTGTAGGCCTTGCAGAACTCCATGATGTTCACGCCGTGCTGGCCCAGCGCGGGGCCGACCGGCGGGGCCGGGTTGGCCGCGCCGGCATTGATCTGGAGCTTGATGAGCCCCGTGACCTTCTTCTTCTTGGGAGGCATGTGCTCTCTCTCCGGGTCTTAGTGAGAGGTTGAGCCAACCATCCGATTCAGCCGGATGGAGGCATACCGCACCACGATAACGGGTATCCATGTGCGGCTGAAAACCGAGCAGGTCAGACGGCCACCGAAGTGTGCCGTCCGACCTGTTTCGGAAGACTTTGGATCAGTTCTTCTGGATCTGGTCGAAGGACAGCTCGACCGGGGTCTCGCGGCCGAAGATCTCGACGAGGCCCTTGACCTTCTTCGAGTCGGCGTTGATCTCGTTGATCGTCGCCTGCAGGGTGGCGAAGGGGCCGTCGGTGACGGTGACCGAGTCGCCCACCTCGAAGTCCAGGACCTGGACCTCGACCTTGCGCTGCGGCGCCGGCTTGCCCTCGGCCTCGGCGGCCTCGCGGGCGGCCTTGGCCTCGGCCTCCGGAGCGAGCATCTTCACGATCTCGTCCAGCGACAGCGGGTACGGGTCGTAGGCGTTGCCCACGAAGCCGGTGACACCGGGGGTGTTGCGGACGACACCCCAGGACTCGTTCGTCAGATCCATGCGGACGAGCACGTAGCCGGGCAGCTTGTTCTGCTTGACCGTCTTGCGCTCGCCGTTCTTGATCTGGACGATCTCTTCCTCGGGCACCTCGGCCTGGTAGATGAACTCCTCGACGTTCAGCGAGACGGCACGCTGCTCGAGGTTGGCCTTCACGCGCTTCTCGTAACCGGCGTACGTGTGGATGACGTACCAGTCGCCGGGCAGGGTGCGCAGTTCCTCGCGGAGGGCGGCGACCGGGTCCACGACCTCGTCGGCCGTGTCCTCGTCGGTCCCGTCGTCGTCGGTCCCGTCCTCGTCCGCGGCGGCCTCGACGGCGTCGGCGGGGGTCTCCGACTCGTCGGCGGCGTCCTCGGACGCCTCCTCGACGTCGGCGTCGGCAGCCTCGACCTCGGCGGAGGTCTCGGTGTCCTCGGTGTCCGCGCCCTCGACGATCTCGAGCTCGTCCTCGACGGCCTCGACCGACTCGCTGGCGTCGTTCAGGTTCGGGTCAGACACGGTGGCTGCTTCTTCCTGGGTACATGGGGGTTGATGCCGTTCCGCCGGCGCCGCCTCCCGCGAGGGGCGCTCCCCGCCTCGCCCCCTCGCGGGGGAGGAATCGACGGTCCAGCGGAACACTGGCCTTCAGCCTAGCGGACGATTCGTCCCTGTCAGGCGTTCATGAACACCAGGCCGGGACGCGAACAAGGGCGCCGTTTTCACGACGCCCTGTCTGCTGTGCGGTGTCAGTTCGGGCGGGTCAGCCGAAGACCCAGCCGGCGGCCTCGTCGAGGCCGAAGTCGATCACTGTGACCAGTCCGATCATGACCACCACGAATATGATCACGACTGTCGTGTACGTGGTGAGCTGACTGCGGGAGGGCCAGACGACCTTGCGAAGCTCCGCGACGATCTGGCGGTAGAAGAGCGCGAGGCGCTTCAGCGGGCCCTTCTTGGCGCGCTTGCCGCCCTTGCGCGGCTTCTTCTCTTCGTCCTGGGCATCAGGCATGTCGATGGAGCCCACGGCGTCCGTCACTCGTCCTCACCTGAATCCCGGATCGTGCCGTGCACGAGCCCGGTATGAGCCGCACGGCGGTGTCTGGCAATACTGTCATGCGCACACAACCTGGCTAGGTGTGTGTAGCAGGGCCGGAGGGACTTGAACCCCCAACCGCTGGTTTTGGAGACCAGTGCTCTACCAATTGAGCTACGACCCTTTGTGGTGTCCACCAACCTACCGCATGGTCTCGGGTCTCTCGCAAGATCCTGATCGACGCGGTCCGTCGGCTTCCAACGAGGTGAGAGTGTACGTGCTCTCGGCCTCCGCGTCGAACAGAAAATTCCGCGTCCCGCGAGGACGTCGGCGCCAACGTCCTCCACACCTCCCCCGAGCCTCCTCCACGGCTCCCGGCCGAGGACCCGGACGGGCACGCGGATGGGCACGCGTGTGCACCCCTTGTTCACTCCGCGAACCTGGATGCCGCCGGTGTTTCCTTTCTGAAACCATGGCGGTCATGAGCGCAGCTACCTCTCCGACCGAGCGCCGGGTGTCCGCCCGCATCGGCGCGATCTCCGAGTCCGCGACCCTCGCCGTCGACGCCAAGGCCAAGGCCCTGAAGGCCGCCGGGCGCCCGGTGATCGGCTTCGGCGCCGGCGAGCCCGACTTCCCGACGCCGGACTACATCGTCGAGGCCGCGATCGAAGCCTGCAAGAACCCGAAGTTCCACCGCTACACCCCCGCCGGCGGTCTCCCCGAGCTCAAGGCCGCGATCGCCGCCAAGACGCTGCGCGACTCCGGCTACGAGGTCGACCCCTCGCAGGTGCTGGTGACCAACGGCGGCAAGCAGGCCATCTACGAGGCCTTCGCCGCGATCCTGGACCCGGGCGACGAGGTCATCGTCCCGGCCCCGTACTGGACCACCTATCCGGAGTCGATCCGGCTGGCCGGCGGCGTGCCGGTGGAGGTGGTGGCCGACGAGACCACCGGTTACCGGGTCTCGGTCGAGCAGCTGGAGGCGGCGCGCACCGACCGCACCAAGGTCGTGCTGTTCGTCTCCCCCTCCAACCCGACCGGCGCGGTCTACAGCCGTGAGGACGCCGAGGCGATCGGCCGCTGGGCCGTCGAGCACGGCCTGTGGGTGCTCACCGACGAGATCTACGAGCACCTGGTCTACGGCGACGCCGTCTTCACCTCGCTGGCGGCCCTGCTGCCCGAGCTGCGCGACAAGTGCATCGTGGTCAACGGCGTCGCCAAGACGTACGCGATGACCGGCTGGCGGGTGGGCTGGATCATCGGCCCCAAGGACGTCGTGAAGGCCGCGACCAACCTGCAGTCGCACGCCACCTCCAACGTCTCCAACGTGGCCCAGGCCGCCGCGCTGGCCGCCGTCTCCGGCGACCTGGCCGCCGTGGAGAAGATGCGCGAGGCGTTCGACCGCCGCCGCCGGACGATCGTGCGGATGCTCAACGAGATCGACGGCGTGGTCTGCCCGGAGCCGGAGGGCGCGTTCTACGCCTACCCGTCGGTGAAGGCGCTGATCGGCAAGGAGATCCGCGGCCGCCGTCCGCAGAACTCGGTCGAGCTCGCCGCGCTGATCCTGGAGGAGGTGGAGGTCGCGGTCGTCCCGGGCGAGGCCTTCGGCACCCCGGGCTACCTGCGGCTCTCCTACGCGCTCGGCGACGAGGACCTCGTCGAGGGCGTCAGCCGCATCCAGAAGCTGCTGGCCGAGGCCCAGGACTGAGCCGGTCGTAGGCGAGCGGGCGGGGCGGTACGTGACCTCACGTACCGCCCCGCTCCGTCTGTGCGCGGCGCCTGCCGGACCGATTTTCCGTTCGGGCAAGGTCTCGAAAGGGGAACTGGGTAGGAGAGACGCATGGGTGTGCGGCAGGATTCGGCAATGGAGCGCGTACGTGATCTCACCAAGCTGCCGAAGGCTCATCTGCACCTGCACTTCACCGGTTCGATGCGCCCCCAGACCCTTCTCGAGCTCGCCGACAAGCACGGCGTCCGTCTGCCGGACGCGCTGACCGGGGCGGAGCCCCCGCAGCTGCGGGCCACCGACGAGCGCGGCTGGTTCCGCTTCCAGCGGCTCTACGACGCCGCCCGGAGCTGCCTGCGGGACGAGGACGACATCCGCAGGCTGGTCCGGGAGGCCGCCGAGGAGGACGTCCGGGACGGGTCCGGGTGGCTGGAGATCCAGGTGGACCCCACCTCCTACGCACCGCGGCTGGGCGGGCTGATCCCCACCATGGAGGTCATCCTGGACGCCGTGGACTCGGCCTCCCGGGAGACCGGTCTGGGCATCCGGGTGCTGGTGGCGGCGAACCGCATGAAGCATCCCCTGGACGCGCGGACCCTGGCCCGGCTGGCGGTCCGGTACGCGGACCGCGGCGTGGTCGGCTTCGGGCTCTCCAACGACGAGCGGCGCGGCCTGGCCCGCGACTTCGACCGGGCGTTCGCGATCGCGAGGGAGGGCGGTCTGCTGGCCGCCCCGCACGGCGGTGAGCTGACCGGTCCGGCCTCGGTGCGCGACTGCCTGGACGACCTGGAGGCCACCCGCATCGGCCACGGCGTGCGCGCCGCGGAGGACGCGCGGCTGATGCAGCGGCTGGCGGACCGGCAGATCACCTGCGAGGTCTGCCCCGCCTCCAACGTGGCGCTGGGCGTCTTCGACAAGCCGGAGGAGGTCCCGCTGCGCACCATGTTCGAGGCCGGGGTGCCGCTGGCGCTGGGGGCCGACGACCCGCTGCTCTTCGGCTCGCGTCTGGCCGCGCAGTACGAGTTCGCCCGGGAGCACCACGAGTTCACCGACGCGGAGCTTGCCGAGCTGGCCCGTCAGTCCGTCCGCGGCTCGGCCGCGCCGCCGGGGGTCCGCTCCCGGCTGCTGGCCGGCATCGACACCTGGCTGACCACGCCGGCGTGACGTGCCGGCTGACCACGCCGGAGTGACGTGCCGGCGGCCCCCGGGAGGTGGGGGCGGTGGAGGCAGGGACGTGGTGGTCGTGGGGCGGTGGCCTCAGAGGCCGACGCCCACCATCACCGGCTCGTTGACCAGGGTGACGCCGAACGCCTCCCGCACCCCGGCCACGACCTCGCGGGCGAGGGCGAGGAGGTCCTCGGTGGTGGCGGAGCCGCGGTTGGTGAGGGCCAGCGTGTGCTTGGTGGAGATGCGCGCGGGGCCGCTGCCGTAGCCCTTGGTGAAGCCCGCCCTGTCGATCAGCCAGGCGGCGGAGGTCTTGGTGCGCCCCTCCCCCGCCGGGTACGCCGGCGGCGTCGCCTCGTCGCCGAGGCGCTCGCGCACCCGCTCGCGGAAGGCCGCGAAGGCGGCGTCGTCGAGGATCGGGTTGGTGAAGAACGACCCGGCGGACCAGGTGTCGTGGTCCTCGGCGTCGAGCACCATGCCCTTGCCCGCGCGCAGCTTCAGCACCGTCTCGCGGGCCTGCTCCAGCGGCACCCGCTCGCCGGCCTCGACACCCAGGGCGCGCGCCGTCTCGGGGTACTTCAGCGGGGCGGACATGCCCCCGGCGTCCTCCAGCTCGAAGCGGACGCGCAGCACGACGTATCGGTCCGGGTCCGCCTTGAAGCGGCTGTGCCGGTACGAGAAGCCGCACTCCTCGCCGCTCAGGGCGACCGTCGCGCCGGCGGCGCGGTCGTAGGCGATCACCTCGGTGATGGTGGAGGAGACCTCCTGGCCGTAGGCGCCGACGTTCTGGATGGGCGTGGCGCCCGCGGAGCCGGGGATGCCGGCCAGGCACTCGATGCCCGCCAGACCGGCTCGCACGGTGCGCGCCACGGCCTCCGACCAGACCTCGCCGGCGGCCAGCTCCAGGCTGGTGCCGTCCAGGGAGAAACCGCTGGTGGCGATGCGCAGGGCGGTGCCCTCGAAGCCCTTGTCGCCGACGACCAGGTTGGAGCCGCCCCCGATCACGAGCAGCGGCGTGCCGGAGGCGTCGGCCTCGCGGACGGCCTCCACGACCTCGGCGTCGGTGGTCGCGGTGACCAGCCGACGGGCCGGGCCGCCGAGACGGAAGGTGGTCAGCGGGGCGAGCGGGGCGTCATGTCGTTCCTGCACGCCGCCTAGCCTACGCGGCGGCCCGGACGGGACGCGGAGGCGTCGCCGCCCGGCCCGGGTGCCACGACGGGCGTCCGGCGGCCATGGCGGGCGTCGGGCGGCCACGGCGGGCGTCGGGCGGCCCTGGCGGGCGTCCGGGCCCGGGGCCGGGCGGAGGACCCGGCCCCGGAACCGCGCCGGGCTCAGGCGAGGCGGACGACCGCGCGGGACATGCCGAGGACCTTCTGCCCGGCGAACATCGCGGTCAGGTCCACCCGAACCTGGTTGTCGTCGAGCTTGGCCGCGACCTTGCCACTGACCTCGACCGTCGCGCCCTCGTCGTCGTTGGGGACCACGACGGGCTTGGTGAAGCGGACGCCGTACTCGACCATCGCGCCCGGGTCGCCGGTCCAGTCGGTGACCACACGGGCCGCCTCGGCCATGGTGAGCATGCCGTGCGCGATGACGTCCGGCAGCCCGACCTCCTTGGCGAACTTCTCGTTCCAGTGGATCGGGTTGAAGTCGCCGGACGCGCCGGCGTACTCGACCAGCGTGGCGCGGGACAGCTTGAAGACCTGCGCGGGCAGTTCGGTGCCGACCTCGACGTCGGCGTACGCGACCTTGGCCGTCATCCTCGTCATCCCTCCTCGGCGGCGCGGGCCACCAGCTTGATCCAGGCGGTCACCACGAGTTCGCCGGACTCGTCGTGCACGTCGCCGCGCACGTCCAGGATGTCGTTGCCGGCCAGCGACTTGATGGCGTCGATGGTGGTGGTCACGGTGAGCCGGTCACCGGCGCGCACCGGGCGGCGGTAGGCGAACTTCTGGTCGCCGTGGACCACGCGGCTGTAGTCGAGTCCCAGCTCCGGGTCGTGGATCACGCGCCCGGCGGCCTTGAAGGCGACGAGGAAGACGAAGGTCGGCGGCGCGATCACGTCGGAGTGGCCGAGGGCCTTGGCGGCCTCCGGATCCGTGTACGCCGGGTTGGGGTCGCCGATGGCGGCGGCGAATTCGCGGATCTTCTCCCGCCCGACCTCGTACGGGTCGGTGGGCGGGTAGCTCCGCCCGACGAACGACTGGTCCAGCGCCATGGGCGCCACCTCCTGCTGCCTGTGCTTGCTGCGGTAACCCTATGCACGGCGGGGCGCGCCCCGGGGCGGGACGGCCGGACGCCGTGGGGAACGACGAAAGGCCGCCCCCTGACGGGGACGGCCTCACGTACGAGCCTGATTTATCGCGTCTCGCGGTGCGCGGTGTGCGCCTTGCAACGCGGGCAGTGCTTCTTCATCTCCATGCGATCCGGGTTGTTACGCCGGTTCTTCTTGGTGATGTAGTTCCGCTCCTTGCACTCCACGCAGGCCAGCGTGATCTTCGGGCGGACGTCGGTGGCAGCCACGTGAAGTGCTCCTTGACGAACGGATAGTACGAACTAAGACAGAAAAATAGTAGCCGACTGAAGGACCGACCCCGCAATCGGCTACTAAGAGTAGCGGTGACCGGACTTGAACCGGTGACACAGCGATTATGAGCCGCTTGCTCTACCGACTGAGCTACACCGCTGCGGATCGATCGGACCCCGCCTCACGGCGGGGACCTCTCTCACCAGAGCCCCAATACGGAATCGAACCGTAGACCTTCTCCTTACCATGGAGACGCTCTACCGACTGAGCTATTGGGGCGAGCGAGGAAGACATTACACGGTCGTCCGCCGATCCCCCAAATCCGTTTCCCGGCGTCCTGCGCCGGGATGTCCCGAAGGGGCCACCCGGCCGCCCCACGGCCCTCCCCGCCCCACGGGAGAGGGCTCCCGCACCGGTGGCACCACGGCTCCCGCACCGGTGGCACCACGCCGGTACGACTATTGCGCTCCTCCCCGGGCTCGGCGGGTCGCCGCCCTAGGCTCGGTCACTCCACGTGATCGTTTCTCCAGGGCCGCCCCTCGGCGTCCTCCCCGCAGCAGCACCCGGATCCGGACCCCCAGGAACGCGATGTCCGACAGCCAGCCGCCTCCCCAGCAGCCCAACCCG
>NZ_JBRIOU010000004.1:1032143-1033469 GCF_053474865.1 Streptomyces sp. CO7
CTCCTGCTCTGCGGCGCCCGCCTGACCGACGGCCGCACGGTGGACGTCCGGCTGGGCGGCGGGCGGATCGAAGCCGTCGGCACGGCGGGCAGTCTGGCCGGCGACCCGGTAGTCCCCGGTCCGGCGCACCCGGCCAACGCCTCCCTCCCCTCGCCCGCCTGCGCCGCCGCGGCGGACGCGGGCGGAGGGGCCGGCACGGGTCCGGGTCCGGGTCCGAGCGCGGCGCCCGCGCGCGTCAACCTGGAGGGCTACCTGCTCCTCCCCGCTCCCGTGGAACCGCACGCGCACGCCGACACGGCGCTCACCGCCGAGTCGGACGGGCCCGCGCCGGGCGATCCGCAGGACGTCCAGCGCCGGGCCACCGAGGCGGTCCTCGCCCAGCTCGGCCACGGCGCCACCGCGATCCGCTCCCACGTCCGCGTCGGCGACGTCCAGGGCCTCGGCGCCCTGGAGGCGGTGCTGCGGGTGCGCGGCGTGGTGCGCGACCTGGTCGACCTCGCGGTCGTCGCGATGCCCCGACTGCTCACGGGTGCCGCCGGGGCCGACGGGCTGGCCCTGCTGCGGGACGCGGTCGGGATGGGCGCGACGGTCGTCGGCGGCTGCCCGGACGGCGATCCGGACCCCACCGGCTACGTGGAGGCGGTGCTGGACCTCGCCTCGGCCCACGGCTGCGCGGTCGACCTGCACACCGACGGCACCGACCCGGCCCGCCTGTGCCGCCTGGCCGCCATGGCGGGCGGGCTGCGCGGCGGGGTGACGCTCGGCCCGCTGGGCGGGCTGGGGCTGCTGCCCACCGACGTGGCCTCACGTTGCGCCGACCAGCTCGCGGCGGCCGGCGTGGGCGTCGTCTGCCTCCCGCAGGGCGGCTGCGCGGGCGCCGACCGCCGTGGCTCCGCCCCCGTGCGGCTGCTGCGCGCCGCCGGTGTGCGGGTCGCCGCGGGAAGCGGGTCGCTGCGCGACCTGTCGAACCCGGTGGGCCGCGGCGATCCGCTGGAGGCCGCCTACCTGCTGGCCTCGCAGGACGCGCTGCCGGTGGAGGACGCCTACGGGACGGTGAGCGCGGCCGCCCGCTCGGTGCTGGGGCTGCCTCCGGTACGGGTCGAGGCGGGGTTCCCCGCCGACCTGATCGCCGTCCGCGGGGACCGGCTGGCCGGGGCGCTGTCGCTGGCTTACAGCCGCCTCGTGATCCACGCCGGGCGGGTGGTCTCCCGGACCAGCGCGGTCCGCGAGTACTGCGACCTCGGCGGCGCGGGCGCGGGACCCGAACTCCCGCGCCAGGCACGGCATCCCTGAGGGGAGCGGGGGCGCCGCCGGGCGGCCACGGGC
>NZ_JBRIOU010000004.1:1033569-1039077 GCF_053474865.1 Streptomyces sp. CO7
GCCCTGACGTGGGGGCGTGGCCCTTGCGCGCCGGGTGCGTCGGTCCGTCGAGGGGACATCCTTCCGCGCCGGCCCGTGGCCCTGCGGGGTCGGACCGACGCGCGCCGGCGTGACCCTCACGAGCCGGCCAGCCCCGACACGTCACCTGCCTCGGTCCGCCACACCGGGGCGTGGGCCGGACGCCCCGGCCCTCCGGGGCGGTGTACGAGCGTCGCGGCGGTGGCCGTGACGCGTCGTGCCGCATCGTCCGGCCCGCCGAGTTACGGTCGAAGCATGCGTATCGTCATCGCCGGAGGCCACGGCCGAATCGCCCTGCGACTGTCGCGACTGCTCGCCGCGCGAGGTGAGGAGGTCGCGGGCATCATCCGCAATCCCGACCACGGCGACGATCTCCGCGAGGCCGGGGCCGAACCCCTCGTCCTCGACCTGGAGTCGGCCGGCGTCGAGGAGGTGACCGAGCTCCTGCGCGGCGCCGACGCCGCCGTCTTCGCGGCGGGCGCGGGCCCGGGCAGCGGGGTGGCCCGCAAGGAGACGGTCGACAAGGGCGCCGCCGTGCTGCTCGCGGACGCCGCCGTCCGGGCGGGCGTCCGCCGCTACCTGGTCGTTTCCTCCATGGCCGCCGATCCGGACCACCAGGGCGACGAGGTCTTCGACGCCTACCTGCGCGCCAAGGGCGAGGCAGACGCCTACGTCCGCTCCCTCGGCGACTCGCTGGACTGGACGATCCTGCGTCCCGGCATGCTCACCGACGACGCCGGCACCGGGCAGGTGCTGCTGCGGGCCTCCACCGGCCGGGGTCCCGTCCCGCGTGACGACGTGGCCGCCGTCATCGCTGAACTCCTGGACTACCCCGGCACGGTGGGGCTGACGCTCGAGCTGATCGGCGGGTCCACGCCGGTCACCGACGCCGTGAAGATGGTGGCGGGCGAGTAGCCGGCCGCCTCAGCCCGCCTGCGGGGGCCGGCCCTCCGTGGACGGGGCCTCGGTCTCCCGGACCGGGTCCGTCGCCTGCGTCACCAGCTCCAGCGCCCGGGCGACGAACTCCTCCACCCCGCTCTTCCCGACACCGAGCCGGCTGAGGACGCCCTCGCCGTTCTCCTGCTCCAGCAGCGCCAGCAGGATGTGCTCGGTGCCGACGTAGTTGTGGCCCAGCCGCAGCGCCTCACGGAACGTCAGTTCCAGGGCCTTCTTGGCCGCGGAGCCGTACGGCACGAGCTCCGGCGGGTTCTCGGCCGCCTCGGGGAGCACCGCCGTGACGGCCTCCCGGACGGCCTCCGGGGTGACCCCCTGCGCCTCGATCGCACGGGCGCCGATCGCCTCGGGCTCCGCCAGCAGCCCCAGCACCAGGTGCTCGGGCAGCCCCTCCGCGGCACCCGCCGCCCGGGCCTCGCTGTGCGCCGCCACGACCACGGCGCGGGCGCGCGGCGTGAAGCGCTGGAAGCCCTGGGCGAGGTCGAGGTCCGCGGACTCCTTGGGCACGAAACGCTTCTGGGCGGCCTGCCGGGTGACGCCCATGCTCCTGCCGATGTCTGTCCAGGAGGCGCCGGCCCGCCTGGCCTGGTCCACGAAGTGGCCGATGAGGTGATCCGCGACCTCGCCGAGGTGTTCGGCGGCGAGCACCGCGTCCTGCAGCTGGTGCAGGGCGTCGGGGTTGACCTTCTTGATCGCGTCGATGAGGTCGTCGAGACGGGGGGATGCGGGGCCGAGCGGATTCGTCGTCATCCGTCAACCTTAAGTTGACACTCAGAGGGCGTCAACCGTCGGTTGACAGTACGCGGCATTCCGTCCGGCACCGCACCGTGCCCGGACGTCCTCTGGCCCACGAGCAGGACGCCTCACTCGGCCGCATCGACCCGCGCCGGGCCACCGGCACCGGCAGCGGCACCCGGGGGGACCTTGCCGGACGAAACGCCCTGACCGGGCCGAACACCCGGCGCTATCGTTGCCGTCGCCCCCGGCGCCGGAGCCGCTGTGCGCTGTTGCCGAAGCCGTCGGCCCGCGTCCGCCGGGACGGACCGAGAGCCCTGTCAGACCGAACCTGAGAGTGAGATCACCGATGGCCGAGCACGAGCCCTCCGTCACCGTGCGCCTGCCCGACGCGTGGTTGTGGGCCGTCATCCTGTGCGGGGCCACGCTCGGCCTGGGCGCCGCCTTCGCCGTGGGCCCGCTCGCCGACTGGATGATCGGCCGCTTCGACGGCGCGCCGGGCCTGCTCCGGCTGGCGGCGTCACTGCCGCTGGTGTGGGCCGTCCCGGTGCTGACCCTCTGCGGCGGCGTCGCCGGGGCCTGGGTGGCGGACAGCTGGCGCAAGGAGAACCCGGTGGTCGAGGTCGGCGCCGACAGCGTGGTCGTCCGGGACGCCCACGGCGGCCATCATGTCGAACGAGGCCTGATAGCCGAGGCGTTCACCGACGGCCGCGATCTGGTGCTGCGCGACTCCATCGGCCGGGAACACGTCCGCACCCGGGTCGAGAGCGCCCTCGCGGGACGCCTGCAGGCCGCCTTCGAGCAGCACGGCTACTCCTGGCGCGGCACCGCCGACCCCCACGAGGCGGACTACACCGTCTGGGTCGACAACGACCCCGGCCTCGACGAGCGTGCCCACACGCTGCTGCGGACCCGGCAACGGGCCCTCGCCGACAACCGCACCGGCACCGCCGACGAGGCCCGCGACGAGCTCCGCACCCTCGGCGTCACCGTGCGGGACCGGGGCAAGGCCCAGCAGTACCGCAAGGTGTGAGGCATTCGCGGGCGGCCCATCAGACCGGGTGACGGACGGGTTGTGGCATCGTGCCGCACCGCTGCCCCGGACGCTCCTGCCCGTTCGGGCCTCGCGGCATGAGAGCAAAGCGAAACCCCTATGACCTGTTGGAACGCGACCTTGCCGCCGTCACCGCCAGCCTGACCCTGCCCTGAAGCTCGAGCGTTGTCGGGGGCTACGTCAACGGATCCAAATGCTGAAGCGACAGATGTACGGCCGGGCTGGCTTCGCGCTACTGCGGAACCAGTCCTGCTTGCACCCTGACGGGGCAGTTATGAACTCTGCTGGAGGCGCTCTGCAGCCTGAGCCGGCGTGTCGTAGTAGCCAGGCCGTGCCAACAGGACCGAGCTGAAGTAGTAACCCTGCTTTTCCTCCGGCTCGTCGTCGACTGCGAACGGGCGCCAGAAACTCAGGAGCAGGTCGGAGGCGACGAAGGACGCCGGGTCGTCTGGGTCCGCCTCGAGCGAGGTGTACTCGCCCATGCGTTGCACCAGCTCGCGGGCCGGGATCGCGAATACATCCAGGCCCCGGAAGATGACTCGGTCTGCCGGACCCGACGGCCTCCCGAGCTCGATGGCTTCGAGCCCGTCTCGCGTGCAGTGGATGCTGATCATCAGTCCACTGTGACGGAAGACGTGCTGACCCGGGCCGTGGGATTCCGAGGCTGCGGGGAGATCGCGGAGCGAGTCCAGCGCCGCGTTGGCCAATTGCCGATCCATACCGATCCGCAACGGGCCAACGCCGTTTGGTGGGGCGAGGTCGAAGTCCATGCGGGCATGCTCGCAGGCAGGTCCGTCAACGAGTCACACCCGAGAATCAGCAGCAGACGTGCACCACTTCGGGAGGCACCGGTTCCTGGAGCTGTTCGACGGCGGCGGTTCAGGAGAGTAACCAGCAGCCCGTCGGCAGTCGGCTGGAAGAGGCCAGCGCCCGATGTGGGGTGTGTTCTTGAGGATGTCACTCAGCCACCGGCTACGGACGCTCGGCAGCCGGACTGGGGCCCACCTGAACACTTCCGGATCTGCCCGGAACAGGTGCCGGGGGTGTGGCGCCGGTGGGTCGAAGTCACCATGGAGGGTGCCGGCCGGTAGGGCACCCTCCGCGGGGAGGGGTAGGTCCGGTCGGGGGGACACGGCCTCGGCCTGATGAGCAGTTGGGTTCGGGCGTGACGGAGTAGACAGGCCACTCCCCGGCAGCGGTCATCCGTGACAAAGCGAAACCCCCTCCGACCTGCCGTGAGGCTGATCGGAGGGGGCTCCGTGTCTGGTGGCGGCGCCAGGATTCGAACCTGGGAAGGCTGAGCCGGCAGATTTACAGTCTGCTCCCTTTGGCCGCTCGGGCACACCGCCTAGACGGTGCCACGAAGTCGAACCGGCTTGCGGCCGGGTCTCCCTCGCGACGTCGTAAACAATACCTGATGCGGAGGGGTGGTCCGCCACTCGATTGAGCGCGGTTCGCGGGACGGGGGATGGCTAGGCTTGGGCGGGCTCGGTCCGGGGTGTGGTCCCCGGACCGGCGGCCCCGTAAGCACCCGACACAGACCCCGATGCAAGGAGCCACAGGACATGGCCGACTCCAGTTTCGACATCGTCTCGAAGGTCGAGCGGCAGGAGGTCGACAACGCCCTCAACCAGGCCGGCAAGGAGATCTCGCAGCGCTACGACTTCAAGGGCGTCGGCGCCTCGATCGCGTGGTCCGGTGACAAGATCCTGATGCAGGCGAACTCCGAGGACCGGGTCAACGCGGTCCTCGACGTCTTCCAGTCCAAGCTGATCAAGCGCGGCATCTCGCTGAAGGCGCTGGACGCCGGCGAGCCGCAGCTGTCCGGCAAGGAGTACAAGATCTTCGCGGACATCAAGGAAGGCATCTCCCAGGAGAACGCCAAGAAGGTCGCCAAGATCATCCGCGACGAGGGCCCCAAGGGCGTCAAGGCGCAGGTCCAGGGTGAGGAGCTGCGGGTCAGCTCCAAGAGCCGCGACGACCTGCAGGCCGTGATCACCCTCCTGAAGAACCAGGACTTCGACTTCGCGCTGCAGTTCGTCAACTACCGGTGATCACGAGGTAGTTCGCCCGCTGCTGCCGCAGGGGCGCACCGTGGGTTCCGGCCCGTGGTGCGCCCCTGCGGCGTTCGCGGCCGGTGTACCCCGGAGTGGCTCGGACCGTGCGGTGTCGACCCGAGGACCGAGGGGGCCTGGGGGACCGGGGGCGCTGTCGCCGGTAGCGTGCCCGGCATGGCGGAGCAGGGTGGGCTGCGGCGGACGCTCGGGGTCGGGGACGCGGTCGTGGTCGGGCTGGGATCGATGGTGGGGGCCGGGATCTTCACGGCCCTGTCCCCCGCGGCGCGGGCGGCCGGTTCGGGACTGTTGGCGGCGCTGGCCGTGGCGGCGGTGGTCGCGTACTGCAACGCGACGTCCTCGGCGCGGCTGGCGGCGGTGTATCCGGCCTCCGGGGGCACGTACGTGTACGGGCGGGAGCGGCTCGGGGAGTTCTGGGGCCACCTCGCCGGGTGGGCGTTCGTGGTGGGCAAGACGGCGTCCTGCGCGGCGATGGCGCTGACCGTCGGGGCGTACCTCTGGCCCGGGCGGGAGCGCGTTGTCGCCGTGGCGGCGGTGGTGGCGCTGACGGCGCTGGGTTACCGGGGGATCAGCAGGTCCGTCCGGGTGACGCGGGTGATCGTCGCGGTGGTGCTGGCGGTGCTGGCCGCCGTGGTGGTGGCGTGCCTGGGCGGCGGAGGGGCGGCCGTGCGG
>NZ_JBRIOU010000004.1:1039177-1041368 GCF_053474865.1 Streptomyces sp. CO7
GTGCGGGTGGGCGCGGCGGTGGCCGCGCTGGGGTCGTTGCTGGCCCTGCTGCTGGGCGTGTCGCGGACCACGCTGGCGATGGCCCGGGACGGCCACCTGCCGAGGCCCCTGGCGGCCGTGCACCCGCGCTTCCAGGTGCCGCACCGGGCCGAGCTCGCGGTGGCGGCGGTGGTCGTGGTGGTGGCGGCCACGGTGGATCTGCGGGGCGCGATCGGGTTCTCGTCGTTCGGGGTGCTGCTGTACTACGCGATCGCCAACGCCTCCGCGTGGACGCTCAACCGGTCGGCCGCCGCCCGCGTCATTCCCGGTGCGGGGCTGGTCGGCTGCATGGTGCTGGCCTTCACGCTGCCGGCCGCCTCGGTGGCCGCGGGCGCCGGTGTCGTCGTGGTCGGGGCGCTCATTCACGCGGTCCGGCGGACACTGGTGAAGTAGGCCTCTGCCGGATCCGTCGTCCGCACGACGTCCGACGACGTACATGAGCGAAGGGGTACGACCGTGAAGCCGGTCAATCTGGTGCTCAACATCCTGTGGGTCGTGTTCTGCGGGTTCTGGATGGCGCTCGGCTATCTGGTCGCCGCGCTGATCAGCTTCGTGCTGATCGTCACCATCCCGTTCGGCATCGCGGCGCTGCGGCTGGCGGGGTACGCCCTGTGGCCGTTCGGGCGCACCACGGTGCCCAAGCCCACGGCGGGCGTGGGGTCGGCGATCGGGAACGTGGTGTGGGTGATCGTGGCCGGCTGGTGGCTGGCCCTCGAGCACCTGGTGCTCAGCATCCCGCTGTTCGTCTCGATCATCGGCATCCCGTTCGGCTGGGCGAACCTCAAGATGATCCCGATCTCGCTGATGCCGCTCGGTTCGGAGATCGTTCCCGTGGAGCAGGCCGAGCGGGCGCGGGTGGACGACCGCCGCTGGTGACCGCGGGCTTGCGGCGCGTGCGTGCGGCGCGGGCATGCACAGCGGGCATGCACGGCGGGCATGCCCGGCGGCTGAGAGCCCGCCGAGGGCCGCAGCCGGCCGAAGAGCTGCCTGGGCCGCCGCGTCCGCGGGCGGGAAACCGGCCGGGCAGCCGCGCCGGCGGGCGGGAAACCGGCCGCGGGGGTCAGCCCCGGCCGCCGCCCATGGTCTCCAGGCGGGCGATGCGCTCGGCCATGGGCGGGTGGGTGGAGAAGAGCTTGGAGAGGCCCTGGCCGGGGCGGAACGGGTTGGCGATCATCATGTGGCTGGCCGTCTCGATCTTCGGTTCCGGCGGCAGCGGCAGCGCCTTCGTGCCGGCCTCCAGCTTGCGCAGCGCGCTGGCCAGGGCCAGCGGATCGCCGGTGAGGCGGGCTCCGTCGGCGTCGGCCGCGTACTCCCGGGAGCGGCTGATGGCGAGCTGGATGACGGACGCGGCGAGCGGGCCGAGCAGCATGATCAGCAGCATGCCGAGCAGGCCGGGGCCGTCGTCGTCGTCCGAACGGCCGATCGGGATCAGCCAGGCGAAGTTCACCAGGAACATGATCACCGAGGCGAGCGCGCCGGCGACCGACGAGGTGAGGATGTCCCGGTTGTAGACGTGGCTGAGCTCGTGCCCGATCACGCCGCGCAGCTCACGCTCGTCGAGGATGCGCAGGATGCCGTCGGTGCAGCAGACCGCGGCGTTGCGTGGGCTGCGGCCGGTGGCGAAGGCGTTGGGCGCGTCGGTCGGCGAGATGTAGAGCCGGGGCATGGGCCGACGGGCCTGTATGGAGAGCTCGCGGACGATCCGGTAGAGGCCGGGGGCCTCGAACTCGCTGACCGGGCGGGCCCGCATGGCGCGCAGGGCGAGCTTGTCGCTGTTCCAGAAGGCGTAGGCGTTGGTGGCCAGCGCCACGAGGATGGCGACGATCAGGCCGTTGCGGCCGAAGAAGCCGCCGATGACGATGATGAGCGCCGACAGTCCCCCGAGGAGGACCGCTGTCCTGAGTCCGTTGTGCCGACGGTGCACGGTACGCCCTCCAAGTGGTGCGGCGGGGGGAGCCCCTGGTGCGGCGCGTCCAGTGGACCCTTACGTACAGGTCAACGCGGTGCGGGCGGTCGCAGTTCCCCACGCCGGTCGTGGGTGGAGTACCCCGGCGCGGCGCGGTCGCACGTGGTTCGGCGGCACCGGCGTGGCGCGGGCGCGGACGGTGTGGAGGGACCGGCGTGGACAGGGTGCGCGCGTCCCGCAGGGGCG
>NZ_JBRIOU010000004.1:1041468-1049490 GCF_053474865.1 Streptomyces sp. CO7
ACGCCGCGGGCACCGGCGCCGACGCCCCCACGGCGGCCGGGACCGTCCCGGTGCGCGGCGCCGTCCCCTCCCCCGCCGGGCGGAAGAGGAGCGCCGTCCAGCGCAGGTAGTAGACCAGCGCGATCACCACGTTGACCGCCATCACGACGGCCAGCCAGCCCATGCCCGCCTCCACCGCCGCGGCGAAGACGGTCACCTTGGCGAAGAGCCCGACGATGCCCGGCGGCAGTCCCGCCAGGCAGAGCAGGAAGAAGGCCATCAGCAGCGCGGTGACCGGGCGGGCGGCGTACAGGCCGCGGTGGTCGTCGACCCGTCCCGCCGGGCGGGCGCGGCCGACCAGGGCGACGACGGTGAACGCGCCGAGGTTCACCGCGGCGTACATCAGGGCGTAGGCGAGGGTCGACCCGATCGCCCGCGCGGGCTCGTCGGTGTAGGCGGCGGCCGCGACCGGGACCAGCAGGTAGCCGGCCTGGCCGACGGAGGACCAGGCGAGCAGCCGGACCGCGCCGCGCTCCCGGTCGGGACGCTGGCGCATCGCTGCGACGTTGCCGGCCGTCATGGTGAGGGCGGCCAGCAGGGCGAGGACGGGCCCCCACACCGGCGCGTACGACGGGAAGGCGAGGACGGTGACCAGGATCAGGCCGGTGAAGCCGACCGCCTTGCCGGTGACCGACAGGTAGGCGGCGACCGGCAGCGGGGCGCCCGTGTAGGTGTCCGGAACCCAGAAGTGGAAGGGGACGGCGGCGGTCTTGAAGGCGAAGCCGACCAGGGTGAGGACCACCCCGGCGCGGGCCAGCGCCGCGAACTGCCCGTCGACGTGCTGGATCTCCTCCGCGACGACCGTCAGGTGCATCGACCCGGTGACCGCGTAGACGAAGCTGACGCCGAGCAGGCTGACCGCGGTGGCGGTGACCGAGGAGAGGAAGAACTTGAGCGCGGCCTCGGAGGAGCGGCGGTCGCCGTGCCGCAGGCCCACCAGCGCGAAGGCGGGGAGGGAGGCCACCTCCAGGGCCACGATCAGGGTGGCCAGGTCGCGGGAGGCCGGCAGCAGGGCGGCGCCGGCCGCCGAGCTGAGCAGCAGGAACCAGTACTCGCCGGCGGGCAGCCGTCGGGCCTCGTCCTTGAGTGCCGTCACCGAGAGCAGGGCGGCGAGCAGGGCCCCACCGAGCACGATCAGCTGCACGACCACCGTGAAGCGGTCGGCGACGTAGCTGCAGACGCCGGGGTCGGCGGTCAGGCAGAAGGTGGCGCGGTCGCCGTCGAGGAGCGGCAGCAGCAGGAGCAGGCCGGCGGCGAGGGCGGCGACGGAGATCCAGCCCATGAGCGCCTTGCGCCGCTCGGGGAGGAACAGGTCGGCGACCAGGACGGCCAGGGCGGCCACGGCGGTGAGGGTGGGGGGCGCGACGGCGGTCCAGTCGACGGACTGGACCACGCTCGCGACGGCCGGGGCGCTCATCGGGGGCCTCCTGCGAGGAGCTGCTGGACGGCCGGGTCGGTGAGGCCGAGGAGCACCTTCGGCCAGAGCCCGGCGAGGACGGTGAGGACCACCAGCGGGGTCCAGGCGGCGAACTCGTGGCCGCGGACGTCGGCGAGGAGCGGCACGGCGTCCGCCTCGCGCGGCGGCTCGCCCATGCAGACCCGGCGGACCACGACCAGCAGGTAGGCGGCGGTGAGCAGGGTGCCGAAGGCTCCGACGGCCATGAAGACCAGGTACGCGGGGCGGCTGAGGCCGGAGGCCGGGTCGAAGGCGCCGAACAGCGCGAGCATCTCGCCCCAGAAGCCGGCCAGGCCGGGCAGGCCCAGGGAGGCGACGGCGGCGAAGGCGAGCAGCCCGCCCAGGCGGGGCGCGCGGCCGTACAGCGCGGCGCCGGTGGCCCGCACGCCCTGGGCGGAGAGGGTGTCGAGGTCGGTGGTTCCGGTGCGGTCCTTCAGGGCGCCGACCAGGAAGAAGAGCAGGCCGGTGATCAGCCCGTGGGCGACGTTGGCGAACAGCGCGCCGTTGACGCCGGTGGGCGTCATGGTGGCGATGCCGAGCAGCACGAAGCCCATATGGCCGACGGAGGAGTAGGCGATCAGGCGCTTGAGGTCGCCCTTGGCGCCCTTGCGGGCCAGCGCCAGGCAGGCCAGCGAACCGTAGACGATGCCGACGACGGCGAACGCGGCCAGGTAGGGCGCGAAGACCTGGAAGCCCTCGGGGGCGGCGGGGAGCAGGATGCGCACGAAGCCGTAGGTGCCCATCTTCAGCAGCACGCCGGCCAGCAGCACGGAGCCGACCGTGGGTGCGGCCGTGTGGGCGTCCGGCAGCCAGCTGTGCAGGGGCCACATCGGGGTCTTCACGGCCAGGCCGAGACCGATCGCGAGGACCGCGACGACCTGCGTGGTCACGGTGAGTGACCGGTGACTGTCAGTGGCGAGTGCCACCATGTCGAATGTGCCCGCCTTGATCCCGATCAGGAGCAGGCCGAGCAGCATGACCACGGATCCGAGCAGGGTGAACAGGACGAACTTCCAGGCGGCAGCCGAGCGGCCCGCGCCGCCCCAGCGGGCGATCAGGAAGTACATCGGGATCAGCACGGTCTCGAAGGCGAGGAAGAACAGCAGCAGGTCGAGGACGGCGAAGGAGGCGAGAGTGCCGGTCTCCAGCACGAGCAGCAGGGCGACGAAGCCCTTCGGGGAGCCGCCCGGGGGCCGGTTGAAGTACGAGTGGAGGGCGCAGAGGAAGGTCAGCAGGGCGGTGAGCACCAGCAGGGGCAGCGAGATGCCGTCGACGCCCAGGTGGATCCGCACGTCGAGGGCGGGGATCCAGCTGATGTCGGTGGTGGCCTGCATGGTCTGGGGCCGGCTGTGGTCGAACCCGGCGGCCAGGGCCAGCGCGGCCAGCAGGACGACGCCGGTGACGGTCACGCCGTGCCGCAGCACGGCCTGCTCCGGCGACTTCCCCTTCAGCCCGGGCGGAGCCGGGAGGAGGGCGGCGGCGGCCCCGATCAGCGGGATCACCACGATCAACGCGAGAAGGGCCTGCATCACGGACTCGTTGATATCGATCACGCCTGCTCACGCTCCCGAGACGGCGAGGACGACGGCCACCGTGAGGACCACGGTTCCGGCGAGCAGCGCGCTCACATAGGTCTGGAGGTTGCCGGTCTGGGCGCGCCGGACGGCCGCGCCCAGCAGCCTGGGCAGGGCGGCGGCGCCGCGCACGTAGGTCTCGACGACCTCGCGGTCCAGGAAGCGCACCAGCGAGGCCGCGGCGGTCACGGGGCGGACGAAGGCGGCGCGGTAGAGGGCGTCGAGGTGGAAGCCGACGGCCGCGTGGCGGTGCAGCGGGCCCAGCAGCAGCCGTCCGGGGTCGGCGGGGTCCGGAGCGTCGGCGACGTCGCCGTAGGCGGGGGCGTGGCTCGCGATGGCCTCCGCCTCGACCTGGCCGGGGTCGGCGTCCGGGTGGGCGGCGACCGCGCCGAGCGGGGTGCCGCCGGCGAAGGCGGTGGTGTGCCGCCAGGTCGCGTAGGTCACCACGCCGCCGACCAGGGCGATGCCGGTGGCGAGGACGGAGGTGGCCCAGCCGGGGGCGAGCGAGCCGCCGCCGAACCAGTCGGGCAGCACGCCGTAGGCGGCGCCGAGCCCGAGGGAGGGCACGGCGAGGACCCACAGGACGGCCGTCATGGTGAAGGGCTGCCTGCCGTGCGCCGGGACCTCGGCGCCGCGTCCGCGGAAGGCCCGCAGCCACAGGCGCGTCGCGTAGGCGGCGGTCAGCAGGGCGGTGAGCAGGCCGGCCACCAGCACGATCCACCCGGCGACGACCGGTCCGTGCCCGGTGGCCGCGTGCTCGGCGGCGACCAGCACGGCCTCCTTGGAGAAGAAGCCGCTGAACGGCGGGATCGCGGCCAGCGCGAGCAGGCCGATCGTCATCGTCCAGTAGGCGTCCGGCACGCGGGCGCGCAGGCCGCTCATGCGGGACATGGCGGCCAGGGAGTTGGTGCCGGCGGCGTGGATCAGCACGCCCGCCGTCAGGAACAGCAGCGCCTTGAAGGCGCCGTGGGTGACGAGGTGGAACGCGGCGGCGGCGCGGTCGCCGGCGGCCAGCGCGCCGGTCATGTAGCCGAGCTGTCCGATGGTCGACCAGGCCAGGACGCGTTTGACGTCGTCCTGCGCCAGGGCGGCGAGGGCCGAGCCGACCATGGTGACGGCGGCCATCACGGCCAGCACCAGCATGGCGGCCTGGGACGACTGGAAGAGCGGGAGGAGCCGGGCCACGAAGTAGATGCCGGCCGCGACCATGGTGGCGGCGTGGATCAGCGCGGAGACGGGCGTGGGGCCCGCCATCGCGTCGGGCAGCCAGGTGTGCAGCGGGAACTGGGCCGACTTGCCGGCCACCCCGGCCAGGAGCAGCAGGGCGATCAGGGTGGGGTGGTCGATCCGTTCAGCGGTGGCGAAGGCCGGGGAGCCTGGATCCAGAGCCATGTTGCGGACGGCGTCCAGGATCTCGGTGATCCGGAAGGAGCCGGCGTCGGCGGCCAGCGCGAACAGGCCGATCAGGAACGGGACGTCACCGGCCTTGGTGACCAGGAATGCCTTGAGGGAGGCGGCGCGCGCCTCGGGGGTCTCCCAGTAGTGGCCGACCAGGAAGTAGGAGCAGATGCCCATGACCTCCCAGCCGACCAGCAGCACCATCAGGTCGCCGGTGTAGACGACCAGCAGCATGGCGGCGGTGAAGAGGGAGACCAGCGCCGCGTACGAGGGGTAGCGGGCGTCGTGACGGAGGTAGCCGGTGGAGTAGATCTGCACGCAGGCCGAGACCAGGGTGACCAGTACGGCGGCGAGGGCCGCGAAGCCGTCGACGTGCAGGGCCAGGTCGATCGGCACCGAGCCGGTCGGGGTCAGCTCGGTGACGGCGTCGATCGGCTTCCCGCCGCCCTGGCGCCAGGCGACCGTCGCGGCGACGCCGAGGGAGGCGAGCACCGGCAGCACGGCGAGGGGCCGGGTGAAGCCGGGGGCGACGCGGCCGAGCAGCAGTCCGGCGACGGCGCCGAGGAACGGCAGCAGGGGGACGAGGACGGCGAGGGTGATCGTGCTCATGCGGCGGCCCCGGTCTTCTCGCCCGTCGCGGCAGCGCCCGGGCCGGCGGAGCCCGCGCCGGCGGAGTCGGGGCCCGCACCGGCGCGGCCGTCACCGCTGTCCCGATTGCCGCCGTCAGGGCCGTCGTCCGCGGGGCCGCCCTCGGCGGTGTCGCGGAGGCGGTCGATGTCGGCGGTGCCGCGGTTGCGGTACACGGCCAGGACGATGGCCAGCCCGATGCCGATCTCGGCCGCGGCGATGGCGATGGTGAACAGGGTCAGTGCCTGCCCGGCGTGGAGGGTGTCGTGCGGGAACGCGGTCTCGGCGGTCCGGCTCAGCCAGGCGTCGAAGGCGACCAGGTTGAGGTTGACGGCGTTGAGCATCAGCTCGACCGACATCAGCACCAGGATCGCGTTGCGGCGCGCCAGGACGCCGTAGACGCCGGTGCAGAAGAGCAGCGCGGACAGGACGGCGGGATACGCGAGGTGCATCAGCGCTCGCCTCCTTCGGCGGCCCGCTTGCGGGAGAGGACGATGGCGCCGACCAGGGCGGCCAGCAGCAGGACCGAGAGCGCCTCGAAGGGCAGCACCCAGTGCTGGAAGAGGGACTCGCCGGTGGCCTTCGTGGTGCCGGCGGAGGCCCCGTCCAGCTCGATCCAGGTGGTGCGGAAGGCGTCCACGACCACCCAGACCAGGGCGGCCGCCGCGGCCACGGCCACCCCGAGGGCGACCCCGCGGTTGCCGGAGTCGGCGTCCGGGGAGCGGCCGATGGGCGCGCGGGTCAGCATCAGGCCGAACAGGAGCAGCACGACCACCGAACCGATGTAGATCAGCACCTGCACCCAGGCGATGAACTCGGCGGTGAGCAGCAGGTACTCGACGGCGAGGCCGCCGAGCGCCACCACCAGCCAGAGGGCCGCGTGCACCAGTTGGCGGGTGGTCACGCTGACGATCGCGGAGCCCAGGGTGACCACGCCGACCAGGACGAACGCGATCTCCACCCCGGTGGGCGAGAGGAATCCGTGGCTCACGGGGCCTTCCCCTCCTCCGGTGCGTCGGCCTGCGTCCCGGGCCGGGCCTCGGTCTGCCGCAGCTTGTCCGCCGCGCGGCGGGCCGCGGCGATCTCCTTGGGCTCCTCCGCGCCGGCGTCCAGCGCGGGCGGGGCCGGGACGGTCCACATCCACTCGCGGAGCTTGTCCCGCTCGTGGGTGAGTTCGCGGATGTCCGTCTCGGCGTACTCGAACTCCGGGGACCAGAACAGGGCGTCGAAGGGACACACCTCGATGCAGATGCCGCAGTACATGCAGAGCGCGAAGTCGATGGCGAACCGGTCGAGGACGTTGCGCTGCCGCTCGCGGCCGCCGGGCGCGGCCGGGGGCACCGTCTCCTTGTGGGAGTCGATGTAGATGCACCAGTCCGGGCACTCGCGGGCGCACAGCATGCAGACCGTGCAGTTCTCCTCGAACAGGCCGATCACCCCGCGGGTGCGGGGGGCGAGTTCGGGCTGGACGTCGGGGTACTGCGCGGTGACGGTCTTCCTCATCATCGTGCGCAGGGTGACGGCCAGTCCCTTGGCCAGCCCGCTGCCGGGGATACCGGGGGACGCCGAGGCGGACGGCATTACGGGATCACCACCTTGACGACGCCGGTGAGGGCGATCTGGGCGAGGGCGAGCGGAACCAGGAAGGTCCATGACAGCTTCTGCAACTGGTCCTCCCGCAGCCGGGGGTAGGTGACGCGGAGCCAGATGACCACGAAGGCGAGGACGGCGGTCTTCAGCAGCGTCCAGAACCAGCCGAGGCCGTCGCCGCCGAACGGGCCGTGCCAGCCGCCGAGGAACAGCACGGTGGTGAGGCCGCAGAGGACGACGATGCCCGCGTACTCGGCGAGCAGGAAGAAGGCGAAACGCAGACCGGTGTACTCGGTGTACGCGCCGAAGATGATCTCCGAGTCGGCCACCGGCATGTCGAACGGCGGGCGCTGGAGTTCGGCGAGGCCGGCCACGAAGAAGACGACCGCGCCCACGAGCTGCCAGGGCAGCCACCACCACTCGAAGGCGCCGGCGATGCCGGAGAGCGAGACGGTGCCGGCCGCCATGGCCACGGAGGCCGCCGCGAGCAGCATCGGGAGCTCGTAGGAGAGCAGCTGGGCGGCCGTGCGGAGTCCGCCGAGCAGGGAGAACTTGTTGGCCGACGCCCAGCCGGCCATCAGTGAGCCGAGGACTCCGACGCCCATCACGGCGAGGGCGAAGAAGATGCCCGCGTCGACGGCCTGGCCGACGGCGTCGCCCGGGCCGAGCGGGATGACCAGCAGGACCAGCAAGTAGGGCAGGAGGGCGACGGCGGGGGCCAGCTGGAAGACGCGGCGGTCGGCGCCGGCCGGGACGACGTCCTCCTTCTGCACGAACTTGACGCCGTCGGCGACGAGTTGGGCCCAGCCGTGGAAGCCGCCGGCGTACATCGGGCCGAGGCGGCCCTGCATGTGGGCCATCACCTTGTGCTCGGTCTGCCCCACGACCAGGGGGAGGACCAGGAAGGCGGCGAGGACGGCGAGCAGGCGCAGGGTGACGTCGAGCGCGTCGGTCACTGTCCGCCTCCCTCGGGGTCGTCGGTTCGTTCGTCGTTGGTTCGTTCGTCGTTGGTTCGTTCGTCGCCGGTTCGTCGGTCGTCGGCGTCACCGCTCCGGGGGGAGCCGTCCGGCTCCTCGAAGGCGGGCTTGGCGTGGTGCCACGGGGCGTCCGGGCTGCGGGGTGCCGATCGCGGCCGGCGGGGCGGCCGGGGCGTCTCCTCGACGGGGGTCTCGCTCCCGTCCCCCTCCTCCCGCTGCGACGCGGACCCGCCCGAGGCGGACAGTGCCCTGCGCGGACCGGCGGGCCGAGCGCCCTCGGCGCCGCCGGTCTCCTCACGCTGCGCCCCTTCGGCGGAGCCGCCCGGCTCCGCCGCCGGCTCGGCGCCCGCCGCCTCTTCAC
>NZ_JBRIOU010000004.1:1049590-1051691 GCF_053474865.1 Streptomyces sp. CO7
ACGGGGTGGCCGGGGCGGACGCGGCGGCCGGGGCGGAAGGAGCCGCGGGCGTCGCGGACGCGGGGCCCTCCGCCGCGGTGCGGGTGCGGCGCGGGCGGTCCGCTCCCGCCGCCCGGCCCGCGCCACGGGCCGGGGCGGCCGGGAGGGTGCCCTTCAGCGGACCCCACTCGTTCGGGTCGGGAACCCCCGGCGGCAGCATCTGCCGCCGCTTGGGTCCACCGTGATCGGACTCCCCCGGCTCCTTGGCCCCCGGCCACGCCTTGGCCACCCGCGCCGCCAGGACGAAGTCCTTGCGCAGCGGGTGCCCCTCGAAGCCCTCCGGCAGCAGCAGCGGCTCCAGCCCGGGGTGGCCCTCGAACCGCACGCCGAACATCTCGTGGGTCTCCCGCTCGTGCCAGGCCGCGCCCGCGTAGACCTCGACCGCGGTGGCCAGCACCGGGGCGTCGTGCGGCACGGTGGTGCGCAGCAGCAGCCGCCGCACCGGCCCGAGGGCGACCACGTGGGCGCAGACCCGGAAGCCGGCGCCCGGCTCGTCGACCGCGCTCAGCCAGTCGAAGAAGGTGCATCCGAGCCGGTCCCGGGCCACGGTCAGCGCCTCGGTCCAGGAACCCGGCGGGACGTCGACGGTCAGGACCTCGTACGACTCGTGCGCCTCGGCCCCGTCGCCGAAGAGCGCGTCCGCCGGCTCCGGCAGCCACCCGTCGCTCATCGCGCCTCGTCCCCCTCCGCGGCCGGCGGCCGGACCAGCCCGCTGTTCAGGGCCGCGGCGGAGGGGCGGGGTGCGGCGCCGCCCCTGCCGTACCGCTCCCCCAGCGACTCGCGGGCGATCTTCTCCTGGAGCTTGATGATCCCCTGGAGCAGCGCCTCCGGCCGCGGCGGGCAGCCCGGCACGTAGACGTCGACGGGGACGATCTGGTCGACGCCCTTGGTGACCGCGTACGAGTCCCAGTACGGGCCCCCGCAGTTGGCACAGGCACCGAAGGAGATGACGTACTTCGGCTCCGGCATCTGCTCGTAGAGCCGCTTCACCGCGGGCGCCATCTTGTCGGTGACGGTGCCGGAGACGACCATCAGGTCGGCCTGGCGCGGCCCCGGTGCGAACGGAATGACGCCCAGACGCATGAAGTCGTGCCGCGACATCGACGCGGCGATGAACTCGATGGCGCAGCAGGCGAGCCCGAAGTTGAAGACCCAGAGTGAGTAGCGGCGGCCCCAGTTGAGGACCACCTTCATCGGCTCGGGCGCGAGGCGGGACAGCACGCCCAGCTTCCTCGGCTCGGGCAGCACCGTCGGCTCGGGCAGCATCACGGGCTCGGCCACGGGGCCGTCCGCGGCGGCGGAGCCGTTTCCGGCGGCGGCAGGGTTCACGTCCACTCCAGGACGCCCTTCCTGTAGGCGTACAGCAGGCCCACGGCGAGGAAGCCGAGGAAGAGGAACATCTCCACGAGGGTGGCGGCGCCGTATCCCGGCGCGTCGAAGACGGTCGCCCAGGGGAAGAGGAACACCGAGTCCACCGCGAAGATCACATAGAGGAACGCGTAGACGTAGTAGCGGACCTGGGTGTGCGCCCAGCCCTCGCCGACGGGGTCGACGCCGCACTCGTAGGTGAGCAGTTTCTCGGGGGTCGGCACCACCGGCCGCAGCAGGCGTGCCGCGCCGAAGGCGACGGCGACGAACAGCACCCCCACCACGGCGAGGAGGCCGACGACCGAGTAGGAGGGGAAGTAGTCGGGCACCTCGGTCCTCGCTCCTCACGTCAGGTTGCCTCGGAAACATGCGCAACGGGAGTCTAGGCCCTGGGTCCTCGCCCCGGTCCGGGTGCGGTGGTGGGGTTTCGGTCGCGGGGTTCGGGTCGCGAGTGCGGGCGGCACGGCCCGGGCGGGGAGGTCCCCGCGTACCCCCGAGGCTCCCCGGGGGTGGGGTTATCCCCCCGTGCCGCTCGGCGGGCCGCCTCATGGCGCGGGCACGTTCCCGCGCGGCAGTCTGGCCCCATGACCACCGAACCGACACCGGCCCCGGTCCCGGACCCGGTCCCGCCGCCCCCGGCCCAGCCGCCGGGCCAGCTCCCGGCCCAGCCGGCCGGCGAGCCCCCGGCCCAGCT
>NZ_JBRIOU010000004.1:1051791-1053676 GCF_053474865.1 Streptomyces sp. CO7
CCGCCTCCCCCCGGCCCGCCTGGCCTACGACGCCTACACCTGGCGCGAGATCGCCTACCTGCTGAGCAACCTCCCGGTGACCGTGGTCGGCTTCACCTACGTCGCGGTGGTGCTGCCGACCGGCGCCGGGCTGGCGGTCACCGCGATCGGGCTGCCCCTGCTGGCGCTCTCCCTGATGGGTGCCCGGCTGCTGGGCCGGCTGGAACGCGGCCGGGCCCGCGGTCTGCTGAAGCTGCGGGTCGACGAGCCGAGCCCGCTGAGTTCGCACAGCCGCTCCGGCAACTTCTTCACCCGCATGTGGAACGCGCTCAAGGACCCGGTGGGCTGGCGGTCCATGCTCTACCACGCGATCCGGCTGCCCTGGGGCATCCTCACCTTCACGGTGACGCTGACCGGCCTGTTCGTGCTGTGGCCGGTGCTCCCCTACGTGGTCCGCGGGATGACGGCGGTGGACCGGGCGATGGTCCGCGGGCTGCTCTCGCCCTCCCCGGACCTGGAGCGGCGGATCGCCGAACTGGAGTCGGACCGCGGCGTGGTGGTGGACACCGCGGCGGCCGACCTGCGGCGCATCGAGCGCGACCTGCACGACGGCGCGCAGGCCAGGCTGGTCAACCTGGCGATGGGGCTCGGTCTCGCCAAGGAGAAGCTGCTGGAGGACCCGGAGACCGCGGCCGCCATGGTCGACGAGGCGCACGGCGAGGTGAAGCTGGCGCTGCGGGAGCTGCGTGACCTGGCCCGCGGCATCCACCCGGCGGTCCTCACCGACCGTGGCCTGGACGCGGCGCTCTCCTCGGTGGCGTCCCGCTGCACGGTCCCGGTACGCGTGTCGGTGGACCTTCCCGTCCGGCCGGCCGAGGCGCTGGAGGGCATCGCCTACTTCACCGTCTCCGAGCTGCTGCAGAACATCAGCAAGCACAGCGCGGCGCGCGGCGCCTCGGTGGACGTGTGGCGCGCCGAGGACCGGCTGATGCTCCAGGTGCACGACGACGGCCGGGGCGGGGCCCGCCCGGACGCCGGCTCCGGCCTGGCGGGGCTGGCCGAGCGGCTGGACGCGGTGGACGGCGTGCTCGTCGTCGACTCCCCGGAGGGCGGCCCCACCACGGTGACCGCCGAACTCCCTTGGCGGGACCGGCCCGTCACATTCACGAAGGAAGGCTGACGTCATGACCGCCGTCCACCCGTACAGGCGTGCCGCGCGCCGGCCCGCCGTGCTGGCCCCGCTGATGGAGCCCGCGACCCCGCTGGCCGTGCTCCACTCGCTGCTGAACCTGCCGGTGGCGATCGTGCTGTTCACCTACGTGGTGACGGCCGTGTCGCTGGGCGCCGGGCTGCTGGTCACCGTGGTGGGCCTCCCGGTGCTGGTGCTGGCCCTGGCCGGCTGCCGCCTGCTGGGCGCCGCCGAGCGGGCCCGGGTGCGGCTGCTGCTGGGCGAGCGGGTCGCCTCCCCCGAGCCGCTGACGCCGCGCGGTGACGCGCCGCGGCCGGTCGCCTGGTGCGGCGCGGTGCTGCGCAGCGGGTCGACCTGGCGGCAGGCCCTGTACGCGCTGGTGCACCTGCCGTGGGCGGTGGTCTCGTTCACCGTGACGGTGACCCTGTGGTCCCTCGGCCTCGGCATGCTCTCGATGCCGCTCTGGTACTGGACCCTGCCGGTCGACGACCGGGCGATCCACTTCCTGGACGAGGCCGGTCCGGCCTGGCTGGGGTCGACCCCGGTGGAGCTCGCCGTGACCTGCCTGCTGGGCGCGGTGTTCACGCTGGCGGCCGCCTGGGCGGCACGCGGCATGGCGGTGGTGGACACGACGCTGGCCCGCGGCCTGCTCGGGCCGTGGGGACGCAGGACGATCTAGCCCGAGGAAGAGCGGGAAGCGGCGGCGGGGGGCGGGAA
>NZ_JBRIOU010000004.1:1053776-1061327 GCF_053474865.1 Streptomyces sp. CO7
GCCGCCGCGCGGTTGCTGAAATGCTGGACCCGTGGAGAACGTGGAGGACAACAGCGTGCGGGTGGTCATCGCCGAGGACTCGGTGCTGCTGCGGGAGGGACTGACGCGGCTGCTCACCGACCGGGGCCACGAGGTGGTCGCGGGGGTCGGCGACGGGGAGGGTCTGGTGAAGACCGTCTCCGATCTCGCCGCCAGGGGCGAGCTGCCCGACGTGGTGGTGGCCGACGTGCGGATGCCGCCCACCCATACGGACGAAGGGGTGCGGGCCGCCGTCCGCATCCGTGTCGACCACCCCGAGGTGGGGGTGCTGGTCCTGTCGCAGTACGTGGAGGAGCGGTACGCCACCGAGCTGCTGGCGAGCTCCAGCCGGGGTGTGGGGTACCTGCTCAAGGACCGGGTCGCCGACGTGCGGGAGTTCACCGACGCGGTGGTCCGGGTGGCGCGGGGCGGGACGGCGCTGGACCCGGAGGTGGTGGCCCAGCTGCTCGGGCGCAGCCGCCGGCAGGACGTCCTGGAGGGTCTGACCCCGCGCGAGCGCGAGGTCCTGGGGCTGATGGCGGAGGGGCGCACCAATTCGGCGATCGCCCGCAGGCTCGTGGTCAGCGACGGCGCGGTGGAGAAGCACGTCAGCAACATCTTCATGAAGCTGGGCCTGTCCCAGAGTGACGGGGATCACCGCCGGGTTCTAGCGGTACTCCGGTACCTGAACACATGACCGATGTCACTCTGGACCGAGGGACCCTTGTTGACAAATTGTCAACAGGACGGCTCCCCTCGCGCTTCGCGCCATACGGTGCGGAGCGAATGACATAGGAAGGCAGCCCTTACAGACTTAGGGTTGAAGCGGGAGCGGCCGGCCGAAGGCGACTCCCGTACTTGCCGCCCAGGGAGGTCCAGTTCAGTGACCAGCCAGGTCAGTACAGAGCGTGAACCGGCAGCGGTGAAGGACGTCCGCCGGCTGGAACGGGTGGTCATCCGGTTCGCGGGTGACTCGGGTGACGGAATGCAGCTCACCGGCGACCGTTTCACCTCGGAGACGGCGTCCTTCGGCAACGACCTGTCGACCCTGCCCAACTTCCCCGCCGAGATCCGCGCCCCCGCAGGCACCCTCCCGGGCGTCTCCTCCTTCCAGCTCCACTTCGCGGACCACGACATCCTCACCCCCGGCGACGCGCCGAACGTGCTGGTCGCCATGAACCCGGCCGCCCTCAAGGCCAACCTCGCCGACCTGCCGCGGGGCGCGGAGATCATCGTCAACACCGACGAGTTCACCTCCCGCGCCCTGCAGAAGGTCGGTTACGCCGTCGACCCGCTGGACGACGGCACGCTCGACGGCTACCAGGTGCACCCGGTGCCGCTCACCACCCTGACGGTGGAGGCGCTGAAGGAGTACGGCCTCACCCGTAAGGAGGCCGAGCGCAGCAAGAACATGTTCGCGCTCGGACTGCTGAGCTGGATGTACCACCGGCCGACCGAGGGAACCGAGGCGTTCCTGCGGAAGAAGTTCGCGAAGAAGCCGCAGATCGCCGAGGCGAACATCGCGGCCTTCCGGGCGGGCTGGAACTTCGGCGAGACGACGGAGGACTTCGCCGTCTCCTACGAGGTGGCCCCGGCGTCGAAGGCGTTCCCGCCCGGCGTCTACCGCAACATCTCCGGCAACCTGGCGCTGTCCTACGGCCTGGTCGCCGCGGGGCGGCAGTCCGGGCTGCCGCTCTACCTGGGCTCGTACCCGATCACCCCGGCCTCCGACATCCTGCACGAGCTGAGCCGGCACAAGAACTTCGGCGTGCGCACCTTCCAGGCCGAGGACGAGATCGCCGGCATCGGGGCGGCGCTCGGCGCGGCCTTCGGCGGCTCGCTGGCGGTCACCACGACCTCCGGGCCGGGTGTGGCGCTGAAGTCGGAGACGGTGGGCCTCGCCGTCTCGCTGGAGCTGCCCCTGCTGATCGTGGACATCCAGCGCGGCGGCCCGTCGACCGGTCTGCCCACCAAGACGGAGCAGGCGGACCTGCTCCAGGCGATGTACGGCCGCAACGGCGAGGCGCCGGTCCCGGTGGTCGCCCCGCAGACCCCGGCGGACTGCTTCGACGCGGCGCTGGAGGCGGCCCGGATCGCGCTGACCTACCGCACCCCGGTCTTCCTGCTCTCCGACGGCTACCTCGCCAACGGCAGCGAGCCGTGGCGGGTGCCGGACGTGGAGGACCTGCCGGACCTGCGGGTGGAGTTCGCCGACGGGCCGAACCACACCACCGAGGACGGCGTCGAGGTCTTCTGGCCGTACAAGCGCGATCCCGAGACGCTGGCCCGCCCCTGGGCGGTGCCGGGCACGCCCGGTCTGGAGCACCGGATCGGCGGCATCGAGAAGCAGGACGGCACGGGCAACATCTCCTACGACCCGGCCAACCACGACTTCATGGTCCGCACCCGCCAGGCCAAGGTCGACGGCATCGCGGTGCCCGACCTGGAGGTCGACGACCCGGACGGCGACGCCCGGATCCTGGTGCTCGGCTGGGGCTCCACCTACGGCCCGATCACGGCGGCGGTCCGTAGGCTGCGCGGCATCGGCCACCCGGTCGCCCAGGCCCACCTGCGGCACCTGAACCCGTTCCCGGCCAACCTGGGCGAGGTGCTGCGGCGCTACGACAAGGTCGTCGTCCCGGAGATGAACCTGGGCCAGCTCGCCTCGCTGATCAGGTCGAAGTACCTGGTCGACGCCCGTTCCCACACCCAGGTCAACGGCATGCCGTTCAAGGCGGAGCAGCTCGCCTCGGCGCTGAAGGAGGAACTCGATGTCTGAGACGTCCGGGACCACCGCGTCCGGCAACGCCCTGCTGTCGCTGGTCCCCAAGGCGGTCGGCCGGCAGTCCATGAAGGACTTCAAGTCGGACCAGGAGGTCCGCTGGTGCCCCGGCTGCGGCGACTACGCGGTCCTCGCCGCCGTGCAGGGCTTCATGCCGGAGCTGGGGCTGGCGAAGGAGAACATCGTCTTCGTCTCCGGCATCGGCTGCTCCTCCCGCTTCCCGTACTACATGAACACCTACGGGATGCACTCCATCCACGGGCGCGCCCCGGCCATCGCGACCGGGCTGGCCACCTCGCGGCAGGACCTGAGCGTGTGGGTGGTCACCGGTGACGGCGACGCGCTCTCCATCGGCGGCAACCACCTGATCCACGCCCTGCGCCGGAACGTCAATCTGAAGATCCTCCTCTTCAACAACCGGATCTACGGACTGACCAAGGGCCAGTACTCCCCCACCTCCGAGCTCGGCAAGATCACCAAGTCGACGCCGATGGGCTCGCTGGACGCCCCCTTCAACCCGGTGTCGCTGGCGCTGGGCGCGGAGGCGACGTTCGTGGCGCGCACGGTGGACTCCGACCGCAAGCACCTCACCGAGGTGCTCCGGCAGGCCGCCGCCCACGAGGGCACGGCGCTGGTGGAGATCTACCAGAACTGCAACATCTTCAACGACGGCGCCTTCGACGTGATCAAGGACCGTGAGCAGGCGCAGGAGGCGGTGATCCGGCTGGAGCACGGGCAGCCGATCCGCTTCGGGGCCGACGGCGCCAAGGGCGTGGTGCGCGACCGGGCCACCGGCGACCTGGTGGTCGTCGACGTCACCCCCGAGAACGAGGGCGACGTGCTGGTCCACGACGCGCACGCCACCTCGCCGACCACCGCGTTCGCGCTCTCCCGGCTGGCCGACCCGAACACCCTGCACCACACGCCGATCGGCGTGCTGCGGTCGGTGGGCCGGCCGGTCTACGACGCGCTCATGGCGCGGCAGCTGGAGGACGCCGTCGAGCGGCAGGGCGAGGGCGACCTGGGCGCGCTGCTGGCGGGCGGCGACACCTGGACGGTCGCCGGCTGAGAGCCGGTTGAGAGTCCGCACTCCGGCGCACCCCGCCTGTCAGGACCGTATGTCGATACGGGAATGACAGGCGGGGTGCTCGGCGTTACCTTCCGGATGGTGCCGACGCTGTGGGAGCGAGGCAGCCAGAAGGAGGAGAGATGGCACAGCCGGCGCCGCGGAGCGAGAACAAGATCGGTCTGCTGAACGGATTCGCCGCCTACGGCATGTGGGGCCTGGTCCCCCTGTTCTGGCCGCTGCTCAAGCCCGCGGGAGCGATCGAGATCCTCGCGCACCGGATGATCTGGTCGCTGGTGCTGGTCGGCCTCGTGCTGCTGGTGATGCGCCGCTGGGCCTGGGCGGGCGAGCTGATACGACAGCCCCGCAAGCTCGCGCTGATCACCCTGGCCGCCGCGGTGATCACGGTGAACTGGGGCGTCTACATCTGGGCGGTCAACGCCGGCCAGGTGGTGGAGGCGTCCCTCGGCTACTTCATCAACCCGCTGGTCACCATCGCCCTCGGCGTGCTCCTCCTCAAGGAGCGGCTGCGGCCCGTGCAGTGGGCGGCGGTCGGCGTCGGCGCCGCCGCCGTGGTGGTGTTGACGGTCGGCTACGGCCGGCTGCCGTGGGTCTCGCTGACCCTGGCCTTCTCCTTCGCCGCCTACGGCCTGGTCAAGAAGAAGGTGAACATCGGCGGTCTGGAGTCGATGGCCGCCGAGACCGCGATCCAGTTCCTGCCCGCCCTCGGCTACCTGCTGTGGCTGAGCTCCCGGGGCGACTCCACCTTCGCCACCGAGGGCGCCGGGCACGCCGCGCTGCTGGCCGCCACCGGCGTGGTCACCGCGGTCCCGCTGATCTGCTTCGGCGCCGCCGCCATCCGGGTCCCGCTGTCCACGCTGGGCCTGCTGCAGTACCTGGCTCCGGTCTTCCAGTTCGGACTGGGCGTCCTCTACTTCCACGAGGCCATGCCGCCGGAGCGCTGGGCCGGCTTCTCCCTGGTGTGGCTGGCCCTCTCCCTGCTCACCTGGGACGCGCTGCGCACCGCGCGCCGCTCGGCCCGCGCCCTGCGCGCGGCGGCGGCCGCGGCGGTGGCGGTGTCCCCGGAGGACCCGGCGGCGCTGCCCGAGGGGGCGACGGCCTTCCCGAAGCCCGCGGGGCCCGTGGAGTCCGTGGCGTCCGCCGAGGCGACGCGGGAGCGCACGGCCTGATCGCTCGTTCCGGTTGCGCGCGCCCTTCCACCACCCGTAAGAGTGGTGGCATGACGGAATCCGCGGTGCCTGTCCACTGGAAGCTGGTCGTCGACGCAGCCGATCCGCACGCCCTGGCCGACTTCTGGGCGGCCGCCCTGCGCTACGTCCCGGAGGACAACAGTCCCTTGGTCGAGAAGCTGCTGAGCGCCGGCGTGGTGCCCGCCGAAGCCACCCTGGAGTGGCGGGGCCGCGCCGCCTGGCGGAACCTCGCGGCGGTCCGGCATCCGGAGGACCCCCACGACGAGGAGTCCGGGACGGGCCTGGGGCGGCGGCTGCTGTTCCAGCGGGTTCCGGAGCCCAAGACCGGCAAGAACCGCCTGCACATGGACCTGCACCCCGGGAACGGGGTGCGGGAGGCCGAGGTCGAGCGGCTGACCGCGCTGGGCGCCCGGGTGCTGCGCGAGGTCCGCGAGCAGGGCGGCGCCTGGACGGTCATGTACGACCCCGAGGGCAACGAGTTCTGCGTCCACTGATCCGGCGGGGCAGCGCTCCGGCCGACGGGGGCCTGTGGAAAACTCCGGCGCCGTCGGTCCGTCCGCCTATGGTGGAGGAAGGTCTACAGGGACGGGCGGTACAGGTGTGACCACGGCAACGGTGACGGAGACGGGCGCGACGGGCGCGGGCGGCCCCGCGCTCGAGACGCTGCGCAAGGTCTTCGGCTACGAGTCCTTCCGCGGCGAGCAGCAGGCCGTGGTCGACCACGTCGTCTCCGGCGGGGACGCCGTGGTGCTGATGCCCACCGGCGGCGGCAAGTCGCTCTGCTACCAGATCCCCGCCCTGGTCCGCCCCGGCACCGGCGTGGTGGTCTCGCCGCTGATCGCCCTGATGCAGGACCAGGTCGACGCCCTGCGCGCGGCCGGCGTGCGGGCCGGTTTCCTCAACTCCACCCAGCACTTCGACGAGCAGCGGCTGGTCGAGGCCCAGTTCCAGGCCGGCGAGCTGGACCTGCTCTACCTCGCCCCGGAGCGGCTGCGCCTGGAGTCCACCCTCAACCTCCTCTCCCGGGGCCGGATCTCCCTCTTCGCCATCGACGAGGCGCACTGCGTCGCCCAGTGGGGCCACGACTTCCGCCCCGACTACCTGGCGCTGTCGGTGCTGGGCGAGCGCTGGCCCGACGTGCCGCGGATGGCCCTGACGGCGACGGCCACCCGGGCGACGCACGAGGAGATCACCCGCCGGCTCGGCCTGGGCTCCGCCCGGCACTTCGTCGCCGGGTTCGACCGGCCGAACATCCAGTACCGGATCGTGCCCAAGGCCGAGCCGAAGAAGCAGCTGCTGGCCTTCCTGCGCGAGGAGCACCCGGGCGACGCCGGGATCGTCTACTGCCTCTCCCGGAACTCCGTGGAGAAGACCGCCGAGTTCCTCACCGCCCACGGCGTCGACGCGGTGCCGTACCACGCCGGCCTGGACGCCGGGACCCGCGCCGCCCACCAGGCGCGCTTCCTGCGCGAGGAGGGCCTGGTGGTGGTCGCCACCATCGCCTTCGGCATGGGCATCGACAAACCCGACGTGCGGTTCGTGGCCCACCTGGACCTGCCGAAGTCGGTCGAGGGCTACTACCAGGAGACCGGCCGCGCGGGCCGCGACGGGCTGCCCTCCACCGCCTGGATGACGTACGGCCTCAACGACGTCGTCCAGCTGCGGAAGATGATCCTCTCCGGCGAGGGCGACGAGGCCTTCCGCCGCCGCGCCCAGGCGCACCTGGACGCCATGCTGGCCCTGTGCGAGACGGTCCGTTGCCGCAGGGAGCAGCTCCTCGCCTACTTCGGCCAGGAGGCCGCCGAGGAGAGGTGCGGCAACTGCGACACCTGCCTCGCGCCGCCGGAGACTTGGGACGCCACCGTGGCCGCCCAGAAGGCGCTGTCCACCGTGGTCCGGCTGGAGCGGGAGCGGCGCCAGAAGTTCGGCGCCACCCAGATCACCGACATCCTGCTCGGCAAGCGCACCGCCAAGGTGATCCAGTTCGACCACGACCAGCTGTCCGTCTTCGGCATCGGCGAGGACCTGGCCGAGGGCGAGTGGCGGGGCGTGATCCGGCAGCTGCTGGCCCAGGGCCTGCTGTCGGTGGAGGGCGAGTACGGCACGCTGGTGCTGACCGAGGGCAGCGCGGCCGTGCTGCGCGGCGAGCGGCAGGTGCCGATGCGCAAGGAGCCGAAGAAGGTGCCCTCGGCGCGGGGCGAGCGCAGGGCCAAGGCCGCGGCGGCCGTGGCGGAGCTCCCCGAGGAGCTGCAGCCGGTCTTCGAGGCGCTGCGCGGCTGGCGGGCCGAGCGGGCCCGGGAGCAGGGCGTCCCCGCCTACGTGATCTTCCACGACGCGACCCTGCGGGAGATCGCGGCGGCGCGCCCGTCGTCGGTGGAGGAGCTGCGCGGCATCAGCGGCATCGGCGAGAAGAAGCTGGCCACCCACGGCGAGAGCGTCGTCGAGCTGCTGACCTCGCTCGACGCCTGAGGCAC
>NZ_JBRIOU010000004.1:1061427-1073540 GCF_053474865.1 Streptomyces sp. CO7
CCCGCACACCTGACGCGACCGCATGCCCGGGGCGACCGCCTGCCCGGGACGCGGCTCGCCCCGCCGCGCCGCGTGGGGCGCTCACCTGAGGGGGGCAACGCCCTATTGCACATATCCAGTTGACGTGTCAACCCGTCACGGGGGCGCTCCGGGAGGTCCGTATTCTCTGATCATGCCCGCACCCGCCGCCTATGCGCCCCCCTCCCGCACGCTCCCCGCGTACGCCCTGATCGCCACGGACCTGGACGGCACGCTCCTGCGCGACGACGACACCGTCTCCGCCCGCACCCGTGCGGCACTGGGGGCGGTGGCGCGGTCCGGCGCACGGCACCTGGTGGTGACCGGCCGGCCCGCGCCGCGGGTACGCGACCTGCTGGCCGGCATCGGCGGCGGTTTCGCGGTGTGCGGCCAGGGCGCGCAGCTCTACGACGCGGACCGGGACCGGCTGGTGTGGTCGATGACCCTGGACCGGGAGCTGGCGGAGACGGCCCTCGGCAAGATCGAGGCCGAGGTGGGCCAGGTGTACGCGGCCGTCGACCAGGACGGCGTCCAGGGGCTCACGCTGATCGAGCCGGGCTACCGGATGGCGCGGCCCACGCTCCCCGCGGAGCGGGTCGGCCGCCGGAGCGACCTGTGGGAGCGGCCGATCACCAAGGTCCTGCTGTCCCACCCGGAGCTCACCGACGACGAGCTGACCGCGGTGGCGGCCTCGGCGGTCGGCTCGCTGGCCACCGCGACGATGTCCGGCCCCGGGACGGTGGAGCTGCAGCCGCACGGGGTCACCAAGGCCACCGGGCTGGCCATGGCCGCGTCGCGCCTCGGCCTGGGCCCGCAGGACGCCGTCGCCTTCGGTGACATGCCGAACGACGTCCCGATGTTCCGCTGGGCGGCCCACGGGGTGGCCATGGCCAACGCGCACCCGGAGCTGAAGGCGGTCGCCGACGAGGTCACCACGACGAACGAGGACGACGGCGTGGCCGTCGTCCTCGAGCGGTTGTTCCCCTGAGGGGAGCGGGGTTCAGTAGGCGCTGTTGACGTTGTCGATCGAGCCGTAGCGGTCGGCGGCGTAGTTGCACGCCGCGACGATGTTGGCGACCGGGTCGAACGGCGAGGTGTCGGTGCCCTCGACGTGGTAGGCGTCGAAGGTGGGGTCGATCACCTGCAGCAGGCCCTTGGAGGGGATGCCGTTGATCGCGTTGATGTCCCAGTCGTTGATGGCGAGCGGGTTGCCCGAGGACTCGCGCATCACGTTGCGGTGGATGCCCTCGTAGGTACCCGGGATGCCGTGCTTCGCCATGACGGCGAGGGCCTCGCGGATCCAGCCGTCGAGGCTGTCCGTGGTGGCGGCCAGGTGGGTGACCTTGTTGCCCGGGGCGACGGCGACCGAGGTCTGCGCGGTGGGGGTCTCGGCGGCCCAGGCGCCGGTGGCGCCCACGATCGGCGCGGCGACGACGGCCGCGGCGACGGCGAGGGCCGACGCGGTACGGGTGAGACGGGACATGCGTTCTTCCTCTCCGGCGCCTGCGAGGTGAGCTGTCGGATTCGGGCCAGAAAGGCTGCCCGGCCCGCCGCCCGATGGGACGGCAGGCTTCACCCCTAGCCGTCCCGGAGGCGCGCTCTCGCGCGCTCCGGTCCGGCGGTGTACCTGGGTCCCCCGCTCCTGCCGTGCGTGGAATGGGTCTGTGGGGTGCGGGCGGCGGCAGGATTCGGCGTTCCGCCCGGCTGGCGCGAAACGTATGCGAGAGCGGATATCCGAAACAAGTACGATCTCCGTGGATCATGATGGTTGATCATGATTGAGGGCGATTCGTCCACCGGGGCCGCACCGGGGCCCACCTCTCAACCGCCGCTGCTCGCGGGCGACTTCGGGCCATTGGACCCCGTCCGTCCACCGCGCGCCCCTGTGGTCCATGTCACGGATCGGCCGACGATCACATAAACCGACTTAAGAGGTCACCAATCCGGCAATCTCCCCTCAAACGGACAGGGCGTCTCCGGCCATCTGGCGGGTGGGGGCTGTCGGTGATCCAAACCCGACCGGATACGCTGAGTGGGGTGATGGCAATGACCTATCGACAAGCCGTGTGATCGTCAGCACACACCAGCAGACAGGAGACCCCTCGTGACCGTGGTCGGGCCGTTCGGGCTGAGGGTTCGGGACCAGGCGCTGGAGACCGCCGTCCAGGCAGGTATGGCGGCCGTCGAGGAAGGTCTGCTCGAAGCCACCAAGAGCGAGGTCCCGTTCATCACCGAGGCCGCTCAGCACCTCGTGAAGGCGGGCGGCAAGCGGTTCCGTCCGTTGCTCGTCATGCTCGCCGCGCAGTTCGGCGATCCGGACGCGCCGGGGATCGTTCCCTCGGCCGTCGTCGTCGAGCTCACCCACCTCGCCACGCTGTACCACGACGACGTGATGGACGAGGCCGAGGTCCGCCGCGGCGTGCCCAGCGCCAACAGCCGCTGGGACAACTCGGTGGCGGTGCTCACCGGCGACTTCCTCTTCGCCCGTGCCTCGCACATCCTGGCCGACCTCGGCCCGGAGGCGGTGCGGGTGCAGGCCGAGGCGTTCGAGCGCCTGGTCACCGGGCAGATCCTGGAGACCGCCGGCCCGTCCGCCGGGCGTTCCCCCATCGACCACTACCTGGACGTGCTGGCCGGCAAGACCGGCTCGCTGGTCGCCGTCGCCTGCCGCTTCGGCGCGATGATGTCCGGCGCCGACCACCAGGTCGTGGACGTGCTCACGCAGTACGGCGAGCGGCTGGGCGTGGCCTTCCAACTGGCCGACGACGTCCTGGACGTCGCCTCCGACTCCTCCGACTCCGGCAAGACCCCCGGCACCGACCTGCGCGAGGGCATCCCCACGCTGCCGGTGCTGCGGCTGCGCGAGCGGGTGGAGCGGCTGGGGCTGCCCGAGGACGTCGCCCTGTGCGCGCTGCTGGACTCCGACCTGTCGGACGAGGCGCGCCTGGCCGAGGCGGTCGCCCGGCTGCGGGAGCACCCCGCGCTGGAGGACGCCCGGGCGGACACCGTCCGCTACGCGCAGGAGGCCCGTGCCGCGCTGGCCCCGCTGCCGGAGTGCGAGGCCAGGACGGCCCTCATGCACCTCTGCGACGCCGTGGTGCACCGCGCGGGCTGACCCCGCGCCCCGCCCCCGCACCGCACGCCGAAGGCCCGGCTCCCCCCGAGGGAACCGGGCCTTCGGCGTCGCACGGACGCCCGTCGCCGGGACGCCGTCGTCGGACCGCCCGTCGCCGGGACGCCCCTCGCCGGGACGCCCCTCGTCGGGACGCCCCGGCTCAGCGGACGAAGATCCCCGCCTGGCTCGCCAGGTCCAGGAAGTACTGCGGCGCCACGCCCAGCACGACGGTGACCGCCGCGCCGACCGCGATCGCCGCGGTCGTCAGCGGCGACGCCACCGCGACCGTCGGCCCGTCCGGCTTGGGCTCGCTGAAGAACATCAGCACGATCACCCGGATGTAGAAGAACGCCGCGACCGCGGACGACAGCACACCGACCACCACCAGCGGGGCCGCGCCGCCCTCCGCCGCCGCCTTGAAGACGGCGAACTTCCCCGCGAACCCGGAGGTCAGCGGAATGCCCGCGAAGGCCAGCAGGAAGACCGCGAACACCGCCGCCACCAGTGGCGAACGCCGCCCGAGACCCGCCCACTTGGACAAGTGGGTGGCCTCGCCGCCCGCGTCGCGCACCAGCGTCACTACGGCGAAGGCGCCGACGGTGACGAAGGAGTACGCGGCCAGGTAGAAGAGGACCGAGGAGATCCCCTCCGGCTTCGCCGCGATCACACCGGCCAGGATGAACCCGGCGTGCGCGATGGAGGAGTAGGCCAGCAGCCGCTTGATGTCGGTCTGCGTGATGGCGACGATCGCGCCGATCACCATGGTGACCGCGGCCACGCCCCACATCACCGGCCGCCAGTCCCAGCGCAGCCCCGGCAGCACCACGTACAGCAGCCGCAGCAGCGCGCCGAAGGCCGCCACCTTGGTCGCCGCCGCCATGAAGCCGGTCACCGGGGTCGGAGCGCCCTGGTAGACGTCCGGGGTCCACATGTGGAACGGCACCGCGCCCACCTTGAAGAGCAGACCCATCGTCACCAGCGCGGCGCCCAGGAGCAGCAGCACGTCGTTGCCCATGGTGCCGGCCAGCGCCGGGCTGACCTCGCCGACCGTGCCCTCGACGACCTGGGCGATCCGGCCGTAGGCGACCGAGCCGGAGTAGCCGTAGAGCAGCGCGATGCCGAAGAGGGTGAACGCGGAGGCGAAGGCGCCCAGCAGGAAGTACTTGACCGCGGCCTCCTGCGACAGCAGCCGCTTGCGGCGGGCCAGTGCGCAGAGCAGGTACAGCGGGAGGGAGAAGACCTCCAGCGCGATGAACAGGGTCAGCAGATCGTTGGCGGCCGGGAAGACCAGCATGCCGCCGACCGCGAAGAGCAGCAGCGGGAACACCTCGGTGGTGGTGAAGCCGGCCTTCACGGCCGCCTTCTCGCTGTCGCTGCCGGGCACCGACGCCGCCTGCGCGGCGAAGGAGTCCACCCGGTTGCCGTGCGCCTCCGGGTCGAGCCGGCGCTCGGCGAAGGTGAACATCGCGACCAGACCGACCAGCATGATCACGCCCTGCAGGAACAGCGCGGGCCCGTCGACCGCGATCGCGCCCTCGGCGGCGATGCCCGCCCGGGTGGTCGCGTACCCGCCCACCGCGAGCGCCACCACGGCGGCGAAGCCCGCGGTGAGCGCGACGGCGGAGAGGAAGAGCTGCGCGTAGTAGCGGGCCCGGCGCGGCACGAAGGCCTCCACCAGGATGCCCAGTACCGCCGCGCCGATGACGATCAGCACCGGCGACAGCTGCGCGTACTCGATCGTCGGGGCCGGAATCTTGGCGATCGACCCGTCCGCGGGGGCGGCCAGGTCTGTCCACAGGCCGTGGACGGCTGATGCGCTCACTTGGCCGCCTCCACCTCGGGCTCGGGGTCGTGCTGCTGCACGTCGGACATGGTGTGCCGGACCGCCGGGTTGACGAGGTCCGTGAGGGGCTGCGGATAGACGCCCAGGAAGATCAGCAGGGCGATCAGCGGGGCCGCGACCGCGAGTTCACGCACCCGCAGGTCGGGCAGCTTGGCGACCTCGGGCCTGACCGGCCCGGTCATGGTCCGCTGGTAGAGCACCAGCGTGTACAGCGCGGCCAGCACGATGCCGAAGGTGGCGATGATGCCGACCACCGGGTAGCGGGCGAAGGCGCCCACCAGCACCAGGAACTCGCTGACGAACGGGGCGAGTCCGGGCAGCGACAGGGTGGCCAGGCCGCCGATCAGGAAGGTGCCGGCGAGCACCGGGGCCACCTTCTGCACGCCGCCGTAGTCGGCGATCAGGCGCGAGCCGCGGCGGGAGATCAGGAAGCCGGCCACCAGCATCAGCGCCGCCGTCGAGATCCCGTGGTTGACCATGTACAGCGTCGCGCCGGACTGGCCCTGGCTGGTCATCACGAAGACGCCCAGGATGATGAAGCCGAAGTGCGAGATGGAGGCGTACGCCACCAGCCGCTTGATGTCCCGCTGGCCGACCGCGAGCAGCGCGCCGTAGACGATGCTGATCAGCGCCAGCACCAGCACCACCGGGGTGGCCCACTTGCTGGCCTCGGGGAAGAGTCCGAGGCAGAAGCGGAGCATCGCGAAGGTGCCGACCTTGTCGACCACGGCGGTGATCAGCACCGCGACCGGGGCGGTGGCCTCACCCATGGCGTTGGGCAGCCAGGTGTGCAGCGGCCACAGCGGGGCCTTGACGGCGAAGGCGAGGAAGAAGCCGAGGAACAGCAGCCGCTCGGTGTTCGTCCCCATCGTCAGCTCGCCGTCGGCGCGGGCGGCCAGGATGTCCGGCAGCGAGAAGCTGCCCGCGGCCACGTAGAGCCCGATCACCGCGGCCAGCATGATCAGACCGCCGGCCAGGTTGTAGAGCAGGAACTTGACCGCCGCGTACGACCGCTGGGTGGCGGCCGCCTCCTCGCCGCCCTGGTGGGCGCGGTCCCCGAAGCCGCCGATGAGGAAGTACATCGGGATGAGCATGGCTTCGAAGAAGATGTAGAAGAGGAAGACGTCGGTGGCCTCGAAGGAGAGGATCACCATCGCCTCGACCATCAGGATCAGCGCGAAGAAGCCCTGGGTGGGGCGCCAGCGCTTGCTCTGGGTCTCCAGAGGGTCGGCATCGTGCCAGCCGGCCAGGACGATGAACGGGATCAGCACCGCGGTCAGCAGCGTGAGCGCCACCCCGATGCCGTCCACGCCGAGCTCGTAGCGGACCCCGAAGGCCGGGATCCAGTCGTAGCTCTCGGTCAGCTGGAACCGCGCGCCGCCCGGGTCGAAGCGCACCGCGACCAGGACGGCCAGGGCCAGCGTGCCCAGCGAGACGAGCAGCGCCAGCCACTTGGCGGCCTCGCGCCGCGCGGCGGGGACGGCAGCGGTGGCGACCGCCCCGAGGGCGGGCAGCACCGCGGTCGCCGTCAGCAGGGGAAAGCTCATGTCAGACCGCCCTCATCAGCAGGGTCGCGGCGACCAGGACCGCCGTACCGCCGAACATCGAGACCGCGTAGGACCGCGCGAAGCCGTTCTGCAGCCTGCGCATCCGGGAGGAGAGCCCGCCCACCGAGGCCGCGGTGCCGTTGACCACTCCGTCGACCAGGGTGTGGTCGACGTAGACCAGGGAGCGGGTGAGGTGCTCGCCGCCGCGGACCAGGACCACGTGGTTGAAGTCGTCCTGGAGCAGGTCGCGGCGGGCCGCCCGGGTGAGCAGCGAGCCGCGCGGGGCGACGGCCGGGACCGGGCGGCGGCCGTACTGCAGCCAGGCCAGGCCGACGCCGAGCACCATCACGGTGACGGTGGCGACGGTGACGACCCACGCGGCGACCGGCGGGTGCCCGTGCGCGAAGGAGGTGACCGGCTCCAGCCAGTGCACGAACCGCTCGCCGATGCCGAAGAAGGCGCCGGCGAAGACCGAGCCGAAGGCCAGCACGATCATCGGCACGGTCATCACCTTCGGCGACTCGTGCGGGTGCGGCACCCCGCCGTGTCCCGCGGCCGGCTCCACGTCGGGAGCGTCCGGGGACTGAGCCGGCTGGTTGCGCCACCGCTCCTCGCCGAAGAAGGTCATCAGCATCACGCGCGTCATGTAGAACGCGGTGATCCCGGCGCCCAGCAGGGCCACCCCGCCCAGGATCCAGCCCTGGACGCCGCCCTTGGCGAAGGCCGCCTCGATGATCAGGTCCTTGGAGAAGAACCCGGACAGGCCCGGGAAGCCGATGATCGCCAGGTAGCCGAGGCCGAAGGTCACGAAGGTGACCGGCATGTACTTCCGCAGGCCGCCGTACTTGCGCATGTCGACCTCGTCGTTCATGCCGTGCATCACGGAGCCCGCGCCGAGGAAGAGCCCGGCCTTGAAGAAGCCGTGCGTCACCAGGTGCATGATGGCGAAGGCGTAACCGATCGGGCCGAGGCCCGCGGCCAGCACCATGTAGCCGATCTGCGACATCGTCGAGCCGGCCAGCGCCTTCTTGATGTCGTCCTTGGCGCAACCGACGATCGCACCGAAGAGCAGCGTGACCGCGCCGACGATGGTGACCACCAGCTGCGCGTCCGGCGTCGCGTTGAAGATCGCGCCGGAGCGGACGATCAGGTAGACGCCCGCGGTGACCATGGTCGCCGCGTGGATCAGGGCCGAGACCGGGGTCGGGCCCTCCATCGCGTCGCCCAGCCAGGACTGCAGCGGCACCTGGGCCGACTTGCCGCAGGCGGCCAGCAGCAGCATCAGCGCGATCGCGGTGAGCGTGCCCTCGCCCGTCTTGCCCACGGAGTCGAGCACCGGGGTGAACGCGAAGGTGCCGAAGGTGGTGAACATCAGCATGATCGCGATGGACAGGCCCATGTCGCCGACCCGGTTGACCAGGAATGCCTTCTTGGCGGCGGTGGCCGCGCTGGGCTTGTGCTGCCAGAAGCCGATCAGCAGGTAGGACGCGAGACCCACGCCCTCCCAGCCGACGTACAGCAGCAGGTAGTTGTCGGCGAGCACCAGGATCAGCATCGCCGCGAGGAACAGGTTGAGGTAGCCGAAGAACCGGCGGCGGCGCTCGTCGTGCTCCATGTACCCGATCGAGTACACGTGGATGAGCGAGCCGACGCCGGTGATCAGCAGGACGAAGGTGATGGACAGCTGGTCCAGCCGGAACGCCACGTCCGCCTGGAAGCCCTCGACCGGGATCCAGCTGTACAGGTGCTGGACCAGGGTGCGGTCCTCCGCGCCCCGGCCCAGCAGGCCGGCGAAGAGGACGGCGCCGAGGACGAAGGAGACGGCGGCCAGGGCGGTGCCGATCCAGTGGCCGGCCTTGTCCAGCCTCCGGCCGCCGCACAGCAGGACGGCCGCTCCGAGCAGAGGCGCCGCGATCAGCAGCGCGATCATGTTCTCCACGTCTGCGACCCCTTAGAGCTTCATCAGTCGAGCGTCGTCGACCGAGGCCGAGTGGCGGGTACGGAAGAGCGACACGATGATCGCGAGCCCGACCACGACCTCCGCGGCGGCGACGACCATCGTGAAGAACGCGATGATCTGGCCGTCGAGGTTGCCGTGCATCCGGGAGAAGGCGATCAGGGAGAGGTTGCAGGCGTTGAGCATCAGCTCGATGCACATGAACACCACGATGGCGTTCCGCCGCACCAGCACTCCGGTGGCTCCGATGGTGAAGAGCAGAGCCGCGAGATAGAGGTAGTTGACCGGGTTCACTGCTGGGCCTCCTCCGCCCGCGTCAGCTCCGTGGACCCGCCGCGGCGCGGCCGGGGCTCCAGGGGGTCGCGCTCGAGGCGCTCGTTGGAGCGCTGCTCCAGCGCCCGCAGGTCCGCGATGGCCTGGCTGGAGACGTCACGGATCTGGCCGCGTTCGCGCAGCGTGGCGCTGACGGTGAGATCGGACGGGGTGCCGTCGGGCAGCAGGCCCGCGACGTCCACCGCGTTGTGCCTGGCGTAGACGCCGGGGGCGGGCAGCGGCGGGATGTACTCGCCCTTGCGGATGCGCTCCTCGGCCATCTCCCTCTGGGTCTTGGCCCGCTCGGTGCGCTCCCGGTGGGTGAGCACCATCGCACCGACCGCCGCGGTGATCAGCAGCGCGCCGGTGATCTCGAAGGCGAAGACGTACTTGCCGAACAGCAGGGCGGCGAGGCCCTGGATGTTGCCGCCGGAGTTGGCGGCGGCCAGGCCCTCGAACTCGGTGATGGTCGCGTTGCCGATCCCGCCGATCAGCAGGACCCCGAAGCCGAGACCGCAGAGCAGGGCGAGCCAGCGCTGGCCCCGGATGGTCTCCTTCAGCGAGTCCGCCGCCGTGACGCCGACCAGCATGACCACGAACAGGAAGAGCATCATGATCGCGCCGGTGTAGACGACGATCTGCACGATGCCCAGGAAGTACGCGCCGTTGGCCAGGTAGAACACGGCGAGCACGATCATCGTGCCGGCCAGGCTGAGCGCGCTGTGCACCGCCCTCTTCAGGAAGACCGTGCCCAGGGCGCCGAGCACCGCGACCGTGCCGAGGATCCAGAACTGCACGGCCTCGCCGGTGGAGGTGGTGTACGCGGCGACGGTGTTCACGCCCCCACCTCCTGCTGGGCGGTGGGCTGCACGTCCGCGTCCTGGGTGGCCTCTTCCGGGGTCTCCCCCTGGGAGACCGCGACCTGCCGGACCGTGCCGGGGGCGGCCTCGGTGACCAGACCCCGGTAGTAGTCCTGCTCGTCGGTGCCCGGGAAGATCGAGTGGGGCGTGTCGACCATGCCCTCCTCCAGCCCGGCCAGCAGCTGTTCCTTGGTGTAGATCAGGTTCTGCCGGGTCAGGTCGGCGAGCTCGAACTCGTTGGTCATCGTCAGCGCCCGGGTGGGGCACGCCTCGATGCACAGGCCGCAGAGAATGCAGCGCGCGTAGTTGATCTGGTAGACGCGGCCGTACCGCTCGCCGGGCGAGTAGCGCTCCTCGTCGGTGTTGTCCGCGCCCTCGACGTAGATCGCGTCGGCGGGACAGGCCCAGGCGCACAGCTCGCAGCCGACGCACTTCTCCAGGCCGTCCGGATGGCGGTTGAGCTGGTGCCGTCCGTGGAACCGCGGAGCGGTGGTCTTCTTCTGCTCCGGGTACTGCTCGGTCAGCCGCTTCTTGAACATGGCCTTGAAGGTCACGCCGAAACCGGCCACCGGGTTCATGAACCCCGGCTTGGTGTCGGCCGCGCTCTGCTGTGCCGCGGCCTTCTGTGCCAGGCCCTTGTCCGCCGCGGCCTTCTCGACCGGGGCGTTGTGTTCGTCAGCCATCGGACGCCTCCTTTCCCTGCAGAGATCCGTCACGGGGTCCGTCGCCGTGGGTGTCCGGGCCGCCGCTGGCCACGAGTTCGCGCTCGGAGCGCGAACGGCGCCGCGGCACCGGCGGCAGCTCCTGGCCCGGCAGCGGGGGCACCGGGAAGCCGCCGGCCATCGGGTCGAACGCGGCCGGCTCGGCGGCGTCCTCCCCCTGGGCCGGCGCGCGGCGCTCGCGCAACATGTCCACGACCAGGGAGACCAGCAACAGGGCGATGATCGCCCCGGCCACGTAGAGGGCGATGTCGGTGAAGCCGTAGCCCTCGTTGCGCAGCGCCCGCATGGTGGCGACCACCATCAGCCACACCACCGAGACCGGGATGAGGACCTTCCAGCCGAGCTTCATCAGCTGGTCGTAGCGGACGCGGGGCAGCGAGCCGCGCAGCCAGATGAAGAAGAACAGCAGCAACTGGACCTTGACGACGAACCAGAGCATCGGCCACCAGCCGTGGTTCGCGCCCTCCCAGAAGGTGCTGATGGGGTACGGGGCCCGCCAGCCGCCCAGGAAGAGCGTGGTGGCGACCGCCGAGACCGTCACCATGTTCACGTACTCGGCGAGCATGAACATCGCGAACTTGATCGACGAGTACTCGGTGTTGAAGCCGCCGACCAGGTCGCCCTCGGACTCGGGCATGTCGAACGGCGCCCGGTTGGTCTCGCCGACCATGGTCACGATGTAGAGGACGAAGGAGACCGGCAGCAGCACGATGAACCAGCGGTTCTCCTGCTGGGCGACGATCTCCGAGGTCGACATCGACCCGGAGTAGAGGAACACCGAGGCGAAGGCCGCGCCCATGGCGATCTCGTAGGAGATCATCTGCGCGCAGGAGCGCAGGCCGCCCAGGAGCGGGTAGGTGGAGCCGGAGCTCCAGCCGGCCAGCACGATGCCGTAGATGCCGACCGAGGCCACCGCGAGGATGTAGAGCATCGCGATCGGCAGGTCGGTCAGCTGCATCGTGGTGCGCTGCCCGAAGATGGAGACCTCGTTGCCCGGCGGGCCGAACGGGATCACCGCGATGGCCATGAAGGCGGGGATCGCGGCGACGATCGGCGCCAGGACGTACACCACCTTGTCGGCCCGGCGGACGATCACGTCCTCCTTGAGCATCAGCTTCATGCCGTCGGCCAGGGACTGGAGGAGTCCCCAGGGGCCGTGCCGGTTCGGGCCGATGCGCAGCTGCATCCAGGCGACGACCTTGCGCTCCCAGACGATGGCGAACAGCACCGTCACCATCAGGAACGCGAAGCAGAAGACGGCCTTGACGACGACCAGCCACCAGGGGTCCTGGCCGAACATCGAGAGGTCTTCGGCGGCAAGACGCGTCAGGTTCGGGTTCACGCTTCGGCCTCCTCGGCGGTACCGGGGGCCTCGGCGGCGAGGGTCGCCGGGCCGACGCGGACCAGGGCGCCGGGCAGCGCCCCGGTGTCGGAGGCGACGCCGCCCCCGGTGGAGTTGAGCGGCAGCCACACCACCCGGTCGGGCATCGCGGTCACCGTCAGCGGCAGCGCGACGCTGCCGGCCGGGCCGGTCACCTCGACCACGTCGCCGTCCTTGACGCCCGCCTCGGCGGCGGTGGCGGCGGAGAGCCGCGCGGTGGCCGCGTGACGGGTGCCGGCCAGGGCGTCGTCGCCCTGCTGCAGGACGCCCAGGTCGAGCAGGAGCCGGTGTCCGGCGAGGACCGCCTCGCCCGCGGCGGGGCGGGGCAGGTCGGCGGGGACGGCGGCCGGGCCCTCGG
>NZ_JBRIOU010000004.1:1073640-1087737 GCF_053474865.1 Streptomyces sp. CO7
GTGCCCGACTGGTCGGGCTTCAGGGCGGCCTCGAAGGGGCGAACCCTTCCTTCCCAGTTGACGAAGGCGCCGGCCTTCTCGGCGACCGCGGCCACCGGCAGCACCACGTCGGCGTGCTCGGTGACCTCGCTCGGCCGTAGTTCGAGGGAGACCAGGAAGCCCACCTCGGCGAGCGCCCGGCGGGCCAGGGCCGGGTCGGGCAGATCGGCGACCTCGACGCCGGCGACGACCAGCGCCGCCAGCTCGCCCTCGGCCGCCGCGTCGAGCATCCGGGCGGTGTCGCGCCCCGGACGCTCGGGCAGGGCGGCGGTCCCCCAGGCGGCGGCCACCTCGCGGCGGGCCTGCGGGTCGTGGGCGGGGCGGCCGCCGGGCAGCAGCCCGGGCAGCGCGCCGGCCTCGATCGCGCCGCGCTCGCCGGCCCGGCGCGGGATCCACGCCAGGCGGGCGCCGGTGGCGGTGGCCACCCGGACCGCGGCGGTCAGCCCGCCCGGTACCGCGGCGAGCCGCTCGCCGACCAGGATCACCGCGCCCTCGGCGCGCAGCGCCTCGGCCACCTTCGGGGCGTCGCCCTCCAGGCCGGTGCCGCCGGCCAGCGCCTCGAGCCAGGCCGTCTCGGTGCCGGGGGCGGCCGGCAGCAGTGTGCCGCCCGCCTTGGTCAGGCCCCGGGTGGCGTGGCTCGCGAGCGAGAACACCTTCTGGCCGTGCTTGCGCCATGCCTTGCGGAGCCGCAGGAAGACGCCGGGGGCCTCCTCCTCCGCCTCGAAGCCGGCCAGCAGCACGGCGGGCGCGTTCTCCAGCGTCGTGTAGGTGAGGCCCGTTCCGTCCAGGCCCACACCGCGTCCGGCGACCCGGGAGGCGAGGAGGACGGACTCCTCGTCGCTGTGCGTCCGGACCCGGAAGTCGATGTCGTTGGTGTCCAGCGCGATCCGGGCGAACTTGGCGTACGCGTAGGCGTCCTCGACGGTGAGCCGTCCGCCGGTCAGCACGCCGGCCCGGCCGCGCGCGATGTTCAGCCCGCGGGCCGCGGCCTCCAGCGCCTCCGGCCAGGAGGCCGGCTCGAGCACGCCCTCGGCATTGCGGACCAGCGGTGTCGCCAGGCGGTCGCGCTGCTGGGCGTAGCGGAAGGCGAAGCGGCCCTTGTCGCAGATCCACTCCTCGTTGACCTGCGGGTCGTCCGCGGCCAGCCGGCGCATCACCTTGCCGCGCCGGTGGTCGGTGCGGGTGGCGCAGCCGCCCGCGCAGTGCTCGCAGACCGAGGGGCTGGAGATCAGGTCGAACGGGCGGGCCCGGAACCGGTAGGCGGCCGAGGTCAGCGCGCCGACCGGGCAGATCTGGATGGTGTTGCCGGAGAAGTACGACTCGAAGGGGTCGCCCACGCCGGTGCCGACCTGCTGGAGGGCGCCCCGCTCGACGAGTTCGATCATCGGGTCGCCGGCGATCTGGTTCGAGAAGCGGGTGCAGCGCGCGCAGAGCACGCAGCGCTCACGGTCCAGCAGCACCTGGGTGGAGATGGGCACCGGCTTCTCGTAGGTGCGCTTGTGGCCCTCGAAGCGGGACTCGGCGTTGCCGTGCGACATCGCCTGGTTCTGCAGCGGGCACTCGCCGCCCTTGTCGCAGACCGGGCAGTCCAGGGGGTGGTTGATGAGCAGCAGCTCCATGACCCCCTTCTGCGCCTTCTCGGCCACCGGGGAGGTCAGCTGCGTCTTGACCACCATGCCGTCGGTGCAGGTGATGGTGCAGGAGGCCATTGGCTTGCGCTGGCCCTCCACCTCGACGATGCACTGGCGGCAGGCGCCGGCCGGGTCGAGGGCCGGGTGGTCGCAGAACCGGGGGATCTCGATGCCGAGCTGCTCGGCGGCCCGGATGACCAGGGTGCCCTTGGGCACGCTGATCTCGGCGCCGTCGATGGTCAGGGAGACGAGGTCCTCCGGGGGCACCGCTCCCGGTCCGCCGCCGGAGGGAGCACTGGTCGGCGCGGTCATGCGTTCACCTCCATGTGCTTGTCCGCCCAGACGGTGGACTTCGCCGGGTCGAAGGGGCAGCCGCGACCCCTGATGTGCTCCTCGTACTCGTCGCGGAAGTACTTGAGGGAGGAGAAGATCGGCGAGGCGGCGCCGTCGCCGAGGGCGCAGAACGACTTGCCGTTGATGTTGTCGGCGATGTCGTTGAGCTTGTCGAGGTCGGCCATCACGCCCTTGCCGGCCTCGATGTCGCGCAGCAGCTGGACCAGCCAGTAGGTGCCCTCGCGGCAGGGGGTGCACTTGCCGCAGGACTCGTGCGCGTAGAACTCGGTCCAGCGGGTGACCGCGCGGACCACGCAGGTGGTCTCGTCGAAGCACTGCAGGGCCTTGGTGCCGAGCATGGAGCCGGCCGCGCCGACGCCCTCGTAGTCCAGCGGGACGTCGAGGTGCTCGTCGGTGAACATCGGGGTGGAGGAGCCGCCGGGCGTCCAGAACTTGAGGCGGTGGCCGGGCCGCATGCCGCCGCTCATGTCGAGCAGCTGGCGCAGCGTGATGCCGAGCGGGGCCTCGAACTGGCCGGGGTTGGCGACGTGGCCGCTGAGCGAGTACAGCGTGAAGCCCGGGGACTTCTCGCTGCCCATGGAGCGGAACCACTCCTTGCCGTGGTGCATGATCGCGGGCACCGAGGCGATGGACTCCACGTTGTTCACCACGGTGGGGCAGGCGTAGAGGCCGGCGACCGCCGGGAAGGGCGGGCGCAGCCTCGGCTGGCCGCGGCGGCCCTCCAGCGAGTCGAGCAGCGCCGTCTCCTCGCCGCAGATGTACGCGCCCGCGCCCGCGTGCACGGTGATGTCCAGGTCGATGCCGCTGCCCAGGACGTTCTCGCCGAGGTAGCCGGCCGCGTAGGCCTCGCGCACGGCGGAGTGCAGCCGCCGCAGCACGGGGACGACCTCGCCGCGCAGGTAGATGAAGGCGTGCGAGGAGCGGATGGCGTAGCAGGCGATGATCATCCCCTCGATGAGGGAGTGCGGGTTCGCGTAGAGAAGAGGGATGTCCTTGCAGGTGCCCGGCTCCGACTCGTCGGCGTTGACGACGAGGTAGTGCGGCTTGCCGTCGCCCTGCGGGATGAACTGCCACTTCATCCCGGTGGGGAAGCCGGCGCCGCCGCGGCCGCGCAGGCCCGAGTCCTTGACGTAGGCGATGACCTCGTCGGGGCTCATGGTCAGCGCCTTGCGCAGTCCCTCGTAGCCGTCGTGCCGGCGGTAGACGTCCAGGGTCCAGGAACGGTCCTCGTCCCAGAACGCCGACAGCACGGGAGCGAGCAGCTTGTCGGGGCTCGTCTCGTTGAGCTCTCCGGTCGCCACGCTCATCACTCCCCCTCCTCTTCTTCGGCGGATCCGGCCGAGCCGGGCACGGGTCCTGCCGGGTGGGCCGGGTCGGACGCCGAGGTGGTGCTCGGCGCGTCGTGCGAGCTGGGGTGCGACGCGGGCGAGGGCCCGGTGCGCGGCCCGTCGCCCGGGGCGGCGTCGCGCGAGGATGCGTCGCGCGAGGCGGCGTCCGGGCGGTCGGCGTCGCGTGCGGCGGCGTCGCGCGGGTGGACGACGCGGGCGCCGAGCGGCTGGCCCTTGGCGAGGCGGAGCCCGAGCAGCGAGGCGGGACCGGCGCTGCCGCCCGCCTCGACGGCGCCGGGGCGCTCGTCGGGGAAGCCGGCCAGGATGCGCGCCGTCTCCTTGAAGGTGCACAGCGGCGCGCCGCGGGTCGGGGAGACCGGGCGGCCCTCGATGAGGTCGTCGACGAGCTGCCGGGCGGTGGCCGGCGTCATGTTGTCGAAGAACTCCCAGTTGACCATCACCACGGGGGCGAAGTCGCAGGCCGCGTTGCACTCGATGTGCTCCAGGGTGACCTTGCCGTCGGCGGTGGTGCCGTTGTTGCCGACGCCCAGGTGCTGCTGGAGGTCCTCGAAGATGGCGTCGCCGCCCATCACCGCGCACAGCGTGTTGGTGCACACGCCCACCTGGTAGTCGCCGCTCGGCCGGCGCCGGTACATCGTGTAGAAGGTGGCGACGGCGGTGACCTCGGCGGTGGTGAGGTCCAGCATCTCGGCGCAGAACCGCATGCCGGTGCGGGTGACGTGCCCCTCCTCCGACTGCACCAGGTGCAGCATCGGCAGCAGCGCGGAGCGGGAGTCCGGGTAGCGGGCGATGATCTCGCGCGCGTCGGTCTCCAGCCGGGTCCGCACGTCCGCCGGGTAGTCCGGGGCGGGCAGTTCGGGCATTCCCAGGCCGACGCTCTGGGAGGGTGTGCCCTGGGCAGGTGTGGTGGTCACCGGTCGACGCCTCCCATCACGGGGTCGATGGACGCGACGGCGACGATGACGTCGGCGACCTGGCCGCCCTCGCACATCGCCGCCATGGCCTGCAGGTTGGTGAAGGACGGGTCGCGGAAGTGGACCCGGTAGGGGCGGGTGCCGCCGTCGGAGACGACGTGCACGCCCAGTTCGCCCTTGGGCGACTCGACCGCCGTGTAGGCCTGGCCGGGCGGGACCCGGAAGCCCTCGGTGACCAGCTTGAAGTGGTGGATCAGGGCCTCCATGGAGGTGCCCATGATCTTCCGGATGTGGTCGAGGGAGTTGCCGAGACCGTCCGGGCCGAGGGCCAGCTGGGCGGGCCAGGCGATCTTCTTGTCGGCGACCATCACCGGTCCCGGCTTCAGCCGGTCCAGGCACTGCTCGACGATGTGCAGCGACTGGCGCATCTCCTCCAGCCGGATCAGGAACCGGCCGTAGGAGTCGCAGGTGTCGGCGGTCGGGACCTCGAAGTCGAAGGTCTCGTAGCCGCAGTAGGGCTGCGTCTTGCGCAGGTCGTGCGGGAGGCCGGTGGAACGCAGGATCGGGCCGGTGGCGCCGAGCGCCATGCAGCCGGCCAGGTCCAGGTAGCCGACGTCCTCCATGCGCGCCTTGAAGATGGGGTTCCCGGTGGCGAGCTTGTCGTACTCCGGGAGGTTCTTCCTCAGCTTCTTGACCGCCTCGCGGATCTGGTCCACGGCGCCCGGCGGAAGGTCCTGGGCCAGGCCGCCCGGCCGGATGTACGCGTGGTTCATCCGCAGGCCGGTGATCAGCTCGTACAGGTCCAGGATGATCTCGCGGTCCCGGAAGCCGTAGATCATGACCGTGGTGGAGCCGAGCTCCATGCCGCCGGTGGCGATGCACACCAGGTGCGAGGAGAGCCGGTTGAGCTCCATCAGCAGGACGCGGATGAGCGTCGCCCGCTCGGGTACCTGCTCCTCGATGCCGAGGAGCTTCTCCACCCCGAGGCAGTAGGCCGTCTCGTTGAAGAAGGAGGTCAGGTAGTCCATGCGGGTGACGAAGGTGGTCCCCTGCGTCCACGTCCGGTACTCGAGGTTCTTCTCGATGCCGGTGTGCAGGTAGCCGATGCCGCAGCGGGCCTCGGTGACCGTCTCGCCCTCGATCTCCAGGATCAGGCGCAGCACGCCGTGCGTGGACGGGTGCTGGGGACCCATGTTGACGACGATGCGCTCGTCGTCGGCCTTGGCGGCCGCCTCGACGACCTCGTCCCAGTCGCCTCCGGTGACCGTGTAGACCTTGCCCTCGGTGGTCTCGCGGGCTGTTGCCGACTGCGTGCTCATGAGTACGACCTCCGCTGGTCCGGAGCCGGGATCTGGGCGCCCTTGTACTCGACGGGGATGCCGCCGAGGGAGTAGTCCTTGCGCTGCGGATGGCCCTGCCAGTCGTCCGGCATCATGATCCGCGTGAGGGCCGGGTGGCCGTCGAAGACGATGCCGAAGAAGTCGTACGTCTCGCGCTCGTGCCAGTCGTTGGTCGGGTACACCGACACCAGCGACGGGACCCTCGGGTCGGCGTCGGGCGCGCTGACCTCCAGCCGGATCAGCCGGTTGTGGGTGATCGACCGCAGGTGGTAGACGGCGTGCAGCTCGCGGCCCTTGTCGTTCGGGTAGTGCACGCCGCTGACGCCGGTGCACAGCTCGAACCGCAGCGCCGGGTCGTCGCGCAGCGTGCGGGCGACGCGCAGCAGGTGCTCGCGCTCGATGTGGAAGGTGAGCTCGCCGCGGTCGACGACGGTGCGCCCGATCGCGTTCTCGGGAAGGAGCCCCTGCTCCTCCAGGGCGCCCTCCAGCTCGTCGGCCACCTCGTCGAACCAGCCGCCGTAGGGCCGGGAGGACGGGCCGGGGAGCCTCACGGGGCGGACCAGGCCGCCGTAACCCGAGGTGTCGCCGCCGTTGTTCGCGCCGAACATGCCGCGCTGGACGCGGATCTCCTCGCCGTGGTCCCCCCGCTGTCCGGGGAGGTTCGAGGCGGAGAGCTCCTTCTCCGGGTTCGGCTCGTGGTGCCTGTCGGGTTCTTTGGCGTCGCTCATCGAAGGAGGCCCTTCATCTCGATGGTCGGCAGGGCCTTGAGCGCCGCCTCCTCCGCCTCCCGGGCCGCCTCCTCGGCGTTCACGCCGAGCTTGGAGGTGCGGACCTTCTCGTGGAGCTTGAGAATCGCGTCCATCAGCATCTCCGGCCGCGGCGGGCAGCCGGGGAGGTAGATGTCGACCGGCACGATGTGGTCGACGCCCTGCACGATCGCGTAGTTGTTGAACATGCCGCCCGACGAGGCGCAGACCCCCATGGAGATCACCCACTTGGGGTTGGGCATCTGGTCGTAGACCTGGCGCAGGACGGGGGCCATCTTCTGGCTCACCCGCCCGGCCACGATCATCAGGTCGGCCTGCCGCGGCGATCCGCGGAAGACCTCCATGCCGAACCTCGCCAGGTCGTACCTGCCGGCGCCTGTCGTCATCATCTCGATGGCGCAGCACGCCAGGCCGAACGTGGCGGGGAACATGGATGACTTGCGCACCCAGCCCGCCGCCTGCTCGACGGTGGTCAGCAGGAATCCGCTCGGCAGCTTTTCCTCGAGTCCCATGTCTCTCAGCCCCTCAGGCCCCTAGGGGGCTCTCAGTCCCATTCCAGGCCGCCGCGCCGCCACACGTAGGCGTACGCGACGAAGACGGTGAGCACGAAGAGCAGCATCTCGACGAGCCCGAAGATCCCCAGGGCGTCGAAGGTGACCGCCCACGGGTAGAGGAAGACGATCTCGATGTCGAAGATGATGAAGAGCATCGCCGTCAGGTAGTACTTGATGGGGAATCGCCCACCGCCGGCCGGTTGAGGGGTCGGCTCGATACCGCACTCGTACGCCTCGAGCTTTGCTCGGTTGTAGCGCTTTGGACCGATAAGCGTGGCCATGACCACGGAGAAGATCGCAAAGCCTGCCCCGAGGGCTCCCAGTACGAGGATGGGCGCATACGCGTTCACCGCTCCTCGCTCCTCTCAGTCGGCACTGGACTGCTGGCGATTGCACACCGGGTTCGCTGGCTGCCTCACCGTGTCCACGAAGATCGAGAACATGTGAAGCAGGTCACAAGCCCGGCTGCTCCGCATCTTATGCCTGGTGGTCTGTGATCTGCGACACGCGATACGAGACGGGCTTTGTGATCTCTGCCACCTGAGCGGCCTCCAACGGCCCCGGACAGCTTGGATCTTGACGCTGCACGCACACAACTGATCACACGAAGTGACAAGTTGACTCATCCACGCAGGCCAGAGCGCGCGTCTCCATATCAAGAGACTTACCATGCATGCAAATTCGCGGTGGATGTTGATCATTGATATAAGCGCCCGCTTCCCTCGAAGAGGGTGGAACCGGGGCGCGGAGGGGACTCCGGGCCGGCCCGGAGCGTGTGCGCGCGTTCACGAGCGACACGGGAAGATCACGACAGTGACCTCTCCGTGACCTCCGCCACATCCGGGAACCGTTCACGGGGTCCCGAGTTGGCGAAGTCGTGCACGGATGGTAAGCGAGGGCAAATCGGGCGTAACGACGGAAGTCAGTGCTCACAGCCTCGTAACGCCGCGCCCGATTCGCACCTTTGGGCACCAATATCCGTTCCGTGCGCGCATCTTGGGGGACGGGGGACGCCAAATGTGGCGGACGGCACGATTGTTGAAGGGAGCGTGAACCCCTGGTAGGTCTGGTGCACATGTCCCAGACCGCTCACATACGCAGCCACCGGAAGCCCCGCCGCAGCGCCTCGAAGATCGCAGTGCGCGCAGGGGTCGCCGGTGGCGTTCTCAGCACCCTGGCCGTGGCCGGCGCCTCGGGTACGGCGACTGCGGCCGAGTCCGTGACGCAGACGCTGGAACTGCCCACGCTCACGGCCGACCTGTCGACCGAGGTCGCCCTCTCCGCGGAGGCCACCGCCTCCGCCGCCGCCTCCTACGAGCTCCAGGCCGAGCGCGACGCCGCCGCCGAGCGCGCCGCCGAACTGGCCGACCGCAACCTCGAGAAGGCCAAGGCCGAGGCCGCGGCCAAGAAGAAGGCCGAGGAGGCCGCCGCCCGCGAGGCCGCCGAGCGCGCCTCCCGCGACTCCTCCCGCGAGACCCTCACCACCACGGCCGCGAGCACCTCCGGCTCCAACTCCAACTCCAGCACCGCCGCCACGGGCTCCGCCGCCTCGGTGGTCGCCTTCGTCAAGGCGCAGATCGGCGACGCCTACGTCTCCGGCGCCACCGGCCCCAACGCCTGGGACTGCTCCGGCCTCGTCCAGGCCGCCTACAAGCAGGTCGGCGTCAGCCTCCCGCGCGTCTCCCAGAGCCAGTCCGTGGCGGGCACCCAGGTCTCGCTGAGCAACCTGCAGCCGGGCGACATCCTCTACTGGGGTGGCGCGGGCAGCGCGTACCACGTGGGCATCTACGTGGGCGGCGGCCAGTTCGTCGGCGCGCAGAACTCCGGCACCGGCGTCATCCAGGCGTCCCTGGACTACGACCCGCCGTCCGGCGCGGTCCGCGTCCTCTGACGTTCCCGACATCGCGAAGGGCCGCAGCCTCGGGGGCTGCGGCCCTTCGCCGTGTCCCGGGCCGGTCCGCTCAGGGGCGGCCGACGGGGTTCAGCACCACCGCGGCGGTGTCGTCGGCGGGGTCCGCGTCGTGCGACAGGTCGCCCGTGAGGGTGACGGTTCCGGTCGCGTCGTGGACCATCCTGTCGATCCGCAGCCGGAAGACGTAGCTCCGGTGGGTGTGCTCGGCGACCGCGCCGGGCTCGCACCGGTACCCGCCGTCCCCGTCCGGGGTGCAGGAGTCGGGGGCGCCGGTCACGGTGGAGCCCTCGGGCGCGCGGAACACCAGCGCCAACGGCTCGCCGCCGCCCGCGCCCGAGTACCAGGCGGGCCCCGCGTTCCTCAGTCCCGCCTCCACGGTCACCGTGCGGCCGATGCCGCCGCGCGCCGTGTCACCGGTCGCCGCCAGTGAAAGGACACCGGTGTCCGGCAGGACCAGCGCGTCGTCGTCCGCGTACCCCTCGGCCGGCGCGGTGGCCGCACGGCGCACGGTCAGCGGGGCGCCGGTGCCCTGCTGGTACTCCCGGCCCGCCATCAGCTCCCCGGCCCGCGCCGGGCCTCCCCCGACCACCGTGTAGGCGAGGGTGTCGTGCAGGGCGAAGTCCCGGGCGGTGACCGCGAAGGGCTCGGTGAGCTCGTACCGCTCGCCCGCCTCGAAGACGCCCGGCAGCACGCAGACCGCCTCGGCGCCCTGGCCGGCCGGCGGTCCGTCGGTGCTCTCCGCGTACCAGCAGTTGTCGTGGTCGCGGGCGAAGGACAGACCACGGGTTCCGGTGACCCGCAGGACGGCGCCCTGGCCGTCCGCCCCTGCGTTGCGGAACCCCAGCGGCGCGGGGAACACCTCGCCGGCCCGGAACCCGGGCGGCTCGGACAGGACCCGCTCCTGGTAGGCGGGCTCCTGGTGCTCCGGTGCGAGGACCGTGACGGTCAGCGGCCTGGACGTGAAGACCAGTCCCTCCCCCTGGCCGGTCACCGTGAGGACGCCGGTGGCGCCGGCGGCGGCGTCCTCGTCGATCCGCAGCGACAGGGCGGCGACCGGGAAGTCCGGCCAGTACATGCGGTCGTACGAGCACGTGGTGACCGGGCCGTCCCCGCAGGGCAGGTCCACCGAGGCCACGCCGTCCAGGCCCGTCGCGTCGAAGGTGAGGGTGTACGGGCCGTCGTGCACCGGGGGCACCGCTCCCGTCTCCGGGTCCGGCTCCGGCTCGGAACCCGGCACCTCCAGGTACGGGAACAGTTCGTGGAACTCGCCCGCCCGCACGTCCATCCGCTCCGGTGAGAAGCCGACGGAGACCGGCAGCGGCTCCTCCGCGCCGACGGTGGCGGCCGTGGCGGCCTGTGCGTGCGCCGTCGTGCCGCCGAGCAGCAGCGCCGCGACCGCCAAGGCTCCCCAGGCCTTCCCGCGCAGGCGCCCCGCGGACGCCCCGAGCGGGCGTCGCGTCCGTCTCGTCCGTGATCTCATGTGCTGCCCCCCTGTCGCTGTGAGGCGCCGGGCGGCGCCCTCACGGCGTAGGACGCTCCGCGCCCGCACCGAGTTGCCGGGGGCACGGTCACGAAGCGGTCGACTCCCCTTGTTCCGCTCCGGCGTGCGTCCACCGCGCGCGGTCAGGAGCGGGGCGTGATCCTCGCGAGGGCGTTGAGGACCCGGTCGACGGCGTCGCCGCCGGTGGGGTCGGTGAGGTTGTTGACCAGCCGGAAGGCGATCCGCATCAGCTGCGGGTGGGACAGGCCCCGCTCGGCGGCCAGCTTCATCACCGCGGGCCGGCCGATCAGCTTCACGAAGGCGCGGCCCAGCGTGTAGTAACCGCCGTGGGCGGCCTTCAGGACCTGCGGGTAGTGCCGCAGCGCCGCCTCCCGGCCCTCGGCGCCGCGGCGGGCGCGGGCCTGGACGACCACTTCGGCGGCGATCCGCCCGGATTCCATCGCATAGGCGATGCCCTCGCCGTTGAACGGGTTGACGGCGCCCGCCGCGTCGCCGACCAGCAGCAGTCCGGCGGTGTAGTGCGGCTGCCGGTTGAACCCCATCGGCAGCGCCGCGCCGCGCACCGGGCCGGTCATGTTCTCCTCGGTGAAGCCCCACTCCTCGGGCAGCGAGGCGCACCAGCGGCTCAGGACGCCGCGCCAGTCCGGGTCCCGGTACGGCAGCGAGGCGTCCAGGACGCCCAGGCCGACGTTGCAGGTGCCGTCGCCCATGCCGAAGACCCAGGCGTAGCCGGGGAGCAGACGGCCGTCCGGCTCCGGGCGGTCCCGCACCTCCAGCCAGGACTCCAGGTAGTCGTCGTCGTGGCGCGGGCTGGTGAAGTAGGTACGCACCGCGACGCCCATCGGGCGGTCGTCCCGCCGGTGCAGACCCATCGCCAGGGAGAGGCGGCTGGAGTTGCCGTCGGCGGCCACCACCAGCGGGGCGCGGAAGGTCACCGGCCGCTTGTCCTCGCCCAGCTTGGTGTGGACGCCGGTGATCCGGCCGGTGCGGTCGTCCAGGACCGGCCCGGTGACGTTGCAGCGCTCGAGGAGACGGGCGCCGGCCTTCCGCGCCTGGTGGGCCAGCCGTTCGTCGAAGTCGTCGCGCCGCCGGACCAGGCCGTGGTCGGGGAAGGTCGCCAGCTGGGGCCAGTCCAGCTCCATCCGCATCCCGCCGGAGATCACCCGCAGGCCCTTGTTGCGCAGCCAGCCGGCCTCCGGGGAGATGTCGATCCCCATCGCGACCAGTTCCTTCACGGCGCGCGGGGTGAGGCCGTCGCCGCACACCTTCTCGCGCGGGAACTCGGTCTTCTCCAGCAGCAGGACGTCGAGTCCGGCACGGGCCAGGTGGTACGCGGCGGTGGACCCCGCGGGGCCGGCACCGACCACGATCACGTCGGCGGTCTGCGGGAAGGCCTCGGTGCCGGGCAGTGGCACGGCCTCGTCGTCGGGGACCTGGGCCTGGGTGGTGGCGGGGAGCGGCTCGGGCACTGCGGAATCTCCCCGGGATCGAGGGTGCCGACGGGGTGCGACATGGGCAGTGTATGCAGCGACCACCCGTCTCCGGCCGAAGGACGTCCCGTGAACCGAACGCTGCCTGTCGTGAGACTCCGCGTGCCGACCGAGGAGGACGCCTGGACGTGGCACACCCTGTTCGGCGACCCCGAGGTGATGCGGTTCCTCGGCGGCCCCAGGGAGCTGTCCGCGTACCAGGAGAGCACCGCCCGTCAGCGCCGGAACGACGCCGAGCACGGCTTCTGCTTCTGGTCGGTGCTCACCGAGGACGACGAGGTCGTGGGGTTCGCCGGCGCGCAGCCGTGGCCGCACGACTGGGGGCCCGCGGTCGGCGAGATCGAGATCGGGTGGCGGATGGGCCGCGCCCACTGGGGCCACGGTTACGTCACCGCCGCCGCGCTGCAGACGCTGGACCGGCTGCGGGAGTCCGGTGTCGAGTCGGTGGTCGCGATGGTCCTCGCGGACAACGAGCGGTCCGTCGCGGTCACCCGGCGGCTCGGCATGGAGCTGGAGCAGCGGTTCGTCGTCCCGGACGGCTCGCGGGAGGGTCACATGTACCGGCTGGCCCTGACCTGAGGGCTGCAGCGGGGGCCGGGGCCGGTCCGGGGTCTGACGGCCGCTCCGGAGCCTGACGGCCGCTCCGAGGCCCGGGGCGCGGCTCCGAGGCCCGAGCGCGGCTCCGGCGTCCTGACCACAGGGAACGACGCGGAAACAGGGGTGCCGTGACGGGGGTCGCGTTGGCAGGATGCACCGACCGCTCCATTCCGGCCCCGAAGGACCTTCCGTGACTCGATCTCTTCCCGTCGTGAAACTCCGCGTCCCCACCGAGGAGGACGCCGTGGCCTGGCACGACCTCTTCGACGACCCGGAGGTGATGGAGTTCTTCGGCGGGAAGTCCGCCTCGCCGGCCGCCTACGAGCGCATCACCGCCCGGCAGCGGGGCTACGCCGAGCAGTACGGCTTCTGCCTGTGGTCCGTGCTCGACGAGGACGACCAGGTCGTCGGCTTCGTGGGCGCGCAGCCGTGGGGGCAGGAGTGGGGGCCGGACCCGGAGACGATCGAGGTCGCCTGGCGGATGGGCCGCGCCCACTGGGGCCGTGGCTACGTCACCGCCGCGGCGTTGCGGACGCTGGATGTCCTGCGGGAGAGCGGGCTCACCTCGGTGATCGCGATGGTCGACGCGGAGAACGAGCGCTCCATAGCGGTCACCCGGCGCCTCGGCATGGAACTGGAGGAGCGGCTGATCGCTCCGGACACGCAGCGGGACTGGAACATGTACCGGCTGTCCCTGAGCTGACGTCCCGCCGGCGCCGTCGCGGGGGCGGGCGGGGCCTGCGCCCTGTCCCGCCCCCGCGGCCCTCGTCAGGTGCGCGACCGCGCGAAGCGGGAGGCCACGGCGGCGGGACCGAGCACCCACAGGATGCCGAGGAGCGCGGCGAGACCGAGGTCCGGGCCGACGTGGATCAGCGTGCGCCTGAGGACGATGTCGTGCAGGAACTCGTCGCCGAAGCCGGCCCCCTCCACGAGGTCGGCGGTCACCGTGCCGCACGCGGCCAGCACGAGGAACAGGACGAGGACCAGGCCGCCGGCCAGGAGCGCGTCGGCGGGACCGGTGGAGCGCCGGGCGACGATCCACCCGATCAGCCCCGCACAGAGCAGGCCGAGCAGCAGGGCGCCCACGGCGAGAGCGGGGCCCGTGTCGGCGAGCTCCGACAGCCCGAAGGTGTGGCGCACACCCAGCTGGTCCTCGCCGACGAGCATCAAGCCGTTCCACCGCACCGGCACGGCCCAGGCCAGCCCGAGCAGGTACACCGCCAGGTTGGGCAGCAGGGCCAGGACGACCACCGCGTCGTCACCGCCCGTCCCGGTGCCGCTCCCGGGCAGCACGTGCACGTCCAGCAGGGCCAGCAGGAACAGCACCGCGACGACCGTGCCGCACAGCGCCAGCACGGCGGCCACGGCCCGCACGGCGGTGCCGCCGGCCCGCAGCAGCAGATCCGGCCCCGGCCGGGCCGCCCGCCACCCGGCCAGCTCCTCGCGTCCCGCCACCGCGGCGACCACGACCACGGCGGCGAGCAGCGCGACGAGCGCCGCGCGCAGGGGTGAGACGGTGACAGACAGTTCCCCGGACCCGCCGCCGGACCCGGCGAACAGGGCCAGCAGCAGGACGCCGACGGCGGTCAGCAGCCCGGTACGGAGGGCGGCCTCGACCGCGCCGTCGCGGCGGGGGGCCCGTTGCGGCG
>NZ_JBRIOU010000004.1:1087837-1096645 GCF_053474865.1 Streptomyces sp. CO7
GGCTCCGGTGGCGTGGGGACCGCGCCGGTCGGCGGGGCCGGCGGCGGCCCCGCGATCACCGGGGCCGCGCAGTTCGCGCAGAAACGCGCCCCGTCGGGCCCCGCGACGCGGCATCGCGGGCAGAACGTGGCCATGGGTACCGCCCATCCTGAAGGAGTCGACTGCCCCTTCGGACACCGGGGCGCGCCCTACAGTTCCCCCAAAGCCCGCTGCTCGTAACCGAGTTGACGAACCCCGGCCGCGAATCCCGCAGCCGAACCGCTCAGTCCCGCTCAGTCCCGCTTGAAGCCGCGGTGCAGGGCCACCACGCCGCCCGTGAGGTTCCGCCAGGCCACGTCGCTCCAGCCGGCCTTCACCAGACGCGAGGCGAGCGCCGGCTGGTCGGGCCACTCCTGGATCGACTCGGCCAGGTACACGTACGCGTCCGGGTTGGAGGACACCGTCCGGGCCACCGGCGGGAGCGCCTTCATCAGGTACTCCATGTAGACGGTGCGGAACGGCGCCCACACCGGCCGGCTGAACTCGCAGATCACCACGCGCCCGCCCGGCTTGGTCACCCGGTACAACTCGGCGAGCGCGGTGTCCGTGGCCTGCACGTTGCGCAGACCGAAGGAGATGGTGACGGCGTCGAACGTGTCGTCCTTGAACGGCAGTTTCGTCGCGTCCCCGGCCGTGAACGGCATCCACGGGTGGCGTTCCTTGCCGACCCGCAGCATGCCGAGGGAGAAGTCGCACGGCACCACGTAGGCGCCGGCCTCCGCGAACGGCTGCGAGGAGGTGGCCGTGCCGGCCGCCAGGTCGAGCACCTTCTGCCCCGGGCGCGCGTCGACCGCCTTGGCGACCTCCTTGCGCCAGAGCCGTGCCTGGCCCAGGGACAGCACGTCGTTGGTGAGGTCGTACCGCTTCGCCACGCCGTCGAACATCGAGGCGACTTCGTGCGGCTGCTTGTCCAGGGATGCGCGGGTCACGACGCCCATTGTTGCAGCCGCCCTCCGGCCCGGCACGGACGCCCCGGTGGGCGCACCCCCGGTGTGCGGCGTCCGGTCATCGGCGCAGGGCTTCCGCGGGCTGGATCCGGGACGCCCGCAAGGCCGGGTAGAGGCCGGCGACCACGCCGGTGACCAGGCCGATCAGCGGCGCTGCGGCCGCCGTCCCCGGGTGGACCACCGGGGTCCAGTCGCGTGCCATGGCCACCACGACCACGGTGACGACGCCGAGCGACGTGCCGACCAGTCCGCCCAGCACACCGAGGGCGCCCGACTCTGCGAGGAACTGCGCCGTGATGTGCCTCCCACGCGCGCCGAGCGCACGGCGCAACCCGATCTCGCCGGTGCGCTCCAGCACCGCGACGAGCGTGGTGTTGGCGATGCCGACCGCGCCGATGATCAGGCAGATGCCGGCCAGGACCAGGAACAGGTCGTCGAGATCGGAGGTGACCTTGCCGCGCAGCGTCCTCGGGTCGGGCGGTGGAACGGCCTTGAGGTACTCGGGGTGGTCGGGGCGCAGAGCGGTCGGAGCGAGCCGCGCGACCTGCCGGGCGGCGCCGAGCTCGGTGGCCACCAGCATCCGGATGTCCGGTCCCTCGGGCGGTCCCCAGATCTCCTCCGCCGTGGTCCGCGGCACGACCACAGACATCAGCAGGTCGGCCTTGCGTTCCACGTCCCCGATGACGCCGATGACCGTGAACGGCTCGTCACCGATGAACACCGCCGGATCGATGCTCAGCGTGGTGATGCCGAGCCGCGCCGCAGTGGAGGCGCCGAGCACCGCCACCCGCTCCTTGCGGTCGGAGTGAAAGCTGTCGAAGAGCCGCCCCTGGGTGAGCGTGGGCACGGCCGCGTGCAGGGCCCCGGGCGAGGCCGCGACCACGTCGACTGCCTCCCCCTCGGCCACGTCACCGACCGGGGCGGCACGAACCGGCGAGTCGGCGTCGAGACGGACCGGAAAGTAGACACCCGCGTGCCGGACGCCGCCCAGCCGTTCCACGCGCTCATCGGCGTCCTGCGGGAAGGCCGGGCCGGCGAACTCGTTCTGCTCGGTGCCCACGTCCTCCACGGTCACCTCGGTGGCGCTCAGCATGGAGAAGCGCGCGTCGATCTGCGAGGACGTGGTCGCGGTCAGGCCGAGGATCGCGACGAAGGTGCCGACGCCCAGAACGGTGCCCAGCGCGGTGAGCGCGGAACGCGCCGGGCGCTGGAGGATGCCTGCCAGCGACTCGGCGACGGCGTCGCGGGGCGACAGGCGGGACGGCTCGACGGTGCGCGGGCGGCGGCGCGGCCGCCACAGGGCGAGGAGCCTCATGCGGTCTCCCCCCGCGGGTCCGGAGCCGTCCCGGCCCCGGAGGTGGCGTTCTGCCGGAGCACGCCGTCACGGATGGTGACGGTTCGCCCGCCGCGGGCGGCGACCGACGGGTCGTGGGTGATGACCAGCACGGTCAGCCCGTCGGCGTGCAGTTCCTCCAGCAGGGCGAGGACGGAGCGTGCGTTGGCGGAGTCCAGGTTTCCGGTCGGCTCGTCGCACAGCAGGAGCGCCGGACGGGCGACCAGGGCACGGGCGATGGCGACCCGCTGGCGTTCGCCGCCGGAGAGCCGGGTGGGCGGCGCGTCGGCACGGTGGGCGAGGCCCACCCTCGCGAGTGCCTCGCGCGCCCGTGCGGGCCGGTCCCTTCGGCGGGCGCCGTTGTAGAGCATGGCGAGCGCCACGTTCTCCCAGGCGGAGCGGTGCGGCAGCAGGTGGAACGACTGGAAGACGAAGCCGATGCTGCGTCCGCGGAGCGCGGTGCGGTCGCTGTCGCGGAGCTCACCGGTGTCGATGCCGTCGAGGAGGTAATGGCCTTCGGTAGGGGCGTCCAGCAGCCCGGTGATGTTGAGGAAGGTGGACTTGCCGGATCCGGACGGGCCGACGACGGTGACGAACTCGCCCCGCCGGACGGTCAGGTCGAACGGCTTGAGGGCTTGGACCGGCGGCGGGCCGGGGTAGGTGAGGGCCGCGCCGCGGAACTCGATCACCGGTGCAGCGAGGGGACCGGCGGCGGGCAGGGCGTCCGGGACGGCCAGGGAGTCCGGCACGGTCACGGGGCGCCCCCGGCCTCGCCCGCCCCGTCGGACAGTCCGGGATTGACGCCGGTGATCACCTCGTCGCCCTCCTTCAGGGACGTCCCTGGGGCCGGAACCACCTCCACGTACCCGTCACCCGTGGTGCCGGCCCGCACCTCGGCCCGCCTGCGCTTGCCCGACCCGTCCACGACCGTCACCGTGGTCCGGCCGTCGGCGCCGGCCGACACGGCGCTCACCGGGACCACGAGGGCGTCGCCGTCGGTGGCCGCGGCCTCCACGGTGAGCCGCACGTCCTGGCCCGCGAGTGCGGGGTCAAGCTTGTGATCGGGCCTGACGATCATCACGTATCCGGGCTCACCGGCCGGTGCCGCATCGCCCCCACCGCCCTCTCCCGAGCCGGGCGGCGGGGGCGGCGTGGTCTTCTCCTCGGCCACGGACAGCACCTTCGCGGCCGCTGTGACACCGCTGACCTCGGAGAGGATCTCCACCTTCTGCCCGGGCCGCACCAGGCCCTTCTGGTGGTCCTGCAGAAGGGCACGGACCTCCAGACCGCCGCCGGACACCGTCAGGGCGGGGCCTTCCGACTGCGAGCCGACCTGTGCGGAGACCGAGTCCACACGGGCCGGGAAACCCTTGAGGAAGACCACCTCCGCCGAGGGCAGCATCGGTCCCGCCACGGCCCTGGCCTCGGCGAGTTCTCGCTGGGCCTCCGTCAGGTCCTGCTGTGCGCGTTCGACGGCGTGCCCACCCGGCTCCGCGGCGGGTTTCTCCCCGTCCTCCGTCTCCTGACCGGCGCCTGCGGCACCGTCCTGGGCGTCCTGCAGGGCGCGTGCGGCAGCAGTGACCGCGTCCTCGGCGGCCTCCACCGCCTCCCCGCCGTCCTCCACAGCGGGCAGCGGCTCGTAGCCGATCGAGGCGTAGAAGCCCGCCAGGGCGCTCTTGGTACCCGCGCCGAAGACCCCCTGCGTGTCCCCGTCCGTACCGTGGCCCCGGGCGGCGAGCGCCTTCTGCAGCTGGGCCACGTCCTCGCCCTCCGCGCCGGGCTTCAGGTCCCGGTAGACCGGCACCTTCCCCGGCAGTGCGAAGACCGGCCGGCCGGAGACTTCGAGCAGCACCTTGCCGGCGGTGACCTTGTCACCGGCGGCGACCGGCAGTTTCGTCACCACGGGGGCGCCCGCCGCTCCGGGTGCGGCCGCGGGGGTGACCCGCAGGGTCTGGGCGGCGGTGGCGGTGCCGCGCACGATCACCGTGTCCCGCAGGACGCGCTTCTCCACCCTGGCCACCAGGACGTCCATCGGGGGCGGTCCGGCGTCTGCGGCCGCCTGGGCGGGCGACCTGACCACGGTCGCCGCCCCCAGTCCCGCGCCGGCCAGCACCACGGCACCCGCCGCAATGCCGATCACCCAGCGCCGCCGGGCCGTCAGCGAGGCGCGGGCCGCCTCCCCCTCCTGGGCGAGGACCTCGCCAGGAGCTTCCGTGTCCCGCGGGACGGCCTCGCCGGTCCCGACGTCCAGCTCGGTCATCCGCCCACCTTGCCGTCGGTGGGGGTGTCGTCCTTGAGCCCGCACTCCTTGAGCGCGGTCGCCGCCTCGGGGTCGGACTTGACGTCCAGCTCCTCCAGCGCGTGATCACCCGTGGACGGGTCGGGGTCGGGGAAGTCGGCGATGCCCTTCCGCCGCATGCAGGCGGTCAGCTCGCGTGCCTCGGCCAGCTCCTTCGCGTCGGCCGCGGGGATCTCCAGCTTGTCGGCACAGGCCTTCTCGCCCTGCTGGACCTTCTCGGGGTCGGCCTTCGCCGTGTCGACCACCGGCACACCGGAGTCGGTGTCCCGCATCGGCAGGCCCTGGTCGGCGAGGCAGGCGAAGTAGTCCGCCTGGGCGGGATCGGCCCCGTCGCCCTTCGCCCCGTCGCCCTTCGCCTCCTCGCCCGTTCCCCTCGAGCTCGCGGACGACGGCGCCGCGGCGCCGTCGTCGTCCCGTCCGGCGCATCCCGTCAGCAGGGCGAGTCCCAGCAAGGCCGAGACGGCAACTGGTCCGATCCGTCGAAGCACCATCACGCCAACCCTTCGTACCGCTCCACGGGCGCGGCCGAACGGCGCCCAGGACCGGCACGGTAGGCCACCTCGTGACACCGGCGCGCTGTCCCTGAGGACAGTAGTGGGGCACCGGGTGAGGGTGTTTCACTCATGGCTGCCCGGGCCGGAACGGCACACCGCGTTCCTCCGGCAAGCAGTCAAGTCCCTACACGAGGAGCCCAATTCACATGAACGCACGGAGAGCTCTGCGCGCCATCGCCACTGCGGGTCTCGTTCTCGGCGCCATCGGCGCCACCGCCGGCTCGGCCGAGGCGGCCGGCAAGGACGGCTGGCTGACCAGCGGCGAGTTCGGGCTGTTCTGCCTGCAGAATCAGGGGAGCTCGGTCTTCGACCTGTACGTGAGCGACGTGAACTTCAGCGACGACTACTTCAAGGGCTCGCTGAGCTGCGCGGGTCACACCACCAACGACTGGACCGAGTCCTACTCGAACCGGGACACCGTCGAGTGGAGTGTCCACACGGACGCCAACGGCGGCGGCTCCGACGGCTACCTCCCGGCCGGCCACGTCGGCAACGCCAGCACCACCTTCAAGAACAGGATCTCGTCGTCCTACTGGAACAGCTGACCGGCGGGACCCCTGTGACCGGAGCTCGTCGGCCGGTCGCCGAACACCCTGAAGCAGACCGCCGTTCCGCCCGTAAGCGCCGGGCGGAACGGCGGTCCGCGCCGCATGTTATCGGCTCCGCACCTCCCCACGTCCGGCCAATGCGGACATCGGGCGATCGACACGAGGGAGCACGCACATGAGGACACGGAAAGCACTGCGCGCCGTCGCCACCGTGGGCCTGGTCCTCGGCGCCGTCGGCGCCACCGCGGGATCGGCCCACGCGGCCGGCAAGGACGGCTGGCTGACCAGCGGCGAGATGGGCTTCTTCTGCGGAACAGGCCAGACCGACGCGGTCTTCGACCTGTACCTGGGTGACAGCAATTTCGCCGACGACTCCTACAAGGGCGCGCAACCCTGCGCGGGCGAGGTCGTCGCAGGCAACACCAGATCCCTCCTGAACCTGGACTCCTACGAGTGGAGCATCCACACGGACGCCAACGCCGGCGGGGTCGACGGGTACGTTCCCGTCGGCTACGGATCCAGCAGTCCGGCCGCGCTGTACGTCCGCTCCGCCTATCCGAGTTGATCCTGCCGTTCCCTGCCGACGGACGCCGTCCGCCCTGCACCCTTCTCGTACGTCCTCTCGCGTTTCCGGAGTCGTCATGCCTTCCCCGCACCGTCGTACCGCTCCCCCCGCCTTGACGGCCTTGGCCCTGGCCGCCCTCGTCCTGACCACAGGCTGCTCAGGCGGCTCCGACAACAAGGACGGCGGCACGAGCGAGCCGCAGATCGGTGACGTCCGCACCATGCTGAGCACCGCCAAGCTGAGTCTGCCCCTGGACGCCTACATCGCCGACAAGGAACAGCGCAGGACCCTCAACGCCGCGCAGGACGTGCTGATCGACCGGTGCATGCGCCGCTACGGGTTCCGTTACGAGGGTCGGGGCACTGCGAGCACCGGCGGCCAGGCCGCCGCTCAGGGGACGGACAGCCGTCGATACGGCATCTCCGACGCGGACGCCGCCGCGCGGCGCGGGTACGTCAACACGGCCGTGACCGGTGCCGAGCGCCCGCCGGCCCGGGCCATGGGCCCCAACGAGAAGCTCGTGCTCCACGGAAAGGAGAAGATCGACCCCGCCGACCCGGTACCGATGAACCAGGAAGAGGCGGAACACTCCAGCCAGGGAACGATCAAGGTCGACGGACAGAAGGTGCCCGCGGGCGGATGCCTGCGTGAGGGATACCTGAAGCTGTTCGCGCCGTCCAAGGACTCCGTGGACGTGATGGTGCCGCAGAACTTCGGCTTCGACGCCTACGGGCGCGCCCGCGAGGACAGCAGAGTGCGGGCGGCGGTGAAGAAGTGGTCGAGCTGCATGGCCGAGAAGGGGTACCGCACCGACAACCCCGTCAGCCCGTACGAGGACCTGGGGCTCGATGCCGCCTCGCTCGACTCCCCACGTGCCATCGAGGCGGCCAAGCAGGACGTGGCCTGCAAGAAGCGGACCAACTTGGTCGGCGTCTGGGCGACGGTCGAGACCGCATACCAGAAGCGCCTGATCGAGCAGAATGCCGAGACGCTGGATCTGGCGAAAAAGCAACTCGAGGAAAGACTCAAGCTCGCTTCTTCCCTCACCTCCTGACATCGAATGGCCAAAAAGGAGGCGCGGCCCCTGACATAACCGGACGCGAGATCATTGCAGCCCTGTTAACCTCTAGGAGTTCCGGTGCACTGACAGGGGGGTCAGATGTTAACCGTCACTTCTCCACCCGAAACGGGCGGGCATCACTTAAGGGGCGACGAGACCGAAGAATTCGGAGGGTCCGGGCATACCGGCGAACCACTCCTGGAGAGTCTCGCCCTCATGCCGTTGCTGACCGAGCAGGAACTGCTGGTCTTCCAGCATCTGCACTCCGGGCCGTCCAACGCCGACCTGGCCCAAAAGCTCTCGGTCACGCCGCGGACGATCAAATTCCATATCACCAACATCAGGGAAAAGCTCGGAGGGATCACCCGACTCCAGGCCTGCCTGCTCTCCGCCCTGATCGAGATGCGCGGGGAGGCCCGCAGCAGTGGACCCACGCGCGAGATGTTCGTGCAGGCGGTGTGCGGCCACCATTGATTGACGCACGACCCTAAAAGAGAGCGGCGCCGAAAGTTTCCCCAACTTTCGGCGCCGTTCTGCGCGCAGGGGACAATGCGCGTCCGCAGCAAACTTTGCGCTGAGTCCGCAGGTGAGGCGAGTCCGACAAAAAATCTTGCAACCGGCTTCAACCTTTCCGCGCCGAAGGCGATCGGGAGGGGTGAGGGACGTGGTGACGGCAGCTCCGCCGCCACCGGTGACCAGGGGGAGGTTGTCATGCCGGACGTCGACCGGCAGCGGGAATTCGAGGAGTACGCGCGCGCCGGACAGAACCACCTGTACCGGACGGCCTACCTGCTGTGCGGAGACCCGGAGAACGCCCGTGACCTGGTGCAGACGACGCTGGCGAGGCTCTTCCAGTACTGGCGGCGGGCACGGGCCGCCGACTGCCTGGACGCGTACGCCCGCACAGTGCTCACCCGCGTCTACCTGGCGGAACGACGGCGGAAACTGCGTGACCTGCTGACGCACAACCGACCCGAGCCTGTGGCCCCGGGCCCGCAGCCCGACCTGCGGGTGACCCTGCTCGCCGCGCTGGCTCAGCTGCCGCCGCGCGCCCGGGCCATGGTGGTGCTGCGCTACTGGGAGGACCAGTCCGTGGCAGCCGTCGCCCACCAGCTGCGCTGCAGCGAGTCGACGGTCAAGAGTCAATGCTCCCGATCGCTCGCGCGGCTGCGCGAACACCTCGGCGACGCGGACCTGTACACCGCCGAGAACTGCTGCCGATGACCAGCCCGCCGAAGACCACGGAGAGGTACGGCATGCCCCACGAGGACGACTCCCAACTGGTACGGGAGCTCATGCGGCGGGCCTCCGAGGAGCTCCCCGCCCTGCCCGATCTGACGCAGAAGGCGGTGCGGCTGGGCCGGCGGCGTCAGACGCGGGCCCGCATGACCACGTTCGCGGGCGTCACCGCGGCAGCGGTGGCCTGCGTGGCGGCAACCGCCCTGGCCGGCCCCTGGGAGAAC
>NZ_JBRIOU010000004.1:1096745-1106417 GCF_053474865.1 Streptomyces sp. CO7
TCCCCCGCCTACCCGCCGCTCGAACGCTCCCCCTCGCCCGGCGCGTCACGGGCTGCCACAACGGCGGCCGCCGATCGCACGCGGCTGGAGCTGTTCCAGCAGAAGACGGCCACCGCCCTGAACGCCGCTCTGGGCGGACGTCTGGGCGTCGTCCGGCCGGAGGCAGGCCGCGCCGACCGGTACTGGGGAGCCGGCACCGCGGGCACGGACGCCTTCCTGCTCCTGATCACCGTGCGTCCCGGGTACGCGGACCCACCGAGGTGCACGGACATTCCGGAGAAGCACTCCCGGTGCACCCGCACGGAACTGCCCGACGGAACCACCGGGGCCTTCCGCCACGAACCGATGGGCAACGGCTCGCTGTACGGCGTGTCGTTCGTTCACGCCCACGCCGGATCGCAGGTCGAACTGTCGATCCATCCGGACACCGACGCAGGGAAGAACGCGCCGCTGACCGTGGAGGAGCTCACCGACGCCGCGGGGGACGCCCGCCTGCTGACCGCGCTGCAGCAGGCGGTGGGCAGTCCCCTCTTCACGGAGGAGGGCGGTTCGGATGGGTGACGGAACGCGTGGGCGCCGCAGATCCCCTGGGCGCGCGCACTTACGCCGGGCCCGGCGCAGACGGCGTCGTGCCGTGTTGCTCACCTGCCTGGTGCTGTGCCTGGGAGGGGCGGCCACCGTGGCGGCGATCGGCCTGCCGGCGATACCGGGACTCGCATCCCTCTCCGGACTGTCCGCGGACGCACGGCCCTCGCCATCGGCGAAGCCGAGGACCTCCCCCTCCTCCGCGCCGTCGGCCACGCGGTCCAGCTCGCGGCCGACCGCCGCCCCGGAGCCGAGCGAGGAGCCCGAGCCTGAACCCGAATCGCCCACCGTCCCCGAATCCGGTCCGGGCACGTTCACCGTCGCACGGGCCGGCGCGACGACCGGCGGCGGGTACCCGTACCGGGTGGAGGTGGAGGACGGCAGCGGCGTCGACCCCGACCAGGCCGCCGGCCGGATAGCCGAGATCCTGGCCGACGAACGGGGCTGGGCCCAGGGCGGCCAGGCACAGTTCCGTCAGGTCGCCGACAACAGCGCCACGCTGGTGATCCGCATCGCCACCCCGCAAACCACCGACCGGCTGTGCGCCGCCTACGGGATGGACACCGGAGGCGAGGTCAACTGCCGCGCTGGCCAGACCGTCGCCGTCAACCTCCGCCGCTGGCAGCTGGGTTCACCCCAGTTCGACGGGCCGCCCGACGAGTACCGGGCGCTGATCGTCAACCACGAGGTGGGGCACTGGCTGGGCCACGGCCACCTGGGCTGTCCCGGCCCCGGGCGGGAGGCGCCGGTGATGATGCAGCAGATCAAGGGCCTGGCCGGCTGCGTGTCCAACGCCTGGCCCTACAAGGAGAACGGAACCTATCTTTCCGGACCGACAGCCCCCTGACCGTCAGCCGCCGACAGTCAGCGGCGGCGGAAGACCAGGCGGCCGGCGAGGACCGTGGCGAGGCAGGTCCCGTCGGCGGCGCGGAGCACGAAGTCGGCGTTGCGCACCGGGGCGACCTCGAGGAGGCGGGGCAGCAGTTCCGCGGCGCGGTCACCGAGGCGGGTCACGCCCATGCCGGAGCGCTGGACGATCGTGGCGATCGCCGGGTCGGTGAAGGGGCCCTCCACCATCACGGTGCCGCGCGCGAGCAGGCGCTGGACGCCGCGCCGGGCGCTCTGGCGGAGCCGGGTGGGAGTCATCGGGAGCGCGGCGAAGGCCTCGCCGGTGAGCGGCTCGGCGCCGAGTTCGTCCGCCTCGCGGGGGTCGGGCCAGTAGGCGCGCTCCAGCAGGGCGGGGCCGTCCGGCTCGTGCCGGCCGGGCTCCAGGAGGCCGTCCCACTCGCGGACCCGGACCTCGGGCGTCCACCCGGCCGCGCCCGCGGGGTCGTCGCCCTCGGCCCGGGAGAGCCGGGCGTGGTCGGCGCTCAGCAGTTCCTCGTACGGGCCCGCCGCCACCACGTGGGGCGTCGCGACGAGCACCGCGCAGCCGGGCTCCACCGGCCCGCCCACCGTGCGTCGGACGCCCAGCGAGGGCCGGTGGATCGTCAGCAACGCCCCGGCCTCAGCGCGCGTCGACGATCTGGAGCTCCGGGTGGGCGATGCCGCGGTCGATCGCCGTGGAGGAGATGTGCGAGGTCACGCGGTCGCCGTCGCCCGGGTCGTTCGCCGGGTCGTCGTGCACGACGAGGTGCTCGTAGGTGGTCGCCCGCTGCGCCGGGACGCGGTCCGCGGCACGGATCAGGTCGATGATCTCCTGACGGTTGGAGCGGTGACGGGCGCCCGCGGAGGAGACCACGTTCTCCTCCAGCATGATCGAGCCCAGGTCGTCCGCGCCGTAGTGCAGGGAGAGCTGGCCGGCCTCCTTGCCGGTGGTCAGCCAGGAGCCCTGGATGTGCACCACGTTGTCCAGGAAGAGCCGGGCGACCGCGATCATCCGCAGGTACTCGAAGAGCGTCGCCTGCGTGCGGCCCTTGAGGTGGTTATTCTCCGGCTGGTACGTGTACGGGATGAAGGCGCGGAAGCCGCCGGTGCGGTCCTGCACCTCGCGGATCATCCGCAGGTGCTCGATGCGCTCGGCGTAGGTCTCGCCGGTGCCCATCAGCATGGTCGTGGTCGACTCCACGCCGAGGCCGTGCGCGGTCTCCATGATCTCCAGCCAGCGCTCGCCGCTCTCCTTCAGCGGGGCGATCGCCTTGCGCGGCCGCGCGGGCAGCAGCTCGGCGCCGGCTCCGGCGAAGGAGTCCAGACCGGCCTGGTGGATCCGCGTGATGGCCTCCTCGACGGAGACGCCGGAGATCCGGGCCATGTGGTCGACCTCGGAGGCGCCCAGGCTGTGGATGACCAGCTGCGGGAAGGCGTCCTTGATGGCCTTGAAGTGCGACTCGTAGTACTCGACGCCGTAGTCGGGGTGGTGCCCGCCCTGGAACATGATCTGGGTGCCGCCGAGTTCGACCGTCTCCGCGCAGCGGCGCAGGATGTCGTCGAGGTCGCGCGTCCAGCCCTTCTTGGTGTCCTTCGGGGCCGCGTAGAAGGCGCAGAACTTGCACGCCGTCACGCACACGTTGGTGTAGTTGATGTTGCGCTCGATGATGTACGTCGCGATGTGCTCGGTACCGGCGAACGTGCGGCGGCGGGCGGCGTCGGCGGCCTGGCCGAGGGCGTGCAACGGCGCGTCACGCAGGAGGGCGACCGCCTCCTCGGGGGTGATCCGCCCACCGTCGGCGGCGCGGTCCAGCACAGACTGAAGTTCGGCCTTCTCGGTCACCGATGCGTCCCTTTCGTCAAGGGTTTGGACGGACCGCATCAGCCTACGCCAGGGGTGCGAGGGACCGGACTTCGCCTGTGGACAACCGGTCCGGCCCGACGGTCAGAGGCCCTGGGCCAGGGCGGCGTGGGCCCCGGTCAGCAGGCCGAGGAAGGCGCCCGCCAGCAGGAACGGTCCGAACGGCATCTCCGTGCGGCGGCCGCCCCGGCGCAGGACGACCAGGCCCAGGCCGTACAGGCCGCCGAGCAGGAACCCGGCGAACGCCCCGAGCAGCAGCACCCCCCAGCCGTACCAGCCGAGGACGGCGCCGGTGGTGAGGGTGAGTTTGACGTCCCCGAAACCCATCCCGGCCGGGCTGACCAGGTGCAGCACCAGGTGTCCTCCGGCCAGGGCCGCCGCGCCGAGCAGCGCGCCCGTCCAGCTGCCGCCGTGCTCGGGCAGCAGGGCCGCGACGCCGAGGAGGACCAGGGCCGCGGCGGCGCAGGGCAGGGTCAGCACGTCGGGCAGCCGGTGCACCCGGGCGTCCACGGCGGCCAGCAGCACTCCGGCGGGCGTCAGCAGCAGCCACACCAGCAGCTCCGGCCGCGCTCCGGTGGCCGCCGCGACGGCCGCGCAGAGGAGGGCGGTGACGACGGGCAGGGCCACGCGGCCGCCGCCGTACGGGCCGGGGCAGCTCCGGCAGCGGGCGGCGCCCAGCCAGCCGGGCAGCGGATGCCCGGCCGGGCACGCCGCCCGCCACGGCTCGCCCGGCACCACGGCCAGCCGGTAGGCGGGTCTCCCGGCCAGCCCTCCGGCCACCGCTCCCCACCCGGCCGCGATCACCGCCGCCCACAGCTCGGTCGTCACCCGGCCAGCCTAGGCCGCAGTCCGGGCCGCCCACGCTCGATCGCCGCTACTGGAACGTGAGCTGCTCGCCCACCGGTTCCGGCAGCAGGATGTCCCGCAGCCGGCGCACGCCGGACAGCCACGCCGGGTTGCCCTCCCAGAGTTCCAGCAGCTCGGACGGCTCGGTGAGCACCCGCTCCAACGCCTCCGCCGCGAGCCCGCGCAGGCCGGTCAGGTCGGGCAGCGGTTCGTCCGGGGCGTAGGCGGTGGTGACCGGTTCACCGCGCGGACACTGCGCCGCGACCAGGGCTGCCGCCGCGACCGCCACCTCGCCGAAACACACGTCGTCGTGATCGCCGGTGCCTGTGTCGGCCGTTCGCAGGAGCGCCGCGCGCACCATGCCCGCCCGCTCCCCGAGCGGCGCGTCGTCGAGGTCGCCGCAGAAGTCCGCCGCGGTGTCGTTGTCGAACGGGCCGGTGTCCCAGGTACCCATGCGTTGCCCCTCCGGGGTCGGAAGGTGCGGGTGTTTCCCGCACGCCGCGCATGCTGGCACCCGGCACCGACAGCACCCCGCGGCCCTACGCCTCCAGGAGGTTCACCTTCACGTCCGCCGGGAAGCCCGTGGTGGGGCCGACGCGGCGGGCGAACTCGGTGACCGCGCCCAGCTGTTCCGGGCCGAAGCGGAAGTCCAGGGTGGTGAAGTACCGCTCCAGGAGCTCTGCGTCGAAGGCCTCCCAGCGGGCGGCCTGTTCGGCGACCTTGGTGACCTCCTCCAGGGAGAGGTCGCGGGAGGCGAGGAACGCCTCGTGGACACGGCGGGTGAGGTCCGGTTCGCGCTCCAGGTAGTCGCGGCGGGCGGCCCAGACGGCGAAGACGAACGGGAGGCCCGTCCACTCCTTCCACAGCGTGCCGAGGTCGTGCACCGCGAGCCCGAGCCGGGGCGCGTCGTGCAGGCTGGCCCGCAGCGCGGCGTCGCCGATCAGCACGGCGGCGTCCGCCTCGAGCATCATCGCGCCCAGGTCCGGCGGGCAGGTGAAGTACTCGGGGGCGACGCCGAAACGCTCCTGCAGCAGCAGCTGCGCCAGCCGCACGGAGGTCCGCGAGGTGGAACCGAGGGCGACCCGGGCGCCGTCGAGCTGGTCCAGCGGCAGCTGCGAGACGATCACGCAGGACATCACCGGGCCGTCGCAGCCGACCGCGATGTCGGGAAAGGCGACCAGTTCGTCGGCGTGCTTCAGGAATTCGACGAGGGTGATCGGGCCGATGTCGAGGTCGCCGGCCACCAGCTTCTCGCTGAGCTTCTCCGGGGTGTCCTTGGTCAGCTCCAGGTTGAGGAGCGTGCCTGTTCTCGCGAGCCCCCAGTAGAGGGGCAGGCAGTTCAGGAACTGGATGTGGCCGACGCGCGGCCGGATGCGAGAATTGTCCACATCGCGAGACTAGACCCCGTCCGGCGCAACCCGGCGTTCAGGGTGCGCCCGCGCGCGCCCCTGCGTCTCACGTCGGCCGAGCGACCCGTCCGCCTCCGGATCGCCCACATGGCGGAACCCCTCCGTCAACCCCGATCTGCGCTTTTTATGCACACGAGTGACGTGATCTTGCCCTCTCTTGATTCCCGGCCCGTGCGTGCTAGGCTCGCAGCAAGTTGCAGTTTGGTTTCCCTTGCAGTACAGAGCCTGCGGAGCATGTGACCGCGGGCTCTCGTCGTTTTCAGACTTCGCAGTTGTTTCGGACACTTGCAGGTTCTGGAGCAGGGCAACCCTTTGGGCCCAAGGAGGGCTTATGGCTACCGGAACCGTGAAGTGGTTCAACGCCGAAAAGGGCTTTGGCTTCATTGCCCAGGAAGGCGGCGGCCCCGACGTCTTCGTCCACTACTCCGCGATCAACGCGAGCGGCTTCCGCTCGCTCGAGGAGAACCAGGCGGTGACCTTCGACGTGACCCAGGGTCCGAAGGGCCCGCAGGCGGAGAACGTCACCCCGCAGTAAGCCTCCGGCTCGAAGTGAGCCCGATGCTCTGCTCCGGTTGAGTTGATTCCGGAACGAGTGCAGTACCCAAGGAGCCCCCTGCCGGTCATGACCGGCGTCCGAGGGCTCCTGCCTTTCCGCCCGGGCGGGCGGTCCGACGCGGACCGCCCGCCCGACGCGTGTCTCAGGCCTTCTCCAGGATCGCCGTGACGCCCTGACCGCCGGCCGCGCAGACGGAGATCAGGCCCCGTGCCGGACCCTCCCGCTCGGCGAGCAGCTTGGCCAGGGTGGCGACGACCCGGGCGCCGGTGGCGGCGAAGGGGTGCCCGGTGGCCAGCGAGGAGCCGGCGACGTTCAGCCGGTCCCGGTCCACCGGGGCCAGGCCCTGCTTCTCCCAGGCGGCCAGCGTGGCCAGCACCTGCGAGGCGAACGCCTCGTGGATCTCGACCAGGTCGAAGTCCTCGATGCCCAGCCCGGCGCGCTCCAGCATGCGCGGCACCGCGTACGCGGGAGCCATCAGCAGGCCGTCACCGCCCGCGCCACCGTCGGCCCCTTCCCCGCCGCCACCGGCGACGTCTCCGTGCACGAAGTCCACGGCCGCCGTCTCGTAGGCGGTCAGGTAGGCGAGCGGCTCCAGCCCGCGGGCCCGCGCCCACTCCTCGCTCGCCAGCAGCACGGTGGCCGCGCCGTCGGTGAGCGGCGTGGAGTTGCCGGCCGTCATCGTCGGGTTCGGACCGTCCAGGCCGAAGACCGGCTTGAGCGTGGCCAGCTTCTCCACCGTGGAGCCGGGCCGCAGGTTCTGGTCGCGTTCCAGGCCCTTGAAGGGCACCACCAAGTCCTGGAAGAAGCCGCGCTCGTAGGCGGCGGCCAGCTTGCGGTGGCTGGCCGCGGCCAGTTCGTCCTGCGCCTCGCGGCCGATGCCCCAGGCCCGGGCGGTGACCGCCGCGTGCTCGCCCATCGACAGGTGGGTGCGCGGCTCGGCGTTGCGCGGGATGTCGGGCACCAGGTGGGACGGGCGCACCTTGGACAGCGCCTTGAGACGCGCGCCCGCGGACTTCGCCCTGCGGGCCTCCAGGAGGATCCGGCGGAGCCGGTCGTTCAGGGCGAGCGGCGCGTCGCTGGCGGTGTCGGCGCCGCCCGCCACCCCGGACTCCAGCTGTCCCAGCATGATCTTGTTGGCGACCGCGATCACCGCCTGGAGCCCGGTGCCGCAGGCCTGCTGGATGTCGTAGGCGGGAGTCCGCGGGTCCAGCCCCGAGCCCAGCACCGTCTCGCGCGCCAGGTTGAAGTCACGGCTGTGCTTGAGGACCGCGCCGGCCACGAACTCGCCGACCGCGCCGGGCTCCCGCAGGCCGTACCGCTCGGCCAGCCCGTCGAGCGCGGCGGTGAGCATCTCCTGGTTGGAGGCGGTGGCGTAGGGGCCGTCGGAGCGGGCGAAGGGAATGCGCGTGCCGCCGACGACGGCGACGCGGCGGGTCGCCGGGGGCTGCAGGGAATCGCTCATCTCGGCCTGCTCCTTACCTTGTTCCTCGCGCCGCCCTAGCATCGGCGGCCTACCACTGGTCCTGCCCGGCCCGTCGGCCCGGCACGCAGGGCCTTACCATCGGTAACCTTACTTCAGAGTAAGCCCACCCCGTCCGTACAGCACATGCCTGGGAGCCCCCACATGGCCGACCGCTATCAGAGCTTCACCCGGACCGCGCCCGGCCGCTTCCTCACCAAGCGGCTGGGCCTGCCGCAGCCCGCCCCGTTGCGCCGGTGGTCGGCCGAGCAGCCCTCGCTGGACGGCCCCGTGCTCCACCTGACGGCCGGGAAGCCGGCCGTCGACCTGGCGCCGGTCCTCGCCCACACCGGGCTGGACGTGCGCACCGGGGGCGTCGAGCGGCCCGCCGCGGTGGTGGTCGACGCCACCGGCGTGCGCACCGTGGAGGCACTGGCGCAGGTGCACGCCGCGCTGCACCCCGTGGTCCGCGCGATCGCCGGCTCCGGCCGGGTGGTCGTCCTCGGCGCCCCGCTCGATCCGGCCGACCACCACCAGTCGGCGGTCCAGCAGGGCCTGGAGGGCTTCGTCCGCTCCCTCGGCAAGGAGATCGGCCGGGGCAGAACCGTCAACCTGGTCCGCCTCACCGACGCCGCCTCCGCCGAGTCCACGCTGCGCTTCCTGCTCTCGCCGAAGTCGGCGTTCGTGGACGGCCAGGTGATCGAGGTCGACGCGGCCGAGCCGGCCGTCCCCGAGGACTGGGACCGTCCCCTGGCCGGCCGGACCGCGCTGGTCACCGGGGCCGCGCGGGGCATCGGCGCGTCCGTCGCGCAGACCCTGGTGCGGGACGGCGCCCATGTGGTCGTGCTGGACGTCCCGCAGGCCGAGGAGGAGGCCCGCGCCCTCGCCGAGCGACTGGGCGGGACGGCTCTGGGGCTGGACATCACCGCCGCCGACGCCGCCGACCGGATCGCCGCGGTGCTGCCGGACGGCCGCCTGGACGTGCTGGTCCACAACGCGGGCATCACCCGCGACCGCCGCCTGGTCAACATGCCGGCCGATCGCTGGGCCTCGGTCCTCGACGTCAACCTGGCGAGCGTGCTGCACACCACGGACACGCTGCTGGCGCAGGGGCTGATCCCGCGCGGCGGCCGGATCACCGCCACCGCCTCCATCGCGGGCATCGCCGGCAACTCCGGGCAGACCAACTACGCGGCCAGCAAGGCCGGCATCGTCGGCCTGGTCCGCGCGCTGGCGCCACGGGCGCTGGCCGAGCACGGAGTCACGGTCAACGCGGTGGCGCCCGGTTTCATCGAGACCAGGATGACGGCGGCGGTCCCGCTGATGATCCGGGAGGCCGGGCGGCGGATGAACTCGCTGGTCCAGGGCGGCCTGCCGGTGGACGTCGCGGAGACCCACGCCTGGTTCGCGAACCCCGCTTCCGGGGGCGTCAACGGCCAGGTGGTCCGGGTCTGCGGCCAGAGCATGCTGGGAGCGTGAGTCGATGACCGAGGGGATACCGGGGTCCGAGTCCGAGTCCGGGGCCGGGGCCGCGCCGGAGGAGTCGCGGAACGTGGTGCTGACCCGGGCGCCGGCACTGGCGCCGCTGCTGGCCCGTGGCGCGCTGCTCTCCCCCACCAAGCGGCCGCGGCCGGACGCGCCGTTCCCCCGCACCCGGCTGGTGCTGCCCGCCGTGCGCGCGGACGCGGGGCGGCTCGCCGCGTACGAGCGGATCTGCGGGTTCGACGCGGACGGCACGCTGCCGGTGACGTACCCGCACGTGCTGGGGTTCGCGCCCACGATGCGGCTGATGAGCGAGCGGGCCTTCCCGTTGCCGGTGCTGGGGCTGGTGCACACGTCGATCGAGGTCACGCGGCGGGCCTCGATGCCGGCGGACCGGGCGTACGAGATCGCCGTGCACGTGGCGGGGCTGGCGCCGCACCGCCGGGGCACGGAGGCGACGGTCGTCACCGAGGCGCGGGCGGACGGCGAGCTGGTGTGGGAGTCGCGCAGCACGTACCTGGCGCGGCACCGGGTCGCCCCGCCCGCGGAGGTCCGCGAGGAGGGGGACCACCCGTCGGGGCGGGAGGGCGTCGCCGAGCCTGAGGAA
>NZ_JBRIOU010000004.1:1106517-1110860 GCF_053474865.1 Streptomyces sp. CO7
GAGGAACGCCCCGGGCCGGAGGGCCGTGAGGCCTTGCCGGTGGCTGCCGAATGGCGGCTGGCGGGTGACCTGGGGCGGCGGTACGGAGCCGCCTCCGGGGACCGCAACCCGATCCACCTCACGGCGGCGACGGCCCGGCTCTTCGGGTTCCCCCGGGCCATCGCGCACGGCATGTGGACGGCGGCGCGGTGCGTGGCGGCGCACGGGATGCCGGCGACGGGGCGGGTGACGGTGCGGTTCAGGGCGCCGGTACTCCTTCCCGGCACCGTCGCGTACGGCGCATCCGGCGACCGGTTCGAACTCCGCGGGCACGGCCGCCTCCACCTCGAGGGCGGGACGGCGCCCTTGCCGTAGCCGCCACGACCGGGGCCCGGTCGGCACCACGGCGCCGACCGGGAACCGCTCCCGTCGCCGACCGCGAACCGCTCCCGTCCCCTGGCCCGAGGCCGACCCTGGTCAGCGGACCGCCCACCGCGCCTGCCACCCCGCGCGACGGCACCGTACGCACGGGGCCCCTGCCGCAGCGCGGCGCAGGCACAGCCCGGGTGGACAGCGACGCGCTGTCCCCCGGCGGGGCGATCGGCCCCCGCGGACGGTGCCGGCGCGACGGCTCAGGCCGGCGGCGGGGTCCAGGGGCGGCCGGCGGTGAGGTCTCCGAGACCGGCCCAGGCAAAGTTCATCAGCGTCGCGGCGGCCTGCCGCGCGGAGACCCCGTCCGTCGAGTTGGCCCAGGCGGCGAGCGACTCCGCCGCCCCCACCAGCGCCTCCGCGAGCCCGGCGACCTCCCGCTCGGGCAGGTCCGGGTCCCGGTGCGCCGCCCGTGCCTCGACCGCGATCAACTGGGTGACGAAGACGACCAGTTCCGCCCGCATCGCGGCGACCTCCGCCGCGAACGGCTCGCCGTGCGTGCGGGCCTGAACGTGCAACACGGCCCAGCCGTCGGGGTTCTCGGCGGTGTACCGGAAGAACGCGTGCAGCCCTTCCCAGAGTTGCCGGTCGGCGGGGAGCGCGGGGTCGGCGACGCCCTCCCGGACCGCCTCGGTGAGGGCCCTCGCCTCACGGCGGATGCACGCCGTGAACAGGTCCTCCTTGGAGTTCAGGTACAGGTACACCAACGGCTTGGAGACGCCCGCGAGTTCGGCCACCTCGTCCATCGAGGCGCCGCGGTAGCCCTGGCGGCCGAACACCCGGACGGCGGCGTCCATCATCTGTCGTTCGCGTTCCGCCCGTGGCAGCCGTCGGGTCCGCACCGCTCCTCCAACCATGCGGCAACCATAACGAGGCCCCGGTGGATCCACCGGGGCCTCGTCGGTAAAAGGAACGCCAGGCTCGGGCGTCAGCCCACCGTGACCTTGTCCCGGTCGGCGGGAGCCGGCTCGTCCAGAGCGTGCCGCAGCTTCTCGCCCTCGATGTCGAGGTCCGGCAGCGCGCGGTCCAGCCACTTGGGCAGCCACCAGGCGCCGCGGCCGAGCAGCGACATGATCGCCGGCACCAGCGTCATCCGCACCACGAAGGCGTCGATCAGGACGCCCACCGCGAGCGCGAAGCCGATGGACTTGATGATCGGGTCGTGGGCGAAGACGAAGCCCGCGAACACGGCGGTCATGATCAGCGCCGCCGCGGTCACCACCCGGGCGTTGTGGCCGAGGCCGCTGACGGTGGCCTCCCGCGCGGAGGCGCCGTGCACGAAGTCCTCGCGCATCCGGGAGACCAGGAAGACCTCGTAGTCCATGGCCAGACCGAAGAGGATGCCGATGAGGATGATCGGCAGGAAGCTGACCAGCGGTCCTGGGGTGTCCACGCCCACCAGGTCGGCGAGGTGACCCTGCTGGAAGACGGCCGTGGTCAGTCCGAAGGTCGCGCCGACGGTGAGCAGGAAGCCGAGCGCGGCCTTGACCGGCACCAGCACCGAGCGGAACACCAGCATCAGCAGCAGCACCGACAGTCCGACCACCAGCAGCAGGTAGACCGGCAGCGCGTCGGCGAGCTTCTCGGAGATGTCGATGCCGATCGCGGTGACGCCGGTCAGCGCGACGTCGGCGCCCTGGACGTCGGCGACCTTGCCGCGGATGGCGTGGACGGTGTCCTCGGTGGCGGTGTCGGTCGGTCCGGTGGTCGGGACGACGGCGACCAGAGCCGTCGTGCCGTCCTGGTTGAACTGGGGCGGGGCGACGGCCGCGACGCCCTTGACGTCCTTGACCAGGGCGGAGACGTCCTGCACGGCGGCCTTGGTGGCGGCCGGGGTGTCGGCGGCGACGACGGCCAGCAGGCGGCCGTTGAAGCCGGGGCCGAAGCCCTCGGCGGTCAGGTCGAACGCCTGCCGCTCGGTGGTCTCGACGGCGGCGGTGCCGGCGTCCGGCAGCGCCAGGTGCATGTCGCGGGCGGGCAGCGTCAGCGCGGCCAGACCTGCCACGCCGACGATCAGGATCGGGATGCGCAGCTTGAGCGCCAGGCGGCCCCAGGTGTGGCCGAAGCCCTGCTTCACCTCGACGGTCCCGCCCTCCTCGCGCTTCTCGGCGACGGAGTCGCGCAGCTTGCGCGGCAGGATCTTGTCCCCGGCGAAGGCGAGCACCGCCGGGAGCAGGGTGAGCGCGACCAGCACGGCCACCGCGACGGTCGCCGCCGCGGCCAGGCCCATGGCCGACAGGAACGGGATGCCGACGATCGAGAGACCGGCCAGCGCGATGACGACGGTGGCGCCGGCGAAGACCACCGCGGAGCCCGCGGTGCCGATGGCCCGTCCGGCCGCCTCGCGCCGTTCCATGCCCTCGACGAGGAAGCCGCGGTAGCGGGAGGTGATGAAGAGGGAGTAGTCGATGCCCACGGCCAGGCCCAGCATCAGCGCCAGCACCGGGCTGGTGCTGTTGAGCTCGACGAACCCGGTCAGCGCGTACAGGCCGGCCATGCCGACGCCCACGCCCACCAGGGCGTTGAGCAGCGTCATGCCCGCGGCGACCAGCGAGCCGAAGGTGACCATGAGGACCACGGCGGCGATCACCACGCCGATCGCCTCGGTGGAGCCGATCTCCGGCGGGGTCTGGGCGAGTTCGCCGCCCACCTCGACGCGGACCGTGCCGTCCTCGCCGTCGTACTTCTCGGGCAGGTCGGCGTAGGCCTCGCGCTGCTCGTCGGTGATGTCCGCGATCTCGTCCTCGAACTGCACCTGGACGAGCGCGTAGCGGCCGTCCTGCGAGATCGACCGCGCCTTGAACGGGTCCATCGCGGCGACCACGTCGGGTATCGCGGCCGCGTCCTTGACGACGGGCGCGACGTCGGCGGGCGTCAGCTTCTCGTCGGAGGTGACCACCACGGTGCCGGTGGCGCCCGCGGCCTGCGGGAACTGCTTCTGCAGTGCGTCCATCGCGCGCTGGGACTCGGTCCCCGGCATGCGGAACGCGTTGGTGGTGGTGCCCATGAAGGCCGCCGCCGCACCGCCCATCAGGGCGAGCAGCAGCAGCCACACGGCCACCACCAGGCCGCGGCGGCCGAAGCACGCGCGGCCCAACCGGTAGAGCAAGGTCGCCATGGGAGAGGGGCCCTTCTTCTAGTTCTTCCCGAGCTCTGTATCGAGGCCGGCCCGGTCGGGGCCGAGGTCGAGCGTGCGGAGCGCGCCGGTGAGCAGCGCCTCGCGCAGGGTCCGGTCGTCGTACGGCAGGTCGGCCGCGCCGGTGGCGAAGATCCCGCCGAGGGCGATCGAGGCGGCGATGCGGTCCCGTGGATCGGTGGAGCGTCCGGCGACGGCGTCGACCAGCCGGTCGCGGATCCCGTCGATGGTCTCCACGCCCAGGTCGGGCAGGCAGGAGACGTCGGCGAGGTTGTCGAAGAGCAGCTTGATCTCGCGCCGGAAGCGCAGCGTGATGCCGACGAAGGAGTGGATCGCGGTCACCGCGGCCTCCTCGCCGTCCAGCTCGGCCAGCCGGGCGTCGAGGTCGAAGACCTCGTTGCCCACCGGCATCAGCAGCTCGGTGAGGATCGCCTCCTTGTTGCTGAAGTGGTAGAGCAACGAGGCCTTGGAACAGCCCACGTCGGCGGCGATGTCCGCGAGGGACGTGCCGCGGAAACCGCGGGAGACGAACAGGCGCAGGGCGGAGGCGAGCAGTCGCTCGTGCAGCCCGCTGGACGTGCGTGCCATGACCTCACGGTAACTGTCCGAACGGTCAGATCTGACCGTTCGGACAGGCGAGCCGGTGTGTGTTCCCTCACGGTTTCGCCCGGACGGCGGATTCGCCCCCCGTGACGGCCGAAGGCCCCCTTCGCCCGGAATGGGCGAAGGGGGCCTTCGGTCGGCTGCGTGGAAGCCGGCCCTGCGGGGGGGCAGGCACCGCGGGGGGCAGGCTCCGCGG
>NZ_JBRIOU010000004.1:1110960-1138569 GCF_053474865.1 Streptomyces sp. CO7
GGCAGGCTCCGCGGACGGGTCAGGCCGTGGCGCCGACCGGCTCGGGGGCGCGGTCGCGCACCTCGGGCTCGTCGTCCTCCAGCGGGGAGGCGGAGGCGCCGCGGTAGGCGTCGCGGTCCAGGATGTTCTCGCGGGCCGCGACCAGCACCGGGACGACCGCCTGGCCGGCCACGTTGGTGGCGGTGCGCATCATGTCCAGGATCGGGTCGATGGCCAGCAGCAGGCCGACGCCCTCCAGCGGCAGGCCCAGCGTCGACAGGGTCAGCGTGAGCATCACCGTGGCGCCGGTGAGACCGGCCGTGGCGGCGGAGCCGACGACCGCGACGAACGCGATCAGCAGGTACTCCTGCACGCCGAGCTGGATGTCGAAGATCTGCGCCACGAAGATCGCGGCGAGCGCCGGGTAGATGGCGGCGCAGCCGTCCATCTTGGTGGTGGCGCCGAACGGAACGGCGAACGAGGTGTACTCGCGCGGCACGCCGAGGCGCTCGACGACCTTGACGGTCAGCGGCATGGTGCCGACCGAGGAGCGGGAGACGAAGGCCAGCTGGATGGCCGGCCAGGCGCCCTTGAAGAACTGGACCGGGCTGACCTTGGCGACCGTGGCGAGCAGCAGCGGGTAGACGCCGAACATCACCAGCGCGCAGCCGATGTAGACGTCGGCGGTGAAGGTCGCGTACTTGCCGATCAGGTCCCAGCCGTAGGTGGCGATGGCGCGGCCGATGAGGCCGACGGTGCCGATCGGGGCGAGCAGGATGACCCACCACAGCGCCTTCTGGAGCAGCTCGAGCACCGACTCGCTGAAGACGAGCACGGGCTGCGCCTTCTCGCCGATGGCGAGGGCGGCGATGCCGGCGACGGCGGCCATGAAGACGATCTGCAGCACGTTCAGCTCGGTGAACGGCGTGATGACGTCGGTCGGGATGATGCCGGTCAGGAAGTCGATCCAGCTGCCCTGGCTCTCCGGCTTGCCGCCGTCCTTCGGGGTCAGGCCGGTGCCGGCGCCCGGGTTGGTGATCAGGCCGATGGCGAGGCCGATGACCACGGCTATCAGCGAGGTGATCAGGAACCACAGCAGCGTGCGGGAGGCCAGCCGGGCGGCGTTGTTGACCTTCCGCAGGTTGGTGATGGAGACCAGGATCGCGAAGAAGACGAGCGGGGCGACGGCCAGCTTCAGCAGCTGGACGAACGTTCCGCCGATCTTGTCGAGGGTGGTGACCAGCCAGGCCAGGTCCTGGCTGCGGGCCAGCCAGCCCAGCAGGACGCCGAGGACCAGACCGGCGATGATCTGGACCCAGAAGGGCACCTTGAGCCGGCGCCTGGGCCTGCTCACGGCATGCGTGTTCTCGGACACGGACACACTCCGTCGGGGGGACGCGCGGTGGCGCGGGGAATCGAAACGGTGAGGAGCGGCGCCCCGGATCGGTCAGCAGCGCCGCGAGAGATGTGGAACGAGGTCGGACCCGGACCGGGCCAAAGGCTCCGTCAGAGCTGACACGCCGCGGTGGTTCGGCGGCAGAGGTCCACGTGCAGGCGCGCCACGAGCCGGAGGCTCTGCGGCGTGAGGGGCGCGGCTGCTGACGTCATGCACATACGTTAACAGCAGAGCTTTGGGATACCCAAAGCCTTGCTTTGTGAGGTGGGACGCTCTTCCGCCCGACAAATGACAAGTGCCCCGTCTCCGGCGAGGAGACGGGGCACCGACGACGCCCGGCGCGGGGAGGAGGTCAGTCCTCCTGGGCCCGGTTGAGCTCCAGGTTGACCTTGGCGCGGTCCATCCGCTCGATGATCTGCTCGGAGGCGCGGTCGCGCACGCCGCGCAGCACCACGAAGCTGATCGGGGCGGAGACGACGAGGGCGAGCAGGATGACCCAGATGCCGTTGGAGTCGCCGACGGCGCTCGGCAGCACACCGGCGTAGACACCGCCCCAGACGACCGCGAAGCAGCCGACGAAGATGCCGAGGCGCATCAGTGTGTAGCGGAGCATCTCTAACCCACTCTTCCGTCCGTCGAGAGCACTGCCGTCCAGTGAAACACGCCGCCGGAGGGATCTTGCGCGGGGGCCGGTCGGGCCGAGGGCCGGCCGGGAGGGCGCGGAGGTCAGGCGAGCGGGAGCCACATGGTGACGTCGTCCCGGTCGTCGCCCGGGGCGACGCGGATGGCGCCGGGCACGCGGCCGACCTCCTTGTAGCCGCAGGAGGCGTAGAAGCGTTCGAGGCCGAGGCCGCCGCGGCAGGTGAGCTTGACAGCCTCGATCCCCTCCAAGGCGCGGGCGGCGTCGGCGAGGGCGTCCATCAGCTCCCGCCCGTGCCCCTGACCCTGCCGGCCGGGATGGACCATGACGGTGTAGGCCATCACCCAGTGCTGCATCAGCCGGTGCGCGTTGAAGGCCAGGAAGGCGACCGCCTCCACACGTCCGTCGGCGTCCCGGCCCACCAGCAGCCGGGCCTGGCCGTCGGCGACCTGGCCGAGCTGCTTGATCAACGCGGGACGGACGTCGTCACGCGTCACCGTGGGCACGAAGCCCACGGCGCCGCCCGCGTTGGTCACGTCCACCCAGAGGTCCAGGATGCCGTCGCGCACCGCGGGGGTGACCGTCGGATCCAGCGTAAAGGTAAGGGACATAGCCCGAAGCTAGCCCTTACGCCGTGCGGCTCTCAAGGCGATTCCACAGGCTGGACGCCCGGCCCGTCTCCCCGCCTGCCCCGCGGCGGGCGCGCGGTCGTCCGCGGGCCGGCCGCCGGGGCGCGGGCGGGGCCTCAGCCCTCCTCGGGAAGTTCCCCGACCCGGTTCTCCCACTTGGTGGAGAGCACGATGGTGGTGCGGGTCCGGGACACCCCGTGGGTGCCGGAGAGCCTCCGGATGATGCGCTCCAGGCCGTCCACGTCCGCCGCGCGGACCTTCAGCATGTAGCTGTCGTCGCCCGCGATGAACCAGCAGTCCTCGATCTCCGGGAGCTCCTTCAGCCGCGTGGCGACCTCCTCGTGGTCGGCGGCGTCGGAGAGCGAGATGCCGATCAGCGCGGTGACGCCCAGACCGAGGGAGGCGGCGTCGACGGTGGCCCGGTACCCGGTGATGACCCCGGCCGCCTCCAGCCGGTTGATGCGGTCGGTGACACTGGGCCCCGACAGGCCGACGAGGCGTCCCAGTTCCGCGTAGGAGGCCCGTCCGTTCTCCCTGAGAGCCTGGATGAGCTGCCTGTCCACGGCGTCCATGCGATCGATTGCCTTCCGGTGAGGTGTTCCTGCGACGTGTGTGACCGAGGACGGACCGGCATGAGCGGCGGCGGTCATGCGGTCCGGGTGATCGACGTTGAGGTGCGGTGATCAGCTCTCGGCGGCCCTCGCCTCGCCGAGTCCGCCCTTCCACCTGCGGTACAGGGTGTGCGGGACCCCCGCCGCGTCGAGCACCCGGCCGGCGACGAAGTCGACCAGGTCCTGGATGTGGGTGGCGCCCGCGTAGAAGGCCGGGGAGGCGGGGACGACGTTCGCCCCCGCGTCGTCCAGCGTGACCAGGTGCCGCAGCGTCTGCCCGTTGAGCGGGGTCTCACGCACGGAGACCACCAGCGGGCGGCGCTCCTTGAGCGTCACGCTCGCGGCACGCTGCAGCAGGTCCTTGGACAGGCCCAGCGCGACCCCCGCGACACAGGCGGTGGAGGCGGGCACGATCAGCATCCCGCGGGCCGGGTACGAACCGGACGACGGCCCGGCGGCCAGGTCGCCGGCCGCCCAGTACCGGACGTCGCCCGCGGCCTCCCCGGAGGTGGCGGGGTCGAAGGTGTCGGGCTTTCCGTCGGCGCCCATGGCCAGCCAGCGGTTCAGGTCGTCCTGCCAGTGGGCGTCCCGGAAGGAGAGCCCGGTCTCGTCGAGCAGGGTGAGCCGGGCAGCCCGGCTGACCACCAGATCGACGCTCTCCCCGGCCTCGATCAGCCCGCGCAGCACCGCCGCCGCGTATGGCGTGCCGGATGCCCCGGAGACCCCCACGATCCAAGGGGTCCGCCGCTTTTCCCCTGCGTTCACACCCCGAGCCTACCGGCGCGGCCCGACAGCCCCGGCACGGGCAGGACCGCGGGGCGGGCCGCGTCCTGCCGCGTGCGCGCTACCGCCGCGCGGTCGTGGCCTCGTGGGCCAGGTACCGCACGTCCGGGTCCGGGTGACGGCGCAGGACGAGCAGCAGTTCGCGCCACTCGTCCGGCCAGTCGTACCGGGGACCGAAACCGGCGGTCAGGCCCATGGCGAGGAGCCCCGTGACGGTGCCGCCGTCCGCGGCCAGCCGTCCGGCCGCTTCGGCCGTCGTCGCGGCCCCACCCACGTCCGGGCCGGCGCTGTGCCGCGTCAGGCGTTGCCCCAGCCCCTGGGCGACGCTCCGTGCCGTCGTCACCCCGGCGCCTTCCAGCGACCGGGCCACCTCCCCCAGGGCGGCGACGGTCTCGTCCGCCCCGGCCGCCGGGTCGACCCGGGCGGCCAGCAGCTGCGCGTGTTCGTGGGCCAGGAGCGGTTCGTGGGCGATCAGGCCGGCCAGTCCGGCCGCGATGTCGGGCCGCCACGGCAGGAAGGAGGAGTCGGCGAGCAGGACCCGCAGCCGGCGGAGCGCGGGCAGGTCGGCCTCCCTCGTCGCCTCCCGGCTGCCCTCAGGAGTGTGCAGCGAGGCCAGCAGGGCGGTCACCGTCGTGTGCAGGACGCTGCCCTCGGCCGCACCGCCCACCGGATGGGGCAGCGCGGACACGGCGAGGTTCCGCACCGCGTCCGCCGCCGTCGACCAGGGGCGGAGGAAGGAGTCGGAGCGGAGGTCGGCACGGAAGTCGCCGACGGTCCGCGCCAGCAGGCCGGACAGCCTGGCGTCCTCGCCCGACCACGCCGCGAGGGCGCCGGACGCCGGGCCGGGAACGAGCGCCCCGGGCGTCGTCAGGACCGCCTCGTAGGCCTCCCCCAGAAGGCGGGCGAACGGCAGGCGGTACTCCCGCGCGAACTCCGGGGGACGGAGCGCGAACAGGACGTCCCGCACCCCGAGCCGCTCGTCCCGGGCCGCCGGTTCCAGCAGGTCCCAGGCCCGCGCCTCACCCGCGAGCGCGGGCAGCAGGGGCACGATCGCGGCGCGCACGTCCTGGTGGCAGTCCTCCGCCTCGAACGCCCGGGCCAGCAGTTCCACGGCCCGACGCGGCGGCAGGAACGCCGCGGCGAGGCGGGCGGCCTCCTTGCGGGAGGTCACCTTCGCCGGACGCTCGCCCGTCAGCATCGCGCCCAGCGCCGGGGCGAGCTCGGACGGCCGCGCGAACCGGGCCGCTCGCGCCGCCGCGTACACCGCGACCCGGGCCCGGTCGGTCGCCGCGTGATCCAGCAGCAGCGGCAACGCCTCCTGGGGACGGTCGGTCCAGGGCAGCGCGGCCAGCGCCGCCTCCGCGACCACCACCTCGCGGTCGTCCACGTGCCGCAGCGCCGGACGGGCGCCGAGGCCGGGGAGCGGCGCGACGGCACGGATCACGGCGGCGCGCTCGTCCAGCGGGAGGCCGGGGTCGGCCGCCTGCTGTTCGGCGAGCCGCGCCGCCGCCACCTGCTGGCGCGGCAGCCAGCGGCCGCCCACCGCGAGGTCCGGCAGCGGACGGCGTGCGTCCCGCGGCAGGAACCTCCCGTGCGGCGGCAGGTCGGCGAGCAGGACGTCGAGGAGGTCGGTGTTCCGGCGGGACAGGACCCGCAGCACGGGCGGCAGGACGGCCGCGGACGGCTCGCTCTCCAGCAGGCGGGCGACCCGCTCGTCGCGGGTTCGCGGGTCGGCGAGCCAGAACCCGACGGCCGCCCGGAAGGTCTCGTCGTCGCCGCGTTCCAGGGCGACGGCCAGCCGGTCCTGGAGATCCGGCATCCGCCGGGCGCGAGGGCCGAAGGCCTCGGCGAGGCTCAGCAGCAGGCGGAACTCGGCGCGTTCGGCGGCCCGGTCGAGCCAGGGGCTCAACGTCCGAAGGACCTCGTTCTCCTGACCGCGGCGGAGCCGGCGGTGGAGCGGACCGAGCTGGGGCACGCCGGAACGGCCCACGAGCCGCTCCAGCGTGGTCAGCGCCCAGGAACGCAGGGCGTCACCGTCGCCCGTGAGGTGCGCGGCGAGGACCTGGGTGGCGAGCCGGGCCACCGCGGCGCGGGTGGCCGGGGAGGCGTCCCGTGCCTCGAGCGCGTCGGTGGCGACCCGCTCCAGCAGGGGCGCGTGGGCGGCGGTGAACACGGTGGGCCTCACCTGGGCCAGCGTCTCCAGGGCGGACCGGCGCACCGGATCCCGGTCGTTGCGCAGCCGCTCGCCCATGACGGTCAGCAGCTCGGCGACCGCACCGGGGTCGCCGTCGAGGGTCGCCCCGGTGACCAGCGGCCGCCAGGCGGCTTCCCGGTCGTCCGCGTCGCGCCTGCGGATCCCGGCGAGCAGTTCCTCGCGGGCCTCCCGGTAGGGACCGTGGGCGAGGGTGTCCAGCCGGTCCCACCAGTAGTCGTCCGGCTCGAACGCGGCGATCTGCAGGCGCACCTCGGCGTGCCGTCTCTCCCGCGGCAGCAGCCGCAGCAGGTCGTCGGCGGGCTGGAACCCGCTCCCCACGTCCGCCGCCGCGTCGAGGAGTTCGGCGCGCGCGGAGGGCGGCAGTGCCCGGAAGAGCGCCGGGAGGTGGGCCGGACGCCACAGCCAGCGGCGGGCGAGGGCGGGCAGGGACGGCGGCCGGACCCGCACCAGCTTGCGCAGGAGGCCCTGCGGGAGGGCCGGCTCCCAGCGCTCGGGCTCGCGCTCCGGTGCGAGGAGCCACCGCGTGAACCGCTCCGCGTCGGCGGCGACCAGCGCGGGGAAGGCAGGATGCAGGGCGGCCGGAACGGTCGCCGGGCCGCCCCGCTCCAGCAGTTCCAGCACGCGCTCGGGGCGGGCCGCCGCCAGGGCGGTGACGGTGGGACCGTGGTCGGTCCACCAGCGTCCACGGCGGGCGTCGCGCCGAGCCCTCTCCCGCTCGGCGACGAGGTGGTCCAGCACCGCGTCGGGGTGACGGCGGGCCAGCCCCGGCCAGCCGTCCACGGCGTGCGCCAGCGACGGGAGGTGGCGCGCCACGAAGGGGGCGGAGCAGGCCCGTAGCAGGCGGGCGGCCTCGTGGTCGCCCCACTCCTCGCGCAGCCGTGGCAGGAGGCGTTCGGCGAGGGCGGTCCGGCCGCCGGCGACGATCAACGCGGCGAGGTGGTGGCGCAGGACGTCGGGGGCGTCCTGGTAGGCGGCCTCGATCGCCTCGTCCGGCACCGGGAGGGTGCGTGCGCCGCGGTGCGCCTGGCGGGCCACCACCTGGTCCGCGTCGGCGAGGCGCGCGGCGAGGAAGGGCACGTCCCGCCCGGCGAGAGCCGCCAGCGCCGCGAGCCGCCGCTCGTACGGGCCCCGGGCGTCGAGTTCTGCCAGCAGCCGGGCGAGCGCGCCGTCCCCCTGCCGGGCGAGGTCCCTGGCGGTCGTCGCGGTGAGCCGGAGGCGGTCGGGGAAGGGCAGCGGTTCCAGCGCGCTGAGCAGCTGGTCGGCAGTTGCGGGCATGCGCGGATTCTGTCCCGTCCGGCCCGGCGGGGCGAACGGGTTTCGGTCAGGGGTGCGGGACCGGGAACCGGACAAGGGGGGCAAAGCGTTGTGTGGACAGAGGTGAGGTCAGGGAAGCCGGAGCAGTCGCGGGAACGACGGAACGGCAGAGGGAGACGGGGGATCCGACCATGGCAGCCATCGGTGGCGGTACGGGCGCCGGCCCGGGCGCGGAGGTGTCGCGCGGGGAGCGGGTCCGGCTGGCCGGGAAGCTGATGCTGGGCTGGGTCGCCCTGCTGTGGGTGCTGGAGATCGTCGACGCGGCCTCGGGCAACGCCCTCGACCGTTTCGGCGTGGTGCCGCGCGACCCCGGCGAACTGGCGGACGTCGTCCCCTCCGCCTTCGTGCACTTCGGCTTCGCCCACGTCGCGGCCAACACGCTGCCGCTGCTGGTCCTCGGCTTCCTGGCCGCGCTCGGCGGGATACGGCGGTTCCTCGCGGTGTGCCTGCTGATCATGGTGGCCGACGGGGTGGGCGTCTGGCTCATATCCCCGCCCGGGGTGAACACGGCGGGGGTCTCCGGGGTGATCTTCGGCCTGTTCGGCTTCCTGCTGGTCTCCGGTTTCGTGGAGCGCCGGCCGCTGGGTGTGGTGGTCGCCGTGCTGATCACGGCGGTCTGGGGCAGCTCGATACTTGCGGGCCTGGCCCCCACGCAGACGGGGGTCAGCTGGCAGGGCCACCTGATAGGCCTGCTCTCCGGCGTCGCGGCCGCCTTCCTCCTGGCCCGCCGCGCCCGGGCGGCCTAGGTTCTGTCCGGGTACGCGTGGGCGAGGACGTCGGCGAGACCCACGGCAGGGCGGCCGAGCAGCGCGGTCAGCGCGTGGCGCTGCCGGTCGGTCGGCGTGGTGACGAGGACGGCGGCCCCGGCGCCGGTCCGCTCGCAGGTCGCGGCGAGCTCGCGCGCCTTCCCGGAGCTCAGGAGGGTCCGCGAGGAGTAGGGCAGGGACATCTTCCGGGCGCCGCCGCGGGAGACTCCCCTGCGCTGCACGAGCCGCCCGACGACCCGGACCCCGCGCGCCTCGAGTTCCGCGGCGGCCGCGTCCATGAGCGCGGCGAACTCTCTCTCCTTCGCGGAGAAGAGCCCCACCACCACGACGCCGACGCCGGTCAGGTCGGGCGGTGCGGACGGCTCCGCCGGGCGCGCCGGGGTCCGGCGGACCGGACGCCGGTCCCGCCTGCGCTGCTGGTGCACGCGGGCTCCTCCTCACGACCGGGGACACGCCGCCCCGGAACACGCCGCCTCCCGGGGACGCGAACGCGGGCCGGCGTTCGGACCGTCAGACCGTCAGGCCGCGCACCATCAGGTCCAGCAGCGCGCAGACGAACAGGGCGATGCCGATGAACCCGTTGACGCTGAAGAACGCCCGGTTGAGGCGGGACAGGTCGTGCGGGCGGACGATGGTGTGCTCGTAGACGAACGCGCCCGCCACGATCAGCAGGCCCAGCCAGAAGAAGAGACCCGCCCCGGTGAGGAGGCCGAACCAGGCGAAGAGCGCCGTGGTGACGACGTGGCAGCCCCGCGCGCCCCAGATCGCCGCGGGGATCCCGAACCGCGCCGGGACGGACTTCACGCCGACCTCGCGGTCCGTCTCCACGTCCTGGCAGGCGTAGATCAGGTCGAAGCCGCCGATCCACACGCCCACGGCGACGCCCAGGACGACGGCGTCCCAGGACCACTCGCCGGTGACCGCCAGCCAGCCGCCGAGCGGGCCGATGGCCTGGGCGAGCCCCAGGATGGCCTGCGGGAAGTTCGTGAACCGCTTGCCGTACGGGTAGACCACCATCGGGATCGCCGCGAGCGGCGCCAGGATCAGGCAGAGCGGGTTGAGCAGCGCTGCCGTGACCAGGAAGACGGCGAGCGCGACCAGCGCACCGGTCCACGCCGTCCGCACCGACACCGCGCCGGTGACCAGCTCCCGCTGCGCGGTCCGCGGGTTCCGCGCGTCGATCTCCCGGTCGATGATCCGGTTGGCGGCCATCGCGAAGGTGCGCATCGCGACCATGGCGACCGTCACCAGCAGCAGGTCGACCCAGTGCACGGAGCGGTCCACCGTGAACATCGCGGTGAGCGCCGCGATGTAGGCGAAGGGCAGCGCGAAGACCGAGTGCTCGATCATCACCAGGCGGAGGAAGGCCTTCACCCGCCCCGGCCCGTGTTCGGCGGGAACAGGACCTGTGGCGCCCGTGGCGTCAGCGGCGGCGGTCAATGCCGTACTCCTTCCACCGGCGGTCGACCTTCGCCGCCGTCTCCGGGTCGGGCAGGACCATCTCGGGCCAGCCGCCGTCCCTCGTGTACCCCTCCTCGGGCCACTTCGCGGTCGCGTCGATGCCCGCCTTGCCGCCCCAGAACTGCTGGTAGGAGGCGTGGTCCAGGTGGTCGACGGGGCCCTCGACCACCGTGAGGTCGCGCGAGTAGTCCGTGTTGCCGAGGGCGCGCCAGGCGACCTCGTGCAGGTCGTGCACGTCGCAGTCGGAGTCGACGACGACGATCAGCTTGGTCAGCGACATCATGTGCGCGCCCCAGATGGCGTGCATCACCTTCTGCGCGTGCTTCGGGTACTTCTTGTCGATCGAGATGATCGCGCAGTTGTGGAAGCCGCCCGCCTCGGGGAGGTGGTAGTCCACGATGTCCGGCACAATGATCTTGAGCAGCGGCAGGAAGAACCGCTCGGTGGCCCGCCCCAGCGGACCGTCCTCGGTCGGCGGACGGCCGACCACGATGGACTGCAGCAGCGGCTTCTTGCGCATGGTGACGCAGTCGATGGTCAGCGCGGGGAACGGCTCCTGCGGCGTGTAGAAGCCGGTGTGGTCGCCGAACGGCCCCTCCGGCAGCATCTCGCCCGGCTCCAGCCAGCCCTCCAGCACGACCTCGGCGTTGGCCGGGACCTGCAGCGGGACGGTCTTGCAGTCGACCATCTCGATCCGCCGGCCCGCGACGAACCCGGCGAACAGGTACTCGTCGATCCCGCCCGGCAGCGGCGCGGTCGCCGCATAGGTGACCGAGGGCGGGCAGCCGAAGGCGATGGCGACCGGCAGCCGCTCGCCGCGGCGGGCCGCCACCTGGTAGTGGTTGCGGCTGTCCTTGTGGATCTGCCAGTGCATGCCGATGGTGCGCCTGTCGTGGCGCTGCAGGCGGTAGAGGCCGAGGTTGCGGACGCCGGACTCGGGGTCCTTGGTGTGCGTCAGGCCCAGGTTGAAGAACGCGCCGCCGTCCTGCGGCCAGGTGAAGAGCGCGGGGAGCTGGTCGAGGTCCACGTCGTCGCCGGTGAGCACGACCTCCTGCACGGGGCCGTCCTTCACCTTCTTCGGCGGCACGTGCGTCATGGTCCCGAGCTTGCCGAACGCCTCCCGGACACCCATGAACCCCTGGGGCAGTTCGGGCTTGAGCAGCCCGCCGATGATGTCGCCGATCTCCTCGTACGACTTCAGGCCGAGGGCCTTGAGCAGCCGCCGGTCGGTGCCGAAGACGTTCATCGCGAGCGGCATCGCGGAGCCGCGCACGTTCTCGAAGAGCAGCGCCGGGCCGCCCGACTTCTGGACCCGGTCGACGATCTCCCCGACCTCCAGATGGGGGTCGACCTCGGCCGTCACCCGCTTCAGGTCTCCGTCGCGCTCCAGGGCCCGCAGGAAGGAGCGAAGATCGTCGTAAGCCATGCCCCCCAGTATCGCCGAGGGCCTCAGGAAGGTGGCGTCCGCCCCTCGGACGAAGCACCCGCGCAGCCGCTAGCCTGGTGACGTCACGGGTCGGCCGCCGCCGTCCCGCCGTCGTTCCACTGGGGGTACGCCCGTCATGCTGAGGATCCTGCCGCTGCTCCTGGTGCTGGCCCTGACCATCTACGCGTTCATCGACTGCCTGAACACCCCGGAGGAGGACGTCCGGGTCCTGCCGAAGCCGATCTGGGCGATGCTGATCCTGCTGCTCGGCACGGCGCTGATCGGGCCGGTGGCGTGGCTGGTGGCGGGCAAGGTCCGCCACGGCGGCGCGCAGGACGGCGCCTTCGGTCCGCGCGGCGGGCAGCGGGGCGGCCCTCGCGGAGGACAGCGCCGGCAGCGCTTCGTGGCGCCGGACGACAACCCCGACTTCCTCAAGTCGCTGGGCGAGGAGACCCGCAGGCGCGGCAAGGACGACGAGGACCCCCAGCAGCGCGACCAGCGGGAGGACCCGCGCGACGAGCGGCGCGGCCGGGACGAGGACGCCCCGGAGAGCTGACGCGCGGCCCCGGCCCCCTCGACGGGGCGCCGGCGCCCGCCCTCCGGCGCTCCCCCAGGAGCCGCCGGGCGGCCTGTCCTGCGCAGCCGCTAGTCTGCCCGTCCTCACCGTCCGAACAACCCGTCGCGTCCTGGGGGGACTTGCGCATGCTCCGGATTCTGCCGTTCCTGTTGGTGCTGGCCCTGTGGATCTACGCCTTCATCGACTGCCTCAACACCCCCGAGGAGAAGGTGCGCGGCCTGCCCAAGGTGGTCTGGGTGCTGATCATCCTCTTCCTCGGCGAGGTGCTGGTCGGCCCGATCGCCTGGCTGGTGGCCGGCAAGGTCCGTGACGGCGCCGCCGCCCACCGCGGCTCCACGCCCTCCGAGTGGCACCGCAACCACCGCCCCTCGGCCCCCGTCGCCCCGGACGACGACCCGGCGTTCCTCGCCCGGCTGGCCGAGGAGAACAAGCGGGACGAGGCCCTCCTGAAGGACTGGGAGGCCGACCTGCGCCGCCGCGAGGAGCAGCTGCGTCGCGAGGAGCCCGGCGAGAACCGCAAGGAGAACTGAGACCCATGTCCCCGGCGCTCGACCTGCGGCTGCTGGCGACCTTCGAGAAGGTCGCCGCCCTGCTCAGCTTCACCCGCGCGGCCGCCGAGCTGGCGTACGCGCAGTCCACGGTGACCGCGCAGGTACGGGCACTGGAGCAGGATCTGGGCGTCGCCCTCTTCGACCGTCTCGGCAGCCGCATCCGGCTCACCGAGGCCGGGGAGCGGCTGCTGCCGTACGCCCGCCGCCTCCTGGACCTGGCCGCCGAGGCGCGGGCCGCCGCGGTCGAGCCGGACGAGCCGTCCGGGCAGCTGACCGTCGGCACCATCGAGTCGCTGACGTCCTACCGGCTGCCGCCGCTCTTCGAGCTGTTCCACCACCGCTACCCGAAGGTGCGGCTGTCGCTGCGCACCACCATCGGCGACGAGACGCGGGACGCGCTCCGGCGCGGCGTCTACGACCTGGGCTTCCTGATGGAGGCCCGCACCGAGCACGCCGGGCTGGAGACGGTGGTCCTGCTGCCGGAGCCACTGGCCCTGGTCGCGGTCCCCGGTCACCCGCTCGCCGGCCGGCCCCTGTCCACCGCCGATCTGTGCGGGGCCACCCTGCTCGCCGTGGAGTCCGGCTGCGCGTTCCGCGACCTGTTCGAGGCCGAACTCACCGAGGCGGCCGGGGAGCCGGTCGCGTTCCGGGAGTTCGGCACCGTGGAGGCCACCAAACGCGCCACGGCGACCGGCCTGGGGATCGCCCTGCTCCCCGAGGTCACGGTCGCCGACGCGCTGGCCGCCCAGGCGCTTCAGCGCCTCGACTGGCGGCCGTCGTTCACTCTCCACTCGCAACTGGCGTGGCGGTCCGGGAAGCGACTGCCTCCCGCGGCGCGTCTGTTCGTGGAGCAGACCCGGCGACTGCTGCGCGAGCAGCAGGCGCGGCCGCCGGCTTCCTGAGCGTCACCTTCAGGCTCGCGAGGACGATGAGCGGCAGACCCAGCGCCTGCAGCCACCCCATGACGTGCCCGTACACCGCCCAGTCGGTGAGCATCGCGACGGCCGGGTAGACGAAGGCCAGCACGGCGATCTTCGCGGTGGGCAGCTTGGCGTAGGCGGCGTACATCAGGACGTACATCACACCGGTGTGGAAGACGCCGAGCGCCACCAGCCAGCCCCAGGTGCCGGCTCCCGCGCCGCCCATCGCGCCCAGGTCGGCGAACGGCAGCAGCAGCGGGATGCCGACGACCACCTGCACCAGGGCGATCAGGTGGGGACGCACGCCCCGCACCCGCTTGACCACCAGGGTGGCCAGTCCGTAGAGCACCGCGGCGCCCAGCGCCTGGCCGATGCCGAGCAGGTAGCGGCCGTCGCCGCCGGTCAGGTCCTCCGGCCGGACGCCCGAGACCAGGACCAGGCCGGCGAAGGCGAGGGCCACCCAGCCGAGGGTGGCGGCGGTCAGCCGCTCCCGGAAGAGCAGGGCGCCGAAGACCACGACGAAGAACGGCTGCATGTGGTAGACGACCGACGCCACCGAGATGGAGGTGTTGCCGTACGACTCGAACAGCAGGATCCAGTTGCCGACGATGAACAGTCCGGCGAGGACGGTCAGCGCCAGGCTGCGCCGGGTGAACCCGTGCCCGCGGATCCAGCCGCGGGCGGCGACGTAGACGCCGAGGGCCAGTGCGCCGAAGAGCACCCGGAAGAACACCACGTTGAGCGAGGAGGCCCCCGACTCGACCACGAACACGCCGATCGTCCCGGACAGCACCATGGCGGTGGTGAGCTGGGCGATCCCCTTCGTCTCTGTTGTCATGCGCCGAAGCTACGGCGCGCCTGCCGCCGGGGGCCACGCCGTACCACCCCGTGATGCCGATGGGGCCATCGGCAGAGCCGATGACCCCAGGTCAGCGCCGCGTCAGGGCCCTCAGCGCAGGCGCGAGGAGGACAGGATCGAGAACAGGTGGGCCGGGACCATCACCCAGGTGACCGCCGCGAGGACCACCAGGGCGATCCGGGTGGCGTCCAGGTTACCCAGCGCGGCGTCCACCGCGGCGGTGGCCAGGAGCACGAGGGACGCCTCGATGCCGTTGGTCAGCCGGTGGATCTTGAACGCGGCGGCCAGCTTGCGCAGGGTCGCCACGCCCTCGGAGCGCGGCCGCGTCGACTCGTCGTCGGCCACCGCCAGTCCGCGCCGGGCGCGGGCCACGTCCACCAGGTCGGTGGAGGCCTTCAGCAGGACGACGCCCATGGCGGTGAACAGGCCGAGCGCGACCCAGCCGTCGAAGGAACCGCCGTCGCCCCAGCCGGCGGCCCGGAAGCCGGCGCCGGCCAGCAGCGCCGCGTCGGCGAGGTAGGCGCCGAGCCGGTCGACGTAGATGCCGGCCGCGCTGTTCTGGCCCTTCCACCGGGCGACCTCGCCGTCGACGCAGTCGAACAGCAGGAACAGCTGGAACAGCACCGCGGCGAGGATCGCGCCGGTGAGCCCGGGGATCAGCAGGGCGGCGCCCGCGGCGACGCCGCAGACCACCATCGTCCAGGTCAGCGCGTCCGGGGTGACCGGTGTCCGCACCAGCTGGCGCGTCACCCGCAGGGAGATCGCCCGCATGTACATCCGGCCGGCCCAGTGCTCGCCGTTGCGGCTGGCCAGCTTGGCCTGCGGCTGGCAGACCTCCCGAAGCTCCTCCAGGACCGGGGCAGCAGCCACCATGTTCACGCTTTCCTTCCACCGACGGGCCGAGTGACGGCCCAGGGTAGAGCAGGCCGCCCGAACGCCCGGAGCCGCCCCCTCCACAGGGGCGGCTCCGGGAACATCAAGGGCGGTGCGTCAGCCGACGTCGGCGTAGGAGTGCTTGCCGGAGACGAAGATGTTGACGCCGTAGTAGTTGAACAGCCAGCACCCGAAGGCGATCAGCGCCAGGTAGGCGGCCTTGCGGCCCTTCCACCCCGCGGTGGCCCGGGCGTGCAGGTAACAGGCGTAGGCGATCCAGGTGATGAACGACCAGGTCTCCTTGGGGTCCCAGCCCCAGTAGCGGCCCCAGGCGTCGCCCGCCCAGATGGCGCCGGCGATGATCGTGAACGTCCACAGCGGGAAGACCGCCGCGTTGACCCGGTAGGCGAACTTGTCCAGCGAGGAGGCCGCGGGCAGCCGCTCCATGACCGAGGTGGCGAAGCGGCCCGGCTTGCCGCCGCCGGCCAGCTTGGCCTCGTAGGAGTCGCGGAACAGGTAGAGGACCGTGGAGACCGCCGCCACGTAGAACACCGCGCCGCAGAGGATGGCGGTGGAGACGTGGATGTACAGCCAGTACGAGTGCAGCGCCGGGACCAGCTGGTCGCTCTCGGTGTAGAGGACCGTGACGGCCAGGCCCAGGTCCAGCAGGACCACGGTGACCAGCGGCAGGCCCATCCAGCGGACGTTGCGGCGGAAGGCCAGCAGCGCCAGGTAGACGCCGACGGCCACCGTGGTGAAGGTGATGTTGAACTCGTACATGTTGCCCCACGGCGCCCGCTGCACGGACAGCGCGCGGGTCAGCACGCCGCCGAAGGACAGCAGGAAGCCGAGGACGCTGAGCGAGACCGCGATCCGGCCGTACAGGTCGCCCTGCTCGTCACCGCCGTGGGCGCCGGGGCCGTCCGGGACGTCGGCCCGGGAGGCGTCCGAGGAACGGACGACGACCTCGGGTCGCTCCAGCACCGCGGTTCCGCCGGCCTTCTTCACCGTCACGGCCGGGGCGGACGCGGCGTTCTTCCGCGCACCCGCGCCGCCCGTGAGCGCGGAGGCCGTGCGGGCCACCTTGCTGCGGCTGCCGAAGGTCCACTCGGCGATGTAGGCGAAGAAGGCCAGGGTGTAGACGGCCATCGCGGAGTAGATCAGCACGTTGCTGATCTGCGCGAGACTTTCGTTGGTCGTGGCGGCGAGCGTCGTCACTTGTCAGCCCCTTCAGGGGAAGGTTCGGGGGAATCTGCGGGGTCCGGCGCGGAGTCGGACCCGAGGTGCGGTGCGGTCTTCGACGCGTGGTCGGCCGTCGGGTCGGACGCGGAGTCCGGCACGGCGTCGGACGCGAAGTCCGGTTCGGTGCCGGCCCCGGAGTCCGGTTCGGCGTCGGACGCGGTGGGCGCCCGGTCGTGGACGAGCCCGACCAGCTCGCCCAGCTCCTGCGGCAGCCGGGCGGACTCGCTGCGGCCCAGGCCCGCCATCTCGACGACGGTCACCCCGTCCTCACCGGCCGTGGCGCGCACCCAGACGCGGCGGCGCTGGATGAACAGGGAGCCGGAGAGACCGGCGATGGCGACGAGCGCGCCGCCGAGCGCCCAGCCGCCGGCGGGCTGCCGCACGACCTGGAAGTTCGCCCACTCCTTGATCTCCTTCTCGAAGGTGATCGAGCCGGCGCCGCCGGGCAGCTCCATGGTCTCGCCCGGCAGCAGCATCTTGCGGAGGATGTCGCCGTTCTCGTCCTTGAACTGCTTCAGCTTCCGGTCGTCGAGCTGGTACACGTTCTGCGGGATGCCCGAGTCCACGCCCAGGCTGCCGTGGAAGCCGGCGACCGCGAGGACCGGGAAGTCGAGCGCCGGGAACTGGGAGAACATCGTCCCGCTGCCCTTGCCGGCGAAGGTCGGCACGAACACCGTGGAGAAGCCGAGCTGCTCCTCCTTGCCCTTCGGGTCCCGGTAGCCGTCCAGCACCTTGACCGCGCCCTGCGAGGTGATGTTCTGGTCGATCGGCAGCATCGGCACCGGCTGGGAGAAGACCACCTTCCCCTTGCCGTCGCGGACCGTGACCACCGGCGCGTAACCGTGGCTCGTCAGGTAGACCTTGGAGCCGCCGACCTCGAGCGGCTTGTTGACCTGCACGACCTTCTTCTTCTCCGCCCCGTCGACGCCCTCGCGGTAGGTGAGGGTCGCCTCGTAGGTGCGCGGCGTGCCGCGGTTGGGGCCGGAGGGGGCGAAGGTGGCGCGGAAGTCGTCCAGGTCGAAGCTGAACGGTTCCAGGTCGTCGTAGGAGAAGAGGCTGCCGGCCCGGAAGTCGTCGTACTGGACGGGCGTGTTGGCGAAGCCGTCGCCCTCGACGATCAGCTTGTTGCCCTCGGACTTGAACAGCTCGCCCCAGCCGAAGGCGACCAGCATCACGATCAGCGCCAGGTGGAAGGCGAGGTTGCCCAGCTCCCGCAGGTAGCCCTTCTCCGCGGCCACCGCGTCGCCGGTCGTGTGGGCGCGGAACCGGCGGCCCTTGAGGACGCCGAGCGCGGCGCCGCGCACCTCCTCGGGGCTCTTCGCGGTGCGCCAGGTCGTGTACGCGGGCATCCGGTCCAGCCGGCGCGGCGCGCCCGGCGGACGGCCCCGCAGCTGGCCCACGAACTGCCAGGTGCGCGGCACGATGCAGCCGATCAGCGAGACGAACAGCAGGATGTAGATCGCGGAGAACCACACCGAGCTGTACACGTCGAACATGCCGAGCGCGTCGTAGAGCGGCGTCAGCGTGGTGTGCGCCTCGCGGAACTCCTCGACCTTGATCGGGTCGACGCGGTTCTGCGGGATGAGCGAACCGGGGACGGCGGCCAGCGACAGCAGCAGGAGCAGCAGCAGCGCCGTCCGCATCGAGGTCAGCTGACGCCAGAACCAGCGCACCCAGCCCGTGACCTCACGGCCGGTCCAGGTGATCCGTCCCCACGCGCCCGGGGCGCGGCGGCCGCCGAAGGAGCCGGGCACGGCGGTCGACTCGACCGGCGCGGTGGACAGCCGGGTCCCGGCCTCGGTGTCGCCGGCTTCGCCGGTCTTCTCGCCGGTCGTCCCGGTGGTGGTCTCGCTCATGGATCAGATCCCCGGTGTGAAGCCAGTGGTCCAGGTCTGCAGCTGCTGCACGAGCAGGTCCCAGACGCCGGTGAGCAGGAGCACACCGGTCACGATCATCATCGTGCCGCCGATCCGCAGCACCCAGACGTAGTGCCGCTTGACCCAGCCGAAGGCGCCCAGCGCCTTGCGGAAGGCGATCGCGGCCAGCACGAACGGAATGCCGAGGCCCAGGCAGTATGCGACCGTCAGGATCGCCCCGCGCCCGGCGCTGGCCTGTTCCTGCGACAGCGCCAGCACGGAGGCCAGCGTCGGGCCGATGCACGGCGTCCAGCCGATGCCGAACAGGGCGCCCAGCAGCGGCGCGCCCGCCAGCCCGGCGGCCGGCTTGCGGTGGAAGCGGAACTCCCGCTGGGTCAGCCAGGGCATCAGCCCCATGAAGAAGACGCCCAGCGCGATCATCAGCACACCGAGCACCTTGGACAGCACGCCGCTGTACTCCTGCAGCGTCGCCCCGAAGTAGCCGAAGAGCGCGCCCGTGGAGACGAACACCACGGTGAAGCCCAGCACGAACAGTGAGGCCCCGGCCGCCATCCGGCCGCGGCGGGCCTCCGCCAGGTCGGTGCCGGTGACCCCGGTGACGTAGGAGAGGTAGCCGGGCACCAGCGGCAGCACGCAGGGCGAGAAGAACGAGACGAGACCGCCGAGCACCGCGACCGGCAGGGCCAGCAGCAGGGCCCCGTTCAGCACGGTGTCCGACACGTCCACGGCAGCAACGTCCACGGCGAGGAGCGTCACGTCACTTCTCCGCCAGCACCGGGTCGAGCATCTCCCGCAGCCTGTCCTCGCTCAGCGGCTGCATCGCCCGCGCCGCGATCTTCCCGTCCCGGTCGATGACCAGGGTGGTGGGGATCGCCTGCGGGTTGAGCGTGCCCTTCTCGAAGCGGAGCAGCAGCCGGCCGGTCGGGTCGTACAGGCTCGGGTACTCGATGCCCTCCTCCTCCTCGAAGGCGAGGGCGGGCTGGGTGGAGGTGTCGCGGGTGTTGATGCCGACGAACCGGACGCCCTGGTCCTTGGTCTCGTCGGCGACCTTCACGAAGTTCTTGGCCTCGGCACGGCACGGGGCGCACCAGGAGCCCCAGACGTTCAGGACGACGACGTCGCCCTTGTACTCGCCGGTGTCCAGCTGCCCGCCGTCCAGCGTCTCGCCCTTCAGGCGGGGCGCGGCCTGCCGCTCGCCCTTGGCGACGGTGGCGATGCCGTTGGTGCTGGTGACGAAGTTGGTCCCTCCGCCGCCTGCGGCGGAGGCGCCGCCGTCACCGTCCGAGCCGCACGCCGACAGCAGCAGAGCGGCGGCGGCAGCGGTGGCCGCCGCGGCCTGGGCGCGGCGGCGGCGGTGCGCACGAGGCTTGTGGCCAGTCATGTGAAAAGTTTCGCATGTCCGTTCCGGGGATCTTGGGGACCCCCCTGCGGCCCGCGAACCCCCACGTCGGCGGGGGTGCGCGGGCCCTGGCGACGGCTAGGCGCCGAACGCCTTCTGTCCGCCCTTGACCGGCTTGGCGCCGGCCAGCAGGTGGGCCGGCACCAGGTCCCGGGCCGGCTCGGTGTAGCCGACGGCCACGATCCGGTCGCCCTCGTAGGTGAAGGAGGTCAGCGAGGCCAGGGTGCACTCGCGGCGCCGCGGGTCGTGCCACAGCCGCCGGCCCTCGACCGCGGACCGCACGATCCAGATCGGCAGCTGGTGGCTGACCAGCACCGCCTCGTGGCCCCGGGCGGCGGCCGCGGCGGCGTCCAGCGCCGCGCGCATCCGCGCCACCTGCGCCTCGTACGGCTCGCCCCAGGACGGCTTGAACGGGTTGAGCAGGTGCTTCCAGTTGCCGGGCCGCTTCAGCGCGCCGTCGCCGACGCCGAAGGTCTTGCCCTGGAAGACGTTCTCCGCCTCGATCAGCCGCTCGTCGGTGTCCAGCTCCAGACCGTGCGCCTTGGCGATCGGCGTGGCCGTCTCCTGCGCCCGCTCCAGCGGGGAGGCGCACACGTAGGTGACGTCCCTGGGCGCGAGGTGCTCGGCGACCCGGTCCGCCATCTTCCGTCCCAGCTCGGACAGGTGGTAACCCGGCAGCCGCCCGTAGAGGAGCCCGGTGGGGTTCTCCACCTCGCCGTGGCGCATCAGGTGGACGACGGTGACGTCCTTCTGCGCGCCCGCGTCCTTCTTCTCCGCGCTCATGCCGTGGCCTCCGCGGCGGCGCGGGCGGCGGCGGGCAGCGCGTCGGCGATCCGCTCCAGGGCACGCTCGTCGTGCGCCGTCGACAGGAACCAGCTCTCGAACGCCGACGGCGGCAGGTAGACCCCGCTCGCCAGCATCGCGTGGAAGAACGCCGTGTAGCGGAAGGACTCCGCGGCCTTGGCGTCCTCGTAGTCGTGCACCGGGCGGTCGGTGAAGAACACCGAGAACATGTTGGAGGCCTTCTGCACGGTGTGCGCGACGCCCTCCTTGTTCAGCGCGTCGCCGATCAGCGCCTGGATCCGGGCCGAGGAGTCCGCCAGCTTCTCGTAGGCGGCGTCGTCCAGCAGCCGCAGCTGGGCCAGGCCCGCGGCGGTGGCGACCGGGTTACCGGACAGGGTGCCCGCCTGGTAGACCGGGCCGGCCGGGGCGAGGTGCGCCATCACGTCGGCACGGCCGCCGAACGCGGCCGCGGGGAAGCCGCCGCCCATCACCTTGCCGAAGGTCATCAGGTCCGGGACCACGCCGTCGACGCCGAACCAGCCGGCCTTCGACGTGCGGAAACCGGTCATCACCTCGTCGGAGACGTACAACGCGCCGTTCTCGGCGCACAGGTCCTTGAGCCCCTGGTTGAAGCCGGGCAGCGGCGGGACGACGCCCATGTTGCCGGGCGAGGCCTCGGTGATCACGCAGGCGATCTCACCGGGGTGCGCGGCGAAGGCGGCGCGGACCGCCTCCAGGTCGTTGTAGGGGAGCACGATGGTGTCGCCGGCCTGCGCGCCCGTGACGCCCGGGGTGTCGGGCAGCGCGAAGGTGGCGACGCCGGAGCCCGCGGCGGCCAGCAGGGAGTCGACGTGACCGTGGTAGCAGCCGGCGAACTTGACCACCTTGGCGCGGCGGGTGAAGCCGCGGGCCAGGCGGATCGCGGACATGGTGGCCTCGGTGCCGCTGGAGACCAGGCGGACCTGCTCCAGCGGGGCGACCCGCGCCACCATCTCCTCGGCGAGCGCGACCTCGCCCTCGCCGGGCGTGCCGAAGGAGGTGCCGCGGGTGACGGCGTCCTGCACGGCGGCGATCACCTCGGGCCGGCCGTGGCCCAGGATCATCGGGCCCCAGGAGCAGACCAGGTCCACGTAACTGCGGCCGTCGGCGTCGGTGAGGTAGGGGCCGCTGCCGGAGACCATGAACCGGGGCGTGCCGCCGACGGCGCGGAAGGCGCGCACCGGCGAGTTCACACCACCCGGCGTGACGGCTGCCGCTCGGTCGAACAGCGCCTGCGAGGCAGGGGCTTCGTAGGGGTAGGACGGAACGGTCATGCCTGCGGCTTCTCCGGATCTCCGACTGCGGTTACGGGGGACTCCCACAGGGTAGGCCAGCGGTCGTGACCCGACCCCGTGGCACGGGGGTGGGCGGCCGGCCCGGCCCTCCGGGGCGTACCGGCCCTGGTCCGGAGATAACGGAGCGTGTTCTGCCCCCATCTGCGAGACTGTGACGAGAACCCCGTGCGCGTTCCTCCTTCCGGGTCTTCTCCTGTGTACGTTTCGTGGGGCGGACGTGGGGGAGGTCACTGTCACGATGAACGGGTGATCGGGTTGCGCGGCGGGGGCGACGCGTCCTAGAACAGCAGTCGGGTGGAGATATGCATCGCGGTGGCGGACTGGGCGAGGGGACTGGCGACATGGGTCCTCGGCGTTCCCGTCGGGGCAGGCACCGGCGCGAGGCGGACGAGACGACGACCGAAGCGGCCGAGGCCGCGGCCCGCCGGGCGGGCGCGCAGAGTGACGGCGCCGAGAAGCCGGCGGGACCCGTGGCAAGGAGCAGCCGGTTGGGAGTGACGTACAAGTACTTCGGCGCGCCGAGCGGCGCGGCGGCCGCCCGCGTCCCCGAGACCATGCGCCCGGAGGAGCTCGGCGGCGACGAGCTCGGCATGGGCGGCCTCTTCACCCGCATCAAGCCCGAGACGGTGGCGGCGATGGTCCTCACCGGCATCGAGGGCGTCCCGCTGAACAAGGTCCCCCCGCTCGAACTCGTCGTGCTGCGCCCCCAGTACGCGGTGGTCAAGCTGCCCATGACCACCGTCGACCCGCTGCGCGGCATCGGCGAGGAGGCGGTCGGCGCGGCCGCGTTCATCTGGTCCACGGTCCCCGACCGCGGCGGCCCCCGCGACGCGTTCAACGTCTACCAGCTGCTGCACGAGTGGCAGGACTTCAGCCACCGCCTCCACGAGGCGGGCCACCAGCCGTACTGCCTGGTCTGGCCCTGACGGGCGGAAACCTCCGACGCGGAAGGGGTGCGCGGGGCCTGCGGGCCCCGCGCACCCCTTCTTCCCGTCGGGCCCGGGTTACTGGATCGTGCCCTGCAGGACGGTCTCCGAGACGGTGGTGGCCCCGGTGGTGGTGACACCGGAGGCGGAGCCGAGCAGGCGCACGCCCGGGGACATGGCGCCGCCCACGTGCAGGTCGGCACGGCCGTCGCCGTTCACGTCGCGGAGCAGTACGCGGGAAGGTCAACGGGACGGCCACGCTGACGTGCCGTCGGCGTAGCCTGCGTGCGGACCATGTGACCCGCACGCCCCCGTGATGGTTGTGGCTCAGAGCCGTGCGCCCGCGTTCCTGCGCCGCGTGACCAGCACTGCGCCGCCGCCGAGCACGACGGCGGCCGCGCCTGCGGCCCCCACCAGCCCGAGGGCCCGGTCGCTGCCGGTGGCGGCGAGGTTGCCGGTGGTCTGCCCGCCGCCCTGCGGCGACGCGCTGGTGCCGCTGTTCGACGGGGACGGCGTCACGCTGGGCGAGGCGGACGGCGAGGGCGTCTGCGAGGGGGTGCTCGTCCCGGCGGGCAGGACGACGAACTCGTAGGTGTCGCCGTTGTGGAAGCAGGTGTCGTCCGCGCCCTGGTACAGGGCCCCGCCCACGGCGAACGACTCGTCGGACTGGGCGCCCGCACGCACGCGGACGCGGAGGTCGGAGACCAGGGCCTCACCCGCGGCGACGTCCTCCGCGTAGCCGCCGAAGCTGGCGGTGTCGCCCTCCCAGCGGAACTCGTCCGTCCAGCCGCCCTCGTCCAGGTACTCGACCTCGGCCGCGCCCAGCTCGATCGACACGTCGAACCAGACCCGGTCCAGTTCCTTGCCGGTCCGGTTGGTGACGGTGAGGCGGAACTCGTCCCAGCCGGATCCGGCGACGTAGGTGGCGGGCAGGCCGGTGATCTTGGTGCTCAGGCCCTTGTCGATCCCCCGCTTCTCGCAGAGCGGGTACTCCTCGCCCTCACCCTCCTCCTCGCCGTCGCCCTCGGCCAGGTCCTCGACCCTGCCGGTGAGCTCGTCCTCGCCCGGGGCGGCGGGCGCGGTGGGCGTCCCGGTGGTCTCCGGCGACGTGTCGCCGCCACCCGTGGCCGGCGTCCCGCCGTCGGTGGCGTCGCCTCCCGCGGCGGGTTCCGTGGTTGCCGCACCGCCGCTCTCCGGGGTCCCGCCCACGGACTGGCTCTGCGAGGCGGACGGTGTCGGGTCCTCGGCGAACGCCGCCGGCGCCGACAGCAGGGTCAGCGGTGCGACGACGGCGGTGGCCGCCGCGACGGCCAGGGCACGGCGAACTCTCATGGGAACCTCTCGCGGGTCAGGAGGGCGGCCACCGCGTCCGGGACTCGGGCATGGCCAAGGGTTTCGCGGTGTGTGACCCGTTTGCCCCGGACAAGGTTGTACGGCAGGACCGACGGATACCTCACCTCACCTGCCCGCACCCGTCATCTGCCCGCACCCGCGGACCCCGGTGGGGAACGGCCCCAGCGCCGCGGATGGTCCACGCCGACCGGCTTGCCGTACTTCGCCGTCTTCCACACGTTGTAGAGGGAGGGCAGCACCGACAGTCCGAGCAGGAAGGACCCGATGGTGGAGAGGGTGTCGAGCGCGGTGAAGCCGTCGGCGGCCAGGTAGCCCGCGTACCGGCGCGGCATGCCTTCGGCGCCCAGCCAGTGCTGCACCAGGAAGGGCAGGTCGAAGCCGGCGGTCAGCGTCCAGAAGGTGACCTTGCCGGGCCGCTCGTCGACCCCGTCCCAGGGCCCTGGGAACCGTCGCCGGACAGCGAGAGTCCCTGGCCGGCGGGGCCCCAGGGGCCCGGCCGACCAGGGACTTCGGTCCCTGCGAGGTGGACGCGCGGCCTGACGAGCACCCTGGACGCGGCGCCGCCGGGTCGCCTAGAGCGCGGGTGCGGGCGGCTCCTCGGTGGTCCTCAGCGACGGGGCGTCGTCGGACACCGGCACCTTCACCCACACCGCCTCCGATGGCACACCCCGCCCGTCGACCGCGGTGAGCATGTACCAGCCGGGCGGCACGAGCGACGGGTCGTCGGGCAGCGTGACCTTCACCCGGCCCCGCTGCTTGGTGAACTCCACCGCCACCGAGCGCTGTTCGACATTGGTGACGTGGGTGAACGCGCCCGGGCGGATCAGCCGCATCTTCTCGATCCGCGCGGCGTCCGGGCTGGCGTAGGTGGTCGACGCGCCGAGCTCGACCGTCCGGCGCGATTCCTCGCCCTCCCGCAGCCGCGGACGCTGCCCGCCTTGGTGCAGGTAGGGCGGGGTCCAGATCTCGATGCGCTGGTCGAAGACGGCCGGCTTGGAGTCGGCCTTGTCGGAGAAGAGCGAGTCGGAGCCGAAGGTCATGACCCGGCCGTCCGGCAGCAGCAGGCCTCCCGAGTGGTAGTTCCGCCCCACCAGCGGCTCCGCCGCCTCGCTGAACCGGTTGCTCGCCGGGTCGTAGACCGCCGCCTTGAGCACGTTGCTGTCGCCCTTGCCGCGGTAGTCACCGGAGCCGTTGGTGACCAGGACGGTGTCGTCGGGGAGGATCACCGCGGACGGGTAGCGGGCCTGGGCGTACAGGTCGGGCCCGGAGACGAACGCCGGCTCCTTCGCCTTCAGGTCCACCAGCCCGGTCCGGTCGGTGGATTTCGGGCTCTCGCCCACGCCTCCGCCGCCGATCACCATGTAGCGCTGCTTCTGCGCAGGCGGCAGCAGCACCGACATCGAGGTCTCCAGCAGCTTCGGGTCCTCGAGCCCGGGCACCTCGGTGAAGGCGCCGCTCCTCAGGTCCCACAGGCCGGGTTCGCGCCCCTTGTCGGCCGGTCCGTACCCGGCGTTCGACCCGGTGTAGAAGATCTTCCCGCCCTGGGCCAGGAAGAGCGCCGGGTAGGTCGGGAAGAAGCGGGACTTGGGGACGAACTCCCAGTCCTTCTTCTTCGGGTCGTAGACCTCGTTCTTGCCCGGGACCACCTGCCCGATCTCGTCCAGCCCGGAGACGGAGAGGACCTTGCCGTCCTCCAGCGTGGTCAGCGTGGGGTACCAGCGGGCCTCGTGCATCGGGTCGACCTTGATGTACTTCTCGGCGACCGGGTCGAACTCGTAGGCGTCCTTGATCCCCTGGAAGTCCTTCTTGTCGAAGGAGAGCTTCTGCGCGATCCCGTAGACGTTGCGCTTCTCGGCGCCCTTCAGCCCCTTGATCCTGTACTGGTCCTGCGAGCCGGTCTGGTGCTGCGGACCGTCCTGGGTCGCCTCCACGTAGACCCGCGCCGAGGAGGCGGTGACGGTGGCCTTCCCGGTGCCGGGGTCGATCTCCTTCTTCGCGCGCGGCACCACCAGGCTCGCCCGGGAGGCGAAAGTCTTCCCGCTCTCCTTGCCGGTGAAGAGGGTGCCCTCGGGCAGCGTCTTCGGCTTATCGGGGTTCTCGTTGTAGACGATCATCAGGCCGCCGGCCCGTTCGACGTCGCCCTTCAGCGTCTCGTACCGCTGGGTGCCGCCCGCCACCAGCAGGTTGCCGCCGGGCAGCTGGGTGTGGCCCGCGCAGAACAGGTCGCTGGGCGTCTCCACGTTCTTGAACGTGTTGCGGACCGGATCCCACACCACCGTGCGGAAGGTCTTCGCGTCGAACATCTTGGCGTTGTTGCCTGACCCGGCGATCAGCAGAACCTTGCCGGTGCTCAGCAACGCGGCGTGGATCGTGTTGATCCGGAACCGCTCCGGGACGTCAACGATCTGCCAGTGACCGTGGTCGGCCTTGTACGACGTCTGTTCGATCAGGTGGGCGTGGTAGGTCCGGGACGCGAAGTCGTAGACGGCGGGGGCGTTGAGAGCGGCCAGGACCAGCACTCCCGCGGCGCCGAGAACGGTCCGGCGGGTCCGCGGACGGCTGTTCGTATCTGCCATGGAGGTGACTTCCGGAATCGGTTGCGCTGACGTTCGCTGGATCCCCGCCCCTGCAGCTCATCTGATGGATCATCAGATGTTGAGCAGCTGGGAAGATCGTAGGAACATCCGCCACTCACACCGGGCAGCGAAACGCCACGGAGAGTCACGACCCCCTCGTTCGGCGGTGCGGTCGCCGCGGCTCCGGCGGGGCGACCGCGGGGGGAGACGCGGCGTCTGCGGGGCGCCGTCGCATCGCGGGCACAACGCGACGGCGCCCGTCCACAGGGTGTGGACGGGCGCCGGGAGACCGCCGTGGCCGGTTACGCGACGTGACCCGCGAGCGGGAGCGGGGTCACCGCGTGGCCGCGGCGGTCACAGCTCGCGGTGCACCTTGGTGTTGGAGGCCTGGGCGCGGGGGCGGAGGACCAGCAGGTCGACGTTGACGTGGCTGGGGCGGGTGACCGCCCAGGCGATGGTGTCCGCGACGTCGTCCGCGGTCAGCGGCTCGGCCACGCCCTGGTAGACCTTGGCGGCCTTCTCCTGGTCCCCGTGGAAGCGGGTCAGGGCGAACTCCTCGGTCTTGACCATGCCGGGCGCGACCTCGATCACCCGCACCGGGGTGCCGACGATCTCCAGCCGCAGGGTCTCCGCGAGCACGTGCTCGGCGTGCTTGGCGGCCACGTAGCCGGCGCCGCCCTCGTAGGTGCCGTGCCCCGCGGTGGAGGACACCACCACCACGGTGCCGTCGCCGCTCGCGGTGAGCGCGGGCAGCAGGGCCTGGGTGACGTTGAGGGTGCCGATAACGTTCGTCTCGTACATCGTGCGCCACTCCTGCGGGTCGCCGGTGGCCACCGGGTCCGAGCCCAGGGCGCCACCGGCGTTGTTCACCAACACGCCGATCGTCTTGAAGGCGGTGGCGAACTCGTCGACGGCGGCGCGGTCCGTGACGTCGAGGGCGTACGCGGTGGCGGAGTGGCCCGCCGCCTCGATCTCCGCCGCGAGCGCCTCGATGCGGTCCTTGCGGCGGGCGGTCAGCACCACGCGGTACCCGGCCGCCGCCAGCTGCCGCGCGGTGGCGGCACCGATGCCGCTGCTCGCGCCGGTGACGACGGCGATACGGGAGGCGGGGGTGGGGG
>NZ_JBRIOU010000004.1:1138669-1140606 GCF_053474865.1 Streptomyces sp. CO7
CCCGTCCGCCGCCGGACGCCCCCATTCCGTCGCCTCGGTCCGCCGCCGAGCGCCCAGGAATACCCGTCGCACCCTCCTCGTTGTCGGATATAGTTCAACAATCAACAACATTGGAGTGAGCGACCATGACCATGGAGTTCGGGATCTTCTCGGTCGGCGACGTGACGGCCGACCCCACCACCGGCCGCACGCCGACCGAGCGTGAGCGGATCAAGGCCATGGTCGCCATCGCCCTCAAGGCGGAGGAGGTCGGCCTCGACGTCTTCGCCACCGGTGAGCACCACAACCCGCCGTTCGTGCCGTCCTCCCCCACCACGATGCTGGGCTTCATCGCGGCGCGCACCGAGCGGCTCACCCTGTCCACCTCGACGACGCTGATCACCACCAACGACCCGGTGAAGATCGCCGAGGACTACGCGATGCTCCAGCACCTCGCGGACGGCCGGATGGACCTGATGATGGGGCGCGGCAACACCGGCCCGGTCTACCCCTGGTTCGGCCAGGACATCCGCGAGGGCATCAACCTCGCGATCGAGAACTACGCCCTGCTCCACCGCCTGTGGCGCGAGGACGTGGTGAACTGGGAAGGGAAGTTCCGCACCCCGCTGCAGGGCTTCACCTCCACGCCCCGCCCCCTGGACGGCGTGCCGCCGTTCGTCTGGCACGGCTCGATCCGGTCCCCCGAGATCGCTGAGCAGGCCGCGTACTACGGCGACGGCTTCTTCCACAACAACATCTTCTGGCCCGCCGACCACACCCGCCGGATGGTCGAGTTCTACCGCACCCGCTACGCCCACTACGGGCACGGCCGCCCCGAGCAGGCGATCGTCGGGCTCGGCGGCCAGGTGTTCATGCGGAAGAACTCCCAGGACGCGGTCCGCGAGTTCCGCCCCTACTTCGACAACGCCCCGGTCTACGGCCACGGACCGTCCCTGGAGGACTTCACCCGGGACACCCCGCTGACCGTCGGCTCCCCGCAGCAGGTCATCGAGCGCACGCTGTCCTTCCGCGAGGTGGCCGGCGACTACCAGCGCCAGCTGTTCCTGATGGACCACGCCGGCCTGCCGCTGAAGACCGTGCTCGAGCAGCTCGACATCCTCGGCGAGGAGGTCGTCCCCGTGCTCCGCGAGGAGTTCGCCAAGGGCCGCCCGGCCGACGTGCCGGACGCCCCGAGCCACGCCGCGCGGGTCGACCGGGCCCGGGAGCGGGCCGCCGCCGAGGCCGCCGAGGCCACCGCCCCCGCCACCACCGCCGTCACCGCACCCGAGAAGGAGGCCGCACGATGAAGCTGGTCGTCGTCTCGGCGGGCCTGAGCGTCCCGTCGTCCACCCGCCTGCTGGCCGACCGTCTGGCGCAGGCCACCGCCGACCGCACCGGTGCCGAGGTCACGGTGGTCGAGCTGCGCGACCTCGCCGTGGAGATCGCGCACAACTTCACCAACGGCTTCGCCGGCCGCGAGCTCGCGGCCGCCCAGGAGGCGGTGGCGGCCGCCAACGGGCTGGTCGTGGTCACCCCGGTCTTCTCGGCCTCCTACAGCGGACTCTTCAAGGCCTTCTTCGACGTCCTCGACCAGGACGCCCTCGACGGCAAGCCCGTGCTGATCGCCGCCACCGGCGGCTCGGCCCGCCACTCCCTGGTCCTGGACCACGCCCTGCGGCCGCTCTTCTCCTACCTGCGCGCCGTGGTCGTGCCCACCGGCGTCTACGCGGCCTCCGAGGACTGGGGCGCCGAGGGCCTGCAGGAGCGGATCACCCGCGCGGCCGGGCAGCTGGCGGCGCTGATGACCGGCCCCGGCCGACTGCCCGCCGCCCGGGAGGCCCGGGAGGACGAGAGCGACGTCGTCCGCGTCGGCGACCTGGAGACCGTCCCCTTCGAACAGGCCCTCCAGGCACTGCGCCGCCCGTCCTGATCCCGTCCTGGCCTCGTCGTGCCCGCCC
>NZ_JBRIOU010000004.1:1140706-1142658 GCF_053474865.1 Streptomyces sp. CO7
CCCTTTCCGCGGAGGGCGGGCCGCCGCGGCCCGGAGGAGCCGGGCACGGGAATGACACACTGTGCCCGTGCCCCACACCGTGCTGCTCGCCGAGGACGACCGCGCCATCCGCAACGCCCTGGCCCGCGCCCTCACCCTGGAGGGCTACGAGGTCACCGCCGTCGCCGACGGCGCCGCCGCGCTGGAGCAGGCCGCCGCCACCGCCCCCGACGTGCTGGTCCTGGACGTGATGATGCCCGGCGTGGACGGCCTCCAGGTCTGCCGCGAACTGCGCGCCCGCGGCGACCGCACCCCCGTCCTGATGCTCACCGCGCTGGTCGAGACCGCCGACCGGATCGCCGGCCTCGACGCCGGCGCCGACGACTACGTGCCCAAGCCGTTCGAGGTCGACGAGGTGTTCGCCCGCCTGCGCGCCCTGCTCCGCCGGGCCGGCAAGGAGCCCGTCCACGCGCCCGCCCCGCGCCCCGCGGACTCCGCCCGGGACCCCAGGCTGCTGACGGCGGCCGGGCTGCGGATGGATCCCTCGGCCCGCCGCGTCTGGCGCGGCGCACGCGAGATCGAACTCACCCGCACCGAGTTCGACCTGCTGGAACTCCTGCTGCGGCACGCGGGCGTCGTCCTCGACCACACCACCATCTACGACCGCATCTGGGGCTACGACTTCGGCCCCGGCTCCAAGAACCTCGCCGTCTACGTCGGCTACCTGCGGCGCAAGCTCGACGAGCCGGGCGCCCCGCAGCTGATCCACACCGTGCGGGGCGTCGGGTACGTGCTGCGGGAGGGCTGAGCGGATGCGCGGGCGTCTGGGCCGGCTGGCCTCGCTGCGGACCGGCTTCGCCGTCTCCTTCGCGGCGGTCGCCGCCGCCGTCACCGTGGTGGTCGGCCTGCTGTCCTACAGCGCGGCCGCCCGGATGGTCCGCATCGACCAGCAGACGATATTCGCCGAGGTGGTAGGCGACCTGCGGGCCGAGGTGCGGCAGCGCCGCATGACGCCCGAGGACTTCTCCTCGCACGTCCCCGGCCACGACATCGTCCGCCCGAGCCGCACCGTGGTGCAGGTCCTCGGCCCGGACGGCTCCGTCGACGACCCCGGCCGCCCCGCCCTGCCGGTCACCGGCGAGGACCGGCGCACCGCGCTGCGGCAGGCCGCCGGACACAGCGTCGAGCACGCCGACATCGAGGCGGGCCACGACATGTACCGCATCGCCACCGTCTCGCTCGGCGGCGGACGCGGCGCGGTGCAGGTCGCCCACGAGTTCAGCGACACCGAGGACCTGCTGCGCGAGCTGCAGCGCCGCACCGCCTGGCAGATCGTCGCCGTCGTCTTCGCCGCCGGCCTCTTCGGCTGGTGGCTCGCCCACCGCATCACCCGCCGCCTGGTCGCCCTGACCGACGCCGCCGAGGCGGTGGCCCGCACCCGGCGGCTGTCCATCCAGGTGCCCGTCACCGGCGCCGGCGAGGTGGGCCGCCTCGGCCGCGCCTTCGACCGCATGCTGGACCGGCTCGCCCAGTCCGAGGAGGACCAGCGCCGCCTCGTCCAGGACGCCGGCCACGAGCTGCGCACCCCGCTGACCTCGCTGCGCACCAACATCTCCATGCTGGGCCGGATCGACGAGCTCCCGCCGCGGGTCCGCGAGGAACTGGTGGAGGACCTGGCCACCGAGTCCCGCGAGCTGACCGACCTGGTCAACGAACTGGTCGACCTCGCGGCGGGCCAGTCGGACACCGAACCGGTCCGCCCGGTGGACCTCGCCGACCTCGCCGAGGACGTCGCGGTGCACGCCCGCCGCCGCACCGGGCGCGACGTCCGGGTCTCCGTCGCCGGCGACACCACCGTCGACGGCCGCCCCTCCGCCCTCCAGCGGGCCATCTCCAGCCTGGTGGAGAACGCCGCCAAGTTCGACCAGCAGGGCACCGCCCCCATCGAGGTCCGCGTCACCCGCCCCGAAGGG
>NZ_JBRIOU010000004.1:1142758-1158573 GCF_053474865.1 Streptomyces sp. CO7
GTCCTCGACCGCGGCCCCGGCATCGCCCCCGCCGACCTCGGCCGCGTCTTCGACCGCTTCTACCGCACCCCCGCCGCCCGCAGCCTCCCCGGATCCGGCCTCGGCCTCGCCATCGTCCGCGAGGTCTCCGCCTCCCACGACGGGGCGCCCTTCGCCCACCGCCGCGACGGCGGCGGCTCGGTCATCGGGTTCACGGTGAACGAGGAGGAGGAGAGGTAGCGGCAGCGGACACGAGCGGTGGGCGCCCGCCGAAGCGAACGCCCACCGCTCTCCCCCGTGTCCCCCGTGGGTCCTGTCCCGCGGTCCCCCGCGACCTGGTCGTCAGCCCTTGACGCAGACGACCTGCTTCAGCTGCGCCACCACGGCCACCAGGTCCCGCTGCTGGTCGATGACCTGCTCGATCGGCTTGTACGCCGCCGGGATCTCGTCCACCACGCCGGAGTCCTTGCGGCACTCGACGCCCTGCGTCTGCCGCTCGAGGTCCGCCGCCGTGAAGCGCCGCTTGGCCGCGTTCCGGCTCATCCGCCGGCCCGCGCCGTGCGAGGCGGAGTTGAACGAGGCGTCGTTCCCCAGGCCCTTCACGATGTACGAGCCGGTGCCCATGGAGCCCGGGATGATCCCGTACTCGCCCGACCGTGCGCTGATCGCGCCCTTGCGGGTGACCAGCAGGTCCATCCCCTCGTACCGCTCACGGCTGACGTAGTTGTGGTGACAGCTGATCTCCGGCTCGAAGGCCACCCTGGCCTTCTTGAACTCCTTGCGGACCACGTCCTTGAAGAGCGCCATCATGATCGACCGGTTGAACTTCGCGTACTCCTGCGCCCAGTACAGGTCGTTCTGGTACGCGGCCATCTGCGGGGTGTCCGCGACGAACACCGCGAGGTCGCGGTCGATCAGCCCCTGGTTGTGCGGCAGGCCCTGCGCCACGCCGATGTGGTGCTCGGCGAGCTCCTTGCCGATGTTCCGCGAACCGGAGTGCAGCATCAGCCACACCGAACCCTCGGTGTCGAGACAGAACTCAATGAAGTGATTGCCGGATCCGAGCGTTCCCGCCTGCTTCGCAGCCCTTTCCTGACGGAACTTGACCGCGTCGGCGATTCCGTCGAACCGGTCCCACAGGTCGTCCCACGGGGCGGTGGCGAAGCCGTGCATCCGGCCCGGGTCCACCGGGGAGTCGTGCATCCCCCGGCCCACCGGGATGGCCTGCTCGATCTTCGAGCGCAGCCGCGAGAGGTCTCCCGGCAGGTCGTTCGCGGTCAGCGACGTCTTCACCGCGGACATCCCGCAGCCGATGTCGACGCCCACCGCCGCCGGGCACACCGCGCCCTGCATGGCGATCACCGAGCCGACCGTCGCGCCCTTGCCGTAGTGGACGTCGGGCATCACCGCGAGGCCCTTGATCCACGGCAGCGTCGCGACGTTCTGCAGCTGCCGCATGGCGACGTCCTCGACCGCGGCCGGGTCCGTCCACATACGGATCGGCACCTTCGCGCCCGGTACCTCGACGTACGACATGACCGACCATCTCCCCCGAAAACGACAACGAAAGACGCCCAGGACCCGACAGTCCCGGACCATCCCGAAAAGCATGACCAACGTCACGAATGCGACCGCAGACCGGCGTTCCCGGTGGCGTGTGCGATACACATTGTCTGCCGGGACCCGGTCCCGTCGGCAACCGATTAACCCCTGGAGAGGAGCCCGTCCGTGCAGCGGAAGGCGTACACCCTCGGCATCGCCGCGCTGCTCACGGCCGTGCTGGCCGGCTGCAGCGGCGGCCCGTCCGAGGGGGAGCAGGCCGACGACTCCAAGCCCGGCGCGACCGACGCCACCGTGGCCGAGGCCGAGCCCGGCCGCTACCGCACGCTGCCCGAGCCCTGCGGCGCGGTCGGCGAGGAGCGGCTGGACCAGCTGCTGCCCGGCCTGCGGCGCATCGCGGACGAGAAGAAGCGCGAGGCCGCCTACGAGGGCACGGCCTCCCTCACCTACGACCTGGACCGCCAGGTGGGCTGCCGCTGGCAGGCCGAGTCGAAGTCGGCGACCTCCTCGCTGTCCGTGGACTTCGAGCGGGTGGTCTCCTACGAGCCCGAGGTGGGCGACGACGACAAGGCCGCCGAGCTCTTCACCGGCCTGCGCGAGGAGGCCGGCGTGCCCGCGCCCGGCACCGACCCCTCCGCGGACGCCGACCCCTCCTCCTCACCCTCGTCGTCCTCGTCGTCCTCCTCGAAGAAGCCCGCGGACAAGAGCGCGGACGAGGCGGCCGGCGACGGGGAGACCGGGGCCGCCGCGACCGGGTCCGGGACCTCGGACGCGACCGGGGACACCGGGAGCCCGGAGGACCCGGCCGCGGCCGGGTCGGCGCCGCGCTCCCTCGAGGAGCTCGGGGACGAGGCGTTCGTCGACGACACCCTCGGCACCGCCGGAACCAGCGCTTCCGAGCGCACCGTGACTGTGGTGTTCCGCACGTCCAACGTCCTTGTGACGGTCGAGTACACCAGCCGCCCGACCCGCGCCGGCGAGAGCGCCGACAGCGAGGAAATGCAGGACAGGGCCCAGGAACTGGCCGCCGAGCTGGCCGAGGAACTGGCCGGCTGACACCCTGGCACAGGCCTCGCCCGCCTGTCCGCGGAACACCTCGGGCCGGGCGACGGCCCTCGCTCACCGCGTACCGTGGCCTGTCGGACCGGATCGATCACCAGACCTGACGTCATCCGCCGGGTCGGGGGTATCCGGGTCCCGCAGGAGCCGAAGCGAAGCCGTGAGTGAAGGAACCATGCAGCGAGCGCACCGAGCCAACCGTCCCGTTCAGCGAGTCGTCCGCGCCCTGACGGGCGCGGCAGTCCTCCCCGTGATGCTCGTCGCCGCAGGGTGCTCCTCGGACGCGGAGCCGAAGTCCGACGCGAAGCAGAGCGCGAGCAGCGACAAGCCCTCCGCCAAGCCCTCCCCGACGCTGGAGCCGGCCGCCTACAAGGAGCTGCCGAAGGCGTGCGACGCGCTGGGCAGGAAGACGCTCGACGACCTGGTGCCCAAGCGCGGGAAGTCCGAGAAGGCCGGCCGCACCGACGACGCCGGCACCCGGGCGAGCTGCACCTGGAACAGCCTGGACGACAACGGTGTGAAGGGCTCGCAGTACCGCTGGCTCAGCGTCTCCCTGCTGCGCTTCGACTCCGACACGGTCCGCGGCGCGGCCGCCGAGCAGGCGAAGAAGCAGTACGAGACGTCGATCGAGGACGCCCGCAACACCGCGGACGCCAAGAAGGTCGCCGACAAGCCGGTCAAGGGCGTCGGCGATGAGGCCACCCTGGTCACCTACGACCTGAAGAAGAAGGAAGGCCTCTTCAAGCAGCAGACCGTGGTCGTGCTGGTCGAGAACGCCGTCGTGACGATCGACTACAACGGCGCGGGTCTGGCCGGCGAGGACGCGCCGAGCGGGAAGAAGCTGAGCGAGCAGGCCGTCGACGCCGCGAAGGAGGCCGTCGGCAAGGTCACCGCGGCCAACGAAGCCGAGGGCGCCGGCGACGCGGACGGTTCCTCCGCCTCCCCGTCGGCCTCCGCCTCGAAGTCCGCCGCCAAGTCCTGACCCCCGGGCCGCCCGCCCGGCCCGCGACGGCGGCCCCGGCCGCGTCGCGGCGGCGGGCGGCCGGCAGGACCGTGCGAGACGTCCCCTACGTCCTGCGCCGTCCGGGTCGTGCGGCACGTCACGGGTGCCGGTGCGGTCGACCGACCGACCGGCACCCGTACACATGTGCAACCCTGGTGCGCGCAACGGACAGTCTGGAAGGGGAGTCGGGTGGCCACGCCACAGCTCACACGGACGCATCGCATACTCATCGGGGTGGTGATCGCGGGCGCCGTGGTCATCGCCGGCATCGGCTTCGCCGGCTCGTACGCGGCCGTGCGGGAACTCGCCCTCCAGAAGGGGTTCGGGAACTTCTCGTACGTCTTCCCGATCGGCATCGACGCCGGCATCTGCGTCCTGCTGGCGCTGGACCTGCTGCTGACGTGGATCCGGATCCCGTTCCCCATGCTGCGCCAGACGGCCTGGCTGCTGACGGCCGCGACGATCGCCTTCAACGGCGCCGCCGCCTGGCCGGACCCGCTGGGCGTCGGCATGCACGCGATCATCCCGGTCCTGTTCGTGGTCGCCGTCGAGGCCGCCCGGCACGCCATCGGGCGCATCGCCGACATCACGGCCGACAAGCACATGGAGGGCGTGCGCCTCACCCGGTGGCTGCTGTCGCCGGTGCCGACCTTCCTGCTGTGGCGGCGGATGAAGCTGTGGGAGCTGCGCTCCTACGAGGAGGTCATCAAGCTGGAGCAGGAGCGGCTGGTGTACCGCACCAGGCTGCGGGCCCGCTTCGGCCGCGCCTGGCGCCGCAAGGCGCCGGTGGAGTCCCTGATGCCGCTGCGCCTCGCCAAGTTCGGCGTCCCGCTGGCGGACACCGCCGCGGCGGGTCTGGCGGCGGCGGGCATCAAGCCGGCCGTCGTCCCGGCCGCCGAGGTCGAGCGCGAGACGCACCCCGCCGCCTCCGCCGTGACCACCGCCGAGGCCGTTCCGCAGCTGGAGGGCGCCGCCGCGCAGCAGCCCCGGGCCCGGACCCCGCAGCCCCAGCAGCCTTCCCGGTACGACCGGCAGCAGCCCGGGCAGCAGTGGCAGCAGCAGCCCCAGCAGGGCTACCAGCAGGCGCCCGCGGATCAGCAGGGCTGGGCCGGGGAGCCGCAGATGCCCGCCGACCAGCAGATCCACTACGGCGAGGACGGCAGCGCCTGGTTCTACGACCCGCGCCTGGGCAGCTACAGCCCCGCCACCTACCAGCCGGACCCGGCCACCGAGCAGTGGTACGCCCAGCAGGCGCCCTACCGCCCCGAGCAGGACCCGCGGCCGGAGCCCGCCCCGTCCGCCGCCTCGCCCGAGGACACCGGCACCTTCCCGGTCCCCGTCGGCCAGCCCGGCGGCCGCACCCGCCAACTCGGCGAGGGCGCCCCGCCGGAGGCGGAGCAGGCCCCCGAACCGGAGCCCGCGCTCGAACCGGCGCCGGAGATCAACATCCCGGGCCAGCGCCAGGAGCAGCAGCCGGAGGGCGGCGCCCCGGTGGAGTTCGAGTCGGAGCGTGAGCGCGAGGACGCGTACTACCAGGTGTTCCGCCGCGCGATCGACAACGGCTTCCCCACGTGGCGGCAGCTCGGCGAGGAGATCGAGGCCGAGTACGGCCACAAGCCGGCGCCCGCCGAGCTCAAGTCCATGGTGGAACGTTTCGTCACCCGGCACGACGTCGAACTCGCCCAGGACCACATCGCCTGAGGCGAACCGTGGGCGGGCCGCGGCCCGCCCCGACGGCTCAGCGGGCCGACCGGCGCCTCCGGTGCCGGTGCAGGACCAGGCCGAGCGCCCCGAGGAACAGCACCCCCAGGATGGCGACCTCGGGCGTGCCCGCCCGGGATCCGATCAGCAGGAGCAGGGCGACGAACGCGATCACCACGATCACGAGCTGCCGAATGAGCTGACCCATCTGCGTTCCTTCCGGAGTGCGGACTCGAGAGCGTGTGTCGATCGTGCGGTGGACCGAGGGGCACTGTAGCCAGGCGTCCCCCGGCCGGGGACCCGAACCGGCCACCCGCGGAGAGGGGCGGCCGGTTCGCTCACATCCGGTCGGACCTGACGCCCGGCCAGGTCACGTCCGGTCAGGAAGCGGCCTTGTAGCGGGAGTAGGAGCCGCCACCCGTCACCCGGGTCTGGATGTACGGGTAGGTGGTGGCGTAGCAGCCCCAGGACCCGAGCGTGCAGAGCTTCACCTTGTACTTCATGGTCGAGTAGGCGGTCGACGTCGGCAGGGCGGACTTGCTGTTGTACTCGCGACCGATGGTGTCCACCACCGACGACTCACGGGTGAAGTAGTCGTAGCGGCTGCCCCAGGCGACGACCTTGGAGCCGTTGTACTTGAAGTTGACGACCGTGTGGTAGTCGTAGATCACGCTGCCCAGCAGGCTGTGCCGGGTGACGGAGTAGCGGACCTGCTTCCACCGGCCGGTGGCGTCGGCGGCGTCGGGGTCCGTGCCGTCGGTGGGGGCGTCCAGGCCGGGGATCACGACCTCGTCGCTCGTGGTGACGTCGGCGTTGGCCGGCACGGCCAGGACCTCGTCGAGCTCCGCCGCGGTGTAGTCCTCCGAGACCTTCTCGCCGCCGGCGAGGACCGTGTAGTCGATGGTCTCCTCGTGGTACTCGTCGGGCGTGCCGGGGCAGGTGAGGCCCCCCGCGATCGAGGACGTGGCGGCCAGGGAGCAGTCGGCCTGCCCCGCGGTGCCGTCGATGACCTTCTCCACGGCGGATATCACCGCCTGGTCCGAGTCCGGGTCCTCGGCGTGGGCGGCCGGCATCCCGGCCGTCAGGGCCGCTACGGCGGTCGCGGCGATCAGGAGGTGCCTGGTGATTCTGCGATTTCCGGTGGTGCGCTGCATGGGGAATTCCCGTCTGGTCGCGTGGCATGCCGCTTGTTCGCGAGAAGACGGGAATTCCCGCGCGGACTGTGCGCGAATTCTCGGACCTCTCAGCGGAATTGCCGGGTGGCGTCGAACGGCCGCAATATTTCTCGGCCGCCGACGTCCGCCGCAATTGGACCTTCGGGATAAGCGGATCGGTCAGGGTCGTCAGGCAGTGGCCTTCGGCAGGGTTTCGCAGGGCGATCCGGCGCCGCATCTGCAGGGGCCCAGGATGGAGAACGCGACGACCGCGGCCGCGGTCCGGCTCTCCAGGCCGAGCTTCAGCAGGATGCGTCCGACGTGGGCCTTCACGGTTCCTTCGCAGACGCCGAGCCGACGGGCGATGGCCTGATTGGTACCGCCGGTGGCCAGCAGGGTCATCACCTGGTGCTCGCGTACCGACAGCCGGCCGATACGGGCGAGGGCCGGGCGCAGGTCGGGCAGTTCCGGTGCGGGGGCGGCGGGGATGGTGTGCGCGGGCATGCGTTCTCACATTCGGTCACGGGGAGGGTGCTCGGACGGCGGAACGGGCCGGACGAACTCCCAGGTCACGGACCCCAGATGCCGCTGTCCTCGCCGGCCTCCGGCTGGGACGCGACGGGGGCGTCGCCCGACGCGCGGAGGTCGCCCTGTCCGGGGGCGGCGGCCAGGCTCAGGGCGAGGGCCAGCGGAAGGGCGGCGAGGGTGACGACGACGGACGCGATGCGGGCGCGGATCACGACAACTCCTTGACGGCGGAACGGCGGGACGGGGAGTCCTGCGGGTGCGACGGGGCGGGCCGAGCAGGGGCGGAGCGCCCCGCGGTGGCGTCCGCCGGCCGCCTCCGGGGTTTGCCCGGTGCGGCGGTTCCTCAGCTTTCATCACGGCCGCGGCCGGAGAAAGCGCTTGGCCGTGGTCGGAAGAGGCCCTGGCACAAAGGGGCCTGGCTCTGCCCCGGTCGCCTCAGGCCGGGGGTAAGCCCGGGCCGGGCCCTCGCCCGGGGCTGCCCCGGCCCGGGCGCCACCGGAACTCCGCCTCGAAGACAGGCGCCACGAAGGCGGCCCCGCAGCGGTCGAGGCCGCAGCCGGCCAGGTCCGGGTAAGAGCGCAGGACCCGCAGGCAGGCGTCCTTCGCCGCCCGTTCGGCCTCGTCCAGGCTGGGCGCGGTCACGAACAGGCCCAGAATCGGGCCGCCCTGGGCGTCGGGGTGCGGGGTGACGTGCTCGATGCTGATCTCCCCCGTGGCCTGCGCGCGCAGCCGGGCCTTGAGGTCGTCGGGCAGTTCCAGCCCTGGCGGTCCGGTCAATCGGGCATGGATGAGGTACATGCTGCCCACCCTGTCGAGACCCGGGCGGTCGGCCTAGGGCGGCTCGCGGGCCGCTTCGGGCCATGGCCGAAAGAGGCCGATGACCCGTTGTCAAAGCCATGCCGAAAGATGAAGATCATCCCGCTCCATATGGAGGAGCCGTGCCGACCCGCCCCGGGGAGGGGCGGACAGGGGGGAACATGCTGGAGACCTTGGGACTGGACCAACAGGCGGAGGCCGTCTATCGCTGCATGTTGACGCGGCCGACGCTGCGCCTGGCCGAACTCGTCTCGCTCCTCGGGCAGTCCGAGGAGGCCGTGACCGCGGCACTCGACCGCCTCAGCGCCCTGGCGCTGGTGCAGCCCGACGCGGACGGCGCGGTCCACGCCGTCCGCCCGGAGGTCGGGATGGAGCGGCTGTTGGCCCAGCAGCAGGCTCAACTGGCGTCCTGGCAGCAGCAGATGGAGATGTCGCGGGTGGCGGCGGCCCAGCTGATCTCCGAGTGCACCGACCTCACCCGCGGCATGGACGACCCGGGCGCCGAGCGACTGGTCGGGATTGACGCAATCCGTGCGCGTATCGCCGAGCTGACCGGGCGGCTCCGCGAGGAGATCATGACGTTCGCCCCGGGCGGGGCCCAGCGCCCCGCGGACATCGCGGAGGCCCGCACGGTCGACCGGCCGATGCTGGAGCGCGGCGTGCGGATGCGCACCCTGTGGCTGGACAGCATCCGCAACGACGGGCCGACCCTGGAGTACGCGACCTGGCTCCACTCGCTCGGCGGCAGGGCGCGCACCGTGCCCACGCTGCCGGTTCGCATGATCATCATCGATCGCGAGTGCGCCCTGCTCCCGGTGGACACCGCGGACGCGACCGCCGGGGCGGTGGTGCTGCACGGGCAAGGGACGGTGGCCGCGCTGTGCGCCCTGTTCGAGCACCTGTGGCAGTCCGGGACCCCGCTGGGCGCCCCGCCGTCCCCGGACGAGGAGGGCCTGACGGGTCAGGAACGGGAATTCCTGCAGCTCCTGGGGCAGGGGCTCACCGACCAGGCGATCGCCGGCCGGCTCGGCGTCTCCCACCGCACGGCCCGCCGGATCGCGGCCGCGCTGATGGAGAAGCTGGGCGCACGCAGCCGCTTCGAGGCCGGGCTGAGGGCGGCGGCACGGGGCTGGCTGGCGCCCGACATGTGACGGTTCAGGCGTCCCGCCTCTCCGGGTCGTGGTCGTTTTTCGGCCACGGCCCGGTGTCGTTCCGTCGACCCTCGCCGTGAGGACCGCGCCGGACGGGCCGACCCGGCGGGAGCGGCCTGCCAAGACGTTCCCTCCACCGCTCCGGACGGCACGTCACCGCAGGTCACTTTTTGGCCAAAGATGATCAAGGCGTCGGGAATTTGTTGACCGCCTGCGATCGGGGCTGCTTTATTTCGTCCGCCATTCGCAGAAGATCCAGCCGTGTTTCGGCGCGCCGGGACGTATTCGCGATTCCCGAATTCCCGCGGCCCCCGTGGCGGTCCGCATTCCAGACGGAGCGAGATGAGAAGAACCATATGGTCGGTCGCCGTGGCGGTCTCCGCCATGACGATCGGGGCGGCCCCGGCCCACGCCGCGCCGCCGATGTCCGAGACCCCCGCCGCCGTCCTCGCCGCGAAGGTGGAGCCGGAGGTCCGCGCACAGGCCGCCGAGGGGGAGACGGTCCGGGTGAACGTCGTCACCCGAACCAAGGCCGACATCCCCGACGCGGCCCAGGTCGGCGAGGTCATCCAGACCCTGGACCAGCTGCGCGTGGTGACCATGCGGGTGAACGAGGCGGACCTGGCCGACCTGGCCGCCCAGCCGGGTGTGGCGAGCGTGACCGAGGACCGTCCGGAGCCCGCGTCGCTCGCCCAGAGCGTGCCGCTGATCGGTGGTGACAAGACCCGTTCCGCCGGCTTCACCGGCGCGGGCGGCGTGGTGGCCGTCCTGGACACCGGCGTCGCCACCCATCACCCGTTCTTCGCCGGCCGCATCGCGGGCGAGGCCTGCTTCTCCGTCACCGACCCCGACTACGAGGCCAGCAGCCTGTGCCCCAGCGGCGAGGACGAGCAGCAGGGCACCGGCTCGGCCGACGCGGACAGCGGCCCCTGCGCCGACCTCGACTGCTCCCACGGCACCCATGTGGCGGGCATAGCCGCCGGCAACGGCAAGGACGTGGCCGGCGCCCCCGCCGCCGGTGTCGCCCCCGGCGCCGACATCCTCGCCCTCCAGGTCTTCAGCAGGATCGACTCGGAGGACTTCTGCGGCGAGGGCGCCGCTCCGTGTGTGCTGAGCTTCCCCAGCGCCCAGCTCTCCGCGCTGGAGGGCGTGCTCGCCAAGAAGCAGACCGGGATGCCGCTGGTCGCCGCCAACATGAGCCTGGGCAGCGGCCAGTACACCGCTGCCTGTGACAACGACCTGCGCAAGCCGGCCGTCGACGCCCTTCTCGCGGCAGGCGTCGCCACGGTCGTCTCCGCCGGCAACAGCGGCTACGCGAACGCCGTGAGCGCCCCCGCCTGCATCTCCTCGGCGATCGCGGTGGGCAGCACCACCAAGCAGGACGACCTCTCCTACTTCAGCAACCGCGGCGCGCTGCTGGACGTCCTCGCTCCCGGCAGCGGCATCACCTCGTCGGTGCCCGGCAACGGCTGGGCCGCGATGAGCGGGACGTCGATGGCCGCCCCGCACGTCACCGGGGCCTACGCCGTGCTCCACCAGGCCTTCCCCACCAGCGGCGTCACCGAGCTCACGGCCCTCCTGAAGGGCACCGGCAAGGCCCTCGCCGTCTCGGGTGTCACCGCCCCGAGGATCCAGCTCGACGCGGCGACCACGTCGGCCACCCGGCCCACGTCCGGCGAGAACCGGTGGAAGCTCGCCACCGACGGCTCGGACACCGCAGGCTCCAACCCGCTCACCGCGATCGGCGGGACCACCATCGGCGCCTCCGACGCGCCCTACAGCCTCTCTGGCGCAGCCACCTTCAACGGCAGCACGGGATACCTGAAGAGCCGGACCAGCGCGGTGAGGACCACCGGCGACTACACCGTCTCCGCCTGGGTCAGGATCAACTCCGCCACGAGCGGCATGGCGCTCTGCCAGGGCACGAGCACGCACCAGGCCTTCTACATCGGCTACGACCCGACCAACAAGGGCTGGATGTACCAAACCACGACCACCGACGACGACACCACCGACTGGCCGACCGCCGAGGGCGGCACCAACTCGGGTCCCGTGGGCACCTGGGCGCACCTGGTCGCCACCTACACCAGCAGCACCGGCGCGATGGCGCTCTACCAGAACGGCACGCTGCAGGGGCGGGCCGTCAACCACACGCCCCAGTACAACTCCAGTCTCCCGCTGACCGTCGGCGGCTGCACCAACCCGTCCATGGGGACCGACCCGTACTACACCTTCCCCGGCAAGGTCGCCGACGTCCGCGTCTACCCCTACGCGATGAGCTCCGCGCAGGCCGGACAGGCCAGTGTCACCGTCCCCACCGGATGGAGCGGCGGCATGCCCGAGGACCAGTGGAAGCTGGCCACCGCCGGCACCGACACGGCGGGACTCAATCCCCTCACCCTGAGCGGCGGCGCCGCCTGGTCCACCGACAAGCCCGCCGGCACCAGCCTGACCGGCTCGGTCTCCTTCAACGGCGGCACCGGCCTCCTCAAGGGCAAGCAGGCCGCGGTCGACGCCCACGGCGACTACACCGTCGCCGCCTGGGTGAAGATCAACTCCGCGGTGAAGGGAACCGCCGTCTGCCAGGGCACCACCGAGCACCAGGCCTTCTACCTCGGCTACGACCCCGGCAACAAGGGCTGGATGTTCCAGACCACGACCACCAACGGCAACGACACCGACTGGGTGACCGCCGAGGGCGGCGCGGGTTCCGGGCCTGTCGGCGCCTGGGCGCACGTGGTGGCCACCTACGACGCCGACACCGGCGCCATGGCCGTCTACCAGAACGGTGTGCTCCAGGGCCGGGCCACCAACGCCACCCCGCAGTACGACTCCGGTCTGCCGCTCACCGTCGGCGGCTGCGTCAACTCGGCTTCCGCGACCACTCCGTACAACGCCTTCCCCGGCAGCGTCGCGGACGTCCACGTCTACCCCCGCACGCTGACCGCCACCGAGGTCTCGGCGCTCGGCTGACCCGGCCTCCGCCATAACGGCGGCCGAACGCACCGGTGCCCCGGTGGTCGTAGGACCACCGGGGCACCGTCGTGCGCGCGCCCGCTCCGGCGCCGGGCGTCAGGCGGCGGAAGCGCCGAGCAGCGCCCGGACGCGGTCCGCGCCCACCGCGAGGAGCAGCGTGGGCAGCCGCGGCCCGGTGTCCCTGGAGACCAGCAGCCGGTACAGCAGCGCGAAGAAGGTGCGCTGCGCCGTCTTGATCTCCGCCGGCAGCTCCTTCGGCGTCGCGTCCGCCGAGAACCCGGCCTGGACCTTCGGCACGCCGTAGACCAGGTGGGTCAGGCCGTCCAGCGACCAGTGGTCGTCCAGCCCGTCCAGCAGCAGCCGCAGCGACTCGCGGGAGGTCTCGTCCAGCGAGCCGAGCAGCTCCGCGTCCGGCTCGTCGCGCACGATGGTCCGCTGGTCCGCGGGCACCTGCGTGTTGATCCACGCCTCGGCCTTGTCGTACCGCGGCCGCGCCTCGTCCAGCGAGGACAGCGGGTGCTCCGGCTCCAGGTCGCTGAGGATGCGCAGCGCCTGGTCCTGATGGCCGCCGGTGATGTCGGCGACCGAGGCCAGCGTGCGGTACGACAGCGGACGCGGCGTCCCCGGCAGCTCGCCCGCGGCCGTCGACGCGGCACGCGTGTACGCGGCGATGTCGCCGGGCAGCGCGCTGCCGTCGCGGACCTTCGACTCCAGCCGGTCCCACTCGTCGTAGAGCCGCTGGATCTCCTGGTCGAAGGCGACCTTGAACGACTGGTTCGGCTTGCGCCGCGCGTACAGCCACCGCAGGATCTGCGGCTCCATGATCTTCAGCGCGTCGGCCGGCGTGGGCACACCGCCCTTGCTGGAGGACATCTTGGCCATGCCGCTGATGCCGACGAAGGCGTACATCGGGCCGATCGGCTGCTCGCCGCCGAAGATCCCGACGATCTGACCGCCGACCTGGAAGCTGGAGCCGGGCGAGGAGTGGTCCACGCCGGACGGCTCGAAGACGACGCCCTCGTACGCCCACCGCATCGGCCAGTCGACCTTCCAGACCAGCTTGCCGCGGTTGAACTCGCTCAGCAGCACCGTCTCGGAGTAGCCGCAGGACTCCACCGTGCAGGTGTAGGCCATCTCGGTCGTCCCGTCGTCGTACGAGGTGACCGTGGTGAAGTCCTTGCCGCAGCCGCCGCAGTACGGCTTGTACGGGAAGTAGCCGCCGGCGCCGGAGCTGCCGTCGTCCTCCTCCGCCGCGCCGGAGCCCTCCGCGGCCTCCAGCTCGGCCTCGTCGAGGGGCTTCTGCTGCTTCTGCTGCTTGTGCTTGAGCTCCTGGGCCGGGTCCTTCTTCTTGGTCCGGTACTGGTCCAGGATCGCGTCGATGTCACCGCGGTGCTTCATCGCGTGCAGGACCTGCTCGCGGTAGACGCCCGAGGTGTACTGCTCGGTCTGGCTGATGCCGTCGAACTCCACGCCCAGCTCGCCCAGCGAGGCGACCATCGCGGCCTTGAAGTGCTCCGCCCAGTTCGGGTGCTCCGAGCCCTTCGGCGCGGGCACCGAGGTCAGCGGCTTGCCGATGTGCTCCGCCCACGACCCGTCGACGCCCTCGACGCCGTTCGGCACCTTGCGGTACCGGTCGTAGTCGTCCCAGGAGATCAGGTGCCGGACCTGGTGGCCACGGCGGCGGATCTCGTCGGCGACCAGGTGCGGGGTCATCACCTCACGCAGGTTGCCGAGGTGGATCGGCCCCGACGGGGAGAGACCGGACGCGACCACGACAGGTTTGCCCGGGGCCCGACGCTCCGACGCCTCGATGACCTCGTCCGCGAAACGGGAGACCCAGTCGGTGGTCTCGGTGCTCTGAGCCACGATCGGCACGTCCTTCTTTCCTGAGGGGAGACGCCCGGCCGCCGCGACGCCCGCGCGGCCGTTCCCCCATTCTCCCAGGTGCGGACCCCACCGTGAAAACGCCTTTCCCTCCCGTCCCACGCGCCGCGCCGCGCGCCCGCGAAACGGCGAGGCGGCCGGACCCCCGGCGGTGGGATACTGGCCGGGCACACCCATCCCTCGAGGAGAACGGCACCCACTCCATGACCTCGGTCAAGTCCCTCACCGCTTCCGTCCACGCGCGCCTCGCGGACGCCCTCTCGGCTGCCCTGCCGGAGGCCGCCTCCGCGGACCCGCTGCTGCGACGAAGCGACAGGGCGGACTACCAGGCCAACGGCATCCTCGCCCTCGCCAAGAAGGCCAAGGCCAACCCGCGCGAGCTGGCGACTCAGGTCGTGGAGCACGTCGTCACCGGTGACCTGATCGCGGACGTCGAGGTCTCCGGCCCCGGCTTCCTCAACGTCACCGTCTCCGACGAGGCGATCACCGAGAACCTCGCCGCGCGCGCCGCCGACGAGTCGGGCCGCCTCGGCGTGCCGCAGCGCGAGGACGCGGGCACCACGGTCATCGACTACGCGCAGCCGAACGTCGCCAAGGAGATGCACGTCGGCCACCTGCGGTCCGCCGTCATCGGCGACGCGGTGCGCCGGATGCTCGACTTCACGGGCGAGAAGACGATCGGCCGCCACCACATCGGCGACTGGGGCACCCAGTTCGGCATGCTCATCCAGTACCTGATCGAGCACCCGCACGAGCTGGACCACGAGGCCGACCCCTCGGCGGACGTCGAGGCGGCCGGTGAGGAGGCGATGTCCAACCTCAACCGCCTCTACAAGGCCTCGCGGGCCGTCTTCGACTCCGACGAGGAGTTCAAGACCCGCGCCCGGCAGCGGGTGGTGGCCCTGCAGTCCGGCGACGAGGAGACCCTCGCGCTGTGGCAGCGGTTCGTCGACGAGTCGAAGATCTACTTCTACTCCGTCTTCGCCAAGCTGGACATGCCCGTCGCGGACGACGAGATCGTCGGCGAATCGGCGTACAACCCGATGATGGCCGAGACCGCCCGCATGCTCGAGGAGTCCGGCGTCGCCGTGCGCTCCGAGGGCGCGCTGGTCGTGTTCTTCGACGAGATCCGTGGCAAGGACGACAAGCCGGTCCCGCTGATCGTCCAGAAGGCCGACGGCGGCTTCGGCTACGCCGCCTCCGACCTCTCCGCCGTCCGCAACCGCGTCTTCGACCTCAAGGCCGACACGCTGCTGTACGTCGTCGACGCCCGGCAGGCCCTGCACTTCCGCATGGTCTTCGAGACGGCCCGCCGCGCCGGCTGGCTGAGCGACGCCGTCAAGGCCGTCCACCTGCAGTTCGGCACGGTCCTCGGCAAGGACGGCAAGCCGTTCAAGACCCGTGAGGGCGAGACGGTGCGTCTGGAGGACCTCCTCGACGAGGCGTCCGAGCGCGCGGCGGCGGTCGTGCGGGAGAAGGCCGAGGAGGGCAACATCGAGCTCACCGAGGAGGAGATCGCCGAGCGCGGCGCGCAGGTCGGCATCGGCGCGGTGAAGTACGCGGACCTCTCCACGTCCGCGAACCGCGACTACAAGTTCGACCTCGACCAGATGGTCTCGCTCACCGGCGACACCTCGGTGTACCTCCAGTACGCGTACGCCCGTGCCCGGTCCATCCTCCGCAAGGCCGGCGAGGCCCGCCCCGTCGCCCACCCGGAGCTGGAACTCCACGCGGCGGAGCGGGCGCTGGGGCTGCACCTCGACGGCTTCGCCGACCTGGTCGCCGAGGCCGCCGCGGAGTACGCGCCGCACAAGCTGACGGCGTACCTGTACCAGCTGGCGTCGCACCTCACGTCCTTCTACGCCGACTGCCCGGTCCTGAAGGCCGACACCGCGGAGCAGCGGGAGAACCGCTTGTTCCTCTGCGACCTCACCAGCCGCACCCTCCGCCAGGGCATGACCCTCCTGGGCATCCAGACCCCCGAGCGCCTGTAGCCCCCCGCCC
>NZ_JBRIOU010000004.1:1158673-1162566 GCF_053474865.1 Streptomyces sp. CO7
GCCCGACCCCGGGTGAGGCCCGCCGCGACCCCCGCGGCGGGCCTCACCCGTTCACCCGACGGTCCCCGGGATCCGGGGACGGTTCGCGCACGGGATGTGCCGCACCATCTGCCGGGCGACCTGGGCAACGACCTCGCCCTGGAGGCGGGCGTCCAGCTTTTCGGCCTCGCGGAACTGCACGGCGACCTCCAGTGGTACGGCCTGTTCCTGGGTGCTGGGCGTTCCGCTCACACGGCAGGGCAGGACCAGCCCGAGGTAGTTTCCGCCGCCGGCGAGGTGCGCGTGCAGGCCGTTTCCCAGCGGCCGGTACGGATCCTTCGGCACCCCCGCGGCGATTTGCTGCAGCGAGAAGTCGGACCAGAAGACGGCCACTTCGAACGACCGGAACTCGTGTGTGGTCTGCGAGCTGACAGAGCACTGCGCGCGGCCCGAACTGCCGGGGAGCGGGCGGCCGGGTTGCCACCCCCGTACGCCGGATCCGACCGCTTCCGCCAGTTCGGACACCGGCTCGTCGCGGGCGAGGACGGTCACCTTGCCCTCTCCCAGCGCGTGAATCACCGCGTCGACTCGAGCAGCCCCCAGCAGCTCATCACATCGACCACGGTGTCCCCTGATCTCCCCAACTGCGCCTTCCTCCTGCGCGGGCACTGCCGCGCACCCGGCAAGGAGAGCCACCACGAGGGCGGCCGTCGCGGCGCGGACGACACCGTCCGAACTCGCCGTCACGTGACCTTCTCCAGCTCGCCGATCACATTCCTGCCCTGGCCGTACGACCCTCGGATCACGCCGTTGAGCTGTGACTCCTCCTCAGGGCTCAGCCCCACTGCCTGGGCGTACCTCCCCACAGGCCGCCATGCTCCGTCTTCACCCGCGTCCGTCAGCCGCTGCACCGCACCCATGGCCGCACCGTCGTTCTTGTACTCCGCGTCTTTCAGGTACTCCAAGGTGTGGGTGCCGTACGCCGTCGCGATCGCGGACCCGCCCGCCTCCATGAACAAGGGCACGGCCACGGCCACGGCAACTCCGGCGGCGGGGCCGGCGATCAGCGCCGCCCCTCCGCCCACCACGACACTGGTTCCGGTGGAGAGTCCGTTCTTGCGCCACTCGCCGGCCTTCTCGATCTCCAGGTTCCGGAGGTCTTCCAGGTCCTTGTAGCGCTCGCGAATGCGGTGCACCCTGGACTCGTCGATGATCCCGTTGACGTAGGCCGAGTTGCGGGCGAACTCAGCCCCTCGCAAGCTGTGGTCCTCCATCGCCGCCAGGCCGCTCGCCGCATACAGCTGCTGCGCCGAGCTCAAGGTCTTGTACGCCCCCTCATCACCCGCGGTCAGCATCAGGAACCGCTGCACCTGTTCCTCGCCGAAGTCGACCTCGCCGAGCTTCCCGTAGAGCTGCTCCCGCATCCGCGGCGCGCCCTCCCCGAACGAGAAGAGCGTGTGGTTGAACTCGTCGACGTACGCCGCCCCCATCCGCCCCAGGCTGTCCATCATCGAGTCCGCCGGCGCCGCCTCGTTGGTGACGTTGTACCGGTCCATCACCTTGCGCATGATCGCCGCCGTCTCCGCGTCCCGGCGCAGCTGGGGATCGGCCGCGTCCCACGGCGCCCGAGTGACCGCCGCCTCCAGCGCGTGGCCCAACGCGTCCGGACCACCGCCCGCCCCGCGCCGCCCCTCCGCGCTGTCCGGGTCGGCCAGGCTGTCCACGGGCCAGTCGAAGTCCGCCCTCGTGAGCTCGTCGAAGTACGAGTAGCCGAGCCTCCCGTGCGGGTCGACCGTGCCGTCCTCCCGGTAGACCGTGGCCGCGCCCGCGTCCGCGCCGAAGAACTCCTTCGCCGCACCCGGGCTGTGCCCCAACGCCTCCAGCACGCTCGCCAGCGGGTCGTACCCGTTCCCCGTGCCCCCGCCCGGGTTGAACCCGAAGTCGTGGTCGTTCCCCCACACCCCCGGCTTCACCCGCTCGAAGCGGTTCGGGTCGTCGTGGTGCAACTGCGCCACGTGCTCGGCAATCGGCAGCAGGAAGCGCGGGTCGTACTCCCCGTGCCGCAGCAGCCCGCCCAGCACCTGGTAGCCGAGCGGCTGCACGGGCCCCAGCGGGTTCACCGCGACCGGCTGCGTGCCCAGCCGCCGGAACTCCTCGCCCCAGCCGGCCGGCAACCGCACCCGGCTGTCCGGATCCGTCGCCGTGGCCAGCGCGAGCCCCATCCCCTCCTGCAGTCGCCGGGTGAGCGCCAGCCGGCTCGCGTCGTCGCCCTCCGTGCCGTCCAGGGACATCCGGCCGTAGAACTCCAGCACCTCCTCCGGCTTCCCGAAGGACCGGTAGAACCCCGTAGCGAACTCCGCGTCGCCGACATTGCCCTCCAGGATCAGGTCCAGCTCCCGCAGCCGCGCCTCGCTCAGCGTCTCCCCCCGCTCGGCCAGGGCCCGTGCATGCGCGACCAGTCGCGCGGCCCGCTCGACCTCGACCTGGTCGACGGTGACGTACCGCCCGTCGGCGTCGTGCGGGTCCCCGCCGTGGATCCGGGCCAGCGTCGCGGCGACGTTCTCGTCCAGCTCCGCCGCCACGTCACGGATCCGGTTGATCTCCGCCTCCAGCGCCTTCCGCTTCGCCTCCCGCGAGATCCCGGGCGCGACGGTGACACCCGGCGCGTGCCCCGCGTCCGGCGCGTGGGCGAACCGGCAGCGGGCCCTGCCCCCGCTCCCCTCGCCGACGACCAGGCCCAGCCGTGTCGCCTCGTCCACGGCGGCCCGCATCCGCGCCTGGCAGCCGGACAGATCGGCGTGGGCGTCGCTCAGAGCCCGGTGCACGCCGCGCGCCTCGCCGTGCAGGTCGCCGATCTCCTTCACCGTCATCCCGACGAACTCCCGGGACACGGTCGCGTTCACCCCGGCCCAACGCGCGGCGTCCGCCTTCGCCTTCAAGCCCTTCCGCGCCTGTTCCCGCAGCGCCTTCAGCCCTTCGACCGTCCGCCTCCAGTCCTCGGCGGCGTCCCCGAGCACCCCGAGGTCGACCTGGTACAGGTCGGAGAACGACAGACCCATGACCTCTGACCCGTCCCTACGTGAAGTACGTCTCGAGCACCGACACCGGCACCGCCGACAACCCGTCCCGCCCGGTCAGCACGGCCCCGATCTCCGCGTCGTCCCGGGTGTGGGCCTTCCGGCTGTGGTCGAGGTGGTTCGAGATGTGCGCCGTCGCCTGCAGCACGGTCCGCACCTGTGAGGACCACGTCTCCAGCGTGGCCGCCAGCGCGCCGCCCGTCGCGAAGCCGGAGGACCTCAGCACCGCGGCCGCCCGCCGGCTCGCCCCACCACCGTCCGCGCCACCCGCACCACCCGCACCACCCGCGCTCTCCGCACCGCCGCACCCGACGTCGGCGACCCTGCGCAGGTCCTCGTGCAGCACGAACGCCTCGTGCCCGACCGCGCCGAGGTCGTCCTGGTGCACCCGCAGGTCGGAGCCGTCCCGCCCCTGCCGCGCGGCCACCTCCCCCTTGAGCCGCTCCCACTCGTTCCAGGCCATGCCCCGCCTCGTTCCGACCCCGCACTCACCGAGCATCCGCGCTTCGGTGGAGGCAGCAGACCAGCTTCGGGCACCTCATGTCAAAAGGTGCGAACAAGGCATACGGCCTGATGGTGCGATCAGAGCCGCCGTCCCGCCACGGCACGCCGACAGCACGCCGACAGCAGGCCGGCAGCGGGTGAAGTTGTCGGTGCCGCCCCCTACAGTCCGACCCCATGGCCAGCCTTCCCAACGCCCTCGTGAACCCGCCCGCCTCCCTCCGGCTGCCGCCCGGCCGCCTCGTCGACGCGACCGCCGACGGCCCCTGGCACGAGCCGCTGCTCTGGTACGGCGACGCACCCGCCGCCGTCGGCGACTGGGCGTCGCTCCGGGCC
>NZ_JBRIOU010000004.1:1162666-1167997 GCF_053474865.1 Streptomyces sp. CO7
GGCCCGCCGACTGGGGGCTCGCCCCCGCCAGGACGACGTACCCCGGCGACCACGATCCCGCCGCGGTCCTCGACGACCACTGGTCCGGCTACCAGGAGTACGCCGACCTGGTCGGCCCCGACGAGGTGGGCGTGCGGACCGACGCCTGGCAGGGCCTGGCCCCCGCCGCCGCGCCCCGCGCCGACCCGGACCTCGACGTCGCCGACACCGCGGATTTCGTCGTCGAGGGGGTCCCCTGGCTGAAGGACGCGCGACCGGCCCTCGTCCCGGCGCGCCGCAGCGCCGACATACCCGCGGCCATCGGCTGGAGGGGCCCGGTGAACCACGAGGGGGACGTGGCCCGCCTCTGCGCCGTCCTGCGCTCCTGGGAGGACCGCTTCGGCGCCCGCGTCCTCGCCCTCGCCTTCGACCAGCTGGTCCTCTCCGTCGCCTCCCCGCCCGGCACCCAGGAGCACGCGGAGGCGGTGGCCGCGGAGCACTACGCGTTCTGCCCCGACAACATCGACCAGGGCATCTCCCCGCTGAAGAGCTACGCGGAGCAGGCAGTCCTCAATGCCCACCTGTGGACCTTCTGGTGGGACTGAGTGCCCGTCGCGGGTGGACTGCACCGGCTTCGTGGACTACGTCAACTTCAGGGCGCTCTCCCGCAGGGCGGCGGCCTCCTCCAGGAGGGTCCAGCCGTCGGCTGTCGTCCCGCCCGGGACGTCCGGCTGCCAGCCGCGGGCCAGCGCCACCTGGAGCAGGGCGCGTACGGCGCCGGGCTCGTGCAGGTTGAGGCCGGCGCCCCGGACGAAGCCGACGTCGCCGGAGCCGGTGAAGCCCCCGCCCGGGACGTAGCGGCCGGAGCCCTGGGCGAAGACGATGCGGAACCGGCTGACGGCCCGCTCCCTGGGGCGGTACGTCAGCGTGAGCGTCTGACGGCAGTCCACCGGCGGTCCGCCGTTCGGCCGCCGGTGACTGTGGCTGTGCGTCCACCAGTACTCGCGCCCGTCGGCGACCAGACGGCGCGGCGCGTGCGCCTTACGCGGCATGGCACCGGACGTGACGGCCGGCGCCTGGAGCCGCGCGGAGTCCGGGCCTCCTGAACCGCCCCGGCCCGCTCACGGCTTGCGGCCCACGGCGCCGTGGACGCTGATGTCCTCGTCGGTGACGTCGTTGATGTCGGCGTACCGCAGCCGGTCCACCGGTTCCATGGACGCCAGCAGCCTCGGGGCCGGCTGCTCGGGCACGGGGGCCGCGCCGTCGGGGCGCCAGCGGTGCACGGGGACGATGCCCGGTTCCTCGACCACCAGCCCGTTGCCGTCGAAGAAGCGTCCGACACCGGCCCTGTCCCGCAGGACGAAGGTCATGCCGCGTTCCCGCATGGTCCGCTGGACGGGCAGGATCCGCTCCGGGTTCAGGTCGTGGCCCAGGTGGCTGAGCACCAGCCGGCTGCCGGAAGGCAGCGCGTCCGTCAGCCGCTTCACCACGCCGTACGCGTCGGCGTCCTCGACGAAGTGCAGGACGGCGGCGAGGACCAGGACGACGGGGCGGTCGAGGTCGAGGGTGGCGGAGGCCTGCTCGAGGAGGGCGTCGGCCGCCCGCAGGCCGCCCTCGACGTAGGCGGTGCGGCCCTCGGGGCTGCTGGTCAGCAGGGCGCGGGCGTGCGCGAGGACGATCGGATCGTTGTCGGCGTACACGACGCGCGCGGACGGCACGTACCGCTGGGCGATCTGGTGCACGTTCTCCTGCGTGGGCAGGCCCGAGCCGATGTCCAGGAACTGGTCCATGCCCTCGTCGCGGGCCAGCGAGGTGACGGCGCGGCGCAGGAAGTCCCGGTTGTGGCGGACGTCGAGGTATCCCCGGGGGTTGACCCGGGTGGCGGCCGCGGCCGCGGCGCGGTCCACCTCGTAGTGGTCCTTGCCGCCCAGCAGCAGGTCGTAGACCCGCGCCGGGTGCGGTCTGCCGGTGTCGATCCTGCGCCACACGTCGTCGGACATGGAACGTCCCCTCCCCCGAGGCATGCCGTGCCGGTTCCCGCCGACAACCTAGCGGCACGCGGGCGCGGGGCGCGGGGCCTCTTTCCGCCAAGATCGGGGCGGACCTGCGGCAGGTCCGCCCCGTTCCGTTCCGTACCGCCCCGCCCCGTCCCATCCCGTCAGGTGGTGGTCAGCGCAGCATGCGCGCGGCCTCCACCGCCCAGTAGGTGAGGATGTTCTGGGCGCCGGCCCGCTTGATGCCGGTCAGGGTTTCCAGGATCGCCTTGTCGCGGTCGACCCAGCCCTTCTCGGCCGCCGCCTCGACCATCGAGTACTCGCCGGAGATCTGGTAGGCGGCCACCGGCACGTCCACCGCGTCGGCGACCCGCGCCAGGATGTCCAGGTAGGGGCCGGCCGGCTTGACCATGACCATGTCCGCCCCCTCCTCCAGGTCGAGCGCCAGCTCGCGCAGCGACTCGCGGATGTTGGCGGGGTCCTGCTGGTACGTCTTGCGGTCGCCCTGGAGGGACGAGCCGACGGCCTCGCGGAAGGGGCCGTAGAAGGCGGAGGAGTACTTGGCGGTGTAGGCGAGGATCGACACGTCCTCCCGCCCGATCTGGTCCAGCGCGTCGCGGATGACGCCGATCTGGCCGTCCATCATGCCGCTGGGGCCCACGACGTGGGCGCCGGCGTCCGCCTGGACCTGGGCCATCTCCGCGTACCGCTCCAGCGTGGCGTCGTTGTCCACCCGGCCGTCGGCATCCAGCACGCCGCAGTGGCCGTGGTCGGTGAACTCGTCCAGGCACAGGTCCGACATGACGATCAGGTCGTCGCCCACCTCGGCCCGCACGTCGCGCAGGGCGACCTGAAGGATGCCGTCCGGGTCGGTGCCGCAGGTGCCGAGGGCGTCCTTCTTCTCGTCCGCGGGGACGCCGAAGAGCATGATCCCGGAGATCCCGGCCTCCACCGCCTCCGCGGCGGCCTTCTTCAGGGTCTCCCTGGTGTGCTGGAAGACCCCCGGCATCGAACTGATCGGCACCGGCTCGCTCACGCCCTCCCGCACGAACGCGGGGAGGATGAAGTCGGCCGGGTGCAGCCGGGTCTCGGCCACCATGCGCCGCATCACGGGGGTCGTACGCAGCCGCCGCGGCCGCGTACCGGGGAAGGAACCGTACGTCGTCATGCCCTCCACGCTACGCCCGCGGGCGGGCACGTCTTGCCGACGCCCGGTCGGTCCGTCCCCCGGCCGGGGATGGGGACCCGACGGCCACCTGGCGTCCGCGGGGCCGCCCAGCGCGGGGCCGCACGGCGCAGAGCCGGGGTGCGGGTCTCCCACGACCCCGGACGCCGGGTCTCGCCGCAGGCCGAGGGCGAACCGGGGCCCTGGTTCATCGGCGTCCTCGCCCTGCTGATGCTCGCCGTCTCCTCGGTGATCGCCCGGTACAACGGTGGCCGGACTCAGGCCCCCGCCCCCCGATGCCGCCGGTGAGGCGACGGGACACCCCGCCGGCCCATGCGGCTGGGGGGCGGCGGCGTTGCGCGGGACACCCCGCCGGCCGGTGCCGGGAAGGCGGTGTCGCGCGCCGCACGCCCGGGGGACGCCGCCGGTTGGGCGGGAGTGAAGGCCCAGCTCCTCGTCGGCTGAGGCCGTGCGGCCCGCCGGGCGGCGGGTCACCAGGCCAGCGCCTGGTCCATCTCCTGCTGCCAGTAGGTGACCGTGTGGGTGCTGTCGACGTACACGCCGCCCGAGGGGAGCGACACGGTGGCGGCGCCGGAGCCCGCGCCGCCGGAGCGGCCGGCGAAGGTGACCGTCACCTTGCGGGCGGTGCGGCCGCCCTCGCCCTCGCCGGTGGCCGCCGCGGTCATCACTCCGGCGTAGGCGGCCTCCCCCGGCTCCAGCGTCACCACCGCCTGCGGCCGGCTGTCGTCCAGCACCGGAACGGCCGCCTGCGCGTCGTCGAACCGCAGGAACGGCGCGTGGTAGGCGAGGCAGGGGACGTCGCCGGTGTTGACGGCGGTGATCAGGACGTGGTTGATCGGGCGGGAGACGGCGGTGACGCGGATCTTGGTGTTGGCGGTGGTGCAGGTCACCAGGGCGGTACCGGAACCGGAGCCGCCGCTGCTGCCGGAGCCGCCGGTGGAGCCTCCGGTGGAACCGCCCTGGTCCGAGCCCTGGTTGCCGGCGGAGCCGGTGGAGGCGTCGTCGCCCTTGCCCGTGCCGGAGGCGCCGTCGGCCGACTTCTCCGTGCCGGCCGGCTTCGTGTCCGTGCCGGCGTCCGGGCTGCCGGCCGAGGCGGCGGGGCGCGAGCCCTCCGGGGAGGGGGCGGGGGAGCCGCCGTCCGAGCCGCTGTCGCAGGCGGTGAGCGAGAAGGCGGCGAACGCGGCGGTGGCGACGGCGAGGACGCGGACACGGGGGCGACGGAAGGCGAGAGCATGCATGGCGAAATACCTCTCAAGGCAGTGGAGTTCGGCAGCCGCTCGACCGGTCGGGCCAAGCGGCGTGCTTGGATGACCACAAGCTTGTGGGCGGATTCGTCCCACCGGCGCCGATGCCGGGGCGTACGGGACGCTGGAACGTTCCCGACGCCCTGACCAGCCAGAACGCGGTCGCCTGGAACGCCCGGACGGGACGTCCCGGACGACGGACGAGGGGGAGAGGACCAGTGACGGGGGCAGAGGACACCGCGGAGTTCGCGCGGCGGCTGCGGGAACTGAAGGACCGTTCGGGGCGCAGCTACGGCATGCTCGCCAAGCGGCTCCACATGAGCACGTCGACGCTGCACCGGTACTGCAACGGGGACGCGGTCCCGGCGGAGTACGCGCCGGTCGAGCGGTTCGCCCGCGTGTGCGGGGCGTCCACGGAGGAGCTGGTGAGCCTCCACCGGGCCTGGGTCCTCGCCGACGCCGCGCGCAGGCGTCCGGCGCCAGCCCCGGCCCCGGCCCCGGAGAGCACGGCGGGTGGTGCGGCGGGGGCCGCCGGCGGCGCCCCTGGGACGCGCGCAGCCGCGGAGGCCGCCTCCGGGTCCGCGCCGCCCGGCGCGGTCTCCGCCACGGAGGCCGACCGGGCGGACGGCACCCCGGCGGCGGACGCCCCGGCAGTGAGCGCCGCAGCAACGGGCGCGCCGGTGGCGGGCGCCACGACGCCGAACGACGCACCGACCGCGGACACCCGGGCGCTGGGCGCCGTGACCCCGGACGCCCGCACGCCGGACACCCCGGCGGACGCTCCCGGCAAGGGCTCGACCCCTGCTCACTCCCCGGCGACCCACCAGGCCGGAACCGCAGCCGCGGCCGCCGTCCCACCGAAGGCCGGTGCCGGACCGGAGGCAACCGGACCGAAGGCCGAGGGCGGGACCGGGCCCGAGGCAGGGAC
>NZ_JBRIOU010000004.1:1168097-1171689 GCF_053474865.1 Streptomyces sp. CO7
GGCCTCACCCTCCCCCTCCGTCTCGGCGAGCAAGGCGAAGGAGGACGAGCCGCAGACGCCCACCCCGCTCCCCGAGGCCTCCGCCGCCCCGCGGGTCACCGGTACGCCGCTCACCGTCTCCACCCGCCCCTACGTGTGGGAGGACCCCTGCAGCCAGCACTACCTGGTGAACCGGCCGCCCGCCGAGATGGGCCCGCCGCCCACCGAGCCGGACGCGCCCGGGTGGGTGGCCGCCATGGGCGCCGTCTCCGCGCGCGACCAGATGGTCGCGCTGACCTTCCAGGCGAAGGGCGACCGGACCGTCGTCCTCGACGCGATCCACGTCCGCGTCCTCAGGTCCTCCGCCCCGCTGCCCTGGAACGACTACGCCATGGGCGTCGGCTGCGGCGGCAACGTCACCACCAAGTCCTTCGACGTGCGCCTCGACGACCCGCGCCCGGCCGCCCGGCCGCAGGGGGGCCAGGGCGCGTTCCCCTACAAGGTGAGCGCCGCCGAGCCCCTGGTCGTGTACGTCACCGCGCACGCCTCGGCCCACGACGTGAGCTGGGCGCTGGACCTGGAGTGGTCCAGCGGCGGCCGTTCGGGGACGGTCCGCGTCGACGACCACGGACGCCCGTTCCGCACCAGCGGCAACACCGGCCGCCCCCGGTACGAATATCCGCTGGGCGCCACCGCCTGGAACCGCCCCTCGCCTAGGGCCTGGCCTCCCCGGCCGCCTCGGCGAGTCCGTGACGGCGGCCGTCCCGCGCACCGCAGGCAGGCGGCAGTACCCACCTTTTTGTGGGTACTTGGCAGCGCGCACCGGTGAGGGCAGCCTTCTGCAGGGGGCGGTCGGAGTGCGGCACGGACGCGGGACGGGGGTGGCCGGGATCAGGAAGCCGTTGTCGCTTCGGCGAGCCTCTGCAGACGATGGTGCCCCCACTCGGAAAGGGGAGCGAGCGCCTCGGAGAGGTCTCGTCCGAAGCCGGTCAGGGAGTACTCGGTCTTCAGCGGCAGCACGTCGTGCACTTCCCGGTGCACCAGTCCGTCCGTCTCCATCTCACGCAGAGCCTGGGTCAGCACCTTTTCGCTGAGTCCCGGCAACCGCCGGCGCAGTTCGCCGGGCCGGTGCGGACCGGACTCCAGCAGCCAGAGCAGGGCGGTCTTCCACTTGCCGTCGATCACAGCGATGGCTGCGGTCACTCCACACACGTTCAGGTCCTGCGCACGACTGCGTGTCATCACCACGTCTCCTGTCTCTCACGGTCACCTACAAGGGAGTGAAGCATCTCCATGCTCATCAGGAACTCCGCGAAGTCTGCCGTCACCGTGCTCGGCCTGGGGCCGATGGGCCGGTCCCTGGCCGGCGCCTTCCTCGACGCGGGGGTGCGGACCACCGTCTGGAACCGCACACCCGGCAAGGACCACGAGCTGGTCGCACGGGGAGCGGTCAGCGCCTCCTCCGCGGAGGAGGCGGTCCGCGCGAGCGGGACGACCGTCATCTGCGTGGTCGACTACGACGCGGCGGACTCCGTCCTGCGACACCGCGCGGTGACCGAAGGTCTCAGGGGGCGCACGGTCGTCAACCTGACCGCCGACACCCCGGTCCGGGCACGGCGCACCGCCGACTGGGCCGCCGCGCACGGCATCCGCTACCTGGACGGTGCGATCATGACGCCGACCACCACCATCGGGACACCCGCCGCCGTGTTCCTCCACAGCGGCCCCGCGGAGCTGTACCAGGAGCTCAAGCCCGTGCTGGACGCGCTGGGCGGCACCCACACCCACCTCGGCGACGAGATCGGCCGGGCGGCCGCGTACGACATCGCCCTGCTCGACACCTTCTGGACCGCCATGGCGGGTTACGCCCACGCTCTGGCGGTGGCGCGCGCGGAAGGCGTCGGCGCGCGGGAACTGGCACCGTTCGCCCAGGGCATCGCCGCGATCCTGCCCGGGATCTTCGAGCAGGTGGCCGAAGATGTCGAGAAGGGCAGCTTCCCCGGCGAGGGCAACCCGCTCACCTCGGCCGTCTCGTCCATGGCCCACGTCGTCCAGACCTCCGAGGCCCACGGCATCGAGGCAGGGGTGATGCGCGCCGCCGAGGGCACGGCCCGCCGGTCCATCGGTCTCGGGCACGGCGCGGACGGCTTCAGCCGCACCGTCGAGATCCTCGAACGTGGCACAGCTTCGTCGACGCTGCCGCTTCGGGGGTAGGGACGGCTGCGGTCGCGACCCCGGGCGCGGAGGCCCGGGGTCGGGGTCGGGGTCGCGCTCCGCGGGACCCGGGACCGTGGTCCTGCGCTCCGCGGCCGGCGCCCCGTGGCGGTCGGGCCGTCACTCGCGCACCAGGCAGAACGGGTGCCCCACCGGGTCCGCGTAGACGCGCCAGCCGCGCCCCGGGTCGCCCGCCTCGAGCAGCGTGCCGCCCAGCTCCAGCACCCTCGCCTCGGCGGCGTCCAGGTCCGGGACGCCGAGGTCGAGGTGGTACTGCTGCGGGCGGGACGGGTCCGGCCAGGCGGGCGGCCGGAGGTCGGGGGCCTGCTGGAAGGCGAGGACCGGGCCGCCCGGCGTGTGCAGGGTGGACCACGCCTGGTCGGTGGACCAGCGGGGATCCTTGCGGTCCACCTCCCCGCCGAGCAGCTCCCGGTAGAAGGCCGCGAGTTCACGCGGTCGCGGGCAGTCGATGACGAAGCACTGCAGGGTCGCGATCATGCGACGAGCCTAGGGATCAGGCCGAGGTGAAGGCGAGCGAAATGCCGAGGGCGACGAGAACGGCGCCGATGGTCCGGTTCAACGGGACCTGACGCCTCAGCAGCCGCGTCCGCAGCGCCGGCGCCGACAGCACCCCCGCGACCAGGGAGAACCACACCAGGTGGGCGACCGAGATGAACAGGCCGTAGCCCGCCTGCCGCAGCAGCGGGGTGTCCGCGTGCACCACCTGTGTCCAGGTGGAGACGATGAACAGCATCGTCTTCGGGTTGAGCGCGTTGGTGAGGAACCCGGTGCGCAGGGCCGCGCCGGGCGACAGCGGCTCGCCCACCTCGCCCGAGGTGTCCACCTCGACCCGGGAGCGGAAGGTCTTCCAGCCGATCCACACCAGGTAGCAGGCGCCGGCGATCCGCACCACGGTGAACAGCGCCGGCGTCCCGGAGAGCAGCAGCCCGACGCCCAGCATGGTGTAGGAGACGTGGACCAGGACGCCCAGACCGATCCCCAGCGCGGCCAGCAGCCCCGCCGTGCGCCCGTACAGGTAGCTGTTGCGGACGATCATGGCGAAGTCGGCGCCCGGGCTGATCACCGCGAGCACGGTGATGACGGCCACGGCCAGCACCTCGGCCACCTGGCACCTCCGGGGAAGAACGGCCGCGAGCGGCCGGCGACGGCTGGGGAACGCGAGAAGACTACGGCGACCCCCCGGGGCGGCAGCGGCGCAGGGTGACTCCCGTGACCGACGACGGCGGGGGCACCTGCGCCCCCGCCCTCCCGGCGACGCGCGAGTCACCGGGACGTCACGCGGGACGCCGGGGACGCGGGAGGTGCGCGGGACTACCGCCCCCGCGACGGGGAAGGCGGGGGCGGGGAAGCACCGCGCCCCCGCACCCGGGACCCGGGG
>NZ_JBRIOU010000004.1:1171789-1179275 GCF_053474865.1 Streptomyces sp. CO7
GGGGCGTGGCGGGACGGACGTGCCGTCAGCTGGTCGTCGCCCTGCGGCGACGCGCGCCGGGACGCCGCTCGGACGGCCGGGTGACCGGGTCGCCCGCCGCCAGCGCGGCCTCACGCCGCTTCGCGCCGAACTCGGCGAGCGCGGCCGCCAGCTTGGTGACCGACGGCTCCGGGGCCATCACGTCGACCCGCAGACCGTGCTCCTCCGCCGTCTTGGCGGTGGCCGGGCCGATGCAGGCGATCACCGTCACGTTGTGCGGCTTGCCGGCGATGCCGACCAGGTTCCGCACCGTCGACGACGAGGTGAACAGCACCGCGTCGAAGCCGCCGCCCTTGATCGCCTCACGGGTCTCCGCCGGAGGCGGCGAGGCGCGCACGGTGCGGTACGCCGTGACGTCGTCGACCTCCCAGCCCAGCTCGATCAGCCCGGCGACCAGGGTCTCCGTGGCGATGTCCGCGCGCGGCAGGAAGACGCGATCGATCGGGTCGAAGACCGGGTCGTACGGCGGCCAGTCCTCCAGCAGACCGGCGGCCGACTGCTCGCCGCTGGGCACCAGGTCCGGCTTCACGCCGAAGGCGATCAGCGCCTTGGCGGTCTGCTCGCCCACGGCCGCGACCTTGATGCCCGCGAAGGCGCGCGCGTCCAGGCCGTACTCCTCGAACTTCTCCCGGACCGCCTTGACGGCGTTGACCGAGGTGAAGGCGATCCACTCGTAGCGGCCGGTGACCAGACCCTTGACCGCGCGCTCCATCTGCTGCGGGGTGCGCGGCGGCTCCACGGCGATGGTCGGCACCTCGTGCGGCACCGCGCCGTACGAACGGAGCTGGTCGGAGAGCGAGACCGCCTGCTCCTTGGTGCGCGGCACCAGGACCTTCCAGCCGAACAGCGGCTTGGACTCGAACCAGGACAGCTGGTCACGGCGGTCCCCCGCGGCGGCACGCTCGCCGACCACGGCTATGACGGCCTGGCCGCCGTCCGCGGAGGGCAGCACCTTGCCCTGCTTGAAGACCTGCGCGATGGTGCCCAGCGTCGCCGTCCAGCTGCGCTGGCGGGTCGTGGTGCCGGCCACCGTCACGGTGAGCGGGGTGTCCGGCTTGCGGCCCGCCGAGACCAGCTCGGCCGCCGTCGCCGCGACACCGTCCAGGGTGGTGGAGACGACCACGGTGCCGTCGGAGGCGCCGAGCTCGGTCCAGCAGCGGGCGTTGGCGGTGCGGGCGTCGACGAACCGCACGTCCGCGCCGTCCGCGTCGCGCAGCGGCACACCTGCGTACGCGGGCACGCCCACGGCCGAGGCGATGCCGGGCACCACCTCGAACCGCACGCCCTCGGCGGCGCAGGCGAGCATCTCGCGCGCCGCGTCGGAGTCGAGGCCGGGGTCGCCCGTGACGGCACGGACCACCCGCCTGCCGGAGCGTACGGCCGCCATGACAAGATGAACGGCATCACGTTCCGCCGGAACGGCAACGGTTGTTGACGTGCCGTCAACCACCGTGAGCTGCGGCGTGTCCGTGTCCGCGCCGGTGCTCTCCAGGACGGCGCCCGGCCTGGCGTGTGTGCGCACCACGTCCAGCACGTCGGGTTCGCCGACGAGGACGTCCGCACCCGCCAGCGCCTCGACGGCGCGCAGCGTGAGCAGCCCCGGATCGCCGGGACCGGCACCCAGGAAGGTGACGTGCCCCTGATCGGGAACCGCGGGAAGGGTGGTGGGGCTCACTGTGCTCGCTCCCCCATCAGACCGGCCGCGCCCCGGGCAAGCATCTCGGCGGCGAGTTCGCGGCCGAGCGCCATCGCCTGCTCATGCGTCTCGGGGACGGGACCGGTGGTGGACATCTGCACCGTCCGGGAGCCGTCGGTCGTGCCGACGACGCCCCGCAGGCGCATTTCCTTGACAATCTGCCCGTCCCCCAGAAGGTCGGCCAGGGCACCCACAGGTGCGCTGCAACCGGCCTCCAGGGCGGCGAGCAGTGATCGCTCGGCGGTCACGGCGGCCCGCGTGAGCGGGTCGTCGAGCTGCGAGAGTGCGGCGATCAGCTCCGCGGCGTCCGCGGAGCACTCCACCGCCAGGGCTCCCTGGCCGGGAGCCGGCAGGACGGTGTCGACCGACAGGAGCTCGGTGACCTCGTCCGCGCGGCCGATCCGGTTCAGGCCCGCGGCGGCGAGCACGACGGCGTCGAGGTCCCCGCTCTCCACGAACCCGATGCGGGTGTCGACGTTGCCCCGTATCGGCACCGTCTCCAGCCGCAGCCCGTTGGCCCGCGCGTACGCGTTGAGCTGGGCCTGCCGGCGCGGCGAACCGGTGCCGACGCGGGCGCCGGGCGGCAGGTCGGCCAGCTTGGCGCCGCCGGCCGCGACCAGCGCGTCCCGCGGGTCCTCGCGGACCGGTATCGCGGCCAGCGTCAGACCCTCGGCCGGGTAGGTCGGGAGGTCCTTCAGCGAGTGGACCGCGAAGTCCACCTCGCCGCGCAGCAGCGCCTCGCGCAGGGCGGCGACGAACACGCCGGTGCCGCCGATCTGCGTCAGGTGCTCGCGCGAGACGTCGCCGTGCGTGGTGATCTCGACGAGCTCGACGGGCCTGCCGGTGACCCGGCCCACTGCCTCCGCCACGTGCCCGGACTGGGCCATGGCGAGCTTGCTCCGCCGGGTGCCGAGCCTCAAAGCCTTCTCTGTCATGCTCGCCCTCGGTTCTTGGCGTTGGCGTCGATCAGGGTGTTCTGGAGGGAGTCGTCGGCGCTGCGGCCGGCGGCCTTGTCGGCCCGGGAGACGGACGCCACCGTCTCCGGGTCGAGGTCGAACAGGGTGCGCAGCGCGTCCGCGTACCCGGCGCCGCCGGGCTCCGCGGCCAGCTGCTTCACCCGCACGGTCGGCGCGTGCAGCAGCTTGTCCACCACACGCCGGACGGTCTGGGTGATCTCCTGGCGCTGCTTGGCGTCGAGGTCGGGAAGCCGGCCCTCCAGCCGGGCGATCTCGCCCGCCACCACCTCGGCGGCCATGGAGCGCAGCGCCACCACGGTCGGCGTGATGGTCGCCGCCCGCTGGGCGGCGCCGAACGCGGCGACCTCGTCGGCGACGATCCGCCGCACCTGATCCACGTCGGCGGCCATCGGAGCGTCCGCGGAGGCGTCGGCCAGCGACTCGATGTCCACCAGCCGCACCCCGGCGAGCCGGTGCACGGCGGAGTCCACGTCGCGCGGCATCGCCAGGTCGAGGACCGACAGGACCGGCTCGGGGCGGATCGTCTCCACGGCCTCCGGGCGGCGGCGCTCGGGGATCCGGCCCACCGCGGCCGCGGTCGCGGCCAGCGCGGTCACCAGCTCCGGGTCGGGCTCGGGCCGCACGTCCTGGCCGGTACGCGCGGCCTCCAGGCGCTCCGCGTCGCCGCGGTCCACCCAGGCGCCGTGCTGCTCCAGCGTGGCGGCGTCCATCCCTGCCACGGCCGCCTCGCCGGAGGCGGGGAAGCCTGCGCCGGGCGCGCCCTGCGGCAGTTCGGTCAGGTCGGCCGGCGCGGCGACGCCGAGGCCGAGGGGACAGCCGTCGGCGTCCTTGGCCTCGCGGACGCCGGAAGGCTCCGCCGTCCGCGGCGCTCCGCCGGCGGTCGCGTCGGTCGGACCGGCCGGGCGGACCCGGCCCTCGACCGCGGCGGCCACCTGCTGGGCGGTGAGCACCAGGCCGGTGGCTCCGGTGCAGGACACGGCGATGTCGGCCCGGGCGAGCTCCGCGGCAACGGCGTCCATGGTGACCGCGCGGGCGCGGACCGGGGACTCGCCGCCCGCGGTGAGGATCTCCGCGAGCCGCTCGGCGCGCTCGACGGTGCGGTTGGCGACCACGATCTCGGCGACCCCGCCGCGCGCCAGCGTGGCGGCGGCCAGCGAGGACATCGAACCGGCGCCGATCACCAGCGCCCGCTTGCCGTCCAGCCAGGCCGGCACCTCGGCGCCGTCGGCGAGCTGCTCCAGGCCGAAGGTGACCAGGGACTGGCCGGCCCGGTCGATCCCGGTCTCGGAGTGCGCGCGCTTGCCGACCCGCAGCGCCTGCTGGAACAGGTCGTTGAGCAGCCGGCCGGCGGTGTGCAGCTCCTGCGCCTGGGCCAGGGCGTCCTTGATCTGGGCGAGGATCTGGCCCTCGCCCACGACCATCGAGTCCAGCCCGCACGCCACCGAGTACAGGTGGTGGACGGCACGGTCCTCGTAGTGCACATAAAGATAAGGAGTGAGCTCCTCGAGCCCCACCCCGCTGTGCCGGGCCAGGAGCGTGGACAGCTCGGCGACACCGGCGTGGAACTTGTCCACGTCGGCGTAGAGCTCGATGCGGTTGCAGGTGGCCAGCACCGCTGCCTCGGCGGCCGGTTCGGCGGCCACCGTGTCCTGCAGCAGCTTGGTCTTCGCCTCCGCGCCCAGCGCGGCACGCTCCAGCGCGCTGACCGGCGCGCTGCGGTGGCTCAGACCGACGACGAGCAGACTCATGCCGGCATCACGGCGGGGGCTTCCCCGTCGGTGCCCTTCGGGTCCGCCTCGTCCATCGCGGCGGCGGCCGCGGCCGCGCCCTTGACGGCGGCCGGCGGCGGCATGGCGGAGTCGGCGGCGGCGTCCTCGCCGGCCTTGCGCTGCTCGTGGAAGGCGAGGATCTGCAGCTCGATGGACAGGTCCACCTTGCGCACGTCTACGCCGTCCGGAACGGTCAGCATGGTCGGCGCGAAGTTCAGGATGGACGTCACCCCGGCCCCCACCAGACGGTCGCAGACCTGCTGCGCCGCACCGGCCGGGGTGGCGATGACGCCGATGGAGACGCCGTTGTCGCGGACGATGTCCTCGAGCGCGTCGGCGTGCTGCACGGGGATGCCGGCGACCGGCTTCCCGGTCATCGCGGGGTCGGCGTCGATCAGCGCCGCGACCCGGAAACCACGCGAGGCGAAGCCGCCGTAGTTGGCGAGCGCCGCGCCCAGGTTGCCGATGCCGACGATGACCACGGGCCAGTCCTGGGTCAGACCGAGCTCGCGGGAGATCTGGTAGACGAGGTACTCGACGTCGTAGCCGACGCCACGGGTGCCGTAGGAGCCCAGGTAGGAGAAGTCCTTGCGCAGCTTCGCGGAGTTGACCCCGGCGGCGGCCGCGAGCTCCTCGGAGGAGACGGTCGGCACCGAGCGCTCCGACAGAGCGGTCAGCGCGCGGAGGTACAGCGGAAGCCGGGCGACGGTGGCCTCGGGAATTCCTCGGCTGCGGGTCGCCGGTCGGTGAGTTCGGCCAGTTGCCACGATGCTCCTGCGGGTAGAGCGGGGCTGGGGGCGGCCACACGTCCCCGGACCGCCTCGTCGGATGCAGGCTATGTCTTTGTGAACGTGTGCACAAAGATGGTGTCCGTTTTGCCCCACCGACGTGACCGGGGTCACGCGGTGTTCACGCACGCGCGCGGAACCGGCGGACAGGCGTCCGGCTCCCTCACTCGTCGGGGACAAAACAGCACACGCTCCTCGTTCGATGCACGCCCCCGCAAGCAAATTCGCGGTCAAATCGTAAGCGACACAACCGCGTTCCACCGAACCGTCGCATCTGGCGAAACCCCAGGTCAGAGGCCGATTCCGGCGTCCGGTGAGAGCTATCTCTCCTCCCCGGGCCGCCCATGACTCCCGGTAAGGCGCCGCATTCGTGAAGACGATCACGAACTCGTCACCGTCCGCCCGCCGCCCACGCCTGCGCGTGACCGCCCCGGGGCGCGGGACAATGGCGGACATGAGTGGTCTGGTGACATTGATCGGCAAGCCCGGGTGCCATCTCTGCGAGGACGCGGAGAAGGTGGTGTCCAAGGTCTGCGGCGAACTCGGCGTGCGCTGGGAGCAGAAGGACATCACCCAGGACGAGGAACTCCACCGTGCCTACTGGGAGCAGATCCCGGTGGTCCTGATCGACGGGCGGCAGCACACCTTCTGGCGGGTGGACGAGTCCCGCCTGCGCGCCGCCCTCGCCTGAACCGCCGCACTCCCGGGCGGCCCCGCGCCGTACGCCGGCGGCGAGCGTGCCGCCGGTGTGCGGGAGGGCCCCAGGGTGTTCACAGGACGACAACCTCACCGCCCCGAACCCGTCCCACGATCTGGATATGCTCACCGCATGGCCGCACTTGGATGGCTCCTCCCCCGAAAGCGCTTCGCCACGGCGCGCAGCGTCCTGGCCGGCGAGGCCGCGGCGGAGGCCGCCCGCAAGTCCTCCGGCGCGCTCGGGCAGGAGGACCGCTTCCCGGTCCTCGGCGACACCAGCGCCGCCGCCTTCTTCGACCTGGACAACACGGTCATGCAGGGCGCGGCCCTGTTCCACTTCGGCCGGGGCCTGTACAAGCGCAAGTTCTTCGACACCCGGGAGCTGCTCCGGTTCGCCTGGCAGCAGGCCTACTTCCGGCTGGCCGGCATCGAGGACCCCGCCCACATGCAGGAGGCCAGCGACGCCGCCCTCTCCATCGTGAAGGGGCACCGCGTCGAGGAACTCGAGATGATCGGCGACGACATCTACGACGAGTACGTGGCCGGCCGCATCTGGAGCGGCACCCGCTCCCTGGCCCAGGCACACCTCGACGCGGGGCAGAAGGTGTGGCTGGTGACGGCCGCCCCGGTGGAGATCGCCCAGACCATCGCCCGCCGGCTCGGCCTGACCGGCGCCCTGGGCACCGTCGCCGAGTCCGTCGACGGCGTCTACACCGGCCGCCTGGTCGGCGAGCCCCTGCACGGACCCGCCAAGGCCGAGGCGATCCGCGCCCTCGCCGCCGCCGAGGGCCTGGACCTGACGCGCTGCGCCGCCTACAGCGACTCGTACAACGACATCCCGATGCTCTCGCTGGTCGGCCACCCCTATGCGGTCAATCCCGACCCCCGGCTGCGCAAATACGCACGGGAACGGGAATGGCGACTGCGTGACTACCGCACCGGCCGCAAGGCCGCGATGGTGGGCATCCCGGCCGCCGCCGGAGTCGGCGCGGTCGCGGGCGGAACCGCCGCCGCGCTGGCCCTGCACCGCCGCCGACGCCTGGTCTGACCGGCGCTTTCCCCCGTCACCCGCCCCGTCCGACGCCCGACGGCGCCCGGCCCCTTCCGGCCGGGAACGCCGTCGGGCGTCGTCGCGCGCGCCCGCCGCGACCCTGACGCTCCGCTCACATCGGCCGGAGCCGGACACCGGATGCTCGCAACATGGCCGGATGTGATCGACAAACGATCTCACCATGTCATCGAATTCGACCCGAACCAGCCACGGAAGCGACGTAATCGATGATTTAGGCAACTCGGCGTAGCAGGCCCTGCACGAAGCGTTATTCTCCTCAGACGCAATTCGGTACCCCTCCGTCGTCACGACGGGTGAACGGTTCCGCACTGCACGTGATGGAAGCTCTGCCTCTGGGAGTCCCGTGTACCCACACGTCGGGGTTGACGCCTCGGGCCTGGCTGCGCTCCGCTCAGCGGCCCTGGAGCTGTTGCGCGGCTTCGTCCCCACCGCGTACGCCGTTCCCGCCC
>NZ_JBRIOU010000004.1:1179375-1184641 GCF_053474865.1 Streptomyces sp. CO7
CCGCCGGCCCGTGCTACGCCCTCGCCGAGAGCTCGGGCACGGTCGTCCGGAGGGGCCGCGCGGGCGCCACCGCCGCCGCGCCCGCCCGCCGTCCCGCGGCGGACAGCGACAGCGCCCGCATGATGGATCTGGTCGAACGTGCCCAGGGAGGAGAGGCCGAGGCTTTCGGGCGGCTGTACGACCAGTACAGCGACACCGTCTACCGCTACATCTACTACCGGGTGAACAGCAGGGCGACCGCCGAGGACCTCACCAGTGAGACCTTCCTGCGCGCCCTGCGCCGGATCGGCACCTTCACCTGGCAGGGCAGGGACTTCGGCGCGTGGCTGGTCACCATCGCGCGCAACCTGGTCGCCGACCATTTCAAGTCCAGCCGTTTCCGTCTCGAGGTGACCACCGGCGAGATGCTCGACGCCAACGAGGTCGAGCGCTCGCCCGAGGACTCCGTCCTGGAGCATCTGTCCAACGCCGCCCTGCTCGACGCCGTCCGAAGGCTCAACCCCCAGCAACAGGAATGCGTCACGCTCCGTTTTCTGCAGGGGCTCTCGGTCGCCGAGACGGCGCGGGTGATGGGCAAGAACGAGGGCGCCATCAAGACGCTGCAGTACCGCGCCGTCCGCACCCTGGCCAGGCTGCTTCCCGACGACGCCCGCTGACGGGGGGACGGCCTGCGGCCGCCCCCGGCGGCCGCGTCTCGGGAGGCCACCCTCCGCAACCGACAACTCACTTAAGGTGAAAGGCGGTTGATTCCACCGCCAGTCCGCCCGAAGTCCGTAACCGAAGTGCCCAGCCGCTCGTTGTCCGGGATACAGGCTCCCTGCGGACTCCCCGAGGTCCACGCCGGGAGTCGTCCGTCATGACGAGAGGAGGTGCCGCCAGTGATCGCGAACGTATCGGCGCACCGGCGGGCGAACGCCTTCGCCCAGGCCCTGGAGGAGCTGTCCGACCGGGGCACGGCGGCCGAGCAGCCACAGGGATCGGCGGCACCGAACCCCGCTGCCGCGGAAGACACCGGGCAGGCGGCCATGACGGCCGTCGCCGCGGGTCTCGGCGAACTGCCCAAGCCCGAGCTCGACCCCGAGGTGAAGGTCGTCCAGCGCGCCCAACTGGTGGCCGCCATGGAGGCCATGGTCCAAGAGGGCGTCCTGGGCACAGACGTGTCCGCGCAGGTTCCCGACCAGCGCTCACCCCGGGCGCGGGGCGCCCACCGGGCGAGCGCCCTGGGAAAGCTCCGGCCGCGCTCACGCCTGACCAAGGGCCTGGCCGCCGGCGGGCTGAGCGTCGGCGTGGCGGCCAGTGCCTTCGGAGGCGTGGCCGCGGCCAGTTCCGACGCCCTCCCCGGTGACTCCCTCTACGGCCTCAAACGCGGGATCGAGGACTTCCGTCTCGGTCTCGCCGACGACGGCACGGAGCGCGGCGAGATGCTGCTCGACCAGGCCTCCCGGCGCCTCGCGGAGACCCGGCGGCTGATGGAGCGCGGCCGTGGCGGCCACCTGGACCACGAATCGGTGGTCGAGATCCGCCGCACCCTCTCCGGCATGCACGAGGACGCCGTCGAGGGCCACCGCCTGCTCCACGACGCCTACCGGCGCGACCCCGACTCCCTGGCCCCCATCCAGGCGCTCTCCTCCTTCACCGAACGGCACGGCCGGACGTGGCACGAGCTGCGCGGCCGGCTCCCCGTGCAGCTCGGTGACGTGAGCGAGGAGGTCTCGTCGGTCTTCGACGCCATGGAGCAGGACGTCGCCCCGCTGCGGCCCCTGCTGCCCGAGGGGCCCTCGCCCGGCGACGACCTGAGGCCGGGCCGCGAAACCGGCTCCGGATCCCCGGGTTCCTCCCCGTCGGGCGAGTCCACCGCCCCGGGCAAGGACAAGGCCGAGAAGGGCTCCTCCACCGGCACCGGGGGCGAGCCCGAGGCCTCCCCGTCCTCGGACACCGACGGCCTGCTCGGCGGCAACACCGGCGGCCTGTTCGAGCCGCCGGACGAGGAGGACCAGGGCTCGGCCTCCCAGCCGGAGGACGAGGAGGAGCGCGGCCACCGGGTCACGCTGCCCCCGCTGCTCCCCGACCTCCTCCCGGGCCTCGGCCTCGGCGGGGACGCGTCGGAGTGACGCCGTGAGGAGGGGGACGCCGGTCGGGCGTCCCCCTCCTCCGCATGCCTGTCAGGCCTTGTGCATGCCTGTCGGGCCGGTCAGAAGAAGATCGACCGCCGCCGGACCAGCAGCTTGTAGAGCGTGTGCTGGATCTCCTCCCGGACCTGGTCGGTCAGGTTGAACATCAGCATCGGGTCGTCCGCCGCCTCGGGCGCGTACCCGTCGGTGGGGATCGGCTCCCCGAACTGGATGGTCCACTTGGTGGGCAGCGGCAGCGCTCCCAGCGGTCCCAGCCAGGGGAAGGTCGGCGTGAGCGGGAAGTACGGCAGCCCCAGCAGGCGGGCCACCGTCCGGGCGTTGCCCACCATCGGATAGGTCTCCTCCGCGCCGACCACCGAGCACGGGATGATCGGCGCCCGCGCCCGCAGCGCCGTGGAGACGAACCCGCCCCGGCCGAACCGCTGCAGCTTGTACCGCTCGCCGAACGGCTTGCCGATGCCCTTGAATCCCTCCGGCATCACGCCGACCAGTTCGCCCCGCCCCAGCAGCTCGGACGCGTCCTCGGCGCAGGCGAGGGTGTGGCCGAGCTTGCGGGCGACCTCGTTGACGACGGGCAGGGTGAAGACCAGGTCGGCGGCCAGCAGCCGCAGGTGACGGCCCGCCGGGTGCTTGTCGTGCACGGCGACCTGCATCATCAGGGCGTCCAGCGGGATGGTTCCGGAGTGGTTGGCGACGATCAGCGCCCCGCCCTCGGCGGGGATGTTCTCGATGCCCTTCACCTCGACCCGGAAGTACTTCTCGTACAGCGGGCGCAGCATCGCCATGAGCACCTCGTCGGTGAGTTCGGCGTCGTAGCCGAAGTCGTCGACCTCGTACTCACCGGTGACCCGCCGCCGCAGGAACGCCAGCCCCTTCGCCAGCCGCCGCTCCAGCCCGCCGCCTTGCGCCGGGCCCTGGGCGCCCTCGCCGCCGCCAGGGGCGTCCCCACCGCCGTGGGAGGGGCCCTGGCCGCTGCGGGGAGGGCCCTCACCGCTGCCGAGGGCGCCCTCGTCGCCCGGACCTCCCGCGCCGCGGCCCTGGGCCGGCAGCGGGACCGTGGCGCCGTCGCCGGACCTCGCGCCACGGGGCGCGGAGCGGCGCCTGGCGCGGTCGTCGTCGAACGGTATGACCTTCGCGTCCGCCATGGTGACTGTGCTCCTCACGTCTGCCGCTCGGCCTGGGTGCTGGTGTCCGGCGCCACGTGCCGGGCGATCCGGTCGACGGCCGCGGCGAGCGCGGCGGGCGGCAGGAGCCCGGGGCCGGCGGCCGAGGCGAAGTCCGCGAACGTCTCCGCCGTGCTGTGACGCGGTTCGAAGCCGAGGATCTCGCGCATCTCGTGGGTGTCGACGACCCTGCCGTGGGTGAGCAGCCGGATCTGCTCGGGGGAGAAGTCGGAGAGCCCCAGGGTCCGCAGCAACGACCCGGTAAGGGTGACCGCGGGCAGCAGCACCGGCGCCGTCGGCCGTCCCATCCGCCGCGCGCACTGCGACAGCGTCAGGACGCCGTCCCCCGCGATGTTGAAGGTGCCGCTGTTCAGCGTCCCCCGCTCGGGCTCCCGGGAGGCCCGCAGCAGGACGTCGGTGACGTCGTCCTCGTGGACGAACTGCAGCCGGGGGTCGTAGCCGAGCACGGTCGGCAGCACCGGCAGACGGAAGTAGGAGGCGAGCGGGGTGTCCACGCCCGGCCCGAGGATGTTGGCGAACCGCAGCACGCAGACCGCCACGTCCGGCCGCCGCCGCGAGAAGCCCCGCACATAGCCCTCGACCTCGACGGCGTCCTTGGCGAAGCCACCGCTGGGCAGCACCTTGGGCGTCGTCGCCTCGCCGAACACGGCGGGGTCGCGGGAGGCGGAACCGTAGACCGTGGTGCTGGACTTCACCACCAGTCGCCGCAGCGTCGGCGACTGCTGGCAGGCGCCCAGCAGCTGCATGGTGCCGATGACGTTGGTCTCCTTCACCGAGGACCGCCCGCCGCCGGCCAACGCCGTCCCGGTGACGTCGAGATGGACCACCGTGTCGACGGCGTGCTCGGCCAGCACCCGGCCGATCGCCGGCTGCCGGATGTCCGCGCGCACGAACAGCGCCTCCCCCAGGTCGTGCTCCGGGGTGACGGCGTCCACCGCCACCACCCGCGCCACGTCCGGGTCCTGGAGCACCCGGCGCACGAAGTGGCTCCCCAGCCGCCGGGCCGCCCCGGTCACCAGCACGATCCTGCCCAAGACCAGCGCCCTCCCGTCGTCCGCGCGGGCTCCCTCCCGGCGGTATGCGACAACTTAGCCGCTCCGTGTTGCGCGGGCATGGCGCTCACGCTGCCACCGCCCTCCGCCCACGCCTCCCACACGTCTGCCCCACGGAGCCGGTGACACCACCACGGGGTGCCGCGAAGGCGCCCCGGGAACGGCCGCGGCCCCCCACCGAACCGGTGGGGGGCCGCAGACGTACGCTTCGCGCGGCGTGTGCCGCGTCGCGTTACTTCTTGTTGCGACGCTGGACGCGCGTGCGCTTGAGCAGCTTGCGGTGCTTCTTCTTGGCCATCCGCTTGCGCCGCTTCTTGATAACAGAGCCCACGACTTACCCTCGCTCACTTCTCATCACTCGGCGTTGGGCGCCATGGGCCCATACGACCTTCGAGGGGAAAGCCTACCTTCCCCCGGCCATGAGGTCGTAATCGAGGGGCTGCGCGACGGCCCGGGAGAACCCCGGAACCGCCGCGAGCGACTGCCTCAGGCCGTCTCCACCCCCACATAGCTCTCGCGAAGGTACTCGTGAACCGCTTGCTCCGGGACCCGGAACGACCGTCCGACCCGGATGGCGGGCAGATGACCGCTGTGCACCAACCGGTACACGGTCATCTTGGACACGCGCATCACCGAGGCGACCTCCGCCACGGTAAGGAACTGAACCTCGTTCAGAGGCCTTTCGCTGCCAGCTGCCATGACACACCTGAACCCTTCGCACTCGACGGCCACCGGCTTCCCCTTCCGGTGACTCTTCGTCGCTGCGTGCTCACTCCCCAAGGTAGGGGCGGATGATGCGAGTGGGGAAGAGGAGCAGCCATCACCGGCCTACCGTGACAGACACCCGCGATTGAGCACGCAACGGATAAGCGGGGGACGCCGCCCGGGCCCCACACCC
>NZ_JBRIOU010000004.1:1184741-1185171 GCF_053474865.1 Streptomyces sp. CO7
GCACCCGCACTGACCTGCCCGGCGGCCCCGGAAGCCTCCCCTCCCCGCAGGTCCGGCACCCGCCCCGGGGAACCCCGGCGACCGCACCCGCCGCCGGCCACGGCACGCGGTGGTGCGCCCCCGGCGGCGGAATCCCCGCACCACCGGCGCCGGGACGGGCGCGGGGCTGCCGGGGTTGCTGATGCGTAGTCGGAACCGGGTCGTTTTGTCGACACTGCGGCCCTGCATCGGACGCAGCGCATCACCGCGGAACGTCGAGAGCCCGCCTGCCGGCCGGTCCGAGCGCGACTCGCACCGGGCGCGCTCCTCCGGCCCCGGAAGCGGGGGCTCCCCGGTGGCCTCGGCCTGCGGCGGGGGTTCCGGTTGGCTCCGGGACGACGCGGACCGTCTCGTCGACACGATCGTCCCCGATCACATACTGCCCGCCCAC
>NZ_JBRIOU010000004.1:1185271-1186270 GCF_053474865.1 Streptomyces sp. CO7
GCCCCCGTTCCCGCCACGCGCCATACGCCCGCCGCGCCGGCGTCGGGGCGGCTGAGCCGCAGAGCGCCGCCCTCACCTCCACCCCTGCGGGCGGCTGGGCCGCCCAGGGGGCGGCACGGGCGGGCGCAGGGCCCCAGCCTCCGCGGCGAGCGGCTCCCCCACCCCGCGCAAGCAGACGGCACCGTACGCACGGCACCCGCACCTCAACGCGACGCAGGGTCCAGCTCAGGCGGACAGCACCGTTCGATCCCCCGACCCGCCCCCTTCCCGGAAGGGCTCACGTCACGTGAAGCGAACCGTCTCGCGAGGACGCGAGGCCTGCGCCCACCCGTGCCGCCCAGCGGCACGATTGCCCGCAGAGGGCGGGGGCGGGGCGCGGACGGCCCAGGACCGCGAGGGCGGAGCTGGCACGGACCGCGCCTCAAGGCTGGCAGGACCGGGCCGGCCTCACCGCCACGCGAGGCGACGTCCGCACTCCCGGAAGGAACCGCGAAGGATCACGGCATCAGCCCCCGCAGGGGGAACACCGCCTTGCGCGTGGCGAGAATCGCCTGATCCAACCGGTCCGCCGGGTCGTACCCGTCCCCCCACGACCGGAACGTCACCGGCCACCGCCCATCCGTCATCCGCCGAGGCCCCGCCTGCCGGGTCAACGCGTACACCTCCTGCCGCCACCCCTCCGGCACCAGCGTCTCCGGCGCCACCGGCCGCCCCGCCGCCACGGCGACCAGGTGCGCCCACGAGCGCGGCACCACGTCGACCACCTCGTAGCCCCCACCCCCGAGCGCGATCCACCGCCCGTCCGCGTGCGCGTGCGCCAGCCCGTGACAGGCCGCCTGCACCGCGTGCTGCGCGTCCAGCGAGACCGCCAGATGCGCCAGCGGGTCCTCGAAGTGCGTGTCGGCCCCGTGCTGCGTGACCAGCACCTGCGGCCGGAACTCCTCCAGCAGCTCCGGCACCACCGAGTCGAACGCCCGCAGCCACCCCGCGTCCCCCGTC
>NZ_JBRIOU010000004.1:1186370-1187881 GCF_053474865.1 Streptomyces sp. CO7
CCCCCCGCCGCCAGCGCCACGTTCACCGCCGTGCCCTCCGCGCCCGGGCCGCCCGTCTCCTCGGGCCACCCGGTCTGCGGGAACAACGTGCGCGGGTGCTCGTGCAGAGAGACCGTCAGAACACGGGGGTCGTCCCAGAAGACCGCCTGGACGCCGTCCCCGTGGTGCACGTCGACGTCCACGTAGGCGACCCGCTCCGCGCCCAGCTCCAGGAGCCGCGCGACGGCCAGCGCCGCGTCGTTGTAGACGCAGAACCCGGAAGCCGCCCCCGGCATCGCGTGGTGCAGCCCGCCTGCGAAGTTCACCGCGTGCAGCGCGTCCCCCCGCCACACCGACTCCGCCGCCCCCACGGACAGCCCGGCGATCAGCGCGGAGACCTCGTGCATCCCTCGGAAAGCCGGGTCGTCCTCCGTGCCCAGCCCGTAGGCAGGGTCCGCGGCCTCCGGGTCGGCCGAGGCCGCCCTGACCGCCTCGATGTAGTCCTGGCGGTGCACCAGACGCAGCGTGGAATCCCCCGCCGCCCTGACGCCGGCCACGGTGACCTGGCGGTCCAGCTCCAGCGCCGCGACCAGACGCCGCGTCAGCTTCAGGCGGACCGGGTCCATCGGATGCCCTCGCCCGAAGTCGTAGCCGGTGACTGCCTCGTCCCACATCATCTGCGCGCGGCCGCTCATGGACGCCACGGTAGCCGTTCAGGCCAGCAGAGCCGCCAGCTCCCCCATCGTGGTGAACGGCGCCTTCACGCCCACCAGCTTCTCGGCCGGCGTCATCGCGGTGAACCCGTACACGTCCATCCCGGCGGCAAGACCGGCCTGCACCCCCAGCGGGCTGTCCTCCACCACCGCACATCGCTCCGGCGCGACCCCCATCGACCGCGCGGCGTGCAGGAACAGGTCCGGCGCCGGCTTCCCGCAGCCGACGTCCTGCGCGCTGAAGATGCGCTCGTCGTCGAACCACCGGTCCAGCCCGGTCTTCCGGTGACCCACCCGGATCCGCTCATGGCTCCCCGAAGAGGCCACACAGAACGGGATGCCCGCTGCGGAAAGCCGACGCAGCACGTCCGCGACGCCCGGCACCGGCTTCAACTCCCGCTCGAACGCGGCGAAGACACGGGCGTGGAACTCGTCGTCGAAGTCCTCCGGCAGCCGCTGCCCGGTCCGCTCGAGGATCAGGTCATGGATGCGGTGCATGGCCGAACCCATGTAGTCCCGCACGGAGTCCTCGTAGGAGGTCTCGTGCCCGAGTTCTGTCAGGTAGCCGGCCAGCAGTCGGTTGGAGATCGGCTCACTGTCGACGAGCACACCGTCGTTGTCGAAGAGGACCAGGTCGTAGCGCATGCTCAGACCATAAACTCTCCGGAAATGCAGAAAGCCCCCGCACCAAAGGTGCGGGGGCTTTCCCAATATTTGTTCGGCGGCGTCCTACTCTCCCACAGGGTCCCCCCTGCAGTACCATCGGCGCTGTGAGGCTTAGCTTCCGGGTTCGGAATGTAACCGGGCGTTTCCCTCACG
>NZ_JBRIOU010000005.1:0-5508 GCF_053474865.1 Streptomyces sp. CO7
TCCGAACCCGGAAGCTAAGCCTCACAGCGCCGATGGTACTGCAGGGGGGACCCTGTGGGAGAGTAGGACGCCGCCGAACAAATATTGGGAAAGCCCCCGCACCATTGGTGCGGGGGCTTTCTGCATTTCCGGAGAAGTTGCACGAGGAGACACAAGAAGGGGGTGCCCGACCGGGCACCCCCTTCTTTCGTTTCCGGATCTTTACAGCCGTCCCGCTGCCTTGAGAGCGAGGTAGGCGTCGGCCAGGGCCGGCGGGAGGTCCTCGGGGGCGGCGTCGACGACCGTCACGCCGTGACGGCACAGTTGTTCGGCGACGTGGTGGCGTTCCTCGCGGGCCTGGGCGGCCGAGGCGGCGCCGTAGACGGCCTCGACACTGCCGCGGCCCTCGGCCATCTCGGCGACGTGCGGGTCAGCCACGGAGGCGACCAGCAGTGTGTGCTGCTGCGTCAGGCGGCTTAGCACCGGCAGCAGGCCCTCGTCCAGGGGTGCACGGTCCAGGGCGGTCAGGAGGACGATCAGGGAGCGACGCGGTGCCGCGGCCACCGCCGTGGTGACGAGGCCTCGAGCGTCGGTCTCGACCAGTTCGGGCTCAAGGTTGGCCATGGCCGCGACCAGCGAGGCGAGCAGGTCGTCGGCGCTGTGGCCCTGGACGCGGGCCCGCACCTTGCGGTCGTAGGCCAGGAACCCGACGCGGTCGCCGGCCTTGGAGGCCAGGGCGGCCAGGAGCAAGGCCGCGTCCATGGAGGAGTCCAGCCGGGGGGCGTCGCCGACGCGTCCGGCCGAGGTGCGTCCGGTGTCGAGGACGAGGTGGACGTGGCGGTCCCGCTCGGGACGCCAGGTGCGGACGGCCACCGACTGCCGGCGTGCGGTGGCCCGCCAGTCGATGGACCGGGTGTCGTCCCCGGGGACGTACTCGCGCAGGCTGTCGAACTCGGTGCCCTCACCGCGGGTGAGGACGCTGGTGCGGCCGTCGAGTTCGCGCAGGCGGGCCAGCTTGGACGGCAGGTGCTTGCGGCTGTGGAACGGCGGCAGCACGCGCACCGACCACGGCACCTGGTGGCTGCCCTGACGGGCCCACAGCCCCAGCGGTCCGTAGGAGCGGACGGTGACCCGGTCCGGGGAGCGGTCGCCGCGACGGGTGGGGCGCAGCCGGGTGGTGAACCTGCGGCGTTCACCCGCGGGCACGTCGAGGACGTGCCGTGAGGGGTCGCCGCCCGGGGTGTCCGCGTGGCCCACGCCCGCGGTGCGGGCGTCGGCGGGCCAGCTGCTGGGCGGCCAGGCGTCCCTCAGGCGGCCCTTGAGGGGCCGGCGGGACGGGTTGGTGACGGTGAGGGTCACCTCGGCGGTGTCGCCGAGACGGACGGAGGTGTCGCCGGACCGGCTCAGGCGCAGGCGCCGGACGGGGGCGGCCAGCGCGAAGTCGCAGGCGCAGGCCGCCGCCAGGGTGCCGTTCACGGCGAGGACGCCGGTCCAGCTGGGTTCCAGCAGGCCGACCGGGAGCGAGCCGATGGCCGCCAGGAGGGCGGCCCGTCCGGTGAGAGCCATCAGCGCGGCACCGGGACCTGGGCGAGGACCGCGGTGATGACGGAGTCGGCGGTGACACCCTCCATCTCGGCCTCGGGCCGCAGCTTGACCCGGTGGCGCAGGGTGGGCAGGGCGAGGGCCTTCACGTCGTCGGGGATGACGTAGTCGCGGCCGGTCAGCCAGGCCCAGGCGCGGGCGGTGGAGAGCAGGGCGGTGGCGCCGCGCGGGGAGACGCCGAGGGCCAGGGAGGGCGACTCGCGGGTGGCACGGCAGACGTCGACGACGTACGCGGCTATGTCGGGGGAGACGGTGGTCTTCGCGACGGCGGCGCGGGCGGCCTCGATGTCGGCGGCGGAGGCCACCGGGCGCAGTCCCGCGGCGGCCAGGTCGCGCGGGTCGAAGCCGGAGGCGTGCCGGGTGAGGACGCCGATCTCGTCGTCGCGGGAGGGCAGCGGCACGGTGAGCTTGAGCAGGAAGCGGTCCAGCTGGGCTTCCGGCAGCGGATAGGTGCCCTCGTACTCGACGGGGTTCTGGGTCGCCGCGACCAGGAACGGCTCGGGCAGCGGGCGGGGCGTTCCGTCGACGGTGACCTGACGCTCCTCCATGGCCTCCAGGAGGGAGGACTGCGTCTTGGGAGGGGTGCGGTTGATCTCGTCGGCGAGCAGCAGGTTGGTGAAGACCGGGCCGGCCTGGAAGGAGAACTCGGCGTTGCGGGTGTCGTAGACCAACGACCCGGTCACGTCGGCGGGCATCAGGTCGGGGGTGAACTGGACGCGCTTGGTGTCCAGTCGCAGGGAGGCCGCCAGGGAGCGGACGAGGAGGGTCTTGGCGACGCCGGGGACGCCTTCGAGGAGGACGTGGCCGCGGCAGAGCAGGGCGACGACCAGGCCGGTGACGGCGGGGTCCTGGCCGACGACGGCCTTGCCGATCTCTGCCCGCAGGCTCTCCAGGGCGGCCCGCGGGTCGCCGGTGGGCGCGGTGGTGTCGGCGGTGGGCTGCCAGGAGCCGGGGGTGATGTCGGCGGTCGGGTCCGTCATGGACGGCTTACCTCTCTTTCGAGGGCGTCGAGTCGGTCGGCGAGGGAGACGAGGGCCGCGTCGTCGCCGGGCGGCGGGCCGAAGAGGAGTTCCTGGAGGGTGGCGGCCCGCGCGGGGTCGCCGATGCGGGCCGCCACGGCGGGCAGCAGGGCCTCCGCAGAGTGGGCGCGTGCGACGGGGACGCCGGTCAGCGGTGCCAGGCGCAGGCGGGTGGCGCCGCGCAGCGCTTCGGCGGCGCGGTCGCGGGCCTTGGCCGCGTGGTAGAGGCGGGCCCGGCCCTCGGTGGTCTCCGAGGCGCGGACGACCACGGGCAGCGGTTCGGTGACCAGGGGGCCGAAGCGGCGGCCGCGCCAGAAGGCGGCCGCGGCAGCGGCGATCAGCAGCTGGAAGGCGGCCCACTGCCAGGAGGCGGGCAGCAGGGAGCCGACCTGGGACATGCCGTCCTGGCCCTCACCGGCCGGGCCCGCCTCGGCGACGTCGGCGAGGGAGGGGATGTACCAGACGAGGTCGGGTCGGGAGCCGAGGAGGCCGAGGGCCAGGGAGGCGTTGCCGTGCTCGGCGAGGCGCTCGTTGGTCAGGAAGGCAGGTGATCCGACGACCACCGTGTCGCCGCCCGTCTTCGTCGGGGCGTAGGACGGGAGGCGGACCAGGGTGGGCAGGCCGTCGCTGAGGTAGCAGGAGTCCGCCTCCTGCGCGGTGACGCGGTAGCGGATGCCGGTCGTCTCGGCGTCGCCGGCCTGTTCGGCGGCGGGCAGGGCGCAGGAGGGTTCGGCGGTGTCCTGAAAGGCCGGGGTGGCGTCGGCGGCGACGCCGGGGGCCAGGGCGTCGGTGGAGACGCCCGGGGCCAGGAGCACCAGGTTGCTGCCGGTGGCGGTGGCGGCGTCGCGCAGGGAGCCGGCCTGGGTCTCGGTGAGCAGGTCGGGGACGGCGACCAGCAGGGTGGTGTCCGGTCCCATGGCGGAGGTGGCGTCGTCGAGGGTGGTGACGGTGCGGGTCTCGACGCCGTGGTCGCCCAGCACCTCGGCGACGGCCTTCGCCCCGCCGGCGCTCGGGGAGCGGGGGTCGAGGGGGCCGTTGTTCGCCGAGCGGGCCGCGGCCATGACGATGCCGGCGACGACGAGGACGGCCAGGACGAGCAGGATGCCTCGTCCGCGGGTCCACAGGTGCCGGGCGGTGGGCGAGGTGGAGGTGCCGCCTTCGGGACGGGGCGAGGTGGAGGTGCCGCCCTCCGGACGGTGCGCGGTGGCGGTCATTCGGCGGCTCCCGGGCTGGTCCAGCCGGCGCGGGAGGCCGTCGCGGCGTCGGCGAGCAGGGGGGTGGCCCTGCGCAGGTCGGCGTCGAGGAGGGCGATGCGCCGGTAGGTGTCCTCGGTGGCGGTGCGGCCGCCGTAGGTGACGTCGTCGAAGTCGCGGGCGGCGGTGTGCAGCCGGTCCGCGTGGCCGGGGAGGACCCGGCCGGCCTCGGCGGCGGCCTCGTCCGCGGTGCGGCCGGGGCGGACGTCGAGCAGGGTGCGTTCCTCCAGGGAGCGGAATAGGGCACGGGTGTGCTCCTGGACGGCGCGGGTCCAGTCGCCGCGGGCGGCTGCCTCCTCGGCGGCCGTGCGGTGTGCGGCGGCGCTGCGCGGGCCGTCGGCGAACAGCGCGTCCTGCGCAGCGGCCGGCGGGCGGCGTCCGGGCAGGCCGAGGCGGACGACGAGCAGGACCAGCAGCAGGAGCACCGCCCCGAGGAGCAGCCAGAGGCCGGTGTGGCCTCCGGGCGCGAGGGAGGCGGCCCGGTCGAAGAGGTCGGAGACGGCTTCGCCGAGCCACCGCAGGGCGCGCTCGAGGAGGCCGGGGTCGTCCTGGTGGTAGACGCCCTTGGACAGTTCCCTCTCGGCCTCCTCCCGCGCGGGGTCGCGCGGGAGGGTGACCGGAGGGCCGTCGTCGGACGTGGTGTGCGCGGTGGCCGCGAGAAGCACGGCCGTTCCCCCCGCCCAGCTCACCGCATCAGCTCCCCGTGCCGGTGGCGAGGCCGGTGGCGCGGGCGAGCTCCAGGTCGAGCGCCTCGCGGCGGATGCGGCGGTCGATGTAGAGGAGCACGGTGACGCCGGCGGCGAAGGGCAGGGTGATCGTCTGGGCGATCACGCCACCGATGCTGGTGAACACGTAGTAGGTCGCCCCGAAGGAGTCGAGTTCGCCGCCGAAGTACGAGCTCGGCGAGAAGCCGTCGAGGATCATGCCCAGCACCTCGAACGGCGTCTGGACCATGAAGGCGAGCATCCCGGCGATGAGCGAGGCGAGCAGCTGGATGCCGAAGACGCGCCACCAGGAGCCCTTGACGAGCTTGGTGGAGCGGGTCATCGACCGGAACACGGGCTGCTTCTCGAGGATCAGCGCCGGTGAGGCGAGGGACCACTTGAAGTTGAGCCAGGTCACCAGCGCGAGGGAGGCGAGGACGCCCAGCACGATCAGCAGGATCCCGGCGGGCCTGGCGTCCTCGGAGATCAGCAGGAGGATGCCGGGGAGCAGACAGCCCACGAGCACGGCGACGAGGATCGTCGGGATGAGGACGGTGAGCCCGACGAGGCGGAAGAACTGGGGCTTCGAGGTCCGCCATGCCTGGCCGACCGTCGCGGGCCGGCCGAGGACCGCCTGGCTGATCACCGGGGTGAGCAGGGCGGAGGCCGCGGTGGTGCCGAGAAGCATGACGACCAGGGCGACCAGGTAGACGGCGCCCGTCGCGGCCATCAGGCCGGGGAGGTCCTCGGCGTCGACGGCGGCCGGGTCGGAGCTGAGGGTGCTCAGGTCGTCGAGGAGGCTGAGGGCGCCGAGGAGAGACAGGCCCTGGGTGACGAGGGCGACGACGAAGGAGATGCCGAGGACGGGGCGCCAGTAGGTGCGCATGGTGGCGACCGCGCCGTCGAGGATCTCGCCGAGGCCGAGGGGGCGGAGCGGGACCACGCCGGGCT
>NZ_JBRIOU010000005.1:5608-8143 GCF_053474865.1 Streptomyces sp. CO7
GCGGCGGGCGGGGGCTGCTCCTTGGACCACTGAGGACCCTGCTCGCCGCTGGGGTCGCCGGCCGGAGAGGATCCGGGCGAGGTCCAGCCCGGCGAGTCGTTCATGGTCGCTCCTTCAGGGTGCTGCCGCGATCACGGCGCAGGTCAGGTCATCGTGCCATGTGCACTCCCGGGGGTGGACGGGGTGTGGACGATCGGGACGGGACCGAGACAGGACGGTGTGCGGAGCCGTGATCGCCTTACTGGCGCGGCCGTTTCGGGGAAGACTGACGGCATGGCTGATCACGGCGTGCGACCTGGCGGCAGCGGACGGACCGACGGCATACCCCTGATCCCGGCGCTTCGCTGGGAGGAGCCCCCGGAGGGGCCGGTGGTGGTGCTCCTGGACCAGACACGGCTGCCGGCCGAGGAGTCGGAACTGATCTGTACGGACGCGGCCGCGCTGGTCGGGGCGATCCGGTCGCTGGCGGTGCGCGGTGCGCCGCTGCTGGGGATCGCGGGCGCCTACGGGGTGGCGCTGGCGGCGGCGCGCGGGTTCGACGTGGAGCAGGCGGCGGGGGCGCTGGCGGGCGCACGGCCCACCGCGGCGAACCTGGAGGCCGGGGTGCGGCGGGCGAAGGCCGCGTACGACGCGGCGCTGGCCGCGGGCGGCGGCCCGGACGGCGCGGCGAAGGCGGCGCTGGACGCGGCGCGTGCGCTGCACCGGGAGGACGCGCAGGCCTCCGAGCGGATGGCGGAGCTCGGGCTGACGCTGCTGGACGAGCTGCGGTCGGGCGGCGGGCACCGCATCCTGACGCACTGCAACACCGGTGCGCTGGTGTCGGGCGGTGAGGGCACGGCCTTCGCCGTGGCGCTGGCCGCGCACCGGGTGGGCCGGCTGCGGCGCCTGTGGGTGGACGAGACGCGGCCGCTGCTGCAGGGCGCGCGGCTGACGGCGTGGGAGGCGGCGCGGCAGCGGATGGCGTACACGCTGCTCGCGGACAACGCGGCGGGCTCGTTGTTCGCGGCCGGGGAGGTGGACGCCGTGGTGGTGGGGGCGGACCGGATCGCGGCGGACGGCTCGGTGGCCAACAAGGTGGGGACGTATCCGCTGGCGGTGCTGGCGCGGTACCACCATGTGCCGTTCGTGGTGGTGGCGCCGTGGACCACGGTGGACGTGCACACGCCGGACGGGGCGTCGGTCGAGGTGGAGCAGCGGGCCGGGCGGGAGGTCACCGAGGTGGGGGACGTGGTGGTGGCGCCGCTGGGGACGCAGGCCTACAACCCGGCGTTCGACGTGACGCCGCCGGAGCTGGTGACGGCGATCGTCACGGAGCGTGGCGTGCTGTCACCGGTGACGGCGGAGGGGATTGCCGCGTTGCAGGGCGGCGCGTAAGGTCCGGCGGCGCGCAGCGCGTACGGTTCGTCGTACGAACGGCTTGTCCCGGACACCGATAGCGGTGACGGACACACGTGACCTCGCTCACCAAGCGTCCCGGTCACCGTTATCGGAATGGGATGATGTGGTTTATGAAGGGACGAGTCCTTGTCGTCGATGACGACACCGCACTGGCCGAGATGCTCGGGATCGTGCTGCGTGGAGAAGGCTTCGAGCCGGCCTTCGTGGCCGACGGCGACAAGGCGCTGGCCGCTTTCCGGGAGGCGAAGCCCGATCTGGTGCTGCTGGACCTGATGCTGCCCGGTCGGGACGGCATCGAGGTGTGCCGCCAGATCCGGGCGGAGTCCGGCGTGCCGATCGTGATGCTGACCGCGAAGAGCGACACCGTCGACGTGGTGGTGGGCCTGGAGTCCGGGGCCGACGACTACGTGGTGAAGCCGTTCAAGCCGAAGGAGCTGGTCGCCCGCATCCGGGCGCGGCTGCGGAGGTCGGAGGAGCCCGCTCCCGAGCAGCTGACCATCGGCGACCTGGTGATCGACGTGGCCGGGCACTCGGTGAAGCGGGACGGCCAGGCCATCGCGCTGACGCCGCTGGAGTTCGACCTGCTGGTCGCGCTCGCCCGCAAGCCGTGGCAGGTGTTCACCCGTGAGGTGCTCCTGGAGCAGGTGTGGGGCTACCGCCACGCCGCCGACACCCGCCTGGTCAACGTCCATGTGCAGCGTCTGCGTTCGAAGGTCGAGAAGGACCCCGAGCGCCCGGAGATCGTGGTGACCGTGCGTGGCGTCGGATACAAGGCGGGGCCGAGCTGACATGCCCGGGGCTCTGCTCGCGGGCGGGCTGCTGCAGGGCGGCGTCCAGGGCAGTCCCGTCCTGAGGCTGCTGCTGCGCTGGGTCCGCCGGCCGTTGCTGCCCGTCATACGTCTGTGGCGGCGCAACATCCAGCTCAAGGTGATCGTCACCACGCTGCTGATGTCGCTCGGCGTGGTGCTGCTGCTCGGCTTCGTGGTGATCGGGCAGGTCCGCAACGGCCTGCTCGACGCCAAGGTGAGCGCCGCGCAGAGTCAGGCCGCCGGCGGGTTCGCCGCGGCCAAGACGCGGGCCGACGAGGAGGCCGGTCGGGCGTCGGGCACCGGGGCGGCCGGGGGGGCGGGGGGGGGG
>NZ_JBRIOU010000005.1:8243-20925 GCF_053474865.1 Streptomyces sp. CO7
GGCCCGATCCCGTGGACCACCGACCTGCTCGACTCCTTGTCCAGCGGCGGGCAGGGCGCGTACGACGTGGTGATCCTGCCGGTCGCCGACACGTTCGGCAGCCCGCGTTCCTCGGGCACCGTCGAGGCCGAGGCGTCCATACCCAAGGCCCTGAGCCAGCGTCTGGAGGACAGCTCGCTGGCCGCGCAGAGCTACACGCGGGTCGTCTACAAGGAGGCCAGGGCCTCCCAGCCGGCGCTGGTCATCGGCAAGCAGATCATCGACCCCGAGGGTGAGCCGTACCAGCTGTACTTCCTCTTCCCGCTCACCCAGGAGGAGAAGTCGCTGAGCCTGGTCAAGACCACGCTGGCGACCGCCGGGGTGTTCGTGGTGGGTCTGCTCGGCGCCATCGCCTGGCTGGTGGTGCGCCAGGTGGTCACGCCGGTGCGGATGGCCGCCGGGGTCGCCGAGCGGCTGTCGGCGGGCCGGCTCCAGGAACGGATGAAGGTCACCGGCGAGGACGACATCGCCCGGCTCGGCGAGGCCTTCAACAAGATGGCGCAGAACCTCCAGCTGAAGATCCAGCAGCTGGAGGAGCTGTCGCGCATGCAGCGCCGGTTCGTCTCCGACGTCTCGCACGAGCTGCGCACCCCCCTGACCACCGTGCGGATGGCGGCCGACGTCATCCACGAGGCGCGGGAGGACTTCGACCCGGTGACCGCGCGCTCCGCGGAGCTGCTGGCGGACCAGGTGGACCGGTTCGAGTCGCTGCTCGCCGACCTGCTGGAGATCAGCCGGTTCGACGCGGGCGCGGCGGCCCTGGAGGCCGAGCCGACCGACCTGCGGGACGTGGTGCGGCGGGTGGTGGGCGGCGCGGAGCCGCTCGCCGAGCGCAAGGGCACCCGGATACGCGTGGTGGGCGACCGACAGCCGGTCGTCGCCGAGGTCGACGCGCGGCGGGTGGAGCGCGTGCTGCGCAACCTGGTCGTCAACGCCGTCGAGCACGGTGAGGGCAAGGACGTGGTGGTGCGGCTCGCCTCGGCGGGCGGCGCGGTCGCCGTCGCGGTCCGCGACTACGGCGTGGGTCTCAAGCCGGGCGAGGCGACCCGTGTGTTCAGCCGCTTCTGGCGGGCCGACCCGGCGCGTGCCCGTACCACCGGTGGCACCGGTCTGGGGCTGTCGATAGCCCTGGAGGACGCGCGGCTGCACGGCGGCTGGCTGCAGGCGTGGGGCGAGCCGGGCGGCGGCTCGCAGTTCCGGCTGACGCTGCCGCGCACCGCGGACGAGCCGCTGCGCGGTTCCCCGATACCGCTGGAGCCGCGTGACTCGCGGCAGTCCCGCCGCGCCCGTGAGGCGGCGCGGGCGCAGCAGCCGGTGTCCGTGGACGGCGTCACCTCGTCCTCGGCGCAGGGCGGCGGCCGGGCCACGGTGCCCGTGCAGCCCGCCGGTGACCGGCTGCCGCCGCGGGGGACGCAGGTCGCCGGGCGGCCCGGTCCTGCGGCCGACCCGGCGGCGCTGCCGGGCGACAGCGCGCGGGTGGTGTCCTGCCCGTCGGTTCCGGTGCAGCCCACGGCGGGCCGCTCGGCGTCCGTCCGGTCGTCCGGCGCGACGGGGGACCGGACCGGCGGCGGCGTGGACGGCAGGGCGTCTGCCGCGATGGACGACGGGACGTCCGCCGCGGCGGAGGACAGCGCGTCCGCTGCGGCGGAGGGCAGCGCGGCGAAGAACCGGCAGGGGAACGACGGCCCGGCGGCGGGCGGTGGCGTGGCGCGCGGCGCCGCGGCGAATGCCGTGCGCGGCACCGGGCGCGGCTCCGCCGACGGCGGGGCCGACGGCGGGGCGGACGCCGCGGGCACGGACCGGCGGGGATCACGGCCGGGAGCACCGGCGGAGCAGGAAGAGGCGACTCGTGGGGGCTGACACCTCTGTCACGGCCGAGCGGCCCGGCAGGGCGGACCGAGGGGCTCGTGCGGCCCGCCGCCGGCGACCCGGGCGCGCGGCGGTCGCCACGGCGTGCGGCGTCGCGCTGCTCGCCGGATGCGCCTCCATGCCCGACAGCGGCGACCTGCGGGACGTGCAGCTGAGCCAGCGGCAGGACGCGCAGGTGCGGGTCTTCGCCGTGCCGCCGCGTGAGGACGCCCGGCCCGACCAGATCGTCCGCGGTTTCCTCGAGGCGCTCACCAGCGACGACCTCGGGTACGAGACGGCGCGCAAGTACCTGACCACCCGCTCCGCCCGCACCTGGCGGCCCGAGCTGTCGACGACCGTCCTCGCCAACGGCCCCGTGCCGGAGCCCAGCCGCTCCGACCGGTGGGAGAAGAACGCCGACGAGCTGAACTACACGCTCTCCGGCACCCGGGTGGCCGCGGTGGACGCCCAGCAGGCCTATGCCCCGGCCGACGGCGAGTACCAGGAGGTCGTCACCCTCAGCCGGGACGCCAAGTCCCGGCAGTGGCGCATCGACCGGCTGCCCCAGGGCATCGTGATGGGCCAGTCCGACTTCCACCGCAACTACACCTCCGTCAGCCGGTACTACTTCCCCGCGGCCACCTCGGACGGCGGTGGCCGCCAGCACGCCGTCGCCGACCCGGTGCAGGTGCGCAAGGTGGACCCGCTGACCGGCATCGTGCGCGCGCTGCTGGCTGGACCCACCGACTGGCTCTCGCCCGCGGTGCGCACCCGCTTCCCCTCCGGGACCGCGCTCGGCGACGGCGTCACCTCGCTGACCCCCGACGACGAGGGAAAGCTGACCGTCCCGCTGAACGCCGACGCCGCGGCCGCGGACCACAACGCCTGCGAGGCGATGGCGGCCCAGACGCTGCTCACCCTGCAGGGCTACTCCCCGACCGCGGTGAAGTCCGTCGAGCTGAAGTCCGGCGAGCGGCGGCTGTGCGGGATCGACGAGAAGCGGGCCGAGTTCTACGGGCCGCGGGGGGCGGACCACCCGCCGGAGTACCTGTACTTCGTGGACGGCGAGCACCGCCTGGTGCGGATCGACGCCGAGTATCAGGACGTGCCGGAGCCGGACGACACCCCGGAGCAGGACTCCGGGCAGTCCGAGGAGGCGGGGGACCGCGACGCGGGCCGGGACGGCGACGGGGAGGACGCGGACCCGTCCGCCTCGCCCGGCGATACCGCGGCCCAGGACGCCGCGCGGGCCGAGGCCGCCGGGGTGGAGCCGGTGCCCGGCGTCTTCGGCGCCGGCACGACCCCGCTGCGGTCCGTGGCGGTCTCCCGGGACGAGCGCACCGTGGCGGGCGTGCACCTGGACGGGAGCAGGCTGTACGTCGGGCCCCTGGGGGCGGACGGCGAGGACCTCGGGGAGCCGGTGCTGAAGAGCGCGGGCAGCTCGGAGAACGACCGGCTGACCGCTCCCAGCTGGGACGCGCGCGGGGACCTGTGGATCGCCGACCGGGACCCCGGGGATCCGCGGCTGCTGATGCTGCCCGGCGGCACCGGCAAGCCCGTGGAGGTGGCGGTCCCGGAGCTGGAGGGCCGGGTGGAGGCCGTGCGGGTGGCCGCCGACGGCGTGCGGATCGCGCTGGTGGTCGCCAAGGAGGACAAGCGGTCGCTGTGGATCGGCCGTATCGACCGGCGGAACGGCAGGGACGGCACCAAGAACCGGCTGCTCGTGTCGGTGGTGGACCCGCGGGCGGTCGCGCCGCGCTTCGAGGACGTCGCCGCGATGTCCTGGGCGGGCCCCGACCGGCTGGTCGTCGCCGGGCGGGAACAGGGCGGCGTCCAGCAGATGCGGTACATCCGCGTCGACGGGTCGGCCGTCACCGGGGTGGCGCCGGCCGCGCTGTCGGGCGTGCGGGAGATCGCCGCGTCGGAGGACGAGGAGTCGCCGCTGACGGCGTTCTCCGGGACCGACGGGCTGGTCCGGCTGCCGTCGGGGGCGCAGTGGAAACAGATCGTCACGAAGGCCATGAGCCCGGTATATCCCGGCTGAGCGGCTGACCCGGAAGTTTTCCACAGGGGCGAGGGGTGCGGGTGACGGTCGTCCGTGCCCTCGCGGAGTTATCCACAGGCGTGCACGCCGACCGGTTCTCCGGCGCACAGTGGCCCCATGGACGACATGAGGAACATGCGGAGGCCGGGTCCGGCGGGCCTGGCGGGTCCCGGGGACTGGTGGCGGGCGCTGGCCGAGCTGGTGCTGCCGGGTGAGTGCGCGGGCTGTGGGGCGCCGCGGTCGACGCTGTGCGAGAGATGCCGGTGGGCGCTGGCGCGGGGCTCACCCCGGCCGGTGCGCCCCAGGGACGCGCCCGGCGGGCTGCCGCCGGTGTGGGCGGCCGTGCCGTACGCCGACGCGGTGCGGTCCGTCCTGCTGGCCCACAAGGAGCGCGGTGCGCTGCCGCTCGCGGGTCCCCTGGGCGAGGCGCTGGCCGCGGCGGTCCGCGCCGCCCTGCGCGACAGGGCAGCTTCGCGGGACTGGCCCTCGCGGGACGGGCTCTCGCGGGGCGGGCCGCCCCCGTGTGACGGTTCCGCGCCGAGCGGCGGTGCCACCGGTGGCGGGCCGGTGGTGCTGGTGCCCGTGCCGTCGGCGCGGCGGGCGGTGCGGGTACGCGGGCACGACCCGGCGCGGCGGATCGCGGTCGCGGCGGCCGGGGTGCTGCGGAGATCGGGGACGCCGGCCCGCACCGCGGCGGTGCTGCGTCAGCGGCGCGCGGTGGCCGACCAGGCGGGCCTGGACGCGGCCGGGCGGCTGGCCAACCTGGCCGGCGCCCTGGAGATCCGGCCCGGCGGCGAGGCGCTGCTCGCGGCGGCCGGGCGACTGCTGGTGGTGGACGACGTGACGACCACCGGGGCCTCCGTCGCCGAGGCGGCGCGTGTTCTGCGGAGCGCCGCGGAAAGAAAGGGAACGTGCGTTCCCTTTGCTGCGGCGGTCGTCGCGGCATCACCACTTTTCTTCGACTGAAACCGCGACCGGTGGAAATTCTCCGAATGCCTCGCCTTGGTTGAATCGGTCAACTGAACGGGCGGTGACCAGCGGATACGGCAGGGTTAATTTGCTTGAACGGAGGTATGTGGCGGTAACGGGTGACGACATCCGGCCGGGCGAGATATGTTCGGTAGTGAGGGAAAAGGCGCAGGCCATGCCCCTCCTGTCGCAATGCCGAGCCGCGGGGACACTGCCCCGTCCCGGCCTCCCCGGGATGGATGACGCGCCCGTGGGGGAGGAGGAGGTGGAGTCACCGAGTCCGAGGTTCCGGAGGTCGTCCGGAATCTGGTGCTAATGGGAGATGATCCGCCGGTGAGGCGGGCGATCCGGGAACGGAGTTCTGCGTGGACATCGTCGTCAAGGGCCGCAAGACCGAGGTGCCCGAGCGGTTCCGTAAGCACGTGGCCGAGAAGCTGAACCTGGAGAAGATCCAGAAGCTCGACGGCAAGGTGATGAGCCTCGACGTCGAGGTGTCCAAGGAGCCCAACCCGCGGCAGGCCGACCGCAGCGACCGGGTCGAGATCACGCTCCGCTCCCGCGGTCCGGTGATCCGGGCGGAGGCCTCCGCCGCCGACCCGTACGCGGCGCTCGACCTGGCGGCGGAGAAGCTGGGCGCCCGGCTGCGCAAGCAGCACGACAAGCGTTACACCCGACGCGGCGCCGGCCGTGTCCCCGCGGCCGAGGTGGCCGCCCATGTGCCCGACGCCGCGACGCTCGACGCCACGGGCGCGGTGGTGCCCTCCGTCGAGGAGCCCGAGCCCGTGCCCACCAGGCGCATCGGCTCCCTCGAGGTCCAGGGCGACGGACCGCTGGTCGTGCGCGAGAAGAACCACGTGGCCGCTCCGATGAGCCTCGACCAGGCGCTCTACGAGATGGAGCTGGTCGGCCACGACTTCTACCTCTTCGTCGACTCCGAGACCAAGGAGCCCAGTGTCGTCTACCGGCGGCACGCCTACGACTACGGCGTGATCCACCTTCGCACCGATCCGATGGTGGCCACCGGCGAGCCCTCCCCGGACGCGGGCGGGACGCTCGGCGGCTGAAGCCGCCCGGTGATGCCCCAGGTGCCCCTGGTGGGCGCGCGTGACGCGCCCCTCAGGGGCACCTGTGTGCGCCCCTGTGCCACGTGCGCGGTGGTGTGATCGACCCGCCGCCGGTCCGGGCATGGAATCATGGCGGCACGGCCCAACGGGCTGTTCACCGCCGCATGTTGACCGGGCGGCGGCTTGGACAGGCCTCAGCTCCATGGGGGAGGAACGATGGCGGACACCTTCGGACCGATGCGGGACGGGTGCGCCGGTGACAGCACGCCCGGCACCGAACCGGCCGCGGACGGAGGGCGCGAGGAGCCCATCCGGGTCCTGGTGGTGGACGACCACGCGCTCTTCCGGCGTGGCCTGGAGATCGTGCTGGCGGCCGAGGAGGACATCCAGGTCGTCGGGGAGGCCGGCGACGGCGCGGAGGCCGTCGACAAGGCGGCCGACCTGCTGCCCGACATCATCCTGATGGACGTCCGGATGCCCCGTCGCGGCGGGATCGAGGCATGCACCTCCATCAAGGAGGTCGCCCCGAGCGCCAAGATCATCATGCTGACGATAAGCGACGAGGAGGCCGACCTCTACGACGCGATCAAGGCAGGCGCCACGGGCTATCTCCTCAAGGAGATCTCCACCGACGAGGTGGCGACCGCCATCCGCGCGGTCGCCGACGGGCAGTCGCAGATCAGCCCGTCGATGGCGTCCAAGCTGCTCACCGAGTTCAAGTCGATGATCCAGCGCACCGACGAGCGGCGGCTGGTGCCGGCGCCCCGGCTCACCGACCGGGAGCTGGAGGTGCTCAAGCTGGTGGCCACCGGGATGAACAACCGGGACATCGCCAAGGAGCTGTTCATCTCCGAGAACACCGTGAAGAACCACGTGCGCAACATCCTGGAGAAGCTGCAGCTGCACTCCCGGATGGAGGCCGTGGTCTACGCGATGCGGGAGAAGATCCTCGAGATCCGCTGACGGCCGCCGGCGTGCCCGCCGGCCGGGGCCGCGGATCAGGCCGTGAGCGCCGCGAGTTCGGCGACCAGGGCCTCGCGCAGCTCCGGCGCGTCCACCCGCTCCACCCGCACGTCCGCGCAGTCCACCCAGCTCGCCGCCTCGACCAGGGCGCGGGCGACGTCCCGCACCGCGCGGGGGCCGTCCAGGGAGACCTGCCGGGCCACCAGGGTGCGGCCGGAGCGCGCCGGGTCGACCCGGCCGACCAGGCGCCCGCCCGCCAGCACCGGCATCGCGAAGTAGCCGTGCACGCGGCGGGCCTTGGGCGTGTAGGCCTCCAGCCGGTGGGTGAAGCCGAAGATCCGCTCGGTGCGGGCGCGTTCCCAGATCAGGGAGTCGAACGGCGAGAGCAGCGTGGTGCGGTGGCGGCCGCGGGGCACCGTCTCCAGGGCCTGCGGGTCCGCCCAGGCCGGGCGGCCCCAGCCCTCCACGGTGACCGGGACCAGGCCCGAGGAGCCGACCACCGCGTCGAACTGGTCGGCGCGCAGCCGGTGGTAGTCCGCGATGTCCGAGCGGGTGCCCACCCCCAGCGCGCGCCCGGCCTGCGCCACCAGGCGGCGCACGCACTCGGTGTCGTCCAGCTCGTCGTGCAGCAGGGCCTCGGGAACGGCGCGTTCGGCGAGGTCGTAGACGCGCTTCCAGCCGCGGCGTTCGACGCAGACCACCTCGCCGTACATCAGGGCGCGTTCCACGGCGACCTTGGAGGCGGACCAGTCCCACCACTCGCCGGTGCGCTTGGCGCCGCCGAGTTCCGTGGCGGTCAGCGGGCCCTCCGACTCCAGCTGCTTGATCACCTGGGCGTAGGCGCCCTCGGGAAGCTCGTGGTTCCACATCGGGCGGGCCCGGTAGGCGCGGCGGCGGAACGCGAAGTGCGGCCACTCCTCGACGGGCAGCACGCAGGCGGCGTGCGACCAGTACTCGAAGGAGTGCGGCAGGCCGTCGCCGTCCCGCCCCCAGTACGCCGACTCCACCGTCCCGCGGCCCACCGCGCCCAGGCGTGCGTAGGGGACGAGTTCGTGGGAGCGGGCCAGCACGGAGATGGTGTCGAGCTGCACCGCGCCGAGGTGCCGCAGGATGCCGCGCACGCCGCCCCGGCGGTCGGGGGCGCCCAGCAGCCCCTGGGCGCGCAGGGCGATGCGCCGGGCTTCGTCGGCGGAGAGCTCGGCGACGGGACGAGGACGAGAACGCGCGGACAGCAGGGCCATGACGGCACCTTAGAGGGCGGCGCCGACAGTGGGGGTCCGCTCGTCGAGGTCCGCGGGCAGCAGGGAGGCGATCCAGGCGTCGTGGCGGACGCCGCCGCTGACGATCGCCTGGCGCAGCACGCCCTCGTGGACGAAGCCGCACCGGTCGGCGACCGCGCGGGAGGCCTCGTTTCCGAGGCCCGCGCGCCATTCGACGCGGGCCGCGCCGAGGGCGTCGAAGGCCCAGCGGCACAGGGCGAGGGCGGCCTCGGTGACGTGACCGCGGCCGCGGTGCTCCTTCACGGCCCAGAAACCGAGCTCGAAGGTGTCCTGGCCGCGCGACTTCAGCCCGAGGCAGGCGACGAGGTCGCCCGCGCCGCCGCGCCTGCCCGGGTCGGGGAGGAAGGCGCCGAAGACGTACTCGGTGCCCGAGACCCAGGCGGCGGGGGCGACCTTGCCGGCGAAGGTGCGGGCGTGCTCGGGCAGGTAGGGGGAGGGGACGCCGGTCCACCGCTGGATCTCGGGGTCCTGGCAGGCCGCGAGGACGGCGCCGGCGTCGCCCGGGCCGACGGGACGCAGGAGCAGGCGTTCGGTGCTGAGGGTGACCGGTTCCATCGACCGATTGTGCGGTCCGCGGGACGGCGGGGACCACAGCATTTTCGCCCACAGTGATATCGGGGCCCGGGGGACGCCGTTTTCGGGCAATTCGGTCGCCCCGCGCGGCACTATCGGCCGCTCCCGCACGTTGTGTCCTGTTGGAAGCAGCTCGTGGCGGCCGTGCGCCGCGGGGCCCTCCGTTCCACCGGGGCGAAGCCAGACCTCCCGGCGTGGCGGGGTCCTCGCATACGATGGCCGTTGCTCAGCAGTACCAGCAAGCGACCGTCCCAGGCCCGACCGGCAAGGAGACCAGCCCCCGTGTCCGTCCTCTCGAAGATCATGCGTGCAGGCGAAGGCAAGATCCTGCGCAAACTGCACCGCATTGCGGACCAGGTCAACTCCATCGAAGAGGACTTCGTCAACCTCTCCGACGCCGAGCTGCGGGCCCTCACCGACGAGTACCGCGAGCGGTACCAGAACGGCGAGAGTCTGGACGACCTGCTTCCCGAGGCGTTCGCCACCGTGCGCGAGGCCGCCAAGCGCGTCCTCGGCCAGCGGCACTACGACGTGCAGCTGATGGGCGGCGCCGCCCTCCACCTCGGCTACGTCGCCGAGATGAAGACCGGTGAGGGCAAGACCCTCGTCGGTACCCTGCCCGCCTACCTCAACGCGATCTCCGGCAAGGGCGTCCACCTGATCACGGTGAACGACTACCTCGCCGAGCGCGACTCCGAGATGATGGGCCGGGTCCACAAGTTCCTGGGCCTCGAGGTGGGCTGCATCCTGGCGAACATGACGCCGGCCCAGCGCCGCGCGCAGTACGCCTGCGACATCACCTACGGCACGAACAACGAGTTCGGCTTCGACTACCTGCGCGACAACATGGCGTGGTCGAAGGACGAGCTGGTCCAGCGCGGCCACAACTTCGCGATCGTCGACGAGGTCGACTCGATCCTCGTGGACGAGGCCCGTACCCCGCTGATCATCTCCGGTCCGGCGGACCAGGCCACCAAGTGGTACGCCGACTTCGCCAAGCTGGTCACCCGCCTGAAGAAGGGTGAGCCCGGCAACCCGCTCAAGGGCCTGTCGGAGACCGGTGACTACGACGTCGACGAGAAGAAGCGCACGGTCGCCATCCACGAGTCCGGCGTCGCCAAGGTCGAGGACTGGCTGGGCATCGACAACCTCTACGAGTCGGTGAACACCCCGCTGGTCGGCTACCTGAACAACGCCATCAAGGCCAAGGAGCTCTTCAAGAAGGACAAGGACTACGTCGTCATCGACGGCGAAGTCATGATCGTCGACGAGCACACCGGCCGTATCCTCGCCGGCCGCCGCTACAACGAGGGCATGCACCAGGCGATCGAGGCGAAGGAAGGGGTGCCGATCAAGGACGAGAACCAGACCCTCGCCACGATCACCCTCCAGAACTTCTTCCGCCTCTACGGCAAGCTCTCCGGCATGACCGGTACGGCGATGACCGAGGCCGCCGAGTTCCACCAGATCTACAAGCTCGGCGTGGTGCCGATCCCGACCAACCGGCCGATGGTCCGCAAGGACCAGTCGGACCTCATCTACCGCACCGAGGTCGCCAAGTTCGACGCGGTGGTCGACGACATCGCGGAGAAGCACGCCAAGGGCCAGCCGATCCTGGTGGGCACCACCTCGGTCGAGAAGTCCGAGTACCTGTCGCAGCAGCTGTCCAAGCGCGGCGTGCAGCACGAGGTCCTCAACGCCAAGCACCACGAGCGTGAGGCGACGATCGTCGCGCAGGCCGGCCGCAAGGGCGCCGTCACGGTCGCCACCAACATGGCCGGCCGTGGTACCGACATCAAGCTCGGCGGCAACCCCGAGGACCTCGCCGAGGCCGAGCTGCGGCAGATGGGCCTCGACCCCGAGGAGCACATCGAGGAGTGGGCCGCCGCCCTCCCGGCCGCCATGGAGCGCGCCGAGGCCGCGGTCAAGGCGGAGAAGGAGGAGGTGGAGCGCCTCGGCGGCCTCTACGTCCTCGGCACCGAGCGGCACGAGTCGCGCCGTATCGACAACCAGCTGCGCGGCCGCTCCGGCCGTCAGGGAGACCCGGGCGAGTCCCGCTTCTACCTGTCGCTGGGCGACGACCTGATGCGTCTGTTCAAGGCGCAGATGGTCGAGCGCGTGATGTCCATGGCGAACGTGCCGGACGACGTGCCGATCGAGAACAAGATGGTCACCCGCGCCATCGCCTCCGCGCAGTCGCAGGTCGAGCAGCAGAACTTCGAGGCGCGCAAGAACGTCCTGAAGTACGACGAGGTGCTCAACCGCCAGCGTGAGGTCATCTACAGCGAGCGTCGCCGGGTGCTGGAGGGCGAGGACCTGCAGGAGCAGATCCAGCACTTCATGAACGACACCATCGACGCGTACGTCTCCGCGGAGACCGCCGAGGGCTTCCCCGAGGACTGGGACCTGGACCGTCTGTGGGGCGCGTTCCGCCAGCTGTACCCGGTGAAGGTCACCGTCGAGGAGCTGGAGGAGGCGGCCGGCGAGCGTGCCGGTCTGACCGCCGACTTCATCTCCGAGTCCATCAAGGACGACATCCACGAGCAGTACGAGGCCCGTGAGGCGCAGCTCGGCTCGGAGATCATGCGTGAGCTCGAGCGCCGGGTCGTGCTGTCGGTGCTGGACCGCAAGTGGCGTGAGCACCTGTACGAGATGGACTACCTGCAGGAGGGCATCGGCCTGCGGGCGATGGCCCAGAAGGACCCGCTGGTCGAGTACCAGCGCGAGGGCTTCGACATGTTCACCGCCATGATGGAGGGCATCAAGGAGGAGTCCGTCGGCTACCTGTTCAACCTGGAGGTCCAGGTCGAGCAGCAGGTCGAGGAGGTCCCGGTCTCCGACGACGCGCCGTCGCTGTCCAAGCAGGACGCGGTGCCGGCGGGCGCCCGCCCGGAGATCCGCGCCAAGGGTCTCGAGGCGCCGCAGCGGCCGGACCGGCTGCACTTCTCGGCGCCGACGGTCGACGGCGAGGGAGGGGTCGTCGAGGGCGACTTCACCAGCGACGGCGAGCCGGTGCGTTCCGAGGCGGACGGCCTGACGCGTGCCGAGCGCCGCAAGCAGCAGAAGGCCGCGGGGCGTCGCCGCAAGAAGTGACGCCGCACGGCGGGTGACCGCCGGGTGGTGACGACGAGGGGCCGGGTGCGCACAGCACCCGGCCCCTCGTGGCGTTTTTGGTGTCGCGGCCGGCCGGTCAGGGCCGCGCGAGGCGGTCGGCCAGGTGTTCCGCCAGGGAGACCGCCTCGGTGAGCGAGTCGACGACCGGCACGCCGGCCTCCTCCAGGCTGGCCCGGCTGTGCGAGCCGCCGGTGTACAGCACCGCGCTCGCCCCCGCGCTGCGGGCGGCCAGCGCGTCGTCGAGGGCGTCGCCGATGACGACGGTGGTGTCGGGGCGCACGCCGTGGGAGTCGAGGGCGGCGAGGTGGCGGACCATGTGCTCGGCCTTGGTGCCGCCGGAGGGGCCCTCGCGGCCGTCGACCCGCAGGAAGTGCGGCTCGATGCCGAACTCGCGGACCAGCGGCACGAGTTCGTCGTGGCCGTGCATGCTGAGGATCGACTGGCTGCGGCCGGCCGCGTGCCAGCCGTGCAGCAGTTCGCGGACGCCCTCGGCGAGGTCGCAGGCGGTGACGTGGGCCTTGTAGTGGTGGTGGAACAGCCCGTCCATCACCTCCCACTCGCGCTGGGTGGGCATGCGGCCCATCAGCCGCTCGTAGAAGCGGGGCACCGGGACGCGGTAGAGGGTGCGGTACTGCTCCAGCGTGATGGGCGCCAGGCCGACCTCGGTGAAGGCGGCGTTGGTGGCCGCGATCGTCGCGTCCAGGTCGTGGAAGAGGGTCCCGTTCCAGTCCCAGACGATGTGCGGGCGGGGGGCGCCGGAGCCGGAGCCGGGGTCCGCCGCGGAGCGG
>NZ_JBRIOU010000005.1:21025-21574 GCF_053474865.1 Streptomyces sp. CO7
GGGCGGGGATCTCCTGCGTGGCGAACCACAGCAGGTCGTGCTCGTCGGCGAGGTCCACGGTGTTCTGCGCGTCGACGTCGTCCTTGTCGGCGGCGTCCAGGGCGGCCGCGGCGGCGGTGACGTCCTGCTCGGCGCCCTGCGCGTCGACGTGCACCGAGGCGGCCTTGGCGAGCCGCAGGGGGCCGGGGACGGAGGCCTCGCCCATCTCCTCGGGGGCCAGGTCCACAGCGCGGTCCGCCACGTCCACCGCGACGACGACGCGGCGGCGGGGCGCGGCCGGGTCGGCGGCCAGCAGGCGCAGCGAGGCGTGGGCGGCCAGGCCCAGGGCGGCGTACTCCAGCTCCTCGGAGTCCTCGGACTCGTACCAGTCGCTCAGCGCGGGGGTGGCCGCGTAGGCGGTGACGCGCTCCCCGCCCAGCTCGCCCGTCCGGTACGCCTCGGCGAGCCCGGGGAGGGTCAGGGGTACGTAGACGCGCATGCGGGCCGCCGCTTTCGGTCGGGGACGAGTGGTCAGCTCAGGATACGTGCGGCGTGCGGGGACGGTCCCCT
>NZ_JBRIOU010000005.1:21674-25807 GCF_053474865.1 Streptomyces sp. CO7
GATTTGGGGAGGCGGGGCTGGCGGAGGATGACGGTGCGCCAGTAGAGGGGGCCGGTGATGAGGTCGAGGGCGATGTCCTCGTCGAGGCCTCGCCGCAGCTCGCCCCGGTCGACCGCCGCCGCGAGGATGCGCAGGGCCACGCTTTCCTGCCCCGACCGCACCGCCTTGCGCAGCGCCTCGTCGATCTCCGGGTTGCGGGCGGCCTCCGCCTGCAGGTCCGGGATGATCTGCGAGGCCACCGGGTGCCGCAGCGCGCGTGAGGTGAACTCGTACAGCAGCCGCAGGTCCGTCTCCAGGGACCCCGTGTCCGGCGCGGGCAGCCCCTCGACGGCCAGCGCGGAGACGATGTCCAGGACCAGGTGCAGTTTGCCCCGCCAGCGCCGGTAGACCGCCGTCTTGCCGACCCCGGCCCGGCGCGCGACCCCCTCGATGGAGGTGCGCGCGTACCCGACCGCCGCGAGCTCCTGCAGCACCGCCGCGCGGATGGCCTGCGTCACGTCCTCGCGCAGTACCGCCGCGCCGGCCGGCGTCCTGCGGCGCGGCGCGGAGCCGCCCCCCGCGGAGGCCGCCGGGCCAGCTGAGCCAGCAGAGCCCGCAGAGCCCGCGGTCCCGGCGGCCTCGGCGGCCTCGGCGGTCCCGGCCCCGGCGGCCCCAGCGGCTTCGACGGCTTCGGCGTCAGTCATGCGATCCAGCATAGGGCGAAGACGTCGTGAGGACGGGACGGTTGCGTTGCGACGTGTTCCCGGCCTAGGCTCAGGCCGCGCGGACGACGATACGGTCCCGTTCCGTCGTAACGTCGCCAACACTCCCGCTCGACGAAAGGCCGCGGATGTGAGCCAGGTTCTCGACGCACCGCACGCCGCCGGTCCGGCGGTTCCCGACCACGGGGACCTTCCGGCACTGGCCGCCCGGCACGGTCTCACGGTCAGCGGGGCCCGCCCGACCCTGACCGGCTACGTACGGCAGCTCTGGGCGCGGCGGCACTTCATCACCGCCTTCTCCACCGCCAAGCTCACCGCCCAGTACAGCCAGGCCAAGCTGGGCCAGCTCTGGCAGGTGCTGACGCCGGTGCTGAACGCCGCGGTGTACTTCTTCATCTTCGGCGTCCTGATGGGCACCTCCCACGGGGTTCCCGACTTCGTGCCCTTCCTGGTCACCGGCGTGTTCGTGTGGACGTTCACCCAGTCCTCGCTGATGACCGGAACCCGCGCGATCGCCAGCAACATCGGTCTGGTGCGCGCGCTGCACTTCCCGCGGGCCTCGCTGCCGATCTCGTACTGCCTGCAGCAGCTCCAGCAGCTGCTGTTCTCGATGGCGGCGCTGGCCGTGATCCTGCTGGTCTTCGGCGTGCCGGTGGCCTGGTCCTGGCTGCTGGTGGTGCCGGCGCTGATCCTGCAGTTCGTCTTCAACGCCGGTCTGGCGATGGTGCTGGCCCGCCTCGGCGCCCACACCCCCGACCTGGCGCAGCTGATGCCGTTCGTGCTGCGCACCTGGATGTACGCCTCCGGCGTGATGTTCAGCCTGACGCAGGTGGCGCAGCGCACCGACCTGCCGGGCTGGGTGTTCAACATCCTGCAGTGGAACCCGGCGGCGGTGTACATCGACCTGATGCGGTTCGCGCTGATCGACAGCTTCACCGCGAGCCAGCTGCCGGACCACGTGTGGCTGATCGCCGGCGGGTGGGCGCTGCTCGCCGGCCTCGGGGGATTCGTTTTCTTCTGGAAGGCTGAGGAGACCTACGGCCGTGGCTGAGCAGCGGATGGACCTCGAGGACGCAACCGGGGAGCGGATCCCCACGGTGGTCGTCGACCATGTGGACATCGTCTACAAGGTCAACGGCGCGGGCGGCGGGCGGGGCGCTGCCACGGCGGCGCTCAGCCGGATCGTGCGGCGCAAGGAGAAGGTCGAGCGGGCCGCCGGGGTGCGGCGGGTGCACGCGGTGAAGAACGTGACGTTCGTGGCGCACCGCGGTGAGGCGATCGGGCTGATCGGCACCAACGGTTCGGGCAAGTCCACGCTGCTGAAGGCGGTGGCCGGGCTCCTGCCGGTGGAGAACGGGCAGATCTTCACCGACGGCCAGCCCTCGCTGCTGGGTGTCAACGCGGCGCTGATGAAGGACCTGACCGGCGAGCGCAACGTCCACCTCGGCGGGCTCGCCATGGGGATGTCGCGCGAGCAGATACGCGAGCGGTACCGGTCGATCGTCGACTTCTCGGGGATCAACGAGAAGGGCGACTTCATCACGCTGCCGATGCGGACGTACTCCTCCGGCATGTCGGCGCGGCTGCGGTTCTCCATCGCCGCTGCCAAGGACCACGACGTGCTGCTGATCGACGAGGCGCTGGCGACCGGCGACAAGAAGTTCCAGAAGCGTTCCGAGGCGCGGATCCGCGAGCTGCGCAAGCACGCGGGAACGGTGTTCCTGGTCAGCCACAACAACAAGTCGATCCGGGACACCTGCGACCGGGTGCTGTGGCTGGAGCGGGGCGAGCTGCGGATGGACGGCCCGACCGAGGAAGTCATGCGGGAGTACGAGAAGTTCACCAGCAAGTAGCAGCGGGCAGGGCGCGGGTACGCGGCGCCCGCGGAGGGGCGGTTCGGGGCGTGTGTCCCCCGACCGCCCCTTTGTGCTGTCCGGCGCTGCCCGGTGCCGGCCGGTGATCTCAGATCTTGCTCAGGGATCGCGGCGGGGAGGCGCTCGACCCGTGCGACGGACCTACGCTCGGGCTCTTCGACGAACGGGGGAACGTGTGATGCGAGGTCGATGGGGTGCCGCGGTGGTGGCGGCCGTGGTGGCGGCCGTGGTGGGTGCGGCGGGGTGCACCGCCGAGACCTCGTGGGGCGACGGGAGGGAACTGCCCGCGGCAGTGGACGGTGGACCGGCCCCCTCCGGGTCCGCGACCGGGCAGGAGCCGCCGGCCGGGCAGGAGCCGGCGGAGGAGCTGGAGCACCGGGGGAACGCGAGCCTGGCGTACCCGTCCGGGCGGGCCGGGGACGCCCTCACGCTCACCGTCTCGTGCCGGGGGGACGGGACGGTCGAGGTGCGGGTGCCTCGCATCGGCGCGAGGGTCCCGAGCCGGTGCCACGGCGGGAAGGTCACCGGGTACGAGCACCGGATCGGGGTCGCGGGGGCGGAGCGCGCCGGCACCGCCGTCGTGACGGCTCCACCCGAGGTGGAGTGGACGCTCACCGTCACCCGCACCGTGCCGGCTACGTCTCCCTGATCTCGTCGAGGGAGTGCTGCATCGCCTCCCGCGCGCGGACGAAGAAGTCGGCGAGGACGGCCGTCTCGTCCGGGGTGTAGCCGGCGAGGAGTGCGCCCAGCCGCTCGTAGTGGGGGCCGTAGACGGCGAAGACGCGGGCGGCCGCCGACGCGTCGAGGACGACGCGGACGCGTCGGCGGTCGTTCGGGTCGGGCTGCCGGTGGACGTAGCCGGCGCGTTCCAGACGGTTCAGGACGCCGGTGACCGCGCCGGTGGTGATGTTCGCGCGTTCGGCGAGGTCTCCGGCGGCCAGGTGCCGCGTGCCGGCGCCGATGATGTGGCCGAGGCAGGTCAGGTCGGTGACGTTCAGCCCCAGTCGCTGGGCGATGTCGTGCTGGGAGACGAGGGCGAGCGCGATCAGTCCGTCCATCGCGTCCAGTGCCTGCTTCGGTGTCGCCTCGGGACGGGACTTGCCCTCCACCGGGATTCTCCTTAGTGTCTAAGTTACTTAGCTCGTGAGCTAAGTTGTCTCGCGTTCGGGACGAAGATACAGACAGACGCGGCGGGTCGGAGGAGACACATGAGCGGCATGCACGGCGACGAGGACCTCGGGCACACGCTCGCCGGATGGGCGGGCGCCTGCCTCGCCCTCGTCGGATGCGCCTTGTGCGGCGCGGCGATGGTCGCCGGACGGCCCGCCGGCTTCCTGGCCGGCCTCGGCGTGGTCGCCCTGGCCGCCCTGCTCAGCTGGGTGCTGCATCTGGGCGGCTGGGGGAAGCCCGGCGGGCCGCGTCCGGCCGCCGACCGGCACTGGCGCACGAGGGACCGGGCGGCCGCGCAGGGGCACCCGGACTGCTGGGGCTGTCGCCTGGCGGGGCGCGGGCGCCGCCTCACCCGGCCGGAACCCCCGCTCGTGCACGAGCCGGAACC
>NZ_JBRIOU010000005.1:25907-34169 GCF_053474865.1 Streptomyces sp. CO7
GGCCGCGGCGACGGCCGGGGCCTACGACCGCAGCAGCGTGCGCATGGTGCGCATCGCGACCGACAGGTTGGCCAGGTCGAAGCTGTCGGAGGTGTGGATCTCGTCCAGCGTCGTGCGGGCCCGGCTCAGGATCGCGGCGTGCCGGCCCTGCCACGCCTCGAACCGCTGCTCCGGGGTGTCGGAGGGCTCGCCGGCGGCGAGGATCTCCGCGGTGAGGGCGGCGTGCGCGGCGTACAGGTCCTCGCGGATGGAGGCGCGGGCCATGGACTGCCACCGGTCGGCGCGCGGCAGTTCGAGGATGCGGTCCATCAGCTGGGTGATCCGCAGCCGGTCGGCGAGGTCGTAGTAGACCTCGGCGACCTCCAGCGGGTCCCGGCCGATCCGGTCGGCCGTCGCGACGATGTCCAGCGTCGGGAAGGCGGAGGAGAAACCGGCGACCTGGGAGGCCAGCTCCTCCGGCACGCCGGCGCCCGCCAGCTCGTCGTGGATGTGCTGGTACCAGGCCTGGTCCGCGCCGCGCAGCAGCTTGGGCAGGTGGCCCCAGATCTGCTCGACGCCCTCGGCGAAGAACTCCACCGTCTCGGCGATGGCCAGCGGCTGCGGCCGGTTGTTGAGCAGCCAGCGGGTGGCGCGCTCGACCAGGCGGCGCGAGTGCAGCCGGATGCGGGTGAGGACGGCCGCCTCGACCTGGTTGTCCAGCGCCTCCACGGCGTCCCAGACGCGCCCGCAGTGGAAGATCTCCCGGGCCACGGTGTGCGCCCGCACCACCTCCTCCAGCGACGCCCCGGTCTCCTCGCGGAGCCGGTGCAGGAAGGTGGTGCCGCCGGTGTTGACGGTGTCGTTGACCAGGATCGTGGTGACGATCTCGCGGTGCAGCGGGTGGTTGTCGATCTGCTCCTCGAACCGCTCGCGCAGCGCCGCCGGGAAGTAGGCGTGCAGCAGGCGGCGCAGGTACGGGTCGTCGGGCAGGCCGGTGGTCACCAGCTCCTCGGCCGCGGTGATCTTGGTGTAGGCCAGCAGCACGGCGGTCTCGGGGCCGGTGAGGCCCTGCCCGTGCTGGAGGCGCTCACGGATCTGCCGGTCGGTGGGCAGGAACTCGATGGCCCGGTCCAGGCGGCCGGAGCGCACCAGGTGGCGCAGGAAACGCTGCTGCGAGGGCAGCATGTCGTGCGCCTGGGCGGCGGCGTTGCCCAGCGCGGTGTTCTGCGCGTAGTTGTTGCGCAGGACCAGGTGGCCGACCTCGTCGGTCATCTCGGCGAGCAGCTTGTTGCGCTGCTTGACCGTCATGTCGTCGGCGGTGACCAGCCCGTTGAGCAGGATCTTGATGTTCACCTCGTGGTCGGAGGTGTCCACGCCCGCGCTGTTGTCGATGGCGTCGGTGTTGACCTTGCCGCCCTCGCCGCCGTGGCCGGACTGCGCGTACTCGATGCGGCCGAGCTGGGTCAGGCCCAGGTTGCCGCCCTCGCCGACGACCTTGACCCGCAGGTCCCGGCCGTCCACGCGGATGGCGTCGTTGGCCTTGTCGCCGACGTCCGCGTTCGACTCGGTGGAGGCCTTCACGTAGGTGCCGATGCCGCCGTTCCACAGCAGGTCGACGGGGGCGCTCAGCACGGCCTTCATCAGCTCGGCCGGGGTCATCTTGGCGACGCCGGAGTCGATGCCGAGGGCGTCACGGATGTGCTGGTTGAGCGGGATCGACTTCGCGGTGCGGGGGAAGACGCCGCCGCCCGGGGAGAGCAGCTTCGTGTCGTAGTCCGCCCACGAGGAGCGCGGCAGCTCGAACAGGCGGCGGCGCTCGGCGTAGGAGGTGGCCGCGTCCGGGGTGGGGTCGACGAAGATGTGCCGGTGGTCGAAGGCGGCGACCAGGCGGATGTGCTCGCTGAGCAGCATGCCGTTGCCGAACACGTCGCCGGACATGTCGCCGACGCCGACCACGGTGAAGTCCTGCGACTGGGTGTCCACGCCCAGCTCGCGGAAGTGGCGCTTGACGGACTCCCAGGCGCCGCGGGCGGTGATGCCCATGCCCTTGTGGTCGTATCCGGCCGAGCCGCCGGAGGCGAAGGCGTCGCCCAGCCAGAAGCCGTAGGCCTGGGCGACCTCGTTGGCGATGTCGGAGAAGGTGGCGGTGCCCTTGTCGGCGGCGACCACCAGGTAGGTGTCGTCGCTGTCGTGCCGCACCACGCCCTGCGGCGGCACGACCTCGCCGCCGACCAGGTTGTCGGTGATGTCGAGCAGCGCGGAGATGAAGGTGCGGTAGCAGGCGATGCCCTCGGCCATCCAGGCGTCGCGGTCCACCGACGGGTCGGGCAGCTGCTTGGCGACGAAGCCGCCCTTGGCGCCGACCGGCACGATGACGGTGTTCTTCACCATCTGCGCCTTGACCAGGCCGAGGACCTCGGTGCGGAAGTCCTCACGACGGTCCGACCAGCGCAGACCGCCGCGGGCGACCTTGCCGAACCGCAGGTGGACGCCCTCGACGCGCGGCGAGTACACCCAGATCTCGAAGGCGGGGCGCGGCGCCGGCAGGTCGGGGATGGCCTGCGGGTCGAACTTCATCGACACGTAGTCGTGCGGCCGCCCGTCGTCGGTCAGCTGGAAGAAGTTGGTCCGCAGGGTCGCCTTGACGACGGTGAGGAAGGACCGCAGGATCCTGTCCTCGTCCAGCGAGGCGACCTGGTCCAGGGCGCCGTCCAGCTCCTCCAGCAGGCCCTCGACGATCTCCAGGCCGGCGCTCTGCCGCTCCGGGGACAGCCGCGCCTCGAAGAGCGAGACCAGCAGGCGGGTGGTGTGGACGTTGTCGCGGAGGGTGTCCTCCATGTAGTCCTGCGAGAACGTCGACCCGGCCTGGCGCAGGTACTTGGCGTAGGCGCGCAGCATCATCGCCTCGCGCCAGGTCAGACCGGCGCTCAGCACGAGGGAGTTGAAGCCGTCGTTCTCGGCGCGGCCGGTCCAGGTCGCGGCGAAGGCGTCCTGGAACCGCTCGCGGGCGTCGTCGCCGCCGAGGAACTCCCCGGCCGCGGTGAGCGCGGTGCGCGGCAGGCGCAGACCGAAGTCGTAGATCCACGCGCCGGTGATGCCGTCGTGGCCCTCCGGGCAGCGCAGTTCGTAGGGGCGCTCGTCGGTGACCTCGACGCCGAGCCGGGTGAGGACCGGCAGCACCTCGGACAGGGAGACCGGGGCGCCGTGGCGGTAGATCTTGAAGCGGCGCTCGCCGGGCGCGGCGCCGACCGGCTCGTAGAGGCTGAGCGCGAACTCCTCCTCGACGCCCGCGGTGGTCAGGTGCTCCAGGCGGGCGATGTCGGAGACCGCGGCGCGCGGCGTGTGGTCGGCCTTGTAGCCCTCGGGGAAGGCGTTGCCGTAGCGGCGCAGCAGTTCGGCGGCGCGCTCCTCGCCGAACTCGGCGTGCAGCGCCTCGGCGAAGCCGTCGGCCCAGGAGCGGGCGGCCTCGGCGAGCCGGCTCTCGATGCGCTCCTTGTCGGCGTCCGACAGGTGCGGCAGCTCGGTGCCGAGCGGCACGCGGACCACGAAGTGCAGCCGGGAGAGGATCGACTCGGTGTTCCAGGCGGTGAAGTCGACGCTGGAGCCGCCGAGTTCCTCCTTGAGGATGTCGATGATCCGCAGTCGCACGGCCGTGGTGTAGCGGTCCCGGGGCAGGTAGACCAGCGCCGAGTAGTAGCGGCCGTACTCGTCCTGCCGCAGGTAGAGCCGCAGCCGGCGGCGCTCCTGCAGGTAGAGGACGGAGGTGACGATGGAGCGCAGTTCGTCGGCGGGCGTCTGGAACAGCTCGTCGCGCGGGTAGGTCTCCAGGATCTGGAGCAGGTCGCGCCCGCCGTGGCTGTTGGGGGAGAAGCCGGTGCCGGCCAGCACCTCGGCGACCTTGCGGCGGATCACCGGGACCCGGCGCACCGACTCGGTGTAGGCGGCCGAGGAGAACAGGCCCAGGAAGCGGCGCTCGCCGACGACCTCGCCGTTCTTGTCGAACTTCTTGACGCCGATGTAGTCCAGGTAGCTGGGCCGGTGCACGGTGGCGCGGCTGTTGGCCTTGGTGAGGACCAGCAGCCGGTGCTCGCGGGCCTTGGCGCGGGCGTCGGCGGGCAGCCGCTCGAAGGACGGGCCGGCCGGGTCCGCGCCGCGGTCGCCGTCGTGCTCGCCCTCGCCCGCGCTCTGCTGCGGGTCCGAGCGCAGGATGCCGAGGCCGGTGCCGGGGACGGCGACCAGGGTGTCGTCGTCGACGAGCTGGTACTCGCGGTAGCCGAGGAAGGTGAAGGCGTCGGCGGACAGCCAGCGCAGCAGCTCGCGGGCCTCCTCGATCTCCTCCGTGGGCAGGTCGGAGGCGAGCGGCTCGGCGGGCAGCTCGTCCGCGATGCGCAGGGCCGCCTCGCGCATCTTCTCCCAGTCCTCGACCGCCTCACGGACGTCGGACAGGACGCGCTGCAGGTCCGCGGTGATCTGCTTGAGGTCCTCGCGGTCGGTCTCGCGGTCCATCTCGACGTGGATCCACGACTCGACGTACGCGTCGTGCGGCAGCTCGGCGTCCGAGCCGACGGGGGTGTCGAGGACCTCCAGGAGCTTGCCCGTCAGGTCGCGGCGGACCACGACCTGTGGGTGGACCACCAGGTGGATGCCGCGGCCCTGGCGGGAGAGCTCGTTGGTCACCGAGTCGACCAGGAACGGCATGTCGTCGGTGACGACCTCGACCACGGAGTGGCTGCTGGTCCAGCCGTTCTCCTCGACGGTCGGGGTGTGCACGCGCACCGCGGCCGTGCCCTGCGGCCGGTTGCCGGCCAGCCGGTAGTGGGAGTACGCCGCGCCCAGGACGTCGACCGGATCGCGGTCGGTGAGGTCCTCGGGCGCCGTGTGCAGGTAGTAGCGCTGGAGCAACGACAGCACGGCGGCCCGGTCCGGGCTCCTCCCGCCCTCGTCCGTGGCCCCCGCCGGAAGACGTCCTCCGGCAGGGCTGTTCTCAGCTACCCGGGCCGCCCTCTCGAGCAGCTCGGCCTTGGCTTCGTCCAGCTTGGTCTGCATCGTTCCTTGGCTCCTGTCGCGCGCCGTTGCGTGACGTCGAAGGGAAGTCGGCCGGTTGGGCCGAGGTGCTTCCGGCAGTACGTCTTGACGCCGGCCGGTGGAGGCAAACAGCGTCGGTTCGCTCCGACGCTATGCCTGGGGAGGGGACGCGCGTGGGGAATCCGGCCATGCGCGACTCCGATGTCGCGGCCCCCCTGGCCCCCTCGGAAATATCAGCGAGCGGCGCCCGGTCCCGGGTGTTCACCGGGTGCTCCGGGCGCGATGCGAGGGCTGGTGCGCCCGCGCCGGCTATCGCGCTGATCACGCCACAAGGCTATATGCCGGTGAGAGGGGGCCGTCATGAGCCGTATGTGTACAAAACAGGGGGTGCTATTTTGCCGGTCCGCACAGCGCCGTGAAGTGGGGTGGGGCGGTATGGGGGTGCGTGCGGCGCGGGCTCCGCTCAGCCGGGCGGCGGGCCCTGGGGCGTCGCCGTCGGCGCGTGGCCGGCGCCGCGGGAGGCCGGGCCGGGCTCCTCGTGCGGTCCGTCGCCGCGTCCCGGGGTGAGGCGCGCCAGCCGGACGCAGGACAGGACGGCGGCGGCCACCAGCAGGCCGTTGCGGACCGCCATCACCAGGCAGCCGGTCCAGGTGCGGGCGACGACCTCGTCGTAGAGGACGGGATAGGCGAGCGCGCTGACCGCCGTCGCCGCCACGACCAGCAGTGCCACCGGCCGCTGGGCGGAGCGCCGCAGGGTGAGGCAGACCGCGGACAGGCCCAGCAGCCAGATCATGTACTGCGGGCTGATCACCCGGCTGGTCACCGTCAGCAGCAGGACGGCCGCCAGCGGGGCGTCGTGGGTCAGGGCCGGGTCCCAGCCGCCCTGCGGGGCGGCGGCGCGGGTGGCGGCGCGGGTGGTGCGCACCACCCGCAGGCGCCACAGGACGATCAGCGCGAAGGACGCCGCGGTCAGCGTCAGCGAGGCCGCGGCCACCACCCCGACGCCCGGGCCGACCAGCTCCATCGCCCCGTACTGGTACCGCACCCGCCCCGGCCAGCCGGCGTGCGAGGCGAAGGAGAGCAGCGTGCCGCCGAGCGACTCGATCTGCACGCCCCGCCCGCCCTGCTGCCGGACGAAGGAGAGCGCGTCGGCGAACAGCGAGGCGAGCAGCGCGAGGAGGGTGACGGCGGTGATCCCCGCGGAGGTCCAGGCCCGCCGGGTGGTGCGGCCCGGCTCGGTGCCGGCCAGCACCAGCGCCGGCCACGCCTTGGCCAGCGCGCCGAGCGCGGCCAGCGCGCCGCCCAGCCGGGGCAGCCGGCGCACCACGAGCAGCGCGAGCACGGCCAGCGCGGTGACCTGCACGTCGAAACGGGCCAGCGGGAGGTGCAGGAGCAGCGGCAGCCCCGCGGTCCACAGCAGCGCGCCGAGCAGGCTGCGTTCGCCGCCGCCCCGGGCGGGGCGGGTGAGGCCCGTCCGGACCAGGGCGGCGGTGACGGCGGCGTCCGCGGCCAGGGTGAGCGCGGTGAACGCCCACGGGTAGGGCAGCCGGGGCAGCAGCAGCCCCGGCAGCAGCAGGGCGGCGCCCGCGCCGGGCGGGTACTGCCAGAGCGGGTCGCCGGAGGGGTAGGAGCCGTCGTCCAGGGTCTCCCGCCAGCGGGTGTAGAGCCGCTCCGGTTCGTGCGTGACGCCGCCCGCGCCGAGCCACGGCAGGTGGTCGTGGGTCAGCAGCCAGAGCATCACGGCCCGGGTCAGCAGCCACAGGAGGGCGAGTGCGGCGACGGCCGCGGCGGGACGGACGCGGGGCGCCGCGGACCTGGTCACCGGCCGACCCGGGCGAGGACCTCGCCCGTCTCCCTGCTCCAGGCCACCACGACCGCCTCCTCCGGGGTCTTCCGCCAGCGGGTCAGCAGCAGCCAGCGCACCTGGTAGCGGCGGGCCACGGCCTCCCGCCCGGCGCGCCCGGTGGCCGGGTCCAGGTAGCGGGCGGTGGCCTCCGTCCGCCGGCCTTGTTCCGCCTCGCCGAGCGCCGGGTCCGGCCAGGGCGGCGCCACCAGGTCCACGCCGTACCCCGGCAGCAGACGCGGCGCGAAGTAGCCGTCGGCCAGCAGGGTCTCGCCCCGGCCGATGTGCCGGGCCGCCCAGTCGTACGAGGGCCAGCGCGGCGGCTGGTCGAGGCGGCTCCAGGGGACGAGGGCGCCCGCGTGCACGGTCAGCAGCCCGCACACCGCGCCCGCCACGGCCCCGGCGCCCAGAGCCCTGCGCCACCGGGGCCAGGGGCGCGGCGCGGCCAGCTCCACGGCCAGGGCCAGCTGGAGCGGGAGCAGGGCGGGGCCGAGCAGGCGGGCGTACGTCCAGTGGCCGCTGTACCAGCCGTACGCCAGGGCCGCGCAGTCCAGCAGGAACAGCAGCGTCAGCGGGTCGCGCCAGGGACGGCCCGCCCTGAGCGCCCGCAGCACCAGCGCCGGGACGCCGAGCACGGCGGCGAGCCAGAAACGCTCGGGGATGCGGTCGTAGAGCTGGCGGTGCATCACGTCGAGGCTGCGGTCCCCGGCCAGGCCGAGCACGTCCGCGTACGGCCAGGCGACGGCGAGGGCGAACGCGACGGCGGCGGCCGTCGCCCAGCGCCCGAGCAGCGCGGGGGTCAGGTTCCGCGGTGACGCGGCGACGAAGGCGACGGCGCCGAGGGCGGCGGCGACGAAGGTGACCGGGTGGGTCAGCAGGATCAGCCCGTACAGGGCGCCGAGGGCGGCGTAGCCGGGGAGGCCGGGCAGGGCGCGGGGGCCGACGAAGCGGATGCCGGGGCGGTTGCCGGTGCCGGGGCCTGTCCGTGTGGCGGTGCCGGTGCCGGTGCCGGTGCGGGGGTGGGTGCCGGTGACGGTGCTGGTGCCGTCGGCGGCGTGGGCGCGGGTGGCGGTCAGGGCCCAGGCCCAGAGGGTCGCGCCGAGGGCGAACGCGGAGGGGTAACCGGCGTGGCCCGTCGAGGACATCAGGTTCAGGAACCCGCTCCACCAGGCGCGTTCGGTGCCCCACAGGAGGGTGACGGCGAGGAGGGCCCACACGGGCGCCCACGGGCGGGGGGTGAGGGCGCGGACCAGGCGGCTCAGGCCGGTGAGGAGCACGGCCAGGTTGAACGGGGTCGCCAGGCGGACCGTCTCGATGCCGTTCAGGCCGGTGAGGCGCGCGAAGGCGCCCTGGGCGAGCGCGTAGGGGGAGTAGTAGGGGTTGCCGGCGCCCGGGAGGTCCACCAGGGGGTGGCG
>NZ_JBRIOU010000005.1:34269-37819 GCF_053474865.1 Streptomyces sp. CO7
GTGGTCAGGGACTCCAGGAGCAGCGGGAGGCCCACCACCGGCAGGAGCCAGGCCAGCACGATCAGCCGGCCGCCCCAGATGCCCATGTCGGGGTGCGCCGCCTGGGTCAGCACCCCCGTGCCCGCCGCGCCGACCAGGAACACGCCGAAGGCGGGACGCCTGCGCAGCGCGCCCCACGCCCCCGCCGCGAGGGCCGCGGCGAACAGCGGCTCCCACAGCTGGCGGCGGGTCCACTCCACCCAGAAGTTGAACTCCAGGTGCGCGAACTCCCGCCACGGCGCCGCCCGGTCGGGCCGCTGGAAGTGGTCGGTGAGCAGGTCCTGCACGCTGTCCGTCATGGACGGGTGGTCCAGCGCCCACGCGGCGACCACCGTGGCCAGCGCCCCGTACGCGGAGGCCGCGGCCACCGCGACCACCCCGCGTCCCACCGGCCGTGCCTGCCGCAGCCGTCGCAGGGCGACCGCCGTGCCCGCCGCGGCCAGGCACACCCCGAGGAACAGGGCCTGCGAGTGCTTGACGGTGAACAGCGCCGCCAGCGACAGCGAGACCAGCATCGTGCCCGTCCAGCCACGGCCGCGCAGCACCAGCGCGCAGCCCCACAGGGCGGACAGGGTGAACAGGAGCAGCAGCCCCTCGGTCATCGGCCGCATCGCCGTCACCCCGCAGGGCAGCGCGTAGAACAGGGCCTGACCGGTGAGGGCGAGGGCGCGGCGGACCCGCAGGGAGCGCAGGACCAGGAAGACCAGGATCCCGCAGGAGGAGGCGATGGTGACGCCCGCCGCCCACAGGCCCCACTTCACGCCGAACGTGGCGACGAACGGGACCAGGAACGCCGGGTAGCCGGGGCGGACCTCGAAGATCCGCTGGAACCGCTCGGACATGAAGGGCGTGGTGTGCCCGCCGGTCTGCCCCGCCTTCAGCCGCTCCTCGACGGTCCGCCAGTGGTCGGAACGGCAGGCGGAGGCGACGTCCCGGGCGGGCGAGGCCCGGTGGAAGCGCTCCACGTCGACCTTCTGGTCGCGGCGGGCCACCGAGGCCTGTCCGGCGCAGGCGTACTCGATGGTGACGCCCGCCGCCTCCCGCTTGTCCTGGCCCAGCAGGCTCATCGTGTACGAGAGGTAGTTCTTGGTGTCGGGGGTGTCCCGGCCGCTGACGTTGGCGAGCTGGAGCACGGCGAAGACGGCGGCGAGCAGCAGCACCCAGCCGCGGGTGCGGCGCGGGCGCAGGGCGGCCAGCGCGGAGGCGGCGGCGCTCATGACCGCTGGAGGAGGTCGTCGCGGCCGGCGGCCGGAGCGGGCAGGGAGGCGGAGCCGTCGGCGGCGGCGCCGGCCGGGGCCGGGGCGGCGTGGGCCGGCATCGGCTCGCCGAGCATCAGGGTGCGCACCACCCGCTCGGCGGCCCTGCCGTCGTCGAACTCCCCGTACACGGCGCGGAAGCGGGCGCGTCGCCGGGCGGACCGCTCGTCGCGCCAGGCGTCGCCGGCGAAGAGCTCGGCCAGCTCCTCGTAGCAGCGGGTCACGTGGCCGGGCGGTTCGGCGGTGACGTCGAGGTAGAGGCCGCGGCTCGCCGCGACCGCGGCCCGGTCGCCGGCGTGCACGACGACGGGCCGGTCCAGGTTGACGTAGTCGAACATCAGCGACGAGTGGTCGGTGACCAGGACGTCGGAGGCGAGCATCAGATCCTCCACATGGGGTTCGTCGGTGGCGTCGACGAGGACGCCCCGCCGGTGCAGCTCGGCGAGGGAGAGGCCGCGGGCCGGGCCGTCGGCGAGCGAGGGATGGAGGCGGACCACCAGGGTCCGCCCGGGGCCGAGGTCGGCGGCGAAACGGGCCGGGTCGAACGGCTCCGTGTGGCCGCCGCGGACGTGGTCGCGGCGGGCCGGGGCGTACAGCACCACGGTGTGCCCGGCGGGGATGCCGAGGCGGGCCCGGGTGGCTGCGCCGCGGGCGGCGTCGCCGCGCACCAGCACGTCGTTGCGCGGGCTGCCGGTGCGCAGCGAGGTGAAGTGGCAGGGGAAGGCCCGCTCCCAGACCCGCTCGGAGTGCCGGTTGGCGACCAGGCTCCAGTCCCAGAGGTCGGCCCTGCGCAGCATCCGCGGCACGTCCAGCCCCAGCCGGGCTCCGGGCTTGGACAGCAGGTCGGCGCCCTGGTACTTCAGCGGGGTGCCGCGGTGGGTCTGGAGGTGCACGCTGCCGGGGCGCTTGACCGGCATCCAGGGCCAGGGGACGTCGTTGACGAACCAGGTGGCGCGGGCCTGGAGGGCGAGGTGCCGGGGCGAGCCGGGGGCCACGTGCTCGATCCCGTCGGGGACCTGGTGGGCGTGTTCGGGGCGCACCACCCACACGCCGCGGATGTGCGGGGCGAGTTCGCGGGCAGCACGGTGGATCGCCGCCGGGTCGCCGAGCACGCCGCGGTGGTGGAAGGCGGAGTACAGCGCGAGCTCGGGGTCCAGGCCGCGGCGGCGGTGCGCGAACTGCAGGACGCGGCCGGCGCGGTCGGCGGTGACACGGCCCGCTCGGCGGGCCGTCCCGGCCGCGCGGCGACGGACCGCGGCCGCCGACCGGGTCGACCGGTAGACGGCGTAGGGCCGTTCCAGTACCCGCAGGGCCGCGTCGGTGACGGTGCCCGGGGGCCGCAGTTCGCGCAGGAGGCCGGCGGTGGCGCGGAAGAACTCGGCCTTGGCGGAGGGCGGGAGGCGGTCCGGCTTGCCCAGCACGTCCAGGCAGTGCTCGCCCGCCCGCCGGTGCAGGTAGGGCTTCCACGGTTGCAGCTCGGGGTGCTCGTCGACGAAGGCGAAGACCCGGCGGTACTGCTCGTGCAGGTCGAAGTGCTTGCGGCTGGTGGTGGAGAGGATCGATCCGGTGGGCCGTTGGCGGTAGCTCAGGCACACGCGGTCCAGGGCGGCGATCCGCCCGGCGGTGAGCAGGACCGGGAAGGTCCAGGGGGTGTCCTCGTAGTAGCCGGGCGGGAAGCGGAAGCCGTGGTGCTCGACGAACGCGCGGCGGTAGGTCTTGTTCCAGACCACCATGAGGAGTTCGAGGATCTCGGGGTGCTCGGCGGCGGTGAAGACGCCGCCGGGGGCCGTGGCCGCGCCGGTCTTTGCGAGCACGTGGGCGAGGGCGTTGCGGCGGATGCCGCCCCACCAGTGGGCGCGGACGTAGTCGAAGACGAGGACGTCCGGGTCGCCGGTCTCGTCGAGGCGGTCGGCGATCGCCTGGAGGGCGCCGGGGGTGAGGGTGTCGTCGCTGTCCAGGAAGAGCAGGTGGTCGCCGGTGGCGTGCGGGAGCGCGGCGTTGCGGGCGCGGCCGAGGCCGGCGTTCTCGGCGAGGTGGAGGACCTTGATCCGGGGGTCGCGGGCGGCGTACTCGTCGAGGATCTCGCCGCTGCGGTCGGGGGAGTGGTCGTCGACGGCGATCAGTTCCCAGTCCTGGTGGGACTGGGTGAGGACGGAGTCGAGGCATTCGCGGAGGAAGCCCTGTACGCGGTGGGCCGGGACGATGATGCTGAGGCGGGGCGGCACGGGTCAGTTCCTCACGGGGGGTGCGGGACG
>NZ_JBRIOU010000005.1:37919-39519 GCF_053474865.1 Streptomyces sp. CO7
CCGCGGAGGTGTGGGCGCCCTCGGCGAGGAGGCGGTAGAGCTCCTCCGGGGTGCGGGAGACGGGGCCGGGGGGCGAGGCCAGCAGGTCGAAGGTGACCCCGCGGGTGGCGCGGTAGACGTCCAGGTCGGGGGCGTGGACGACGATCGGCCGGTCCAGGTTGGCGTAGTCGAACATGATGGACGAGTAGTCGGTGACCAGCATGTCCGCCGCCAGGCAGACGTCCTCCGCCGAGCGGTGCGAGGTCACGTCGATCACCCGCGGTGAGGCGGCGGCCCGTTCGCGTCCGGCGTGGTCGTGGAAGTAGTGGGCCCGCAGCAGCACCACCGCGTTCTCCCCGGCCGCCTCGGCCAGCCGCTCGGGGTCGAGGAGGCCGTCGTGCGCCGCGGCGAAGCGGTCGGCGTGGTCGCGGTGGGTGGGGGCGTACAGGACGGCCGTGGCGCCCTCGGGGACGCCCAGTTCGCGGCGGACACGGGCCACGTCCCGCGCGGTGGCCGTGCAGTACACGTCGTTGCGCGGATAGCCGTACTCCAGCGTGGTGTGCCCGCCGGGGAAGACCCGCTCCCAGGTCTCGGTGGAGTGCGGGTTGGAGGACAGGTTGTGGTCCCAGCGCTGGACGCGGGCCAGCAGCTTGGCGAAGCTCCCGGTGGCGGCGGCGACCACCGGGTGGGCGGCCTGGTCGAGGCCCATCCGCTTCAGCGGCGTGCCGTGCTGGGTCTGCAGGTGGACGGTGCCGGGGCGCTTGACGACGGCGTCGGCGAAGTTGGCGTTGGAGACGAGGTAGGTGGCGCGGGCCAGGAGGTCCCAGTACTCGCGGGTGCCGATCACCGCGTGCTCCACGCCGGGCGGGAGCGTGGGGACGGCCTCCGGCTCGACGAGGAAGACGCCGCGCAGGTGGGGGGCGAGTTCGCGCGCCTTGGCGTGGATCGCCGCCGGGTTGCAGGCGTAGCCGCGGCCCCAGTAGGCGCAGTACACGACGAGGTTCGCGTCGAGCGGGCGGCGCAGCGCGCGGCGGTAGTACAGGCGGGTCCGCAGCCCGCGCAGCGGAGCCGGCAGGACGGCGAGGGCGCGGAGCCGGCCGGCCGCACGGTGGGCGGCGCGCAGCAGGCGGAACGCCGGGTGGCTGCCCGCGGCGAGCAGGCGGTGCTGGACGCCCAGGCTGCCGCGGGGCGGCCGGAACCCGGCGGGGCGGTGACGGCGGTACAGGCGGGCCGCGGCGGCGAAGAAGGCGCGGCGGCCGGCGGCGGGCAGGCGGCGCGGGTCGGCGGCGGTGCGCAGGACCAGCCCGAACAGGTCGGCGAAGAGCGGCCCGGTCCGGGCGGCGGGCAGCCCGGCCGCGCGGCGCAGCAGCTCCTCGGCCCGGTCGAGCAGGTCCCGGTGGTGCGGCCCGGGCTCGTTGAGGCGGCTGCCCTGGCGCCGCACCCGGTGCTCGACGACGGTCCGCCGCAGCACCGCCACCCGGTCGGCGGTGAGCAGCGCGGCCGGGGTGAAGGACAGGTCGGTGTACCAGCCGTCGGCGAAGGCGAGGCGGTGGGCGGCGACGAAGGCGCGGCGGTAGGCGGCGCTCCAGGCGGGCAGCCGGACGCCGGTGAGGGCGGGGGC
>NZ_JBRIOU010000005.1:39619-44229 GCF_053474865.1 Streptomyces sp. CO7
ACCGCGGGCAGGCCGGCGCTCTCGCCGAGGACCACCCGCCGCACCACCCGCTCGGCCACCCGCCCGTCGTCGTAGGGGCAGTGCCGTTCGCGGAAGGCCGCGCGCAGTTCGGCCTGGGCCGGGCCGTCACAGGCCCCGGTGACCAGCAGCCGGGCCAGCTCCGCGGTGTCCCGGGCGACCGCGCCCGGCACCTGGACGGGGTACAGCCCGCGCACGGCGTCCAGCGCGGCCCGGTCCGGGCCCCACAGGACCACCGGCCGGTCCAGCGCGGCGAAGTCGGCGATCAGCGGGGAGCAGTCGGTGAGCAGGACGTCCGCCGCCAGGCAGAGGGTGGCCGCGGGCGCCGCGGTGCGGGACACGTCGATCACCCGGCCGGGCGGATAGGTGCCCGGGTCGGGGACGGTGGTGAGCAGCACGAACCGTTCGCCGAGCCGCCGCGCCAGCTCCTCCACGTCCAGCGAGGGCTCCGGGTGCGGGCGCGGGGCCGGCGCGTACAGCACGGCGGTGCGCTCGGCCGGGACGCCCAGCAGGGCGCGCCCGCGGGCGACGTCCTCGGCGGTGGCACGCTGGTAGGCGTCGGTGCGGGGGCGGCCGAACTCGAGGGTGGTGTACCGGCCGGGGAAGCCGCGTTCGTGGACCAGCGTGGTGTGGGCGTCGCCGGACAGGCACAGGTCCCAGGTGTCGACGTCGGCGAGGACGGCGTCGACGTCGGGCCGGGCCGCGTCCAGGCCGGCGCGGGTGAGCGGCAGGCCGTCGAGGGTGTGCAGCAGGACCTGCCCGCGCCGGGGGCGCACCGGGCGGCCGAAGCCGGTGTCGGTGACCAGGTAGCGGGCGCGGGCCAGCGCGGTCCACCAGGTGAGGGAGTCCGGGGTGAGGCGGGAGGTCTCCGGCGGCACGGTGTCGGCGAGTGCGCGCGGGGCGGCCCAGGCGGTGCGGGTGCGCGGCGACCACATCCGGAACGCGGCCTCCAGCGCGCCGGGGTCGCCGCCGTAGGGCGCGGCGCCGTCCCCCGCGGTGAAGAGCGCGAGGTCGCGGGTGGGCAGCAGCCGCTGCGCGGCGTAGTGGGCGCGCAGCAGGAGCGCGCGGGCGGCGCGGAGGGCGGCGCGGGCCGGACGGCCCGCGCGACGGGAGGCGGCCAGGGCGAGCCGCAGGGCGCGCCAGAGCGGGACGCTGCCGCTGCGGATCACCAGGTGACGGCCGCGTGCGCGCGGCCCCGCGGGCGGCGGCCCCGGCACGCGGTGGCGGCGGTGGTGGTCGCGGGCGCGGCGCAGGAACTCGCGGTGGGTGCCGGGCGGCAGCCGGTCGGCGCGCTGCAGGACGGTGAAGTAGTGGTCCGTCATGCGGTGGAACAGCAGGCCGCGCCAGTGCGCCAGGGCGGGCCGGGCGTCGAGGAAGGCGAAGACCCGGTCGTACTGCGCGAAGACGTCGAAGTGCTGCCGGCCAGGGGTGCCGAGGATGTTGCCCAGGCGGCGCTGGCGGTAGTGGAGGCAGACCCGGTCCAGGGTGGCCAGGGAGGCGGCGGCCAGCAGGGCCGGGTAGGTGAAGGGGGTGTCCTCGTAGCAGCCGTCCGGGAAGCGGAGCTTCTCCCGCTCCACGTAGTCCCTGCGGTAGGCCTTGTTCCAGACGACCATCAGCAGATCCAGCAGACCGGGCCGGTCGTCGAGCGGGAAGGGGGCGGGGCCGTCCTCGCGCAGCTCGGCGGCGAGCCGGTTGCGCACGGCGGTGCCGTCCAGCCGGAGGCGGGCGTAGTCGTAGACCAGCACGTCCGGGTCGCCGGTGCGCTCCAGCCGCTCGGCGATCGCCCGCAGGGCGTGCGGGGTGAGGGCGTCGTCCCCGTCGAGGAAGATCAGGTAGTCGCCCGACGCCCGCTCCATGCCCGCGTTGCGGGCCGGTCCGAGCCCGGTGTTGCGCTCCAGGTGGACGGGGCGGACCCGGTCGTCGCGGGCGGCGAGCTCGTCGATGATCGCCCCGCACCGGTCAGGGGACCCGTCGTCGACCGCGATCAGCTCCAGGTCCGTGTACGACTGCCCGAGCACCGACTCCAGGCAGGAGTGCAGGTACGCCTGGACCTGGTACGCGGGCACGATGACACTGAACCTGGGCAACGGCACATCCAGGGGGTGACGGGGGCGGTCGGGCTCGGGCGCCGGGCCGACGGGACCGGTACCGGAAGATCCGAAGGTGTGACCTGGATACGCCTTGTCGCCCTGACAGGTGGCGACGCCGGACGCGTGTCGGGGCGGCCCGTTGACCGGACCGCCCCTTCAGGTGAACGGATTCGCCCGCTTGCCGGACGCTTCCGATCGAGTGACGCGTTTCCCTGACACCACGCCACGGGCTGCCGCCGTGGGGCGCGGTGTCCGCCGCACGGGGACTACTTCACGGCGCCCGCCATCACCCCGGAGACGAACTGCCGCTGGAAGGCGAAGAACACCGCCAGCGGGATCGCCATGGACAGGAACGCGCCCGGTGCGAGCACGTCGATGTTGCTGCCGAACTGCCGCACCTGGGTCTGCAGCGCCACCGTGATCGGCTGGCTGCCGGAGTCGGCGAACACCAGCGCGACCAGCATGTCGTTCCACACCCACAGGAACTGGAAGATGCCCAGGCTCGCCACCGCCGGACCGCCCAGCGGCAGCACCACCCGGGTGAACAGGCGCAGTTCGCCCGCGCCGTCCAGCCGGGCCGCCTCGAGCAGCTCGCGCGGGATCTCCGCGAAGAAGTTCCGCAGCAGGAACACCGCGAACGGCAGGCCGAACCCGGTGTGGAACAGCACCACACCCGCGATCGACCCGAACAGGCCGAGGTCGCCGAAGAGTTCGGCGATCGGCAGCAGCGCCACCTGGACCGGCACCACGATCAGGCCGACCACGCCCAGGAACCACCAGTCCCGCCCGGGGAACTCCATCCAGGCGAAGGCGTAGCCGGCGAGCGCGCCGATCACCACGACCAGCAGGGTGGCCGGCACGGTGATCAGCAGGGTGTTGAACAGCGAGCCGGTGATGTCGTCGTTGCCGAGCAGGTTCGTGTACGACTCGAGAGTCATCCGCGAGGGCTCGGTCAGGACGGTCCACCAGCCGCTGTCCGCCATGTCCCGCGGCGAGCGCAGCGAGGAGAGCAGCAGGCCCACGGTGGGCATCAGCCAGAACAGGCCGACCACCACCAGGAACAGCTGGACCAGCGTCCCGCCCAGCCCGGAGACCGCCCGCGAGGCGAGGGAGGCCTTGCGCGGCGCCCGCCTCCCGGCCGCGGCCGAGGACGCGGCCGGTGTCGTCGGCGTCGAGGTCGAGGTCATCGCTGTCGGCCCTCCTGCCTGATCCGCCGGACGTTGAACCACATCACCGGGACGACGAGCAGCAGCAGGAAGACCGAGATGGCGCTGGCGACGCCCGGCTGGTCCTCGGCGAAGCCCTTCCGGTACAGCTCCAGCGCCAGCACGTTGGCGTCGTCCTGCGAGGAGCCCGGCGGGATGATGTAGACCAGGTCGAAGATCTTCAGCACGTTGATCATCAGGGTGACCAGCACCACGCCCAGCACCGGGGCCAGCAGCGGCACGGTGATCCGGCGGAACACCTGCCACTCGGTGGCCCCGTCCACCCGGGCCGCCTCCATCAGCTCCCGCGGCACCCCGGCGAGCCCCGCGGCGATCAGCACCATCGCGAACCCGGCCCACATCCACACGTACGACCCGATCACCGCCGGGGTGACCAGGGACGGACCGAGCCAGTCGATCCCGTTGTACGGCTCGCGGAAGTTGTCGGCCGGCAGCCGCAGCAGCGCACCGTCGGCCTCGGCGGAGAGGCTGAAGGAGCCGTCCGGGGCCGCCGTTGCCCGGTCCACCACCTTGCCGTCCTTGACCGCCTCGATCCGCATGCCCGGATAGCCGACCTCGGTGGCGTCGGGCTCGTTCAGCGCGCCCACGCCCTTGCCGCGGGTGAAGTCCTGCCAGGTCACCCCGGTGACCCGGTCCTGCTCGGCCTGCGCAGGGCGGGCCGGGGAGGCGTCGTCGGGCATCACGTCGGGTGCCACGCCCACCAGCGGCAGCGACACCGGCGTGCCGACGCGCACCGGATCGGTGGTGACGAACGCGCCGCCGCCGGCCGGCTTCAGCGGCGACTCGCGCCCCGGGTGCGCCTTGGGGAAGGCGGAGGACTCCGCGAAGGTGTCGTGCACCCCCACCCACACCGCGTTGGCGACGCCCTTGTCCGGGTCCTGGTCGTAGACCAGCCGGAAGATGATGCCCGCCGCCAGCATGGAGATCGCCATCGGCATGAAGACGACCAGCTTGAACGCCGTGCCCCAGCGCACCCGTTCGGTGAGCACGGCGAAGATCAGACCGAGCGCGGTGGCGACGGCCGGGGCCACCACCACCCAGATCAGGTTGTTGGTCAGCGCCCGCAGGATGCCGTCGTCGGTGAAGAGTTCGACGTAGTTGTCGAAGCCGGCGAAGTTCTCGCCGGTGCGGTCGAAGAGGCTGCGCAGCAGCGAGTACCCGATCGGGTACACCACCAGCGCGCCCAGCAGCACCAGGGCGGGCAGCAGGAACAGGAACGGGAGCGCGGACGCCCGTCTCCGGGACGCCCGGCCGCGGGGGGACGGCGGGGCGGGGG
>NZ_JBRIOU010000005.1:44329-45887 GCF_053474865.1 Streptomyces sp. CO7
ACCAAGGAGGGGTCCCCGGCGGGCTCTGCCGCCGGGGACCCCTCCTTGGTCACGGCCGGATCCATCGGGCCTCAGTCCCCGTAGGCCTTGGCCGCGGCGGCCTCCAGCTTCTTCTGGGCGCCCTCGACGTCCTTCGGGTTCTTCAGGAAGTCCTGCAGGATCTTCCACTCGCCCTTGCCGGGCGTGCCGCCGAAGGCCTGCGGGGCCTGGTCCGACATGTCGAACCGGAAGTCGTCACCGGCCTCGATCAGCGCCTCGGCCATCTTGCGCTGCACCTCGTTCGGGTAGGCGGAGGAGTCCACCGCCTTGTTCGGCGAGAGGTAGCCGCCCAGCTTCGCCTGGATGCCCGCCGCGTCCGGGGAGGCCAGGAAGGTGGCCAGCGCCTGCGAGGCCTTGGAGTCCTCGAGGATCACCGCGGCGTCGCCGCCGGAGACCACCGGAGCGCTGTCGCCGACCGCCGGGAAGGGGAACACCTTGGCGTCGGTGCCGACCTTGGCGTCCGTCTCACCGATGTTGACCTGTACGAAGTCGCCCTCGTAGACCATGGCGGCCTTCGGCTGGTCGCCCTTGGTGAAGGTCTGGGTCACCGAGGCGGGGAACTCCGTCTGCAGCGCGCCGTCCGCGCCGCCCGCGACGTAGTCGGCCTTGCCCCACACCTGGGCCAGGGTGGTCAGGGCCTCCTTGACCGACGGGTCGGTCCACTTGATCTCGTGCTTGGCCAGCTGGTCGTACTTCTCCGGGCCGGCCTGCGAGAGGTAGACGTTCTCGAACCAGTCGGTGAGCGTCCAGCCGTCGGCGCCGCCCACCGAGAACGGGGTCACGCCGGAGTCGTAGACGGCCTGCGCGGTGGTCATCAGCTCGTCCCAGCTCTTGGGCTCGCTCGCCCCCGCGTTCTCGAAGACCTGGGTGTTGTACCAGATCAGGGACTTGTTGGCGGCCTTGTAGTAGACCCCGTACGGCTTGCCCTCGTGGGAGCCGAGGTCCTGCCAGCCCTGGCTGTAGTTCTTCGCGAGCTGCGCCTTGGCCTCCTCGCCGAGCGGCTTGGCCCAGCCCTTCTCCACGGCCTGGTGGATGGCGCCGACCTGCGGCAGCATCGCCACGTCCGGCGGGGCGCCGCCGGCGATCTTGGAGCCGAGGAAGTTGATGATCGGGTCCTGGGCGGGCACGAACTTCACCGTCGCGCCGGTGCGCCTCTCGAACTCCGCGAGGACCTTCTTGAAGTTCTCCTGCTCCGTGCCGGTCCAGACGGCGGCGACCTCGAGGGTCTCCCCGTCGAGCTTGGGCAGGTCGACGGTCTCCTTCGCGGCGCCGCTGCCGCCGGCCTTGTCCTTCTTCCCGTCGTCGCCGTCACCGCCGCCGCAGGCCGCGAGGGCGAGGGCGAGGGAGGTGGCCACCAGGGCGGTGGGTATCCGAGAGGTTGTCAGCGCCTTGCGTACGCGCATCGTTGCCCCGTTCTTCGTTCGTCGCTGAACGTGTCGGTGGACGTTGCGACTTGCGCCTTCCCAGGGGAAGAGCGGGTTACGCGCGTGCTGCTGACGCGACGTCGGCGGCGCGGGCG
>NZ_JBRIOU010000005.1:45987-47254 GCF_053474865.1 Streptomyces sp. CO7
GCCGTCGTCCAGCAGCACCCGCAGCGCCGCCTGCCGCCCCGCCTCGGACCCCTCCGCCGACACCGCCGCCGCGACCAGGTGGACGCCCAGCCGCTCGCCGTCCCGCGCCACCGCCTCCAGCGCCCGCACCACCGAGCCCGCGGACGGCCGCCCCGGCGCCCCGAGCGCGGGGTGCAGCAGCGCGTCGAGGTCGTCCACCACGACCACCAGCCGCGGCATCGTCACCGGGTCGCCCGGTCCCGCCGCCGCGGACCCCCGCTGCGGCACGATCCGCGCCGGCATCCGGCCCGCGTGCCAGGAGACGAAGTCCATCAGCCCCAGCACCTCACCGCGCCGCTTCAGCTCCGCGCTGAGCGACTGCGCGAACTCCCGCATGACCAGCGGGTCGTTGGCGGTCAGTCGTCCCGTGACGTGCGGGATGTCGGCGCACGGCTCCAGCCCCTGGGCGCGCGGCGAAGCGGAACCGTCCATCAGCAGCACCGCCAGCCGCTCGGGCCGTTCCGCGGACGCCAGCGAGGCGACCACGGCCCGCAGCAGCTCCGTGCGCCCGCTGCCGACGGCACCCTCGACCAGCAGGTGCGGCCCCTCGGCCGCGAGGTCCACGGCCACCGGCCCGTGCGGACCCGCCCCCAGGACGGCGACCGCGCGGCCGCCGGGGGAGTCCGGGTCGTCCGCGGCGTCGGCCCAGCGGGCCAGCAGCGACGACGGGGTGGCGCGGGCGAGCCCCAGCTCGTCGAGCAGCCGCGCCGCGTCGGGCAGCGGCTGCGAGGGCCCGGGCTGCGGCCCCCGCGGGCCCGCCGCCCTCGGCGACGGGGACGGCGGCGCGTCGGCCCGCAGCGGGGCCAGCGCGCGGGCGAACCGCTCGGCCCAGGCCGGCGAGACCGCGTCGACCGCGCCCACCGTGCCGTGGCCCACCGGCGCGGTCCGCGGCAGCACCGGCCCGGCCGCTGCGGCTGAACCGGTGCCCGAACGCGGCGCCGGGACACCGGCCACCGGCGCCACCCGCAGCAGCCGCAGCGCCGTGGCGACGTCGCCGCTGAGCAGCGCCACCGCCCCGCAGGCGCGGAAGGCGGGGACCAGGGAGCACGCCGTCTCGTAGGTCTCGGTGAGCGGGGAGGCGGGGGAGGCCGGGGCGGTCTCGGCCAGGCACAGCACGTGCACGCCGGCCCGCGGACCGTTCAGCGCCAGCCGGGACACCGCATCGCGCACGTCCGCGCCGCCGGGGTCGCCGTCGACCACCAGCACGGTGGAGCGCAGCCCGCCGGCC
>NZ_JBRIOU010000005.1:47354-47936 GCF_053474865.1 Streptomyces sp. CO7
GCCCGCCGGCCCGCGGGGCGACCGGGCCGCCGGGCCCGTCGGGGGCGGGTGACGGGGCGGCCGCGGAGTCGGCGACCCGGCGCAGCAGTTCCCCGGTACGGGCGGCGGCCTGGTCGCGGTCGTGCGCCAGCAGCAGGCGGCAGTCCTGGCCCTGGGTGGGGCGCACGTGGGGGAGCAGGCCGAGCCAGGCCCACTCCGCGGTCCGCTCCTCCAGGGGGCGCGAGCGGTCCGCGCTGATCAGCACGATCTCCAGGGTGTCCGGCGAGTGCAGCGCGGCCAGCTGCGCCAGCACCGCGCGGGCCAGCCCGGCCAGCCGGGGACGGGGCCCCGCGAGGCCCAGCGACCCGGCCTCGCGCAGGGCGGCGGTCACCGGCACGGCGGGCAGCAGGCCCTCGCCGTCCGGGGACGGCCGGTCCGCGGTGCCGAGGCGGACGGTGAGCGCCTCGGGGTGGTCGTGGTCGCGCTCCCACAGGCGGGGGCCGGGGCCGAGCGCGGTGAGCAGCAGCTCGGCCGGGTCCGGCCAGGTGTCGGGGCGGCGCGGGACGGTGGCCCAGCCGTCGGTGTGCGCGGTCCGCCCGGAGG
>NZ_JBRIOU010000005.1:48036-48912 GCF_053474865.1 Streptomyces sp. CO7
CGTCCGGAGTGTCCGGAGGGGGTCCCGGGGAACGCGTCGGGGCCGCCCGGCCCGCCGGTGGCCTCCCCGGCCGGGCCGTCGCCGGTGGCGCCCCGGGCGGTCCCGCCGCCCCGGGTCTCCCGGGCGTCCCAGCCCTCCTGCCGGAACCGGTCCTCCTGCCGGACCCAGCCTCCTCGCCCGTCCCGGGCCGCCCACGACCCCTGCGCCTCCTGCGCGTCCTGCGCGTCCTGCGCGTCCGCGGCACGGTCGGACCGGGCGGCGCCCGGAGCACCGTGCGGGCCACCGGCGACCCCGGTGGAACCGGCCCCACCGGCCCCACCGGCCCCACCGGCCCTGCCGGTCGCCCGGGCCGCACCGGCCACCCCGTCAGCCCCGGTCGCGCCGGAACCCGCCGTGGAGTCCGGCCCGCCGGAGCCGGCTCCACCGGGCCCCACGGACAGCCGGAGGCACCCCTCGCCGTCCGGTGTCACGGGCGAGGGCGGCACGGAGGAGGGCAGGGCGAGCCGCAGCGTGGACTCCCCGACCCGCAGCAGCGCGCCCGGCGCCAGCGGCACCGGTCCGCGGTCCAGCGCCCGGCCGTCGAGCCGCGTGCCGTTGGTGGAGTCCAGGTCGGCCACGGTCACCGACCCGTCCGGGGCGACGGTGACCGCGCAGTGCGTGCGGGAGACGTCCGGGTCGTCGAGCGGGATCTCGGCGTCGACGGAGCGGCCGACGGTGACCCGGCCCCCGTGCAGCAGGTGGACGCCGCCCGCGTCGGGGCCGGCGACCACGTGCAGTTCGGCGACCGCGGCCGGTCCGATGCCGTCCTCCGCGCCGAGGTGGCCGTCGGGGTCGGCGGGCGTGCCCACCGACAGCACCGCGCCGTCCACCAAGGGG
>NZ_JBRIOU010000005.1:49012-50488 GCF_053474865.1 Streptomyces sp. CO7
GGGGCGCCCCCCCCCCCCCCCCGCCGGGACCCGCCGTGGCGGTGGGGTTCAGCGGGTCTACGACGGTCAGCCGGATCTGCATCGCCGTCAGCGATCCCTTCCGCTCGGGCGCCCGTGGCAGTGGTCGACGCCCCGGGTCCCCCACCGCGCCGTCCCCAACCGCCCGCAGAGCACGTCGGCCTGTAGCTGTAGCAGGGTGCATCCTCGCACCCGGGACGCGGCCCGCGCCCGCGGGCCACCCTCAAGTGATCTTGATTGGTCACCTCTGTCCTGGAAAGTGGCCCATTCAACACCTGTTCATGACTGATTACGCTCGCTCCCGGAAACCAAGCGACCGGGATGCACGTCTTTCCGTGCGGGGAGCCCCACCGCGCCCCGCACGGCGGGCACCACCCGGCACCGCCTCACCGGCCGTGTCCGGACCGAGACGGATCCGGGCACGCCGACGACCGCCGCCACCGGGCCCCACGGCCTTACAGTGGGCAGGACCGGTCGTCGAAGCGCCGGTGCGAGTGATCACGACCAGCAGGGAGCGCATGACGTGCGGCCGGTAGGCAGCAAGTACCTGCTCGAGGAGCCGATCGGACGCGGCGCCACGGGCACCGTCTGGCGAGCCCGCCAGCGGGAGACCGCGGGGGCCGAGGCCGCCGTCGCCGGGCAGCCCGGCGAGACCGTCGCCATCAAGGTCCTCAAGGAGGAGCTGGCGAACGACCCGGACGTGGTGATGCGCTTCCTCCGGGAGCGCTCCGTCCTGCTCCGGCTCACCCACGACAACATCGTCCGGGTGCGCGACCTGGTCGTCGAGGGCGACCTGCTCGCCCTGGTGATGGACCTGATCGAGGGCCCCGACCTGCACCGCTACCTGCGGGAGAACGGCCCCTTCAGCCCGGTCGCCGCCTCCCTGCTCACGGCGCAGATCGCCGACGCGCTGGCCGCCAGCCACGCCGACGGCGTGGTGCACCGCGACCTCAAGCCCGCCAACGTCCTGCTGCGCCAGACCGGCGGCGAGCTGCACCCGATGCTGACCGACTTCGGCATCGCCCGCCTCGCCGACTCCCCGGGCCTGACCCGCACCAGCGAGTTCGTCGGCACCCCGTCGTACGTGGCCCCGGAGTCCGCCGAGGGCCGCCCGCAGACCTCCGCGGTCGACATCTACGGCGCCGGCATCCTGCTCTACGAGCTGGTCACCGGCCGCCCGCCGTTCGGCGGCGGCAGCGCGCTCGAGGTGCTCCAGCAGCACCTCAACGCCGAGCCGCGCCGTCCCTCCACGCTGCCCGAGCCGCTGTGGACGGTCATCGAGCGCTGCCTGCGCAAGAACCCCGACGAGCGCCCCAGCGCGGTCGGCCTGGCCCGCGCGCTGCGCGTGGTCGCCGACGGCGTGGGCCTGCGGGCGAGCTCGGCGCAGATCGTGGCCGCCGACAACGTCGCGGCCCTGCTCGTGCCCGACCCGGCCCCCGCGCCGGTGCCCGGCACCCC
>NZ_JBRIOU010000005.1:50588-50972 GCF_053474865.1 Streptomyces sp. CO7
GCCCGGCACCCCCCAGCCCGCCGGGGCCTCCGAGCCCACCCAGGTCCTCCCGCACGGGCAGGGCCAGGGCTTCGGCCAGGGCGGCGCGTACGACCCGAACGCCGCCACCACCGTGATGCAGCACCCGCCGGGCGGGTCCGGCGGCGACGCCGACCCGACGCAGATGATGCCGCCGCAGGGCGCCGGCGCGGGCCCCGAGCAGCCGCACCCCTGGCAGACCCAGCTCAGCGCGGCCCGCGAGCGCAACGAGCAGACGCAGGTCCAGCAGTACGTCCACCCCGACGACGACTCGGGGGACCCGTTGCGCCGCCGTCGGCCGCAGCGGCAGGTCGCCCCGCGTCCGCAGCAGCCGCCGCGCTCCCAACAGCAGCAGTACGGCTACCC
>NZ_JBRIOU010000005.1:51072-52743 GCF_053474865.1 Streptomyces sp. CO7
GTCCGGCGCCGCGACCGGTCCAGCGGCCCGCGCAGCGGCCGGTCCAGCCCCAGCCGCAGCGCTACGCGGCCCCGCCGCAGCAGCCGCCGGCCGCCCCGCGCGAGCGGCGCCGCAGCGCCAACCCGGTGCGCATCCCCGGTCTGGGCTGCCTCAAGGGCTGCCTGATCATGATCGTGGTCTTCTTCGTGGCGGGCTGGCTGGTCTGGGAACTGTCGCCGCTGCAGGAGTGGATCGGCACCGGCAAGGGCTGGTGGGACCAGCTGACCACCTGGATGGGCGACATCTCCGACTGGTTCACCAGCATCGGGGACACCGCCAAGGACGTGCAGAACGGCGTCGACGACGTCCAGAAGGGCGTCGGGGACGCCCAGGACGCCCTGCCGTAGCGGGTGAATTCACCGGCTGCCGTGAGGGAGGACCCCGTGGGCGCGTAGGTTTGCACCAACACGCTTTCACAGGAGCTCTCTTGGCACGGAAGATCGGCAGCCGGTACACCGCCCACCAGATCCTCGGACGGGGCAGCGCCGGCACGGTGTGGCTCGGCGAGGGGCCCGAGGGGCCCGTGGCGATCAAGCTCCTGCGCGAGGACCTGTCCTCGGACGAGGAGCTGGTCGGCCGCTTCGTCGGCGAGCGGACCGCGCTGCTCGGCCTCGAGCACCCGCGGATCGTCTCGGTGCGTGACCTGGTCGTCGACGGCAGCAACCTCGCCCTGGTCATGGACCTGGTGCGCGGCACCGACCTGCGCACCCGCCTGGAGCGGGAGCGCCGGCTCGCCCCGGAGGCGGCGGTGGCCGTCGTCGCCGACGTCGCCGACGCGCTGGCCGCGGCGCACGCCGCCGGGGTGGTGCACCGGGACGTCAAGCCGGAGAACGTCCTGCTCGACATGGACGGCCCGCTCGGCCCCGGCAACTCCCACCCGGCGCTGCTGACCGACTTCGGGGTCGCCAAGCTCATCGACGTGCCGCGGCGCAGCCGGGCCACCAAGATCATCGGCACTCCGGACTACCTGGCCCCCGAGATCGTCGAAGGGCTTCCGCCGCGCGCCTCGGTCGACATCTACGCCCTGGCCACCGTGCTCTACGAGCTGCTGGCCGGGTTCACGCCGTTCGGCGGGGGGCACCCCGGGGCGGTGCTGCGGCGGCACGTGACCGAGACGGTGGTGCCGCTGCCGGGGATCCCCGAGGAGCTGTGGCGGCTGATCGTGCAGTGCCTGTCCAAGGCCCCGGCCTCGCGGCTGCGGGCCGCCGAGCTGGCGGAGCGGCTGCGCGAGGTGCTGCCGCTGCTGGCCGGGATGCCCGCGCTGGACGTCGAGGACGTCGACCCGGAGGAGGAGCCGGAGGCTCCGCAGGCCCCGTTCCCCGGCGCTCCGGCCGACGCGGACCGCCTCGCGCCCCAGGCCGCCTCCCGGCGCGGGGCCGTGCCGCTGGTGCGGGGGTCGCGGCCGGACTCCAACCGGGACACCCACACCTCGATGCGGGTGCCGGAGCCGGACGAGCTGGCCGGCGGCGCGCTGGGGACGGCGCGGGCGCCCAGGGCCGCCGGAGCCCCGCGGCCGGGCTCGGCCCGCAACCGGCCCGCCGCCTCGCGGCGGCGTACGGTCACCGCGGCCGGACTGGCGGTCGCGGCCGCGGCGGCGGCCACGGCCTGGTGGCTCGCCGCCCCTTCCGGGGA
>NZ_JBRIOU010000005.1:52843-54605 GCF_053474865.1 Streptomyces sp. CO7
CTCCCTGACGGCCGCGGGGGCGACGCCGGCCAGGACGCCCGCCGGGCGCGGGCCGTCCCGCGCCCAGGGGTGTGGCCCTGGCCGCCGGACGGAGCCGTTACGCTGGAGGGCGTGGCAGTCGTCGATGTATCCGAAGAGCTGAAGTCCCTCTCCTCGACCATGGAGTCGATCGAGGCCGTCCTGGACCTCGACAAGCTGAGGGCAGACATCGCCGTGCTCGAGGAGCAGGCGGCCGCGCCCTCCCTCTGGGACAACCCGGACGAGGCGCAGAAGATCACCAGCAAGCTGTCGCACCTCCAGGCCGAGGTCCGCAAGGCCGAGGCGCTGCGCGGCCGGATCGACGACCTCGGCGTCCTCTTCGAGATGGCCGAGGAGGAGGACGACCCGGACACCAAGGCGGAGGCCGAGACCGAGCTGGTCGCGGTGCGGAAGGCGCTCGACGAGCTGGAGGTCCGCACCCTCCTCTCCGGCGAGTACGACTCCCGTGAGGCGCTGGTCAACATCCGTGCCGAGGCCGGCGGCGTCGACGCCGCGGACTTCGCCGAGCAGCTCCAGCGCATGTACCTGCGCTGGGCCGAGCGTCACGGCTACAAGACGGAGGTCTACGAGACCTCCTACGCGGAGGAGGCCGGCATCAAGTCGACCACCTTCGCCGTCCAGGTCCCGTACGCCTACGGCACCCTCTCCGTCGAGCAGGGCACCCACCGTCTGGTGCGCATCTCCCCGTTCGACAACCAGGGCCGCCGCCAGACCTCCTTCGCGGGTGTCGAGGTGCTGCCGGTCGTCGAGCAGACGGACCACATCGAGATCGACGAGTCCGAGCTCCGCGTGGACGTCTACCGCTCCTCCGGCCCCGGCGGCCAGGGCGTCAACACGACCGACTCCGCGGTCCGCCTGACCCACATCCCGACCGGCATCGTCGTCTCCTGTCAGAACGAGCGGTCGCAGATCCAGAACAAGGCGACGGCGATGAACGTCCTCCAGGCCAAGCTGCTCGAGCGGCGCCGCCAGGAGGAGCAGGCCAAGATGAACGCCCTGAAGGGCGACGGCGGCAACAGCTGGGGCAACCAGATGCGGTCCTACGTCCTGCACCCGTACCAGATGGTCAAGGACCTCCGGACGGAGTTCGAGGTCGGCAACCCGCAGGGTGTTCTGGACGGCGAGATCGACGGATTCATCGAGGCGGGCATCCGCTGGCGCAAGCAGCAGGAGAAGTAGCCGCCGGTCACACCCCACTTTTCAGCCAACTGCCGCCTTTAGGGCGGCAGTTGTCGTTTTGTGTATGTGACGTGAAGCAACTTGACGATGCTTTGGTTTGTCGGAAGGGTTAGATCGGCATGCGTGTGACCGGGGGCGCATGTGAACCGGGGGGCCGGCGAAGGCGCCCCCGTCGATCACCGCCCCCGGGACGCGGCCTACCTGACGACAGCTACTGGGGGTAGCAAGCACATGACGAAGAGAACACGGGTCCGCCTCGCGCGGATCACCGCCGGTGTGGTGATAGCGGCCGGCGCGTCGCTCACCGCGGCGGGTGCGGCGTCGGCGTTCGAGACCGGCGGCAACGACGGCGGGGTCACCGCGCAGGAGACCGACGGCGGCACGTCCGAAGGCGGCGACAACGGCGGTGGCGGTGAGGACGGCGGCGCCACGATCGACGGTGTCATCGCGGGTGGCGACGGCGGCCTGATCGCCGGCGGCGACGGCGGTGGCGATGTCGGCGGTGGTGACGTCGGTGGCGGTGACGTCGGCGGTGGCGACGCTG
>NZ_JBRIOU010000005.1:54705-60191 GCF_053474865.1 Streptomyces sp. CO7
CAGCCGTACCGCCCCGCCCCTTGTCGTCCGCTCCAGGGAACCGTCCCGGCTCCCGCGCACGCCGGGCGTGCGGGGCCCCGAAGGCCCTCTCAGCGCGCCAGCAGGGCCGCCGCCGTGGCCAGCACCACCAGGAGGACCAGCAGCGCCCCCGGCGTCAACCCGCCGAACGGCTGTTGCTGCTGCATCCGCTCGCGGTTGGCGCGGCAGACGGGGCAGCGCCCCTCGGCGACCGGCGCCGCGCAGTTGGCGCACACCAATCGGTCATAGGTCATGCGCTCGCCCTCCTCGCACCGCTTCCGCCTTGCCCAACGTTCACGGGAACGATGCTGTTCCCTCTTCCACTGTGCCAGGTCCGGGGCGAGAGGGCGCTGCCACTACCCCCGCATCCCTTCCACAAACCTTCCCCAGCTCGGCCCGACCCGGGGGAGGTACCCCCACCAAAGCGACGACAAAAGGGGCAAGGCGCGCGCAACCAGGTCCGGCGACTGCGGCCGGTACCCGCATTCGCGTATGGTCACGCACATCTACCCCCGGCGACTCGTGGTGTTTCCGTGATCCGATTCGACAACGTCACCAAGGTCTACCCCAAGCAGAACCGCCCCGCCCTGAGGGACATCACCCTCGAGGTCGAGCGCGGCGAGTTCGTGTTCCTGGTGGGCTCCTCCGGCTCCGGAAAGTCCACCTTCCTGAGGCTGGTCCTCCGCGAGGAGCGGGCCACCCAGGGACAGGTCCACGTGCTGGGCAAGGACCTCGCACGGCTCTCCAACTGGAAGGTGCCCCAGATGCGCCGCCAGCTGGGGAACGTGTTCCAGGACTTCCGTCTCCTGCCGAACAAGACGGTCGGCGAGAACGTCGCCTTCGCGCAGGAGGTGATCGGCAAGTCCCGCGGCGAGATCCGCAAGTCCGTCCCCCAGGTGCTCGACCTGGTCGGTCTGGGCGGCAAGGAGGAGCGCATGCCGGGCGAGCTGTCCGGCGGTGAGCAGCAGCGTGTGGCGATCGCCAGGGCCTTCGTCAACCGGCCCAAGCTGCTCATCTGCGACGAGCCCACCGGCAACCTGGACCCGCAGACCTCCGTCGGCATCATGAAGCTGCTCGACCGGATCAACCGGACGGGCACCACCGTGGTCATGGCGACGCACGACCAGAACATCGTGGACCAGATGCGCAAGCGCGTCATCGAGCTGGAGAAGGGCCGCCTCGTGCGCGACCAGGCACGCGGCGTCTACGGATACCAGCACTGATCCCCGTCCACGGAAAGGCCTGACAACAGCCATGCGGCTTCAGTTCGTCATGTCGGAGATCCGTGTGGGTCTCCGCCGCAACCTCACGATGACCTTCGCGGTCGTCGTGTCCGTCGCCCTCTCGCTCACCCTGCTCGGCGGGGCCATCCTGCTGCGCGACCAGGTGAGCGCCATGAAGGGCTACTGGTACGACAAGGTCAACGTCTCGATCTTCCTCTGCAACAAGAGCGACGCCGAGTCGGACCCGAACTGCGCCAAGGGCGCCGTCACCGCCGACCAGAAGAAGCAGATCGTCGCCGACCTCGACGAGATGAAGATCGTCGACGCCGTGGTGCACGAGTCACAGGACGACGCGTACAAGCACTACAAGGAGCAGTTCGGCGACTCCCCGCTGGCGGCCACCCTCACGCCGGACCAGATGCAGGAGTCCTACCGCATCAAGCTGACGGACCCGGAGAAGTACGAGGTCATCGCCACGGCCTTCGACGGCCGTGAGGGCGTGCAGTCGGTGCAGGACCAGAAGGGCATCCTGGACAACCTCTTCACCATGCTCGGCATGCTCTCCACGGCCGCGCTGGCGCTGATGGCGGTCATGCTGATCGTGGCGATGCTGCTGATCGTCAACACGGTGCGCGTCTCGGCGTTCAGCCGCCGCCGGGAGACCGGGATCATGCGCCTGGTCGGCGCCTCCGGCTTCTACATCCAGGCGCCGTTCATCATGGAGGCCGCGGTCGCCGGCCTCATCGGCGGCGCGCTCGCCTGCGTCTTCCTGGTACTCGGCCGGTTCTTCACCATCGACAGCGGCATGGCGCTCTCCGAGCGGCTCACGCTGATCAACTTCGTCGGCTGGGACGCCCTCCTGACGAAGCTTCCGCTGATCCTCGCCATCAGCTTCCTGATGCCCGCGCTGGCGGCCTTCTTCGCTCTGCGCAAGTACCTGAAGGTGTGACGCATCCCAAGAGGGCCGCAGGAGCAACCGCCCCTGCGGCCCTCCTGCGTTGTCCTAGACTCCCCCTCATGTCAGGCCCCGACCCGTTCTGTCAGACCCGCACCACCCGCCCCATTCGTCGCGGGGCGGCCCTGACGTCGCTGGCCCTCGCGGGCGTCCTGGTGACGTCCGCGGCCGGCGGGGCCTTCTCCGACGGGCAGGGCGAGGCGCAGGCCGCCACCCGGATCGGGGACCTCGGGTCCCCGCAGGGCGACGCCGCCGCCGCGGCCCGGGAGGCCGCCGCCGAGGCGCTGGTCGACGGCAAGTCCCCCGAGGAGGCCGCGGAGCGCGCCGTCAGCCGCAGCGGGGACCGCTGGGGCGCCGTGTACACGCCGGGGGAGTACCAGGAGTTCGAGGAGGCGCTGGACGGCCGCTACACCGGCATCGGCGTCTGGGCGGCCCGGGAGCGGGACGGCGACGTCACGCTCACCCGGGTCCGCGACGGGTCGCCCGCCGACCGGGCCGGGCTGCGCGCCGGGGACCGGGTCCTGGCGGTCGACGGCAGGCCCACGGCGGAGGTGCCGGTCACCGAGGTGCTGGCCCGGCTGCGCGGCGCCACGCCCGGTGAGGAGCCGCAGGACGCCGGCAGCACGCTGCGGGTGGGACTCGAGCGTGACGGGCGGCGGTGGACCGAGACGCTGCGCCGGGCCCGCCTGTCCATCGACCCGGTCACCGTGCGGCGGACCGCCGGCGGGGCGACGCTGATCAAGGTGAGCGCCTTCACCAAGGGCGCCGGCGACAAGGTCCGCGCGGCCGCCGCGGGGTCCCCCGGCGGCATACTGCTCGACCTGCGCGGCAACTCCGGCGGCCTGGTCACCGAGGCCGTGGACGCCGCCTCCGCCTTCCTCGACGGAGGCCTGGTCGCCACCTACGACCTGCGGGGCGAACAGCGGGCCCTCCACGCCGAGCGCGGCGGCAGCACCTCGCGTCCGCTGGTGGTGCTGGTCGACTCCGGGACCATGAGCGCCGCCGAGATGGTCACCGGGGCCCTGCAGGACCGGGGGCGCGCGGTGGTCGTCGGCTCCCGCACCTTCGGCAAGGGCGCCGTGCAGATGCCCACCGAGCTGCCCGGCGGCTCGGTGGCCGAGCTGACCGTGGGCCACTACCGCACGCCCTCGGGCCGCGGCGTGGACGGCGAGGGCATCGTGCCCGACCTGGCGGCCGGGCAGAACGCCGAGCAGCGGGCCGAGAAGGTATTGACTGGCCTCGGGGGCCCCTCCTAGTGCCAAAATGGGCGGCACTATGGCCAAGGAAAAAGGGCGCAAGCTCATCGCGCAGAACAAGAAGGCGCGGCACGACTATCTCGTCATCGACACCTACGAGGCCGGCCTGGTCCTGACCGGGACGGAGGTGAAGTCGCTGCGCCAGGGGCGGGCGTCCCTGGTCGACGGCTTCGTCCAGCTCGACGGCGGCGAGGCGTGGCTGCACAACGTGCACGTGCCCGAGTACAGCCAGGGCACCTGGACCAACCACTCGGCGCGCCGCAAGCGCAAGCTGCTGCTGCACCGGGAGGAGATCGACAAGCTCTCCGCGAAGTCGCAGGAGACCGGTCACACGATCGTGCCGCTCGCCCTCTACTTCAAGGACGGCCGGGCGAAGGTCGAGATCGCGCTGGCCAAGGGCAAGAAGGAGTACGACAAGCGCCAGACGCTGCGGGAGAAGCAGGACCGCCGCGAGACGGAGCGGGCGATCTCGGCGGTGCGCCGCAAGCAGCGGGCGTGACCTGGATCTCCTCGCGGCACGGCGTCGGCGCCGCCCCGCGGGGAACAAGGTGGCGTCCGGCGGCGTTGCTCAGTACGATGGCACTTGCCTCCCCACGCGGGGGGCGAGGATTGACAACACCACATGGGGATGATCGGTTTCGACAGCGGCTGTCGAAGCAGGGGAAGCGTGTCGAGGAAGCGGCCATGATCTCGTAAACCACAGGCCGAAAAAATAATCGCCAATTCCAAGCGCGATATCTCCCAGAGCCAGCTCGCTCTCGCCGCCTGATCCAGGTAGCGTGACGCAGCTCTCTACTTAAGGGAGTGTCAGCCCGGGGGTGTTCCCGACCCGGATCCTGGCATCAGCTAGGGGACTAAACCTTGATCCCGGTCACGGGGTGAAGAGGGAAACCAAACAGTGACTGAGCCCGTCGGAGACTTGTCCGCGTGATCTCCGGGGCTGAGAAAAGCGAAGCGGACTGCACACGGAGAAGCCCTGATTCTGCACCGTTGGACGCGGGTTCGATTCCCGCCATCTCCACCAACCCCATGAGCGAGGCCCTCGACCGGACACGGTCGGGGGCTTTCGTGCGTTCCGGCCCGCCCGGCCGGCGGCACGTTGCCCCTGGCCGGGCGGGCCGCTGCGGATCCGCACGTCCAGGTCGGCGTGAGGGGTGCGGAAAGGGCGGCGCCCCCGACGTGGTGTCGGGGGCGCCGCCCTGGGTGCGGCCGGGGTTCACCGCTGGGGGTCGGCGTTGAACTTCGCGGTGGCCCAGAAGTAGCCGAGGACCGCGAGGCCGGCGCACCAGGCGATGGCGAGCCAGCCGTTGTGGCCGATCTCGGTGCCGAGGAGCAGGCCGCGCAGGGTCTCGATGGCCGGGGTGAAGGGCTGGTACTCGGCGATCGGCTGGAACCAGCCCGGCATGGTGTCCACCGGGACGAACGCGCTGGACAGGAGCGGGAGCAGGATCAGCGGCATCGCGGTGTTGCTGGCAGCCTCCGCGTTCGGGCTGATCAGGCCCATGCCGACCGCGATCCAGGTGAGCGCGGTGGCGAAGAGGATCAGCAGGCCGAGGGCCGCCAGCCACTCCAGGACGGTGGCGTCGGTGGAGCGGAAGCCGATCAGGACGGCGACCGCGCCGACAAGGACCACGCTGGCCACCGACTGCAGGACGCTGCCGATCACGTGCCCCACGATCACCGAGCCGCGGTGGATCGCCATGGTGCGGAACCGGGCGATGATGCCCTCCGACATGTCGGTGGCGACCGAGACCGCGGTGCCGATCGTGGTGGAGCCGATGGTCATCAGCAGCAGCCCCGGCACGATGTAGGCGATGTAGGCCGCCCGCCCGTCCCCGCTGCCGCCCACGCCTGCGCTCATGGTCTCGCCGAAGATGTAGACGAAGAGCAGGAGCAGCATGATCGGGGTGAGCAGGAGGTTGAGGGTGAGGGAGGGGTAGCGGCGGGCGTGGAGGAGGTTGCGGCGGAGCATGGTTCCGCTGTCGCGGAGGGCGAGGGAGAGGGTGCTGCTCATCGCGCGGTCTCCTTGTCGGT
>NZ_JBRIOU010000005.1:60291-61874 GCF_053474865.1 Streptomyces sp. CO7
GGGGTCGGGTCGCCGCCCGGCCGGGCGCGGTCTAGGCCGCGGGCCAGGCCGGACCGGCCGGGTCGGTGTCGCGGCGGCCGGTGAGGAGGGCGTCCGCGGTGCGCCAGGCGGTGGGCGTCAGCAGGGGGCGCAACCGCAGCAGCAGGGCCATGAGTTCGGCCCCGTGCCGGGCCCGGACGAGCGGGTCCACCCGGACCAGGTCGAGTTCGTCGGCGGCGATCAGCTCCGCCAGGTCCCGCCGCTGGGCCAGGGAGAGTGAGCGGGTCCGGCCGGTGAACCGCTCGACGTAACGGCCCGAGGGGTGGGTGAGCGTCGGGTAGGTCGCCGCCCGGTCGCAGACCCCGTACAGGTGGACCAGGGACTCGGCCTCCGGGCCGATCAGCAGGGCGAGTTCCGCACGCCGGGCCAGGCCCAGCACGGCCGGGGCGAACGCCTCGGTGCCGTAGGCGGCGTGGCACAGCCCCGCCAGCTGGAGCTCGGGCCGCGCGCCCCAGAGCACGAGCAGCGAACGGACCCGGACCAGGTGCTGCAGGAGCGTGCCGCCCGGATGGGCGATGGCGTCGGCGCCCAGGCGGCGTAACAGTACGACGGCCCGGTCGGCCGCCGGTGGGGGAGCGGGCACAGTGACGTGTCCTTTCGGCGGGAGGGGTCGGGTCGGCACCCGCGCGCACGAGACTGCCCGCCGGCCGTCGTGGAACCGGTCGGGTGCCGGAAGATGCGCGGGTTGCCGCCCGGGGCTGCCCTTCTTCACGATCGTGCTGCCTGGGGGCGAGGCAGGTCAATCCTTGGGTTCGCTTCCCAAGTCCCAGTGCCTGCTTGGGGGTTGCTAGCGTGTCGCTCGTGACTCTTGACGACCTGCGGGTGTTCGTGGCGGTGTGCCGGGCCGGATCGCTCAGCGCGGTGGCCCGCGAGCTGGGCTGCACCCAGTCCGCGGTGAGCCAGCACGTGAAGCGGCTGGAGAAGGAGACCCGTGTCAGCCTGCTGGAGCGCCAGCCGCGCGGGGTGGTGCCCACCGCCGCCGGGCGCATCCTGTGGGACGCGGCCTCCGACGGTCTGGCCGGCCTGGACCTGGCCCTGCGCCGCCTGGGGGACCTGGTCGACGGGGAGAGCGGCGCGGTCCGGGTGACCACCGGCGGCACCACCGTGCGGCACTTCATGGCCGACGCGATCGTCGACTTCCGCCGCCGCTACCCCCGCGTCAGCCTGGAGTTCCAGACCGAGACCTCCAGCCGCCGCTGCTTCGACGCGCTGCTGTCCAGCAACCTCGACCTGGCGTGGATCACCATCGGCGAGCCGGTCCGCGGCATCGAGCAGCGGCCCGCGATCGACCTGCCCTGGGTGCTCGCGGTCCGGGAGGGCGACCCGCTGGCGGGACGGGAGAGCGTCCGCGTCGCCGACCTCGCCGACCTCCGCCTGGTGCGGCTGCCGCCCAACTCCACCTCCGGCGGGCAGCTCGACGAGGCGTTCGCCGGGTCGGGCCTGCGCGCCGGGTCGGGCACCAGCGTGGCCGACTGGGACACCGCGCTGCTGCTGGCCGAACTGGGGCTGGGGCACGCGGTGGTCCCGGAGCTGCCGGGCATGCG
>NZ_JBRIOU010000005.1:61974-64337 GCF_053474865.1 Streptomyces sp. CO7
GGGCCGGCGTCGTCGGAGGCTCCGGGGCGGGCGGGCCGCTGCGGCTGGTGCCGATACCCGAACTGCCGCCGCTGCAGGTGGGCTGGGCGGTGCGGCGCTGGGACGCGTTGCCGCCGCTGGCGCGGATCTTCGCCGACACGGTCGTCCGGGCGCTGACCGCCTGACCGCCTGACCGCCTGAGCGCCTGAGCGGCTGAGTGACTGAGCGGCTGCGTGCCTGGCCGCCTGTTGACCCTCTTGTCGAGTTGGTATGGACCTGTCAGGCTGCGCGCCAGGTCACCACCCAGCCCTGTGGAGGTCGGTCATGCTCTCCCAGCTCCTGCGCTCCCGCCGTTCCGGTGCCGGTTCCCGGCCCCTGTCGCGCGGCGTCCTGTCCCGTGGCGTCCTGGCCCTGGCCGCGCTGGCGGGGGCGACGCTCGCGCCGCCCGCCGCGGTCGCCGCCCCGGCGGCGGCCGCCGTCACCCCGCCCCAGGTCTACGGGTCCTGGCACTGCGGCGACGACGCCTGCACCTGGTCCACCGTCCGCGGCCTCGCGGAGTTCGACGCGAAGAACCACTGGCTGGTCGACCGGGGCGACGGCCGGCCCTCCGTGAACCTGGTGGTGCTCAGCTTCGTCGAGCCGCTCAAGCTGCTGCACCGGACCAACGACGCGGGCACCGTGAACGGCGTGCCCAAGGGCATGACCCGGGAGATCGTGCAGTACTTCACCTCCCGTGGGATCCGCGTGCAGTTGTCCGTCGGAGGGCTGACCTACACCGACGAGTGGGACGCCGCCCTCGCCGAGAACGCCGCCCAACTGGGCCGCAACGCCGCCGCGGTGGCGACCGAGCTCGGCGTCGGCATCGAGATCGACTACGAGCAGAACACCGACCCGGACCTCGCCGGGCTCCAGGCGTTCATCGACGCCTACCGCGCCGCACACCCCTACGACGCCACCGGCGCCGACCCGACGGCGCGGCTCACCATCGACGTCGCGGCGGGCGACCGCTGGCTGATCGACATCAACCGCAAGGCCACCACGGACTGGCTGCGCACCGACAACCCGGTGCTCGACTACGCCAACGCGATGGTCCCGGCCCGGCAGCCCTCGGCGAGCGCGGCGATCGCCAACTGGCAGGAGCACGTGGACGGCAAGTCCACGTACAACCCGCGGGTGCCTCCGCTGGCCCCGGCCAAGTTCACCGGGGCGCTGTACATCACCAACGCGAGCAAGGTCCTCCCGGAGTGCACGGACTTCGCCACCTCGCTGCAGAACAGCACGGGCTCGTTCACGCAGTCGGTGCAGCCCAACGGGGCGGGGAGCACGCCCGGGATGCTCGGGTACATGTTCTGGGCCGCCGAACGGCCCTCCACGCGCGGCTCGGGCACGCTGCCGCCGAACACCTGCGAGGGCGGTGTGGGCGCGGGCGCCACCGCGTACGGCATCCCGGTGCCGATGCCGCCGCTGCGGCAGAGCTGAGCCCCGCCGGTGGGCGTCCACTCACCTCAACGGGTGAGCGGGCGCCCCTGGTGCCGTTGCCCCTTCGCTGATCCGGGTGACGCGTGCGGGCGTGCGGGGCCTGTTGTCCACAGGTCAGTTCCGGCCGGATGACGCGGTTCGAACGGTGGTCGGCTCCGGTCGAGACGGAGGGTGCGGCGCACGGTCTTTCCGCGTCACGCAGCGTGATTCGTCCGCTACCCGACCGGGTGTGTTCGTGGGTGTCTCCGGATGATCGAGGCGGCCTGGAGCGGTGCGGACCGTGCGGCGATTTTCAGACACCGAACGCCGTTCGAGTGTCCGGGGCACCCCCTGGGAGGTCAGTAATCTCCTGGTCAGGGAGCAGTGTGATAGAGGGGCGCGGGTCCGGAGGGGGTCGATTCCGGCCCGGGGTAGCACCGATGCACCCGGGGACGTCTGCCCGGCCCGCCTGCCCTGTTGGGGGGAAGTGCGTGCAGCTCAAGAATTGGCGCGAGGACATCCGTGCCGGCCGCTCGGCGTTGTTGTCACGGCCGTGGGAGTCCGCGGACCGTGCCGGCCACACCCATGACCCGAACGAGGTCACGGTGCAGCTCGACGGCGTGGGCCGGGAGATCGACGAGGAGCTCGAGGCGGTCGGACCGCCGAACGGGGCGGCGGGCGCCGGCGAGGCGGCGGACGGGCCGGTGTTCGTCGACGAGTCCGGCCGCCGCAGCCGGCGGTACCGGCGCATCGGCATCGGGGTCGGGGTGGCCTGCGCGGTGTACGCGGTGGTCATCGCGGCGACGCTGCTGTCCGGGAACTCCCACGCGCCCTGGATGCCGTTGCCGGGTAGCGAGCAGGGGCAGGGGGGCGGCGCGGACAGCGCGGTGACCGGGCCGCTGCCGGCGGACCGGGCCGGGCAGTCG
>NZ_JBRIOU010000005.1:64437-67821 GCF_053474865.1 Streptomyces sp. CO7
GAACAAGAAGCGGCGGCGCCCCCGCCGCCTCCCCCTCCGCTACCTGCTGCCGTCGCTGCTCCTCGTCGCCCTGTCGGCGATGCTGATGCTTCGCGGGTACGTGAACAGCGAGATCCTCGCCGACCACCGCGTCCGCCCGCCGGGGGCGACCGGCGACGTGCCGCAGGACATCCTGTCGGGCGGCCCCGTCATCGACACCCGGGACGGCCGCGTCGGCACGGTGCGGGTGCCCGACCGCCAGCTGGTGCTGACCTTCGACGACGGCCCGAACCCCGAGTGGACCCCCAAGGTCCTCGACGTGCTCGAGAAGCACGACGCGCACGCCGTCTTCTTCGTCACCGGCACGATGGCCTCCCAGCACCCCGAACTCGTCGCCCGCATGGTGGCCGAGGGACACGAGATCGGGGTGCACACCTTCAACCACCCCGACCTCTCCTACCAGAGCCCCGCACGCATCGACTGGGAGCTCTCGCAGACCCAGACCGCGCTGGCCGGCGCCGCCGGCATCCGTACCTCGCTGTTCCGCCCGCCGTACTCGTCGTTCGCCGACGCCATGGACGACAACAGCTGGCCGGTCACCCGGCACATCGGTGAGCGCGGGTACCTGACCGTCCTCAACAACACCGACAGCGAGGACTGGAAGCGTCCCGGCGTCGACGAGATCGTCCGCCGGGCCACCCCCCAGCACGGGGCGGGAGCGATCGTGCTGATGCACGACTCCGGCGGCGACCGCAGCCAGACCGTGGCCGCGCTCGACCGGATGCTGCCCGCCCTCGAGCGCGAGGGCTACGCGTTCCAGAACCTCTCCGAGGCGCTGGACGGGCCGAGCGCCCACACCGAGGTGTCCGGCGCGGAGCTGTGGAAGGGCAAGGCCTGGGTGTGGCTGGTGCAGGCCTCCGAGTCGGTCACCACCGTGCTGGTGTCCGGCCTGGTGGTGATCGGCGCCCTGGTCATCGGCCGGTTCGCGCTGATGCTGCTGCTGTCCGCGCTGCACGTCCGCCGGGTGCGCCGACGCGGCGGCCGGTGGGGCGAGCGGCCGGTCACCGCACCGGTGACGGTGCTGGTCCCGGCGTACAACGAGGCCAAGTGCATCGAGAACACGGTCCGTTCGCTGATGGCGAGTGAGCACCCCATCGAGGTGGTCGTCATCGACGACGGGTCGTCCGACGACACCGCCGGCATCGTCGAGGCGATGGACCTGCCCAACGTCCGGGTGGTCCGTCAGGTCAACGCCGGCAAGCCCGCCGCCCTCAACCGCGGCATCGCCAACGCGAGTCACGACATCATCGTGATGATGGACGGCGACACCGTCTTCGAGGCGGCCACCGTGCGGGAGCTGGTCCAGCCGTTCGCCGACCCGGGGGTCGGGGCGGTGGCCGGCAACGCCAAGGTCGGCAACCGGGACTCGCTGATCGGGGCCTGGCAGCACATCGAGTACGTGATGGGCTTCAACCTGGACCGCCGCATGTACGACGTGCTGCGCTGCATGCCGACCATCCCCGGCGCGGTCGGGGCGTTCCGGCGCAGCGCGCTGGAGCGGGTCGGCGGGATGAGCGAGGACACCCTCGCCGAGGACACCGACATCACCATGGCGATCCACCGGGACGGCTGGCAGGTCGTGTACGCGGAGAACGCCCGGGCGTGGACCGAGGCGCCCGAGTCGGTGCAGCAGCTGTGGTCGCAGCGCTACCGGTGGTCCTACGGCACCATGCAGGCCATCTGGAAGCACCGCGGCGCGATCCTCGACAAGGGCTCCTCCGGGCGGTTCGGCCGGGTCGGGCTGCCGCTGGTCTCGCTCTTCATGGTGCTGGCGCCGCTGCTGGCCCCGCTCTTCGACGTGTTCCTGGTCTACGGGCTGGTCTTCGGCCCGACCGGGGCGACGGTCGGCGCCTGGCTGGGCGTGCTCGCCGTCCAGGCGGTCTGCGCGGCCTACGCGTTCCGGCTGGACAAGGAGTCCATGCGGTACCTGATCTCGCTGCCGTTGCAGCAGATCCTCTACCGGCAGCTGATGTACGTGGTCCTGCTGCAGTCCTGGATCACGGCGCTGACCGGCGGCCGCCTGCGGTGGCAGAAGCTGCGCAGGACCGGCGTGGTCGACGCCGCCCCGGTGGCCGGATCCGGCGCGCGGGAGGCCAGGGCATGAGCACGGAGACGACCGGAACGACCGGAACGACCGGGACGACCGGGACGACGGACACTCCGCCCTTCGCCGGGGACCCCGCCGGTGCCGAGGTCACGCCCCCGGACGGGACCGGCTCCGCCGCCCCGCGCGGCAGGGCCCGGGACCGCTACCTGGACCTGCTGCGCGCCCTCGCGCTGCTGCGGGTGATGGTCTACCACGTCTTCGGGTGGGCCTGGCTGACGGTCCTGTTCCCCTCCATGGGCGTGATGTTCGCCCTCGCGGGCGCGCTGACAGCGCGGTCCCTGCAGCGGCCGGGCGGCTCGGCGCGCACGGTCGTCGCATCGCGGGTGCGGCGTCTGCTGCCGCCGCTGTGGGCCTTCTCCGCGGTGCTGCTCGGCGTGCTGTTCCTGGGCTTCGGCTGGCGGCCCGACGGGATGGGGGGCTGGACCGGGATGCTCGACTACCTGGTGCCGGTGGGCGCACCTCCCTACCCGGAGCAGGTGGGCTCGGAGTCCGGGCTGCTGGACGCCACCTGGGTGATGGAGGGCGCCGGCCCGCTCTGGTACCTCCGCGCCTACCTGTGGTTCGTGGTCGCCTCCCCGCTGCTCCTGCGGCTCTTCCGCCGTGCGCCCTGGCCCACGCTGCTCGCGCCGCTCGCCCTGACCGGCGTGTTCGGCACGGGCCTGGTCGAGATCCCCGGCGAGACCGGCGAGGCGGTCAAGGACTTCTGTGTCTACGGCAGTTGCTGGATCCTCGGCTTCGCCCACGAGAACGGGGCGCTCGCCCGGGTGCCGCGGTATGTCAGCGTCTCCGCCGCCTCGACGATGATGGCGCTGGGCCTGTGGTGGGCCTCCGGGCACCAGGGGGAGGACCGGTGGGACCTCAACGACATCGCCCCTGCGCAGGCGCTGTGGTCGTTCGGCTTCGTGGTGGTCCTGCTGGTCTACGCGCCGGTGTGGACGGACCTGCCCGGGCGGCTGCGGCGCTGGGACGGCCTGGTCACCCTCGCCAACAACCGCGCGGTCACCGTGTACCTGTGGCACAACCTGCTGATCGCCCTGACCTTCCCGCTGCTCGACCTGTTCGGGGTGGGTGACGCGTGGTCGCTGCCGGGGTCCTTCCTCCTGCTGCTGCCGCTCCTTGCCCTGGTGGTGCTCGCGTTCGGCTGGGTCGAGGACGTCGCGGCGGGCCGCCGGATCCGGCCCTGGCCGACCGGGCGGACCCGGCGCCGCGCGGCCGTGCGGTGAGCAGCCCTCCGGCCG
>NZ_JBRIOU010000005.1:67921-76230 GCF_053474865.1 Streptomyces sp. CO7
GTGAGGAGCCGCCCCGCCGTGCGGTGAGCACCCGGCGGCCGGGAGGTTCACGGCCGTCGCCCGTCCGCGGACCTCTCAGGCGCCGCGCCGCCGGGGTGAGTGCAACGTTCCACCGCGGTCACCGGCACGCGCCGGGGGCCGAAACGCGGGCTGCCTAGCGTCGGTGACGTCAGTCGGTGAGCCACCGTGGAGGCGTCATGCGCACAGCCCCCGTCGCGAACAAGAGGTCCGGTCGCTGGATCGAGCACTGGGATCCGGAGGACGAGACGTTCTGGAAGGAGAAGGGGGAGCGGGTGGCCCGGCGGAACCTGGCCTTCTCCGTGCTCTCCGAGCACATCGGGTTCTCCGTCTGGACGCTCTGGTCCGTGCTGGTCCTCTTCATGGGACCGGAGTACGGCCTGACCCCGGCCGACAAGTTCCTGCTGACCTCGATGGTCACCCTGGTCGGCGCGGTCGTCCGCGTGCCGTACACCTTCGCGGTCGCCGTCTTCGGCGGGCGGAACTGGACGGTGATCTCCGCGAGCATGCTGCTGGTCCCCACCGTCGCCGCGTTCACGGTGATGGAGCCGGGGACCTCCTTCTCCACCTTCCTCCTGGTCGGCCTGCTGGCCGGCGTCGGCGGCGGCAACTTCGCCTCCAGCATGACCAACATCAACGCCTTCTTCCCGCTCCGCCGCAAGGGCTGGGCGCTCGGCCTGAACGCGGGCGGCGGCAACATCGGCGTGCCGGTGATCCAGCTGGTCGCGCTCGCCGTCATCGGCGCCGGCGGCGGCCCCCGGCTGCTGCTGGGCGTCTACATCCCGCTGATCCTGGTCGCCGTGGCCCTCTCCTGGAGGTACATGGACAACATCGCCTCGGTCCGCAACGACACCGGCGCGGCCCTCGACGCGGCCAGGGACGGCCACACCTGGATCATGGCGGTGCTCTACATCGGCACCTTCGGCTCGTTCATCGGGTACAGCTTCGCCTTCGGCATGGTGCTGCAGACCCAGTTCGGCCGGACCCCGCTGGAGGCGGCCGGCGTCACCTTCGTCGGCCCGCTGCTCGGCTCGCTGATCCGCCCCGTCGGCGGCCGGCTCGCCGACCGGTTCGGCGGCGCGCGCATCACCCTGGCCACCTTCCTCGCGATGGCCGTCGCCACCGTGGTCCTCGTCGTGGCCGGCCGGGCCGGCTCGCTCACCCCGTTCACCTGCGCCTTCGTCGTGCTGTTCGTGCTGACGGGGCTGGGCAACGGGTCGACGTTCAAGATGATCCCGGGCATCTTCCACCGCAAGGCGCTGGCCCGCGGACTGCGCGGCGAGGCCGCGGACGCCTACGGACGGCGGCTCTCCGGCGCCTCCATGGGGCTGATCGGCGCGGTCGGCGCGCTCGGCGGCGTCGGCATCAACCTGGCGTTCCGCCAGTCGTTCATGACCTCCGGCTCGGGCACCGGCGCCTTCCTCTCCTTCCTCGCGGTCTACGCCGTCTGCATCCTCGTCACCTGGGCGGTATACCTTCGGCGTCCGGCCGCCTCCGCGCCGACGGAGGCCGGCACCCAGGTGGACGGCGAGGTGAAGCCGCAGCTCAGCTATGCCGAGGTGTGACGTAACGGCGCCGAAATGAGGAAGATCCGAGCCTGTCACGCACCGTTGACAGGCTCGGTTCCGTGCGCGGCCCCTCGGCGGCGCGCGGGGAATCGACAGCGGTTCGATGCGGGACGAGAGCGGGACGAGAGCCGGATGGAAGACCAGGAACAGCAGCAGCCGGAGGCCGCGCACGGCCCGCTGGCCGGCTTCACCGTCGGCGTGACGGCGGCCCGCCGGGCCGAGGAGCTCGGCGCGCTCCTCCAGCGCCGCGGGGCGAACGTGGTCCACGCCCCCGCCCTGCGCATCGTGCCGCTCTCCGACGACGGCGAACTCCTCGCCGCCACCAAGGAGCTGCTGCGCCGCGCCCCCGACGTGGTGGTCGCCACCACCGCCATCGGCTTCCGCGGCTGGGTGGAGGCCGCGGAGGGCTGGGGGCTCGGCGGCGACCTCCTCGAGGTCCTCGGCACGGTCCGCATCCTGGCCCGCGGACCCAAGGTCAAGGGCGCGGTGCGGGCCGCCGGGCTCACCGAGGAGTGGTCGCCCGCCTCGGAGTCGATGGCCGAGGTCCTGGACCGGCTGCTGACCGAAGGGGTCGAGGGGCGCCGCGTCGGCATCCAGCTGCACGGCGAACCGCTGCCCGGCTTCGTCGAGGCGCTGCGGGAGGCCGGGGCCGAGGTGGTCGGGGTGCCCGTCTACCGGTGGATGCCGCCGGAGGACCTCGGCCCCGTCGACCGGCTGCTCGACGCCGCGCTGGCCCGCACCCTGGACGCGGTCACCTTCACCAGCGCGCCGGCCGCCGCCTCGCTGCTCGCCCGCGCCGAGGCCCGCGGTCAGCTCCCCGCCCTGCTCGAGGCCTTCGCCCACGACGTGCTGCCCGCCTGCGTCGGCCCGGTCACCGCGCTGCCGCTGCACGCCCACGGCGTCGACACCGTGCAGCCCGAACGGTTCCGGCTCGGCCCGCTGGTCCAGCTGCTGTGCCAGGACCTCCCGGCCCGCGCCCGCGCCCTGCCGGTCGCCGGGCACCGCGTCGAGATCCGCGGCCACGCCGTGCTGGTCGACGGCGAGCTGCGGCCCGTCCCCCCGGCCGGCATGGCACTGCTGCGCGCCCTCTCCCGCCGCCCGGGCTGGGTGGTCTCCCGCGCCGACCTGCTGCGCGCCCTGCCCGGAGCGGGCCGCGACGAGCACGCCGTGGAGACCGCGATGGCCCGGCTGCGCACCGCCCTGGGCGCCCCCAAGCTCATCCAGACCGTCGTCAAGCGCGGCTACCGTCTCGCCCTGGACCCCGCGGCGGATACCAAGTACGCGAATTGATCGAGGTCGCGTACTGTTGACGGCCGCCAGTACGCATGAATGGGGACACCGGTGGCCGCTCAGGCACAAAAGGGGAACGCGGTCGACGCGGCTCGCAGCACGAGCAGCGAGAGTGGCGGCGACGCGGCGGGGGACTCCGCCAGAGAACGCGAGATCGCCCTCGAGCAGGAACATCTCGACCGCGTGTACGTCCGCCTCGAGGAGAAGATCTCCGAGGCGGAGTTCCTGATGCGGGACGCCGCCCGCAAGGGCCACGTCGGCACGCCCGGCGCGCTCGCCGAACGCGACGCGCAGGTCTTCCGGGCCGGCGTCCACCTCAACCGGCTCAACAACGAGTACGAGGACTTCCTCTTCGGCCGCATCGACATGCTGCTGGGCAAGGACGGCAAGAAGGGCCCCGACGGCGCCTACACCTCCGTCGAGCCCGCCGACGAGGCGATCCGCGAGGACGACACCGCGGACATCGCCGAGACCCTGCACATCGGCCGGATCGGCGTCCTCGACGAGGACTACGCGCCGCTGGTCATCGACTGGCGCGCCCCGGCCGCCGCCCCGTTCTACCGCGCCACCCCCGTCGACCCGGGCCGGGTGGTGCGCCGCCGCGTCATCCGCTCCCGCAACCGCAAGGTGCTCGGCGTCGAGGACGACCTGATGCGCCCGCAGCTCACCGCCCACCTCGACGGCCGCGAACTGGCCGTCATCGGCGACGGCGCGCTGATGGCCGCGCTGGGCCGCGCCCGCGGCCACACCATGCGCGACATCGTCTCCTCCATCCAGGCCGAGCAGGACCAGGTGATCCGGGCCCCCGCCGCCTCCGTCACCTACGTGGAGGGCGGACCGGGCACCGGCAAGACCGCCGTCGCCCTGCACCGTGCCGCCTACCTGCTCTACCAGGACCGGCGGCGCTACGCGGGCGGCATCCTGATCGTCTCCCCGACACCGCTGCTGGTCGCCTACACCGAGGGCGTGCTGCCCTCGCTCGGCGAGGAGGGGCAGGTCGCCGTCCGCGCGATCGGCTCGCTCGTCGACGGCGTCGAGGCCACCCTGCACGACTCCCCCTCCGCCGCCCGGGTCAAGGGCTCCTACCGGATGCTCAAGGTGCTGCGGAAGGCCGCCCGCGGCGCCCTGGAACTGGGCCCCGGCGGCACCGGCGAGGTCCCGTGCCCCGAGCGGCTGCGGGTGGTCGCCTTCAACCGCCGCCTGGAGCTGGAGGCCGGCGAGCTGGAGCGGATCCGCCAGGCCGCCCTCGGCGGCACCGCCCCGGTCAACCTGCTGCGCCCGCGCGCCCGCAAGCTGCTGCTCGACGCGCTGTGGCAGAAGTCCGGGGCCGGTTCCCGGCACAGCGACCCGGAGCTCGCCGCCGAACTGCGGTCCTCCTTCGACGAGGACGTCACCACCGAGGACCCGTTCATCGAGTTCCTCGACGCCTGGTGGCCCGAGCTCACCCCGCGCGCGGTGCTCACCGCGATGGCCGACGAGCGACGCCTGGGCCGATGGGCGCGCCGCGTCCTCAACCCGGGCGAGATCCGCAAGGTCGCCAGGTCGCTGCGCCGCGACGGGCTCACGGTCCACGACATCGCCCTGCTCGACGAGCTGGAGGCGGTGCTCGGTGTGCCCGTGCGCCCCCGCCGCAAGCGCGAGCTCGACCCGCTGGACCAGCTCACCGGCCTCGAGGAGCTGATGCCGCAGCGCGAGGAGACCCAGCGCGAGCGGGCCGAGCGCCTCGCCAAGGAACGGGTGGAGTACGCGCACGTCATCGTCGACGAGGCCCAGGACCTGACGCCGCTGCAGTGGCGGATGGTGGGGCGGCGCGGGCGGCACGCCACCTGGACGGTGGTCGGCGACCCGGCGCAGTCCTCCTGGTCCGACCCCGACGAGGCCGCCCAGGCCCGCGACGAGGCGCTGGGCACCCGGCCGCGGCGGCGGTTCACCCTCACCGTCAACTACCGCAACCCCTCCGAGATCGCGGAGCTGGCCGCCAGGGTGCTGGCGCTGGCCATGCCGGGCGCCGAGGCGCCCACCGCGGTCCGCTCCACCGGCGTCCGGCCGCGGTTCGCGGTGGCCACGGGCGGATTCGGACCCACCGTGCGGGCCGAGGCGGAGCGGCAGCTGGCGCTGGTCGACGGCACCGTGGGCGTGGTCGTGCCGATGAACCGCCGCGAGGAGGCGGCCCGTTGGCTGCAGGGACTGGGGGACCGGGTGGTCGCCCTGGGCAGCCTGGAGGCCAAGGGCCTGGAGTACGACGCCACCATCGTCGTCTCCCCGGCCGAGATCGCCGACGAGTCGCCGGCCGGCCTGCGGGTCCTGTACGTGGCCCTCACCCGCGCCACCCAGCAGCTCACCGTCGTCTCCGGGGAACGCGACGAGCCGGACGGCGACGGCGTGCCGGACCTCCTGCGGGACTGACCGGTCCCGCAGGGCCCGCACGGCCCCGGAGACGGGAGGAGGCCCGGACCGCGAGCGCGGTCCGGGCCTCCTGGCGTGTGCGGGGCGTCAGCTGCCGGAGCCGGCGCGGCGGTTGCGGATCACGATCGCGCCGCCGGCCGCCAGCAGCAGCGCCGCGGCGAAGGCCAGGCCGACCGCGGGGCCGGCGCCGGTCTCGGCCAGGTCGCCCTCGGCGGGAGCGGCGGTCGCCTCCTGCGTCGGCTCGGCGCCGGTCGGGGCCTCGGTCGGCTGACCGGTGGCGCCGCCCTCGGTGCCGCCGCCGGGCTGCTCGTCGCAGTCCTGCTCGTCACCGGTGCCGGTGCACGGCGGCGTCTGGCAGTCCTGCCCGTCGCCGGAGCCGCCCTGCTGCTCCTCGCACGGCTGCTCCTCGCAGTCCTTCTGGTCGCCGGAGCCGCCCTGCTCCTGGCACGGCTGCTCCTCGCCGGGGTTCTCCTCGCCCGGGTTCTCCTCCCCGGGGTTCTCCTCGCCCGGGTTCTCCTCGCCCGGCTGCTCCGGGGCGGAGGAGGCGGGACAGGTGTGGGAGAGGTTGAAGTACTTCACGTCCGCGCCCTCGGTCTCGGCCACGGCCGCGACCAGCTTGGCGCCCGGCTCGGAGGCCGCGTAGGCGTGCTTGTCGCTCGGCGGGCCGAAGTCGGTGATCACCTGCTCGCCACCGGGCTCGAAGGTGACGGTCAGCTTGGTGAAGACGGTGTCGTTGCCCGGCAGCACGAAGTGCCAGCCGTCCTTGCCGGCGGGAACGGTGGGGCAGTCGCCGTTCTCGAAGCCGCCGGCCGTGATGGGCAGGTCCTGGCGGATCTGCTCGGTGTGGTTCTCCGCGCCGGTGGCGGCGGCGGGGACGGCCGCGCCGGCGAGCAGGAGGGTCGCCGCGAGGGGAAGCGCGGAGGCCCAACGGGGAAGTGAGCGGTGAGACATGGGGGCACCTCTGGCACAGAAGCGGATGAGTGTGGCCGAGAGAGCGAGCTTCCTGTCCCTAAGTGATCACGGTCAAGGCGCGAAAGGATCAGTTGACTGCCTTGTCCCGCTTTGTTCCGGACAACGATTGCGTAACGGAAGGTTTATGGGCCGTCCGGTGATCATCGGCCACGGTGGCGAAAAAGGGCCCGCGCCCCTGGCGTGGCCGGAAGCGTTTGTTAGCCTTGAACGTGACACCGGCCCGATCCAAGCCCCCGGGCCCAACCTTCGTCGCTACGAGCGACCACTTGCCGCGAGGCGAGCATGGCGGGTCGGTGTCACCTCTCCACTTCAGGGAATCAGGGACCCATGTCACCCACGGGCGGCATGGGTCCTCGTCGTTCCCGGACGCGGTCGCGGGCGGACGGACGCGGCCTTTCCGGCGCCTTCCGGGTGAACTGTGACGAACCTCCCCCGACTAACGCCTACTCGTCGGTAGGTGCGACGATCGGACGGCAGATTCGATTCCGCCACCGCCCGCCGCCCGCCTTCGGCGACGACGCCCGGCCTCGCGGCGGCAGCGGCGGCCGCACCTGCGGCACGGCGAACAACAGCAGTACACGCAGTACACGCGAAAGCAGAGGAACTCCGCCATGGCAACGGCGCCCAGCGTCTCCTACTCGATGACCATCCGGCTGGAGGTGCCTGCGAGCGGAACCGCCGTGTCGCAGCTCACCACCGCCGTGGAGTCCTCCGGAGGCTCGGTGACCGGCCTCGACGTCACCGCCTCGGGGCACGAGAAGCTCCGGATCGACGTCACGATCGCCGCCACCTCCACCGCGCACGCCGACGAGATCGTCGAGAACCTGCGCACCATCGAGGGCGTCACGCTGGGCAAGGTCTCCGACCGTACGTTCCTCATGCACCTCGGCGGCAAGATCGAGATGGCGTCGAAGCACCCCATTCGCAACCGTGACGACCTCTCCATGGTCTACACGCCCGGCGTGGCCCGGGTGTGCATGGCCATCGCGGAGAACCCCGAGGACGCCCGCCGCCTGACCATCAAGCGCAACGCGGTCGCCGTGGTCACCGACGGCTCCGCCGTGCTGGGCCTCGGCAACATCGGCCCCAAGGCCGCCCTGCCGGTGATGGAGGGCAAGGCCGCCCTCTTCAAGCGGTTCGCCGGCATCGACGCCTGGCCGATCTGCCTGGACACCCAGGACTCCGACGCCATCGTCGAGATCGTCAAGGCGATCGCCCCGGGCTTCGCCGGCATCAACCTCGAGGACATCTCCGCCCCGCGCTGCTTCGAGATCGAGGCCCGCCTGCGCGAGGCCCTGGACATCCCGGTCTTCCACGACGACCAGCACGGCACCGCCATCGTGGTGCTGGCGGCGCTCACCAACGCGCTGCGGGTGGTCGGCAAGTCCATCGGCGACGTCCGCGTCGTCATGTCCGGCGCCGGCGCGGCCGGCACCGCCATCCTGAAGCTGCTGCTGGCGGCCGGCGTGAAGAACGCCGTGGTCGCCGACATCCACGGCGTGGTGCACGCCGGCCGTCACGACCTGGTCGACGCCGAGCCCGGCTCGGCCCTGCGCTGGATCGCCGACAACACCAACCCGGAGAGCCTCACCGGCACCCTCAAGGAGGCCGTGCGCGGCGCGGACGTCTTCATCGGCGTCTCCGCCCCCAACGTCCTGGACGGCGCCGACGTGGCCGCGATGGCCGACGACGCCGTCGTCTTCGCGCTCGCGAACCCGGACCCGGAGGTCGACCCGGCGGTCGCCCGGCAGACCGCCGCGGTGGTCGCCACCGGCCGCTCCGACTTCCCGAACCAGATCAACAACGTGCTGGTCTTCCCCGGCGTCTTCCGCGGCCTGCTGGACGCGCAGTCCCGCACGGTCGACACCGGCATGATGCTGGCCGCCGCGACGGCGCTGGCCGACGTGGTCACCGAGGACGAGCTGAACGCGAACTACATCGTCCCGAGCGTCTTCAACGACAAGGTCGCCGGGGCGGTCGCGGGGGCGGTCCGCCGCGCCGCGGAGTCCGTCCAGGGCTGACCCGCCCGGGTTCCGCCCACCGCCCTGCCGGGCC
>NZ_JBRIOU010000005.1:76330-81049 GCF_053474865.1 Streptomyces sp. CO7
GTCGGCGGCAGGACGTAACGTGAGGGGGCATCGCGGCCGGAGCCGCCGCGTGCGGTGGCCACGCCACGCGTACGTGTGACTCCCCGCCGTGTTCGTCGGTGCCGGATTGGCTTTAGCGCCGCAGGTGGGGGCAGGATGCCTCTCTGGGCGCGAGGGTCCGACCACGGACCCGGGTGCGTGGGGCTCTCCGGTGACCCTGGCAGCATCGGCTTCGCTGTGCCCGACATGCGGCCTGGCCGCGTGGCCCGCCTCAACGGCAAGAAGAAACACGGGAGTAAGAACATGAACCGCAGTGAGCTGGTGGCCGCGCTGGCCGACCGCGCCGAGGTGACCCGCAAGGACGCCGACGCCGTTCTGGCCGCCTTCGCCGAGGTTGTCGGTGACATCGTCGCCAAGGGCGACGAGAAGGTCACGATCCCCGGCTTCCTGACCTTCGAGCGCACCCACCGTGCCGCTCGCACCGCCCGCAACCCGCAGACCGGTGAGCCGATCCAGATTCCGGCCGGCTACAGCGTCAAGGTCTCCGCGGGCAGCAAGCTGAAGGAAGCCGCCAAGGGCAAGTGACCCGGCCGGCTCAGGCAGCGTGAAGGGCGGCCACCCCCTGGGGGTGGCCGCCCTTCTGCGTGTACGCCGGGCCCCGGGGGCCCGCAGGCTCAGCCGAGCGGCTTGCCGGGGAGCTCCACCTTGGCGCCCAGGGCGACGAGCTTCTCCATGAAGTTCTCGTAGCCGCGGTTGATCAGCTCGATGCCGTGGACCTTGGAGGTGCCCTCCGCGGCCAGCGCGGCGATCAGGTAGGAGAACCCGCCCCGCAGGTCGGGGATGACCAGGTCCGCGCCCTGCAGCCGGGTCGGGCCCGACACCACCGCGGAGTGCAGGAAGTTCCGCTGCCCGAACCGGCAGTGGGAGCCGCCCAGGCACTCGCGGTAGAGCTGGATGTGCGCGCCCATCTGGTTCAGCGCGGAGGTGAAGCCCAGACGGGACTCGTAGACCGTCTCGTGGATGATCGACAGGCCGGTGGCCTGCGTCAGGGCGACGACCAGCGGCTGCTGCCAGTCCGTCTGGAAACCGGGGTGGACGTCCGTCTCCAGCGCGATCGACTTCAGCTCGCCGCCGGGGTGCCAGAAGCGGATGCCCTCGTCGTCGATCTCGAAGGCGCCGCCGACCTTCCGGTAGGTGTTCAGGAAGGTCATCATCGACCGCTGCTGCGCGCCGCGGACGTAGATGTTTCCGCGCGTGGCCAGCGCCGCCGAGGCCCACGAGGCGGCCTCCAGGCGGTCCGGCAGGGCACGGTGGGTGTAGCCGCCCAGCTCGTCGACACCGGTGATCCGGATGGTCCGGTCGGTGTCCATCGCGATGATCGCGCCCATCTTCTGCAGCACGCAGATGAGGTCCTCGATCTCCGGCTCGACCGCCGCGTTGGAGAGCTCGGTCACACCCTCGGCCAGCACGGCCGTCAGCAGCACCTGCTCGGTGGCGCCCACCGACGGGTAGGGCAGCCGGATCTTGGTGCCGCGCAGCCGCTGCGGGGCCTCCAGGTACTGGCCGTCGGCCCGCTTCTCGATGCGCGCGCCGAACTGCCGCAGCACCTCGAAGTGGAAGTCGATCGGCCGGCCGCCGATGTCGCAGCCGCCCAGGCCCGGGATGAACGCGTGGCCCAGGCGGTGCAGCAGCGGGCCGCACAGCAGGATCGGGATGCGGGAGGAGCCGGCGTGCGCGTCGATGTCGGCGACGTTCGCGCTCTCCACGTGGGACGGGTCCATGACCAGCTCGCCCGGCTCCTCGCCGGGACGGACCGTCACGCCGTGCAGCTGCAGCAGACCCCGCACGACGCGGACGTCGCGGATGTCGGGGACGTTGCGCAGCCGGCTCGGGCCGGAACCGAGGAGGGCGGCGACCATGGCCTTCGGCACGAGGTTCTTCGCACCGCGGACACGGATCTCGCCCTCCAGCGGGGTGCCGCCATGGACAAGGAGTACGTCGTCAGAGCCGTTGACGGTCATGAATCTCGCGTTCCGATCGGATGGGCAGGGGGCCGGAAGGCCGTTTATGGGGCGCGTCCGGAGAGCTAGCGTAATGGCCGCCCACCGCGTTGACGGAAGTCCGAGCCCGGGAGCCCGCCCCCTGGCCTCCGTCGGTGATCGACCGGCCGGCACGCAGGTGAACGGTGGGGTACGAGGTGCGTACACCCCGTCACCGGAACGTGCCGTTCACCCTGGTACCCCCTCCGGAGCTTCCCAGGCCGGCCCGATGCGCCATCATGGCGGGCATGACCGAGGTGTCCTCGCTCACAGGCCGGCTGCTCGTCGCGACGCCCGCGCTGACGGACCCCCACTTCGCGCGCGCCGTGGTGCTGCTGCTCGACCACGACGGCCAGGGCTCGCTGGGCGTGGTGCTCAACCGGCCGACGCCGGTCGACGTGGCCGACATCCTCGACGACTGGGCGCGGTACGCGGGAGAGCCGCCGGTGGTCTTCCAGGGCGGGCCGGTCCAGCTCGACTCCGCGCTGGGCGTCGCCGTCGTCCCGGGCGGCGAGGGCCCGCCGGGCTGGCGGCGGGTGCACTGCGCCATCGGCCTGGTCGACCTGGAGACGCCGCCCGAGGTGCTGGGCGCGGCGCTCGGCTCGCTGCGGATCTTCGCCGGGTACGCCGGGTGGGGGCCGGGCCAGCTGGAGGACGAGCTGGGCGAGGGCGCCTGGTACGTGGTCGAGTCCGAGCCGGGGGACGTCTCCTCGCCCGCCCCCGAGCGGCTGTGGCGCGACGTGCTGCGCCGCCAGCGCGGCGAGCTGGCGATGATCGCCACCTACCCGGACGACCCCTCCCTCAACTGACGCCCGCGGGCCTGCCCGGAAGCGGCGTCCGGCCCTGCCGCCACCGGCCCTCGTCCCGGTACTCTTGGCACCCATGAGCACTCTCGAGCCCGAGCGCGGCACCGGCACCGGCACGCTGGTCGAACCGACCCCGAAGACGTCGCACGGCGACGGCGACCACGAGCGCTTCGCCCATTACGTCCAGAAGGACAAGATCATGGCGAGCGCGCTGGACGGCACGCCCGTCGTGGCGCTCTGCGGCAAGGTCTGGGTACCGGGGCGCGACCCCAAGAAGTACCCGGTGTGCCCCATGTGCAAGGAGATCTACGAGTCCATGGGCGCCGGCGGCGACGACCAGGGTGGCAAGGGCGGCGGCAAGGGCGGCAAGTAGCCGGATCCCGCTGCCACCGCCCCGCGGTATGAACACCTCCGGCCTCGTGCCGCTCCCCGTGACCGCCGGTCTCCCCGGCGGTCACGGTTGTGTGCTGGAGCGGGACACCACCCTGTGGGCGGCGCCCGGCACCGAGCACGTCGCCCACTGGCTGCGCTCCGTCCTCGGCGCCGTGTACCCGCTGCCCCTGCCGCCCGGCCACGCCGACCGCGGCCTGCGCCTGCTGCTGGACGACGCCCTCGCACCCGAGGCGTACCGGCTGCGGGCCGGCGCGGAGACCGGCGTGGAGATCGCGGGCGGCTCCCCGGCCGGCGTGTTCTGGGGCGCCCAGACGCTGCGTCAGCTGCTCGGGCCCGACGCCTTCCGCCGCGCCCCCGTGCGCCCCGGACAGGCCGCCGTCGTCCCCGCCGTCCGGATCGAGGACGCCCCCCGGTTCCGCTGGCGCGGGCTGCTGCTCGACGTGGCCCGGCACTTCATGCCCAAGGACGGCGTGCTGCGGATCGTCGACCTGATGGCCGCCCACAAGCTGAACGTCCTGCACCTGCACCTCACCGACGACCAGGGCTGGCGTATCGAGATCCGCCGCCACCCCCGCCTCACCGCGGTCGGCGCCTGGCGTCCGCGCACCAAACTGGGCCACCGCGCCTCCCCGCTGTGGGACGAGCGCCCGCACGGCGGCTTCTACACCCAGGACGACCTGCGGGAGATCGTCGCCTACGCGGCGGCGCGGCACGTGAGCGTCGTGCCCGAGATCGACCTGCCCGGCCACTCGCAGGCCGCCGTCGCCGCCTACCCCGAGCTGGGCAACACCGACGTGGTGGACACCGCCGCGCTCGGCGTGTGGGACACCTGGGGCATCAGCCCGAACGTCCTGGCCCCCACCGAGCGGGTGCTGCGCTTCTACGAGGAGGTGCTGGAGGAGGTCCTGGAGATCTTTCCGTCGCCCTTCGTGCACCTCGGCGGGGACGAGTGCCCCAAGGAGCAGTGGCGCGCCTCGGCGGTGGCGCAGGCGCGGATCCGTGAGCTGGGCGTCGGCGACGAGGACGGCCTGCAGGCCTGGTTCATGGGCCACTTCGCCCGGTGGCTGGCCGCGCGCGGGCGGCGGATGACCGGCTGGGACGAGATCCTCGACGGCGGCCGCCCGCTGCCGCCCGGTGTCGTGGTGTCGTCCTGGCGGGGCTACGAGGGCGGCCTGGCGGCGGCCCGGGCCGGTCACGACGTGGTCGTCTGCCCCGAGCAGCACGTGTACCTCGACCACCGCCAGGCGGCGGGTGACGACGAACCGGTGCCTCTGGGGTTCGTCCGTACGGTGGAGGACGTCCACGCCTTCGACCCGGCGCCCGGCGAGCTCGCCGGGTACCCGGAGCGGGTCCTGGGGGCGCAGGCCAACCTGTGGACCGAGGTCGTCGAGGACGGCCGGCGGGCCGACTACCAGCTCTTCCCGCGGCTCGCGGCCTTCGCCGAGGTCGTCTGGTCCGCCGACCGGCGCGACTTCCCCGCGCGGCTCGCCGCCCACCTGCCC
>NZ_JBRIOU010000005.1:81149-87046 GCF_053474865.1 Streptomyces sp. CO7
CCGCTGGGGCGGTGACGCGCCGCCTGCCGCGGGAGCGGTGACGCGCCGCCAGCTGCGGTGGGCGGTGAGGCGCCGCCCGCCGCGGCCGTGACGCGCCGGGCCGGGCGCCGAACCCGCGCCGCCGGCCGCCGTGCCGGCCCGGGCGGCGTGCCCGGCAAAGGAGCGGGGGGTGGCGACAGGTGGGCACGGGGATGTGCCAGAGTTGCCACGTCCGCCCTGTCAGCACGTACCGTACGGCCATACGCCGCGGAACAGGCACGAGGCGGTTCCAGGCCGGGGGAAGCGGGAAGGGGCAAGCCGGTTTGACCACGCACACACCGCACGCGCCGCAGGCGCCGCAGGCCGTCACGCTGCCCGCCTCGCTGGACGAGGCCGTCGACGCGCTCGCCGCCACGCCCACCGCCGTCCCCGTCGCCGGGGGCACCGACCTGATGGCCGCCGTCAACTCCGGCCGCCTGCGCCCCTCCGCCCTCGTCGGCCTGGGCCGCATCGCCGAGATCCGCGGCTGGCAGTACCAGGACGGACACGCCCTGCTCGGCGCCGGTCTCACCCACGCCCGCATGGGCCGCCCCGACTTCGCCGCGCTGATCCCCGGCCTGGCCGCCGCCGCCCGCACGGCCGGACCGCCGCAGATCCGCAACGCCGGCACCCTCGGCGGCAACATCGCCTCCGCCGCGCCCACCGGTGACGCGCTGCCCGTGCTGGCCGCGCTGGAGGCCACGGTGATCGTCGCCGGCCCCGGCGGCGCCCGCCGTGAGGTGCCCGTCTCCCACCTGCTGGCCGGGGTGGAGATGCTCCGCGGCGGCGAACTGATCGGCTACGTGCGGGTCCCGCTGCTGCACGCCCCGCAGGTGTTCCTGAAGGCGACCGGCCGCACCGGCCCCGGCCGGGCCAGCGCCTCCGTCGCCCTGGTCCTCGACCCGGCCCGCCGCTCGGTGCGCTGCGCGGTCGGGGCCGTCGCCCCGATGCCGCTGCGGCCGCTGGAGGCCGAGCAGTGGATCGCCGGCCTCATCGACTGGGACGACAACCGGGCCCTGGTCCCGGACGCCGTCACCGCCTTCGGCGACTACGTGGCCGCCGCCTGCATCCCCGACCCGGCCCCCGCCGAGGACGGCTCCGTGCAGCAGCTGCCGCCCGCCGTCCTGCACCTGCGGCGCACCGTCGCCGCGCTGGCCCGGCGAGCACTGGGGAGGGCTCTGTCGTGACCGACGACCAGCACGAGGGGAACGAGGCCCCGGGCGGCCCGAGCCGCTGGGACCCGCTGCCCCAGGGCGAGTACGACGACGGCGCCACCGCCTTCGTGCAGCTGCCCGAGGGCGGCATCGACGCGCTGCTCGCCGCCCCCGGCCACGGCTTCGTGCCGCCGCGCATAACGGCGGTCCCGCACGCCGCGGACACCGCCGACCCGGCCGCGCCGACGCCGCCCGCCGCCTGGCACCAGCCGGACGCCGCGCCGCACCAGCCGGACGCGGGCCCGCACCAGGACGCCGGCCACCACCAGGCCGCCGCGGCGCCGCAGAGCCAGGAGCTCCCCGCCCAGTGGTCCGACGCCGCGGGCTACCCGGACGCCGGGCACCGGTGGGGGCAGACCGAGAAGCCCTACGACACCGGCGCGTGGAACACCGCCCACGCCCCCGGCGCCTGGGAGTCCGACCACGCCCAGGCGTGGATCCCGCAGCAGCACCCCGAGGACGCCTCGGAGCGGCTGCCGGAGGCCCCCGGGCACGAGGACACCGCAGGCGCACCCGCTGACGAGGTCCCGGGCGAGGCGCCCGCGACCCAGGCCGGCGACGGCACGGACGGCGCCGGAGCCGTGGGCGTCGCCGACCCCCACGCGGCCGCCGAGGGCGCCGACGCCGACGACGAGCCGCCCCTGCACGCCCCGCTCCACGACGACCACCCCCTCGCCTCCTACGTGCTGCGCGTCAACGGCGTGGACCGCCCCGTCACCGACGCGTGGCTCGGCGAGTCGCTGCTCTACGTGCTGCGCGAGCGGCTCGGCCTGGCCGGCGCCAAGGACGGCTGCTCGCAGGGCGAGTGCGGCGCCTGCAACGTGCAGGTGGACGGCCGGCTGGTCGCCTCCTGCCTGGTGCCCGCCGTGACCACGGCCGGCAGCGAGGTGCGCACCGTCGAAGGCCTGCCGGACGGGACCGGGCAGCCCTCCGACGTGCAGCGTGCGCTGGCCCGCTGCGGGGCCGTGCAGTGCGGGTTCTGCATCCCCGGCATGGCGATGACCGTGCACGACCTGCTCGAACGCAACCCCGCGCCGACCCGCCTGGACGCCCGCACCGCGCTCAGCGGCAACCTCTGCCGCTGCTCCGGCTACGGCGGCGTGCTGGACGCCGTGGAGGAGGTCGTCGCCGAACGCCGGGCCCGGCAGGAGGCGGAGGCCGAGGCCGAGGCGGGCGGCGAGGAGCATCACCACGACGGCGCGGCCGGCGCGTCCGCAGCCGGGTACGAGGACGCCGAGGACGGAGGCCACGCGTGAGTTACGACACCGTCGTCGTCGACGCCGACGAAGGCGTTCCCTTCCACGGCATCGGCGCGTCCGTGCCCCGTGACGACGTCGAGGCCAAGACGTCCGGCACCTTCGCCTACGCCGCCGACCTGTGGGCCGAGGGCCTGCTGTGGGCCGCCGTGCTCCGCTCCCCGCACCCGCACGCGCGGATCCTGTCCGTCGACACCACGCACGCCCGCGAGATGCCCGGCGTGCACGCCGTGATCACCGCCGAGGACGTGCCCGGCGAGGCGCTGCACGGTCGGGGCAGGGGCGACCGCCCCGTCTTCGCCTCCGAGATCGTGCGCCACCACGGCGAGGCGATCGCCGCGGTCGCCGCCGACCACCCCGACACGGCGCGGATGGCCGCCGCCGCGGTGATGGTCGAGTACGAGATCCTCGAACCGGTCACCGACCCCGAGCACGCCTTCGAGGCCGAGCCGCTGCACCCCGACGGCAACCTGCTGCGGCACATCCCGCTGCGCCGCGGCGACCCGGAGGCCACCGGGGAGATCGTCGTCGAGGGCACCTACCGGATCGGCCGTCAGGACCCCGCCCCCATCGGCGCGGAGGCCGGCCTGGCGGTGCCGCGGCCGGACGGCGGCGTCGAGTTCTACGTCGGCTCCACCGACCCGCACGCCCACCGCGACGCGGCCGCCGCCTGCTTCGGCCTGGAGCCCGAGCGGGTCAGGGTCGTCGTCACCGGCGTGCCCGGTGCGGACGCCGACCGTGAGGACCCCGCCTTCCTGCTGCCGCTCGGCCTGCTGGCGCTGCGCACCGGCTGCCCGGTGAAGCTGGCGGCGAGCCGCGAGGACTCCTTCCTCGGCCACACCCACCGCCACCCGACGCTGCTGCGCTACCGGCACCACGCCGACGCGCAGGGGCGGCTGGTGAAGGTGGAGGCGCAGATCCTGCTGGACGGCGGCGCGTACGCGGACTCCTCCGCCGAGGCGCTGGCCGCCGCGGTCTCCTTCGCCTGCGGCCCGTACGTGGTGCCCAACGCGTTCGTCGAGGGCTGGGCGGTGCGCACCAACAACCCGCCCTCGGGGTACGTCCGCGGCGAGGGCGCGATGCAGGTGTGCGCGGCCTACGAGGCGCAGATGGACAAGGTCGCCCGCAAGCTGGGCGCCGACCCGGCCGAGGTGCGCGCCAGGAACGTGCTCGCCACCGGCGACGTGCTGCCCACCGGGCAGACCGTGACCTGCCCCGCCCCGGTCGCCGAGCTGCTGGCCGCGGTGCGGGAGGCGCCGATGCCGGAGCTGCCCAAGGACACCCCGGTCGAGGAGTGGCTGCTGCCCGGCGGCCCGGAGGGTCCCGGCGACCCGTCCGCGGTGCGGCGCGGCGTCGGCTACGGGCTCGGCATGGTGCACCTGCTGGGCGCGGAGGGCTCCGACGAGGTCGCCACCGCGACGGTGAAGGTCAAGGACGGCGTGGGCACGGTGCTGTGCGCCGCCGTCGAGTACGGGCAGGGCTTCGCCACGCTGGCCCGGCAGATCGTGCAGGAGGTCCTCGGGCTCGAGGACGTCGTGGTCGCCCCCGTCGACACCGACCAGCCGCCGGCCGGCGCGGGCAGCCGGGGCCGGCACACCTGGGTCTCGGCGGGCGCCGTCGAGCGCGCCGCGAAGATGGTCCGCACGCAGCTGCTGCAGCCGCTGGCCGACAAGTTCGGCATGTCCACGGAGCTGCTGCAGATCAGCGAGGGGAAGATCACCTCGTACGACGGGCTGCTGTCCACCACGGTGGTCGAGGCGCTGGAAGGCAGCGAACTCTGGGCCACCGCGCAGTGCCGTCCCCACCCGACGGAGCCGCTGGACGCGGACGGGCAGGGCGACGCCTACGTCGGTCTCGTCTTCTGCGCGGTGCGGGCGGTCGTCGACGTGGACGTCGAGGTCGGCGCGGTGCGGGTCGTCGAGCTGGCGGTCGCGCAGGACGTGGGGCGGGTGCTGAACCCCGCCCAGGTGCGGGCCCGGATCGAGGCGGGGCTCACGCAGGGCGTGGGCATCGCGCTCACCGAGAACCTCCGCACCCAGCGAGGGCTGGTGCGCCACCCCGACCTGGGCGGGTACGCGTTGCCGACCGCGCTGGACGCGCCGGACGTGCGGGTGGTCCGCCTGGTGGAGGAGCGTGACGTGGTCGCCCCGTTCGGCGCCAAGTCCGTCTCCACGGTGCCGGTGGTGACCGCGCCGGCCGCCATCGCCTCCGCCGTCCGCGCCGCCACCGGCCGCCTCGTCAACCGCCTGCCCATCCGCCCCCAGGCCGCGGTCGTCACCGGACAGTAGAGCGGCGCCCCGGCCCCCTCGGCCGGGTCAGTCGGCGTCCGGGGGCGAGTACGGCTTCTGCGGAATGGGCGGCGTGGGCGGGCTGAGGGGCGGGTCGTCCTCGTCCAAGGGCTCGGGGACCTCTCCGTCGCAGGGACCCGAGGCGCTCACCAGGAGGCCGCCCTTCTTCTGCGCGTCCTGCCGGAGGTTCTTCGGCAACTCGTCGGCCCCGGCGATGATCCGCCACGCACCGGACATCAGGAAGGTGCCGTCGACGGCCACCTTGCCGCCCTTGTTCTCGATCTTCCACCCGCGGTCGACGAGCCGGTCCACGACCGCACGGAGCTCCGCCTCGCCCGGTACCTCCTCGCTCACGGCGAGCGCGTCGATGTTGCAGGCCTCCTTGTTCGTGGAGGGCATCTCGCCCACCTTCGCGTCGAGGTCCTGGGTGGCGAAGCGCAGGTCCCGCTTCGCCTGCCGCGCGTCCATGGCCACCGCGGGCTTCTCCGACGCCGACGGCGAGGCGGAGGGGGAGGAGGCCTTCGCGGTGTCGTCGGATGCTCCGCACCCCGTGACCGTGAGCATCAGGGCAGCACCGCACAGGGTGGGCCAGGCTGCGGGAGGTCGTCGTCTCATGCGTCTCGCCTTTCGCCGGCACGGAACCCGTGAACCGGCGCCCGAACCCCGGTGGCCGGCCGCTCCGGCCGGGCACGTGGCATCGGGGTGGTGGCGCACAGTGTACTGATCATGTACCGGTCACCAAGCGAAATGATGCGGCAGCCGTGCCCCGCCGGGCTCGGGGCCGGGCGGGGCACGGTGGGTGGAGACCGCGGCGGGATTCGAACCCGCGTGCCTGGAGTTGCAGTCCAGTCCCTGGGCCACTCGGGCACGCGGTCCTGTGTGGCGACGAGTACGACGCTACGACCCCCGGGACGCCGCCTCAAGGCATCCGGCCCCCGTGCAACACGACTGCCACACGCCGTTCATGAACCGCCGCGGCGACGGCAGGGGGAGGACAGGAGCCACTGTCGGGCGCGCCCCTTACAGTGGCGGCATGACCAGCCGTCCTCGCCCTCTCGGCCCGTCGCGCGGCAGCGGCGGCGACACCACCGGGGGCCCCGCCCGGAGCCACCCCCAAGGCC
>NZ_JBRIOU010000005.1:87146-89365 GCF_053474865.1 Streptomyces sp. CO7
GCCGAAGACCCCGCCGAAGGTGCCGCCGCCCCGGACCCGCTCGACACCCGGCCCGAGGAGTCCGTGCTCGGCCGCTCCCACCGCGCCCTCAGCATCGGCATCGTCTCCGTCGTCCTGCTGATCGCCTTCGAGGCGACCGCCGTCGGCACCGCGATGCCGGTCGCCGCGCGTGAGCTGAACGGCGTGGCGCTGTACGCCTTCGCGTTCTCCGCGTTCTTCACCACCAGCCTCTTCGGCATGGTGGTGTCCGGCCAGTGGGCCGACCGCCGCGGCCCGCTGGGCCCCGTCGCCCTCGGCATCGCCGCGTTCGGCGCGGGCCTGGTGGTGTCGGGGCTGGCCAGGACGATGTGGGTCTTCGTGCTCGGCCGCGCCGTGCAGGGCCTCGGCGGCGGCCTGGTGATCGTCGCGCTGTACGTGGTGATCCGCCGCGCCTACCCCGAGCGGCTGCGCCCCGCCATCATGGCCGCGTTCGCCGCGAGCTGGGTGGTCCCCTCGGTGGTCGGACCGCTCGCCTCCGGCGCCGTCACCGAACACCTCGGCTGGCGCTACGTGTTCCTCGGCATCCCGGTGATCGTCCTGCTGCCGCTCGCGCTGGCGCTGCCGGAGATCCGCCGCCGCGCGTCCGGACCGGCCGGTGAGGGGATCACCGCGGACCCCCGCCGCATCCGCCTCGCGCTCGCCGTCTCGCTCGGCGCGGGCCTGTTCCAGTTCGCCGCGCAGGACCTGCGGTGGATCTCCCTGCTGCCCGCCGCGCTGGGCGTGGCCCTGCTGGTGCCGGCCGTGCGCGGACTGCTGCCGCCCGGCACCTGGCGTTCGGCGCGCGGCCTGCCCTCCGTGGTGCTGCTGCGGGGCGTGGCGTCCGGGGCGTTCATCGGGGCGGAGTCGTTCATCCCGCTGATGCTGGTCACCGAGCGCGGGCTGACGCCGACCTGGGCCGGGTACTCCCTGGCGGCCGGCGGCATCACCTGGGCCACCGGATCCTGGGTGCAGTCCCGGCCCCGCCTGCAGCCGCACCGCGAGCGGCTGGTGACCCTCGGCATGACCCTGGTGGTGCTCGCCATCGCCGGCGTGCCCACCGTGCTGATCGACGCCGTGCCCGCCTGGACGGTGGCCGCGGTGTGGGCGGTCGGCTGCTTCGGCATGGGCCTGGTGATCGCCTCCACCAGTGTCCTGCTGCTGAAGCTGTCCCCGCCGCACGAGGCGGGCGTGAACTCCGCCGCCCTGCAGATCTCCGACGGCCTGGCCAACGCCCTGCTCCTCGCGGTGGCCGGCGCCGCCTTCGCCGCACTCGGCGGCGGCACCGTCGCCGCGCACGCCGCCACCAGCGCCTCCGGCGGCTCCCACCCGGCAGCGTTCGCCGCCGTCTTCGCCCTCGCCGCGGTGTTCGCCCTCGGCGGCATCCAGGTCACCCGCCGCCTGCGGACGGAGGGGTAGGCGGGCCAGGAGCCGCAGCACGCAAAGGTCCAGTACCAGTTCGGTACCACGAGTGGTACCGTTCTGGTATGGCTATGAACCTGCGTCTCCGCGACGACCAGACCGAGGCCCTGAAGCTGCGCGCCGAGGAGGAGGGCGCGAGCATGCACGCCATAGTGCTCAAGGCCGTCGACGACTACCTGGCCCGCACGGCACACGACGCACTGGTGCGCAGGGCCGCGCAGGAGCAGACCGCCAAGTGGGCCGAGCTGCTGGAGCGGCTGAAGTGAGCGTCGTGTACCTCAGCTCCGAGAACGTCCTGGAGATCGCCGACATGGCGGTCGACGACCAGCAGGTCCGTGTCCGCGACGCGGGCCTGCTGGAATCCGCGGTGCACCGTCCCTCGGCCGCCATGTTCGGCCAGGAGGCATACCCAGGCCTGTTCGAGAAGGCTGCGGCGCTGCTCCAGTCCCTCGCCGTCAACCACCCCTTCGTGGACGGCAACAAGCGCACCGCATGGGTGTCCTGCATGGTCTTCCTCGCCATCAACGGGGTGCAACTGCGCCCCGACATCGACGCGGGCGAACGCCTGGTCGTCGCGGTGTCGACCGGACACATGGACGAGCTCAAGGAGATCGCCCTGGCGCTGGAGCACCTCAGGGACGAGGACCCGGCCCCCGGCGCGGTGTGAGGTCGGTCCCATCCGGGGTAGGCGCGGTGTGCTAGCGGCGGGGAGGCAGCCGCGCCGCCGATAAGGTTGCTCGGTCGTCCTCGCGTAACCGATCCCCTGAACCGGAGACCGTGAC
>NZ_JBRIOU010000005.1:89465-91827 GCF_053474865.1 Streptomyces sp. CO7
CCCTCGCACCACCTGTCGCCCGCCTTCCCCGGCCGCGCCCCCTGGGGCACGGCGGGCAAGCTGCGCGCCTGGCAGCAGGGGGCTCTGCAGAGGTACATCGAGGAGCAGCCCCGCGACTTCCTCGCGGTGGCCACCCCCGGCGCCGGAAAGACGACCTTCGCGCTCACCCTCGCCTCCTGGCTGCTGCACCACCACGTCGTCCAGCAGGTCACCGTGGTGGCGCCCACCGAGCACCTGAAGAAGCAGTGGGCCGAGGCCGCCGCCCGGATAGGCATCAAGCTCGACCCCGAGTACAGCGCCGGCCCGCTGGGCCGCGAGTACCACGGCGTGGCCGTCACCTACGCCGGCGTCGGCGTGCGCCCCATGCTGCACCGCAACCGCGTCGAGCAGCGCAAGACCCTGGTGATCCTCGACGAGATCCACCACGCGGGCGACTCCAAGTCCTGGGGCGAGGCCTGCCTGGAGGCGTTCGAGCCCGCCACCCGCCGGCTCGCGCTGACCGGTACGCCCTTCCGGTCCGACACCAACCCCATCCCCTTCGTCACCTACGAGGAGGGCAACGACGGCATCCGCCGCTCCTCCGCCGACTACACCTACGGCTACGGCTCCGCCCTCGGCGACGGCGTCGTCCGCCCGGTGATCTTCCTGTCCTACAGCGGCAACATGCGCTGGCGGACCAAGGCCGGCGACGAGATCGAGGCACGGCTCGGCGAGCCGATGACCAAGGACGCGGTCAGCCAGGCCTGGCGCACCGCGCTCGACCCCAAGGGCGAGTGGATGCCCGCGGTGCTGCGCGCCGCCGACCAGCGGCTCACCGAGGTCCGCAAGGGCATCCCCGACGCGGGCGCGCTGGTGATCGCCTCCGACCAGGAGTCGGCCCGCGCCTACGCCAAGCTGATCCGCGACATCACCGGCGAGAAGGCCACCCTGGTGCTGTCGGACGACAGCGGCGCCTCGCAGCGCATCGACGACTTCAGCGCGAGCGAGGAGCGGTGGATGGTCGCCGTCCGCATGGTGTCCGAGGGCGTCGACGTCCCGCGCCTGGCGGTCGGCGTGTACGCCACCACCATCTCCACACCGCTGTTCTTCGCCCAGGCCGTGGGCCGCTTCGTGCGTTCCCGGCGCCGCGGCGAGACCGCGTCGGTCTTCCTGCCGACCGTGCCGGACCTGCTGACCTTCGCCAACGAGATGGAGAAGGAACGCGACCACGCCCTCGACCGGCCCAAGAAGCACGGCGAGGAGGACCCGTACGCGGAGTCCGAGAAGGAGATGGCCGAGGCCAACAAGGAGCAGGACGAGGACACCGGCGAGCAGGACATGCTGCCCTTCGAGGCGCTGGAGTCCGACGCGGTGTTCGACCGCGTGCTGTACGACGGTGCCGAGTTCGGCATGCAGGCGCACCCGGGCAGCGAGGAGGAGCAGGACTACCTCGGCATCCCCGGGCTGCTCGAACCCGACCAGGTCCAGCTGCTCCTGCAGAAGCGGCAGCAGCGGCAGATCGCGCACAGCAAGCGCAAGCCGTCGGAGGAGGCGGACCTGCTGGAGCTGCCCGCGGACCGGCGGCCGGTGGTCAGCCACAAGGAGATGATGGAACTGCGGCGGCAGCTCAACAACCTGGTCGGCGCGTACGTCCACCAGAGCGGCAAGCCGCACGGGGTCATCCACACCGAGCTGCGCCGCGTCTGCGGCGGGCCGCCGGCGGCGGAGGCCACGGCCGGCCAGCTCCACGCCCGCATCGCCAAGGTCCAGGAATGGGCCACCCGCATGCGCTGACCCTCACGGTGCCGGCCGGGTCCCTTGCCGCAGGGGCGGCGCCTCCGCGGCGAGCGGTTCGCTCCACCCCGCGCCAGCCGACGGCGCCGTACGAACGTGACCCCGCCGCAGCGCGGCGCAGGGCAGGGTGGCGGGAGGTGCCGGGAAGGCGGCCGGGTCAGCCCAGGGCCTCGGCCACTTCGCGGGCCGCCTCCACGACGCGCGGGCCCACCCGCTCGGGAACCGCGTCGGAGAGCATGACGACGCCCACGCTGCCCTCGACCCCGGTGACCCCCAGCAGCGGCGCCGCCGCCGCGCACGCCCCGCCGTCCCCCTCGCCGCGCACGAGGGTGAACCCGGGGTCCGCCTCGTGGCGCGCGGCGAGGATCGCCCGGCCCGCGGCGCCCTGGTCCAAGCGGTGCCGGTGACCGGGCCGGTGGGCCACGTGAAAGTCCGTCCACGTCGGCTCCGCCACCGCGACCGTCAGCGCCTCCGCGCCGTCGACCAGGGTGAGGTGCGCGGTCGCCCCGATGTCCTCGGCGAGCGACCGCAGCGCCGGCAGCGCCGCCTCGCGGACCAGCGGATGCACCTGGCGGCCCAGCCGCAGCAC
>NZ_JBRIOU010000005.1:91927-94421 GCF_053474865.1 Streptomyces sp. CO7
AGCGAATGCTGCTCCAGCGTGGCGAGCAGGCGGTACACCACCGTCCGGTTGACCCCGAGCCGCTGGGAGAGCTCGGTGACGGTCAGTCCGTGATCGGTGTCTGCGAGGAGCTTGAGGACACGCAGTCCTCTGTCGAGAGTCTGGGAGGTCTCCGCGGTCACGACACCCACTCCTTCGGTGGTGAGGTCGGCGGCCGGCGCCGGCGGGCGTGCATCACGCGCCGGGGCGACGCTGCCACGGGCCGTGTTCGTGGGCGCGAGATTAGCGAAGCCGGTCCGCTGAGCGGAAGATGCCGTCCAGAATCCGGGCAGGACGCGACGACCCGCCGGTCGCGCGAGGGTTCCCCGACCGGCGGGCCGCTGCCACCCTGACCTCATGAGCCGTGACCCCCTGATCACCGACCTGATCACCCGACTGCTGGACGGCCTTCCCGAGGACGCCGTCCTGACCGACCCCGACGTCACCGCCTCCTACTCGCACGACATGGCCAGCTTCTGCCCGGCGGGCGTCCCCGCCGTCGTGGTCCTGCCGCGCACCACCGAACAGGTCCAGCACGTCATGCGCACCGCCACCGAGCTGCGCGTGCCCGTCGTGCCGCAGGGCGCCCGGTCCGGACTGTCCGGCGCCGCCAACGCCAGCGACGGCTGCATCGTCCTGTCGCTGATCAGGATGGACCGCGTCCTGGAGATCAACGCCGTCGACCGCTACGCCGTCGTCGAGCCCGGGGTGATCAACGCCGACCTCTCCCGCGCGGTCGAGGAGAAGGGGCTCTGCTACCCGCCGGACCCGTCGAGCTGGGAGATGTGCACCATCGGCGGGAACATCGGCACCGCCTCCGGCGGCCTGTGCTGCGTCAAGTACGGCGTCACGGCCGAGTACGTCCTCGGGCTGAAGGTCGTGCTGGCCGACGGCCGGCTGCTCACCACCGGACGCCGCACCGCCAAGGGCGTCGCCGGGTACGACCTGACCCGCCTGTTCGTCGGCTCCGAGGGGTCCCTGGGCGTGGTCGTCGAAGCGGTCCTCGCACTCAAGCCGAAGCCGCCCCAACAGCTCGTGCTGGCAGCCGAGTTCAGCTCGGCTGCGGCGGCCGGCGAGGCCGTCTGCCGGATCATGGAGGACGGTCACGTGCCCTCCCTGCTGGAGCTGATGGACCGCACCACCCTCAAGGCCGTCAACGACCTCGCCAGGATGGGCCTGCCCGAGGAGACCGAGGCGCTGCTGCTCGCCGCGTTCGACACCGCCGACCCGTCCGCCGACCTGGCCGCGGTCGGCGCCCTGTGCGAGGCGGCCGGCGCCACCCAGGTGGTCCCCGCCGAGACCCCCGCCGAGTCCGAACTCCTGCTCAAGGCACGCCGGTTGAGCCTGATCGCGCTGGAGGCCGTCAAGGGCGCCACGATGATCGACGACGTGTGCGTGCCGCGCTCGCGGCTCACCGAGATGCTGGAGGGCGTCGAACGCATCGCCGCCAAGTTCCAGCTCACCATCGGCGTCTGCGCCCACGCGGGCGACGGCAACACCCACCCCACCGTCTGCTTCGACGCCGCCGACCCCGAGGAGTCCCGGCGCGCCCGGGAGTCGTTCGACGAGATCATGGCGCTCGGCCTGGAACTGGGCGGCACCATCACCGGCGAGCACGGGGTCGGCGTCCTCAAGAAGGAATGGCTGGCCCGCGAGGCCGGGCCGGTGGCCATGGAACTCCAGCGGGCCGTCAAGGACGCCTTCGACCCGCTCGGACTGCTGAACCCCGGCAAGCTGTTCTGACGCCGGGGCCGTGAGGTCCGGACGTGCACGGCGCCTCACTCCAGGGCGAGCAGCTCGGCCAGCGGGCCGTCCAGGTCGAGCAGCTCGCCCTCCCGCCCCCGGGGCACCATCCGCAGGGTGTGCGCCAGCCAGCTGGCCACCTCCCCGGCGGGCGCCTCCAGCAGCGCGTCCCCGCACGGCGAGGAGAGCGCCAGCAGCATCACCGGCCCGCCGCCCTCCACACCGCGCCCCGGCCACACCCGCACGTCCCCCTGGCCGCAGGCCCTGAACCGGCCCTCCATCAGCAGGTCGCGGGCGAACGACCAGTGCACCGGCCGGTCGGTGCCGGTATGGAAGGCCACGTGCACGGCGAACGGGTCGTCGGTGCCGTACCGCAGCCGCGCGGTGACCGGCGCGTGCTGCTCCGCCGACACGATCAACGTCATGGTCAGCTCTCGTTCCACCACGGTCCGCATGATGGGGCTCCTCTCCAGGCGGCTGTGCGTCTTCGTGGAAGGAGAGGGCCGTGCGCCCCGGGCATTACGCGACTCGCGGAGGTTTTTCTCCGCGCGTCTCCTCCCCGCCCTTCCTCACGTCCCAAGGGACCACCGATCCGGGTGAACCCGCAGCGAAGATCAACCCGTTCGGGGCTCGTACGGCCGGACGGGCAGTGCCGGGTGCGCCGTTCTGGTATGTGTGGGTAACCCGATTCGAATCCCGAGCAGATACCGGACACGACGGACATGAGTGCGCC
>NZ_JBRIOU010000005.1:94521-98369 GCF_053474865.1 Streptomyces sp. CO7
CCCCCGCGCCGTCCCCGGCACCGATGACCTCGCAGCCGTCGCAGCACTCGCAGCCGTCGCCGTTGGAGAGCGGCAACTCCGCTGCCGCGGCGGGCGGTTCGGGCTGGGACGCGGTGCGGTCCGGCGCGGCCGAGCGGCCGCGGCCCGTCTCGTGGGGGTCGGCCGGTCCGGAGACGCCGGACCCGCGGGCGGTGGCGGACCAGCAGCCCGAGCAGCGGCCCTCGCAGGAGGGCACCATGGTGTTCCGGACCCGCCCCGCGGCCGAGCAGTCGCCCGCCGGACCGCAGGGCCCGCAGCAGGCGCCGTCCCCCGTGCCCGCACCGGCCCCGGCACCCGCACCGGCTCCCACTCCCGCGACCACCCCGTGGCCGCAGCAGATCGGGCACCTCGCGGGCGACCAGGCCGCGGCGCAGGCCGCCGCCGCGCAGGCCGCCGCGGCCCAGGCGGCGCTGGCCCGGGCGTCCGCCGCGCACGCCGCGGCCCAGGCCGCACCGCAGGCCGCGTCGCAGGGACCCGCCGCTCCGTGGAAGCCCGTGCCCGAGGACCCGTTCACGGCCGCCGCCCGGCGGCAGGCGTCCGCCCGTCCCGCGCCGCTGGGCAGCCGGATGGCGGCCCGGCTGATCGACCTGCTGCTGGTCGGCGCGATCACCGCGGCCGCGGCCGTACCGCTGGGCACGCGGGCGTGGGAGCACACGCAGGAGAAGCTGGAGGCGGCGCGGCTGTCCGGGGAGAAGGTCACCGTCTGGCTGGTCGACGGCACCACCGGCGTGCAGCTGGGCATCGTGCTCGCGGTCCTGGTGGTGGCGGGCGTGCTCCTGGAGGTGCTGCCGACCTCCCGGACGGGGCGCACGCTCGGCAAGAAGCTGCTCGGGCTCCAGGTCCGCGACATCGAGGGCCACGAGCCCCCGTCCTTCGGCACGGCGCTGCTGCGCTGGGCGGTCGGGACGATCCCCACGCTGCTGGTGATCGGCGTGATCGGCCACCTGTGGGCCCTCTTCGACCGTCCCTGGCGGCAGGCCTGGCACGACAAGGCCGCGCACACCTTCGTGGCCGGCCGCTGACGCCGCGGGGCCGGCCGCCGACGCCCCGGCTCCCGCCGCCGACGCCGCAGGGGCGCCCCGCCGGTCCGGCGGGGCGCCCCTGGGTCGGGTGGTGCGGCGGCGGTCAGAGGTTGCCGCGGCGCTCCTGCTCCCGCTCGATGGCCTCGAAGAGCGCCTTGAAGTTGCCCTTGCCGAAGCCCATGGAGCCGTGCCGTTCGATCATCTCGAAGAAGACGGTCGGCTTGTCCTGGACCGGCTTGGTGAAGATCTGCAGCAGGTAGCCGTCCTCGTCGCGGTCCACCAGGATCTTCAGCTCGCGCAGCGTCTCCACCGGCACGCGGGTCTCGCCGGCCCACTCGCCGAGGGTGTCGTAGTACGAGTCGGGGGTGTCGAGGAACTCGACGCCGGCCGCCCGCATGGTGCGCACGGTGCGCACGATGTCGTTGGTGTTGAGCGCGATGTGCTGGACGCCCGGGCCGCCGTAGAACTCGAGGTACTCGTCGATCTGTGACTTCTTCTTGGCGATCGCCGGCTCGTTGATCGGGAACTTCACCTTCAGGGTGCCGTCCGCGACCACCTTGGACATCAGCGCGGAGTACTCGGTGGCGATGTCGTCGCCGATGAACTCCTTCATGTTGGTGAAGCCCATGACCCGGCGGTAGAACTCGGTCCACTCGTCCATCCGGCCGAGCTCCACGTTGCCCACGCAGTGGTCGATCGCCTGGAAGGTGCGCTCGGCCGGCGGCTCCACGATCGGCCGGGCCACCTGGTAGCCCGGCAGGTACGGGCCCTCGTACCCGCGGCGCTCGACCAGCGTGTGGCGGGTCTCGCCGTAGGTGGCGATGGCGGCGATCACGACGGTGCCGTGCTCGTCCTTCATCTCGTACGGCTCGGCGACCGAACGGGCGCCGTGCTCGATGGCGTAGGCGTAGGCCGCGCGGGCGTCCGGGACCTCCAGGGCGAGGTCGACGACGCCGTCGCCGTGCTCGGCGACGTGACGCTCGAGGAAGCGTCCCCAGTCGGTGGCCGGCTTGATCACCGAGGTGAACACGAAGCGGGCGGAGCCGTTCTCCAGGACGTAACTGGCCGTCTCCCGGGAGCCGTTCTCCGGTCCGGAGTAGGCCACCAGGCGCATGCCGAAGGCGGTCGAGTAGTAGTGGGCGGCCTGCTTGGCGTTGCCCACGGCGAAGACGACCGCGTCCATTCCCTTGACCGGGAAGGGGTCGGCCTGCCGGGCGGTGTCAGGAACGTGGTGTGTGGTCTGCGTCATGTGGGCAGGGTCGCCCCGAACCGCAAGGTGCGCAATCCATGGCTTTTTCGCTGCGCAGGTTGCACAGTCGTAGGGCCGTGACGACGGCGTATCTGTACAGGATGACCATCGGTGGGGGCGTGCCATGGGGATCGACAGGCTGGACGGGCGGATCATCGCGCTGCTCGCGCACGAGCCGCGGCTGGGTGTGCTGGAGATGTCCCGCCGGCTCGGCGTGGCCCGCGGCACCGTGCAGGCGCGGCTGGACCGGCTGCTGGCGCGCGGGGTGATCCGCGGCTTCGGGCCCGACGTGGACCCGGCCGCGCTGGGCTATCCGGTGACCGCGTTCGCCACGCTGCAGATCCGGCAGGGGAGCGGGGCGGCCGTACGGGCGCACCTGGCCTCCGTCCCGGAGGTCCTGGAGCTGCACACCACCACCGGCAGCGGCGACATGCTGTGCCGGCTGGTCGCGCGGTCCAACGCGGACCTGCAGCGGGTGATCGACCTGGTGGTCGGCTTCGAGGGCATCGTCCGCGCGTCCACCGCCATCGTCATGGAGAACGCGGTGCCGCTGCGGGTGATACCCCTCGTCGAACAGGCGGCCCAGCTGTCGTCCCCGGCCGCCGGGGCTACTCCCGCCGAGGCGCTGGTGTAACCCCGACCGGCCGCAGCCGGCGCGGTGGGGGTCAGCAGGAGGGCGCGGAGCCCTTGCCGGTGCGCAGCGCCTCGAGCGCCGTGATCGCGCCCTTCAGGCTGGTCACCGGCACCAGGCGCAGGCCCTTCGGGCGCTCGGCGAGGGCGTCGCCGCACTCGGCGCGGGGCACCAGGAACACCGTCGCCCCGTCGCGGGCGGCCGCGCGGGTCTTCAGGGACACGCCGCCGACCGGGCCCACCGCGCCGTCGGGCGAGATGGTGCCGGTCCCGGCGACCACCGTGTCGCCCGCGAGGTCGGTGCCCAGCTTCTCCACGATGCCCAGCGAGAACAGCAGCCCCGCGCTCGGCCCGCCGACGTCGGCGAGCCGCAGCGTCACCTTCACGTCCTTCGGGTCGCGCCCGAGGTAACCGAGGGCCGCCTCGGTCGCGTCGTCCTGGGACTGCCGCATCTGCTCGGTGTTGTACTTCTCGATCTCCTCGACGTCGTCCCCGCTCGGGTAGACGGCGTCGGTCGGCATCACGGCCTCGTCGGTGCGGAACCAGCCGTCGACGACGTCGGCGAGCCGCACGTCGGCGTCCGGCCCGGTCGCCTCGATCGTGGTCATCCGCAGCTGCCCGTCCACCGGCACGGTGCGGACGCCGGGGCCCTCGACGGAGATCACCGGTTTGCCGTCCCGCTCACCGAGCACGTTCGCGGTCATGCCCGGCCGCGCCACCGTGAACGGGAGCGGGGCGAGCGCCGCGACCGCGACCAGCGCGGCGGCGGGCATGGCGCAGAGGGCGACGGCCTGGGGACGCGAGAGGCGAGAGAGCACGGGGTCAATCTAACGGTGCTCACCCCTCCCCCGGACGGACCCCCGCCGGATGCGAGCGCCTCGCGGGCGCGGTCGACTCGCCCCATGAGC
>NZ_JBRIOU010000005.1:98469-102611 GCF_053474865.1 Streptomyces sp. CO7
GGCCCCGGCGACCCGGGAAGCCCTGGCGGCCCCGGCAGCCCGTACGACCCGCCCGGCGGCCCCGAGGGCCCCGGCGGCGCGCATCCCCAGGGCAACGCCGGTCCCGGCAGCCCGTACGACCCCGGTGGCCCCGCCTCGCCCGGCGGCCCGCACGGCCAGTACGGGCCCACGGGCGCCTACGGGCCCGGCGGACCGTACTCCGGCGGCACCGCCCCCGACCCGCTCGCCGGCATGCCCCCGCTCGCCGACAGCCTGCGCCGCGTCGGGGCCAGGATCATCGACCTGATCCTCGTCGGCGTGGTCGCCGGACTGCTGGCCTGGGCCTTCAACGTCGACGAGTACGAGTTCGACGCCGACCGCGTGGACGCCGCGAAGTTCTGGATCCGCGACATCATCATCGCGGTGCTCTACGTCGCCTACGACACGATCATGACCGCGCGCAACGGACAGACCCTCGGCAAGAAGCTGCTCAAGCTGCGCGTCGCCAACCTCGACGACGGCAGCACCCCCTCCATGGCCACCTCGCTGCTGCGCGCGGCCGTGCTCTGGGTGCCGTTCGCCTTCTGCTGCGCCTGCCTGTGGATCGCCATCGCGGGCGGCTGGAGCTTCTTCGACAAGCCGTACAAGCAGGGCCTGCACGACAAGGCGGCCAAGACGGTGGTGGTCAGCACCGAGCCGAGGGCCTGACGCCGGGCGACCGGGCCCGACGGTCCGTCAGCGCCGCGCGGGCTCCCGCCGTGCGGCGCCGGCCGTGTCCGAGGTGGCCGGAACCCGCTCCTCGGCACCGCGCCCGACCGGCCCGGAGGCCATCGCGGCGAGCACGCCCAGCGCGAGCGAGAGGACCACGACCGAGGCGACGGCGAGGACCGAACTCGCCCCGCTGAGCGCGAGCAGGGCGATCGTGCACAGCACCGCCGCGCCGGTCCCACGGACCAGCTGCGCGGTGGACGGGGTCACGGGGGCAGTCACGGGCGGACGAGCCATGGCAATCGTGTCCTCGGTGCGTAGGTGACGGACGGCCTGTGCCGGGAGCCGCCGCGGCTGCGCTCCCGCCGGAGGGCAGAGGACGGCTTCTGTCCGGCACATGCCCGGGCCATCTGCCGGACAAGCGCGACGCCGCCCGGCGGCGGGTGCACCGGGGGGCGCACGCAGGCACGCGCAGGGCACGGGGAGCGCCCCGGACGCCCGACCGAGCGACCGCTTACAGGAAGTGCTCACGACAAGTCAAGGTCTGGTTTTTCGACCGAACCTCCGGTCAAATGTTCTCACTTGACACACGCGTATCTACGCGCGCAGCTCCTGCCTGCCTGGATCGCAGGACCCAGTACTTCCGTACTCAGGACATCTCTCATGTGCGCGCGGACGCGGGGGAGGAATTCAAGTGGCATCCAGATGGGCGCTTCGGGCGGCCGCTACTGCCGTCGTCATCACGACGGCCGGAGCCGGTCTCTCGACCTTCGCCGTGGCACAGCCCGCTGAGGGCACCGCTGTCACCGCGAAGACGGGCTCGCCGACCAAGGGCGAGAACCGGGAACACAACTTCGAAGGCCCCCTGACCCACAGTCAGGAGACCAAGCGCGACGAGGCCATCAACCAGGTCCTCGCCGGCGAGGCCACGGCCGAGAAGAAGAACGGCTCCAAGGTCGTCGAGCTCAAGGGCAAGAACAAGCACCGCGGGAGCAAGTACGTCGAGCTGGGCCGGGAGAAGACCGACAAGATCTTCACCATCCTGGTCGAGTTCGGGGACCAGGTGGACCCCCGCTACGGCGGCACCCCCGGCCCGCTGCACAACAAGATCGCCCAGCCGGACCGGTCGAAGGACAACTCGACCGAGTGGCAGGCCGACTACAACCAGAAGCACTTCGAGGACCTGTACTTCGGCGAGGGCCAGTCCCTCAAGACGTACTACGAGAAGCAGTCCTCCGGTCGTTACTCGGTCGACGGCGAGGTCTCCGACTGGGTCAAGGTGCCCTACAACGAGGCCCGTTACGGCTCGAACCTCTGTGACCCCTGCGCGTGGAACGCGGTGCAGGACGGTCTGAACGCCTGGTTCGCGTCGGAGACCGCGAAGGGCGCCACGTCCGCCGAGCTCAAGTCCCGCCTGGCCGAGTACGACCAGTGGGACCGCTACGACTTCGACGGCGACGGCAACTTCAACGAGGCCGACGGCTACGTCGACCACTTCCAGATCGTGCACGCCGGTGAGGACGAGTCCGCCGGCGGCGGCGCCCAGGGCGAGGACGCCATCTGGGCCCACCGCTGGTACGCGTTCGGCACCGACGCCGGCCGCAGCGGCCCGGAGGGCAACAAGCTCGGCGGCACCCAGATCGGTGACACCGGCATCTGGGTCGGCGACTACACCATCCAGCCGGAGAACGGCGGCCTCGGTGTCTTCGCGCACGAGTACGGCCACGACCTCGGTCTGCCGGACCACTACGACACCCAGGGCGGCGAGAACTCCACGGGGTTCTGGACGCTGATGTCCTCGGGTTCGTGGCTGGGCACCGGTGACGGCCAGATCGGCAACCTCCCCGGCGACATGAACGCCTGGGACAAGCTGATGCTGGGCTGGCTGGACTACAAGGTGGTCGGCAACAAGGCGGCGACGTCCACCAAGCTGGGTGTGCAGTCCTACAACACGAAGGACAAGCAGGCGCTGATCGTCGAGCTGCCCGAGAAGAACGTCACCACCGAGGTCTTCACGCCCGCCCAGGGTGAGAAGCAGTGGTGGAGCGGCAAGGGCGACGACCTGCGCAACACGCTCACCCGCAGCGTCGACCTGACCGGCAAGACGTCGGCCAAGCTGTCCTTCGAGGGTCAGTACGACATCGAGCAGGACTACGACTACGGCTACGTCGAGGTCTCCACGGACGGCGGCGCCAACTTCACGCCGATCGACGGCACCGTCGAGGGCCAGCAGATCCCGCGCGACGGCAGCGGCGCCCCGGCGCTGACCGGTGTCGTCGACACGAACTCGACCTTCGAGTTCCCGCTGGACGCGTACGCCGGCAAGCAGATCCAGGTCCGCTTCCGCTACGCCACCGACGGTGGCCTGTCCCGCCCGGGTCTGGTCGCCGACAGCATCGTCATCACCGCGGACGGCGCGTCGGTCTTCTCCGACGACGCCGAGACCGAGGTGGCCGGCTGGACCGCCAACGGCTTCACCCGTGTGGGCTCCAGCTTCACCGACAGCTACCCGCAGTACTACATCGTCGAGAACCGCCAGCACGTCGGCTACGACAAGCAGCTGAAGACGGGCCCGTACAACTTCGGCTTCTCGACGACCCGCCCCGACTGGGTCGAGCACTACGCGTACCAGACCGGCATGCTGGTCTGGAAGTGGGACACCTCCCAGGCGGACAACAACACCAGCCAGCACCCGGGCACCGGCCTGATCCTCCCGATCGACGCCCACCCGGCCCCGCTGCGCTGGACCGACGGCACCCTCATGCGCAACCGCATCCAGGCCTACGACTCTCCGTTCAGCCTGAAGCGGACCACCGGCATGACCCTGCACAAGGCCGATGTCGCCACCGTCGTCCCGTCCCTGCCCGGCGTGCCGGTCTTCGACGACACCAAGGACGACTACTACGACGAGGCCAACAAGCTGGCGGGTGTCAAGGTCGACAGCACCAACACCCGGATCCAGCTCGTGAAGCAGTCCTCGGACGGCTCCACGATCACGGTCAAGGTCAGCCCCGCGGCCAAGTAGTGCATACCGGGTAATACCGGTCACACTGCATCACCGCAGGTCAGACAGCGTTCGGCGGCGTTCCCCTGGCGGGGACGCCGCCGGACGTGTTCAGATGCCTCCCATCGAAATTTTCGAAGTCGACGGGAGGCATCGTCATGTCCTCAGGATTCGTCCGGCTGCCGAGCGGCAGTGTGGTGGTCGCCCTGACGCTGCCCCGGCCCGACGAGCCCGGGGTCCGCGGGCGCGACCGGGACAGGGTGCGGGTGCTGGTGCACGCCAGGAACCGGGCGCGGGCGCTCACCCGGCTGCGCAACCTGGGGCTGCGGGCGGTGTACCTGCGGGGCAACGTCGCGCCGCCCACCCCCGACGAGGTCACCGCGGTCCTCCACCACCCCGACGGCCTCATATGGCGCGAGGCCCCGGCCCCCCGCGGCGCGCAGTACCACCC
>NZ_JBRIOU010000005.1:102711-115114 GCF_053474865.1 Streptomyces sp. CO7
CCTGGCCCCCGGGACCCGTGCTCCGGGCCCCCGGCCCCCCGGGACCCGTGCTCCGGGCCCTTCGGGTCTCGCGGACCCCGGGGCCCGCGCCCCGGCAGGGGCGTCGCCGGGCGTCGGTCGCGTCAGCCGCCCGCGACGACCGGCTCGCCCGTCAGGTCAACGCCGGCCAGCCGGAGCTCCTCCAGGGCCCGGTCGGTGGTGGCGCGGGCGACGCCCGCCGTCAGCGGCAGCAGCACCCGGGTGCGCAGGCCCGCCTTCACCGCGTCCAGGGCCGTCGCCCGCACGCAGTGGTCGGTGGCGATGCCGACGACGTCGACCTCCTCGACGTCCCGCGCCCGCAGCCACTCCGCGAGCCCCACGCCGTTCTCGTCGGCCCCCTCGAACCCGCTGTACGCGGCCGCGTAGGCGCCCTTGTCGAAGACCGCGTCCACCGCCCCCGAGGTGACCGCCGGCGTGAAGTTCGGGTGGAACCCCACACCCTCGGTCCCCGCCACGCAGTGCGCCGGCCAGGAGTTCACGAAATCAGGGTCGTCCGCGAAGTGCCCGCCCGGCGCGACGTGATGGTCACGCGTGGCCACCACGTGCTGGTACGCCCCCGCCTGGCCCGCCTGGCCGATCAGCTCCGTGATCGCCGCGGCGACGTCCGCCCCGCCGGAGACCGCGAGGCTGCCGCCCTCGCAGAAGTCGTTCTGCACGTCCACCACGATCAACGCTCGACGCATCGCCCCGTACCAACCCTTCGACCCTCGTATGAAGACAACGAAAAAGCTTCACGCACCGACGGCTGCTGCATACCCGTCCGCCGCCACCGCCGCACGTCGTCAGACGGCGTACTCCGTCGGAATGACGGGTTCCCCCCGCGACAGCTGCGTCGCGGACATCGGCAGCGAGGCCCGCGCCGCCGCGTGCCGCTCACGCGCGGCCTCCAGCGGCTCCCGCCCCACGACCTCGCCCCCGCGCACCAGCTCCACCAGCAGCTGCGAGCCGGCCAGCTCCTCGGGAACCTCCCCGGTGCCGATCACCTCCGCCTCCGCCACCCCGTACGCGTCGTAGCGGCGCGCGGCCCACTTGCGGCCGCCCAGCGTCTGCTTGCCGCCGCCGGAACGCTTCGCCACCGGCTCCAGCGGCGCGTCGGCGTCCGCGGAGACCGCACGGGCCACCAGCTTGTAGACCATCGACGCCGTCGGGTGCCCCGACCCGGTCACCAGCTGCGTGCCCACGCCGTACGCGTCCACCGGCGCGGCCGCCAGCGAGGCGATGGCGTACTCGTCCAGGTCGGAGGTCACCACGATCCGGGTGTCCCGCGCGCCCAGCGTGTCCAGCTGCTGCCGCACCCGGTGCGCCACCAGCAGCAGGTCGCCGGAGTCGATCCGCACCGCGCCCAGCTCCGGACCCGCCACCTCCACCGCCAGCGCGACCGCCTCGGCGACGTCGTAGGTGTCCACCAGCAGCGTGGTGCCGCGCCCCAGCGAATCGACCTGCGCGGTGAAGGCGTCCCGCTCCGAGTCGTGGACCAGGGTGAAGGCGTGCGCGCTGGTGCCGATGGTGGGGATGTCGTAACGGAAGCCGGCCGCCAGGTCCGAGGTGGAGGAGAAACCGCCGACGTACGCCGCCCGCGAGGCCGCGACCGCCGCCAGCTCGTGCGTGCGGCGCGCGCCCATCTCCATCAGCGGCCGGTCACCGGCCGCCGCAGCCATCCGGGACGCCGCCGCGGCGATCGCCGAGTCGTGGTTGAGGATCGACAGGATCACCGTCTCCAGCAGCACGCACTCCGCGAAGCTGCCCTCCACCCGCAGGAGCGGCGAACCGGGGAAGTAGACCTCGCCCTCCGGGTAGCCCCAGATGTTGCCGCCGAAGCGGTAGTCCGCCAGCCAGTCCAGCGTCGCGTCGTCGACCACCCGGCGCTCCCGCAGGAAGGCCAGCTGCGCCTCGTCGAAGCGGAAGTTGCGCACGGCGTCCAGCACCCGGCCGGTGCCGCAGACCACGCCGTAGCGGCGGCCCGAGGGCAGGCGGCGGGTGAAGACCTCGAAGACGGAACGCCGCTCGGCCGTCCCGCCCTTCAGGGCGGCCTGCAGCATGGTCAGTTCGTAGTGGTCGGTGAAGAGAGCCGTCGACGGCACGTCGACCGGCAGCCCGAGCTCCGCTGTGTTCATAGAAGCGATGCTACCCCCATCTCGTCAAATTGACGATTAGTGCCCGGCGACGCCTCGCGCCGCCCCGGGACCCGGTCCGTGCGGGTACCCACCCGGGGTGGCAGCATGGTTGTTGTGACGTCACCCGCTCCCGCACCCATGGAAACCGAACGCACCGAGTCGGCGGAGGAGACCTTCGCCGTGCCCGAGCCGGACGTCCCCTGGGTCACGATCGTCCACAACGACCCGGTCAACCTGATGAGCTACGTGACCTACGTCTTCCAGACGTACTTCGGCTACTCGAAGGACAAGGCCACCAAGCTGATGATGGACGTCCACCACAAGGGCCGGGCGGTGGTCTCCAGCGGCTCCCGCGAGGAGATGGAGCGCGACGTGCAGGCCATGCACGGCTACGGTCTGTGGGCCACCCTCCAGCAGGACCGCCGGTAGTCACACCTGCCGCGCGCGACCGGACCGACCGCCCGCCGAGCCGAAAAGAACTGCCACCCCATGCCCGGAACCTTCGAACCGCTCCCCGGCGGCGGCGCGGCCGTCGCACTCGACGACGTCGAGATCTCGATCATCCGGTCGCTGGCCGCCCAGCTCCTGGAGCTCATCGGCCCCGGCCCCGCCGAGGACGCCTCCGCCGACCCGCTCGCCGAACTCTTCGCCGACGGCCCCAGCGAACCGCCCACCGACCCGGTGCTGCGCCGCCTCTTCCCGGACGCCTACACCGACCCGGCCAAGTTCCCGGACACCGCCGAGCAGGCCGAGGAGGCGAAGGCCTACTCCTCGGAGTTCCGCCGCTACACCGAGAACGACCTGCGGGCCGGCAAGCGCGAGGACGCCCTCGTGGTGATCCGCTCCCTCGACGAGCTGACGATGGGTGCCGGCGGCGACGGCGGGGGTGAGGGCGGAGGCCGCCTCGAGCTGACCGCCGAGCGGTCCGTCCAGTGGCTGAAAACGCTCAACGACATCCGCCTCGCCATCGCCTCGCGCCTGGACATCACCGACGAGGAGGACAGCGAGATCCTCTACCGCCTCCCCGACACCGACGAGCGCAAGCCTCTGGTGATGGCCTACCTGTGGCTCGGCGGCCTCCAGGAGAGCCTCGTCGAGACCCTGATGCCGCAGTGAGCCCGCAGTGACGCAGGGCGGACGGTCCGTGGGGATGCCGTAAGGATCGCGTAAGGACGCCCCTCGGCCGTTGTCCCTCGTTCGGTAAACGAACAGCAAAATCCGATTTCCGGACACGGCAAATCGGTCACATTCGGAATATTTCACCGCCGCGTTGTGGAGTTGCCCACAGCGCGGCGGTCTGCTTCTCCGTACCTTTGAGCCAACTTTCTCGTTCCCGCGGGCCACACCCACGCCCTCCGGGAACGGCGCCACCAGGCCGACCGACCGTCGGCAGGCAGGAAAAAACTCCCCCCATGCCCCCTCGGGGCACGTACTGCCCGGCCCGCCCACCACGTCGACGACGACGCGCGACGGGCCGGTTTCTTGGAGAAAGGCGCACCAACATGACCTCTCCGCAGGTCGCGAAGACGAACGACAGCAGTGAGGCCGTGCGCGGCGACGCCCCCGAGGAGGGGTACGAGCGAGGGCTCGGCAGCCGTCAGGTCCAGATGATCGCCATCGGCGGCGCCATCGGCGTCGGCCTGTTCCTGGGAGCCGGGGCGAACATCGCCAAGGCCGGCCCCTCCCTGATCCTGATGTACGCCCTCGCCGGCGTGATCATCTTCTTCATCATGCGGGCCCTCGGTGAGCTGCTGCTCTACCGCCCCGTCTCCGGCTCCTTCGCGGAGTACTCCCGCGAGTTCATCGGCCCGTTCGCCGGTTACTTCACCGGCTGGACGTACTGGCTGATGTGGGTGGTGACCGGCATGGCCGAGCTCACGGCCGCCGCCATCTACGTGAACTACTGGTTCCCCGACATCCCGCGGTGGGTCACGGCCCTGGTCTTCCTGGTCGTCCTGTTCGGCGCCAACCTGATCTCCGTCAAGCTCTTCGGCGAGATCGAGTTCTGGTTCTCCATGGTCAAGGTCACCGCCCTCATCGGCATGATCGTGATCGGTCTGGGTGTCCTCACCTTCGGCTTCAGCTCGGCCGGCGACACCGCCGCGGTCTCCAACCTGTGGGCCATCGACGGCTTCTTCCCCAACGGCATCGGCTCCTCGCTGATGACCCTGCAGGGCGTCATGTTCGCCTACCTGGCCGTCGAGCTGGTCGGCGTCACCGCCGGTGAGTCGGAGAACCCCGAGAAGACCCTGCCCAAGGCCATCAACAGCCTGCCGTGGCGCATCGCCCTCTTCTACGTGGGCGCCCTGACCGTCATCCTGTGCGTGGTCAAGTGGACCGAGTTCGCGCCCGGCGTGAGCCCGTTCGTCGCCGCCTTCGCCAAGATCGGCATCCCGGCCGGCGCGGCCATCGTCAACTTCGTGGTGCTCACCGCGGCACTGTCCTCCTGCAACTCCGGCATGTACTCCACCGGCCGCATGCTGCGCAACCTGGCGGACAAGGGCGAGGCCCCCAAGGTCTTCAACAAGCTGTCCTCCACCAAGACCCCGGCCGTCGGCATCACCGTCTCCGTCCTGCTCATGGGCATCGGCGTCGTCCTCAACTACGTCGTCCCGGAGAAGGCCTTCGGCTACGTCACCTCCGTCGCCACCGCGGCCGGCATCTGGACCTGGCTGATGATCTGCATCAGCCACGTCCTCTACCGCCGCGCGGTCGCCGCGGGCCGCCTGCCCGCTTCGTCCTTCCCGGCGCCCGGCGGCGCGATCTCCAGCTGGATCGCCATCGTGTTCCTGCTCATGGTGACCGTGATGATCGCGCTCGACGCGGACTCCCGGATCTGCCTCTACGTGATGGGCGGCTGGGCCATCGCGCTCGGCATCGGCTGGCTGGTCCTGAAGTCCCGCAACCCCGAGGTCACCCGCCGCCGCGAGCCCGTGCTCGACAAGGTCGGCTGACCCCTCCGCACCACCGGGTCGGCCCAGCCGCCCCACAGGAACCGGCCCGCCCGGTCCCGCATACCGGCCCCGCCGTCTCGCCACGCGAGAAGCGGGGCCGGTCCCCGTTCCGGTACGACATATCCTGCCGCCATGCTGACCATCACCCAGGCCCTCGTGGACAGAATCGTCGAGCACGCCCGCCGGGACCACCCCGACGAGGCGTGCGGCGTCGTCGCCGGCCCGGTGGGCTCCGGCCGGCCGGAGCGGTTCATCCCCATGCTCAACGCCGCCCGCTCGCCCACCTTCTACGAGTTCGACAGCCAGGACCTGCTGAAGCTGTACCGGGAAATGGACGACCGCGACGAGGAACCGGTCGTCATCTACCACTCCCACACCGCCACCGAGGCCTACCCCTCGCGCACCGACATCTCCTACGCCAACGAGCCCGGCGCCCACTACGTGCTGGTCTCCACGGCCGACGCCGACGGCCTCGGCGACTTCCAGTTCCGCTCCTACCGCATCGTCGACGGCGAAGTCACCGAAGAGCCCGTCCAGGTCGTGGACGCCTACCCGGCCGCCTGACCTGCGGATTCGTCCCCACCATGGCCGGATGTCCGCATACTGGCCGGATCGACCGCAGAGCGAGACGCACTGTCGGCCCGGTCCTCGGGAATCGATACGATGACCGCATGGTTTTCCACGACGTGAGCGAGAAGACGCCGGGCACCCTGCTCGTGGCGCGGCTGCACGTCGACCTGTGCCGCCTCAACAGCGCCCTCTGTCCGCGCTGACCGCGCCCTTGGTGAGCCGCCGTCCCCGGGGCGGCCCGGAAGGCCCCCGGCCCGGGGCGCCGCCCGACCAGCCACGGGCCGCCGCCCCGACAGCCACCCGCAGCACAGCCACCCGCAGCACCACCACCGACAGGAGCCCTGACATGGCCATCGAGGTCCGCATCCCCACCATCCTCCGCCAGTACACCGACGGGCAGAAGGCCGTCGAGGGCACCGGCGACACCCTCGGCACGCTCATCACGGACCTCGAGTCCCGCCACCCCGGCATCCGGGCCCGCATCGTCGACGGCGAGCAGCTGCGCCGCTTCGTCAACGTCTACCTCAACGACGAGGACGTCCGCTTCCTCGACGGCATCGACACCAAGCTCAACGACGGCGACAACGTCACCATCCTCCCGGCCGTGGCCGGCGGAATGGTCTGAGCGGCCGGGCCGGCCCAGACATGCGTTACGACTCCCCGATCGCCGCGGTGGGCAACACCCCGCTGGTGCGCCTGCCGCGGCTCTCCCCGTCCGAGAACGTCCGCATCTGGGCGAAGCTCGAGGACCGCAACCCGACCGGCTCGATCAAGGACCGCCCCGCGCTCCACATGATCGAACAGGCCGAGAAGGACGGACGCCTCACCCCCGGATGCACCATCCTGGAGCCCACCTCGGGCAACACCGGCATCTCGCTCGCCATGGCGGCCAAGCTCAAGGGCTACCGCATGGTGTGCGTCATGCCGGAGAACACCTCCCAGGAACGGCGCGACCTGCTCGGCATGTGGGGCGCCGAGATCATCCCCAGCCCCGCCGCCGGCGGCTCCAACACCGCCGTCCGCAAGGCCAAGGAACTCGCCGCCGAGCACCCCGACTGGGTGATGCTCTACCAGTACGGCAACCCGGACAACGCCGGCGCCCACTACGCCACCACCGGCCCGGAAATCCTCGAGGACCTGCCCTCGATCACCCACTTCGTCGCCGGCCTCGGCACCACCGGCACCCTCATGGGCGTCGGCCGCTACCTGCGTGAACACAAGCCCGACGTCAAGATCGTCGCCGCCGAGCCGCGCTACGACGACCTGGTCTACGGCCTGCGCAACCTCGACGAGGGCTTCGTCCCCGAGCTCTACGACGCCTCCGTGCTCACCACCCGCTACTCGGTCGGCTCCGAGGACGCCGTCGTGCGCACCCGCGAGCTGCTCCAGTTCGAGGGCATCTTCGCCGGCGTCTCCACCGGAGCCGCCCTGCACGCCGCCATCGGCGTCGGCAAGAAGGCCCTCCAGGCGGGCGAGGACGCCGACATCGCCTTCGTCGTCGCCGACGGCGGCTGGAAGTACCTGTCGACCGGCGTCTACACCGCCGCCACCAGCGAAGAAGCCATCGCCACGCTCCACGGCCAGCTCTGGGCCTGACCCGCGGACCCGTCCGGCCCACCGGGGCACACGCGACACACCTGTCACACGGCGGCCGGCACCCCTTACGAGGGGCGCCCCCCGCCGCCGTACGCCCCCACGCGCCCCATGTGCCCCACGACCAGCCGAACCGGTGACAAGGCAGGTGAGTTCCCCCACAACGGAGCCTCCGCGAGGAGCCACGGACGTCCCGGCGGCTTAGTCTCGACGGACCGCACGAGCCCCGTCGTCCCACCGCCGTCGTCCCACCGCCCGCCCACGGAGGTTCCCGCTCCATGAAGCTCACCGTCGTCGGCTGCTCGGGGTCGTTCCCCTCCACGGAATCGGCCTGCTCGAGCTACCTCGTCGAGGCCGACGGCTTCCGGCTGCTCCTCGACATGGGCAACGGCGCCCTCGGCGAGCTGCAGCGACACACCGGCCTGTACGACCTGGACGCGATCTTCCTCAGCCACCTGCACGCCGACCACTGCATCGACATGTGCGCCTACTTCGTCGTCCGGTACTACCGGCCCGACGGCGGCCGCTGCGAACCCATCCCGGTGTTCGGCCCCGAAGGCACCGAACACCACCTCACCACCGCGCACGCCGACACCCCCTCGGCCAGCTCGATGAGCGAGGTCTTCGACTTCCACACCGTCAAGCCCGGCACCTTCGAGATCGGCCCCTTCACCGTCCACACCGAGCTGATGGCCCACCCCGTCGAGGCCTACGGCATCCGCATCGAGCACGACGGCAGGTCCCTCACCTACTCCGGCGACACCGGACCCCTCCCCGCACTCGAGGAACTCGCCCGCGACACCGACCTCTTCCTCTGCGAGGCCGCCTTCGACGCCGACCGGGACCAGATCCCCGACCTGCACCTCAACGGCACCCAGGCCGGCGAGGTCGCCGCCCGCGCCGGAGCCCGCAGGCTCGTCCTCACCCACATCGCGCCCTGGACCGACCCCCAGACCAACCTCGACTCCGCCGTCGCCGCCTACCCGGGCCCGGTCGAACTCGCCCGCGCCGGAGCGGTCTACGACATCTGACCCACCCGGCCGGGGATCACCGGCCGGGCCGGACGGCAGCCGAACGTCAGCTGTGCGTCAAGAAGAACAGACCTTCGCCAGTTCGCGGGACGCGTCCGTGATCGGAGAGATGTCCGGCGTGGCATCCCCGGCCTCCACGGATTTGCGGACCTCGGTGACCCCCGCCTGAAGATCGTCCACCGCCTTCGCGACGTCCGCGTCACCCGTCGAGTCGTCCAGCTCGCCCAGGTTCTGGTCGATCGCCGTCAGCGACTCCTCCAGCTGCGTCGGGTCGTTGCCCGCCGTCTCCACCGCCTGCTGCAGCTCGGCCACACTGTCGGATATGGCCGCCGCCGTCCTCGCGCAGTCCACAGCGGTGGACAACGCGTCGCAACCCGTGGTCAGCAACGCGGCAGCCGCCACCACGGCCACCACCGCCGGAACCCTCTTCGCGGCACGACTCTTCCTCGCGGCACGCGCCGCCGGAGCAGACATGGAAACCGGTCCTCCTGTCGTAGGGGGCCGGAGCGCACGACGGCCGCCGTACGTCCCCGACAGGAAGGACGCGCGACGGCCGGCCGAAGTTCCCTCCGTCACCCCGCAGGGTGACAGGGCCCGGTACGCCTACAGCGTGGCCTCCAGCGCCAGCCGCTGCGCCGTCGCCAGATCACCGCACCCGGCCACCGCCAGGTCCAGCAACGCGTTCAGCTCCTCACGGGCGAACGGCTCCGCCTCCGCGGTGCCCTGCACCTCGACGAAACGCCCGTCACCGGTGCACACCACGTTCATGTCCGTCTCGGCGCGCACGTCCTCCTCGTAGCAGAGGTCCAGCAGCGGCACCCCGCCCACGATGCCCACCGACACCGCCGACACCGTCCCGGTCAGCGGCTGCCGCCCCGCCTTCACCAGCTTCTTGCCCTGCGCCCACGCCACCGCGTCCGCCAGCGCCACGTACGCACCCGTGATCGCCGCGGTACGCGTCCCGCCGTCGGCCTGCAGCACGTCGCAGTCCAGCACGATCGTGTTCTCGCCCAGCGCCTTGTAGTCGATCACCGCGCGCAGCGAACGGCCGATCAGCCGGCTGATCTCGTGCGTCCGCCCGCCGATCCGCCCGCGCACCGCCTCACGGTCGCCACGCGTGTTCGTCGAACGCGGCAGCATCGAGTACTCGGCGGTGACCCAGCCCTCGCCGCTGCCCTTGCGCCAGCGCGGCACGCCCTCGTTCACCGAGGCGGTGCAGAACACCTTCGTGTCACCGAAGGAGACGAGGACGGAGCCCTCCGCGTGCTTGCTCCACCCCCGCTCGATGGTCACCGGGCGGAGCTGGTCGGGGGTACGGCCGTCGATACGAGACATGTGCCCGAGCCTATCCGCCCCGCGACCGTGGCCCCGACGGCCGGCGGGATACTGGACCCCATGACCCGCATCGTCCTCGCCACCCGCAACGCCGGGAAGATCACCGAACTCCGCGCCATCCTCGCCGAGGCGGGCCTCGCCCACGAACTCGTCGGCGCCGAGGAGTTCCCCGAGGTCCCCGACGTCAAGGAAACCGGCGTCACCTTCGCCGAGAACGCCCTCCTCAAGGCCCACGCCCTGGCCCGGGCCACCGGCCTCCCCGCGGTCGCCGACGACTCCGGCCTCTGCGTCGACGTCCTGAACGGCGCGCCCGGCATCTTCTCCGCCCGGTGGGCCGGCCGCCACGGCGACGACCTCGCGAACCTGGAGCTGCTGCTGGCCCAGCTCTCCGACATCGCCGAGGAGCACCGGGGGGCGCACTTCGCCTGCGCCGCCGCGCTCGCCCTCCCGGACGGCACCGAACGCGTCGTCGAGGGCCGCCTCGAGGGCACCCTCCGCCTCACCCCGGCGGGCTCCCACGGCTTCGGCTACGACCCGATCCTCCAGCCCCTGGGCGAGACCCGTACCTGCGCGGAGCTGACGGCGGCGGAGAAGAACGCGATCAGCCACCGGGGGAAGGCGTTCCGGGAGCTCGTCCCGGTGGTCCGGGAGCTGCTGGGCTGACGGGCCGCAAAACGGCCTGCGAATCCGCGTTACCTTCGATTCGCAGGCCGTTCAGTGTGCGGCCGGTGGGATTCGAACCCACACGGGCTTTCGCCCACTGGGACCTAAACCCAGCTCGGCTGCCAGTTACGACACGGCCGCATTCGCCTGTCATGGTACCCGCTGCCGCACAACCCGCCCTGGCCTGTTGTTGCGTCCGCCTCTGCACCATGTCGCCGTCAACGTGTGGCAGTTCGGGCACAGCAACCGGAGGTTCTCCCGACGATCGTCGCGCCAGTCCCCGTTGATGTGATCGATTTCCAGAGTCATGGGTCTGCCCTGCCACTCGGCCCCCGTGCCGCACCGGGCGCAGCTTTCGCGGACACCGATTTCCGCAAGGGCGCGGCGCAGCATCGAGGTCCTCGTCCGGTACTCGCGGTCGTGGAGCACGAGTACCTGCTCGGCTGTGAGCTGCGGGTTCGTGCCCGGCCGGACTCGCTGGTGGCCCTGTCCGAGGAAGTGCGCAGTTGACAGTCCTGCCTCTTGGATCCACCCGGTCAGCCATCGGCGTGTGGTGGTATCACAGGGCAGTCCCAGGTGGCGCAGCGCTTCCGCGTAGGAGATCGCATCGGCCACCGCTGTGGCCAGGGCTTTCTCTCCGGGATGCACGGCTTTCCGGCGGCTGCCGAAATGGGCGATGTCGATGCCGAACGCGGCGAAGCGCTTTCTGAGGTGAGAGCCGAGACCTCTGTAGGGCCTCACGCCTAGAAGGGCGATCGCTTCGCCCATGTTTGAGCAGCGCGCGGCGGCTTCGGCCAGCCGCTCTCGTGTGTACGCGGTACCGGGTGTCACCTCGCGGAGCTCCTTCGCTTGCCCCGCCCGCGGTAGGTGTCCGTCGTGGCGTGGCAGTTGGGGCAGAGGTAGCGAAGGTTCTGCAGCCGGTTGTCACGCCAGTCTCCGTTGACGTGGTCGATTTCCAGCTTCAGCGGCTCTCCCTCCCATTCGCCGGGATTGCCGCAGTCGGAGCAACGCTCCGGGATTCCGGCAGCGATCATCGCGCTGTGCAGTGTGGAGTTCCTGATCCTCCGCGCCGTCTCAGGCTCCTGCAGCACGAGCGGCCAATCCGGGTGCCGCTGCCGCGGCACTCGCGCGCTGGGGTGCGAGGACCGGTCGAGGTGCGAGGTGTCGATGCCGTACAGGCGCAGGCGGCGGCTGATGTAGGTGTGGTTGTCGCCCACCCGGTCGAGCCCGAGCCGTTGCAGAACTTCGGCCATGGTGCGCGACCCGGACACGGCGTCCTGCAGGATTTGCCTCGACCACTTCACCTCCCGCTCGAACCGCGAGGTGTCGATCCCCAGTCGCCGCATGCGCTGGCGCAGATAGTTCCGACTGCTGCCCCGCGTCTCCACCCCCAGTCGCTCCAGCGTTTCCGTCAGCGTCCGCGACGCCCCCGCCGCCTCCCGCAGGGCCTCGTCGCTGATCCTGGCCGTCGGCATGACCGTCTCCTCCGTTCCTGCCGCGCGCGCGTTCGCACGGCTCGTACGGATCAACGAACCGGTTATCGGACGGTTACGTCCGATGGGCGAACACTGACGTGTCGCGGAGCGCCGGTCACAGGCGGGCCGTGCCGGTGGTCTCGAGGGCCGTGAGGTCGAAGGTCTGGGCCATGCGGCGGTAGCCGGCGTCGTTGAGGTGCAGGTGGTCGCCGCTGTCGTACTGCCCGTCGAGGCGGCGCGGGGCGTAGGGGTCGCGCAGGGCCTTGTCGAAGTCGACGACCGCGTCGAAGACGCCGCCGGCGCGGATCTCGGTGTTGACGGCCTGACGGGCCGTCTCGCGGACCCCGTCGTAGCCCAGGTGGCCCTCGAACGGCATCAGGGTGGCCCCGACGACCGGGATGCCCCGGGCGTGGGCGCGGGAGACCAGGGTGCGCAGGCCCTGGGTGATGGCGGCGGGGTCGGGGGTGCCGTCGGGGTCGCGGAGGATGTCGTTGATGCCGAGGACGACGACGATCGCCTTGGTGTTGGGGCGGGAGAGCGCGTCGCGCTGGAAGCGGTTGAGGCCGCTGGGGCTGTCGGCGGGGCGGCCGACGCCGTCGGTGAGGAGCTGGTTGCCGCTGAGGCCCGCG
>NZ_JBRIOU010000005.1:115214-115811 GCF_053474865.1 Streptomyces sp. CO7
CGGTCGGCGTCGGGGGTGGAGGTGACGCCGTCGGTGAGGGAGTCGCCGATGACCACGACGGTGCCGCGGGCGTCCTTGTTGAGGACGTCGAGGGCGGTGACGTACCGCCAGGAGGGGGAGCGGTCGGTGTAGGCGCGGCCCCGCGGGTCGAGGGCGTGGTCGCCGGTGGCCAGGTAGGAGGTCTGGCGGGCGTGCCGGTGGTAGGTGACCGGGCCGGAGGGGGTGGGGGAGTAGGTGGTGACGAGGAGGTCTGCGGCGGCGGGCACGCGCAGGGCGACGGCGTCGCTGACGACCTGGCCGCCGGGCGGGACGGTGACGGCGCGGGCGCCGGAGAAGGTCAGCGGGCGCAGCGTCCCGGAGAGTGCTTCGGGGGTGTCGTCGTCGGCGGCGACGGCGACCGAGGCGGAGGTGATGTGCAGCGGCTGCTGTCCGTAGTGGTTGGAGAGGGTCACCCGGGCGGCGGTACCGCCGGCGCTGGTGTGGATGACGTTGCGGATGGAGCGTCCGGCGAGGCCGGTGAGTTCGGTGCGGGGTTCGGCGCCGGAGGGTGCGGCGGCCCAGCTGCCGACCCAGGCGCCGGTGGAGGCGGGGGGGGCG
>NZ_JBRIOU010000005.1:115911-118924 GCF_053474865.1 Streptomyces sp. CO7
GGCGAGCATGCCCGGCCGCCGGAGGGCGGCAAGCGCGGCGTCCCCCGTTCGGCCGCACGCCCCATAGATGGTTTCACCCTCGCCGACGAGGAGCGTCAGCGGGGTGTCCGTCGGATGAAGACGCTGGCCACCGGGCTGTTGCTGCTGGTGGCGGTGATCTACGCGCTGTTCACCTGGCTGGAGCACCGGGGTGCGGGCGCCTGGGCGGGCTACGTCGCGGCGGCGGCCGAGGCGGGCATGGTGGGCGCGCTGGCGGACTGGTTCGCGGTGACGGCGTTGTTCCGGCATCCGCTGGGGCTGCCCATTCCGCACACCGCGATCATCCCGACCAAGAAGGACCAGCTCGGGGAGTCCCTGGGCGAGTTCGTGGGGGAGAACTTCCTGTCCGCGGAGGTGGTGCGGACCAGGCTGCGCGCGGTGGGGATCGGCAACCGGCTGGGGACGTGGCTGGCGGAGCCGGAGCACGCCGACCGGGTGACGGCCGAACTGGCGACGGCGCTGCGCGGTGCGCTGACGGTGCTGAAGGACCGTGACGTCCAGGACGTGGTGGGGGAGGCGATCACCCGGCGGGCGGAGGCGGCCGAGGTGGCGCCGGTGCTGGGCAAGACGCTGGAGCGGGTGGTCGCGGACCACGGGCACCGGCGGACGGTGGACCTGGTGGTGGCCAGGGCGCACGACTGGCTGGAGCTGCACAGCGACGCGGTGATGAACGCGGTGCAGGGCGGCGCGCCGGGGTGGACGCCGCGGTTCGTGGACCGGAAGGTCGGTGAGCGGGTCTTCAAGGAGCTGCTGCGGTTCGTCACCGAGATGCGGGACATGCCGACGCATCCGGCGCGTGACGCGCTGGACCGGTTCCTCGCCGATTTTGCCTCCGACCTGCAGTCGGACACCGGGACGCGGGCGCGGGTGGAGCGGCTGAAGTCGGAGGTGCTGGGGCGTGACGAGGTGCAGGACCTGATCGCCTCGGCCTGGTCGGCGGTGCGCCGGATGATGGTGGAGGCGTCGGAGGACGAGCAGAGCCGGCTGCGGCTGCGGGTGCGGGCGGCTCTGCTGTCGCTGGGCGCGCGGATGAAGGCGGACCGGCGGCTGCAGGAGAAGGTCGACCGCTGGGTGGAGGGTGCGGTGACCTATGTGGTCACCACCTATCGGAGTGAGATCACCGCGTTGATCACGGACACGGTGGCCGGCTGGGACGCGCGGCACACGACCCGGAAGATCGAGGCGCACATCGGCCGGGATCTTCAGTTCATCCGCATCAACGGCACGGTCGTCGGCTCGTTGGCCGGGCTGCTGATCCACACGGTTTCGCGCATGCTGGGGGCATAGCCGTAACGGGCGGGGCAACAGGGAGTGGGACCGCCGCTCGCTCGACGGAGAGGGAGACCACGCGATGGCAGTTTCCGCGACACCCGAGCCTTCGGAGATCCCGGAGGAGACAGGCACCGTCACGACGGCCGTTCCGGCGAGACTGGACCGGCTGCCGTGGTCCCGCTGGCACTGGATGATCGTCATCGGCCTCGGCACGGTGTGGATCCTGGACGGCCTCGAGGTGACGACGGTCGGCAACATCGCCGGCCGGCTGGCCGAGGAGGGCAGTGGACTGCCCATCAGTTCGGCCCAGGTCACCGGAATGGCGGCAGCGCTGTACGTGGCCGGTGCGTGTGCCGGCGCGCTGTTCTTCGGCTGGCTGACGGACCGGTTCGGCCGTAAGAAGCTGTTCATCACGACGCTCGCGGTGTATCTGGCGGCGACCGCCCTGACGGCTGTCTCGTTCGACGTGTGGTGGTTCTTCCTCTTCCGCTTCCTGACCGGTTTCGGCATCGGCGGCGAGTACGCGGCGATCAACTCCGCCATCGACGAGCTGATCCCGTCGGAGTACCGGGGCCGGGTCGACCTGATCATCAACGGCAGCTACTGGCTCGGCGCCATCGGCGGCGCGCTGCTGTCCATCGTGATGCTGGACACCGACATCTTCGCGATCAACGTCGGCTGGCGGCTCACCTTCGCGCTCGGTGTGGTCCTGGGCCTGGTGATCCTGCTGGTGCGGCGAAACGTTCCGGAGAGTCCACGGTGGCAGTTCATCCACGGTCGTGGCGAGGAGGCGGAGAAACTCGTCTCCGACGTCGAGCGGCAGGTGGAGGAGGAGAAGGGTCACAAGCTTCCGCCGCCGGCCGGTGAGATCACCATCCACCAGCGCAAGTCCATCGGGTTCGGTCTGATCGCGAAGACGGTGTTCACGAAGTACCCGCGGCGCACGGTGCTGGGTCTGGCCCTGTTTATCGGGCAGGCGTTCCTCTACAACGCGATCACCTTCGGTTTCGGCGCGATCCTCACCAAGTTCTTCGACGTGCAGGTGGGTCACACCGGTTACTACTTCGCGGTGATCGCGGCCGGCAACTTCCTGGGCCCGCTGCTGCTGGGCAAGCTGTTCGACACGGTCGGCCGCCGGATCATGATCTCGTCGACGTACATCCTGTCGGGCCTGCTGCTGTTCGTCACGGCGTGGCTGTTCAGCCAGGAGGTGCTGACGGCGACGACGCTGACGGCGTGCTGGTGCGTGGTGCTGTTCTTCGCCTCGGCGGGTGCGAGCAGCGCGTACCTGACGGTGTCGGAGATCTTCCCGATGGAGACGCGGGCGATGGCGATCGCCTTCTTCTACGCGGTGGGCACGGCGGCGGGCGGTATCGCCGGTCCGCTGATCTTCGCGGACCTCACGGAGTCCGGGGTGATCGGGGAGACGGTGCTGGCCTTCCAGATCGGTGCGGCGCTGATGTGCGCGGCGGGCCTCGTCGCGGTGTTCCTCGCGGTGAAGGCGGAGCGGCGGAGTCTGGAGGACATCGCCACGCCTCTCTCCGCCGTCAAGTCGCCCACCCCTGCTCCCTGATCCGGCTTCCTCCCTCCCGCGGTTCCCCACTCCCTCCCTCTCCCGCAGCCGTGCCGCAGATCCTCCCGCGGCACGGCTGCGGCGTGTCCGTGTCCGTGTCCGTGTCTGTGGGCGGGGGCCGGCGGGGTG
>NZ_JBRIOU010000005.1:119024-120714 GCF_053474865.1 Streptomyces sp. CO7
GACTACGCCGACCGTCAGTCGCAGCGGCTGCCGTGGGTGGTCGCGTTCATCACGCTGGCCGCCGCCGTGATCATGTACGTGGCGTTCCGGTCCGTGGTGATGGCGCTGCTGGGCACGCTGCTGAACGTCTCCACGGTGCTGGTCTCGTGGGGGGCGCTGACCCTGGTGTTCCAGTACACGTGGGCGGAGGACCTGCTCGGCTTCGAGTCCCTGGGCTTCGTGGGCTCCCGCACGCCGTTGATGGTGCTGGCCATCCTGGTGGGGCTGTCCACCGACTACCAGATCTTCGTGGTCAGCCGGATCCGGGAGGCGGTGCGGCGCGGGGCGCCGACGCGGCAGGCGGTCGTGGACGGCATCGCGGGGTCGGCGAGCGTGGTGACCAGCGCCGCGGTGATCATGGTGTCGGTGTTCGTCAGTTTCCTGTTCATCGACCGCGTCGAGATGAAGCAGATCGCCGTGGGGCTCACCGTCGCCGTGCTCTTCGACGCGTTCGTGCTGCGGGCGTTGCTGCTGCCGTCGGCGATGGCGTTGCTCGGCGAGCGGGCCTGGTGGCCCGGGCGCTCCACGGGCGGCGCGCCGCCCGTGGAGCCGGACCCGGACGGCACTCCTCGCGGGACTCCGGCCGCGGCCTGATCCGGGGGAGGCTCCCGCGCGGCGCGGGCGCGCCGCAGGGGGGACGTGGTGTCAGGACGGGGGGAGCTGCCGCTTCCTGGCGCCCTTGGGCCGCTTGGTGCGGACGCCCACGCCGCCCCAGAAGGCGAAGCCGGTGACGACGACGCGCGGCGCGTCGGGGGAGTAGGAGCCGTCGTCGCCGCGCGCGTCGTGGTCGAAGCCGCCCATGAAGCCCGTGCCGCGCATCACGACCTCGACGCCCGGCGGGACGATGATCTCCACCCCGCCCATCAGGGCGACGCAGTTGATGACGATCTCGTGCCCCGCGAAGTACGCCTCGCGCAGGTCGATGACCCCGCCGCCCATCACGGCCACCGCGTCGAAGCGCCGCGGCGCGACCCAGTGGCCCACCCGCTGGAAGCCGGCCATCACGGCGATCCCCCGGTCGGAGGAACCCCGTCCGCCGGTGATCCGCGACGGCCAGTCCACCTCCGCCCCGGAGGCCCGCGCGGGCCGCTTCATCATGGAGACGGCAGGTCCGTCCGGCGCTGGCAGGTCCCGGGTGACCGGCTCCAGCTCCCCGTAGGTCTTCGCCGCGTACACGATGTCCAGCCGCTCCTGGAACTCGTCCATGTCGAGCCGCCCCTCGGCGAGGGCGTCGCGGAGCCGCTCGGCGACCCTCTCCCGGTCGGCGTCCCCCGCCCGCAGTTCGGGCAGCGGCACCTCCCGGCGCCCGCCCCGTGCTGCCTCGTCCCGCTCCACCCGCTCGTCCCGCTCGTTCGACGCGTCGGCCATGCCGCGCAGCATACGAGTTCGGGACGCCGCCGGTAACGCCGTCCGGCGAGAGGGTGCGGGACGGGTGACGCCGCCGCACCGACACAGCCCACTACTGCGGGCGCGCATCGGTCATACCGGTACATAGTGAGCACATGGTGTATCGGCGGAACGCGGAGGAACGGAGCCGGAGCACGCGATGAAGAACGACCGCAGGAAAAAGCCGGTGCAGGGCTGGCGGCATCCGGCAGCGTCCGCCGCCCCCTCGGGAGGCGAAGGGGGCGAGGCGGGCGCTGCCGGATGC
>NZ_JBRIOU010000005.1:120814-124789 GCF_053474865.1 Streptomyces sp. CO7
GGCGCGGGGGGCGGGAGCGGTGACGCCCCGGGACCGGGCGCTCCGGGACCCGCCGCCCCGGGGCCCGCCGCCTCTGGCCGCAAGGGCTGGCGCCGCGCGCTCCCCACCTGGCGCTTCACCCTGCTCGGCATGGTCACCGTCATTCTGCTCTGCGCGGGCGCCCTGGCCGTCGGCTACCACCTGGTCAAGATCCCCCGCGCCAACGCCCTGGCCACCATGCAGAGCAACGTCTTCCTCTACGCGGACGGCTCGCGGCTGGCCCGCGACGGCGACGTCAACCGGGAGAGCGTCCGGCTGTCGCAGGTGTCCTCGGCCGCGCAGCACGCCGTGCTCGCCGCCGAGGACCGCGACTTCTACGACGGCTCCGGGGTGGACCCGCAGGCGATGGTCCGCGGCGCCTGGAACACCGTCACCGGCAAGGGCCGGCAGTCCGGTTCCACCATCACCCAGCAGTACGTCAAGAACTACTACCTGGGCCAGGAGCAGACGCTCACCCGCAAGGCCAAGGAGTTCTTCATCGCGATCAAGCTGGACCGGGAGAAGCCGAAGGACGACATCCTCGAGGGCTACCTGAACACCAGCTACTTCGGCCGCAACACCTACGGCATCCAAGCGGCCGCCCAGGCCTACTACGGCATCGACGCCTCGGAGCTGAACGCCGCCCAGGGCGCCTACCTGGCCGCGCTGCTCAACTCCCCGAACGCCTACGACGTCGACGCCTACCCGGAGAACCGGAAGAAGGCCCTGGTGCGCTGGCGGTACGTGCTGGACGGCATGGTCAAGGAGGGCTGGCTGACGCCGAAGCAGCGCGCCTCCCTGGAGTTCCCCGCCCCCCGCCCCAACCGGATCAACACCGCCCTGTCGGGCCAGCGCGGCTACGTGGTCAACGCCGTGAAGGCGTACCTGGCGGAGCACGACATCCTCGACGAGGCCGCACTCGACGGCGGCGGCTACCGGATCTGGACCACGCTGCGCAAGCCGGCCCAGGACGCCCTGGTGGAGGCGGTCGAGGAGGAGGTCCTGGACAACCTGGAGCCCAAGGCCCGGGACGCCGACAAGAACGTGCGGGCCGGGGCCGCGGCGATCGAACCGCGCACGGGCAAGGTCGTCGCCATGTACGGCGGCACCGACTACCTGAAGCAGTACACCAACAACGCCACCCGCCGGGACTTCCAGGTGGGTTCGACGTTCAAGCCGTTCGTGCTGGCCGCCGCCCTCGAGCACCAGGCGCAGACCCACGACGGGCGCCCCATCACCCCGCAGACCATGTACGACGGCACCAGCAAGCGGGCGGTCGAGGGCTGGCCCGGGGCCCGGTACACCCCGGAGAACGAGGACGGGAAGGACTACGGCGAGATCACCGTCAGCGAGGCCACCGACAAGTCGGTGAACGCGGTGTACGCCCAGATGGCGGTGGACGTCGGCCCCGACCGGGTGCACCGGACGGCGGTGAAGCTGGGGCTCCCGGAGCGCACCCCCGACCTGATCGCCTCCCCGTCGATGGCGCTGGGCACGGCCACCGCGAGCGTGCTGGACATGACGCAGGCCTACGCGACCCTCGCGGACCACGGGCGGTACCGGCCGTACACGCTGATCGAGAAGATCACCCGCAACGGGTCGCAGACGCTGTCGCTGCCGGAGCGTGAGTCCTCGCAGGCGGTCAGCCGGGTCGCGGCGGACACGACGACGTCGGTGCTGCGGGGCGTGGTGTCCGGCGGCACCGCCACGGCGGCGCTGGCGGCGGGGCGGCCGGCGGCCGGCAAGACCGGCACGGCCGAGGAGGACACGGCGGCCTGGTTCGCCGGGTTCACGCCCGAACTGGCCGCGGTGGTCTCGGTGATGGGTCAGGACCCGAAGACGGCCGCGCACAAGCCGCTGTACGGGGCGATGGGCCTCGGGAGGATCAACGGCGGCGGCGCCCCGGCCGAGGTGTGGGCGGCGTTCGTCAAGGACGCGATGAAGGGGCGCAAGGCGACCGCGTTCGACCTGCAGGTGCGCACCGGCAGCGGCGACCTGAAGCTGCCGTACGCGGTGCCGAGTGACGGTGCGTCCGCCTCGCCGTCGGGGGAGCCGTCGGAGGAGGGGGCGTTCGAGCCCGGGGGCGATGCGGAGCAGGAGGGGTCCTTCGAGGACGGTTCCACCGAGGGCGGTTCCGTCGAGGGCGGCGAGGGCAGCGCGGGGCACGGCGTCGAGGGGGCGGGCGGCCCCGATGCCGGGCCCGCACCCGGCGAAGCGGTGCTGCCGTCGCCCGGGCACGGGCCGCGGCCGGGGGAGTCCGCCGCCGTCGAGGGCGCCCCCGTCGACGGGCGGCCGCCGGGGAGGCCCGCGCCGTGGCCCGGGGGAGGGCCCTACCCTGCGCCGCACGGGCAGTACCCGTGGCCGCCGCAGTTCCTGCCCTGAGCGACCGCCCCGGCGGGACGGCGACCGCCCCGCCGGGACAGGGAGAAGGGGCCGGACCGCGTCGGCGGTCCGGCCCCTTCGGGTGTCGCTAGAGGTAGAGGCCCGTGGTGTCCTCCGTGCCCTCGAAGCGGTCCGCGGCGACCGCGTGCAGGTCGCGCTCCCGCATGAGGACGTAGGTCATGCCCCGGACCTCGACCTCGGCCCGGTCCTCCGGGTCGAACAGGACGCGGTCCCCCGTCTCGACGGTGCGGACGTTCTGCCCGACCGCGACGACCTCCGCCCACGCGAGGCGCCGGCCGACCGCCGCCGTCGCGGGGATCAGGATGCCGCCGCCCGAGCGGCGCTCACCCTCCGAATTGTCCTGACGCACCAGCACGCGGTCGTGCAGCATCCGGATCGGAAGCTTGTCGTGCTCGGTGTCGCTCACAGTTCTGTTGACGCTCACGGTCCGAACCTACCTGGCCCGGACCCCTCGCCGTCCGAGCGGGTACCGCTGTGCGGGGGTCGCTCAGCGACGGCGCCGGCAGCGCCTGCCGTGCGAGCCGCCGGAGCTCCGGGTGCCGCTGAGCACCAGCAGGCCGACCACGCCGACCGCCACCAGCGCCACCGGCACGATCCGGTTCATCCGCGGCGAGCCCTCCTCGTCGACGAAACGTCCCCGCACCTCGGTCATCGTCCGGTTGACGCTCACGTAGGCCCGTCCGAGGGTCTGGTCGACCTGGCTGCGCGCCTTGGCCTTGGCGTCGTCCACCATCGTCCTGGGGTGCATCCGCACCCCGATCTCCTCGAGCGTCTCCGCCAGCTGAGCGCGACGGCGCTCGATGTCCGCCTTGATCTGCGCCGGTGTCCTGGTGTCCGGGCTGTCCGCCACCGTGCCGCCTCCGTGATCGTTTCGCCGTCGGATGTCCGTCGTCCGTACCGTACGTCGTCCTGCGTTCCGTGGTGCTGTGCACCAGTCTGTCAGCTCGGGGCCCGGCCGCACGGCCACGCCCCCCGGTTACGCTCGTACGCGCCCACCCGGTGACGAGTGACCAAGGAGCCCCACCCGATGTCCGAGCGACTTCAGCCCGGCGACACCGCCCCCGCCTTCACCCTTCCCGACGCCGACGGCAACGAGGTCTCGCTGGCCGACTACGCGGGCCGCAAGGTCATCGTGTACTTCTACCCCGCCGCGCTTACCCCCGGCTGCACCAAGCAGGCGTGCGACTTCACCGACAACCTCGAGCTGCTCGCCGGCGCGGGCTACGACGTCGTCGGCATCTCGCCGGACAAGCCGGAGAAGCTGGCGAAGTTCCGCGACAAGGAGTCGCTGAAGGTCACCCTGCTGGCCGACCCGGACAAGAAGGCCCTGGAGGCGTACGGGGCGTTCGGCGAGAAGAAGCTGTACGGCAAGACGGTCGTCGGGGTCATCCGGTCCACGGTCGTGGTGGACGCCGACGGGACCGTCGAGCGGGCGCTGTACAACGTGAAGGCCACCGGGCACGTGGCCAAGATCATCCGCGACCTCGGCGTCTGAGACGCCGGCCGCCGGGCCCGGCGGGGGCGGTGAGCCGCCCCCGCCCCCCGGCCCCGGCC
>NZ_JBRIOU010000005.1:124889-126110 GCF_053474865.1 Streptomyces sp. CO7
CGTGGCGGCCCGGCGACACAGGCCCTGGCCGGCGACACGGGCCCCGGCCCGGCGCGTCGCCCGGCTGCCGCGATCGTCCGGCCCGTGTCGGTCGGCTCAGGCCCCGTGTCGGTCGGCTCAGGCCCCGCGTCGGTCGGCGAGCGCCCAGGAGGCCGCCGCGACGCCCGCGGTCACCGTCAGCACGGACGGCCAGGCGCCGAGCCGCTTGGCCAGGAGGTGCGAGCCCGCGAAGGCGGCCAGGTACGCCGAGGTGAGCCCCGCGGCCACCGGTCCGCCCGCCTGGCGCTTCCACCGGGTGGCCGCCGCCGCGCCGGCCGCGGCCAGCACCACCCCGCCCAGCTCGCGCCGCTTCGTGCCGCGGGCCACGCCGAACCCGCCGACCAGTCCGGCCGCCGCCACCAGCCCCGTGGGCACCTTCTCCGCCATCACGTCCTCCTCGCCTCGCATCACATCGCCCGAACAGCTTCCGTCCATCCTGTCACCGGGGCCCAGGGCCCTGGCGTCCCCCAGGGTTGAGTCCAGGCTTGTCAATTTTCCGGACCGGAGCTATATAAGAAGACATCAGGGCATCGCACCCAGGAACCGTACGAAGGGAGTGACCGTGATGCTCATGCGCACCGATCCGTTCCGCGAGTTCGACCGCCTCACCCAGCAGGTCCTCGGGAACACGGGAGTGCTGAACCGCCCGGCCGCCATGCAGATGGACGCCTACCGGGTGGGCGACGACCTGGTCGTCCAGGTGGACCTTCCCGGAGTGGACCCGGAGACCATCGACCTCGACGTCGAGCGCAACGTGCTGAGCATTCGCGCCGAGCGGCGCCACCCGGCTCCGGAGGACGCCGAGGTGATCGTCGCCGAGCGCCCGTCCGGCACGTTCAGCAGGCAGCTCTTCCTCGGCGACACGCTGGACACCGAGCGGATCGACGCCTCCTACGACGCGGGCGTCCTCAGCCTGCGGATCCCGGTCGCCGACCACGCCAAGCCGCGCAAGATCCGCATCAGCGGCGGCGCCGACGGCGGCAGCCGCAAGGCCATCAGCCGCTGACCGCACCGCGGTCGCGCCGCCGTCACGCCATGCACACGGTGTGAACGGAGGTGTACGTGCCGCGAAGGCGGGCATACGAGCCGCAGCACCGGGCCGGGACAGGCCGCCCCGGCCCGGCAGTCATCTGACGGGAGCTGAAGAGGAGCAGTCCCCTTGACCATTCCCATGATTTCGAG
>NZ_JBRIOU010000005.1:126210-130511 GCF_053474865.1 Streptomyces sp. CO7
GTCGTCACCACCGCTCCCGTGCCCGAGCCCCGCGAGGGCTCGACGGCCGCGACGGCGACCGCGACGTCCTGGGACGACCTGGTCGCCAAGGTCCGCGAGGCCGGGCTCTACCCGACCGAGGAGCAGGCCGAGCGGGTCACCCGCGCCGTGCTCGCGGCACTGGGGGAGCACGTCGTCGGCGACGAGCGCGTCGACCTGGCGAGGGCGCTGCCTGAGGAGGCGGCGCGCATCGTCGCCGCCCAGGTTCCCGCCCACCACGTTCCGGCCGCCGCGGAGTTCGTCAACGAGCTGTCCCGCCGGCTGCCGAACGCCACGCACGCCACGGCGCGTTGGGACACCACGTCGGTCCTCGGAGTGCTCCCCGCGCTGATCGGAGACGACCTGACGCACCGGCTCCTCGCACAACTCCCGTCCGGCTACGCCCTGTTGTTCGGCCAGGCCGAACTCGTCCGCGCCGCCTAGGGATTCGCTCCTCGGGTTTCACGCTTCGGGAGCCGCGAGGGCGGCTCCTAGGTGAACTGGTAGTCCCGGGCCAGCACCCGCCGGTACGAGGTGCGCCACTTGGCCCGGTACCACCGGACCTCCCGTCGCAGTTCCAGCCCGCCCGGGCCGGGGACCAGCAGCGCCACCGCGCAGGCCCCGGCGGGGGCGGGCGCGGAGTCGAGCGGGATGCGCCAGGTGCGGCCCGGGCCGGCGGTGAAGACGGCCTCGGCGGCGGGTCCGCGGAAGTCGGCGGCGCCCTGGGCGACGTCGGCGTAGAACAGCAGCCGCTCGAAGCGGTCCGCCCGGCCGAGTGCGACGTCGACGGCCGTGCCGTCGTCGGTGAGGGCGACGAACGGCCAGACGTCGAGCGCTCCCGACCCCGCCGCGTCCGCGGCACGGTCGGCGCCGCCCCGGGACGGTGAACGCACCACGCCGGTGCGGCCGTCGCGGGTGCGCACCAGGCAGCCCGCCGCCACTCCCGCGCCCGCCAGCCGGTCGGCCGGGCGCAGTGTCATGCGCAGCACGCCCCGGGCCTCGGTGCGGGCGCTGGGGGCCGTCTCGGACAGCGTCACGGGGCCGTCGGCGGCGGTCTTGAAGAGGGCCGGAGTCAGCCGGATGGCCTTGCGCGGCGCGTGCCTGTCAGCTCCGTCCATGCCTCCCCTCCCCCGGACAGCCCTGGCCGGTCCCCGCGGACCGGCCTGTCTCGCCTGTGGGGTCCATCATGCCTTCCGGCTCCCGCCGCGCGTACGCGGGTGTCGCGGCCGGGGCGCGCGGTGCGCCCGGCGTGCGCGTGGGCCGGGCGCGGCCCGCGGGCCGCGCCCGTTGGGCGGCCCCGACCGGCCCGTCGACCGGCCCGCGGGCCCGCCGGTCGGGTCAGTCCAGGAGACCGTCCATCTGCTCGGCGGCCTCCCGCATGCCCTCGGCCATGCCCATGTCGGACATCTGATGCATCTCGTGCTCGTTGCGGAACGTCGAGGAGACCTCCATGCGGGTGCCGGAGCCCGCCGTCCCGCGCTGGGTGAGGGTGACCCGCATGCCGATCCTCGGCGAGTCGGAGAGCGGTTCGCCGTGGTCGTCGGAGAACCCGTCGGTGAACTCCAGGCGGGTGGGCGGCGCCACCGAGTCGACCTTCCACCAGCCGTGCGGCTGGTCCCCCTCGGGACCGGTCATGTGGTAGCTGACCGTCCCGCCGGGGCTGAGGTCGAACTCGTCCACGGTGGCCGGGTAGGCCGGCGGGCCCCACCACCGCTCCAGCTTCCGCGGGTCGGCCCACAGCTGCCACACGCGTTCCACGGGGGCGTCGAAGTCGGCGGCCAGGGTCAGCTCGAGCTGGTCGAAGTCCTCGTTGACGCTGGTGACGGTCATGATTCCCAGTCCCTCGGCACGGACGCGGACAGAGGTGCTCCTCCCAGCAAAACCCCGTGTCCGCGCCCCCGCCACTCGATCACGGCGCCGGCGCCGGCCCCGCTCCGCGGCCCGCCGGTGCTACCCCTGCGGGCCGTCCATCTCCTCGCGCACGAAGTCGCGGAGCCAGGCCCGGAACTCCGGCCCCAGGTCCTCGCGTTCGCTGGCGAGCCGCACGATGGCGCGCAGGTAGTCGCCGCGGTCGCCGGTGTCGTAGCGGCGGCCGGAGAAGACGACGCCGTGCACGGGGCCGCACACCTTCCCGTTCGCCGCCTGCATCTGCAGGGCGTCGGTCAGCTGGATCTCCCCGCCGCGGCCGGGCTCGGTGCGGCGCAGCACGCCGAAGATGCCCGGGTGCAGGACGTAGCGGCCGATGACCGCGTAGTTCGACGGGGCGTCGCCCGGCGCCGGCTTCTCGACCAGGCCGGTGACCCGGGCGACGTCGCCGTCCTCGGTGGTCTCGACGGCGGCGCACCCGTAGAGGTGGCTCTGCGAGGGGTCCACCTCCATCAGCGCGACCACGCTGCCGCCGTACCGGGCCTGCACGTCGATCATGCGGGAGAGCAGCGGGTCGCGCGGGTCGATCAGGTCGTCGCCCAGCAGGACGGCGAAGGGCTCGTCGCCGACGTGCGGGGCGGCGCAGAGCACCGCGTGGCCGAGGCCGCGGGGGTCGCCCTGGCGGACGTAGTGGATGGTGGCGAGGTCGGTGGACTCCCGCACCCGGGCGAGCCGGCCGGCGTCGCCCTTGTGTTCCAGGGCCGACTCCAGTTCGTGGTTGCGGTCGAAGTGGTCCTCCAGCGGGCGCTTGTTGCGGCCGGTGATCATCAGGACGTCGTCGAGCCCGGCGGAGACGGCCTCCTCGACGACGTACTGGATGGCCGGCTTGTCGACCACCGGGAGCATCTCCTTGGGCGTCGCCTTGGTGGCCGGCAGGAACCGCGTGCCGAGCCCGGCCGCGGGAATGACCGCCTTGCTGAGGGTGGGCCTCATGGATCTCATGGGTGCGTTGGGTCCTCGGTGAGTGGGAAGCCGCCCCCGGGCGCGGGTGGCCGCGGGGGACGGGAGCGGACGGGCGTGCGACGTTCGGGGGACGGACGGCGCGACGGACGGCGCGACGGACGGCGCGACGACGGCGTCCGGGGCGGGCGCCGGGTGCGTTCCGCGAGAGGCAGGAGACTGGACGAACCGTTCACGGAAGGCGGCCCGCTCGCCCTTCCAGCGCCCGAACGCAGCACCCCCACCAGCTCGTACATCCTGGGGTCGAGGTGCCGGCGCTCCCTGCCCCGAGCGCCTGGCGGGGCCCTACGCGGATGTCGGGGTGTCACCGGCCTGTCGGGTCTGTCGAACCTGTCCGAGGGGCTTGGTCATGAAGACGCTGTTGGGGTCCTCGGTGTAGCCGGCGAACGGCCCGCAGGCGGTGAACCCGTGCCGGGCGTACAGCCGCCGGGCCGCGGCGAAGTAGTCCTCCGCGCCGGTCTCCAGGCTCAGCCGTACGCAGCCCCGTCGCGCGGCCAGGCCGGTCAGGTGCTCCAGGACGGCGGAGGCGACGCCGCGTCCCCGGGCCGCCGCCGTGGTGCGCATCGACTTGAGCTCCCCGTGGCCGGCTTCGATCTCCTTGAGCGCCCCGCAGCCGAGCAGGACGCCCTCCGCGGTGCGCGCGGTCACGAAGACGATGCCGTCGCCGGCCAGCGTCCCGTGGTCCAGGGCGTGCACCGACTCCGGCGGGCTGGTCGCGTACATGTCCTGCAGGTGCTCGTCGAGCAGCGCGGCGACGTCCTCCCGCAGGGGCGAGTCGGCGGCGATCAGGAGGGTGGGAACGGTCGTCATCCGGCCATGTTCGCAGGTTCACGGGGTGCGGTGCCGGGGCCGTTCACCGGCTCCGGCCCGGCCGCTCCCCGGACCGCGTGCCGGGTGTGCCGTGTCCGCGGGTGCTCGGGTGGAGGCGGGCGGCCTCCAGCAGTCGCGCGGCGCCGCGCACGGCGGCGGTGTGCGGGGCGGGGACGACGTCGAGCGGTGCGTGCAGCCGGGCGGCGAGGCGGTAGGTGATCTCCGGCCGGAGCGCGCCGCCGCCGGCCAGCAGCACGCCGCGGGCCAGCGCCCCGGGCATCAGCGAGGCGCCGTCCTGCCGGATCGTCTCGGTCATCATCCTGGTCACCGCGTCCACGATGTCCTCCGGCGCGGCGGCCCCGAGGTCACCGGTGCCCAGGCCGACGCGGCGGGCGTCGGCCACCGCGCCGTCGTCCAGCAGCACCACCTCGGTGAGGTGCGCGCCGATGTCCACCACCAGCAGCGGCCGCGACAGGTCGGCCCGGGCCGCCACCGCGACGGCGCGGGCAGCGGGCACGGTCAGCACGTTCCGCGGCCGCAGCACCGCCACGGCGGACCGGGCCGCCGCCCGGTGGGCGGGGGAGGCG
>NZ_JBRIOU010000005.1:130611-133834 GCF_053474865.1 Streptomyces sp. CO7
GTTCCGGTCGGGGCCAGTGTTCCGGTCGGGGCCAGTGTTCCGGTCGGGGGTGGTGAGGGTGGGCACCTCGAGGACCGTGCCGTGCCCGGCCGTCCAAGCCCGGGTCCGCGCGCTGCCCAGGTCCAGCGCGACGCCGTACCGGTCCGTCCGCGGCGCGCCGAACCGTCCACGGACCGGGCCGGCACCCGCGTCCGTGCCGTCGAACCGCTCCACGGTCACCGGCCCCCGGCGCGGGCGCGACCCGCGAGGCCCGCGGTGCCTGCCATGTACGCCGGACCCGCCGTGTACGGGGTGGGGCCCGCGCCCGCGGTCGTGCTCGGGTTCGTGGCTGCGCCCGCGCCCATGCCCGGGGCCGCGGCCGTGCCCGTGCCCGGGGCCGCGCCCGTTCCCGTGCCCGTGTCCGGGGCGATCGCCCTGACCGGCCGGTGGCGGGTGGCGTGCAGGTGCTGGCAGGGGGCGCAGTAGCGGGCCTGCGGAACGACCCGCAGCCGCTTGCGGTCGACAGGGAGCCGGCACCGGAGGCAGACGCCGTACCGGCCCTCGTCCATGCGCCGCAGCGCCGCCTCGACATCCGCGAGGACCATGCGCGCCGGGGCCGCGACGCCAGGGCTCGCTCCCGTCGGGCGTCCGCGGAGGAACCGGAGCTGCTCGTCGAGGGCGGCCCGCAGGCCGGCCAGGTCCCGCGGGGTCAGGTCCCGCGCGGTCAGGTCCCGCGCGGTCAGGTCCCGGGCGGTCAGGTCCCGGGCGGTCAGGTCCCGCGCGGTCAGGTCCCGGGCGGTCAGGTCCCGCGCGGTCAGGTCCCGCGCGGTCAGGTCCCGCGGGGTCAGATGCCGCGCGGTACGGTCACCGGCGGTCGGGGAGTTCACCACTTCACCTCTGGTGGCACGGGCCCGCACCCGGCCGCGCGGACTGCGCGCGGCCGGCGGCGACGGGCTGAGGAGAACGACGGGCGCGGGGCGTCGGTCAGGCGCTGCGGCGGCAGCCGACGCAGTGGTGGGTGTAGGGGAGGATCTCCAGCCGCTCCTCGGGGATGGCCTCCCCGCACCGCAGACAGGACCCGTAGGTGCCGTCGTCGAGGCGGGCGAAGGCGTCCTCGATCTCCCGCAGCACCTTGGTGACGGCTTCCTTCTGCGTGGACATCAGGTGGTCGTCCACCGTCTGGCCGCTGCCGGTGAGGGACCGCAGCTGGGCCAGCCGGCTGCCGCGCTCGTGCTCGAGGCGCTGCCGGATCTCGTGCGAGCCGGGGCGCTGCGGGCGGAGTTCGGGAGGAGCGGCGTCGAAGGCCATGGGACGTCCTTTCCAGCGGGTCCGGCGGACCGGACGGTTGCGGCGGGAAGCCGTGGAACTGCCCGGCGAGAAGCCCGGGCAACGGCGCTCGGCCCGCGCCGGGGAGGGCCCGACGGCAGGGGGCGTCGGGCCCTCGACGACGGGGCCGAGTGCCTGGGTCCGGCGGCCGTGGGGCCGGGGACGCTCTCCACCTTGGCCCTTCGCGGGCGCGGCGGACATCGGCCGCGCGCCCCATTTCCCTCCGTCGTGCCCCACCCCGGCATGGGGTCTGCGACCCACGCCGAATGGGGTCCGCGACCCATCGACGCCGGCCTCGCGGACCGGCAGGCTGGAGGACGGCCCCGGTCGGCCCGTCCGGAGCGGGCCGACCGGCAAGCCGCTGCGCGTCCGGGGAGCGCGATGCCCGAGAGTGGTGCGCGACGCATCGCTGAAGGAGGCGTGAACCCGGTGTCCCTGTTCTGGCGGATCTTCCTGCTGAACGCCGTCGTGCTGGGCGCGGCGACGTCGCTGCTGCTGTGGGCCCCGGTGACCGTGTCCGTCCCGGTGCTGCTTACCGAGGCCGTGATCCTGGTCGTCGGCCTGGCGGTCATGCTGGTCGCCAACGCCGCGCTGATCCGCTGGGGCCTGGCCCCGCTGGCCCGCCTCACCCGCCGGATGACCACCGTGGACCTGCTGCGCCCCGGGCAGCGACTGCCCGAGTACGGCACCGGCGAGGTCTCCGACGTCATCCGCACCTTCAACGCGATGCTGGACCGCCTGGAGCACGAACGGGTGGCCAGCAGCGCCCGTGTGCTGAACGCGCAGGAGGCCGAGCGCCGCCGCATCGCGCAGGAACTCCACGACGAGGTGGGGCAGACCATGACGGCGATCCTGCTGGCCCTCAAACGGGTCGCCGACCGGGCCGACCCGCCGCTGCGGGAGGAACTGGGGCTGATCCAGGAGGCCACCCGCGCGGGCCTGGACGAGATCCGGCGGCTGCTGCGGCGGCTGCGTCCGGGCGTCCTGGAGGACCTCGGCCTGGTCAGCGCCCTCACCTCGCTGGCCGGGGACTTCGCCACCCACACCGGTCTGGTGGTGCGCCGCGAGTTCGACGCCGACCTGCCGCCGCTGGACCCCGGGACCGAGCTGGTCGTCTACCGCGTGGCCCAGGAGAGCCTGACCAACGCCGCCCGGCACGCCGACGCCGAGACCGTCGTGGTGCGGCTGCGGCGGGTCCCGGACGCGGTCGAGCTGTCGGTCACCGACGACGGCCGCGGCATCCGGCGGCTGGCCGAGGGCGCGGGCATCCGCGGCATGCGTGAGCGCGCCCTGCTGGTGGGGGCGTCGCTGGAGGTCGGCGCCGCGGCCTCGGGCGAGGGCACGACGGTGCGGCTGACCGTGCCGGTCCCCTCCGCGTCCCCGTCGCCCGCCTCGCTCGCCGGGGGACCGTTCGTGCTCCCCGAACCGGGCGGGCTGCCCGGGATACTCCGCCCGCCGCCGCGGGGCGCGGCCCCGGCCTCGGCCTCACGGGGTGGTCCGGCCACGGGCGCCCGACGCGCCGGGTCGGAGCCGGCCGCCTCGACGTCCGCCGCCTCGACGTCCGCCGACCTGTCGGTCACCGGCTCGACGGTGGCCGACGCGGCGGTGCCCGACCCCGCCGGTCCGGTGTTCACCGACCCCGCGGTCACCGACCCGGCGGCCGGCGCGTCTCCGTTCGCCGACGGTCCGTTCGCGGACGAGGTGTTCACCGCCGAGCTCTCCGCGGACGACCCCACGGCCGACACCCCGGTGGCGTGGCCCCCGGCTCCGGAGCCCTCCGCCGCCACGGACCCCGAGGCCGCCGGAGCGGAGGCAGCCGGAGGGGAGACCGCCGACCGTGAGGCGACGGGTCCCGAGGCCGGGCGATGCCCCGGCCTCGGGACCCGTCGCCTCACGGTCGGCGGTCTCCCCTCCGGCT
>NZ_JBRIOU010000005.1:133934-134691 GCF_053474865.1 Streptomyces sp. CO7
CCCAGGACACCTGAGATGCACGACGACCACGCCACCCCGGCCCTCACCGGCCTCGCCGAGACCCCCGCGCCGCGGCCCACCCGGATCCTCCTCGCCGACGACCACGCCCTGGTGCGGCGCGGCGTGCGGCTGATCCTCGACCAGGAACCCGACCTGGAGGTGGTCGCCGAGGCGGGCGACGGGGCCGAGGCGGTGGAGCAGGCCCGTACGCACGAGGTGGACCTGGCCGTGCTGGACATCGCGATGCCGCGGATGACCGGGCTCCAGGCCGCCCGCGAACTGGCCGCCCTCAAGCCGGACCTGCGGATCCTCATGCTCACCATGCACGACAACGAGCAGTACTTCTTCCAGGCGCTCAAGGCCGGGGCCTCGGGATACGTGCTGAAGTCCGTCGCCGACCGGGACCTGGTCGCCGCCTGCCGGGCCGCGATCCGCGACGAGCCCTTCCTCTACCCCGGCGCGGTGACCGCCCTGATCCGCCACTACCTCGACCGCGTCCGGCAGGGCGAGGAAGCCCCGGGCCAGATCCTCACCCCGCGGGAGGAGGAGGTCCTGAAGCTCGTCGCGGAGGGCCACTCCTCCAAGGAGATCGCCGAGCTGCTGTTCATCAGCGTCAAGACGGTGCAGCGTCACCGGGCCAACCTGCTGAGCAAGCTCGGACTGCGCGACCGGCTCGAACTCACCCGCTACGCCATCCGCGCCGGACTCGTCGAACCCTGACCCCCGGGGCTCCGGTACACCTCCCGGGCCGGAGCCC
>NZ_JBRIOU010000005.1:134791-135284 GCF_053474865.1 Streptomyces sp. CO7
CAGCCCCACCCCCGTTTCGACACGTGCCGCGGCCACGCCGGCCGTTGCCGCGGCATGCCCTGCCGGAGGCCCCGTTGTCCAGATCGTCCCGCTCCACCCGCGTGAGGGCGCTGATCGCCCTCGCCGTGGTGGCCCTGTCCGTCCTCGTCACCCTCACCGTGCCGGTCCGTCTCGGACTCGACCTGCGCGGCGGCACCCAGATCGTGCTGGAGACCCGGTCCACCTCCACCGCGAAGGCCGACCGCGAGACCACCGACCGCACCCTCGAGGTGCTGCGCGGGCGCGTCGACGCGCTCGGCGTGGCCGAGCCGACCCTGCAGCGTTCCGGGGACCGGCGGATCGTCGTCGAACTGCCCGGCGTGCAGGACCCCGAGGAGGCCGCCGAGGTCCTGGGCCGCACCGCCCAGCTCACCTTCCACCCGGTGCGCGCCGCCGAGGACCCCGCCACCACGAAGGACCCCGCCGCCACGAAGGACCTGGCGGAGGGCGAGCG
>NZ_JBRIOU010000005.1:135384-136964 GCF_053474865.1 Streptomyces sp. CO7
GACGTGGACACCGCCGACGCCCGCCACGACGCGCAGACCGGCGCCGGCTGGCACGTCACGCTCGACTTCGACCGCGCCGGGAGCGACCGCTGGGCCGAGCTCACCGGCGAGGCCGCCTGCGCCCGGCCCGGCGACCCCGCCCGCCGCGTCGCCATCGTCCTGGACGACCGCGTCGTCTCCTCCCCGCAGGTCGACCCCTCCGTCGGCTGCGGCGAGGGCATCGCCGGCGGCACCACCCAGATCACCGGGTCGTTCACCGGCGACGAGGCCGGCCGGCTGGCCATGCTGATCAACGGCGGCGCGCTCCCCGTGCCCCTGGAGACCGTCGAACAGCACACCGTCGGCCCCACCCTGGGCGCCCGCGCCATCGAGGCGAGCGCCTGGGCGGCGGTCATCGGCACCGCGCTGACCGCCCTGTTCATCATCCGGGCCTACCGCCTGCTGGGTGTCCTGGCCGTGGTCGCGCTGCTCTGCTACGGCCTGATCTCCTACGCCGCCCTGGCCGTCCTCGGCGCCACCCTCACCCTGCCCGGACTGGCCGGTTTCGTGCTCGCCATCGGCATGGCGGTGGACGCCAACGTCCTCGTCTTCGAGCGTGCCCGCGAGGAACACGCCGCCCGAGCCAGGCCCGGACTGCGCTCCGCCCTGGCGGCCGGCTTCCGCAACGCCTTCAGCGCGATCGCCGACTCCAACGTGACGACGCTGATCGCCGCCGGGCTGCTCTTCCTGCTGGCGTCCGGCCCGGTCCGCGGCTTCGGCGTCACCCTCGGCATCGGTGTGCTCGCCTCCATGGTCAGCGCCCTGGTGGTCACCCGGGTGCTCGCCGACTTCGCCGTCTCCCGGCGGTGGGTGCGCCGCCGCCCGGGGATCACCGGCATCGCCACCGCCGGACGGGTCCGCACCGCCCTCGCCCGCCGCGACATCCACCTGATGCGCCGCCCGCGCCGCTGGCTCGCCGCCTCCGCGGCCGTGCTGGTGCTCGCCGGGTCCGGCATCGCGGTCCGCGGCGTCGACCTGGGCATCGACTTCACCGGCGGCCGGCTCCTGCAGTACGCCACCACGCACTCCGTCGACCCGGATCGGGCCCGGGCGGCCCTCGCCGACGCCGGGTTCCCGCAGGCCGTCGTCCAGTCCTCGGGCGACGGCGGCCTGACCGTGCGCACCGAGCGGCTGACCGACGCCGAGACCGGCACCGTCACCCGCACCCTCGCCGCCGAGGCCGCCGAAGCTGCCGAGGCCGCCGACGGTGCGGGGGACGAGGCCGGCGTGGAGAAGGTCCGCGACGAGCTGATCGGCCCGAGCCTGGGGGAGGAGCTGCGCCGCAACGCCCTGATCGCGCTCGGCGTGGCCTTGGGAGCCCAGCTCCTCTACCTCGCCGCCCGGTTCCGCGGCCGGTTCGGCGCGGCGGCGGTCGGCGCCCTCGCCCACGACGTGGTCGTGCTGGTCGGCGTCTTCGCCTGGCTCGGCAAGCCGCTCGACGGCGTCTTCCTGGCCGCGCTGCTCACCGTCATCGGCTACTCGGTCAACGACTCCGTCGTCGTCTTCGACCGCGTCCGCGAACTGCTGCGCGGTGGTGGCGG
>NZ_JBRIOU010000005.1:137064-144220 GCF_053474865.1 Streptomyces sp. CO7
GGAAGGAGGGACGGGCGGGCCGGCGGCTGCCGGACCTGGTGAACACGGCGGTCCTGCAGACCCTGCCCCGGACCGTCAACACGGGCATGGGCGCCGTCCTCATCCTCGCCGCCCTGGCCGTGCTCGGCGGCGACACGCTCACCGACTTCGCCCTCGCCGCCCTGATCGGCGTCGTGGTCGGCACGTACTCGTCCGTCTTCGTGGCCGCACCGCTCGCGCTGGAAGGGGGGCCTCGGGCCGTCGCCACCGGCCGCCCGCCCCCGCTCACTCCGCCCTCGCCGGGGGCTCAGTCAGCCGCCGGGTCCGGCACCGGAAGCACCCCGACGCCCTCGCGGCGCTCGAAGATCAGGTGCGTCTCCGTCTGCCGCACCACCCGGTGCACGGTGACGTGCAGGAGGACGAAGTCCCGCAGTGCCTCGGCGTCCGCCACCGCGACGTGCAGGTAGAAGTCGTCCGCCCCCGCCACGTGGAACACCTGGATGACCCCCGGCGTCTTCACCAGGCTCGCGTACAGCCGGTTCACGTGCTCCGCGTTGTGCCGCTCCAGCCGCACCTTGATCAGCGCCTGCAGCGGGTGTCCGAGCGCCGCGAAGTCGAGCCGCAGCGTGGTCCCCTCCACCACCCCGCGTTCGCGCAGCGCCCGCACCCGGTAGGCGCAGGTCGACTCGGCGAGACCCAGGCGGCGGGCCAGGGCCTTGTTGGTCAGCTCGGGATCCTCGGCGAGCAGACCGACGATCCGGCGGTCCAGCTCGTCGAGAAGCGGCCGCTGCTCTCGTTTTTTCAACAGATTCCCCAGGACGACGGGCGGCCGATCTCACCGATGACGTCCAATGTCGCCGGGCTCGTTGCCGATTCTGCAGCGATCATGCGTCTTTCCTGTTTCCGGTGCAACGCTCCCGCCATGGGCATCTCTCCTGAGCGCTTCGAGACGCTGGCCGTCCACGCCGGACGCGCGGACCTGACCGAGCTGGGCGTGCACGCGCCTCCGATCGACCTGTCCTCCACCAATCCGCTCCCCGACATCGAGCGGGGCGGCGACTCCTACGAGTCGATGGCCACCGGCGGCCGTCCGCTGCCCGACGGCGGCGCGGTCTACCAGCGCCTGTGGAACCCCACCGTCGCCCGCTTCGAAACCGCCCTGGCCGACCTCGAGCAGGCCGAGGCGGCGGTCGCCTTCGCCTCCGGCATGGCCGCCACCACCGCCGCGATCCTCGCCCTGACCGGTGAGAGCGGCAAGCGCCACATCGTGGCCGTCCGCCCCCTGTACGGCGGCACCGACCACCTGCTCGCCTCCGGCCTGCTCGGCGTGGAGACCACCTTCTGCGGCCCCGCCGAGGTGGCCGGCGCGCTCGCCGCCCGCCCCGACACGGCCCTCGTCATCCTCGAGACGCCCGCCAACCCCACCCTCGACCTGGTCGACATCGCCGGCGTCGTGCGGCAGGCCGGGCCGGTGCCGGTGATGGTCGACAACACCTTCGCCACGCCCGTGCTGCAGAACCCCGTCACGCTGGGCGCCTCGCTGGTCCTGCACAGCGCCACCAAGTACCTCGGCGGGCACGGCGACGTGATCGGCGGCGTCATCGCCTGCGACGAGACGACCGCCGAGGCGCTGCGCCGGGTGCGGGCGATCACCGGCGCCCTGCTGCACCCGCTGGCCGGCTACCTCCTGCACCGCGGCCTGGCCACCCTGCCCACCCGGGTCCGCGCCCAGCAGGAGACCGCCCGCGAACTGGCCTCCTGGCTCGGCGGCCACCCGGCCGTGGAGCGCGTCTTCTTCCCCGACCTGGACTCCGCCGTGCTCGCGGACGGCCGCACCGGCTCGCTGCGCCACCAGATGCGCGGCCCCGGCGCGATGATCTCCGTCGCGCTGCGCGGCGGCTACGAGGCGGCCAAGCGGCTGACCTCCTCGCTCTCCCTGTTCACCCACGCCGTCTCGCTCGGCGGCGTGGACTCCCTGGTCCAGCACCCGGCCGCGCTCACCCACCGCCCGGTGGCGCCCGAGGCGCGCCCCTCGGCCAACGTGGTGCGCCTGTCCATCGGCCTGGAGCACGTCGACGACCTGATCGCCGATCTCGAGACGGCACTCGCGCCGGCCGCGGACCCCACGCTCCCCTCGGTCACGCCCGCGGTCCTTCCGCTCTCCGCGCACGCCACCGAACCGCTGTCGGCCCCGGTACCGGACCCGGCGCCGGTGAGCTGACGCCCCAGAACCACGGCGGCGGGACATCTTTGGGAGGGGAATGCCCCGCCGCCGTGCGCGCCGCCGTCCCGAGTGCCGCGTGCTCCCGGGCCTCGTCCCCGCCCCTCCGGTGTCGAACCCGCATCGGATGACCTCAACTCCCCTTCTTCCTGGTTCTGTTCTGGGATGCTCGCGCCGGAACGTGACGGAGCAGGTGGACGGGGGACCGATGAGGGGCGAACGACGGGCACGCCGGGCGTGGGTGATCTGGCTGTTGCTGCCGGCCGTGGTCCTGGTCGGCTGCGGCCGCAAGGGCGGACGGTTCGACATCGATCTGCCCGGCGGTGGCTCCGACGGCGGCACGAGCAGCAGCAGCGGCGGCTACGGCGCGGAGACGACCACCGGCCCGGAGCCGGTCGACACGACCCAGGACGCGTTCCGTGCCGTCACCGCCGGGACCTGTCTGCCGGTGAACAGGACCGGCGAGCAGTGGAGCCGGCCCACCCCGCCGGACCCGGTGAGCTGCCGCACCGAGCGGGCGGACCTCTTCCACGTCGACAACGTGCACACCCTGCCCGCGACCTGCCCCTCCGGCGTGGGCCGCGCGGAGTGGACGCACCGGTCCTCGATCACCGGGGAGACGACCACCTTGTGCCTCGACCGCGTCTGGGTGAAGAACTACTGCGTGCTCGCCGAGCAGGAGGGCGACAAGATCACCTCCATCGGCGACACCACCGCGGTCGACTGCGACGCCACCAAGGTGTCGGTCCCCTACAACCAAGTGCTCGTGGTCTCCGGCGCGTACAAAGCGCCGCCCGGCGCGAACGCCGACGACTGCGTGACCGGGGCGGGCGACCGCCGCTGGTACTGGTCCCTGCTCGCCGACGACGGGGACACCCTCGTCTGCTTCACCCGGCCCAACGCGCGGCGGTGACGCCCGGGTCCCGGCGGCACCCGGTCCTCAGCCGCTCCCGCCCCCGGTGACCAGCAGCGCCACCAGCGTGGCGACCAGCGCCAGGACCCCGCCGAAGGCCAGCAGCAGCGAAGGCGTCCGCAGCTCACCGGTGTTCGGCCCGGTGGGGTCCGGGGGCGTTCCGGGCGGGTGCACGATCCCGTCCGGGGTCTCCTGCGCCGCGTCCCAGCCCTCGATGCAGGCCTCGACGCACTCCCCGCACGTCGCCTGCTCCGGGTCCTGCGCACGCGGCGTCCACGCATCGATGGGCGCGTCGCACATGGCGACCGCGTCCCCCTTCACCGCGATGTGCACCACCGGTTCCCACATACAACTGTCCCCTCGTCGCACGGCGCCCGACGGGCCACCGTGCGCCCGCGCGGGAACCCCCACCCCCGAACGATCGTCCGAGCGCACTCTCACACGGCCCCCGGCCGCCCGGCCAGACCGCGGTCATCACCAACGGTGGTCTGGTACATGACAGTTACGCTGTGGCCGGTGTGCCGACGGCATTCCCGTGGGGGGAAACGGCACAGCACATGGGGGTTGGAATGACGCAGACGGTGGAGATCGACATCGAGCGACTGGTCGGCGCGACGCTGACGGTGCTCGCCGCGGCCGTGGAGCCGGCGGCGGGGACCGGCGCGGCCGAGGGGACCGGCGCGGTCCACGACGGTGGGTCCGCGCGGTCGCTGGTGCGGGAGGGGCTCGACGGCACCGCGGAAGGACGCGAGGCCCTGGAGGAGTTCGAGGCGCAGCCCTCGGACCCGGCGGCGCGGCGGCGGCTGGGGGCCGCGCTGGCCGGCGCGGTCTACGCGGACCCGGCGTTCCGGCAGGCGCTGACCGAGGAGCTGACCCGCACGGCCGCGGCCGGCCCGGCGGGCGGGGCCAGGCCGTCGTGGCGATCCAAGCGGGCGGTCCTGATCCCGGCGGCCCTGGTCGTGGCGCTGGGCCTGACGGCGTACGGCGTTCTCGGCACGGCCGGCGGCGACGAGGCCGCACTGAAGCCCGTCACCAGTGTGAAGGCCGCCGACGCGATCGTGCCGGACTCGTCCGCCGTGCTGATCGCCGGCTGGGAACTGGGGCCGCGTGAGGTGCAGACCAAGCGGCCGAAGAAGGGCTCGTACGACCCGCCGCTGTTCGGCGGGGTGGCGTACCTGGGGCCGCATTACGACGTCACCGTGTCCATGGGCTTCTTCGAGGACGAGGACGACGCCGTCGCCGCGTTCGCCCACGACGACATGGACTGGATGGACGACAGGGACGGCAGGGCGACCGCGCTTGCGGCGGACGCGCCGAAGATGGGCGACGAGAGCATGGCTCGCGTCTACTCCGTGCCGGTGCGGGAGGCGACGGCGGCCGTCGTGCGGGTCGGGACCGTGGTGTGCAGGGTGCACTCGGACTACGCCTACGGAGACGCCGACCCCGACGGCGTGTTCGCCTTCGCCCGGATGTGCGCGAAGCGCGCCGAGCAGGCCCAGCGGGGGCAGGAGGTGGACGCGGAGGTCAAGGGCCTCTCCTGACCGCGGCCACGGGCGGGGCGTCCGCCTCGCCCGTGCGCCGTTGCCGCCACGACCCGCTCACGTCGGAGCCCTCGCAGGCGGCACGTCCGCCCGCAAGGGCTCCCTGGCGTCCCGTCACCCGGCGACGGTCGACGTCGTGCCGTGGACGGCCACCCCGAAGCGACGACCGATTCCGTCGCCGCCGCGCGACAAGGCCGTCGGGGACGAACCCGGCCCCACCGTTCGGGACGAATCCGTGCCCCGCGGACGTCACGCCGGAACGAGGCCCGCAGGCGCCGCCCGAGCCCCATGACCTGGGAGAACGCGGCCATCACGCTCGCCCCGGCCGCCGCTCCCGCCCCGGACGCCGACCGCTTCACGCCACCGGAGTGCGAACAGCGGCATCCGTCTCAACCTGCATCTCTTGATCCCGCTGTGACGATCGGTCACACGGACGGGACATTGCGCGTGGCCCGTCACCGGCGGATGCGCCTTCCCCACATCGCTGGGCGGGGGGTCCGCTCCTTGCCATCGTGATGGCTCGTCGGGGGTCACCGAAGGCCCTCGGAGCACGGCGGTGGTCATCCGTCACACGAGGATCCCGGGGGAAGCATGTCTTCGAACAGCAACGTCACGCGCCGCACTCGCATCGCTCTGACAGGAGTCGCCGCCGCGGGTGTCGCGGCCGGCGCGATCGCCTTCGTGCCCTCCTTCACCGACAGCGGCACCGGCAGACACGTCGCCGTGAAGGAAGCGGCCTACGGGGCGGAGCCGGAGGCCGACAGCAAGCTGGTCACTCAGGCCGGCGACCTGGAGACCAAGGCCGCGGCCACCATCACCCGCGACCAGATGATCGCCCGGGCGAAGACCTGGCTGACCGCCAACAACGGCAAGCCGGTCCCGTACAGCATGGAGCGGAACTGGAAGGACGGCTACCGCCAGGACTGCTCGGGCTACGTCTCCATGGCCCTCGCCCTGAACAAACCGGGCCTGAACACGGTCGGGCTCGCCACGAACAGCAGCGTGACCAAGCGCCTCAGCAGCGTCAGCCAGCTGCAGAAGGGCGACCTGCTGATCGACTACAGCACCACCGACGGCGACTTCCGCCACGTGGTGATCTTCGAGAAGTGGGCCAACACGGCGCACAGCGCCTACTGGGCCTACGAGCAGCGCGGCACCTACGGCACCACCCACCGCCAGCTCAAGTACGGCATCGGCAACGACAACTACGACCCGTTCCGTCCGGTGAAGTTCGGTGGCGGCGGGACCGTGCCCGCCCCGGCCCCTGCGCCCAGCGTGGCCTGGCCGGTCCTCAAGAGCGGCTCCTCGGGCGCCGACGTGCGCTCGGCGCAGTACCTGCTGAAGGCGCAGGGCTACACGCTCGACGCGGACGCCAGCTTCGGCCCGAGGACGAAGTCCGCGGTGGTCGCCTTCCAGAAGGCCCGCGGCCTCTCCGCAGACGGTGTCATCGGCCCGCTCACCTGGGCCAAGCTGATCAGGACCGTGCAGTCCGGCTCCTCCGGCTCGGCGGTCAAGGCGGCCCAGACCCAGCTGAACGTCTACAACTACGGCCTGAGCGTCGACGGTTCGTTCGGCACGAAGACCAAGTCCGCGACGACCGCCTTCCAGTCCAAGCACAGCCTCACGGTGGACGGCGTCATCGGCCCGAACACCTGGCGCGTCCTGCTCGGCAGCCGCTGAGCACCCACTTCGCAGCAGCGCCGAGCGCACTCCTGCCGCCGGCCGCTGAACCCACCCGTCCCGGCAGCCGCTGACCCGCGGCCCCGCCGACCGACTCACGGCCCCTTCCCCGCCACCGCGGAGGGAGGGGCCGTCGGCGTGCGGCGCCACCCGGCTGGAGTATTGTCCGCCTGTTCGAGGCGGGGGCGAGACCCCCGCTGTACCTGCAGGGGACGGCGCGGGAGGGGTGTCATGGACGGGTTCGGCCAGTCGACCGACAGCAACTGGAAGCTCACCTACGACGAGGGCGGGGTCCTCGCGGGCCGGTGGTGGAAGTGGGCCCTGTCCGCTCCCGACGACCGGAGCCCGGTCAGCGACACGACGGGTGAGCACGCCGACTGGAAGCAGCCGAAGGACCTCTGGTTCCTCGCCGGAACCTACGGCGGCCGCGTGACGCGGCGCTGCACGGTGCCCTCCGCCCTGCCGCTGTTCTTCCCCGTGATCAACATGCAGTACGTGGCGCGGTACGAGGGAAGGTTCGAGCGCATGACGGTCGCGAAGGCCACCGCCGCGCTCAACGGCGTCCCGATCGACCTGCGCGAGTTCGCCGGGCCGTTCCGCACGGGGCTGACCCGCCGTTACGCGTGGGGAGTCTGGGGCGCCATCGCCCCGCTGCCCCCGGGCGAGTACGTCCTGGAGATCAAGGGCGAGTCCACGTCCGGCTTCTGGGTCGACACGACCTACCACCTGGACGTCCGGGCCTCCTGAGCACGCGCGGGGCTCCGGCGGTAGGGAGGCCGGGCGGCTGGGGTCGGACGGCGGGGTTGGCGGCGGGGGTCGGAC
>NZ_JBRIOU010000005.1:144320-149462 GCF_053474865.1 Streptomyces sp. CO7
GTTCAGGCTGAGGGCGTGACCGGGGGCCGCATGCCGAGCCACTGCTCGGCGTCCCAGGCCACGAACCGCTCCACCTCGCCGAAGCCGAGCTTCTCCGCGAGCCGCATCGAGCCGACGTTGGCGGACTGGGTGGTGAGCACCACCGGCTCCCCGGGAAGCGTGCCGTCCAGCCAGTCGAGCGCCGCCGCACACGCCTCGGCGGCGTACCCGCGCCCCCATGCCCGCGGCAGGAAGAGGTAGCCGAGATCCGCCTTCCCCGCCGCGGCCGGGCGCCGGTGCCCCGCCGCCCGCCGGAGCAGGAGGTGACCGATCATCTCCCCGTCGAACTCCACGACGAAGCTCCCGGGCCACTGCTCCGGCACCTCGGGCAGCTCACGCTCGAGCTCGGCCCGGTCCCGGGGGCCGCCAAGGTAGGCGTTCACCTCCGCCGACGCCAGCAGCTCGACGAACACCGCACGGTCCCGCGCCTCCGAGGCGCGGAGCACCAGCCGCTCGGTCCTGATCGGCGCGGGCGGCCACGTGGCGACTTCCAGTTCGGTGTACATCCGCGCAGGCTAACAGGGGTTGCAGCGTCGGCAGTTGCGGTTTCGCTCATGATCCAACGCCCCTGCTGCACAGCAAGAACCGCGCCGCAAGCCTGAGTTCACAGCCTTGGTCGAGCCCCATCGCTTGCGCCGGGGCCCAACTCCGCCGTCCGCACGGGACGTCGAGCTCAGCCGTCCGCGCGGATGCGACGGTGCAAGGGCCGCGCGGCGGACGGAGCCGGCGGGCTATCGGCTGGTGGCGGCGCGGACCAGGCCCGCGACCGCCGTCGACCGGCTGTGGGGCGGCCAGGCGATCACCGTGGTGACGCGCGGAGCGTCGACGACGGGCACGGCGACCAGGTCCTCGCGCAGGCCGGTGCGGCCCGACTCCGGGACGACGGCGCAGGCACGGCCGAGGGCGATGAGCTGGGTGAGCTGCGTGTGGTCGCGCACCTGCGGGCCCGGGCCGTCCGGGAAGGACCCGTCGGGGCACGGCCAGCGGGGCAGCGGCAGATCGGGCAGCGCGGTGACCTCGGCGAGCCGCAGGTGGGAGCGGACGGCGAGGGGATGTCCCGCCGGGAGGAGCACGACCTGCCCCTCGGAGTGCAGGTCCTCGGTGTCGAAGCCGGCCGTGTCGTCGAACGGCCGGTGCAGCAGGGCCACGTCGGCCCGGCCGTCGCGCAGCACCCCCGCCTGCTCGCCCGGCCCGCACAACAGGACGTCCACGGCGACGGCGCCGGGCTCGGCGGCGTAGACGTCGAGGAGCTTCGCCAGCAGTTCGCCCGAGGCCCCCGCCTTCGCGGCCAGGACCACCGAGGGGTGCCCGGCCGCGGTGCGGGCGGCCCGGCGGGTGCGCCGCTCGGCGGCCTCGACGGCGTCCAGCGCCGCCCGCGCCTCCCGCAGCAGCACCGCCCCGGCCTCGGTCAGGGAGACGCCCCGGCTCCCGCGCTCCAGCAGGGCGGCGCCCAGACGCCGCTCGAGTGCGCCGATCGCCCGCGACAGCGGAGGCTGGGCGATCCCGAGCCGCCCCGCGGCCCGCCCGAAGTGCAACTCCTCGGCGACCGCGACGAAATACCGCAACTCACGTGTCTCCACCCCGCCAGCGTAACCGGGCCGACCAGCGGCGATACCCGGCCGGTATCGCCGCCCACCCGATCGGTCCTGGACGCCCCGCCCGGCCCGGCAGCAGCATCGAAGGCATGAGTGAGGACAACAACGTGAACCGGAACAAGGTCGCCCTGGTGACCGGGGCCAACAAGGGCATCGGCTACGAGATCGCCGCCGGGCTCGGCGCCCTCGGCTGGTCCGTCGGGGTCGGCGCCCGGAACGAGGAACGGCGCGAGGCCGCCGTGGAGAAGCTGCGCGCGGACGGGATCGACGCGTTCGGCGTGCCGCTGGACGTGACCGACGACGCGAGCGTGACGGCGGCGGCCCGACTGCTGGAGGCACGGGCCGGGAGGCTCGACGCCCTGGTCAACAACGCGGGCATCACCGGCGGCGGACCGCAGGAGCCGACCACCGTCGACCTGGACCGGGTGCGGGCGGCCGTGGAGACCAACGTGATCGGGGTCATCCGCGTCACCAACGCCCTGCTGCCGCTGCTGCGCCGCTCGCCCTCGCCGCGGATCGTGAACGTCTCCAGCGGTGTCGGCTCCCTCACGCTGCAGTCCACGCCCGGCGCGGACACCGGCCCGATCTCCGTCGCCTACGCGCCGTCGAAGACCTTCCTCAACGCCGTCACCGTGCAGTACGCCAAGGAACTGGCCGACACGAACGTCCTGGTCAACGCCGTCTGCCCCGGCTTCACCGCCACCGACCTCAACGGCTTCCGGGGAGTGCGGACCCCGCAGCAGGGCGCGGCCTCCGCGATCCGGCTGGCGACCGTGGGGGACGACGGGCCGCGGGGCCGCTTCTTCAACGACGACGGCGAGCTCCCGTGGTGAGGTGACGACGGCGAGGGCCGGCTTCCGGGCCGCCCCTCGCCGTCCACCGCCCCTTGATCTCAACCGAACTCGAGGTCCTACGTTCCTCCCGTGCCGCGCACAGCGCGGGCTCCGACCGAACCACCGGGAGGCAACCTCATGGCGACCCCGCACCCCACCGACGCCGAACTCGCCGCACAGCCCGCCGCGTACTGGACCGGTGTCGCCTACGAGGCGCTCATCGCCCACACCAGGGCCCGGCAGGCCGAAGCCGGCTACACGCAGCCCCAGTTCTGGCTGTTGCGCAACCTGTCCCCGAACGACCTCTCCCCGGACGGCGAGGGCATGACCGTGCCCCAGCTTCGGGAGGCCATGGCTTCCTACCTCCGGCCGGAGGACGACCTGGCGGCGGAGTCCGAGGTGCTGCTGCGCCGGGGATGGCTGACCAGGGACGCCGCGGACCGGCTGCGGCTCACCCAGGCCGGGGAACAGGCCCGCGTCGACCTCGCCCGCAACGCTCCCGCGATCCGCGCCGCCCTCCACGAGGGCATCGACGACGCGGACTACGTCACCACGGTGAAGGTGCTCCAGCGGCTGATCCGCAACGCGGGCGGCGGCACGGTCGCCTGACCGGGGCGGCGTCACGGGGCGGCGGCCGGTCGCCTTGCACCGCACACGGTGTTCTCAGCTACCGGGCCGCCGCACCGCTCTCCCGTCGCGATGCGAGGGAGCCGGACGCCGCCCGGTCGCCTTGCACCGCACACGGTGTTCTCAGCTACCGGGCCGCCGCACCGCTCTCCCGTCGCGATGCGAGGGAGCCGGACGCCGCCTCGGCCACCGCGCGACGCCAGGCGCTGGGGCTCCGGCCCCTGTGACGCTTGAACGCGGCGCTGAAGCCGAAGGCGTCGGCATAGCCGACGGCCCTGGCGATCTGCGCGATGCCGAGGTCGGTGTCGGACAGCAGCGTCTCGGCCTCGTCCATGCGGCAATCGGTGACGTAGGCGAGGGGAGGGCGGCCCATCAGCAGGGTGAAGCGTTTGGCGAACAGCGCCCGGGAGACGCCGGCCCGAGCCGCCAGGGAGGCCACCGTCCAGGGCTCGGCGGGCCGGTCGTGGAACGACTGCAGCGCGGGAGCGAGGACCGGGTCGGCAAGACCCCGGTACCAGGTGGGCGCGTCGGCGCCCGCCCTGTCGAACCAGCTGCGCAAGGTGCACACCAGGCCCCAGTCGAGGAGCCGGTCCATCAGCGCCTGCGAACCGGGCGTGAGACGGGCCGCGTCGGCGGCGGCCGTCTCCAGCCAGGCACACACCTCGGCGTCCTCCTCGACCACCAGGACGGACGGCAGGGCACGCAGGAGCCGCTCGTGGCGGTGGCCGGAGGCACGGTAGGCGCCCACGACCAGCGCGGTCGCCTCCTCGGAGTCGCCGCCCCACCGGATCCCGCCCAGTTCCTGGGCGCCGCACCCGGAGCTCTCGGTGAAACAGCTGATCTCGTACGCGGCGTGGGAGCGTTCCAGACTGGCGGGGTGGTCCACGAGGTGGAACGGTCCGGGACCCTGCACGAGGGCGGTGTGACCCGCGCCGATCGCGCGTTGCGTTCCGTCGGGCAGAACCAGGGCGCCCCCGCCGCGCAGCACGCTGATCATGGTGAGTGGCGCCTCGTCGGCGAAGCGGACGGCCCAGGGCTCCGCGAGCACGACGTGACTGACGACCGCTCCCTCGGCCCGGATTCCGCCCAGCAGCGAACTCAAAGGATCCATGGAACGACCGTAGACGAACTCCTATGTTCCGGAGCGGTTCTCCCATGGATCATCTGCGCCGGTACGGCTGAACTGAACTCCTGCACCGGGACCCACCGGGACCCACCGGGACAACCGACCGAGACAACGGGAGACACAGTGACGCAGCACGACAGCCGTGCCAGGACAGCCCTCGTCGTCGTCGCACACCACCGCACCGATTCGCTCACCGCGCACACGGCCCGCCGTACCGCCGCACAGCTCGAAACCGCCGGCTACCGCGTCGACCTGCTCGACCTGCACGCCGAGGGGTTCGACCCCCGGACGAACGCGGCGGACCAGCCGGACTGGGGCAACCGTGAGAAGAGGTACTCGGAAGAGGTGCACACCCACATGCGACGCATCCTCGACGCCGATGCCGTCGTCGCCGTCTTCCCGGTGTACTGGCAGAGCGTGCCCGCCCTCCTCAAGGGCTGGATCGACCGGGTGTGGAACTACGGTTTCGCCTACGGCCGCAGCAGGCCCCGCCTCGCCGGCAAGCGCATCCTGTGGCTGGGCCTGGCCGGCGCCCCTGGCGACGATCCGGCCGTGGAAGACATGCGGACCGTCCTCGACAACAACCTGAGCGCGGGCATCGCCTACTACTGCGGCTTCTCCCACTCCACCGTCGGCCTGCTCACCGACGCGGAGGAACGCCCGCAGCGCGTCGACGCCGAAGGCAATCTCCTGGTCGGCGAGGCGATCACGGGCGCGGACCGCGAGGCCCAGTACACGGCGTTCGACCGTCGTGCGCGGGAGTTCGTGGAGGCCTTCATCGCCGAGGAACTCGTGGCCGCCTGACGCCCCGTGGGAGCATGACGCCGGGGAGCAGGACGCCTGGGGAGACGCGCCCGCGAGGAGGGGGCACGGTCCTGCGGGGCGCCCCGTCACGGACGCGACGCCCTGCCGCCCCTCACCC
>NZ_JBRIOU010000005.1:149562-155185 GCF_053474865.1 Streptomyces sp. CO7
CCTCACCCCTGCCCCCCGCCGCGCCCCGCGGTCAGTCCTCCAGCCGGACCGGCATCAGGATCGAGAAGGCGTCCTCGGTGTCGGTCCGGCGGACCGCCATGGGCGCGGTGGGGTCACCGAACTCCAGGACCAGCCGGTCCGTTTTCCCGGCCGCGGCGAGCGCCTGCAACAGGAACACCCGGTTGACGGCAACGTGGTCCTTCCCGCCCGTCCCGTCCACCTCCCCGCGGACGCCCACCGTCCCGTCGTCCGCGACCTCAAGCACCGTGACGTCGAAGGTGACCCCGTCCTGCTCGCGCACCTCGCTCGCCCGCACGGGCCCGGTCTCCACCGCCTCCCGCAGGTCCGCGACGTCGACGACGACGCGGTGGCCCGCCGGCAGGTTGACGAGGCGGCGGTAGTCGGGGAACTCGTGGTCGAGGAGCGGCCCGGCGGCCTGACGACCGCCCGCCTCCAGGGCCACGCGGTCACCGTCCACGGTGAGCTGGGCGGACACGTCCTCGCCGAGCAGCGCCCGCATCGCGTCGACCAGCGGCGACGGCACCAGCGCCTGCACCCGCGGTCCGCCGTGCCCGGCGGTCCCGGCCCGCGCGACGGCCATCCGGTACCGGTCGGTGGCCACGACGCGCAGCAGGCCGCCCTCGATGTCGAACAGGACGCCGCCGAGCATCGGCAGCTCCGGATCGGTGCCGGCGGCGAAGCGGACCGCGTCCACCGCGGCGGCCAGCTCGGAGGCGGGGACGGTCAGCCGGACGGCGTCGGTACGGACCGTGGTCATGGGTATCTCCCTGTCGTCGAGAAGCGCTCGGAGCGCGGAGAGCTCCCTGCGGGCGTCGGACAGGCCCAGCTCCAGGCGGCGCAGGTGCGCCTGCAGCAGCTTGCGCACCAGACCGGTGTCCGTACCGGACCACCCGGCCAGCACCAGCCGGATGTCCGCCAGCGGCATCCCCGCCCGGCGCAGCCGGGCCAGCAGCCGGGACTCCTCCAGCTGCTCCGGCGCGTACCAGCGGTAGCCGCTGACCGGATCCACCCAGGCAGGCACCAGTACGCCCGCACGGTCGTAGAACCGCAGGGCGCTGACGCTCAGCCCACTGTCCCGGGCCATCTCACCAATGCTGCGCATCTCGCTCTCCACACCCAGGAGCCTGGTCCCTCGACCATGTCGAGGGTCAACAGCGGCCGACAGCCGTCGGCCCCGCCCGCCGGTCAGGACACCGTCACGTCGAGTACGTGGCCTTCAGGAGCCGGTCGAACGACTCCTCCTCGAAGATGTGGTCGAAGAAGAAACCCTCCACCGTGGTGCCGTTGACCACGACCGTGGGCGTGCCGGAGCCGGCCTGGTTGTCGCTGGTGTCCGCCTCGAACGCCTCTTCCGACGCGGTGACGAAGTCCTCGTACTTCATCGTCCGCACGGCGGAGTCGAAGGCCTCGCCGCGCAGCCCCTCGACCTGGCCCGCGAGCTCCAGCAGGGTTTCCGTGGTGTGGCCGCCCGACAACTCGATCACCGTCGCGTTCTCGAACACCAGGGCGTGGAACTCCGCGAACTTCCCCTGGTCCAGCGCGGCACGGAGGGCGTTCACCGTCTTCCTCGACCCTTCCCCGCCGAGGGACCCGTCCTTGAAGGACGCGAGGGTGTACTCGGCCCTGGCCTCGCCCCGCAGCATCCGCGCACGGAGCGCACGGGCGCCGGTCGCCTCGAAGTCGGCGACGACCGGACAGCGCGGGTCCTCGTAGAGCCGGACCGCGGTCGGCGCGTCCGGGTCGCCCACGACGATCGTCGTGCCGTCCGCGGCCAGCTCCTCCGGAAATCCCTCCAGCGCCGCGTGGGCGGCCACGGACCCCCCGGTGGCCTGCCCGAACTGTGGCCTCGAGCCCCAGTTCGCGTGGATGAGGAGACCTGCACAGACCATCGCCGTCGCGGCGGACAGCACTCTTGCTTTGTTCACCTGCGGATTCTCCGCTCCGCGACGACGCGGAAGCCATACACGGCAGGTCACGATCGGACAGCGCCCCACCGGTGCTCCCCGGGTGCTCCCCGGGTGCTTCCTGGGTGCTCCACCAGCGCCGGTGGAGTACCGGCCATCGGTCATCGCCTCGACACCGACCGCGGCGATCGGGGACGCTTCACACGATGACCAGAATCGGCGACACCCCTCCCGCCTGGGACGAGCGCACCCAGCTCGTCACGTTCCTCGACTACGCCCGTGACACCGTCCGCGCCAAGTGCGAGGGCGTCTCCGCGGAGAACGCGCGCAAGGCCCTCCTGCCGGGCTCACCCCTGATGACCCTGTGCGGAGTGGTCAACCACCTCCGCTGGGTCGAGTCCTACTGGTTCCAGGTGGTCTTCCTCGGCGAGGAGGACCAGAGCCCCTGCACCGACGAGGACCCCGACCGCGAGATGCGCGTCGCCGTCGACTTCCCCCTCACGCAGCTGCTCGACGAGTACGCCGAACAGAGTGCCCGCTACCGCGAGCTGGTCGCCGGTGCCGCCCTGGACCAGCGGGCCCGGCGGACCCTCCGCGACGGCCTCCAGCCCGACCTGCGCTGGATCCTCCTCCACCTCATCGAGGAGACGGCCCGCCACAACGGCCACCTGGACATCCTGCGCGAGATGCTCGACGGCGCGACCGGCGACTAGGCAGGCCGCGACCGGGGCCGCAGCCGGCGACGGCCCTGGTCGCACCACTGCCGCGCATGTCCTCATCGAGCACGCCGCGAGTCGGCTCCCGGGGCGTCACCGCAGCGCTGCACGCGTCGCCGCCATCGCCCAGACCCCCGCCACGGTGAAGACCCCCGCCGCACTCCACCCGAGCACGCCCATCGGGTTCAGCCCGAGGACGTTGTACGCGACCAGCACGTACGGGACCGACAGCACCATCCATCCGCCCAGCAACGGGAACAGCCTCAGCCCGAGCACCGCCACCCACGCCAGGCCCAGCAGCACCCAGCCGAGGATCAGCCACCCCGCGGACGCCAACTCCGTGTTGGTGAAGAACCTCTCGGTATGGCCTGCGGCGGTCATCCGCACCACGTCGCCCCGCCACAGCCGCAGTTCGGCCCGATCCCCCCGCTCCACGTCGTCGTAGAAGCCCTTCCCGACGCCCAGCTTCTCGGTCCGTTCACCGAAGCGGACCCGCGCGGAGTAGTTGGTGGTGCACGTCTGGGAGCCGTTGGAGTCCGAGGTGCACGACACGCTCTTGCCCAGCGCCAGGACGTCGGCCGTGGCCTCGGCGACGCAGTCCTCGGCCGTCCGCCACGACGTGCCGACAGGACACGTGGGCGCCCTCCACTGCTGGGCCACGCCGTCCGCGTTGTCCCCGATCCGGTCGACGCACAGGAGCAGCCCCGGCACCGCCACCGCGAGCGTCAGCACCCGCACCACCGCGTGGAGCGCCCTCTCCTGCGTCCGGCTCAGGTTCTGATACCAGCGCCTCACGCCTCGTAAGAACACCCCTACGACACCCCCGACCGGCCTCGTCCAGCTCGTCCGGCCTACCAGCGTCTGCCATCCCGCCGGGGGGAAGCAATGCCGTGGAGCCGGTCGAACCGATTCGCCCGCGCACGGCGGAGCAGGTGCGAACAGATGTCACGGGAGCCGCTCGGGCGAAGGCCGGTGCCGGCGCGGCCACGGGGCACGTCTCATCACGCAATTCCCTTCTCTCGCGCGCTAGTTGCTGTCTCGTCCGTCCACCCCCTGTACGACGGGAGGCCTCCGTGATCGACTTGGCGCATGAGCTCCCTGATACGTCATGTGACCATCGATGCCGCGGACCCCTACGTTCTCGCGGGCTTCTGGGCCCAGGCCCTGGACGGCTCACTGGCCGACGACGACTTCCCCGGGGACCCGATGGCTCTCGTCACGAGTGCCGGCGCCACCTTGCTGTTCATCAAGGTCGACGACCGCAAGGCAGTGAAGAACCGCGTGCATCTGGATCTTCAGCCCCAGGACCGCACGCGGGACGAGGAGGTCCAGCGCCTGCTCTCCATCGGCGCCACGCTTCAGGGCGACCACCGGCGGCCGGACGGATCCGGGTGGGTCACGCTGCACGACCCCGAGGGCAACGAGTTCTGCGTGGAACGCAGTGCCGGGGAGATGGCCAAGGACTGATCGGCCGACCGGCTGAGCACGGCCGGACCAACGAGCCGGCCCGGGTGAGCGCACAGACACGGCCCGGTCGGCCCGGTCGTCTGGATCGGCTGGGTCGTCGGTCTAGTCGGCGCGTCCGGTGACGGCCACCGTCGCCCCGAGCCCGATCATGGCCAGCCCGCCGGCGCCGCCGATCAGCGCAATACGCCGTGGGGAGCGTCCCAGCCAGTCACACACCGTTGCCGCCTACCCGACGGTGACGGTGTAGGTGATGCGCTCGGGGGCGTCGGGGGAGTCGGCGCCGGCGTCGCAGGTCTTGAAGCACTGCAGCAGGGTGAACTGCGTGGTCCCCTTGCCCTTGGCCTCGAAGGTGAAGACGGTCGGGATGTTGCTGCCGGGCTGGTCCTCGTACTCGTCGGAGTCCACGCGACGACTGCCGTGACTGACCAGCACGGAACTGTCGGGCTGGGGATCGACCAGGTGCCAGGTCCTGCGGGCGGACGGGTTCTCGGTGACCGTGAGGGTGAACTTCTCACCGGGCTCGGCGTTGATACCGGTGTTGTCCAGCGGGCGGCTCGTCGGAGAGCCGGAGCCGCACGCCGTGGCGAACGCGAGGAGCGCGGCGGTCAGCGCGGCCAGGGCGCCGCCCCTGGGCCCGCGTGTGCCGCCGGAGGGTATGGGTGCGGAAGCGGTCATGGTGTGATGCCTCTCCGTCCGTTCGTGGTCGCCCGTCCCCGGCGGCTGTGCCCCCGAGTGCCCGACGGTAGACCGCGTCACCTCCTGGGCCCCCGGATCCCCCGGCTCGCTGTCGGCGAGGCCAGCATGCCACGGCCCTCAGCCCTCTCGCCGCGTGCTCGTCAGAACGCGGGCAATGGTCCAGTTCCCGCGAACTCCCCCCGCTCGGAAGCCCTTTCGCGCAGGCACGGGCCGCAGAGCGTCTCGTCACCCGTCGGGCGGAAGACGGTCACGGTGGAGTGGTCGCCCTCGCACTCCCGCAGTTCGGTGTCCGCCGCCACCGGGAGAGGCGGCGAAGCGTCGCGGTGGCCGGGATCGACGACCGTCGGGGTCGGCGACCACACGGGCGGAACCTCGCGCAGCAGGTACCGGACCAGGCCGCCGGGACGCAGCACGGGCGAGCCGTCGGAGGGCATGCCACGCAGCAGGTGCGTGCGGACGTCACCGATGCTGTGCCCTGCCTCCAGCCAGCGCAGCACCAGCCCGGTCAACTCCCGCCGCATGGCGACGGGCACGCCGCGCAGGTCCGGCGTCAGCCGGGGGAGTGACTCCAGGAGCTCCCGCGCCTGGGCGTGCAGCTCGGGGGCCCCGAGCGCATCGGGAGCGGGGTGCGGCTCGGGCCGGGGTTCCCGTGCGGGGTCCGGATCCGGCTCCGCGGCCGACTCCGTCTCCGGGTCGGGCTCCGGCTCCGGCTCGGGGGCGGGCCCTGGCTCCGGCGCCGGCCCTGTCTCCGGCAGGGGGTCCGGCCCCGGCTCCGTCCCCTCCCACGAGGGCTCGAGCCCGGAAGCCTCAGGTTCCACC
>NZ_JBRIOU010000005.1:155285-177061 GCF_053474865.1 Streptomyces sp. CO7
CCACCCTCCTCCGCCAGGGAGGGACGGTTGGAAGTCTTCTCACCACAGTCATCGCGGGATGGAAGACCGTCGGCCGGCCGACCACCCGGCCCGCCGACGGCCGGAATGCGGCCACTCGGCGCGAGCTGCGAAAACACCCTCGCCGAGCCCTCCGCCCCGACCGGCAGCGGCAGCCCCGCCATGATCTTGACCGCCTCCGCCACGCCCAGCGGGACGCACGAGACGAGCTGCTGCGTGGCCCAGCGCCCCTTGGCCGCCTGCACCCGCCGTTCGTGCACGAAGCCCTCCGCCATCAACTGCCGCTTGGCCTTGGTGAAGGCGGACGCGCCGATCCCGCAGCGCTCCGCCGTGCGCGAGAGACATTCCCTGGCCTCGGGCGGCAGCGAGAGCTGCCAGGTCAACAGACGGCAGGCATCGGAACTGAGCCGTGGGTGTCGAATGATGGCGTTGGAGAACGCCGTATAGCCGCGCGTAGGCGCGATAAAGTGCCGGTAAATCACCGGTGGAGGTCCTGTCCACTTGTGGTCCAGGCCCTCGCGAACGGCTGCAACCGCACGCGGGGGCCGCCCCATGCGCACCCAACCCGCGGCACACCGGAGCACGTTGTCGACGCGACCGTACAACACAGAACGTTGCGTGGCATATGCGGACCGTGAGCATTACCCCTGAGGGGTTACCTCTGCGAATTCGCTGGGCGTCGAGAACCGCGTCTCCAGCAGCATGCCGAACGACTCCTCGTCGAAGATCAGGTCGTACATACCCCCGGTCATCCGGGTACCGTCGATGATCACCGTGGGAGTGCCCGGACCGCGTGGATCGTCACCGCCGGCTGCCTCGTACGCCTCCTCCGACGCGGTGACGAAGTCCTCGTACCGCATCGTTCTCACGGCGTCGTCGAACGTCTTGCTCCGCAGCCCTTCGACCCGGTCGGCCAGCGACAGCAGGGATGCCGTCGTGAAACCGCCCGCGAATTCGATCGCTCCCGCGCTCTCGAACAACACGGCGTGGTACTCGTAGAACTTGTCCGCCTCCAGCGCGGCCCGAAGGGCGTTGACCGCTCTCTTCGAACCGTCCCCACCCATCCGGTCGTCCCTGAACGAGGCCAAGGTGTACTCGGCCCGCACCTCTCCCCGGGCCAGCTTCTCGCGCAACGCCGGGCCACCGGTCGCCTCGAAGTCTTCCACGACCGGACAGCGCGGGTCCTCGTACAGCTCGACCGTGACCGCTGCGTCGGCGTCGCCCACGACGATGGTCGTACCGTCCGCCGCCAGCACCTCTTGCAGCTCTTCGGCCTTCATGGCCGGCGCCCTCGAACCACACCCCGCCAGCACGCCCACTGCTACAGCGGCCGCCAGCGCAGCGGACAGCCCTCTTACATACCTCACCTGCGGGTTCCCCTCCCCTTGACCGCGCAGAGTCTAAGCAGCCGGGCTCGCAACCCGCACGGAGTTTCCCCTCCAGATGATCCGCTGCGGTGGCGAGGTCACTCAGACCGACCTGAGTATCCGTGCTCAGGCCGCGCCCGCCTCGGGCCGCGAGGATCGGTACAGCGGCGCGGAGCAACGGCGCACCGCCTGCCGCACCAGCTTCATCTGCCGCATGACCAACGGGGGTTCAACCATGTCTCGTCGCACCGTCGTCCTGTCCGCACTCACCGCCGCGCTCCTCGTCGGCGGCGCCGGCGCGTTCGCCGTCGCCCGCACCGCGGACGAGCCGCCCGTCCTCTCGGAGAGCGCGGCCCGCTACACCGCGCCCACCGCGAAGCGGGACGGCGGCCTCGTCTTCATCACCGACGTCACCGCGCCCTCCGGCGTGAAGAGCCTCAAGGTGCTGGCCTGGCCGGAGAACGGCCCGTTCAGCAAGGACAAGCTGACCGCCGAGGACATGGCCGAAGTCGAGTCCGCCGACTGCGCCGACGCCGAGGACGACACCGTCGTCTGCACCTACGACGTCCTCCTGACCGCCGAGGACCTCACCGACTCCCCCCAGGGCACCTGGCACATCGCCACCCTCGCCACGGCCGAGAACGGCACCACCACCTTCGCCGACCGCACGGTCACCTTCACGGTGAAGTGACATCGTCCCCACCGAAGCGGCGGTGACGCGGCCCCTCCACGGGCGGCGTCACCGCGACCGGGGTTTCGAGGCCTCGGGCGTGCGGCTCAGCGGACGACCGTCGCCGAGGCCCGTGGCCGGAGCAGCGCGATGCCCTGTTCCTGTGCCGTCGGTCCGGGGCGGAGGGTCCAGGGCACCTGCCCGGTGGTGGTCAGCCATCCGTTCGCCGTCAGGCGTCCCACGACGAGCGGGCGCAGCTGAGGGCGGCGGGGAAGGTCCCAGCGCAGCGCCTTGAAGAGCTGGCCGAACGACGGCCCGTGACCGTGGTCCGCCCGGAAGGCGACGGTGAAGCGGGCGGCCTCCGGCCCGCGGTCGGGATGCGCCTCCTTCCACCCGGCGTATACGGCCGTGATGCTGTTGCGGACCTTCGCGGGCTCGGGTTGCACCATGAACGCTTCCGCGATCCGCTCCCGGGGAAGGGCGCAGAGGGCGCATCCCTCGACGCTCTGCACGTGCCGGCGCAGGGCGGGACTGGCCGCGTCTTTCCACGCCGTCCAGGCCCCCTCGTCGAACAGGAAGCCCCGCGCCTTCCCGGGGTTCGCCTGTTCCTGCTCCTCCTCGTACGGGCGCAGCCCGCACAGGTGACGTACGGCCGGGGCTAACTGGTAGCTGTCCCCGGAGAGCACCGCGAGGAACCCTCGGTCCAGCAGGTCGGCCAGCAGGAGCCGGCACGCCTGGGGGAGATGCGACGGCACCTCGCCGGGGAGTTCGGGGGAGCCGTGCGCGGCGAGGAACAGGGCGGCCAGCCGCCCGGCGGGCGGGAGCTTCTTGACCGGCTTCGCGGACAGTGTCCGCGACGTCCACCCGGACACCCGCGAACGCTTGTCCTTCCCGAACGGCAGGGGATGGTCCGGCGCCGTGCGGCTCAGCTCGGGGATCACGACGGTGCCGGCGGGGGTGGACGGGTCGTTGTCGAAGACGGCGTCGTTCAGCTCCCAGCCGAGGCCGCGCAGCGCGTCGACGGCGGCCCGGGCGTCACCGAGACGCAGCGTGGCCAGGTCCATGCCGGTGATGTGACCGGTACCGCCGCGCGCGGACCGGATGGCCGCCACGACGGCCAGGAGTTGCGCGTCGGGCCCGGGCAGCGGTAGCGACGCCACGTAGCCCAGCAGCGTGCGCGCCGCTTCACCCTGCCGGGCGGTCAGGAGGAAGGACAGGGGCTGAGGCGAGGGCCGGGCCCCGTCGGCAGGGGCGGTCGTCGTCCTTGGGGAACTGGCGGATGGCTGCGGCACATCACCTTCAGCGGGTTTCGTCGGCCCGGGGTTACCGTCCCGGCACGGCGAACCGGCTCCCCATGCCCTCAGCGGTATTCGGGCTCCTTCCGCCCGGCCCAGCCGCTTCACCATGCGTCCCTGAAACGCGAGCCTGAAGTGCCCCCGCTGTGCGGGAGGTGTTGATCAGCTGGTCAGGGCGGGGTGACGTGGTTTCCGGTTCACCGGTTCGGCCGTTCCCTGGTTGGCGAGGTGACGCCAGTCGGAGAAACCGGAATTCTCGACAGCGTTAAGGAGCCCGTCCCAGGTGACAGTGCCCGGGGCGGCCGTTAGGGGTGGTGCCCCGTCCCGCGAGGCCTTGCGTTGGCTGTGGCGGCGCTGGAGTTGCAGCGAGACTGGCGTCCTCCCTGCAGCGACCCGACGGGACGGGGTGCCGCCTCTCTAACTCCGATCTCCGCAGCCCCCGTCGGCTAGGCCGTTTCTTTCGGATCATCTCGCTGACCAGAGGAAGATCGCGGCGATGTGGAGTCCGGCGAGGTAGAAGGTGGCGGTCTTGTCGTAACGGGTGGCGAGGCCGCGCCATTGCTTGAGCCTGTTGATGCACCGCTCGACGGTGTTGCGCTGCTTGTATGCCTCGCGGTCGAAGGCCGGTGGACGGCCACCGAGCCGGCCGCGTCGCTTGCGGTTCGCGGCCTGGTCGGAGGGCGGGATCACCGCCCGGATCCCGCGCGACGCAGACGGGATCGGATCGCGCGTGACGAGTAGGCCTTGTCGGCCAGGACTACGTCCGGAGTGGTCCTGGGTCGGCCGATCGGCCGCGGCACCCGTAATTGGGCCATGACCTCGAGAAACTCGGGTGCGTCACCGGCCTGGCCAGGGGTGAGGACGAACGCCAGGGGCCGGCATCGGCTGTCCGCGGCGAGGTGGATCTTGGTGGTCAGGCCGCCGCGGGACCGTCCGAGGGCATGGTCGTCCGGCTCGCCGGCCGGGGCCTCTTTTGACGGGCCCCGGCGGCGTGCTGATGAGCGCGCACGACTGTGGAGTCGACCGAGACGATCCAGTTGAGGTCGCCTTCGGCGTCGGCCTGGGCGAGCAGGGCGGTGAAGACCTTCTCCCAGGTGCCGTCGGCGGCCCATTTCCGCAGCCGGTTGTGGGCGCCCTTCCACGATCCGAAGTGCTCGGGCAGATCCATCCACGGAGTGCCCGTGCGGTACTTGAACGCGATCGCGTCGATCACCTGCCGGTGATCACGCCACCGCCCGCCCCGCCGAGGTGTCCGGTCCGGCAGCAGCGGCTCGATCCTTGCCCACTGGGCGTCAGTCAACGACACACATCAACCAACGATCAGATGATCCGAAGGAAACGGCCTAGGTGTGCCTGATCCGCTCAGTTCTCGCGGGCCGACGGCTCGGTCACGAATGAGCCCATGCCCGTGGTGGTCACGAGCAGTCCCTCTGACCGCAGTGCGGCGATGGCTTTGCGGGCGGTCATCTTGGCGACGCCGAACTCCTGCATGACCCGGCTCTCGCTGACCAACGTGTCTGGCGGATACGTGCCGTCGGAGATGCGGCCACGGATCACCTCGGCGATCTGCTGCCAGCGAGGGTACTTCGGGTCCCAGGCCATCCCGGCTTCCTTGGTCATATGAACAACGCTAGGAGTGTGAGCCGGTGGATGGGCGTTCGGCCCCATCTCTAGAAAGTCATAGGCGGGCATAGACAGGCATGAACTGGTAGTCTCGGCGGCTCCTGCAAGTGACCCGGAGGAGCCGGCCAGGGCTCCCCCGGGATGGACCGAACGTAGGAGGTTCGGCCGTGAGGCACCTTATCCGTCTGCTCCCCGCGTTGCGGACACCCGTCCCAGCGGACCACTCGGACGTCCTGACTGCCGGGTCAGCACCCCGCCATCGCAGTTGCGCATACGATTCCTCGGCCGGTCAACGCCGATTCCAACTCTGTTCCGGGGGTGTGGCGTGAAGCTCAACGCTAATGCCGTGCGGTACCTCGGGGGCGATGCCGGACGGCAGGTCATCCTTGTCTTGGAGCCCGGCGGCGCGCTGGGGGCTCTGGCTGACCGGGTCGAGTTGGAGAGCGCCGTGCAGCTGTCAGGGCGAGCGCGGCGGCTGCTTGCGGGCGAGCCGACGGCGGATGAACTGGCCGCACTCGTCCCCTCATTGGTAACGACCCTTGACCGGGTGATCGCCGTGGCCGGGCAGGACATGGGATGAGCAGCATTCGGATGCGGCTGCAGTCATGTGATGGTTGTGCGGGATGCGTGCCGATGAAGCCATGGGAGCTCCCGTTCCTGGCAGAGCCGCGTGAGATCGCCGGCCTGCGGAGGGTCATGCGTCTTCATCTCGGCCTCTGGGGCCTGGCACATCTCGTTGACGCCGCCCAGCTCTGCGTGAGCGAGCTGGTCTCCAACGTGATCGCCCACGTGGGACAGGAAGTGCCGACCTCGCTGTTGATCTCGATGCGGGACGCCTTCTTGAGGATCGAGGTCCGCGACCCCGACGGTGGGACTTTGCCGACCCTCGACCAGGAGAGGGCAGATCCGGAAGCCGGAGAGGAGTCTGGGCGCGGACTCCTCCTGGTCTCTGCGCTCTCCTCGCGATGGGGTGTGGAGCGGCTTCCGGACGGCAAAGCCGTGTGGTGCGAGCTGGACGCAGCTCTGCCCGCAGGGCAGACGGCGCTGACCTGCAACGGCCTGTCGGCCGCGGCGTCGGCATAGCTGCAGTGCGCCTGTTCCTCACGGAGATCCCGTTGGACAGCAGGAACAGGCGCTCCCATGCGGCATGGGGACCGTCCGGCAAGCAAGCCGACTACATGGTCCCGACCGAGGGGATTGTCCTCGCGGCCATCAAGACCCGTTCGATCAGACGCTGCCGACGGAAGCCCAGCAGGCTCCGCATGACCTCGATCACCTCTCCGTCCGGGCGGACCGCCACCTGTTCGATCAGTTCGGTGACGATCTCTTCCAGCCCGGTCTCCCCGCAGGCAACGAGTGCCGCCGCTGTCTGAGCCGGCACAGCTGTGCGGCCCGTATGCCGGACCAAGCCGGCCACGTCCTCGGCCCTCCCCGTCTCAAGGCGCATCATGAGGCCGGAGAGCCCTGGCCATTCGATGTCCGGCAGTTCCGTGTCCGGCAGTTCCGCGTGGTGCCGGTCCCCATCCTGGAGGGGGACCGGCACCGACGTGTCGGCGGTCTCAACGAAATCAATGGCCGGCCTCTTGGTCATGGAGGCGGCTGCCAGCATCTCGCGCTGGCGGCGAATGTGCGCGAGCGGCCACCGGAGCGGGCGGCTGCGGCGACGGCGAACGCGGGCACGGCGGCGCACAGGCCGGTCGGCCTGAGCTGCGATGTTCGGCTGCTGGGTGCCGTTGCTCTCCGGCAGACCTGTCGCGCGTTCAACCTCGTCGGCGGCGCGGGCCTGCGCGTCCGCTAGGCCGATGGCAATACGCATCTCCTCCAGTTCTTCCGCGGTGCAGAGCGGCGCCCGTGGGGAAGCGACCTTGGTCGCAAGCATGTGCAGCCTGCGCAGCGTGTACGCCTGGATGGAACCTTTGCCGCTGAAGAGGTCCGAGATCCTCGGCTTGCTGGACTGGCACTTCTCGGCGATTTTCTCCTGAGACCACCCTTGCAGCGAGGACTTCCTGAGCTGCCGTGCGGCCTCGGCGAAGCGGCGGCGGACCGGCGATAGATCATCAGGTAGCGGTGAGTAACACCCAGGTCTCGGCATTCTTTCCCCCAAGTGGTCAGAGCTGGCCTGAGTCATTGTCAGTTCAACCACTGACAGCAGGGGAAGGGCCGGGCTGTTCCAAGGGCGTGGAACAGCCCGGCCCTTCCCCTGGCCTCTCGCATGCCTTTGAGTTGAAGCATCGAGCCGGTCGCGACAGCGTGACCTGCCGGGCTTGGTGCAGCTCCGAAGTTTGTGCACCCGAGAGGAGATGTGCGTGACGATGCCGTCCTGGGAGGACGAGAACCTGGGAACCATGAAGCGCGTGGCGCTCTGGCTCATCCAGGTCGTGGGAGTGGGTAACACCTTCACGAAGAACCAGCTGAGGGAGACCTTCCAGGGTGTCTCGCAGGTGGACCGGCGCATGCGGGACCTGCGCGACTTTGACTGGAAGATCGACACCAACCGTGAGGACATCTCCCTGGAGGCGGACGAGCACCGTTTCGTCGCCCAGGGGATCCCGGTCTGGGAACCCGGCAAGGCGACCAGGAAGACCGGCAGCACGGTGAGCGCCGCTCAGCGGCACGAGGTCCTGATGCGGGACGGCCGGATGTGCCGTTCCTGCGGCATCGGGCCCGGTGAGAAGTACGTCGGCACCGACGTCACCTCCCAGCTCGACATCGCCCGCCGTGAGGTGAAGCTGCCGGACGGGCGTACCGAGGTCCAGCTCGTCATCGAGTGCAACCGCTGCCGGATCGGCAACCGGGAGCTGACCGCCGACCTCGGCGATGTCCTGCGCCGCATCGAGCGCCTGCCGGCTATGGAGAAGAAGATCTTCTCGGCCTGGGTGGGCCAGGACGCCCGCGCCTTCAGCGAGCTGGAGGAGATCTGGGCGGACTACCGCACGCTGCCGGCCGAGGCCCGTCGGCACATCAAGGACGCCCTGTCCTGACCGTGTGACGGCGGCCCGGGGGCGGGACCCGCAGCTCCCGCCTCCGGGCCGCCGTCACCACTCCCGCCACGCCCGCACAGGGCATCGCCACCCACTTCACAGGAAGAACTTCTCACCCCATGCAGACCGACTTCGGTGTCCCGCCAAAGGCAGACGAGAACCGTGCGAACGTCGAGCGGCGACTGAAAGAAGTGCGCGACGGACAGGGCGTTCCGGAGACCCTCACCGTCGAATTCCGGGGCCAGCCTCGGCACGTTGAGGTGATCGACATGCCGGTCGATGACCTTTACTACAACCCCGGTACGCACCGCATCCGCGCGCAGCGCAGCCACGACCCCGAGCAGGACCGGCTCCTGCAGGACGCCCCATGGCGGGACGAGAGCCAGGCGTACCTGCACAAGCTCCTGAAGGCACTGCCCTCGGACCCCGCCAAGGACGACCCGAAGTTTTTCGATCTCCTGGAGAGTCTCAGGGACCACAAGCAGCTCGAGCCTGGACTGATCACCCGGGACGGGATCCTGGTCAACGGCAACACCCGTCGTGCGGCCCTCAAGGATCTGGGTGTCACAAGCATCCGCGTCGGCGTCCTTCCGGCCTCATGCACCTGGGCGGACATCCACGCCGTGGAGCTGTCGCTGCAGCTCCGCCCCGACCGGCGGCGGGAGTACTCCTACATCAACCACCTGCTAGCCCTGGACGAGCAGCTGTCCTTCGGCCGGCACGTCAGCGAGGTTGCGAAGGAGTTCCACACGACCTCGCCGGCCTGCGAGCGGGACATCTGGATCCTCAACCAGCTCCGGGATCTCATCGAACGCAGCGAGCACGGGGGCCGGAAGCTCCGGCTGATGGACTTTGAGGAGGCGAAGGAGAAGCTCTTCGAGCTCTACCGCGCCTACTCGAAGGAGCACGCCAAGAACAAGGAACAGGCAGACCTCCTCAAGGAAGCCAGGCTGGTGGCCATCACCCTTGAGTTCTCGAAGACCGATGTCCGGTTTATCGGCCCTAAGTTCCACGCGCAGTATCTCGACCAGCGACTTCCGGAGTCGGTCAAGCGGGAGACCGTCGCCCAGGCGCCGGCCGCGGTCGCCATTCCCGGGCTCAACCGGACTGTGCAGGCGGGCGGTGCTGAGCTGGCCACAGCCCGCGCGCTGACCGACTACGTACTGAAGGCCAAGGCCGTGCAAGTCGGTCACGGGGAAGAGACGTCGGCGGAGACGGTAGAAGCCGCGAAGAAGGTGGAGGAACTCAAGAGCGTTCTCGAGGAGGCTGTGGTCTTCGCCGGCAAGGACGTACGTCTGCGCAAGAAGCGGCAGGCTGCCCCGGAACGCGTGACTGATGCCTGCAAGGACCTGGAGCAGTGCATCACGGACCTCGTGATGGCCCGGGGGAACGGCAGCCTCGATGAGGGGGCCTTCGACGACGCGCTGCTCGGCCTCCGCTCGGTGCTGGGACGCCTGGCAGCCGAGGCCGGCAAGAGCATTCCCCTGCCAGCAGAAGGACTGACCTGGCTTCGCAGCGCCGCGGCCGCCGAAAGGTGATCACGGTGGACGCTTCCTCCGAACCGTCGCTCCGTCTGGGGTTCGACGCAACACGAACCCGTGTCGCGCTCCGGGCGCGAGACGGATTCCAGCAGGACTTCGCAGCACTGGCAGCCCGCATCTCTCTGAGCGGCCAGCGCAGCCAGCTGACCGCCGAGATCGATCTGGACGAGTTCTTGGTCGGGCTCAACGAGCTGGGCCAGTGGCCGCATGAAGGAGTGGTCTGGGACGACGCACTGGCCAGTCTGGTCAATGGCGTGCTCGATGACGCGGCTGCTGCCCAGCAGAACCTGACCGTACCGCCGGAAGCCGCGGACCGATTCCTGTCTGGCCCGGGAGCACTGGACGAGGTCCTGGGGGCGGACTGGGTGGCGGACCTCACTCAATTCCAGCGTCGTGACATGTCACGGCTGCTGGGACTGAGGCATGGCGCCAACTTCAGCGTCCCTGGTGCCGGGAAGACCAGAGTCGGCCTGGCTCTCTTCGCCGCGATGCGAACCCGGGGGGAGGTCCGGCGCATGCTCGTGGTGTGTCCTAAGTCAGCCTACGAGGCATGGGAGTTCGAAGCCTCCGAGTGCTTCAAGGAACCCCTTCGCACAGCTGTGATGGCGAGTAGCCCCGACGGCGGAGCGGAGCTGCTCCTTGTCAACTATGAGCGGCTCAGCCGGCACACCGCGAGCCTGGCCGCGTGGCTCCGGGCTGCCCCGTCGATGCTCGTGCTCGACGAGGCGCACCGTATGAAGCTTGGCGCGCGGGGAGCATACGGTTCTGCCTGCCTCTCCCTCGGTCCTCTGGCTCAGCGAAGGCTGATCCTCACGGGAACGCCAGCACCGAACGGCGCCCGGGACCTTGAGAGCCTGCTCTCCTTCGTCTGGCCCGGCCACGGCAAGCGGGTGGTGACGGAGGCCGTGAACGGAGGGGATCTCGCCCACGCCAGCACAGTGCTTCGTCCGCTCTTCACCCGCACGACGAAGAAGGAACTCGGGCTGCCGCCGTTCGAGCCCAGGATCCGCTACGTGGACCTGCCGCCTTACCACCGGGAGATCTACGACGCTCTGAAGGGAAACCCGTCAGCCAGGGCCGGCGACCTGGAAGCTCTGGGCAAGGCGATGCTGCGCATGCTGATGGCAGCCATCAGTCCGGCCCTGCTCGCCGAGGGCAGTACTCGGTACGAACCGCTGGCCTATCAGGTCCCCCCGTTGGAGCCGTCCGCCACCGACTCCCTTCACACGCTGATGCGGAACCTCCCGCAGCACGAGCTCTCGCCGAAGTATGAGGAGACGGTCCGGATCGTAGCCGCGAACGCGGCACTGGGACGCAAGACCCTTGTGTGGACGACGTTCGTGCGGAGTCTGACGACGCTGGAACGCCTCCTCGCGCCTTACTCTCCGGCCTCAGTGCACGGAGGGACCGATGACCGTGAGGCGGAGATCCAGCGGTTCCGAAACGACTCCGCCTGCAAGGTGCTAATCTCCAACCCGGCGACCCTGGGAGAGGGAATCAGCCTTCACCAGGTCTGCCACGACGCGGTGTACGTCGACCGGGATTTCATGGCCGGGCGTTACCTGCAGAGTCTCGACCGCATCCACCGGCTGGGCCTCGCTCCGGGAACTGAGACACGCGTCACCATCCTCGCTGCTCGCGGCACGGTGGACGAGATCGTTGCCATGCGGCTGGGGGAGAAGCTCGACTTCATGGGACGCATTCTCGACGACCCGTCGGTGCGGCAGCTCGGCGATCTCCAGGAGGACGAGCCGACCAGCATGGGCATGGATGAGGCGGACATCCGCGCCCTGCTGGCTCACCTGGACGAATAGGAGTCGACCGGGGCGGTAGGCAGGCATAACCTGACCTGCCGCTCCTGGCGGGAGCAATACCGGACGGCGCTCTGTCGGCGCAGCCGACTAAGGTGTGGGCTGAGTGTGTCCGGGTGCCTTTCATGCACCCAGCGGGCGTGCTGAGACATCAGCGCGGCCGGTTGTGTCAGTGGGCCGTGTAACCCTCTGTGACAACAGGTCGCACAGTGTGTCTGTCGCTGCATGGTTGTAAGGAGAGGGCATGGCCCGCACCAACGAACTCAGGTTCACGTCAGTCGAGATCTGCGCCGGCGCCGGAGGTCAGGCTGTCGGACTCCACAACGCCGGCTTCAAGCACCGGGCATTGATCGAGATCGACAGAGACGCCTGCCAGACACTCCGGGGCAACATCGAGACACACCCTGAGTGGTCGGGCTGCGAGGTCATCCAGGCGGACCTCAAGGAGTTCGACCCGGAGATCCTTGGCCTGCGGCGAGGCGAGCTCGACCTCCTTGCGGGGGGCGTTCCGTGCCCTCCTTTTTCTGTGGCTGGGAAGCAGCTCGGCCGGGACGATGAGCGTGACCTCTTCCCGGTGATGCTTGATCTGGTTGATTTCCTCAACCCCAAGGCCGTAATGATCGAGAATGTTCGCGGACTTCTTGATCCGAAGTTTGAAGAATACCGCTCCGAAATCCTCGCACGGCTTGAGGAAATGGAGTATGAACCTTGCTACTGGGAAATCCTGGAAGCGAAAAATTATGGCGTTCCGCAGTTGCGCCCGCGGGCGATTCTTGTGGCTCTGCGCCGTGATATTCGTCCGTATTTTGAAAACTCGAAGCCTGAACCGCGTGACGTCGTGACGGTCGGCGAAGCGCTTGAGGATTCCATGCGTGAGCGGTTCGCCAGGGTGGATGACCCCAGGGCCGAGGCGGCCTTCAAGACGTGGTTCGAGAAGGCTCAAGAAGGTGTTGCGCCGACGATTGTCGGCGGGTCCAAGAAGCACGGTGGCGCCGACCTCGGCCCGACGCGAGCCAAGCGGGCATGGGCCGCGCTCGGAGTCTGCGGGCTCGGTGTCGCGAACGAGCCTGACGAGACCAAGGATGTGGAGCGCGACCTTTTCGCTCCTGGTGGCCCCAAGCTCACCGTCACCCAGGCCGGAATCATTCAGGGATTCCCTGAGGACTGGAATTTCTCAGGACGTAAGACGGCCGCCTACCGGCAGGTCGGAAACGCCTTTCCGCCGCCTGTCGCGCAAGCCGTGGGGGAGCAGATCTATGCGGCCCTGGCGGCTGCCCAAGCGGCTCAGGTTGACTGACTGGGAGGGCACCTCCGGGTCCGCTCTGCTGCCCGGATGCGGCTCACCGTCGCTGCAATCTGCACGGCGGTCTGCTCGGCCGAGTCATGCTCCCAGAACCTGAGCACCGTCCACCCGGCCGCCTTGAGCTGCTCGTCGGTGTCCCGGTCCCGGGTGACGTTACGCAGCACCTTGTCGGACCAGTAACCGGAGTTCGTCTTCGGCGGGACGTAGTGCTCAGGGCATCCGTGCCAGTAACAGCCGTCGATGAACACGGCTACCTTGACCGGGCGGAAGACGATATCGGCGGTCCTGCGGAGGCCGGGCAGAGGCTTCGCGCCCACCCGGTACCGAAGACCCTGAGCGTGGAGCAGACTGCGCACCTGACGTTCAGGCTTGGTGTCGCGACTGCGGATGGCCTGCATGTTCCGGCGTCGTGCCGCAGAGGAAGCCCACGAACCGGCCGGGGGAACCCACTCCGCCACAGGCTCTGCCGGCTCGCCGGATGACGGTGGCTGCATGCTGCTCATTAGTCTGGGGAAGCTCCATGGATCAGGGAGGCGGCAGGTCCGTGCTGGCCGCCTCCCCCTGGTGAGTCGGCCTATGCGTCCGCGGCCGTGCTGTCTGCTCCCGCCGTGTGCTTGGGGAGCAGGGGCCCTTCCTCTTCGGGGTCGTTCTTCCCGGCGAGGACCCACTCCCTATTGTCCAGCACCACCCGGGGAGCGTCTCCGTGGTGCTGCTTCGCCGTGACTACGCGGAAGCTGACGAGCTCGCCCGGCCGGGGAACGGGCACTCCAAGCTGGCGGGCGATCTCCTGGTGTCTCTCGTAGTGCCCGACGATGAGGATGCCGTGCCGCCGCAGGACGGTACGTGCACGGCCCTTCGATTCGCGGATGCGCGCCATATAGTCGTGCTCGCGAGCGACGGTTCTCACAACGCCCCGGCTGATTCGCTTCCGCTGAACCAGCCTGAACAGTTCGTTTACCTTCCCCTGCCCTGAGGAGGGGGAGAGAACGGCATTGCGAGTCTCATCGGGAAGATGCAGAAGGATGTTCTCGGGCATTTCTGCGTGATGCCAGATCCAGGAGATCTTCTTCCGGTTCTCGGCCTTGATGGTTCCCTTCTCGTCGCGGTTGCTCTTCACGTTCAGGTCTTCGCGCCGAATCCGGACGAGCCCCGCGCTCCAGAGCGTCTTTCGGTCGTCGGCCCAGACGACAAGACATAGGTGTCCGATAGCCTCAGGAGGGATCATCCAGCCGCCGAAGCTCTGCGAATACTTGCAGTCGACTTCGATACCTGCGATCTGGTAGTCCATCTTCTCGCCATTGGCGAAGTCGAACTCCCGTTGCAGGTTGATCTCGACGAGCGTTCCGGCGTGCGTCTTCTCGGTCTTGTAAAGGTCGCTCCAGTCGTAGCGGCCGGTAGCCTCGCCGTTGAGGAGTTGATCGATGGTCTCGCGGAGTACGCGCGCGAACCGCTCGCCCTTGGGGTCCAGCGCCAAGATCCGGTTCCGGACCTTCAACAGTTCGGCATCGTCTGCCACCGCTGCTGACTGAGCGATATTTTCGGCGGCGAAGATGTCGTCATCGAATGGCAGCAAAGTTTCCCCCCGGAAATCTGGTGCACGGCCTGGTCATGTGCCGGTGCATCGGCGAGAAGTCTGCCCCTGGGAGCGTCTGCGGAGCAAGCCATGATCTCGGTGGGTCGGAGCTTCGGTTCCACCTCGAACGGCGGCTTGTCCGCCCACTCGGTCAGAGCCCCTGCCGCGGACTCGCGCGCTTCACCGTCGGCGGCCACCTCCTCCAGGAGAGCGCGCTCAGCTTTCGGCAGGGCCAGCTGCCGGTAGGACTGGAGGCCCTTGAATCCGTTGACGGCGACGTCGTGACTGGTGGCCTGCTGCGCGGGAGCCCCGGCCAGCCGCGCGTCGAGGACCCACGGGTGGAAGATCACCAGGCAGGCGGGAGGCGCAGGCCGCGGACGGCCCTGAGCTGTGAGGAGTGGGAGAGGAAGTTGCAGGCCGGCCGGCGTCTCGTCGCGCTCTGCGAGGCGGTGCTGGACCACCATGCGGAGACCGCGCCGCGGTCCTTCGTCACGGACCGGCTCCCGGACCCCTCCGGTGCCCTGGTAGTCGGCTGTGCGCTGCAGTTGGCGGACGACGACGGTGCCCGCGCCTGGTGGCAGTACGCGGCAGCGGCGGACGAGGGTCTTTCCCCGTACCGCCTCCATCTGCAGCACCAGAAGTACAGGGAGGGCAAGGTCGCGGGCTGGTGGCTGGCGCGATGCGAGGTCGACCGGTGGACCATGCGCGGGAAGCTCGCTCAGGGGCCCTGGCACGGCTTCGGCAGTGTCACGTTTGCCGGGCATCTGCTCCTCCTCGCCGCGGCGTTCCGTCTCCATGCCGAGCCAGAGGACGGACACGTGATCACGACCGGTGAGAACAGGCCGGTCATGCCCGTGGTCCGCCGAGTCCGGTCAGCCGCTCCGCTCGGCGTCGGCGTTGACGTCGGTATCGGCGTCGGCGAGGTGGGCGCGAGCGAGTAGCGCTGCCTGGGTCATGCGCCCGCGGCCCTCGGTGCGGAAGCCGAGGGCCAGGCGGTAGAGCTCCGGGAACTGGTAGCGGCCGTCGGGGGTGCGCGACAGGGCGCCCCAGCGCTCGAGTCGCCGGGCGGCCTGCAGCGTGAGGCCCACGTCCGAGGCGCGGAAGGGGGACGGCTCCTGGGCAGCGTGGGCGGCCAAGTCCTGCAGATGGTGCCAGACCTGCGGAGACTGCTGTCGGATCTCCGCGATCTTGGCGGTACCGCACTCGGCCAGCGCCTGACGCATGGCCGCCGGGGACAGCACCCGGTCCCCGGACCTGACGTCCGCTCCGGACGCCACCGTAGCCTCGTGCAGGAAGCGCACGACGTCGCGTGGCTGGACGCGCTCACGGGCGTCTGCGAGGGCGGAGGAGAACCACCGGTCCGTCCACGCCTCACGGGAGCCGTCGGATCCCATACGCAAGCCCCACAGGGGCAGGAGGCAGCGGACGATCTCCTCCTCGTCCAAGGCGTCGACCAGGCCCTCCGGGGGTGGAACGGCGTCGGCACGGGCCGCCAGCCACAACACGAATCTCAGCGCTTCCTCGGCGGTCCACTGCAGCTCGTAGGGGGAGGCGCGCCGTGACGGCTTGGTGTCCCGGTTGGACGGACGGCTGACCGTGCTCTCCGGGCGGGGAGAGTGGCGGCTGAAGACCACCAGCCCCAAAGAGCGCCTGCGGAACCTGCGCAGCGCCAGGGGAACATCGTGCAGCAGACTGTGCAGGGCGGTGGCCCGGACAGCTGTCTCGGTGTCGGGGGCGATGGCGTTCAGCCACTCGTCCACACCGTCGATGACGAACAGCGCCTCGCGGTGGATCAGGAAATCGAGCCCGTGCACATCGTCGGGGGCGCCTGCCGCGATGGTGAGGCAGTCCAGCCAGCGGTCCCGCCAGAAGCGTGTGCTTCCGGCCGACGCATGTGTGGTGGACGCATCGAGAAGCGCGCGAATCCGGTCGCGGCGTTCCGGTCCGGTGGGTGGGTGCTCCCACAGGTTGTCCAGGTACAGGGACTCTGCGTCGGCGTGACGCGAATCAGCGTCCCAGATGCTGTCCGGCGCGTCAGGTGAGGCGAGCACCGGCACGATGGGAGCGGTTCCCCGGACGCGCTCCCCGGTGGTCCAGGCGAACGTGTCCCAGGTACCCGCCGAGCACATCCTGGCGAAGGTGAACGTCTTGCCCGTGCCCGGTCCGCCGGTGACCACGGCGATCGGCAGGTCGGTGCGATGGTCGGCCACGAGCCTGCGGGTGGCCTCGACAGTGAAGAAGTCGCTGTCCGGGGCGGGATGGAACGCACCGCCTTCGAGGAGTCCGCCGGTGAACTCGGCCAGAGACGTGCGCCGGTGAAGGAGGACCTCCGGATCCTCGGCGGGACGGTCCGGTGCCAGCATGGAGCTGGGCGCGAACTCGGCCACCAGGCGCGGCAGTGCGCAGTGGCGGATCACGTCCGTCACCTCGTCCCAGCTCTCCGGCAGCGCGAGCAACTCCTCGCGGAACGGGCTCAGGACCGGCTCCGTCAGCACCTGCTCGTCCACTGCCAAACGCTCGTCCCCGTGCGGGTCCTCCGCAGGGTTGCCGACGGCCGACGGGAGGGCGATGGCGGAGGAGAGGGCGTCGCTGAGGAGAGCGCGCGCATCGTCGGCGTGGCCGTCGTGGAGGTCCAGGCGGTACTGGGTGATGATCGCGCCCGGTGCGGGGTCGGTGCCGGCGAGGGCGGGGGCATGGGTGCCCACCTGATGGATCATCGTCTCGGTGCCATGCACGGACTGGCTGCTGATGGTTGAGACGAAGACCCGGGTGACCCGCGGGTCCAGCAGGACAGGGGCGGAGAGTTCCGATGCGCCCGCGCGGAGGTCCAGCACGACGACGTCGGCCTCGGCGGCGACGGCGAGCGCGGCGAGGGACTCGGTGAGGAAGTAGGGGGAGCGATCCTCGGTCAGCAGGTCGGAGGGGCCGATGCGGGGCGGGCCGAGGGCGGTGCGGCGGCTGGACGGAAGGATGGTGACCCGGCCCTCCCCGGCATGGCGGGACACCTCCTGATTGGGGAGGTAGGCGGCCGCGATCTGCACGGCCTCGGTGGGGTCGCCGTCCGGGGAGGCGTGGAGGAGGGCGAGGACGTCGTCGTACGCGATGTCGCAGCGGCCGCCCTGTGCCTGGTACATCCAGGTGATCCCGGGCGCCTCGAGGTCCGCGTCGACCAGGAGCACGTGCTGGCCGCGGGAGGCCAGCAGGTCGGCGAGCGCGACGGCATGCAGGGTGCGGCCGACGCCGCCCTTGAAGGAGTGGAAGGCGATGACCTGGCGGCCGCCCGTGAATCCGGCGGCGGGGCGGGGCAGCGGCTCGCTCAGTGCGGACGTGAGCCGGCGCTCGTTCAGCCGGGGGCGGCGGGGTACCTCCTGAGCGTCCTCGGTCTCTGCCAGCCGGACCGGGAGACTACGCGGGCTGTGGGACGCGGGGCGGTCCAGAAGGAGTTCCAGGCCCTCCTCGCCGTCCACTGCGGACTCGAGGCCGAACTGGAGGTCCAGGAACTCCCGGACCTCCGCGACGCCAGTGCCAGGATGCACGGACAGCTCCAGGCCGTCCCACCAGGCGTCGGCTTCCAGCAACCAGTGCGGCCACTCGCCGTCGACTGCGGCCTCCGCCAGGCGGGAGTCGACGTCGACCCAGGTGAACAGCTTGTCGGCCACGCCGCTCAGCCTCCTTTCGTGGCTTGCCCCACCAGTTGTTTCAGCGCTTCGAGCGCCGCCTTCTGATGATCGTCGTCCAGCTTCGCACCATAGCGCCACGCTTCGTGGAGCTCCTGGCTTTCGATCCAGCTGTTGTCCTTGTGGCGGCGGCAGCGGAGCGGGTCCGCGCTGGTTGTGGGGTCACGCAGGTTGAGTTCCTTGGCGAGCCTGCGGAGATTGTGGCTGCGTAGGTCTTTGGGGAGCTGGGCGGTGGACATGAAATGAGAGCGCCGCCGCATCACCTCGGCCTTCAGAGCGCACTCGGCGGCGTAGAAGTACAGCAACCCGCAGACCGCGCCGTCCCCTGCATTCTCGGCGGCCCGCGCCTGCTTGAGAAGTCTGTCCCGGCTGGAGCGGAGCTCCCCGGCCCCCACGTCGACCATCCTTCCAGCGTAGGGGCGGAAGACGGGCGGTGAGAGGGAGTTGAGGGAAACCAGGCTGGTGGGGTGCATGAGCAGTGGCGCGGGCAAGGTGGTCTCGTGCAGGCTGCATCCCAGGCCGGGGCGGCCCGGCATGCGCGACAGCCATGTCGGCGGGCCGATGCTGTGGCCGGACGCCGAACCGTGGCCGGTCTGCGACGAGCCTCACCAGCCCGAGACCGAGGGATACGCCCCGGACGAGATCCGCGCCGCGCGGGCCGCGGGTGCGTGGCCGCAGAGGCGGCCGTGGCGTGGTGCCGGAACGCCGGGGGCGGACGGGCCGGTGCCCCTCGTGGGACTGGCCCAGTTCTTCCGCCGGGACATCCCGGGCCTGAGCTCCGGGCCCGACGGCGCCGACCTGGTGCAGCTCTTCCGCTGCCCCTTCACCCACAGCCCCTACCTGGAGCGCCGCTACCGCCTCCGGTGGCGGCGGGCCGCGGAGGCCGAGCGCGCGGAGCGCTTCCTAGTCGCTCCGCCCGAGGCACCCCAGCTGCGGTGGGAGGACGAGCTCCCCGAGCCGTGCGTCCTGCACCCCGAGGAGGTGGACACCTACCCCTGGGCGGAGGACGACACCCTGCCCGCCCCGCTGATCGCGCGCATCGACGCGTGGGACGACGCCCAGGCGGAGGCACTCGGCTCCGAGGCCCCCAGCTACCAGTACGACCTGTCGATTCCACCTGGCTGGCGGGTCGGCGGCTACCCCAGCTGGGCGTCGACGGGCCCGATGACCATCGACTGCGCGTCCTGCGCAGCCCCGATGCGACTGCTGCTGACCGCAGACAGCGGCGAGATGGACGCCGGCTCGCACAGCTGGGTGCCGCTGGAGGACCGTGACCCGGACCTGCACGGCATCGCCTCGGTCCGGGGCGGTCGGTCCGTCGGCTCGCCCACGCGGCTGCGCTTCGGACGGGACCGTGACCTGCACGTCTTCACCTGCCCGTCCGACCCGGCACACCCGCCCCGATGGGTGCTCGCCTAGGTGGCCTCTGCGGGCTCACTGGAGGATGTCTGCATGCCGACCTACGTCCACCGCGTCACCAAGTACGACCCAGCCGACCGCGACGAGCACGGGAGCTACGAGGGCCCGGAGGACACGGTCAGCGACCGCGGTGAGGTCGAGGCGGCATACCTGCGGGCGGTCGCCGCGTTCGCCGAGGACACCGGTGTCGACCGTCTGGTCGTGCGCGAACCCGGGGTGGCGACCTGCGTGCACTTCGGCCTCGAGCCGACGGTGGAAGGCTACGGTCTGGACGGCCTCTTCCCGTCCGGGCTGGGGGACTTCCACGACGGCGTCGAGGTGTCGCTCGACACCGGCCTGGAACTGGTGCGGGCCATGCTCCGCGACAACGGCGCCTGGTGCAGGCTGGAGGTCGACGACATCTTTGCCGTGCATGTGGGGTGGGACCAGTACCTCTACATCAGCAGCAGCGTGCCCTGCACGGAGGCCGTGGCCCGGACGCGCGCACTCGGCCTCTTCCCCGAGCCGCTGCACTGCTCGCCCTACGCGTTCGAGGACGACGAAGAAGGGGTGCAGCGGCCCGGCGACGACGAGTTCTGGACCTGTCTGCGCCAGGCCGTGTGCGCGGGTGAGGCCGGGGTGCTGGAGGAGACGTACGCCGACGGGGCCACACGATGGCACCGGCTCACCCCGGACACCCTCGCCACGGTCCGCGCCGGGCTGGCACCGCGCGCACGCGTGGAGGTGTGGCCTCCCCTGTCGCCCGACGTCACGTCGGTGCTGGAAGGCCTGTCGGCCGACGATTACGTCGAAGGGGTCTGGCAGGACGACGCCGGACGCCTCCACAGCGCGTGGGTCGACGAGGAATGCTTCCCGCAGCTCGTCGCAGCGATCTCCCGGGCGCGGGCGGCCGCGCTGATGTCCGTCGTCGCCGACGAGCGGATGCCGTTGATGACCGCCGTCATGCCGGACGGCGACGGCGTCCTGCGGGCCCGCTGGCGGACGACGCCCACGCCGGACGACCGGCTGTGGGCTCTCCGCCGCGACGCCCGGGAGAACTCAGCCGACTGACGGCGCCTGGGAGGCCTCGGTCCGCGTGAACGCGTGGCTCCGTTCCACCTTCGCGATGTGCAGCGTGTAGTTCTCGTACCACTGGGCGCGCCCACGCTCCTGCGCCGAGCGGTGCTCGGCGTGGGAGCGCCACCGGGTGAGGGCGTCGGCGTCGCGGAAGTACCCGACGGTGATGCTCAGCCCGCCGGGGGTCTTCGCATGGTCCATGCCGAGGAAGCCGGGGACCTCCTTCACCAGCTCCTCCATGCGTGCGCTGGTCTCGCCGTAGCCGTCCTCGTCGGTGGTGCGGACCGAGGTGAAGACGGCTACGTAGTAAGGGGGGTCGAAGGCTTCGACGGGGGTGACGGTGGCGTCCTGGTGATCACTCATGCCGGTCACGCTAGGGCCGGTTCTCCCCGTCATCCAGCGTCTTTTCCCAACGGGAGGGGGAAGGGATCCGAGTCTTTACCCAGGTCTTTACCCAGGCGGGACACAGTTGCCCGGCTCGTACGACGAGGTCGGATCCCGCCGCACGACGGGTCGCAGGACGGGATCGATCTCGGCCAGTGTCTCGTGCAGCAGACGTGCTCCCCGGGCGACGCGTTCGTCGGCGTCGGCCTCCATCTCCTCGCAGATGCGGAGGGCCTCGTCCAGGTCCTGCGCGAAGACGCCGAAGACGTCGAAGACGGCGGCGTAGAGGTGATCGGCATGGTCGTCGTCCGCGATCGGCAGCGCGGACGCGACGATCGCCAGTCCTGCCCTGTCGTTGCGTCGGAGCAGGGCCTCCGCGGTGTGCTGGGTGACGAAGGTGTCGCGAGGGTCGAGCACGAGTGCCAGCAGTGGCTCGACGGCCTCGGGCATCTCCGCGAACCCTGCCAGGCCGTGCCCGGCGTCCGCCCGGTCGCGCCAGTCGTCGCTCCGCCCGAGTTCGCCGAGCGTCACGACGACCGCCCGCCGCAGGTCACTGTCCACCGAGCCTGTCCGCCTCTCCCTCGACCCGTCTCGCATTGTCGTCGAGGCGGGCCGAGGGCGCTCGCGGGGGGACGGGCGAGGCCGGTGCTCAGTCGTGGGCCGCCGCCCCGAACCCTTCGGGGGCGCGGTCGAGGAACACGGTGATGGAGCTGATCCGGCCGTCCTCGTCGAGGGCGATCACGTCCGTGCCCGTGGCGAAGGGAGTGCCGGCGTCGCCCGCGCCTCCGGTGAGGAGCTCCCACTCGAGGCGGGCGCGGTCGTGGTGGAGCTGGGGCTGCTCGCGCATCCGGAGCGCGGTCTCGCCCATGTGGGAGAGGAACTGCTCCCGGAAGTCCAGCAGCGCCTGCGCGCCCTGGAGGACGCCGATGTGCGCGCGGTACTCGACGCCGGGGGTGAACACCTGCTGCGCGAGCCGGTTCGCGTCGTCCGGGGAGGGGGCGTTCCAGAAGCGCAGGTAGGGATCCAGCAGGGCGGCGCCCTCGGGGGTGGCGTCGGCG
>NZ_JBRIOU010000005.1:177161-183344 GCF_053474865.1 Streptomyces sp. CO7
GTTCCTTCCGGTCGGTCGGTCGGTGAGTCGGCCGGTCGCGACGGCTGGACCGTTCGCGTCGGTCCGGTTCGTGCTTCCGACTCTGCGACTCGCCGTGCGGCGTGTCGATGACCTCCGAGGTCATTGCCACGCCTCCCGCCGCGTCGCAGGCTGGCCCCATGACGACGACCCACGGCGAGCCGGTCGGCGTGCTGCTGCGGCGGTGGCGCGAACGTCGCCGCCGCTCGCAGCTGGACGTGTCGCTGGCCGCCGAGCTGTCCACCCGGCACCTCAGCTGCCTGGAGACCGGCCGGGCGAACCCGAGCCGGGAGATGATCCGGCGGCTGTGCGACGAACTGGACGTCCCGCTGCGGGAGCGCAACGCGTTCTACCTGGCCGCCGGGTTCGCCCCCTTGCACCCCGAGCGCCCGCTCGCCGACCTGGGTGCGGCGCGCGCCGCCGTGGAAGCGGTGCTGGCCGGGCACGCGCCGAATCCCGCGCTCGCCGTCAACGCCCGCTGGGAGCTGCTGGCCGCGAACCCGGCGGCGCGCGCGTTCCTCGGCGACGTCACCGGGGAGCCGGCCCGGGACCCGTTCAACGTGCTCAGGGCCACGCTGCACCCCGACGGCCTGGCGCGCAGGATCCGGAACCTGGACCAGTGGCGGGGACACGTGCTGCGGAGGGTGCGCCGCCAGCTGCAGCGGACGGCGGATCCCGGTCTGGCCGAGCTGCTCGCTGAACTCGAGGCCTACCCCGCGCCCGCCGAGGCGGGGGCCGGGGCCGGTTCCGCCCGCGCGGAGGAGGGACCGGAGTGCGACCTGGTCACGCCGCTGCGGCTGTCGTCGGAGCACGGTGACCTCTCGCTGCTGTACACGGTCACCGTCTTCGGCTCACCGCGGGATGTGACGCTGGACGAGATCGCCGTGGAGACGTTCTTCCCGGCCGACGCGGAGACGGCGGCGCTCCTGCGGGCGGCGACGGGCGCGGCAGCGGGGTGACTCAACTGACGGCCGCGGCAGTACCGTTGGTTGCCTTCATTGTCCGAGCCCGCTGTCAGGATGGGCCGTATGACGGACGGACTGATCTGGCTCGCCGAACGCGGATGCGTCTCCTCCGCGGGCCACTACGTGGTGCTGGCCCGTGGACTCTCCCTGGAGGAACTCGCCGCCCGCCTCGCGACCTCCTTCCGGTGGCTGCCGGAGCGCGTCGTCGTCCCGGTCGGGAAACACACGAGTGCCTCGCTGCCGGCCCTCATGGAGGAGAGGTACGGCGATTCCTACGAGGGCATCGGCCTGCGTCTCGGCCGCAGCGAGGAGTGGTCGTACGCCGTCGCGTACGGCGGATGGCCCGGCGAGATCGATCCGCCGTCCTCGATGTCGCAGGGCGGCGCGGACGTCTGCGTCCTGGAGTACGAGGAGATGAACGGCAAGCCCGTGCCGCCGCAGTTCACCTACCTGCGTGACGGGCGTCTGCTGGCCGCGTGCAACCTGCACCTCGACCGGTCGTGGGGCTACGAGGGCGTCGAAGGTGATCCGGAGACGGCTGCCCGGCTGGAGGAGCGATTCGCCGCCGCCGGGCTCCCCCTTCTCGAACGGGACAGAGAGGAGGAGTACCGGATCGCGCTGGGCGTCGTCGAGGAGTTCTTCGGGCTCTCGCTGCCCGAGGAGCGGATCGTGAGCGGCGCCCTGCCGGCTGTCCTGCTGGAGTCGCCGTGAGGGGGCGCGGCGAGGGGCACGGCGCGCGGTCCGGGGAAGGGGTGCCGGCTTCCCTGCCCGTGACCGGGCATCAGGACAGGACCAGGGCGGCCTACGACGGCGTCGTCGAGCTGTACGCGTCGCTGTTCGCCGACCGGATGGAGACGCAGCCGTTCGCGCGGAACATGATCGCGGCCTTCGCCGAGCTGGTGCGCGGCACCGGCAACCTCCGCACGGCCGACGTGGGCTGCGGTCCCGGACACCTGACGGCCATGCTGCACGAGCTGGGGCTGGATGCCTTCGGGATCGACCTCTCCCCGGGGATGGTGGCCCACGCCCGGCGGGCGCACCCCGAGCTCCGGTTCGAGGAGGCGAGGATGGAGGCCCTGCCGGTCGAGGACGGCGCGCTCGGGGGCGTGCTGGCCCACTACTCGATGATCCACACACCGCCCGCGGAGCTGCCCGCGGTGCTCGCCGAACAGGTGCGGGTGCTGGCGCCCGGGGGTCTGATCCTGGTCTCGTTCTTCGGGCTCGGGACGGGGGCGGGCACCGGGTCCTGGTCCCCGTTCGGAGCGGGGGCCGCGGCAAAGGCCGGGCCCGGGCCCGGGAGCGGGCGCGGGTCCGGTGTCGGGGGCGACGGGCCGGAGCCGGTCCGCTTCGACCACAAGGTGGCGCCCGCCTGGAGCTGGCCGGTGGACCGGTTCGCCGGGCTGCTGACCGGGGCCGGGCTGGTCGACCAGGCGCGGCTGGTCAACGACCCGGCCTCCGAGCGCGGCTACCTCGACGTCCACCTGCTGGGCCGCCGCCCCTAGGCCCCACCTGACTCGTCGCGGGGGTCGCGGGGGCGGGGGCCGGCCGACCGCGGCACGGCCGCCATGCGACCGGGCCGCGGGGTCTCCGGCTCGCCGACCGCGCCCCCGCCGACCCGCAGGCCTCGCGGACGTCAGTTCACCACGACGTTGTCCCCGGAGGACGTCGACGGCCCGGTGGTGGTGTTGCCGTAGTACGCCCAGCGCCAGGTACCGGTCCGGGAGGCCTTCACGGTCGTCCGGAGATCGCCCGAGCTGTTCGCGTACACCTTCTTCACCGTGGTGTAGGCGGTGCTGCCGGAAGGCTTGAACTGCAGGCTCACCAGGCGTCCTCCGTAGGAGGCGTACTTCATGGTTTCCCAGTTGGCCCGCGTGACCTTTCCGGTCACGGTGATGGTCTTGTCCTTGGCCACCGGTTCGGGCGAGGCGTTGACGGTCAGGCGGGAGTTGCGCTTGACGTACGCCGTCAGGCCCTCGTCGTCGGTGTCACCGCCGTCGCCCTCGAAGTGCACCTCGGCCCCGACCTTCCAGGCGCCGGCCTCGCTGTTGTACATGTCCCACACGGTCGGGTCGAAGTCCATCGTCTCCTTGAAGTCGCAGACGCCCGAGCTCACCTTGATGCAGTCGCTGACCCCGATGGCGTGCCACAGCGCTTCACCGTTGCTGCGGTACAGGTAGACCGCGGGGTACTCCCATGCCTTCGTGGTCGCCATCCGGAAGGAGGCGGGCACCGTGACCTTCGACAGCCCGATCACGATCGGCTTGCCGTCGTTCACCTGCACGCGGGTGAACGAGACCCCGCCCTCGGCCGCTCCGGCCGGCGCCGCTGCCACGGCCGTGAACACCGCCGCCGCGCCACCGGTCACGACGGCTCTCCAGACCTGCTTCCTCACGTGATCCCCAATCTCCCTACGGGAAACGCACCCGAAGGCGCACTCCTGCCAGCGCCTTACAGACGGCCGGCATCCCCATGGGGTTGTGCACCGGCGCATAACGATGACGCATCGGACGATCGCCGTCCCCCGTGCGGTGGGATCAGCCGCCCGTGACGGTTCTCGTGCCGACGCCGGTGAGCGGCCCCTTGTCCCACCAGTGCCCGTAGCGGCGGTACACCTCCGGCTCGCGAGTGGCGAGGAGGCCCAGCAGCCCTTCGGCCTCCTCCACCAGGCCCTCCCACGCGGCCGCGTCGAATGCGCGGAAGGCCGTCAGCTCCAGCGCGCCCTCGCGGGCCCGCCACACGCCGGCGACCTGCCCGTCGACGAGCAGGCAGGGCAGCACGTCGCCGTTGCGCCGCACGACCAGCGGCCGGTACTCCACGGGCATCAGCCGGCCGGGACCGGCGTGCGCCAGCAGGGTGCTGTCCCACATCGGCAGCAGCCGCGGCGGGGCCGGGGTGTCCTCGTCGGGCACGGTGGCCTCCGGCAGGTCGAACAGCGGGGCGCGGTCGGGGCCCGGCACCCGCACCACTCGCCCGTCCGCGTCGAGTTCGTGCAGCGCCTGCTTGATCACCGGGCTCGTGAGCAGGGTGAACCGGGCGAAGTCCCGGGCGGTCGCGGGCCCGAACGCGCCCAGGTAGGAGAGCAGTAGCCTGCGCACGCCCTCGCCCGGGTCCACGCCCGTGTCCGTGCCCGGGCTCGACATGGTGGGGGCGGCGGCGCGGTAGGCGTTGCGCCGGGTGAACGACCAGGGGCCGCCGGTCGGCGCGTGGTGCACGGTGCCGTACGTGCGCAGGGCCCACCACACCCGGTCCGCGTGCTCGCCGAACCGGCCGGCCAGCTCGTCCCGCACCTCGACGCCGGTGCGGGGCTGCGCCAGGAACGCGGCGAGCTCCGGGAACAGGGCGTCCACGTCGTCGGGGGACAGCCCGGTTTCGCCGAAGCGGCGGTCGTACAGCCTCGACGCGCGCAGGGTGCTCAGCATGGCGGCGTGGTGGTGGGCGTAGTCCTCGGCGTGGACGGCGTGCAGGGTGATCCGCATGAGCGACGCCTTCACGACCCGGCCCTCGGCGAACGCCGCGTCGAGGTCCTCGGGTGCGAAGTCCCGCACCCGGTTCCACAGCGCCAGGTACGGCGACGCCGGCTCCTGCGCCTGCAGCGCGCACACCCGGCGGACCGCCTCCGCCACGTCGAGACGCCGGCGTTCCAGCAGGAACTGACGCTCCAGGGTGGCCAGGGCCAGCTGCCGCGGGGTGAGGACCATGCGCGGATTATGCCGCGCGTGGTGGGGGCGGGCAGCTCTCTTCCCTGAGTCATGGTCAGGTCAGGACGGCCGAAGGTAGCGTCGGCACGTCGTTTCCGTGCAGAGGTCCTTCCCCGTGGGGAGACCTCCCGCCCGTCCCCAGGAGTTCACGATGAAGAGCGAGCTTCAGCTGATCCGCGACGACGACGGCTTCGCCGTCATCGGCGATCCGACGGCTGTCGAGCGCTTCCTCGTCTCCGAGAGCCTGCCGTCCAGGGACCTGGGACTGCAGCGGCTGGGGCCGGCCCTGCTCGCCGCCTCCGAGGCCGCGCAGATGGCCTCCGAGCTCGCCGCCAACTCGGGCCGCTGGGTGAAGCTGACCAAGCAGTCGGCGGAGGCCATCCAGAAGTACGGGCTGCGGACCAGCTCGAAGTCGGGGCTCGCGACGGGCGTTCTGAAGGGGGACAAGGGCCAGATCAGGGGGTTCGTCGAGTTCGTTCGGGGCCCCGGAACGCTGCTCAGCAACCCGGCCCTGTTGTCCGGCGCCGCGGGGATCATGGCGCAGGTAGCGCGGCAGCAGGCCATGGACGAGATCACCGACTACCTCGCGGCCATCGACGAGAAGGTCGACGACGTGCTGCGGGCCCAGAAGGACGCCGCGCTGGCCGGCATGATCGGCGCGGACTTCGTCATCGAGGAGGCCATGACCGTCCGCGAGGCCGTGGGCCGGGTCTCCGAGGTCACGTGGTCGAAGGTGCAGGCGACGTCGACGACCGTCGCGACGACGCAGGCGTACGCGCTGCGGCAGCTGGACGGGCTGGCGCAGAAGGTGGAGCACAAGGCGAAGATCGGCGAGCTCGCGAAGGCGACCAGGGAGATCGAGCCCAAGGTGCGGGAGTGGCTGGCCGTCCTGGCCCGCTGCTGCCAGCTCCACGACGCGACCTCGGTGCTGGAGCTGGACCGCGTACTCGACGCGTCGCCCGAGGAGCTCGACCGGCACCGGCTCGGGCTGCGGGCCGCCCGGCAGAAGCGGACGGACCACATCGCCCGCGTCACCGAGCATCTGCTCGGCCGCATGAACGCGGCCGCCGGCACGGCGAACGCCAAGGTCCTGCTGCACCCGACCACGTCCCGGGCCGTCGTGCACTCCAGCAACCACGTCGCGACGTCCGTCGTGGACTTCCAGGGGCGGCTCGGGATCGAGGGCGGTCAGGAATCCCTGGAGGCGCGCCGGTGGGTGGAGGCGGCCGCAGAGGTGCGCGACAAGGCCCTCGCCGTGGGCGCGGAGGGCGTCGACGTCGCCCTGCGCGTCGGCAACGAGACGCTCGGCAAGGCCCGGACGGTCACGGGCAAGCTGTCCAGCGGCATCGCCGAGCGGGCACAACGACTGCGCGGTGAGGAGGGGGTACGGGACGACGCGGCGCGTGACGGGGAGGTGGGCAGCGATGCGGCGCGTGACGGGGAGACGGGCGGAGATGTGGCTCGTGACGGGGAGACGGGCGGCGATGCGGCTCGCGATGAGT
>NZ_JBRIOU010000005.1:183444-185488 GCF_053474865.1 Streptomyces sp. CO7
GGAGGCGGGCGGCGATGCGGCTCGTGACGAGTCGTCCGGCGAGGAGGCCGGCGTGGGGGCCGCGCTGTCCGGCCGGATGAGCGAGGCGGCCCGGCTCCGGCAGGAGCACGACGACGCCGACTTCCCCGCCGACCTGCGAGGGGTCGAACTGGAAGGCATCGACATGGTGCTGCTCGACGCGGAGACCGCGATGTGCGTCCAGGCATGGATCGCCGACGAAGGAGCCCTCACCCGCAAGCTCGACCACATCCTGCGGGCCTGCGTCGAGGACCTGGACGTCGTGATCCCCCACATCACCGATCCGTCGGGCCGGGCGTACTACGAGCGCCTGCGCACGTTGGCCCTGCTCGCGTCGGGTGACGCCAGTGACGCCAATGACGTTGAGGATGCCGAGTTCACCGAGTAGGCCTGCCGTGGGCCGGCCCGTCGCGTGCGGCTGGGTGCGCTGCTGCGGCGTCGGTGGGGAGTTGTCGTCCCTCGCCGGTCCCACGGTGGGGGACGTCCAAGGCCGTGGCGGATGCCGGGGTGTGGAAAGGGAGCGGTGCTGGCGTGTGGCCACGGAGCAACGGCATGCGGGCGTTGGAACTCGGCACGGTCGGTGAGATGCGGGAGCGGCTGAACGCTCTGGTCCTGGCCGGCAGGAAGATCGCCACCACCGGGCTGCTGGCCGAGTACGTGGAGGAGACGGAGGGCCTGGAGTTCGTGGGTGAGCGTCTGGCGCTCCTCGGGAACGACGGTGACCACGTCGCCACGATCGAGATCACCGGTGTCGAGCAGGTTCCCTTCGGCGGGGTCACGTGGGAGCACGCCGCCGCGGAGGGTGAGGGCGACCGGTCGCTGGACGAATGGCGGGCCGGGCACCGGCGCTTCTGGGAAGGCATCGGCACGCCGGTGCAGGACGACACCCCGTTGGTGTGCCTGCGGTTCCGGGTCGTCACGTCGCCCTGACGCCTTCTGGGCCCACCTACTCCGTATCACCCTGCGCGTGCCGTCGACCTCACGAGAAGTCGTACACCGACCACCCGGTGAGCACCCGGTACCCGAGGCGCCGGTACAGCGCGTTGCTGGTGGGGTTGCCGGCGTCCGCGAACAGGACGATGTCCCGCGCGCCCGCGGCCAGGGCGGTGCGAGTGACCGCCGCGGTCACCGCGGCCGCGTAACCGTGACCGCGCAGGTGGGCGGGGGTGTACACGATGTCGATCTGGATCTGGCCGCCGATCAGCGGGTTCATGCCGGCGACGGAGACGGGGGCGCCGTCAGGGGTCTCCCAGAGGGTGTAGCGCTTGTCGGCGTAGCGGGTGGACGGCCAGGTGGCGGCGTCGACGGTCACGTCCTCGCCGACGGCCCTGGCGAACTCGGCGCACCAGCGCACGGTTTCGGCGAGGTCGGCGCCGCTGTCGCCCAGCAGGCGGGCCCGCCCGTGCGGGTGCGGATCCGGCGGGGTGAGAGCGTGCAGGCCGTACAGGTTGAGCCGGGTGTCGCGGAGCTTCGGCGTCGCGCCGGTGTGCCGCTGCCACGCCTCGGCGAACGCGGTGGCCGTGTCGTCGTCGGCGCTCACGCGGGGGAGGACATGGCCGAGGGCGGCCAGGCGGACGGCGAGGGAGTCGGCCTGCTCGGGGGTGAGGGGGGAGAGGCCGACGCCGCCCAGCCGGTAGAAGGTGCCGCACACCTCGCCCGCCCGCACCAGGGTCCCGAACGAGGGGGCGTCCGCACCGGACGCCGCCGACGCCCCTGCCCCGCGGCTGCGGATCCGTTCGGCCCAGGTCAGCTGCATGACGTGACGGCCGGGCCGGGAGCGCAGGAAGCCGCCGGCCTTGGCGAGGAAGTCGTCGACGTCGTCGGTGAGGTGCCAGTCGTCCGGGTGCATGCCTCATGATCCCCCGGGGTCGGGGCGAGCGGAACAAGGCGCTGGACCTGGTGGCCGGGCCGGGCGAGGATGCTGGGGTGAAGCCGCTCAACATCGTCGCGGGCGACGCGACCGACCCCCAGGCCAAGGGTCCGAAGATCATCGCGCACGTCTGCAACGACCTGGGCGGGTGGGGCA
>NZ_JBRIOU010000005.1:185588-187954 GCF_053474865.1 Streptomyces sp. CO7
GGGCAAGGGCTTCGTCCTGGCGATCTCCCGCCGATGGCCGGAGCCGGAGCGGGCCTACCGCCGCTGGCACCGGGAGCGGGCCGGCAACGACTTCGCCCTCGGGGCGGTGCAGCTGGTGCCCGTCCGGCCCGACGTCCAGGTCGCCAACATGGTCGGGCAGCGGGGCATCAGGACCGGCAGCGGGGGCCCGCCCATCCGGTACGACGCCCTCGAACGCTGCCTGAACGCGCTGGCCGGACACGCCCTCGCCCACCAGGCGTCCGTGCACATGCCCCGCATCGGCTGCGGCCTCGCGGGCGGCCGGTGGGAGCGCGTCGAGCCCCTCGTCGCCGCCGCCCTGTGTGCCCGGGACATCGACGTCACCGTCTACGACCACGGCTGAGGGGACGCCTCCTCGCCCGTGGGCAAGCCGATGCCGGACAGGGACGGGCGGTGGCGGCGCGCGCCGAAGCGATGCACGAACCGATGCTGCGAGCAGGGGAGTTCACCACCACCGTGCGACGACTTCTGTGGGCCGGCCCCTTCGGCGCTCAGTACGGGCTCGTCTCGATCCGGGACTTCGGGACCACGGACAATCCGGTGGCCGAGACGGGGGAGGAGGCGGTGATCTTCTCTCCCAGGAAGACGTACGTGGCCACGCGGCCCGACACCGACGGGGACGTCCGGGTCGAGGTGTGGCTGGGGGACCCCGGGCCCGCTCACGGGCACGGGCGTGAAGTGCTGGACGCGGAGATGGAGTTCACGTCCGGAATCGTGTGCGTCGTCGACCCGGTGGACCCGGACAGCGAGACGGTCCGGCTTCCCCGTGCGGGACGGTGGAGGACGCGGGTACGCGTGCAGGGCGCACCGCGTCCGCACACCGTTTCCGTCTTCCTGGGGGAGCGGGACGGCGGGCACCCCGCCTGAGGGTTGTCGGGCCGGGCGGGGCCTGGCCGGGTCACGGCCGCAGGGCGTAGAACCGCATCGGGGAGTTCGGCCGGAAACCGATCCGTGGGTAGACCGGCGCGCCGGCCTCGGTCGCGTGCAGGGTGGCGCGGGTGAGGCCGGTGGCGCGGGCGCCCTCGTGGAGGGCCATGCGGGTGACGGCCTCGCCGTAGCCGCGGCGCTGGTACTCGGGGGCGGTGGCCACCAGGGCGACGAAGAGGCGGCCGTCCGCCTCGACGGCCGCCGCGCAGGTCACGGGGACACCGTCGCGCAGACCGAGGTAGGCGAACACCTCCGTCTTCCACAGCGCGGAACCCGCGATGCCGTCCCGGCCGGCGGCCGGATCGAAGCCGTAGGCGCGGGAGTTGAGGTCCGCGTACGCCGTCAGCTGGTCGTCGGTGGTGACGCGGAGGAAGGTGAGATCGGGGTGCTTCGGCTCGGGGAGGGGCAGCAGGTCCCCGGCCATGCCGGTGCCGGGGAACGCGTACTGCAGGCCCGCCCGCTCCGCCGCCGAGGGGAGTTCCGTCCGGGCGTCGTCCCCGAGCAGGTCCTCGAACAGCCACAGGAAGCCGGGCTGTTCCTTGCCGCGCATCACCTCCGCCGCCTGCCGCAGGCGCTCGTCGAGGAGCGCCGCGTCCACGCCGATCTCGGTGAGGGTGACGGCGTTCCAGAACGGGAATCGGCAGTCGGCCCACCGGACGGCGACCCCGGGGAGGTCGCGCACGTCCGCGTCAGGGGTGCGGTCGAGCACCATGGCCCGCCACACGGTGCGGAGTTGGTCCATCGATTCGGTCGCGTCCGCAAGATCCGTCATGTCACGGCAACCCTTCGCCTCGGAGGTCGGGCACTCGGAAGGCTATGGCCCGCGCGTGGCCGCGGACAGCCCACCGGTACAACGCCCCGACCGCGTACGGGGCCACGGGCAGATCGTCGTGACCCGTCCCGGAGGGCGGGTGGTGCGCACGGTGTCCGTGGTCTGCGTACGGGAACCGCCGCGGTTGAGTAGCGGTACTCAGGAGCCGGCGCGACGGGAGCGGGAGAGTGACCGAAACGGGCCGGTACGCACATCGGCCCTTCGGCGAACGGGACCAGGAGAAGCCATGCGGATCAAGGCACTGTCGCGCAGAGTTCTGGGTCTGACCTTCGGGAGCACCGCCTCGCGGGTCTACCTGGGCGGGCTGGTGACGTTGAAGCTGGTCAGCGAGGTCTCGGACCGGTTCGCTCCGGCACTCGACATGTGGCTCACCGCCCTGACGTCCCCGGTGCGGCTGGTGCTGGATCCGGTGGAGTACCTGGTGACGGCCGACATGACGGGGACGGCCGCGATGGCCGCCTCCGACGTCACCCTCGTGGTGTCCGCGCTGGTCCAGGCCGCCCTGATCGGCTGGGTGGCGGACCGGGTGCGGCGGAGCGACGAGGCGGCGGGGCGGCGGGCGCACGCC
>NZ_JBRIOU010000005.1:188054-189224 GCF_053474865.1 Streptomyces sp. CO7
GGGGTGGGCGGTCGGAAACCGGTCGACGGGGGCGATCGTGGTGCTCGACCATGCGTACATGCCCCTGAACGACACCCTCGCCCGGGTCGACGCGGACCTCGCCGCCGGCCGGATCCCCGTCGCGCGCCAACGACTGCGCGGGCTGGTGTCCTCCTACCCGGACGACCTGGCCCTCCGTCGCCGTCTGGCGGAGGTGTACCGGCTGTACGGGGAGCCCGCCGAGGCAGGCCGGTGGATGTACCTCGAGCAGGACCGGGACGCCGACGAGACCGGGGCGTTCGAGGCGAGACACCGCACCGCACTGCAGCGGATGCGGGCCCTGGCCTGGCGAGGGCCGGAGTCCCGGGCCGCGACGACCTTCGCCCGCGAGCAACTGGCCGCGCTCCGGAAGCGGTGCTCCGACGAGCTGGGGCGCCCGGTCGACTGGGACGCGCTGCCGTCCGCGGACGAGGCGGAAGCGGAGAGCGAGGGCGGTGGCGTCCTCGGCGCCCTGGCCGGGATCGGGTGCCTACTGGCGGTCCTCGTGTTCCTGTCGATCTGGGTGAACGGCCTGGTGGCCCTGTTCGACTGAGGCCGCACGCCCAGGGAGAGTTGAGTAACCCCGCGCCCGGTGATGAGTAGCGGTACTCAGGAGGTGCGGCCCCTCCACGGCGACAGTTGAGGCACAGCGAACGACGGAAGACCGGGAGCAGGGGGAGTCATGCGCAGGGGCCTCAGGAGTGGCGGCAAGGGTGACAGTGGCGTGGGGAGCGGCTCGGTGGGCGGGAGCCGCCGTGGACGAGTGGTGGCCGCCCTCGTGGGCGTGGCGGCGGCGGTGGCCCTGACCGGGTGCTCCGGGCTCGGGTACGAGGAGAACATCTGCGGCGACGGCGAGTACCCGGTGCTGGCCGTGGGCGACACGGGCAGCGCGTGCGTCACGAACGGCGAGGAACCGCCGAAGGGGATGGCGCGGTACCCCGAGGGCAAGGATCCGAAGAAGGTCGACGACAAGTGGGACAAGTACTGGCGCACCCACATGCTCGACAAGGACGGCAACGTCGTCGAGGCGCCGTAGACCGGGGGCCGGGGCCGGTGCGGAGCTGAGGTCGGGACCGGTACGGAGCTGAAGCCGGGACCGGAGCCAGGGCCGGGGCCGAGGCCGAGGCCGAGGCCGGGAGCATGCGGGAGGGT
>NZ_JBRIOU010000005.1:189324-192747 GCF_053474865.1 Streptomyces sp. CO7
GTGGGGCGGTGCGCGCGGTGGGGCGGTCAGGCGGCCCCGTCGCGGCGTCGCCCCGCCTTGCGTTGCAGGGCCTCGCGGCGGTCCCGCAGCGCCTTCTGCCGCTTCTGGCTCTCCTTGCGCCGCTCGGCCCGCTCCCGCGCGGCGGGGCTCCTGAGCCTGGTGTGGTCGGGGATCTTCCACAGGCCCCACGCCACCAGGGCGAGGATGCCCAGCAGGACGATGCCCATGGCCGTGGCGAAGGCCGGCGGCAGCTTGTCCAGGTCCTCGATCCGGTACCGGGTCGTGTTCACCCGCCCTGACCTCCCTCTCGGCATGCGGTGCGGCGTCGCTGCACCCTACGCGGCGGCGCGGCCCCACCGACAGACGGACGGGCAGGGGCACGGGTATGCGAACCGGCTCACGTCCCGTCACCGGGGGAACGGGACGCCGCTTCGCCCGTCGGCTTCGAGAGCCGGTGCCAGTCGTGGGAGCACCTGTCGCCGCAGTGCCGCCGACGGCGTGCGTCGGCGACGGCGAGGAGGCGCACCAGGAGCCGGAAGGCCTTGATCCGCTCGTGTCGCGGCCGCAGGGTGGCGACGTGCCCTGCCTGCTCGTCGGCCCGTCCCCGGACGATCAGGACACAGGGAGTGTGGGTGGGCCGAAGCCCTGAGAGGCGCACCGCTTCGACGGCCTCCTCGCGGGTGGGGTGGGCCTGGTGGCAGAAGTGGCCGAGGTCGCGCAGCACGACGGACTGTGACTCCTCGTCCAGTGCCTCGAACCAGGCGAGGCCCTCGGTGAGCGGCCACAGGCCCTGGGCCAGCTCGTCGAGGACGCGTTCGTGCTCGTGCAACCGCGGTGCCTCCCGGGTCGGGCGGCCGGCCACCGGGTACGGCCGGACGGCGAGTGTGGGTCCTTGAGCGCTCTGCCCGCAACGGGACGGGACGCATCGCGTGATCGCCTGAAGCCGTCCCGCGCCGCGTCGGGCGCCGGTGGTTGTTTCCGGGGCCCGTGGCGCGGTACGCGGGGTGGGTCAGAGGCCGGTGGCACCGCCCGCGTGGCGGCCGACCGGTGTGTCGAGAGCTCGCGAAAGGTCGATCCATGGTGGTGCCCGGGACCATGCGCGCGGTGCGGATCACGCGGCACGGAGGGCCGGAGGTGCTGGAGGCCGCGGAGGTGGCCGTGCCCACGCCGCGTGCCGGGGAGGTGCTGGTCCAGGTCGCGGCGGTGGCGCTGAACAACACGGACCTGTGGACCCGGGACGGCGCGTACGGCCGGCCCGGCGACCCACGGGCACTGTCGGGCTGGCGGGGCCCGATCGACTTCCCGCGCATCCAGGGCGCCGACGTCGCCGGGCGCGTCGTGGCGGTCGGCCCGGGCGTGGACGACGCAATGGTCGGACGCCGGGTCGTGGTGGACCCGGCCGTCTACGAGACCGAGGGGCCCGACGCCAACCCGGTGGGCCTGATGGGCAGCGAACGCGACGGCGGCTACGCCGAGTACGTGACCGCACCGGCGGAGCGGACGCACGACGTGACCGCCTCCCCCCTCACCGACGACCAGCTCGCGGCCCTGCCCACCGCCTACGGCACGGCACTGGGCATGGTCGAGCGGGGCCGGCTGCGGAAGGGGGAGACCGCCCTGGTGTCCGGGGCGTCCGGCGGAGTCGGACTGGCGCTGGTGCAGATCGCGCGGGCCCGCGGCGCGCGGGTGCTCGCCCTCAGCAGCGTGTACAAGTTCGACGCGGTACGCCGGGCCGGCGCGCACGGCGTCGTCGACCGGGCCCAGGACATCGACGAACAGGTGCGCGCGCTCGCGCCGGAGGGCGTCGACGTGGCGCTCGACGTGGTGGCCGGCGACCTGCTGGGCGACGGTCTGCCGTGGCTGCGCGAAGGCGGCCGGTGGGTGGTGGCCGGTGCGCTCGGCGGTTACGACGTGGTCTTCGACGTGCGCCGTCTGTACCTGCACAACGCGCAGGTGATCGGTTCGGCGATGCACACGCCGAGGCTGTTCGACCAGCTCATGGAGATGGCCCGCAAGGGCGAGGTCGAGCCCGTGATCGCCGGTGCGTTCCCGCTGGAGCAGGCCGCGACGGCGCAGGAGGAGCTGGCCCGCAGGGGGCACGTGGGGAAGCTCGTGCTGCACCCCTGAGGGGGCCCTGCGGGGCCCCGAGGGGGACCCCTGAAGGGGAGAGCCGCGGGCGGGCTTCGTAAAAGAACGGTCGTTCTTGACCGATCGTTCTCGTATCTCATACGATCATCGGCATGGGAAGACCTCGTGCCTTCGACACCGACCAGGCCGTCGCCGCCGCGGCCGTCCTCTTCGCCGCACACGGCTTCGAGGGCACCTCGGTCGACGACCTCGTCTCCGCCACCGGCGTCCACCGGGGCAGCCTGTACAAGGTGTTCGGCTCCAAGCGGAGCCTGCACCTGACCGCTCTGCGCGCCCACCTCGCGGGCGAGATCCGGCCGGCCGTCGAGGCCGTCGCCGCGATCACCGATCCCGAGCAGGCGCTGGAGAGGGCCGTCGCCACGTTCGACGACGGTCCCGCCGCCGGCTTCCTGCTCCTGGCCGCCGCCGAACGCGCCCCCCACGACCCCGAGGTGGCCGCGCTCGTCGAGGAAGGCGTCACCGCACTGGAGGACGCGCTGCGCCCCAGCCACGGGGACGCCGCCACCCAGCTCGCCTCCACCGTTCTCGGTGCCCGTCTGCGCCTGCGGGCCCGGCCGGCCGACCCCAAGGAGTACTGACATGGCCTTGATCTCCATCGACCGTGAGAGAAACCTGCTGATCGCGGAGATGCAGGGTCTCGACAAGCTCTGGGCGCTGAAGAGCCGCCTGGAGATCCCCCTCGCCCACGTACGGGGCGCCACCCATGACCCCGGCATCGCGCGCGAGCCGAAGGGCGTCCGGCTCGGCGGTACGCACCTGCCGGGCGTCATCACGGCCGGCCGCTTCCGCCGCGACGGGGAATGGGTGTTCTGGGACGTGAAGAACCCCGAGAAGACGGTCGTCGTCGAACTCGCGGACGAGGAGTCGTACGACCGCTTGGTGGTGGAGGTCGAGGACCCGCGGGCGGCCGTCGCGCTCATCGAGGGGGCCCTCGCGCGCGACGCCTGAGTTCGCGCGACGCCTGGGGTGTGTGTGGGGCCGCGGGTCCTGCGGCGCGGGTGACCGGGTGACCGGGCGGCAGGGTGACCGGGACTCTGTGGCCCGGCGGTGACCGGGCCCGGCCGTGACCGGGCCCGGCCGTGACCGCCCCCGTGCGGCGGGCGCGGCTACGGGTGGTCGCAGCCCGGGGGGATCGTGCCCCGCAGTTCCCTCACCAAGGCGCGGACCGCGGCCGTGCCTGCCAGTTCGGGCGTGGTCACGTAACCGACCTGCCGGAAGGGGCGGTCGGAACCGAGAGCGGTGATCCCGACCGAGTGCGGTGCTCCGGTCAGGGAG
>NZ_JBRIOU010000005.1:192847-198302 GCF_053474865.1 Streptomyces sp. CO7
GCCCCCGGCAGCGCCCTGGTGCGGAACCTCTACTGGTCCGTCGACCCCTACCACCGCGAGATGATGGACGACCTGCCCGGCGGTTTCGGCCTCGGCGTTCCGCTGGAGGGCCGCACCGTCGGACGGGTCGTGGCCTCCCGGACGCCCGCGCTGGCCGAGGGGGATCTCGTGCTCCACCGGCAGGGGTGGCGCACGCACGCCGTGGTCACGCCCGAGGAGACCCGGCGGCTGCCCCGCGTCGACGGGGTGCCCCCGAGCGTTCACCTGAGCATCCTGGGCGGCACCGGCCTCACCGCCTACGTGGGCCTGACCCGCATCGCCCGGCTCCGGCAGGGCGAGGACCTCTACGTGTCGGGCGCCGCAGGCGGGGTCGGTACCGCCACCGGCCGGTTCGCCCGGCTGCTCGGCGCGGGGCGGATCGTCGGCAGCGCGGGCTCGGCGGCGAAGGTGGACCACCTGGTGCGGGAGGTCGGCTACGACGCCGCCTTCGACTACCACGACGGGCCCGCCGCCGACCTGCTCGGCAAGGTCGCCCCGGACGGGATCGACGTGTTCGTCGACAACGTCGGAGGCGAGCAACTGGCAGCCGCGGTCGGCGCCTTGCGGGAGTTCGGGCGGATCGTGCGGGTGGGCACGATCAGCCGGTACAACAACCCCGACGCGCCGCCGCCGCTCCTGGTGCACGAGGAAGTCGTGGAGAAGAGCCTCCGCATCGAGGGCTTCCTCGTGCGCAACTACCGTGACCTGCAGGAGGAGTTGCACGACTTCGCGGTGCCGCATCTGCGGAGCGGCCGGCTCGTGCCGGACGAGACCGTGGTCGACGGGTTCGAGCACCTCGTGGACGCGTTCCTGGGCATGCTGCACGGCCGCAACGTCGGCAAGATCGTCGTCCGCGACCGTTCGGAGGTCCCGGCCGGAGCGTGACGGCCGACCGGGCCTGTACGGGGTGACCGGGCCTGTGCGGGGCGACCCGGCCTGTGCGGGCGCCGGCGTCACGACGGGCCGGGATCACGACGGGCCCGGGGGGATCGCACGGGGTCCGCGTCCGTTCGGCGGCGTAGCCAGGGTCCAGTTGGTCCGAGGAGTTCCCGGCCACGCCTGCTCGGAGGACATCCAGTGGCTTCTCACCCAGCGATGGTGCGCCACGACACGCCCGCCCGGTCCCGCACCCGACGCGGTGCACCGGCGGGCGACGGAGGCGGGTCGGGGACCCCCGCTCGGCCCCGTGCATTTCCTCCTCGGCGCCCTCACCGCATGGCACGGACGGTGGCGCACAGCAACAAGGACGGCTGAGAAAAGAGAAGGTTGTACGCCGAAATCAAATCGATATCCGCGGCCTGTGCGACTGGTGGGACAACTGAGATGGAAAAAGGTTGTACGGCCCCATCCGCTTGTGACGGGATTTCATCATTCATCGACAAGGACGGCTGAGAAGGCGCAAGGTTGTAGGGCAATGTCTGTGACAAACCCCGCCCATACGGAAGGTGAAGTTGGGGTGGCCGGTGCGTCGGGGATTGCTACAGTCCGAATTCCCCTCGGGGCGTGATCTTGATTTCGCCTTCTTGAGCGGGGCGGTCGTCGGGTCGCCGGCGGCACGATGTGCATTCGGAATGACGTCCCGTGTGACGAGGAGTTATGAGCCAACTGTCGCTGAAAGCCGTGCAGCATCTCACCTGTAAGAAGAGGGACGCCTGGTGGACGGTGTTCCTCGTCGACCCGCTGGCCACCCGCCTGCTGCTGGTCATGGCGAAGTTCCGGTTCATCACCCCCAACGGGGTGACCTGGGCAGCCCTCGTCCTCGGTCTGGCGTCGGCCGGGCTCTTCCTGACCGCGGACCCGGTCCTGCTGGTCGTCGGCGCGGTCGTCTACCACTTCAGCTTCGTGCTCGACTGCGTCGACGGGAAGCTGGCGCGGCTGAAGAACAACGGCTCGCTGTTCGGCGGCTGGCTGGACTACGTCTTCGACCGCATCCGCGTGCTGGCCTGCGCCTTCGGTCTGATGGGCGGTCAGTACCTGCGCACCGGTGAGGGGATGTACCTCGCGGCGGGACTGCTCGTGGTCTTCCTGGACAGCCTCCGGTACCTGGACGCGCTGCAGATCTACAAGATGCGCGCGGGGATGCGCGGCAAGATCAGGAAGACGCTGAAGGCGCGACGCGCCGCCGAGGCCCGTGCCGCGGCCGCCGCGTCCGCCCTCGCCGAGGCGGAGCTGGGCGAGGACGTCGCCGACACGCTGGCCGCCGCCGCGGCCGTCGGTCCCGGGGCCGCGTCGGGCGAGAACGTCGTCTTCATGGAGGACCTGCTCCGCGAGGGTGAGGCCGAGGGCGAGAACGAGTCCGAGGCGCGGGCCGCGGAACTGCGGGCCGGGGTGCTCACCGCGAACAGCCGGCAGGTCATCGACCTGCACACCGGGTTCCACGCCAAGTTCCCCTGGTACACCCGTGTCCGCCGGGCGCTGGTGGACCGCCGGGTCCGGCCCCACCTGGTCAGCGGCATCGAGTTCCAGATGTTCGTCTTCATCGTGGGCCCGCTGATCGGTCAGCTCCTGTGGACCACGGCGGTGGCGGCGGCGCTGATGCTCTCCTTCGAGCTGCTGATCATGTACAAGTTCTGGCTCTCCACGAAGGACTTCAACCGGGTCATGGCCGAGCTGGCCCCCGGCGCGGACAGCAACGCCGGCGTGATCGTGCCGGAGGCGTACAAGAACTACGTGCCGCCGGTGCCGGTCCTGGCCGACGGCGCCGGTTCCACCGGTTCCGCCGGGCAGCCGGTGGTGCCGCTGCAGCAGGACCGCTCGCAGAAGTCGCCGACCTCGGCGTCCTGACCCGGGCGGGCCCCACCCCGGTTCCGCGGTGCCCGAGGACCGCGGCGCCCGAGGACCGCGGCGCCCGGGACGGGAGTGTCGGCCCCGCTCGGCTCTGGCCGCCTGGACGGCGCGGGGCCGACGTGCCGATCCCACCAGCGCGCGCCGCCCCCCGCACGTCCGCGGGGCCGTCCGGGCGACACGCCGGCCGGCCCCGTCAGCAGGTGACCGTGCGCTCGTAGGCGCCGGTGACCGACTCGTGCGCGTAGATCACGGAAGCTCCCGGCGCCAGCGCGTAGCAGGGGCTGTCACCGGCGCCGTCCACCACGACCCTGACCCGCGTCGCGCTCCCGCACTCGTTGGCGAGGTCGACGTCGAACCCCTCGTGGGTGGGGTTGACGTAGGGCTGCACGCAGGCCGGAGCGGTGCGGGCCGCGGCCGAGGCCGGGTCGGAGGGCCAGAGGGCGGCGGCGGTGGCTCCGACGGTGAGGGTGGCGGCGGCGATCACGGCGGTCCGACGGGCCGTCAGCCGCACGGTGCGCTCGCTGGGCTGTGTGGGGGACATGGGCACGCTCGCTTCCTGGGAGGCGGTCGAGGTGGCTCCATCCTCCGGCGGCCCCCGGACGGCGGCATCCGCGCTGGGCGGAACGGGTGACAGGCACGCCCCGGACCTGCGGCGACGCCTCCGCCCTCGCAGCCCCTACGGCAACACGGGAACGCGCCGCACCCCCGGGGCCGTCGCGTCGCCGGACGCGGGGCCCGCGGGGGTGCGGGGCGGAGAAGACGTGACGTCGGCATCGTCGGCGACGTCACGGCGGAACGGTGGAACAGACAGGCAGGACCTGCGGAGCAGCCGGAACCGTCAGTCGTCGTGACCGGCGTTGGCGGTGCCGTAGTTGCCCTCCTCGGAGGTCCACTGGGTGCCGGAGAAGATGTTCGGCGAGTGGTCGTCGTCGTCGGCGGCGACGGCCGTCCCGGCGCCGAGGCCGGCGGCGGCGATGGCGAAGGCGGCCAGAACGGTGGCGGTGGCGCGGCGAACGCGCATGGTTCCTCCTCAGGGATCGGTCCCCGGACGCGGAACGGTCGGGCGGGTTTTCGCGTCCGGTGGACCCATCGCACCAGCCGCAAGCCGCCCGGAGCCGTCGCCGGCCCCGTGTCGCGCCCACCGTTCACCCATCGGACCCATCCCGAGGTGCGACCGGACCACCGGTGTGCCTGGTGCCGCCACCCATCTCGGCTCCGGCCGCCGTCCGGCAGGAGCCGGCGACGACGGGGGCGAGTCCCGGCCGCGGCAGGGCGCCGAGGACGCCAACTCCGACGCCGAGGGGCAGCGCGTCCGTCACTGCACGAGAATGCGCGGCATGTCCACGCCTTCCTCGCGCCCGCGCCCCTTCGACGCCGTGCTCTGCGACCTCGACGGCGTGATACGCCACTGGCCGCCCGCCGACGCCCTCGAGGTGGCCAACGGCCTTCCCGTCGGCGCTCTGGCCGCCGCGGCCTTCGCCCCGGCCCGGCTGCACCCCGCCGTCACCGGCGAGGTCACCGACGAGCAGTGGCGTGCGGCCGTCACCGACGACCTTGCCGCACGCCACGGTTCCAGGCGCCGGGCCGAGGCCACGGTCGCGGACTGGTCGGCCGTTCTGCCGGCGGTCGACGAGGACGTCGTCGCCCTGCTCCGGCAGGTGCGCGAGGTCGCCACCGTCGCCCTGGTCACCAACGCGACCACCCGACTGGAGCGGGACCTGGAGCGGCAGGGCCTCGACGGCCTCGCCGACGTGGTGGTCAACACCGCCCGGATCGGGGTGGCGAAGCCCGACCCGCGCGTCGTCCGCCATGCCGCGGAGCGACTCGGCGTGCCGGTCGGGCGCTGCCTGTTCGTCGACGACACGGAGGCCAACGTGCTGGCGGCCCGGGAGACCGGGATGACCGCGCTGCACCATCGCCGGGCCGCCGACCTGCGCACGGCGCTCGCCCCTCTGCTCGGCGACGTCGGGGCCGCCTGAACCGTTCGTCCGGCCGGGGCAGCGCACGCCTCACGCGCGCGTGCCGACGCCCCCGTCCGGTCCCAGAACGGTGACCGGATCCCCCGCGTCGGCGGCGGCCACGCGGGCTGCCGTCGACGTCGGCCGCCTGCGCGGGGCGCGCGCCGGTGTGGTCAGGACGGCGAGGCAGGCGACGACCAGGAGGATGCCGGCCCAGCCCAGTGCCGGCAGGCGTTCGCCGACCACCAGGACGGCCAGCAGCGCCGCGACCGCGGGCTCCAGGAGGGACAGCGTGGTCGCGGTGCTCGCCGGCACATGGGAGAGACCCCGGCCGAAGAGGACGTAGCCGAGGAACATGGGGACCAGCGCCATGTACGTGCCGACCGCGGCGTTGGACCAGGAGGCCGACAACGGGGCGCCGGTGGCCAGCAGGACCGGCATCAGCAGCAGCCCTCCCAGGCCGAAGACGGCGCCCATGGCCGCGCCCGAGGTGATGCCGCTGCTGATCAGGCGGTGGGCGGCCCAGGAGTACAGGGCGTAGGTGAGACCGGCGGCCAGACCGAGACCGATGCCGAGCAGGGTCGCCGCGGTGGAGTCCGCCCCCGCGCGGCCGGGCCCGGAATCGGTGGCCTGGGCGGCGCAGAGCAGGACCGTGCCGGACAGGCCCAGCG
>NZ_JBRIOU010000005.1:198402-199208 GCF_053474865.1 Streptomyces sp. CO7
GCCCATGTCCGCCGTGCGACTTCCGCCCGTCGGACGGCCACCGCCCCGCTGCGGACCCTCCAGGGAACCGCCCCCGCGGGCGCCCGCCCGCCTCACAGCCGGTCCAGCAGATCGGACGCCATCGCCCGGGCCCGCTCCAGCCGGGTGCCGGCGCCTTCCAGGCCGGCCCGGGCCATCGCGCCCTCCAGCAGGAAGGAGAGGTGTTCCGCGGTCGCCCGGGCCCGCTCCGGACTGCCGGGGAGCAGCTTGCCGAGATGCCCGGCGAGCAGGCCCTCGACCTCCTCCTTGTGCCGGCGCACCACCTCCCGGCCCTCGTCCCCGGCGGGCAGTTCCGCGGCCGCGTTCAGCAGGCCGCAGCCGCGGAAGCCCCGGTCGTAGGCGAAGGCGGCATGGTCGGCGTAGGCGTCGAAGACCGCGAGGACCCGGCCGCGTGCGTCGTGGGCCGTCTCCAGCCGCTGCCGGTAGAGGCCGAGCCACTCCTCGTGCCGTGCGTCGAGATAGGCCATCACCAGGTCGGACTTGGAGGAAAAGTTGTTGTACAGGCTCATCTTCGCCACGCCCGCCTCGGCGGTGATCGTGTCGATGCCGGTCGCCGCCACCCCGTCCGCGTAGAAGCGGCGGGCCGCGGCGGCCAGCAGACGTTCCCGCGCGGCTCCGCGCCGCCTGCCGGGGCGTGCACCCGCCTCCACCGGTCCGGTGCTCTCGCTCATCCGGCCCTCCCTCCCTTAATTAGGTAGGTCAGTCTGCCTATAGAAGCAGGTGGTGGCGCATCCATTCTTCGGGGCGTCTCACACGCGGGGCTCACG
>NZ_JBRIOU010000005.1:199308-201024 GCF_053474865.1 Streptomyces sp. CO7
GGCTCCGGCCGTCCGGGTGAACGGACGGGGAGAGGTCTGTGCGGCGCGCCGGGCCGTGCTGATCCTGCGGGAACGGGCTCTGTTGATCGATCCGGAGGGGCCCTCACCTGGAAGGACAGTGCTGATGACGCGAGGCGAGTTCCTGCGCCTGACGGCCGGACTGGCGGCGGGCGCGGTGTTCGGGGCGAGGCGGTGGAGGGCGACGTCCACGGCATGGGTCAATCCACGCTCGGAGGTCTGGGACGGCTGAGTGTGCCGGTACGCGTTCAGGCGTCGCGGCGAGGTGTGGTGGTGCGCAGATGTTCGCCCGCCGACGCTGACCGGCATGGGTGTTCGACATGGCGGGGCGGATAGGTAACGGCGCCGGAAGGAGATGTGAAGGAGTTCTGGAGGGGGGATGTTTGGGACGCGGGTGATGCTTCCGGCCCGAAGTTCCGGGATGGGTGCACATGGAAAGTAACCATTGATTGCACCCAAGTGAGTGACATTGAGCGGCATATAGGGAAGTAACGCCAATGTCCGTGATTCGTAACAGCGCCTGATTCGTGTCTCTTTCTCCGGGTCCGCGGCGGCAGAGTTCGAGCCCTCGGCAGCCCGCCGGGACCTGCACATCGCCTCAGCCGGCCCACTGCCCACGTGGGCCGGTCGGGGCCGCACGAAAGGGACCCCATGTCTCCCCTCAAGCGCTTCATCGCCGCCGCTCTCGTCGCCGGCTCCGCCATCGGCGCGACGGCCCTGCCGGCCTCCGCGGACCACCACCGCGGCGACCGTGACCGCCGTGGCTCGGTCGAGATCACCGCTGTCCGGGCCGACTCGCCCGGCCCGGAGAACCGGTCGAACCGCTCCCTGAACGGCGAGTGGGTCCAGGTGACGAACAAGGGCCGTCACGGCGTCAGCCTGCGGGGATGGACCCTGCGGGACCAGGACCACAACGTCTACACCTTCAGGGGCAACGTGCGCCTGGCGCCCCGTCAGTCGGTGCTCGTGCACAGCGGACGCGGCTACGACGGTCGCGGCCACGTGTACCAGGGTCGCCACCACTACGTGTGGGACAACCACGGTGAGACGGCCACCCTCCGGGACGCGCGGGGCGCGTTCGTGGACGCGGCCCACTACGGCCGCGGTGGGAGCCGTCGTTGAGCGGTGCCCCCTCGTCCTGAACGCTGACGCGCCGGCCCTTCCCGTACCGCTCGGGGAAACGGCCGGCGCTTCGGCGTGTCCGGACCGGTGGGACCAGGGGGCTCACCGCGTGCGCAGGGGGCGCGTGAGGAGGGTGCGCTCCTGCCGTTCGGGTGGCTGCACCCGGGCGGGCTTCCCCGGCCCGCTCCGCGCTGTCGATGCTGCCGATGGACGGCCGGTCCGCGGCGGTACGCGGGCACGCCGGACGGGAGCCGGCCCGGAGCCGGACGGGGAGTGCTCGGTGGAAGGCGGGAGTGCGGTGGCGGCGACGGGAACGCGGTGGGCGCGGGGCGCGTGCGGGGCGGCGGTCGTCCTGGCCGTGGCGGCGGGGATGCTGGGCACGGCGGGGGCCTCGACCGCGGCGCGGCCCGAGGTGACCCTGGTGTTCGACAAGAATCCGCAGCACCCGGACCGGTCCACCCTGACCCTGCGCCGCGGCGGTGAGCGGCAGGCCCGTTACCGGGCGGGCTCCGGCGACGGGAGCACCGACGACTGCGCCGCCGGGCGGGGGTGGCTGCCGGACGGGCAGTGGCGCGT
>NZ_JBRIOU010000005.1:201124-203114 GCF_053474865.1 Streptomyces sp. CO7
GTTCAAGGGCGGCAAGGTCCGCGGGTACGGGATCCAGCTGGCCGACATGAGGTGCGCCGGGGGCACAGTGGCGCGGACCGGCATGTTCGTCCACTCCGAGATGCACCGCGACGGCAGCCAGGGGGACACCGAGCCGCGCCGCTGGGACGGCGAGGCCGACTACCTCTCCGACGGGTGCGTGAAGCTGCGGCCGGAGGACATCAAGGACCTCTTCCGCAGGCTCGACGCGCTCGGCTGGCCGGAGCGGCTGCGGGTGGTCCCGTGACGGGCGCGCCCCCAGGGGAGCGCGCCCGCGCGCAGGTGTGGTGACGGAAGGCCGCGGTCAGCCGTGGAAGCCGATGTACCCGTCGCCGTTGCCGTCGTTCCCGGACCTGCTGTACGCGTGGACGTCCGAGCGCGGGCCGGACGGCTTGTACAGGTAGATGGTGTCCCGGTCGTTGTTCCACATGAAGTTGCAGTTGTCGCGGTAGACCACGTTCTTGGCGTCGGAGTCCGAGCCGTTGCCGCCGCGCAGGCGGATGTAGTCACCGGGCTGCAGCGAGTGGGACGCGGTGAAGGTGAAGGAGTTGCCGGCCGCGTCCTCCACGACGTAACCCCGGAGGTTGATCGTCGCGGTCTTCGAGTAATTCTTCAGCGTCAGGTACTCCTGGCTGGTGTTGCCCGACGTGCAGCTGTTGCGGTCGGCGCCCGGCGCGTCGTACTGGGCGCCGCGGATCTTGAGCGCGGACTGGTACTCGGCGGCATGCGCCGGGGCGGCGGTCGGACCGCCCAGGGCGATGGTGGAGACGGCGGCCAGCAGAGCCGCGCGCACGGTGGACCTGCGCATGAGGATTCCCCCCTCGGTCGTACGGGTGAAGCGAGGGGGGAAGTCTACGTCCGTGAATATTGTGTGACGAGATTATGGATGTTTTAGGTCTGTCACGAGCGCCGGCCGTGGCAGGCGTGGTATTGGCTCCCCGACCCGCACCAGCACGCGGCGGTGGGCTCCGGCGGCCAGGGCAGGGCCCGGCCCCGGGCGGCGAGGGTGGTGGCGTACTGCGGGAGCAGGGTGGCGTCCTCGGGGGAGGCGGCCTCCGAGGCGGCGAAGGCCTCGTAGGAGGGGACCGTGCCGGAGACGATGCCCAGGTTGGGCGTGCCGGAGGCGGCGAGCTCGCGCAGGCTGGCCTCTATCGCGGCGACGTGGTCGGCGTGCGACGGGTACTCCGCCGACAACCCCGGATAGGCGGCCAGCAGTTCCTCAAGCTCCCGCTCCGGCCAGTGCAGCACCGCCACCGGGAACGGGCGGGAGATCTCGCGGCGGAACGCTCCGAGCTCGGCCCGCAGGCGGGCGATCTCCGCGGACAGCTCGCCCGGGTCGGAGGAGCCGAGGGACCAGACCCGCTTGGGGTCGTGCAGCTCGTCGAGGCGGACGGCCGAGGAGGAGTCGTGCAGGCGGTCGGCCAGCGAGTCCCAGGCGTCGTGGTCGGCGCCGAGCATGCGGCGCACCCGGTGCCGGCCGTAGAGGAGCGGGCGGGTCGCCGACGTGGGCTCCTGGGAGTCGCCGATCAGCAGCCGGGCCCCGGCGGTGAACGTCTCCTCGGCGAGCACCAGCTCGTCGTGGGTCTCCAGGGCCTCCGCGACGACCACCCACGCCTCGGGCGTCCGGGGTGCCGCAGCCCGCACGCCGTCGATGATCGCGCGGGCCTCCGCGACGTGGTCGTACCGCCACAGGTTGGACGCCTTCAGCGCGCGGACCAGCTGAGGGTCGTCCAGCTCGGCGGGCGCGGCGAGCAGCCGGTCGTAGAGGGCGGTGGCCGCGGGACGGTCACCGGCCAGCTCACGGTGCGCGGCGGCCCGCAGCAGCAGGGCCTCGGCGTCCGCCGGGTAGAGAGCGGCGGCGCGCTCCAGGCGGGCCGCTTCTTCGGTGTGGTCGACGGCGTTCTCTGCAGGCATGTCGGGACGCATGTCCTCACGGTAGCGCCGGGGTCCGACGCGGTGGGGGGAGTGGGGT
>NZ_JBRIOU010000005.1:203214-204508 GCF_053474865.1 Streptomyces sp. CO7
GCTCCGGACCGCTCCACCCCTCACACCCACGCCACCCGGCGGCCGCAGGGAGCCGCCGGGTGGCGTGGGTGTGAGGGGTGGAGCGGTCCGGAGCAGGCGCCCGGGCGGGGAGCCGTACCCGGGTCGGGTCCGGGCGCCTGCCGATCGGTGGACGTCAGAAGTAGGTGACGTCCAGGACGCCGCGCTCGAACTCGTACTGGACGTACGGACGGCCGCGGTGGCTGTCGCGGTAGACCACGTCGCCGCGCGAGCCGCGGACGCGGTCCGCGGTGTCGCGGATGTACCTGTCCAGGCAGCGGTTCTCGCGCAGGTCGACCTTGTAGCCGTTCGCGTGGGTGTAGCGCCCGCGGCGGTTGCCCCAGTCGTTGCCGACCTCGGTGCCGTTGACGACGACCACGTTGCAGCGGCTGTCGCGCTTGAGCTTCACCAGGCCGCGGACGGTGTCCTCCTGGATGCCCTGGTAGCTGGTGCAGCGGGAGCGGTTGACGTTGTGACAGTCGCCCGGCGAGACACGGCGCACGCCCGCACGGTCGAGGATGCGGTCCGCCTGGCGGTCGCTGAGGCGCTCACCGGGCCGCGAGGCGACGGAGTCGGCCGCGGCGGGGGCGGCGGAGGCGACCGGGGCGAAGGCCATCAGGCCGCCGGCCAGGGCGGTGGCGAGGAGGGCGGCGACGGCCCCCTTGCGCCGGCGGGCCGGCGTGGCGGAGGAGGCGGCCTCGGTGGCCGGGGCGAGCTGCTCGGTGGCGTTACGCACGGATGCGGGTCCTTTCGACTGCCGTCGTGGTCGCGTCGTGGATCGCTGACGACGGTGGTTTCACCCGGCCGAAGACGCTCGACCGGGTGGGTTGGACGTCTCAACCCTGCCCCGGCAAATCCGGCCAGTTCTATACTTCCGGCGGGTCAGTTGATTCATGCACAAATCGGCTTCTATGCACGCGGCTGACCAGCGATCATGCATGGAGGCGTGGGGGAGGCGCATCAAATGCGTGAGGAATCCGGCCGGAGTTGTGAGGAGTTCGCGAAGGGCGGGAGCGCGGCGCGGCTGAAGCTGGCGGCGCTGTTGCGGAGTTGGTGGCAGGAGGATCCGGGCCGGGCCACGCAGTCGTCGCTGGCGCGGAAGCTGGGCGAGCGGGGAGTGAAGACCAGCCAGGAGATGCTCTCGCGGTACCTGCACCGCACCCGGCCCACCGTGGCCCGGCCGGACGTCGTCCGGGCGCTGCACGCGGTGCTGGAGCGCGGGGACGCGGAACTGGAGGAGGCGCTGGAACTCCTCGCGGCGGCGCGGGGGGACGAC
>NZ_JBRIOU010000005.1:204608-207126 GCF_053474865.1 Streptomyces sp. CO7
GGCGGCTCGCCGGTGGGCCAGGGGCCCGGGTCGCGGGCGGGCGCGGGTGCGGGCTTCGGTTCGGCCGGAGGTGCCGCGGCGGGAACCGGTGCGGGGATCCGCACCGGAACCGGCGTGGGCCTCGGCCCGGCCGGAGGTCGTGGGGCGGCCACCGGCGCGGGGCCGGCGGATGGTTCCGGCGGCGGGAGCGCGGGGGCGCCGTCCCCGGTCCCGCATCCGGTCGCGGTCTCGGTGGGCGCCGGGGCGAGGGTGTCCGCAGGTACGGGGGAGGGGGCTGCGGCCCGCGCCGCAACCGCAGTGGAAGCCGGTGCCGAAACGGAAGCGGGTGCCGAAGCCGGAGCTGGTGCCGGAGCCGGAGCTGATGCCGGAATCGGAACCGGAACCGGAGCCGGAACTGAAGCCGGTGCCGGTGCCGGTGCCGGTGCTGGAACCGGAGCCGTTGGCGGAGCCATGTTCGGGTCGGCGGCCGGCGTGCCGGGCCCGGGTCCGGGCCCGGTTCCGCTTCCGGTGCCGCGTCCCCGGACGGAGGCCGGAGCGGTGACCGGGCCGGCGCCCGAGGGCGTGGCCGGGGTCGCCCCGGCAGCGGGGCCGGCGAGCGTCCCGCTCCCCGTGGTGACCGAGCAGGACCTGCGGTGGCGGCGCTGGTCGGCGGCGGTCACCGCCGCGGCGGCCGCGGCGGCGGGGATGGTGCTGACCGCCGCGGTGACGCTGGGCGACGCACAGGAGACGCGGGTGCAGGCGCCGCCGGTCTGCCCGGTCGCCCCGACCAGCCCCGCCTCGCCCGAGCCGAGCTGAACTGGGCCCTGACGCCCGGCAGGACCGTGAGGGTCCTGCCGGGCGCCGGGCGCCTGGCGCGGGGCGGGTCAGTCGAGGGTGAGGCCCAGGAAGCGTTCCAGCGCCTCGACGACCAGGGCGTGGTCCTGCGCCTGCGGGAGCCCGGAGACGGTGACCGCGCCGATCACGCCGACCCCGTCGACCCGCAGCGGGAACGAGCCGCCGTGCGCGGCGTAGACGTCCGGGTCGAGGCGGGAGGACTCGTCGAAGTTCTGGCCCTTGGCCCGGAAGCGGGTGCCGACCAGGAAGGAGGCGTGCCCGTACCGCATGACCACGCGTCGCTTGCGGTCGATCCACGCGTCGTTCTCCGGCGCGGAGCCCTCCAGCGCCGCGTGGAAGAGCTGCTGGCCGGCCCGGTGGATGTCGATCGCGACCGGGGCCTGCCGCTCCCGGGCCAGCGCCACCAGCAGTGAGCCCAGCTCCCAGGCGTCCTCGTTGCTGAAGCGGGGGAGGATCAGGCGGCGCTCCTGCGCCTCGAGTTCCTCGACGGTGGGGGAGAGTTCCGGAGTCATCCTGGTCATGCCGGCTTCACCGTCCCGCCGTCACGGGCGGACCGCGCCGCCGCCTCCAGTACCGCCAGCGCGTCCGCCGCCTCCAGCGCGGTCACCGGGTTGCGCCCGCCGCCGCTCACCGCGGCGGCCACCGCGCGGTAGTACGAGGGGTAGTCGCCGGGCAGCGTGGGCACCGGCTCGCCGCCGCCCGTCAGCGGGGACTCGCCCGCGCCGATCGCGCCCCACAGCTCCTTGGGCTCGTGGCCCCAGCGCTCGCCCTCCGCGGCCGGGCGCAGGCCCTCGCGCAGGGCGTTCTCCTGCGGGTCCAGCCCGTACTTCACATAACCCGCCTTCGAGCCGAGGACCCGGAAGCGCGGGCCGAGCTGCGCGGTCGTCGCCGAGGCGTACAGGTGGGAGCGGACGCCGCCGGTGTGGGTGACGGCGATGAAGACGTCGTCGTCGACCTGCGCGCCCTGGCGGCGGGTGTCGACCTCCGCGTAGACGGACTCGGCCGGGCCGAACAGGTGCAGCGCCTGGTCGACGACGTGGCTGCCGAGGTCGTACAGGAGCCCGCCGAGCTCCGCCGGGTCGGCCGACTCGCGCCAGCCGCCCTTCGGCTGGGGGCGCCAGCGCTCGAAGCGGGACTCGAACCGCTGGACCTCGCCCAGCGCGCCGTCGTCGAGCAGCTTGCGCAGGGTGAGGAAGTCGCCGTCCCAGCGGCGGTTCTGGAACACGGAGAGCAGCAGGCCCCGCTCCTCGGCCAGCGCGGCCAGTTCACGGGCCTCGGCGGCGGTGCCCGCGACCGGCTTGTCCACGACCACGTGGAGGCCCTGGCGCAGCGCCTCGGTGGCCAGCGGGACGTGCGTCCGGTTGGGGGAGGCGACGACCACCAGGTCCAGTTCGCCGGCGCGGGGCCACAGTTCGTCCGCCGAGGCGGCGATCCGCACGTCGGGGTACTCGGCGCGGGCCTGGGCGGCCCGCTCGGGGTTGGAGGTGACCACGGTGTCGAGGGTCAGGCCCTCGGCGGCGGCGATCATCGGCGCGTGGAACACGGACCCGGCCAGGCCGTAGCCGACCAGGGCCACACGCAGCGGTGCAGTAGTCATACGAACACTCTGGCACGGAGGGTTCCCGTGCTGGTCCGCGCGGGGGGTTCCGTACGGCCGTTCGGGTGGTGCGGCAGCGTGTCGGGG
>NZ_JBRIOU010000005.1:207226-207639 GCF_053474865.1 Streptomyces sp. CO7
TTCTTCGACGGCGAGCGGCCCCGGGCGGTCGACTTCGAGGGCACGGAGCGCGACGAGCTGGTGGGCGTGTTCGGTGAGGACGGGAAGCGGCGCAAGGGCGGCTTCGAGGGGTTCACGGTGAAGGCCCCGGCTGCGGGGGCCGCGGGTGTACCGGGCCGGTGACGTGCCGCAGGCGTGGACGCTGGAGCTGACGAACCGGTCGTCGCGGGTGTGCGCGGGGCTGCACCCGGTGGTGGTGCTCACCGACGAACGGCGTGCGCTGCTGCCCGCGCAGGCGGCCCTGTTCTTCTTCGACGGCGAGCGGCCCCGGGCGGTCGACTTCGAGGGCACGGAGCGCGACGAGCTGGTGGGCGTGTTCGGTGAGGACGGGAAGCGGCGCAAGGGCGGCTTCGAGGGGTTCACGGTGAAGGCCC
>NZ_JBRIOU010000005.1:207739-209641 GCF_053474865.1 Streptomyces sp. CO7
CGCTCGCGCTCTCCCTCACCGCCGCCACGGCGTGGGCCCTCCGCCGCCGCCGCTCCTGAGGGCGCGATCCCGCCGGCCGGCTCCTCCCGAGGCCTTCCGCACCGGCCGCCCCGGGCGGGGGCGCGGCCCCGCGGACGTCCCCGGACCGAACGGGCCGTGTCCGCAGGTCGGACAGGTGCGGGCCAGGGGGAATACAGGGCGTCGGGACCTGGCTGGGGGTGGCAGGGGGCGCATAGGCTGGGGCCCCGGTGGCAGGAGAGGTTCAGGAGGCTGTGGATGTCCGAGCGCAAGCCCATCGAGTCGTGGCTCACGGACATGGACGGCGTGCTGATCCATGAGGGCGTCCCGATCCCGGGTGCCGAGGAGTTCATCAAGCGGCTGAAGGACAAGGACCGCCCGTTCCTGGTCCTCACCAACAACTCCATCTACACGCCCCGCGACCTCCAGGCGCGCCTGCGCAGGATGGGCCTGGACGTGCCGGTGGAGAACATCTGGACCTCCGCGCTGGCCACCGCCCAGTTCCTCGACGACCAGCGCCCCGGCGGCACCGCCTACGCGATCGGCGAGGCCGGCCTGACCACGGCGCTGCACGACATCGGCTACGTGCTCACCGACCACGACCCCGACTACGTCGTCCTCGGCGAGACCCGCACCTACTCCTTCGAGGCGATGACCAAGGCCGTCCGGCTGATCAACGCCGGCGCGCGGTTCATCGCCACCAACCCCGACGAGACCGGTCCCTCCACCGAGGGCCCGCTGCCCGCCACCGGCTCGGTGGCCGCGCTGATCACCCGGGCCACCGGCAAGCAGCCGTACTTCGCCGGCAAGCCCAACCCGCTGATGATGCGCACCGGCCTCAACCGCCTCGGCGCGCACTCGGAGAGCTCCGCGATGATCGGCGACCGGATGGACACCGACGTGCTGGCCGGCATGGAGGCCGGGCTGCGCACCTTCCTGGTGCTCACCGGTTCGACCGGCAAGGACCAGGTGGAGAACTACCCGTTCCGCCCCTCGGAGGTCGTCGCCTCGATCGCGGACATCGTCGACCTCGTCTGAGGCCGCCGCCCGGCGCGCGCTGCTCCGAACGGGCGGCGCGCACCCGTTCGTTCGTGGCATACCCGGCCCGCCCCCGATGCGGGACGGCGTGGTCCGGGGGAGCCTCCTGGTAACGGGAGGTTCGTGATGGGTGCACTACGTACGACGCTCAGCTGTGCGGGCGCCGCGGTGGCCGTCGCGCTCACCCCGGTGGCCGGCGCCTCCCTCACGGGGGACGGCGACGTGGCCGTGGCCCCGGTCGCGCCGCGTCCCGGCACCGACGTACGGGTGACCGTGAACGGCTGCGGCGGCCGCACCGGCACCGCCGCGTCCGACGCCTTCGTGGCCGAGGCCACGCTGACCGGCACCGGGACCGACGGCGCGCTCACCGGCGAGACCCGTGTCCGCACCGGCGCCCGGCCGGGCGCGTACCGGGTGCGGGTGCGCTGCGACGGCGTGCCCGAACGCTTCACCGAGGTGCGGGTGGCCGACGCCCGCGGTGACACCGTCGTCCCGGGACGCCCCGCCTCGCCGACCGCCCCGGTCCCGGCCGGCGGCGGCGGGCTCGCCCGTGCGGAGGCCGAGGCGAGGGCCCGCGCGGAGGCCGAGGCCGAGGCAGCCGCCCCGGGCGCCGCGCAGACGGTCACCGGAGTGGTCCTGGCCGGGGTGGCCGCCGCCGTCGTGGTGTTCCTGCCACGGACGGCCCGGACCGCCCGGAGGCGACGTGCGGGGCGACGATGACGGCCCGCGGCTCCCGCCTGCTGCCCGCCCTGACCTGGCTGACGCTGTTCGCGGCGACCCTCGTCTGGGCCGCGGAACTCACGGACCTCGACCCGCCCCCGGGGGAGGGCCGGCACGCCCCGGCGA
>NZ_JBRIOU010000005.1:209741-213484 GCF_053474865.1 Streptomyces sp. CO7
CCCCCGGCCCGCCGGCCGCTGCCCGCGGCCGAGCCCCGGCGGATCGACGTTCCCTCGCTCGGACTGAGCGCGCCCGTGGTGCCCCGGCCGCTCGACCCCTCCGGCGCACCCGGAACTCCTCCCCTGGAGATGGCGGGCGCGGTCGGCTGGTGGCAGCGGGGCCCCGCCCCCGGAGCCGCGGGCCCTGCCCTGCTGGCCGGCCACCGGGACACCGGCAGCCGGGCCGCCGTCTTCCACCGGCTCGGCGACCTGCGGCCCGGCGACGCGATCGACGTCTACCGCAGCGACGGCCGGGCGGCCCGCTTCACCGTGGAGGAGGTGCGAACCCTGCCCCGTGCCGGCTTCGACGCCCGCCTCGCCTACGGCCCCCGCCGGACCGGCCGCGCGGAACTGCGGCTGATCACCTGCGCCGGGGCCTGGGACGAGGTGGCGCGGGCCTACACCGCCAATGTGGTGGTCTCCGCCTATCTCACCGGATCGGGTGGACGATGATCCGGAACTTCCGTGTTGTCACCGCACGTTGCATTCGCGTGGGTGACAACTGAAATGTCAGGACTGAGAATGAGGACGACAGTGCGCCCAGGGGGGACAGCGAGGGGGGAACGGATGGATGCCAACAGGCGGACCGGGGTCGGCAGACGGCTCTGTGCGGCGGCGCTCGGCACGGCGCTGCTGCTCACCGCCGCGGGCTGCTCCGACGACAAGGAGGAGCGCCGGCAGAAACTCAGGGAGCGAGGCGCGCCGGCCGCGAAGGGGGCGCCGTTCTGGGTCAACCCGGACGGCAACGCGGCCCGGCAGGTCCACGCCTACGAACAGCAGGGCCGGGAGGCCGAGGCCCAGGCGATCCGGCGCATAGCGGAACAGCCTGTGGGGGAGTGGATCGGCACCGAGAACCCGGAGGGCGAGGCCCGCGGGCTCACCGAGGCCGCCGTCGCGGACGGCCGCAGGGCGCTGCTGGTGCTCTACAACATCCCGCACCGCGACTGCGGCAACTACAGCGGCGGCGGCGCCGCGGACGGCGACGCCTACCGGGCCTGGCTCGACGGCGTGATCCGCGGCATCGGCGACCGCCCGGCCACGGTCGTCCTCGAGCCCGACGCCGTGCTGCACCTGGTCGACGGATGCACGCCCGCCGAGTTCCACGAGGAGCGGTACGCGCTGCTCGGCGAGGCGGTGGGCCGGCTGAAGCAGCTGAAGAACACCCGCGTGTACGTGGACGCGGGGAACGCGGGCTGGGGGCGGCCGGAGCAGATCTGGGAGCCGCTGCGGCGGGCCGGGGTGGAGAAGGCCGACGGCTTCGCCGTCAACGTCTCCAACTTCTACTCCACCGACGACTCCATCGCCTACGGCAGGACGCTCTCCGAGAAGATCGGCGGCAAGCACTTCGTCGTCGACACCAGCCGCAACGGCAACGGGCCCTACCAGGAGGGCGACCCGGGCGAGCGGTGGTGCAACCCGCCGGGCCGCGCGCTGGGCGAGAGGCCGACGACACGGACGGCCGACCCGCTGGTCGACGCCTACGTGTGGGCCAAGCGGCCCGGGGAGTCCGACGGCACCTGCAAGGGCGGTCCCAAGGCCGGCGAGTGGTGGCCGGAGTACGCCTTGGAGCTCGCGCGGGCCTCCCGGTGACCGAGACGGAGGTGGTGACGGGGGCGGCGTCGGGCTGAGGTACGCGGGGGGCGGTCCGGTGACCCGGACCGCCCCCCGCCCGGGCTGACTCAGGAGACCTTCACCCACCGTGCCGTCGCGGGCACCCCGTCCCGGTCGGTGAGGAAGAGCATGTACCAGCCCGGCTGCACCAGGTTCCGGTTCTCCGGAACGGTCACCGTGACCGCACCGGCCCTGCCCGGCGTCTTCCTCAGCCCGAGGGCGATCGAGCGCTGGTCCACGTCCGTGACATGGGTGGAGGCGCTCGGCCGGATCAGCCGCGCCGTCGCGAGACGGCCGGCGTCCGGGGTGCGGAAGGTGGCCTCACCGCCCCGGCGAAGGGTCCCGGGTCCGTCCTCCACCACCGGCCGCTCGCCGCGGAAGAGGTACGGCGGGGTGTAGATCTCGATGCGCTGCTCGAACACGCCCGGTGCGGAGTTGGCCGGGTCGGCGTAGAGCGGGTCGGAGCCGAAGAACATCACCCGTCCGTCGGGCAGCAGCAGCGACCCGGAGTGGTAGTTGCGGCCCACCAGCGGGTCGGCGACCCGGCGGAAGGAGTTCCTCTCCGGGTCGTACAGGCGCGCCTCGAGGATGTCGGAGCCGGACCGCCCCCGGTAGTCCTGCGAGCCGCCCGACACCAGCACGGTGTCGTCCGGCAGGATCGACGACTGCGGGTACCGGGTGCCGCGCCCGAGCGACGGGCCGTCCGTGAAGCGCGGCTTCTTCGCCTTCAGGTCGACCAGCCGGGTCCGCTCGCTCGACCGGCGCGACTCGCCGATGCCGCCGCCCCCGATCACCAGGTACTTCTCCTCCTGCGCCGGCGGCAGCAGCACGGTGCCGGAGGTCTCCAGCCGGTCCGGGTCGCTCATCCCGGGGATGCGGGTGAACCGGTCGGTCTCCACGTCCCAGATCCCCGGGTCGCGGCCCACGTCCGCAGGACCGTAACCGGCGTTGGAACCCGAGTAGAAGACCTTGCCGCTCTGCGTCAGGAACAGGGCTGGGTAGGTGGGGAACTGACGCTCCTTCGCGGTGTACGACCACTTCCTGGTCCGCGGGTCGTACACCTCGTTCTTGCCCGGCACCAGCTGCCCGACCTCGTCCAGCCCCGACACGGACAGCACCTTGCCGTCCGAGAGCGTGGTGAGCGTCGGGTACCAGCGCGCCTCGTTCATCGGGTCGACCTTGATGTACCGCTCGGCCACCGGGTCGAACTCGTAGGCGTCGCGGATTCCCTGGAAGTCCCGCTTGTCCAGCGCGAGCTTCTGCGCGATGCCGTAGGTGTTGCGGGCGTCCGCGCCCTTCAGACCCTCGATGCGGTAGTTGTCCTCGGCGCCGGTCCGGTGGCGGGAGCCGCTCCGGGCGGCCTCGACGTACACGCGGCCGAGACCGGCGTCGTTGCCGAGGAACTTGCCGGTCGCCGGGTCGAACTTCTTGGTGGCCCGCGGGACCAGCACCGGGTCCTGGGCGACGAACGTCTTGCCGTTCTTCTTCCCGGTGAAGCGGGTCCCCTCCTTGATGGTCATCGGCTTGTCGGGGTTCTCGTTGTGGACGACCATCAGGCCGCCCGCCTTGGTGACGTCGCCCTTCAGCCGCTCGTAGCGCTGGGTGCCGCCGGCGACGAGCAGGTTGCCGTCGGCGAGCTGGGTGTGGCCGGTGCAGAACAGGTCGCTCGGCGTGGGGACCTTCTTGATCGTCCCCTTCACCGGGTCCCACACGCGGGTGTCGAACCGCTTGGCGTCGAAGTTCCGCCGGTCGTTGCCGGAACCGGCGACCAGCAGCACCTTGCCGGTGCGGAGCAGGGCGGCGTGGATGGTGTTCTGCCGGTACCCCTCGGGGAACTCGACGATCTCCCAGCGGCCGTTACCCGCCTTGTACTCGGGGCGGTCGATCGCGTAGGCGTGGTACTTCTCCGTGCCGAAGCGGTACAGCCAGGGGCCGTTGGCGCCGGCCAGGGCCAGCACCACGGCGATCACCAGGGCGATGCGGCGGGCCTTGCGCCGCGAGGGGCTCGTCCGACGAGGCGTCATGCCCGCGGCCCCTCCTTCACGGTGGCCGCGTCGCCGGTGCCGACGGGTGCGGCGTGGCCGAGGCCCGCC
>NZ_JBRIOU010000005.1:213584-218298 GCF_053474865.1 Streptomyces sp. CO7
CGTCCCCGCCGCTCCCCCCGGAGCGTGAGGCGCCACACCACGATCGGTGTCGCGGTGATCAGCAGGGCCAGGGAGGCCCAGACCACCATCGCCGGGTGCGCGTGCCCCCGCCAGAACCCGGCCCCGATCGCGCCGCCGAACACCGCGATGAAGAAGAGGTGGATCCGGAAGGTCCCGAAGAGCGTGTCGGGGCTCGCCGAGTCCCCCTTGGGCGTCACCACGAACCGGCTCCTGCGCCGCAGCACCGCGTCCAGCAGCGACCGCGCGTACACCGGCGCCGACAGCGCGGACATCACCATGCCCGCGACCCCGCCCGACCCCTCCGGCTCGTGCGGCGAGACGTTGTGCCGCCGGTTCCACACGTACAGCCCGATCTGCAGCGCCGACGCGTTGCCGTACAGCATCAGCCAGACCACCGGGTCGATGTCGACGCCCGAGGCGCCCAGACCCATGAAGAGCGCGCAGCTCAGCGCCGCCAGGATCCAGTTCAGCGCGGAGATCGGGTAGAAGATGATCATCATCGTGTAGTTGAAGAGTTTGCCCGGCGGCAGCGACCAGAAGCCCTTCACGTACTGCTTGAGGATCGTCTCGTAGGTCCCTCGCGACCACCGCAGCTGCTGGGTGAAGAAGTCGGTCCAGGAGTTCGGCCCCTCGCCGACCGCCAGCACGTCCGGCGTGTACACCGATCTCCACTTGCGGCCGGTTGCCGGATTGCGGTGGCGGTGGATCTCGAAGCCGGTCGCCATGTCCTCGGTGATCGAGTCGTACAGCCCGCCGATCTGCCGCAGCGCGGAGATCCGCACCGCGTTGGACGTGCCGACGAACATCGGCGCGCCGTACCGGTTGCCGGCCCGCTGGATCAGGGCGTGGAAGAGGAACTGCTGCGACTCGGCGGCCTTGGTGACGAAGGTGTCGTAGTTGCCGTACACCTGCGGTCCGATGACGAACCCGACGTCCGGGTCGCGGAAGAAGCCGAGCATCCGCTCCAGGTAGTTGGGCAGCGGCACGTGGTCGGTGTCGACGGAGGCGAAGAAGTCGTACGCGTCTCCGTGGGCGTCCAGCCAGGCGTTGTAGTTGCCGTGCTTGGTCCTCGCGCGATGCGGGCCCTTCGCCCGGTTCCACTTCTCGACGCCCTTGCGGGAGAAGTGGCGCACGTCGAGCCGGGCGCACACCGCCTTGACCTCCGGGTCGTCGCCCTCGTCGAGCAGCCAGACGTGCATCACGCCCCGGTGGCGGATCCGCACCGCCGCCTCCAGGGTCTTCGTCACCATCGCCAGCGGCTCCTTGCCCGGCACGAACGAGGTGAGGAACGCGACCCGCGTCCCCGCCTGCGGCACCACCGGGACGGGGTCGCGGGCGACGAGGGTGGCGTGCGCGTTGGAGAGCACGTTGGCACAGCGGAAGAGCTCGATCAGCCCGATCGACACCAGCATCACGACGTCCAGCGCCGGCAGCAGGTCGAAGGTCGGGTAGTCGCGCTTGGTCCAGTGCGCGGGCTGGAGCAGCCAGACCAGCAACCCCACCGAGAGCAGCGGCGCCGCGACCAGCATCAACGAGACCCGGACGCGGTGCGGCTCCTGCGAGAGCAGCGAGCGGTAGCGGACCCTGTACGGCCGGGACGGGTCAGGGCGGGTGAGCGGCCCGGCGAGCCGGCTGTAGTGCTCGTAGTCGTAGGCCGGCAGGTTCCGCCGCAGCCGGCGGAAGACGCCGGTGGTGGTGGTCGTGCCGGTCGGCGGAGTGTGGCCGGCGGAGGCCGGCCCGTGGTGCGGCGGTGTCGCCGTTCTGTTCAGCGGCGTGGTCGTGGACGCGCCGAAGTCCTGCGCGGCGCCTGTCGGCGTCGACGTCATGAAGTCATCCCCCTGCACGCGCACGGCGGTGCCGCGGCGCGTGTCCGTTGCGTTGTGGTACGTCCCCCCTGGCGGCTGCTGCGACGCCCCCCAGCGTCTTCGTCCGGTACGGGGCCCCACCCCCGTCCGCGCGGCGGCAACCGGGCGCCGCGCTCCCCCCAACCGCCGCGTCTCCGCGGCGACTTGTGTCCAAGGGTTCTACGGCTCCGAGCATGATCGCAAGACGCGAAACGCGGTCTTAACCGGTCATACGAGCCCAATGGGGCGGTCAGGGGTGAGGGTGGGGCAAGTGGGGTGCGTGCGCGCCCCCTCGTGCCGCCGTGCCCCCCGGACGCTCCGGGCGTCACCGGACATTTCGCTCGGGTGCGGGCACAGCAAAAGGCCCCCGCTTGCGCGAGGGCCTCGTCGTGCGCCGCCAGGGACTCGAACCCCGGACCCGCTGATTAAGAGTCAGCTGCTCTAACCAACTGAGCTAGCGGCGCCTGCTGACAGAGAAAACTCTACCCCACCTGGTGGGGTGCTCCCGACCACCCCACCTGCCCCTTTCGTCCCGTGGAGTGGCCGCGTACATCATTCGGACCGTCAACATGCGCTCCACGCGCGGGGTTGCGAGACTGGCGAACGCACACAAGCGCGGACATTTCCCTACGAAATGTGAGGCAGATCGCATGACTGAGCCGGCCTTCGAGGAGTTCGACCCCGCCGGGGAGTGCGACTGCGCCGGCTGCGTCCACTGGCGCCGGGCGATGCCGGGGGCTGCGGGGGGCGCGTCGGGCGCCGCGCGGCACCCGGCGGGGGCGCGGGTCGTCACGGTCACGGCGGCGGCGGCCACGGCGATGACCGCGGCCCCGGTCACCGCCGCGGCCGTCGCCCCCGCACCCGTCGCGGCGCCGGCGGACCAGGGGGCGCCCGCGGTGGCCGCCACGGACGGCTCGGGTGGCTCGGGTGGTCCCGCACCGCGGGGGGCGGACGCCGCCGAGGCGGTGGCGGAAGCCGTGACCGGGTACGGGACCGCGCCGGGGATGACCGCGGCGCCCGGTGCGGAGCAGCCCGCCGACGGGACCGAGGCCCCGCTCGGCGGGGGCGAGCCGGCGGTTGGCGCGGAGGTCCCGGCGACCGTGGGTGAGGCCACCCCGCACGCCGCGGCCCCTCAGGGCGAGGCACCGCAGGTCGGAGCGCCTGCAGACCGCGGTGTTCCGGCGGTGGCGGCGGACAGGGAGGTCGCCCGGCCCGCCCCTGCCGCCCAGGTCGAGGCGGCGCAGGTCGAAGCCTCGTCTGACGGCGGTGTTCCGGCGGCGGTGGCGGATGGGGAGGTCGCCTCGCTCGTCCCGGCCGCCCAGGTCGAGGCGCCGCGGGACGAAGCCTCGTCTGACGGCGGTGTTCCGGCGGCGGTGGCGGGTGCGGAGGTCGCCTCGCTCGTCCCTGCCGCCCAGGTCGAGGCGCCGCGGGTCGAAGTCTCGCCTGACGGCGGTGTTCCGGCGGCGGTCGCGGGTGCGGAGGCCGTTCCGTCGGCGTCTGCCGTACAGGACGCATTCCCGCAGGCCGGGGTCGCGGAGGCCGACGGCGAGGCCGCCCCCCACGCTCCGGTCGCGCAGGCTGCCGCGGGGACGGGTAGCGCCGCCCCGGTTTCCGTGGTGCGGGAGGAGGAGGCCGCGCGGGTCGGGGGCCCGGAGGGCGGCGGACGGCCCCCGGTCACGCAGGGCGCGGTGGCACGGACGGGGAGCGGAGGCGTGCGGGCCCTGGCGGCTCCACGGAACGGGGGAGCGCAGGCCGCGCCCATGAGGGAGACGGCGGCGCGGGACCGGGCGGGGCTGCGGCCGGTCTCCCGCGGGGAGATCATCGAGCGGGCCCGGCGGTGGACCGAGGCCGGCGTCCCGTACGACATGGAACGGAACTGGGCCGACGGCTACCGCCAGGACTGCTCAGGCTTCGTGTCGATGGCCTGGGACCTCCCCGGCAACGCCTGGACCGGCAACCTCGACGACTACGCCGTGCGGATCTCCCACGAGGAGCTCAGTCCCGGCGACATCCTGCTCTTCCACAACGACGCCGACCCCCAGACCGGCTCGCACGTCGTCATCTTCGGCGGCTGGACCGACTACACCCACACCCGTTACGTCGCCTACGAGCAGACCCGCCCGCACGCCGTGCGCCGGGTGCTCGACCACCCGTACCCGGTCAACGGCGACCGCTACGTCCCCTACCGCTACCGGGCGCTCGCACCCGGCGGCGGATCCGGCGAGGAGGCCGCCTTCCCGGGCCGCGCCTCCTTCGGCCCCGGAGCCACCAACGCGCACGTCACCCGCCTGGGCCGGATGCTCGTCGAACGCGGCGGCGCCCGGTTCTACACCGACGGGCCCGGCCCCCGCTGGGGCGACGCCGACCGCAGGGCGGTGCAGGCGTTCCAGCGCGCCCAGGGCTGGGCCGGCAAGGAGGCCGACGGGCTTCCCGGACCGCACACCTGGCGGCTGCTGGTCACCGGCCGCGGCCGTGACATCCCGCCGCCGGGAACGCCCTCCTCGCACGGGGTCACCGGCTACCCCGGCCGCGCCGCGTTCCGCCCGGGGGCGAAGAACGCCTACGTCACGCAGCTGGGGCGGCAGCTGGTGAAGAAGGGGTACGGCCGCCACTACACCGACGGCCCCAGCCCCGAGTGGACGGACGCCGACCGCAGGGCCGTCCAGGCGTTCCAGCGCGCCCAGGGCTGGCGCGGCGGCGCGGCCGACGGCTACCCGGGGCCGGAGACCTGGCGCCGGCTCTTCTCCTGAACCGACGAAGCGACGAAGCGACGAGCAGCACCGGAACGGAACGAGGGGCAACTGGCATGACAGCGACGACCGACGAGATTCCGGCCACGGGACCCGACC
>NZ_JBRIOU010000005.1:218398-220135 GCF_053474865.1 Streptomyces sp. CO7
CCGAGACGATCCAGTCGAGATCGCCTTCGGCGTCGGCCTGGGCGAGCAAGGCGGTGAAGACCTTCTCCCAGGTGCCGTCGGCGGCCCACTTCCGCAACCGGTTGTGGGCGCCCTTCCACGAGCCGAATTGCTCGGGCAGGTCCATCCACGGAGTGCCGGTGCGGTACTTGAACGCAATCGCGTCGATCACTTGCCGGTGATCACGCCATCGCCCACCCCGCCGAGGTGTCCGGTCCGGCAGCAACGGCTCGATCCTCGCCCACTGGGCGTCAGTCAACGACACACATCAACCAACGATCAGATGATCCGAAGGAAACGCCCTAGAGGCCCATGCGTGACGGAGTCCCCCGTGGCCCGAGCGTTCCGGAGTGCCGCGGGGCCCGAGCGTGGCGGAAGGCACGCGCTCGGGCGTGGCGGGGGCACGCGTGGCCCGTGCGGGACGGAAGAGCCCCGCGGTCCGTGCGGGACGCGGCCGGTACCCGTTCGGGTGGGAAGGACGCGAGTCGTCCCCGCGGCGGGTGCCGGTCCTGGTAGCCGTGGGGGATGCTCACGCACCGCCCCCGCCGCGCAGCCCGCGCCCGCGGCCGCCCGTCCGCAGGGACGGCTGATCCAGAACGAGGCCACCACCGAGATCCCCGTCCACCTCCTCTTCCGCGACGACACCATGACCGGCGCGCAGCCCGCCGTGGTCGCCCGCGTCGAGACCACCGGCACCGTCGCGGCCCTCGGGGCGACCGGCACCGGGACACCCGCCGCGGCCGGAGCCGCCGGTCCGCGGCGCCCGGCCCGCCGGCGTCCGGCCCCGCTCCCCGCGGTGGCCGCCGACGTGGACCCGGCGCTGGAGGAGCGGCCCGGCCGCGCCCTGCCCGGTGCGCTCGGGGTGCTGGCCGGCGCCGCCGGACTGGCCGGCGGGGTCCTGACCACCTGGTGGGCCGGCGTGGTGCCGCCGGCCGCGCTGGAGATCGCCGGCCTGCCCGTCGCGGACGCCGGAACGGGCGGCTTCGGTCTCGGCCGGTGGGCCGCCTGGACCGGGTCCGCCGCCCTCGGCCTGTTCGGCCTCGGCGGCCTGGCCCGCGGCAACACCGGACGCGCCTGGGTGCTGGGCATGTTCGGCCGCTACCGCGGCACCGTCCGCCGCACCGGCCTGCTCTGGGTCAACCCGCTGCTGCTGCGCCGCAGGGTCGACGTCCGGCTGCGGCACTGGCGCAGCGAACCGCTGTGCGCGAGCGACCCCAACGGGGTGGCGCTGCGGGTGCGGACGCTGGTGGTGTGGCGGGTCAAGGACACCGCACGGGCGGTGCACGCGGTGGAGGACCACGAGGAGTACCTGCGCCGCTGCGTGGAGGCGGCGCTGGCCCGGATCCCGGTGGACCCGCCGATGGAGCCGGCCGACGAGCGTCCCGGCGAGGACGGTGACGAGCCGGGCCTGGAGGAGGCGCTGACCGGCCAGGTCGCCGCCGACGCCAGGGCGGTCGGGCTCGAGGTGTTCGCGGTGCGGCCGATCCGCGTCGAGTACGCCCCCGAGGTGGCCGCGGTCATGCAGCGGCGGCGTATCGCCGCCCTGGACACCCGGCAGCGGGCCGGGGTGCTCAGCGCCGTGGTGGACTCCGTCGAGGACACCGTGAACCGGCTCACCTTGCGCGGGCTGGTGGAGCTGGACGACTACGAGCGCAAGGTCCTGGTGAAGGACCTGACCATCGCCTTCTGCGCGGGACGGGGGGAGGCCGCGCCCTAGCC
>NZ_JBRIOU010000005.1:220235-225490 GCF_053474865.1 Streptomyces sp. CO7
GGCCCGTCCCGTACACGTCCCACGGCCGTCCCGTACACGTCCCACGGCCCGTCCCCGGCCCGCCGCCCGGCTCCGAAAGGTGGAGGATCCGCCCGTTCCGCAAGAGCGACCGAGATTGGTATGGACATGTCTAGATCACGCTTCTACTTTGGAACTTGGTCTAGACCTTCACCGCACCATCAGCTCGGTTCAGTTCGGTACGGCTCAAGGACCCCCCACCCCCAGGGAGCGTCGGCATGCGCAAACGCACGAAGTTGTACGCGGCCTCGGTCGGTCTGGCCACTGTGGGAGCCATGGTGCTCTCCACCGGTGGCGCCACCGGCCACGGCTACACGGACCTGCCCGTCAGCCGGCAGAAGCTCTGTCAGAACGGCACCGTGACGAACTGCGGCTCCATCCAGTGGGAGCCGCAGAGCGTCGAGGGCCCCAAGGGCTTCCCGGCCGCCGGCCCCGCCGACGGAGACATCTGCTCGGCGGGCCACTCCACCTTCAACCAGCTCGACCAGCCCAAGACCCCGTCGGGCGCCGCCTGGCCCGCCACCAAGGTCACGTCCGGGCAGAGCTACACCTTCCGGTGGCAGTTCACCGCCCGGCACTCGACGACCGACTTCCGCTACTACGTCACCAAGCCGGGCTGGAACCAGAGCCACCCGCTGGCCCGGTCGGACCTCAACCTGACGCCGTTCCTCACGGTGCCGTACAACAACCAGCAGCCGCCGCAGACGCTCTCGCACAGCGGCACGCTGCCGGGCGGCCTCAGCGGGCGGCACGTGATCGTCGCGGTATGGACGGTCGCCGACACCGCGAACGCCTTCTACGCCTGCTCGGACGTCACCTTCTGACCGAGGTGACCCACCCCGGGACCGCGTGAACGCCGAAGGGCCCCTCGCCGAGGCGAGGGGCCCTTCTTCTGTGCGCCGCCAGGGACTCGAACCCCGGACCCGCTGATTAAGAGTCAGCTGCTCTAACCAACTGAGCTAGCGGCGCATGACTCCCGCCGTCCGCTTCCGCGGCCGGCGACGAAGAAAATACTACCTGGTCCTCCAGGGTGCTGGTGACCAATTTCCGCCGGTCGTGATCACAGGCCGGAGCACGGGCCGGGGCGCAGGCCGGGGCGCGTGGCCGGGCGACCGGCCACGCGCCCGCCGCTCACGCGCCGATGGACAGGGACAGCATCACCGGCGTGGCCTCCCGGTGGAGCTTGTCGGCGGCGCTGCGCAGCCGGTGCGCCTGGCTCACCGGCATGGACAGCGCGAGGCTGGTCACCCGCGCGCCGGAGGAGATCGGGACCGCCGCGCAGACCGTGCCCACCGCGTACTCCTGGATGTCCAGCATCGGCGCGGTGGGCGGCTGGGCCTCCAGGTGGGACAGGAGCAGCCGCTCGCTGGTGATGGTGCGCGAGGTCAGCCGGGCCAGCCGGTGCCGGGAGAGGTGGTCGCGGCGGCCGTCCCCGTCGAGCTGCCCCAGCAGGCTCTTGCCCACGGCGCTGGCGTGGGCGGCCCAGCGGAAGTCCACCCACTCATTGACCGCCGGTGTCTCGGGGCCGGCGGCGTACTGCGAGACGTGGACCTCGCCGTCGACGTAACGACTGAGGTAGACCGCCGCCCCGACGTCCTCGCGCAGCCGGTTCAAGGTGCGCTGCAGCTTCGCGCGCAGCGCCCGGTCACGTCCGTCCACCGAGGTCAGGCGGGCGAAGGTGTCGCCGACGGCGTACGCGCCGTCCGGCATGCGCAGGACGAAGCCCTCCCGCCTCAGCATCCGCAGCAGCGTGGTCAGGCGCCGCGGTGCGAGGTCGAGCTGACGGCCGAGCTCTGCGTCGGTGATTCCGGCGGGATGCCGCTCCACGACGTCCAGGACCCGGAGGGCCTCCTGGACCGTGTGGCGCGACGCGGCCGGTTCGTTCAGCGCCACGGTTTCCCCCTGCGCCAGCGTGTTCGGGCCGTTCCCCACTCCCGGTGGAGCGGGGCCGATCGACCCGTTTCACGATACCGGTGCGTAGCTATTCGGACAGGGCCTTCCGGCCCTGCCGCGATCTCCTCGCCGTGCTTTCGCAGGTGGCATATGCCAGCGGAACGCACCAGTTTATGAAGCCCGGGCCGACGGGCCGGCGGGGTGCGAACTCAGACCTGCACCAGCGGCTCACGGGTGAAGAGAGCGCCCAGTTCCGGGGCGTTCACCCGGCGGTCCGTCAGGCGCAGGGCCTCCCACGCCGACACCTGGTTCGCGGTGAGCACCGGCTTGCCCACCGCCGCCTCCAGCGCCGGCAGCGACGAGACGGTGTGCAGCGCGCTGTCCGGAACCAGTACGGCGTCCGCCTCCGGATGGTCGGCCGCCAGCACCAGCTCGTGCACCCGGTCGGGACCCCACGACGCCACGTCCGACGCGGTGACCGCGCCCGCACCCTGCACCGAGACGGTCCGGACGCCCGCTCCCTCCTCCAGGAAGGAGACGAACAGCGCGGCCACGTCCTCCGGATAGGTGGCCGCCACGGCCACCCGCCGCGCGCCCACCTCGCGCACCGCGTGCACGAAGGCGAACGAGGCCGAGGAGGCCGGCATCCCCGCGGCCACCGCCAGCGACCGCACCTGCTCGCGCGAGGCCTCCCAGCCGTCCACGAAGCTGCCCGCCGTGTTCACCCAGACCACGGCCTCCGCGCCCGAGAGCCGCAACTGCTCGCAGGCGCTCGCCAGCGGCCCCGGCGCGCCCGTCTCCCGCAGGACATCCACCCGCCGCACGTCCTCACCGAGCTCGGTGTGGACCACGTCGACCCGGATGTCGCTGCCGATCAGCTGCTCGATGCGGGGGTAGTCGTCCTCGGCCGAATGGCCCGGGTAGATGAATCCGAGTGCGGTCATGTCAGCCTCTCCGTCACCTTCACGTGCACCGGCACCGTCGTTCCGGTCCCTTCCGGGTACCCAGCACCGCCCGGGAAACCGATCGGATTAGGCCATCGGCGCTCGGGTAGGCGCGCGGCCATGTCTTCACCTCCCTTCAAGAAGGAAAGACCACTCACCCGGCGGAGCCTGCTGGGCGCCGGGGCCGCAGCGGCCGCCGCGCTCGGCGTCTCCGCGTGCAGCCGGGTCCCCACCGAGGACGGAAAGGACGGCGGGGACCTGCTGGAACGCCTGCGCGCGCTGGGCGTGGTGCGGGTCGGCATCGCCGGCGAAATACCCTTCGGCTACATCGACAAGGACGGGAACCTCACCGGCGAGGCCCCCGAGCTCGCCCGGGTGATCTTCAAGCGCCTGGGGGTCGACTCCGTCCAGCCGGTGCCGACCGAATTCGGCTCCCTGATCCCCGGCCTCAACTCCCAGCAGTTCGACGTCGTCGCCGCCGGCATGTACGTCAACAAGGAACGCTGCGCGCAGGTGATCTTCGCCGACCCCGACTACCAGATGCTCGACTCCTTCGTCGTCCGCAAGGGCAACCCGATGGGGCTGCGCACCTACCGGGACGTCGTCGAGAAGAAGGCGAAGTTCGCCACAGGGACCGGTTACGCCGAGATCGAGTACGCGATCGACGCCGGCATCCCGGAGAGCGAGATCCTGATCGTGCCCGACCAGGTGGCCGGACTGAACGCCGTCGAGTCCGGACGCGCCGACGTGTTCGCGGGCACCGCCGTCACCACCCGCGAGGTGGTCAAGAAGTCGGGCAAGGCCGAGGCCACCGAGCCGTTCGCCCCGGTCGTCGGCGGCAAGGAGCGGATCGACGGCGGCGCCTTCGCCTTCCGGCCCACCGAGACCCGGCTGCGCGACGCCTTCAACACCGAGCTCCACAAGATGAAGAAGAGCGGCGAGCTGCTCCGCGTGCTGCGGCCCTTCGGGTTCACCGAGTCGGAGATGACCGACCTGACCGCGAAGGAGCTGTGCGCCCGATGAACAGCTCGATGACCTCCGGCCTGTGGGAACTGGTGCTGAACGGTGTCTGGATCACCGTCCAGCTGCTGGTGCTCAGCGCCGTCCTCGCCACCGCCGTCGCCTTCGTGGCCGGTGTCGCCCGTACCCACCGGCTGTGGATCGTCCGCTTCCTGGCGGGCTTCTACACCGAGGTGTTCCGCGGCACCTCCGCGTTGATCATGATGTTCTGGGTCTTCTTCGTGATGCCCACCGCCTTCGGCTGGCAGCTGGTCCCGCTGTGGGCCGGCACTCTCGCCCTGGGCCTGACCTACGGCGCGTACGGCGCCGAGGTGGTCCGCGGCGCGATCGCCGCCGTGCCCCAGGCGCAGCGCGAGGCGGGCATCGCCCTCAGCCTCACCCCCTGGCAGCGGATGCGGCTCGTCCTGCTGCCGCAGGCCGTGCCCGAGATGATCCCGCCGTTCTCCAACCTGCTGGTCGAACTGCTCAAGGGCACCGCCCTGGTGTCGATCATGGGCATGGGCGACCTGGCGTTCAGTGGCAACCTGATCCGGCTCGCCCTCCAGGAGAGCACCGAGATCTACACCTACATTCTGATCATCTACTTCGTCCTCGCCTTCCTGCTGACGCGGATGATGCGTGGCCTGGAGAAGAACCTCAAGGTCCGCACCGGCCGCACCGTGCGGACGGCCACCCCCGAGGCCACGGCCGACTCGAAGGCGGGTGCTGCCGCGTGAACTGGGACTGGAACGCTGTCGCGGACTTCATGCCGCACTTCTGGGACGGCCTGCTGGTCACCCTGCAGGCGCTGGTGCTGGGGTCCCTGCTCTCCTTCACCCTCGGCCTGGTCTGGACCCTGCTGATGAGGGTCCCGAGCCGCTGGGTGCGCTGGCCCGTCGGCGTGTTCACCGAGTTCGTCCGGAACACGCCGCTGCTGGTGCAGCTCTTCTTCCTCTTCTACGTCCTGCCCGAATGGGGCCTGACCCTCTCCGCCCTCACCATGGGCGTCATCGGTCTGGGCCTGCACTACTCGACCTACACCATGCAGGTCTACCGCGCCGGCATCGAAGGCGTGCCGGCCGGCCAGTGGGAGGCCGCCAAGGCGCTCAACCTGCCGCTGCGCCGCACCTGGACCGCGGTGATCCTGCCGCAGGCCGTGCGGCGCGTGGTGCCCGCGCTGGGCAACTACGTGATCTCGATGCTCAAGGACACGCCGCTGCTGATGACCGTCACCGTCCTGGAGATGCTCGGCGAGGCGCGGCTCTTCTCGCAGAACGCCTTCCGGTTCACCGAGCCGGTGACGGTGATCGGCGTGGCCTTCATCGTCATCTCCTACCTCGCCTCCTTCCTCCTGCGATCCCTGGAGCGACGTCTTGTCTGACACCCTCCCCACCCCTGATC
>NZ_JBRIOU010000005.1:225590-226406 GCF_053474865.1 Streptomyces sp. CO7
CCCCCCCCCCCCCCCCCCCGCCCCCCGCCCGCCCCGCCGCTCCCGGCGAGCTGATCCGGTTCGACCAGGTCACCAAGCGTTTCGGCGAGAACACGGTGCTGGACCGGCTGGACTTCTCCGTGGAGGCCGGCAAGCACGTCACCCTGATCGGCCCGTCCGGATCCGGCAAGACCACCATCCTGCGGATGCTGATGACGCTGACCCGTCCGGACGAGGGCACCATCACCGTCGACGGCAGAAGGCTGTACCCGGCCAAGCGCCGGGAGGTCGCCGAGGTCCGCAAGAACATCGGCATGGTGTTCCAGCAGTTCAACCTCTTCCCCAACATGAAGGTGCTGCGCAACGTCACCGAGGCGCCGGTCACCGTCCTCGGCCTGTCCAAGGACGAGGCCGAGGCGCGGGCGCGCGAGCTCCTGGAGCTGGTCGGGCTCGCGGACAAGTGCGACGTGTACCCCTCGCAGCTCTCCGGCGGCCAGCAGCAGCGCGTCGCCATCGCGCGGGCGCTGGCGATGCGCCCGCAGGTGCTGCTCCTCGACGAGGTGACCTCGGCGCTCGACCCCGAGCTGGTGGCGGGCGTGCTGGACGTGCTGCGCGACATCGCCCGGACCACCGACATCACCATGCTGTGCGTCACCCACGAGATGAACTTCGCGCGCGACATCTCCGACGACGTGTTGATGTTCGACGGCGGCCGGGTCATCGAGTCCGGTCCCCCGGAGCGGATCTTCGAGGACCCGACCCACGAGCGGACCCGGGAGTTCCTGGGCGCGGTGCTCTGACGTCCCACGGACGGCAGCGGGCCGGACCCATGGGGCC
>NZ_JBRIOU010000005.1:226506-227774 GCF_053474865.1 Streptomyces sp. CO7
GGGGGGGGGGGGGGGGTGGGGGGACGGCCGCGCGGGCCGCCGCGTTGTCGCCGGACGCACGGTAAGCGGTGAAGAGGGAGTACGACGGTGACAGTGACGGACCGGACCGACGACGACATCCGCGGCACGGCGCACGGCGGCGCCGCCGTCCCCCTCTCGGTCCTCGACCTGGTCACCGTGGGCGCGGGGTACACCGCGAGCGACGCGCTGGCCACCTCGGTGCGGATCGCGCAGCTCGCGGAGTCCCGCGGGTTCCACCGGTACTGGGTGGCCGAGCACCACTCCATGCCGGGCGTGGCCTCCAGCTCGCCGGCCGTGATCCTCGCCTACCTCGCCGCGCAGACCGGACGGATCCGGCTGGGCTCGGGCGGTGTGATGCTGCCCAACCACGCCCCGCTGGTGATCGCCGAGCAGTTCGGCACGCTGGAGGCGATGGCCCCGGGCCGTGTCGACCTCGGCCTCGGCCGCGCCCCCGGCACCGACGGCGCCACCGCGGCGGCGCTGCGGCGCACGGACCGGCTGAACGAGGGCGCCGACGACTTCCCGCAGCAGCTGGCCGAGCTGCTGCGCTTCCTGGACGACGACTTCCCCGACGGGCACCCGTACGCGCGGATCCACGCCGTGCCGGGGCCGGTGCAGGGGTCGGCGGCGGGGGGCGTGCAGTCGGCGCACCGGCCGCCGGTGTGGCTGCTCGGGTCCTCCGGCTTCTCCGCGCAGCTCGCGGGGGCGCTGGGGCTGCCGTTCGCCTTCGCCCACCACTTCTCGGCGCGGAACACGATCCCGGCGCTGGACCTGTACCGGGAGTCGTTCCGGCCCTCGGCGGTCCTCGACGCGCCGTACGCGCTGATCGGCGTGGCGGCGCTGGCCGCGGACGAGGAGGGCGAGGCGCGCCGCCAGGTGCGGGCCGCCGCCCTGAACATGCTGCGGCTGCGCACCGGGCGGCCCGGCCTTGTCCCCACGCCGGAGGAGGCGGAGGCCCACCCGTGGACGGCGGCGGAGACGGAGTTCGTGGACTCCTGGAACGCGAACGTCGTGCACGGCACGGGTGAGCAGGTGCGGGCCGGGCTGGACGCGCTCCGTGAGCGGACCGGGGCGGACGAGCTGATGCTCACGGCCAACGCCCACGGCCCCGATGTCCGCCTCCGCTCCTACGAACTCATCGCCGACGCCTACCACCTCCCCACCACCTGACCCGCACGGGGCCCCGCGGTGCCTCCCGGCGTCACCACCCTGCGGCGGCTCCGGGAGTGGGGGCCAAAGGTGGGGGT
>NZ_JBRIOU010000005.1:227874-228760 GCF_053474865.1 Streptomyces sp. CO7
TGCGGGGGGCGGGACAATGGATGGCGGTGACCACGAACGTACGCGAGGAACGGAGACCCGCATGGCGGAGCACACGCCGCGCAACACCAATCCGCGGCTACGCCCCGCGCCCCTGCTCTTCGATCCGACGGCCGCTGCCGCCGACCCCGAGCACTTCTTCGATCTGGAGTCGATCGAGGACCCCAAGGCGCTGCTGACCCGGGCGACGGAACTCACCCACGCGTTCCGCGCCGCCGCCGACCGCGCCGTCGAGTACCAGGCGATGGCCGCCGCCCAGCTCGCCGACCCCCGCCGCTTCGACCGGCTCTCCGCCGCGGACATCGCGGCCCGCGCGGACTGGACCGAGGACTACGCGGTCAAGATGGTCGAGTTCGGCCGTGACCTGCTCAGCGGCGTCGAGGACGCCCCCGGACCCGCCGGCCACCGCGGCTCGCCCGGCCTCGCCTAGCCGGCACGGGCCCCGGGCCGCCCCACGCGGCCTCCGCGCGGATATCGATTTCTCGTCACCCGGATCGGGGTGCTAATGTCTACGACGTCAGCAGGCGCCGCTAGCTCAGTTGGTTAGAGCAGCTGACTCTTAATCAGCGGGTCCGGGGTTCGAGTCCCTGGCGGCGCACCGACACCGGAGGCCCGGTTCACGGAAACGTGGACCGGGCCTCCGGCGTTTCAGCGGTCCTCGAGCGAGGCGGGGACCTCGGCCCCCGGCGCCGGGGTGATCTGCACCGTCCACGCCCCCGACGCCGTGCGTCCCTCCACCCGCACCCGCACGTCGTCCCCCGGCACGGTGAACGTCTCCCCGGCCTCCACCGGCGCGTCGGCCAGCGGCGGGTACACGGACCGGTCGGGGCAGGCCGAGGTGCCGGGGTGGGAGTCCACCACCTCCACC
>NZ_JBRIOU010000005.1:228860-231974 GCF_053474865.1 Streptomyces sp. CO7
CCCCGCCGCCGATCCTCGTTCCGCTCCCGCCGCGGCCTCCGCCGTCTCCGGCCTCCCGCCCGTCTCCCGGTCGCCGTCGCCGCCCACGCCCAGCGGCTCCAGGGTGAGCCGGGTGGGGCCCCGCACGCAGCTGATCTGCCCGGAGTCGAGCCAGCCCAGCTTCCACTTGTGCCAGCCGAGGAGGTCCGGCGCGAGCCCGAACTGACTGCCCATGAGGTCCCAGTCGCCCACATGGGTGTCCCAGTCGCCCTTGCCGTCCCGGGGCCGGTGGTACAGGTCCGGCAGGTCCAGCACGTGCCCGGTCTCGTGGGCCAGCACCAGCCGGTCCGGCGGATGCCGCTCGAAGACGGTGACCACCCGCCGCAGGTCGGTGCCGTCGGCGCGCAGCGGCCGGGACAGGTTGACGACCTTGGTGGCGTCCGCGTTGACGCCCGGCGCGTCCGGGTCGGCGACCAGGTACACGATGTCGTACCGCGAGAAGTCGACGACCGGATCGGACACGGAGAGCGCGTCCTCGAGGTACGCGGCGCGCCGGGCGGGGCTCCAGTCGCGCTCCATCGCGTACTCCGTGGACGCACGCGGCATTCTCAGCCAAGTCCTCACCGGGTCCGCCCGGACGCTGAACCTTCCGTACGAGGCCCGCCGGAAGTAGTCGTTGGTGAGGGGGAAATGGTCGGCCATCAATTGCCGCGGAGTGGTGAGCGGCTCCGAGTCTGGGAAGGAAAGAAACACCATCACCGCGTCGAGGGGACGGGTCGGACGGGGGTAATGGGCGTTCCAGGTGTCGAGCCCCTCGGAGTGGTGGGCGGAGGTGCGCTCCAGCGCGCACGGTTCCAGGCTGGTCCCGGCGGCGGAGGGGTGGGCGACGATGGACGTCGCGGCGAGTGCGGACAGGGTGGTGACCACGGCCGCCGAGGTGCGCATGCCCGGACGGCGGCGGAACCCCTTGCTGAAGGGGACGGGACACGGCACGGCTACCTCCGGGCGCGATTTCCGGGACACCGCACCCAGACTGTGTGATGGTGTGGAGAGATGCCCTGTTCGTCTGGCCCGGAAGGGTGAGGGGCGACCTGCGCATCCCGGCGCCCCGGCCGGGACTCGAACTGAGCTTCGGTCACGGAACGTCACAACTGATCGGCCGATGAAGCGACGTGTCCATTTCTGGACGCAAGCGATCCGCGGCTGGGGTGGTTTGCCCCAGTGCGGAAATGGACGGCTGGAAGGGCCTGTGGGCTGCCTCTATGATCGGCACACTTTCCTGACCCTTCCTGAACCGGACTACCCATACGAAGATCGAGTGCACTGCGGGAGCAAGCGGTGAGCGGAACGTCCGAAGGTCCGGCTGCTCCGGATCGCATGGGCCAGACCGTCACGGAGCGTGGCGCGGAGCCCTCGGCGCCCGCGGCGCCCTCAGCGGGTCCGGCCTCGCCCGGCCCTGCCGCCGGACCGAAGCCGTCCCCCCGGCGGGGCAGGTACGCCCGCGGCGCCGTCACCGGCGGCGAGCCCGCCCGGAGCCAGGAACTCGCGCGGGGCCAGGAACCCGTGCGGGGCCAGGAGCGGGACGTCGTTCGCGCGCCCGCGGCGGGCGGAGACGCGCTGCTCGGTCTCGACCCCGCCTACCGGTCCGCCTTCACGGCGGCGCCGCTGGCCATGGCGGTGGTCGCCCCGGACGGCCTGGTGGTGGGCGCCAACGCCACCCTCGCCCGGCTCCTGGGCGCACCCCGCCCGGACACGCTGGCCGGCCGGGTCGCCGCCGACCTGGTGGACCTGGCCGCCGACCCGCGTACCTGGCAGGCGTACCGGGAGGTGCTGCGCGGCCGCCAGGCGGTGCTGCGCTGCACCCGCCGGCTCAAGCACCCCGACGGCCACTCCCTGTGGGCCCAGGTCACGGTGACCCCGCTGACCGGCAGCGGGCAGGGCGTGCTGCTCTCCGTCGCCGACATCTCCGCCCGCCGCGAACTCCAGGCCCGGCTGCGGCACCTCCAGATGCACGACCCGGTCACCCGGCTGCCCAACCGCAGCCTCTTCTTCGAGCGGCTGACCACCGCCCTGGAGACCGCCCTGACCTCGGACGTCGGCACCGGCCGGGTCGGGCTGTGCTACCTGGACCTCGACGGCTTCAAGGCGATCAACGACACCCTCGGCCACCGGGTGGGCGACCGGCTGCTCGCCGCGGTGGCCGAGCGGCTCACCCGGTGCGCCGACGAGGCCGGCTTCAACCGCACCGGCGCGCCGCTGGTGGCGCGGCTCGGCGGCGACGAGTTCGCCCTGCTGGTCGAGGACTCCACCGGCACCGAACAGCTCGCCGACCTGGCCGAGGCGGTCCTCACCGCCCTGCAGGCGCCGTTCGACCTCTCCGGGCAGCGGCTCTCCGTCTCCGCCTCCATCGGCGTCGTCGAGCGGCACGCCGAGGGGACCACGGCGACCGGGCTGATGCAGGCCGCCGACACCACGCTCTACTGGGCGAAGGCCGACGGGAAGTCCCGCTGGACCCTCTTCGATCCCGAGCGCAACGCGCACCGGATGACCCGGCAGGCCCTGGTCTCCACGCTGCGGCCCGGGATCGAGCGGGAGGAGTTCGTCCTCCAGTACCAGCCGCTGGTCGGGATGTCCGACGGGCGGGTGCGCGGGGTGGAGGCGCTGGTCCGGTGGGACCACCCCCAGTTCGGGATGCTCTCGCCGAACCGCTTCGTGGGGCTGGCCGAGGAGGACGGGTCCATCGTGCCGCTGGGGCGGTGGATCCTGCGGACCGCCTGCCGGCAGGCCCGGCGGTGGCAGCTCGACCACCCGGGCGAGCCGCCCCTGTTCGTCAGCGTCAACGTGGCGGTGCGGCAGGTCTGGGACTCCGACCTGGTGTCGGACGTGGCGCGGATCCTCGCGGAGTGCGAGCTCGACCCGGGGCTGCTGCAGCTCGAACTCACCGAGTCCGCGCTGATGGGGTCCGCGGGCCGGCCGATCAAGGCGCTCCAGGCCCTCAGCGACATGGGGGTGCGGATCGCCATCGACGACTTCGGCACCGGGTACTCCAACCTCGCCTACCTCAGCCGGCTCCCGGTGTCGGTCCTGAAACTCGACGGGTCGTTCGTCCGGGGCTTCCAGTACGAGGACGGGGCC
>NZ_JBRIOU010000005.1:232074-248145 GCF_053474865.1 Streptomyces sp. CO7
AATCAGCCGTTTTCCCGGGCCCGGACGCCGGGGCGGCCCGCCCTCCGCGGCCGCCCCGCCTCCCGTGGGTGCGGGGACGGCACGGAGGGGCCAGGGCACCAAGGAGCGGAGACGGCGTGGTTGGCCTCCCGGCCGTCGGGGCTGTGCCCGGTGGCCGCCTCCGGCGGTGTGCCGGACTCCGTCCGGCGGGTGCTCGGGCGTGCCGGTGGGTCGGGGCGCCGGGGCGTGGAGGCGGCGCGGTGGGTCAGGGGCGTCAAGGGACGCGGTGTTCGGCGAGGTGGGTCAGGGGCGCCAGGGGACGCGGTGTTCGGCGAGGTGGGAGAGGACCGCGTGGTTGGCCTCCCAGCCGTCCGGGAACTTCACGGTGACTCCCAGCTGCACCGGCTCGGTGGAGGGGTGGTCGTCGAGCAGGTCGGCGACCCCCGCCCGGCAGACGACGATGCACGCGTGCCGGTGCCGTGACGCGAGGACGCACAGCCGCCCCGTCTCCAGGTGGAACGCCGTCGCGTCCGGGCGCCCGGACAGCGGGTGCAGCACCACCGTCACGTCGTACTCCCGCCCCTGCAGCCGGTTGGCGGTGTCGACGACGACGTCCCGCACCCCCAGCTCGGCCAGCGCCGCCCGCACCGCGGCCGCCTGGTCGCGGTGGGCCGTGCCGACCGCGACCCGGTCGGCGGTCAGCGGCGCCGGGACCTCCGACCGCTCCGAGACCGCCGCCCCGCCCCGGTCCAGCAGCCGCCGCACCACCATGGCGACCGCCCGCACCGCCTCCGGGTCGGTGCGCGGCGTCAGCCGGTGCGGCAGCTCCAGCAGCCCCCACCCCGAATGCGCCGCCTCGTCGATCACCCGGTCGGGACCCGACCCGTCCGACGGCACCGCGAACGACAGCCGCCGGTCGTCGAAACCGGTGCCCGCGCGGAACGGCGTGAACGGGTAGAACGCGGCGGACACCAGCGGCGCCGCCGAGGCCGGGAGGCGCCACGACACCGGCAGCCGGTGCTGCGGCAGGCCCGGGTTGTGGGCCAGCAGCGTGGAGACCGCCGAGGCGGACGGGTCGTACGACAGCCCGGCCCACTGCTCCGCGCCCACCACCGAGAACGGGTCCAGCTGACCGGGGTCGCCCACGAACAGCGCCCGGTCGAACAGCCCGGCCACCGTCAGCAGCGCGTCCGAGCGCATCTGGTACGCCTCGTCGACGATCGCCTGCTCCCAGTGCGCGTCGGACGGCTTCACGTGGCCCCACTTGGCGGCCGTGGAGATCACCACCGGCAGCCCGGCCAGCGCGGCCGCCTTGTCGGAGAGCAGGACGTTGTCCAGGCCCTCCAGCGCCTTGTCGTACGCGTCGGCGTCGCTGCTGTGCAGGCGGCCCACCGGCAGGTCGGGCCGCTTCTCGTGCAGCCGCAGCACCAGGTCGTCCACCTGCGCGTTGGTCTGCGCGATCACCATCAGCGGACGCCCCGCGTCCGCCAGCTCCAGCGCCGCCCGCACCACCAGCGTCGACTTGCCGGCGCCGGGCGGGGAGTCCACCACCACGCCGCGGTGCGCGCCGGCCTTCGTGTCGCGCAGGATCGCCTCGGTGACCCGGGCGGCCTCCGCGCCGGGATCGAAGGCCGCGGCCTGGGCGGCCCCGACGGACGTCATCACAGCAGGTCCTCCTCGGTGACGGGATCGGCGGCGGGCAGCGGGCCCGGGTCGGAGGGCGGCCCGCCGTGCGTCCACGGAGTGTTCTCCGGGTCCGGCAGCTTGGGGCCGCCGCGCGGCTCGTGCTCGAAGAGCGTGAAGCAGAGCCGGTCGCCCTTCTCCGGCACCGAGCCGAGGGCCGGCTCCTTGCCCCGGCCCATCCTGTCCACGATCCGCAGGACGACCAGCAGCGGCCCCTCCTCCGGAACCTCCCCCTCGCCGCCGCCGCCGTCCTCCTCCTCGACGGCGACGAACTGGGCCGCCTGCGGCTTGCCCTCCAGCGAACGGAAGACCTTCGCCTTCTCACCCAGGTGCGGCCGGTCCTCCGTGCGCACGGTGACCAGCGGACGCGGACTGGGGCGCCTGGTCTCCGTGTACGTCATCGTCACGTCGACGACCTCGCCGACGAAGGCCTCCCCGGTCAGCCGCCGCGCGGCCAGCACCAGCGGGTCGTCCAGCGCCTCCTGGGCGTCCAGCTTCGCCTGCTCCCGCTCGCGGCGGGCCAGCTTCTGCGCGGCCGTGACCGCGTCGTCGATCCTCGGCTGCGGGGGCTCGCCGGAGGCCACCCGGTCCCGGTGCGCGGTGAACGACCAGCGGTCGCCCGTCCAGCGGTCCGGCACCCGGGACGCCTCGGGCAGCGCGCGCAGCAGGTCCAGGCCGCGCCAGACGTTCTCCCAGGTGGGAAGCGTGCGCGAGCGCACCAGCTCGCCGATCTCCCGCTCCGCCTGGGACAGGTGCGCCAGCAGCGCGTCGGCGGCCACCCCGTCCTCCGCGGCGGCCAGCGCCGAACGGGCCCGGTCGTACCGCTCGATCGCGGGGGCCAGCAGCCGGTTGTCGAAGGCGGGGTCGGTGGCCGGACCGGCCGGCGGGCACAGCAGCTGGCCCTCGGAGTCCCGCCCCAGCTCGGCCCGCAGCGCCGCCTCTGCGCCGGTCATGCCCTCGCCCTCGGGCGGGTCGATCCAGGCGAGCAGCGCCCCCAGGTGCTGGTCCTCCAGGCTGGACTGCCCGGTGGCCCAGTGCCGGGACAGCAGATCGGTCATGGCGAGCAGCAGCGAGGAACCCGGCACCCGGGCCCGCTCACCGAAATGGGTGAGCCAGCGGCCCAGCAGCGGCACCCGCGGCGGCGCCGGGTACGCCGTCTCAGGGTCCTGGTCGGCGGTGCGGCGGAACCGGGTGGAGCGGCCCAGCAGCCGCACGAACTCCACGCCGGCCCGGCTCGGCACGATCAGCTGCGGCGCGTCGGCGCACAGCTCCCGCTCCACCTTCACCTGCCGCCCCGTCTCCGGGTCGGCCTCCTTGCCCTCCACCAGCTCGACGTCGTCCGCGAAGGACTCCACGTACGGCAGCACGATGTCGGCCAGCTCGGCCAGGAAGGCGGAGCGCAGGTCACGGTCGCGGGGCTGCGGCACCACCAGCAGACGCGGCGCGTCCCGCTCGCAGCCGACCAGCGCGCCCAGCGGGGCGCCGGCCTCACCGGCCGTGGTCAGCGGCACCATGACCAGCGGGCGCTCCGCGAGGTGCCGGTGCCGCACCGTGGCGGCCGCCTGGGCGCGGCCCGCGCGGATCGCCTCGAGCCGGGCCAGCGTCGTGATCAGCGACATGACAGCGCCTCCTCCCGCAGCCGGGCCGCACGGCGCAGCGCCGCGACCGCCGGGTCGGCGGCGTCCCCCGCCTCGCCGTGCGCGGCGGCCAGCACCGCCTCCACGGCGGCCAGCTCGCCCAGCTCCGCCCGGGCGGAGCGGCCCAGCACCGTCACCGCGCCCTCGTCACGGGCCCGGGACCGGCAGTGGAAGGCCAGCTCGCAGGTGGCCAGGCACTCCGGGGTGTACTCCGCGCGCACCGACTCGACCGTCTCGGCGAGCAGGTCGGCGGGCAGCTCCGGGGAGAAGCAGGCGCCCGGGGCCAGACCCGCCGCGATCTGCTCGACCCGGGTGAGCCGGCCCAGCTGCCGTGCCGTCACCGCCCGCTGCTTGCGCACGTCCACGGCGGAGGCGGTGGGCAGGTTGGAGAAGTCCTTCGGGCAGACCAGGAGGATGCGGTGGCGCACCCGCGGCGGCGGATCGAGACGCGCGGCCACGTCCTCCAGCGCCAGCACGTACACCGCGGCCTGCCGCGCCGCCGCGCCCACCTTCGCGGCGTCCGCGGAGCCGTCCAGCATGGGGAACGACTTGATCTCCACGACCGTCCAGGTGCCGTCCGGGTGCACCACCACGGCGTCCGGCTCGAGGAAGGCGGGGGTGCCGGCCACCTCGAGGGCCAGCATGGGATGGTCCAGGAGCGTCCACGCGCCGTCCGCCTCGGCGGAGGCCTCGCGCAGGGCCAGCGCGGTACGGCCGGCGCGGCCCTGCGGGCCCGTCGCGGCGAGGTCCGGTACGCGGGCGCCGCCGGGCGGGGGCTCCGGGGCCGACGGGTCGAGCCGCTCGCGCACCAGCCGCAGCAGCTCCGCGCCGCCGTCGCCCTTCACCCGCGCCTCGAAGGCGTGGCCGCGGGTGAAGGCGAACTGGGACTGGCCGAACGGCGCGGGAGCGCCCAGCGCGCTCGCCAGCGCCGTCTTGTCCACGCCGGCGCCGTCCAGGATCGCGCGGCGTTCGCACCCGGGGTTGGCGGCCAGCGCCGCGAGGGCGCGCGCGTCCAGCGGCTTGGCCTGGACACCGGGACCGCGCAGCTCGGCCAGCCGCTGCCGCAGCGCGGGGCCGTCGCCGTGCGGGGCCTCGCCCTGGCCCACGCGGTCCCCGCCGGGCCCGGGCGACTGGTTCGGCTCGGGGCCCGGACCGCCCCGACCGGGGCGCGGGCCGCTCAGGTATTCGCTCACCCGGGGAAGTCTGGCATCCGCCACCGACAACGCGGGGTGCGCGTGTGACATGAGGGGTTCCCGGGACCGGATGACCGCATTGCGAGGGGTGGCGAAAGGAAGCGAATCGGCGCGACGGGGCGTCCGTCCGTGTCCACCGGGGGTTCACTGGCGTTGAATTCCACGCTGCCGCTGAATTCGCCGCTGGGGATTCACGCCGTGAGTTACTGCCGGTTCTCGAGCTATTGAGGTCCTTGGAGGCCGAAAATGCAGAACAGCCGTCCTTCGGTGCGAGGCGATGTGGTGACCGTTCCCACGCGGCAAGGGCTGGAGGCGGTGGACATCCTGCGCCGCCACCACGTCGCGGCGGTGGGCCCCGTGCTGCACGACGACCGGGGCGGCACGCTGGGCTTCGTGGTGCCGACCGGCACGGCGGAGCGGTGGAACGTCCCCGGCAGCCGGTGCGTCCACCGGGCCGAGGGCACGGACTGGCTCCTCCCGCCGGCCCCCGACGGCCTCGCCACCGACCCCGCCGTCCTGCGCCGCGCCCTCAGCGAGGCCGCCCGCCTCATCGCCGCGGCCGACAGCTGCAAATAGCCCCCGGGCCCGGGGCCCGGGGCCCGGGCGCTCCGGAGGCGACAATGGGCGTATGGGCAGGAAGACACGGGGCGCAACGGCCCCCGGGGTGACCGAGGAGGTCGACGGCGGGACGGCCGCGCTCGTGCCGGACCGGGACCGCCCCCGCGGCTGGACGCTGACGATCGACGGCGCGCCGCAATCCCACGTGGACCTGGACGACCCCACTCACCTCGCGTTCACCTACCAGCGGCGCATCGGGCACGTGATCGACCTGGCCGCCCCGCAGGGCAGGCCGGTGACCGCCCTCCACCTCGGCGGCGGCGCCCTCACCCTGGCGCGGTACGTCGCCGCGACCCGCCCCCGCTCCTCCCAGCAGGTCGTCGAACGCGACGGGCGCCTCGTCCAGCTGGTGCGCCGGGAACTGCCCCTGGACCCCGCCGCCCGCATCCGGGTTCGGACCGCGGACGCCCGCGAGGGCCTGGCCAAGGCCCCGGACGCCCGGGCCGACCTGGTCGTCGCCGACGTCTTCGGCGGCGCCCGCACCCCCGCCCACCTCACCTCGGTCGAGTTCCTGGACGAGGTGCGCCGCGCCCTGGCCCCCGGCGGGCGCTACGTCGCCAACATCGCGGACGGCGCGCCCCTGACGTTCCTCCGCGGCCAGATCGCCACCGCCGCCGCCCGGTTCGCCGAACTCGCGCTGATCGCGGAACCCGCGCTGCTGCGCGGCAAGCGCTTCGGCAACGCGGTGCTCGTGGCCTCCGACGCACCGCTGCCCGTCGCCGACCTGACCCGCCGCGCGGCCGGCGACCCGCACACCGCCCGGGTGGAGCACGGCCGGTCCCTGCTGGACTTCACCGGGGGCGCCGCCCCCGTCACCGACGCCACCGCCGTGGCCTCGCCCGCCCCGCCGGCCTCCGTGTTCACCTAGGGCCTGTCCGGCGGATTATGCCGTTCTTGCTGCCGGTCCCCAAGTCAGCCGCCCTGAGCGGGGTCTGGTGCGTGCGGCTGCAAGGCGGAGGAGGGAGGCGACGCGGAGCGTCGTCGACCGACGACAACGCCGCAGACGTGCGTGCCAGGCCCCGCGACCCACGTGCATCATCCGCCGGACAGGCCCTAGCCCGCGCCCCCACGGCGGCGAGGCGGCACGCCGACGGGAAAGCCCGCCCCCGGTGACCTGGTCGGCACCGGAGACGGGCTTTTCCCTCGCGCGGCCCACGCCCCCGCCGGTGGCGGGGAGGAAGTGTGGCGAGGACCCGGACCGCACGTCACAAGGGCGGCCCGTCCCCTCGCGCGGGCCGCCCAAGCCGTCAGCCCGCGTCGACGACCGGCTCCGCGACGGCCTTGGCCGCCGGCTCGACCGCGATCTCTACCGGGACGGCCGCCGGCTCCACCGGCACGGCCACGGGCTCGACCACCGGATCGGCCAGCGTGCCGGTGCGCGCGGCCTGCGCGTACCACAGGGCGCTCGCCTTCGGGGTGCGCTCCTGCGTCTCGTAGTCCACGTAGACCATGCCGAACCGCTTCGAGTAGCCGTAGGCCCACTCGAAGTTGTCCAGCAGCGACCACAGGTAGTACCCGCGCACGTCGGCGCCGTCGGCCATCGCCTGCCGCACCGTGGACAGGTGGGAGTGCAGGTAGGCGACGCGCTCGGGGTCCCGCACCTGGCCGTCGACGTCCTTGACGTCGTCGTAGGCGGCGCCGTTCTCGGTGATGTAGATCGGCAGTCCGGGAACCTCGCGCTGGTAGCGCATGATCAGGTCGTACAGACCGGTGTGGTCGACGGTCCAGCCCATGGCGGTCTGGTCGCCCGGGCTCTGGTGGAAGACCACGTCCTCCGCGCCCGGCCACGGCGAGAAGTCGCCCGTGCCGTGCGCGTCCGTGGCGGGGCCGTCCTCCGGCGCGGTGCCGGCATGGCCGACCGTGGCCGGGGTGTAGTAGTTGAGGCCCAGCGCGTCCAGCGGCTGGTGGATCAGCTTGAGGTCGCCGTCCTCGACGAAGGACCAGTCGGTCACCGAGGCGGTCGCCGGGAAGAGCGTCTCGGGGTAGGCGCCGTGCAGCATCGGACCGTGGAAGACGCCGTTGGCGAGGTCGTCGATCCGGCGGGCGGCCTCGAGGTTGCGCGGGTCGTCGGAGACGGTGCGCACCACGTGCGAGTTGAGCGCCACGGCGACCTGGTTGCGGGCCGGCATCACGGAGCGGAGCGCCGAGGTGCCCAGACCGTGGGCCAGGTTCAGGGTGTGGGCGGCGCGCAGGGCCAGCTCGCCGTCGGTGCGGCCGGGGGCGTGGACGCCGGAGCTGTAGCCCAGGAAGGCCGCGCACCAGGGCTCGTTCAGGGTGATCCACCGCTCGACGCGGTCACCGAGGGCCTCGCCGACGATCGCCGCGTACTCGGCGAACCGGTAGGCCGTCTCCCGCGCGGGCCAGCCGCCCGCGTCCTCGAGCTCCTGCGGGAGGTCCCAGTGGTAGAGGGTGACGGCGGGCGCGATGCCCTTGGCGAGCAGCTCGTCGACCAGGCGGCGGTAGAAGTCCAGGCCCTTCTGCACGGCCGGGCCGCGGCCGGTGGGCTGCACGCGGGGCCAGGCGACGGAGAAGCGGTAGGAGTTCAGGTTGAGGTCCGACATGAGGGCCACGTCGTCGCGGTACCGGTGGTAGTGGTCCACCGCGACGTCACCGTGCTCGCCCTCGTGGGTCTTGCCGGGGGTATGGCTGAAGGTGTCCCAGATGGAGGGGGTACGGCCGTCCTCACGGACCGCGCCTTCGATCTGGTAGGAGGACGTGGCCGATCCCCAGAGGAAGTTGGGGGGGAAGGAGACCTGTGCGGAATCGGGCATGGAAGCGCTCCCATGAAGTGGTCACGGCGGGACCGTGGGCGGAAGGGGGGAAGGGGAAGAGCGGGAACGCGGGGCCGGCCACCCGTGGAGAGGGGCCGGCCCCGCGGAGTGATCAGCCCTTGACGGCGCCCTGCATGATGCCGCCCACGATCTGCTTGCCGAAGATCACGAAGACGAGCAGCAGCGGCAGCGTGCCGAGCAGTGCGCCGGCCATGATGAGGGCCTGGTCCGGGGTGTAGCCGCGGCCGAGTCCGGCCAGCGCCACCTGCACGGTCGGACTGCCGTGCTGGGTCAGGACGAGGAACGGCCACAGGAAGTCGTTCCAGGTCTCGACGAACTTCAGCATCGCCAGCACCGCCATCGCGGGCCGGGCGATCGGGAACACGATGTGCCACAGGATGCGCCAGGTGCTCGCGCCGTCCACCCGGCCCGCCTCGATCAGTTCGTCGGGCAGCGCCTGGATGAGGTACTGGCGCATGAAGAACACGCCGAACGCGTTGACCAGCGAGGGCAGCAGCACCGCCTGGAGCTGGTCGGACCAGTCGAGCTTGGCCACCATCATGTACAGCGGGATCACGCTGAGCTGCGGCGGCACCATCATCGTGCCGATCACGACCAGCAGCAGCGCGTTGCTCCCCTTGAAGCGAAGCTTGGCGAAGGCGAAGCCGGCCATCGTCGACAGGAAGCAGATGGTCAGTGCCGAGGTGCCGGCCACGAAGGTGGTGTTGATGAAGGCTTCGCCGAGGTTGCCGTCGGCCCACGCCGCCTCGACCTTGTCGAAGAGGTTGGCGCCGAACCAGAACGGCGGGGGCGACTGGGCCAGCCGGGTGTTGTCCCGGGAGGCCGCGACAGCCGTCCAGAACAGCGGGAAGAGCGATCCCAGCGTGAACAGCGCGAGGAGCACGTAGGTGAGCGGACCGGCATGGAAGTGTCCGCCCGCCCGTGCGGACTTGGGTCCGCGGCGCCGGGGGGCCTTGGCGCCCGGCGTCTTCTCGGGCGCCGGTTGCTGCGGCGGGGTCAGGGTCGTCGTCACGGCCGGGTCTCCTTAACTACTGGTGCGCAGCCGGCGCGAGATGACGGAGTTCACCAGACCGATCACGATCAGGATCGCGAACATCGTCCAGGCGATCGCCGAGGCGCGGCCCAGGTGCTGGTTCACCCAGCCCTGCTCGTACAGGTACAGGCCGAGGGTCTGGAAGTCGTGCAGCGAGCCGCCGGAGGCGCCCTTGCTCGTGTCGAAGAGCAGAGCCTCGCCGAAGATCTGGGTGGCGCCGATGGTGGACACCACGACGGTGAACAGGATCGTCGGGCGCAGCGAGGGCAGCGTCACGTGGAAGAACTGCCGCCACCGGGAGGCGCCGTCGAGCGCGGCCGACTCGTAGAGGTCGTGCGGGATCGCCTGCATGGCGGCCAGGTAGATCAGGGCGTTGTAACCGGTCCACCGCCAGATGACGATGGTGGACACGGCGAACTTCGAGGCCCAGCCGGCCTGCCAGTCGACCGGATTGATGCCGAGGAAGTTCAGCGCCCAGTTGATCATGCCGTAGTCACGGCCGAAGAGCAGGACGAAGACCAGCGTCGCCGCGGCCACCGAGGTGGCGTACGGGGCGAGCATGGAGACCCGCCAGAACGTGGAGCCGCGCAGCTTGTAGTTGAGGAGGTGGGCGATGCCCATCGCCATGGCGAGCTGCGGGACGGTCGAGATGACGCCGATGAACAGCGTGTTGCGGGCCGCGTTCCAGAAGAACTCGTCGTCGAAGATCCGGACGAAGTTCTTCAGGCCGGCCCACTCCATGTCGGTGGGCGCGGTCAGCTCCACCGTGTGGAACGACGCCCAGCCGGTGTACAGGAGCGGGAACAGACCGAAGGCGATGAACAGGAGGAAGAACGGGGCGACGAAGGCGTACGGGCTCCAGCGCAGGTCCCGCTGCCAGCGGCGGGACAGCTTGGCCCGCTGTCGGTCGTCCTCCGGGGCGCTGCCGGCCGGACGTGAACCGGCCGGGGCCGCGCCCCCCTTGACGGGGGGCGCGGCGATGGAGTGCCGGGAAGGCATACCGGTCACTTCTCCAGGTTGTTGTCGATGGTCTTGATCGCGTTGGACCAGGCCTGCTCGGCGGACTTGCCCTTCGTCACCAGGATCACGCCGTTGTCGGTCAGACCCTGCTGGATGATCTGGTCCTTGGCGCCGATCACCTGGACCGGGGCGGACTTGGCCGCGTCACCGAAGATCTGGCCGATCGGGGCCTCGCCGGTCATCTTGTTCTTCGCGGCGAGAACCTGGTCACCCTCGTAGGTGGACGGGGCGCTCGGGAAGGAACCGCGCTTGGCGAAGAGCGTCGCCTGCTGCTCCGGGGCGGTCAGCCACGCGGCCAGCTTGGCGGCCGCCTCGGCGTTCTTGCCGGCCTTCGGGACGGCCAGGAAGGAACCGCCCCAGTTGCCGGCCTTGGGCGCCTTGGCGACGTCCCACTTGCCCGCGGACGAGGCCTCGGACTTGCTCTCGATGTAACCGAGCATCCACGGCGGGCAGGACATCGCCGCGAACTTGCCCTTGGCGATGGTGGTGTCCCACGCGGGCTGGAACTGGACCTGCTTGCCGATCAGCCCCTCCTCGGCGGCGTCGGCGGTGAGGTCGAAGGCGTCCTTGACGGCCGGGTTGGTCTTGTAGATGACCTCGCCCTGCGCGTTGTAGAACTTCTCCGTCTCACTGGACAGGACGGCGTTCAGCAGACCGCCGGGGGAGTCCATGAAGGTGACGCCCTTGGGCGCGCCCTTCTTGAAGTCACGGCCGACGTCGACGAACTTCGCCCAGTCGCCCTCCCACAGCTTCGCGAGCTCCTCGCGGTCGGTGGGCAGGCCCGCCTTCTCGAAGAGGTCCTTGCGGTAGCAGATCGCCATCGGGCCGACGTCGGTGCCGAGGGCGACCGTCTTGCCGTCCTTGGCGGTGCCCTGGGCCCACTTCCACTCCAGGAAGTCGCCCTTCTTGCCGTACTTGGAGAGGTCGACCAGCTTGTCGGCCTGGGTGGCGGTGATCTCGGCGATGTTGCCGACCTCGACACCCTGGATGTCCTGGAGGCCGCTGCCGGTGGTCAGGTGGTTGACGAGAGCCGGGTAGTAGTTCTCGTTGCGCTCGACCACCGTCTCCTTGATCTGGACGTCGGGGTTCTGCTTCATGTACTCGTCGTACAGCCCCGCCTCCTTGAAGCCGAACGTGCCGAACAGCCCGACGGTGATGGTGGTCTTGCCGTCGCTGTTGCCGGACGAGGTGGCGTCCTCGTCCTTGCCGTCGTCGGCGCAGCCGGCCAGCAGTCCGGCGCCGAGCGCCGCGACCGTTGCGAGAACCACTGCCCTGTGGCGGGCGGTTCGAATGGCGCGCATGGTCGTCCCTCCTGATTGCCCTGAACGTGCCTACCCCCGGGCCAAAGGTCACTGGCGACCTCTGATCTTCTTGCTGCGGCGCGGGCGGGGAACGCGTGGGTTGGGTTTGGGTCAGGTACCGTGAGAGCGCGTGGGAGCGCTCCCAGAAGTGATGTGTTGAAGAGTCCCGGGTCGTGGCGGGGGTGTCAAGGGAAGTGACGCCTGGATCTTGCCGGGGTTATCAGGGTGTTACCGAATGGGGAGAACCCGGTCAACGCGCGGCAGCGTGCGAATACTTGGTACCCCCGGGTGGCGCTCCGCGCGTAGACCCTTGTCCCGCAAGGGGTCGAGTACGCGCCAAGGTGGGCCGCCCACGCAGCACATGGCGGTGGCCGGACCCGGGAGTGCCCGGAACGGCTGTTAGATTCCAGGACCGGTACGAACAGGAGGCGGCGGATGGCGAGCCACGGACGAGGCCGAAGCGGCGGGCGACCCACCCTTGAGGAGGTCGCGGCCCGGGCGGGCGTCGGCCGCGGCACGGTCTCGCGCGTGATCAACGGCTCGCCCAGCGTCAGCGAGGCCACCCGCGCCGCCGTGGAGGCGGCCGTCGCCGAGCTCGGCTACGTGCCCAACACGGCGGCCCGCGCGCTGGCCGCCAACCGGACCGACGCCATCGCCCTGGTCGTCCCGGAGTCGGAGACCCGCTTCTTCGCCGAGCCGTACTTCTCCGACATGCTGCGGGGCGTCGGCACCGCCCTCACGGACACCGAGATGCAGCTCCTGCTCATATTCGCGGGCAACGACCGCGAACGGCAGCGCCTGGCCCAGTACCTGGCCGCGCACCGGGTGGACGGCGTGCTGCTGGTGTCGGTGCACGCCGACGACCCGCTGCCCGACATGATCTCCGAGCTGGGCATTCCCGCCGTGATCAGCGGTCCGCGCAGCGCCGACGAGCCGCTGGCCTCGGTCGACTCCGACAACCACGGCGGCGGCCGCTCGGCCACCGCCCACCTGATCGAGCGGGGGCGCCGCCGGATCGCCCACATCACCGGCCGCCTCGACGTGTACGGCGCCCAGCGCCGCACCGACGGGTACCGCACCGCCCTCGCGGAGGCCGGCCTCGCGGAGGACGAGGGGCTGGTGGAGCCGGGCGACTTCAGCGAGGAGGGCGGCCGTCGCGCCATGGCGGCCCTGCTGGAACGCCGGCCCGACCTGGACGCCGTCTTCGCCGCATCCGACGTCACCGCGGCCGGCGCCCGGCAGGTGCTGCGGGAGGCCGGGCGGAGCATCCCCGACGACGTGGCCCTGGTCGGCTACGACGACTCGGCCATCGCCCGCCACATGGACCCGCCGCTGACCAGCGTCCGGCAGCCCATAACGGAGATGGGCCGGGTCATGACCGACCTGCTGCTGGAGGAGACGGCCACCCGCGAACCGCGGCAGCGGGTCCCGGCCGGAATTCGCCGGGTCCAGACCGTTCTGCCCACCCAGCTGGTGCTGCGCCAGTCGTCCTGAGGCGTTCGGGGCTTCATGCCCCGGACGCCCCCGGGCGCGGCGATGTCTCCAACTCTTGAAACGAGGAAGGCCCTCGGTCCGGTGTTTCCACCGGCCCGGGGGCCTTCTTTCAGGGTGAGTGACGGGACTTGAACCCGCGACATCCTGGACCACAACCAGGTGCTCTGCCAGCTGAGCTACACCCACCATGACCGGCGGTTCGGTACCTTGCGGTTTCTTTCCGACCGGCCGAGAAAAAGTGTACAGGGTCGGAAGGGGTGCTCGCGCCGCCCTTTTCCGGCGCCCCTCGCCGAGGGGCGCCGGGCGGGTCAGCCGCCGGAGACGACGTGCTTGGCGGCGATGGTGCGGGCGGTGGCGGAGTCCGGCCCCGGCTGGGGCACGAAGACCGCCTCGCGGTAGTAGCGCAGCTCGGCGATGGACTCACGGATGTCCGCGAGGGCCCGGTGGTTGCCGGCCTTCTCGGGCGCGTTGAAGTACGCCTGCGGGTACCAGCGGCGCGCCAGCTCCTTCACCGAGGAGACGTCGACGATCCGGTAGTGCATGAAGGACTCCAGCGTCGGCATGTCCCGCAGCAGGAAGCCGCGGTCGGTGCCGACGGTGTTCCCGCACAGCGGGGCCTTGCCGGGGTCCTTCACGTGCTCACGGATGTAGGAGAGGACCCGCTCCTCGGCGTCGGCCAGGGTGGTGCCGCCGGCCAGCTCGGTCAGCAGACCGGACGCGGTGTGCATCTGGCGCACCACCTCCGGCATCGTCTCCAGCGCCGAGTCCGGCGGGCGGATGACGATGTCCACCCCCTCGCCGAGCACGTTCAGCTCGGAGTCGGTGACGAGGGCGGCCACCTCGATGAGAGCGTCGTCGGACAGCGAGAGGCCGGTCATCTCGCAGTCGATCCACACCATGCGATCGTTCATACGTCCACCCTACGGGGCGGCGCCGTGACCGTATGCGCTGCCGTACGAGCCGGTGTGCGAAGGGGGCGCGGCCCGGTCCGCCGTGACCGCGCGCACCCGCGCGCGCCGGGGGCGTGCCTCCGGGGTCCGACCGTGCGTCGAGCCCGCGCCCGCCGGTTGGTCCGGTTGCGCTTGCCGGGGCGTAACACGGGGACCACCGGCCCGTGCTTCGAGCCGCTCCGTATACGAAGGGCATGCCCGTATGTACACGGAGGATGTACACGCAGGCCGGGGCGCCCGCACGCGAAGGCCGCGTCCGCCCGCCGAGCCGGGGCCGGGCCAGCCGGTCGCGCGGGCCCGCCGGAGGCCGGACATCCTGCTGGAGCCGGACAACGGGGTGCGCCCCCGCCCGGGCCGAGTCGGTGGCCGCCCGGAAAAGGGAAAGGGAAAGGGGCGCGCCGTGGCGCGCCCCTTTCTTCCTGCGGTTCAGCCGGTCAGCGGCGGCCGGGCAGGGTGGGCCGCGGGAGGACCTCGCCGTTCTCCGCAGGCCGCCGGGACTGCGAGGGCACGCCCGGCGCCCCGGACAGCTGCGGCGGGTCCGCCGGCAGCGGCGGGGCGCCCGGACCCTGCTGCGGCACACCGGCGGACGGTCCGTGCTCCACGGCGACGCTCTGCTCGCTCTGCGGACGCCGGGCCCGGTACGCGGCCCGGTAGGCCGCCGGGGAGGCCCCCAGCTGGCGCCGGAAGTGCCCGCGCAGGGCCACCGGCGAGCGGAAGCCGCACCGGCCGGCGACCTCGTCGACCGAGTAGTCGGAGGTCTCCAGCAGTCGCTGTGCCTGGAGCACCCGCTGGGTGATCAGCCACTGCAGCGGGGCGCTGCCGGTCAGCGAGCGGAACCGCCGGTCGAACGTACGCCGCGACATGTAGGCGCGCGCCGCCAGCTGCTCGACGTCGAACTGCTCGTGCAGGTGCTCCAGCGCCCAGGCGACGACCTCGGCCAGCGGGTCGGCGCCGATCTCCTCGGGTAAAGACCTGTCGAGGTAGCGCTCCTGCGCCGCCCCGCCTCCCGCTCCGCCCGCGTGCCCGCTGCCGCCGCCCCTGCGGGGCGGCACGACCAGGCGGCGGGCCAGCGCGTTGGCCGCCTCGTTCCCGTGGTCCGAGCGGACGATGTGCAGGCACAGGTCGATCCCGGCGCCGGTCCCGGCCGAGGTCAGCACGTCGCCGTCGTCGACGAAGAGCTCCCGCGGGTCGACGTGGACCGACGGGTAGCGCTTGGCGAGCGTGGGCGCGTACATCCAGTGCGTGGTCGCCGGACGCCCGTCCAGCAGTCCGGCCGCGGCCAGCACGAACGCGCCGGTGCACAGGCCGACGATGCGGGCCCCCTCCTCGTGCGCCCGGCGCAGCACGTCGAGTGCCTGCTCGGGGGGCGGGGAGGTGATCGAACGCCACGCGGGCACCACCACGGTGCCGGCCCGGCCGATCGCGTCGAGGCCGTGCGGCGCGGAGAGTTCCAGGCCCCCCGTTGTCCGCAGCGGTCCCTCTTCGCCGGCGCACACCAGCAGCCGGTATCGCGGTACGCCGGCGTCCTGCCGGTCGATGCCGAACACCGAGAGCGGGATGGAGCTCTCGAAGATCGGACCGCCACTGAACAGCAGTACCGCGACGATCTCCTTGCGGCGCCGGCCGGACAGCTTTCTGACGGCTGTGTCCGACACGGCGGTGGAGTCGTGGCTCATCCTGCTAAGCCCCCCTCGGTGGTCGCGGCGCCTCTCACTGGACGGGTCTTTCGTTCCAGCACGTTTCCCCTCGGTCCCGAACGAATCCCCCGCCGGACGACAGTCAAGATCGAATCTACTGTGTCCGACGTTGCCGGGAAGCCCAGTTGGACAAGCGCCGGAATGTCGACATGGCAACTTGGCGTAAAGCATTCGATCACGAAGGGTCGCGGCGCGGGAGGGGGCGGAGAAGCGCGCCGTGCGCCGGTGGCCAATCCGCGTAGGGTACCTGAGGCGGTCCGCACCCTTTTTGCCCTGGTGGAACGGTGGTTGGGGGGACGTTTCGGCACAGGTGTGCCGTGTCCGGGAAGTTGGCTGAAAGTGTGCGGCGGCCGGAACGGAAACCGGTCAGTCGCAAGGGGGTGCGCGGCGGGCGGCCCGACGTGCCTCCGTGCGCCCCGCGTGCCCCGTGGCGCACGTGACCTGTGGTGCGCGTGTGGCACCGCGCCCCCGGTGCGGTGGCGCGTCGTCGTGCAACGCCGCGCGTTCGGCGGGCGTGCCGGGCCTGCTTCCGGTGCGTCGTGGCGCGGAAACGTCGCCGGCCGCGGGGAGGCGGCCGTCGAGGTGAGGGTCCCGCGTCCCCCCGCCCGGCCTGCGGGTCGGCCGGCGCCGCGGGCGCCCGGCGGGCGTCGGCCGTGCGGGGGACGGTGCCGCGG
>NZ_JBRIOU010000005.1:248245-252109 GCF_053474865.1 Streptomyces sp. CO7
CGGTGGCCCGGGGTGGGGGCCGCGCGGCCGGGCCGGACGGCGGCCGAACCGCCTGTACGGCGCAGCCAACATTGCGCGGGAGGCGTCGGCTCATGCATGCTCCGGAGAATCCCGGCGGGCCCTCGCGGAGCGGGCAGCCGGGTGAAGCCTTGCCACCGGCAACTGCCGGTACCCGTCCGGACCTGCGGATCTCCCCCTGGAGGCGGCAGAAAAAGGGCCCGGGAACGCTTGCCGCCGTACCCTGAAGGGTATGGGGACGGGAAGATGGATCCCGGACACAGCTCCGCCGCTCACGTCGCCCGAACGAGGATCACTACGCCGAGACAGCCATGGCCGGTCACGAATACACCGATCCAGCGGACCGCAAGCGGCCGGTCGCCGAACCGACGGCGGCCGATCCCCTCGCGGCGGAAGAGCTGCGTCCGCATCCCTGCGATCCCGCCTTCAAGCACGGGGTGGTCGTCGGCTTCGACGGCTCGACGTCCAGTGAGCGCGCCCTCGCCTACGCGGTGGGCATGGCGACCCGGTCCCGTTCGGGGCTGATCATCGTCCACGTCGCCAACCGCCTGCCGACCACGGTCTGGGCCGGCTGTGAGCCCCCCGTCTTCGTGGACGTGCCGGACCACCGCACCGAGGTGCTCGGACTGGAGCTCGCCTGCTCGGACTTCCTCGCCGAGGTGCCGTGGATCCTCGTCGAGCGCGGCGGGGACATCTGCCACGAACTGGAGGAGGTCGGCCGGGAGTACGAGGCCGACGCCATCGTCGTGGGCTCGACGCACGGACTGCTCAGCCGCGTCTTCGGCTCGGTCGCCGGCCGGCTGGCCAAGCGGGCGCAGCGGCCCGTGGTCGTCATCCCCTGAGCAACTCCTGGGCAGCTTCGGGCGTTCGCGCGCCCTGTCTGAGGCGTACCGCGCGGCACACCGGCCGCATCGGCCGCCGTCCACTGCCGAATCCGCCGAACACCGCCGACTTCACGCGGAGTTGTGTACAACCACGCCCAAGCTACCGGCGCGTACGGCGTGTTCGGCGTCGTGGCGAGGGAATGACATCGACACGGAAACCGGCTGCCGGCCGCCGTGGGGTGACGGCCACCGCAAACGGCAGCCAGGGCCGGAGGATTCGGGCGGCTCCGGCCCGTGGGAAAGGAACGGTCCCTGTGCATGGTGGCGCACAGGGACCGTTTCGCCGTTCAGGGGCGGGGCGAGGGCGAACCCGAGGGTGACGGGCGCCGACCGCCCCGCGGTGACCGACTACTCGACGGTGACCGACTTCGCCAGGTTGCGCGGCTTGTCGATGTCCCGGCCCAGCGCCAGCGCCGTGTGGTAGGCGAGCAGCTGCAGCGGGATGCCCATCAGGATCGGGTCCAGCTCGTCCTCGTTCTTCGGGACGACGACGGTCCGGTCGGCCTTCTCCTGGTCCCGGTGCGCCACCGCGAGGATCCTGCCGCTGCGGGCCTTGATCTCCTCGAGGGCGGCGCGGTTCTTCTCCAGCAGGTCGTCGTCCGGCACGATCGCGATGGTCGGCATGGCCGGCTCGATCAGGGCCAGCGGGCCGTGCTTGAGCTCGGAGGCCGGGTAGGCCTCGGCGTGGATGTAGGTGATCTCCTTGAGCTTCAGCGAGGCCTCGCGGGCGACCGGGTAACCCCGGACACGGCCGATGAAGAGCGTCGAGCGGGCCTCGGCGAACTCCTGGGCCAGCTCCTTGACCTCGTCCTCGAGCTTGAGGATCTCGTTGATCTGCTCCGGCAGGCGGCGCAGACCGGCGATGATCCGCTTGCCGTCGGCGACGGACAGGTCGCGGGTGCGGCCCAGGTGCAGGGCCAGCAGCGCGAAGGCCACCGTGGTGTTGGTGAAGCACTTGGTGGACACCACGCAGACCTCGGGGCCGGCGTGGACGTAGATGCCGCCGTCCGACTCACGGGCGATGGCGGAGCCGACCACGTTGACCACACCGAGGACGCGGGCGCCCTTGCGCTTGAGCTCCTGCACCGCGGCGAGCACGTCGTAGGTCTCACCGGACTGGGAGACGGCGATGTACAGCGTGTCGGGGTCCACGACCGCGTTGCGGTAGCGGAACTCGGAGGCCGGCTCGGCGTCCGCGGGGATGCGGGCCATCTCCTCGATCATCTGCGCGCCGATCATGCCGGCGTGGTACGAGGTGCCGCAGCCCAGGATCTTCACGCGGCGGATCTGGCGCGCCTCACGGGCGTCCAGGTTCAGGCCGCCCAGGTGCACGGTGGAGAACCGGTCGTCGATGCGGCCGCGCAGCACGCGGTCCACGGCGTCGGCCTGCTCGTGGATCTCCTTGTGCATGTACGTGTCGTGGCCGCCCATGTCGTAGGAGGCGGCCTCCCACTCGACGGTGGTGGGCTCGGCGGAGGTGCGGGTGCCCTCGGTGGTGTAGGTGCGGAAGTCGTCCGCGGTGAGGGTGGCCATCTCGCCGTCGTCCAGGGTGACGATCTGACGGGTGTGCGTGACCAGGGCCGCGATGTCCGAGGCGACGAACATCTCCTTCTCGCCTATGCCGAGCACGACGGGGGAGCCGTTGCGGGCGACGACGATCCGGTCCGGGAAATCGGCGTGCAGCACGGCGACGCCGTAGGTGCCCTCGATCAGACGCACCGCCTGACGGACCTTCTCCTCCAGCGTGGTGGCCTGAGAGCGGGCGATCAGGTGGGTGAGGACCTCGGTGTCGGTCTCCGAGAGGAACTCGACGCCGTCGGCCTCGAGCTTGCGCCGCAGGTCCGAGGCGTTGTCGATGATGCCGTTGTGGACGACGGCGACCTTCTCGTCGGCGGAGAGGTGCGGGTGCGCGTTCACGTCGGACGGCGCGCCGTGGGTCGCCCAGCGGGTGTGGGCGATGCCGGCCGTGCCCTTGAAACGGGCCGGCACCTTCGCCTCCAGCTCACGGACGCGACCCTTGGCCTTGACCATCTTCAGCCCGCCCTTGGGGGCCGTGACGGCGATGCCGGCAGAGTCGTAGCCGCGGTACTCGAGGCGCGCGAGGCCCTCGAGGAGCAGCGGGGCGATGTCACGCTTGCCGATGTAACCGACAATTCCGCACATAAAGGTGGGTTCCCTCAGCCATAGACGATGCGGCGGAGCTGACGGAGCGAGAGCTCCGGCGGCGCCACCGCGCGGTACTGGAGGTCCGCCGAGATCCTGGTGAAGATCTCCGCGTTCACCAGACCCTGCGCCTGGAGCTCGCGGTGGCGGCGACGGACGTAGTCCTCGGTCGTCTCGTCGAAATAGGCGAGAACGTCCTGGATCACCCGCACGGCCTCGCCCCGCGTGAGCGAGGAGGACCGCGTCAAATGATCGACGAGTTCGTCGTGCATGCCCGATCCTCCGATACGTCGCGTGGCGTCCGCAACAATTCTGCCCGATATCGGGCAGGATCCTGGCGTTCGGGTGTGCGACACCACAGGGCGGCGCGTGAGGGGATTGTCGCGCCTCCCGGATGGGGAGTAGTGGTCCAGACCTTCTAGCGGCGCAACGAGTGAACGGAAGGGGACGACCGTGGCGGGACAACGGCACACGGCCTTACGGCTGGCGGCCTCACTGCTGCTCCTGACGGCGGCCGCCGGGGGAGCGGCCGGAGCCGGGCCCTCGGAACGGACGGCCGGTCCCGGCGAGGCCGACGCGCCGGCCGGGGGGTTCGGCGCGCTGATCCCGGCGCCGGTCTCGGCCGAACCGGGCGGCGCCCCGTACCGGATCACCCCCGGCACGGCGATCCGGGTCGAGGACAGCCCCGAGGTGCGCGCGATCGGCGTCTACCTCGCGGAACTGCTGCGGCCCGCCACCGGCTACCGCCTCCCGGTCACCGGCGGGGGCGGGAACGAGGAGGGGGCGGACGGCCACGAGG
>NZ_JBRIOU010000005.1:252209-254655 GCF_053474865.1 Streptomyces sp. CO7
GACGGTCCCTGGGGGGAGGAGGGCTACCGGCTCACCAGTGGCCCCTCGGGGGTGACGGTGACGGCCGGGCGGCCCGCCGGGCTGTTCCACGGCGTGCAGACCCTGCGTCAGCTCCTGCCGCCCGAGGTGGAGGCCGGCCGGGTGCGGCCCGGGCCCTGGCAGGTGCCCGGCGGCGTGGTCGAGGACCGCCCGCGCTACGCCTACCGCGGGGTGCACCTGGACGTGGCGCGGCACTTCTTCACCGTCGAGCAGGTCAAACGGTTCATCGACCGGATCGCGCTGTACAAGGTCAACACGCTGCACCTGCACCTCACCGACGACCAGGGGTGGCGGCTGGCGATCGACTCCTGGCCCCAGCTCACCGCCGTCGGCGGGGCCACGGAGGTCGGCGGCACGCCCGGCGGGTACTACACGAAGGACCAGTACCGGGAGATCGTCGCGTACGCGGCCTCCCGCTACCTGGAGGTCGTCCCGGAGATCGACCTGCCGGGCCACACCAACGCCGCGCTCACCTCCTACGCGGAGCTCAACTGCGACGGCGTCGCGCCGCCCGCGTACACCGGGATCAAGGTGGGCTTCTCCTCGCTGTGTGTCGGCAAGGAGGTCACCTACGACTTCGTGGAGGACGTGATCCGCGAGGTGGCCGAGCTCACCCCGGGCCGGTACCTCCACATCGGCGGTGACGAGGCGCACTCCACCCCGCACGAGGACTACGTCGCCTTCATGACGAGGGTGCAGCCCCTGGTCGCCGAGTACGGCAAGACGGTGATCGGCTGGCACCAGCTCACCGCGGCGGAACCGGCGCCGGGCGCGCTGGCGCAGTACTGGGGCTACGACGCCACCGAGGAGGAGGAGCGGGCCCGGGTGGCGGAGGCGGCCCGCGGCGGCACCGGGATCGTCCTGTCGCCGGCCGACCGGGCGTACCTGGACATGAAGTACACCGCCGAGACGCCGCTCGGACTCGACTGGGCCGGGCTGGTGGAGGTCCGGCGGTCCTACGACTGGGACCCGGCCACCTACCTCGCGTCCTCCGGCGTACCGGAGGACGCGGTGCGGGGCGTCGAGGCGCCGCTGTGGACGGAGACGCTGAGCACCCCGGCGGAGCTGGAGTTCATGGCGTTCCCCCGGCTGCCGGGGATCGCCGAACTGGGCTGGTCGCCGGCGGACACCCACGACTGGGAGGCCTACCGGGTGCGGCTGGCCGCCCAGGCGCCGCGGTGGGACGCGATGGGGCTGGAGTACCACCGCTCCCCGGAGGTGCCGTGGCCGTCCTCAGGCGCCGGGGAGCCCGGGGAGCCCGGGGAGTCCGAGGAGGCCGAGGGGGTCGCGGCTGCGGGATGACCTGTCCGTCGGCGGACGTGCGGGAGCCCTCGGAGGACCGTCTCCGGGGGCTCCCGCGGCTGCCGGGGGGGAGGCAGCGGTCAGGCCACCTTCTTGGCGTTCTCGATGGCCTCGGCAAGGTTGTTCAGCAGCGGAGTGCACTTGTCGTAGGACAGGATCGGCTCCGGCGAACGGGCGATGACCTGGCCGGCCTTGACGGCGGGCAGCTTCTTCCAGGTCGCCTCGGTGATGTCGGCCGGCTGGATGGCCTGGGCCCGGTCGTCCATGATGATCACGTCGGCCTTGTACTTGTCGACGTTCTCCCAGCTCAGGCTCTCGAACCAGCCGCCGCTCTCCTTGATCGCCTTCGCGTCCGGCTCGACGATGTTCACACCGAGGGCCTTGTAGTACTCGAGGTCGATCGAGAGGTTGTGGGTGGAGACGTAGAAGAGGTCGGGGGAGGCGGAACCGGCGAGGACGCGGATCTCCGGGCGGGCCTTCGCGGCGGCCTTCAGGCGCGCGGCGGCCTCCTCGAACTTCTTCTTCGCCTCGACGACCTTGGCGGCCTTCATGTCCGCGCCCAGCGACTCGGCCAGCGCGGCCATGCGCTCCAGGGACTTGGTCATCTGCACGTCGAAGACGGAGACGCCCACGCTCGGGGCGAACTTGGCGATCTGGTCCTTGGACTCCTCCGGCACGTACCAGAGGGTGCCCGCGCCGTCGAACATAGTGGAGACCAGGAGGTCGGGCTTGAGGGCGGCGTACTTCTCGACGCCGAACTCGCCCCAGACGTTGCCGATGACCTTCACCTTGGAGACGTCCATGTCGCCGGCCTGGACGTCCGGCTTGCCGTCCTTGGTGGTGGTCGGACCGAAGACGCCCTTGACCTGGACGCCGTAGTCGTACAGCGCGGCGCCCACGCCGGTGAAGGCCACGATGTTCTGCGGCGCCTTGTCCAGCTTCACCGTGGTGCCGCGGTCGTCCGTGAAGGACCACGGGCCGGAGGCGGCCTCGCCCTTGTCCGCGCTGCCCTTCGCCGGCTCGTCGTCACCGCACGCGGCGAGGACGGCCCCGAGACCGAGGGCGCCGCCGGCTGCCAGGATGCCGCGGCGGGTGGGGTGGGAGG
>NZ_JBRIOU010000005.1:254755-255703 GCF_053474865.1 Streptomyces sp. CO7
GGGTGGCGGTACGCGGTTTCCCACAGCGCCCGCCGGTGGGGAGGCCCGGCGGCCGTCCCGGCAACCCGCCCGCCCCGACACTGCCGGGTCCAGGCACTGCGCGCCGCCCCGCAGGGATGCGATCATGCGCGGCACGGGGGTCGTCGGCCCGCGCCGGGACGGGGTGCCGGAGTCGCCGGCGGACAGCCGCCGAACGCCGCGGGTCGTTGGCTGCGGGCTGCGGGCTGCGGGCTGCGGGCTGCGGGCTGCGGGCTGCGGGCTGGGAGCGGCGGGCTGGGAGCGGCGGACTGTGGGCTCCCGGGCCTGACGGGTCGTAGGTCTGCGCGCCATCGGGCTTGCGGGCCTGCTGAACTGACGGCCCGACGGATCGGACGCGAGAGCTCAGGGGGTGGGCGCGTGGTCACGTTGCCGAGGCAGGGCGAACGGTCGCGGACGGAACCGCACATGCTGGTCTGCGGCGACGACGGGCTGGCCCCGCGGCTGGCCGCCGAGCTGCGGGACGTCTACCGGCAGCGGGTGGTCCTGGTGGTGCCGGGGGAGCGGACCGAGGACGCCGGGACGCTCGCCTCCACCGTCTCCCGCGCCGCCGCGCTGCTGGGCCGCTGGGGCCAGGGGCAGGCCCAGCCGGGGCCCGACGACTCCCAGCCGGGCCTCAGCACCCCGGTGCTGGAGCTGCACGCCCCCCGGCCGGGCGCGGACGTGCTCACCGAGGCGGGCGTGGAGCGCGCCGCCGCGATCGCCCTGCTCTACGAGGACGACGAGACCAACCTGCGCGCGGCCCTCGCCGCCCGCCGGCTCAACCCCTCGGTCCGGCTGGTGGTGCGGATGTACAACCGCAAACTCGGCGAGTACATGGAGGAACTCCTCGACCAGGCGGCCCTGATGGCGCGACCGGAGCTGGACCGGGCCACCCTGGAGGCCTCCACCACGGTCCTCTCCGACGCCGAC
>NZ_JBRIOU010000005.1:255803-276963 GCF_053474865.1 Streptomyces sp. CO7
GTCCTCTCCGACGCCGACACCGCCGCTCCCGCCCTCGCCGCCACCGCCGTGGCCGACACCCGCCGCGTGGTGCAGGCCGACGGTCTGCTGCTGCGCGCTGCCGAGCGCACCCCGCCGCGGACGGGGGAGGCCGCCGACCCCGGCCTGTGCACGCTGGCCCTGCTGTCCTCCACCACCGCCGACCCCGCGGGCGCCGAGGGATCCGACGTCAGCGGCCCGCAGGCTCCGCGCCTGCTGCCCGACGACGCGGAGGTACGGGCGGCCACCGGGCGCGGCACGGTGGTGCTGGACGCGGTGCGCCGCACGGGCCCCGTTCTGCCGCCGCGCCGGCTGGCCCGGCGCGGGGCGCCGCTGTCCCGGCTGTTCTCCCGGCGGCTGCGCTGGGCGACGGCCGGCGTGGTCGCCTCCGTGCTGGCGCTGGCCGTCGCCACCACGGTGCTCGCCGACATGGGGTTCCTGTCGGCGACCTACCTCTCCCTCCTCGACCTGCTCGGCATCGGCGACCCGGCGACGGGCCAGTCGGCGGCCCGTCAGATCCTGCAGCTGCTCTCCGGCCTGGTCGGCCTCGCCCTGCTGCCGCTGCTGGTGGCCGCCGGACTGGAGGCGCTGGGCACCTTCCGCGGCGCGGGCGCGCTGCGGCGGCCGCCGCGCGGGCTCTCCGGGCACATCGTGCTGCTGGGTCTCGGCCGGGTCGGCACCCGGGTGCTGGCACGGCTGCGGGAACTGGAAATGCCGGTGGTCTGCGTCGAGCAGTCCGCCGAGGCGCGGGGCGTGCCGCTGGCCCGGGACCTCGGGGTGCCGGTCGTGCTGGGCGACGTCACCGAGGCGGGGGTCCTGGGCGAGGCCAAGATCCACCGGGCCGCGGCGCTGCTGGCGCTGACCAGCTCCGACACCACCAACCTGGAGGCGACGCTGGCGGCCCGCTCGATCGCGCCCGAGCTGCGGGTGGCGCTGCGGCTGTACGACGACGAGTTCGCCACCGTCGTCTACCGCACGCTGCGGGCCGCGCATCCACGGGCCGTCACCCGCAGCCGGAGCGTCAGCCACCTCTCCGCGCCCGCGTTCGCGGCGGCGATGATGGGACGTCAGGTGCTGGGGGCGATCTCCATCGAGCGCAAGGTGCTGCTGTTCGCGGCGCTGGTGGTCGGCGGGCACCCGCAGTTCGAGGGGCGCACGGTGGCCGAGGCGTTCCGCGCGGGGGCGTGGCGGGTGATCGCCCTGGACACCCGGCGGCCCGAGGCCCGCCGCCCCGACCTGGCCCGCGAGGCCCGACCGGACGGCCCCCAGCTGCTGTGGGACCTCCACCCGGGGTACGTCCTCCAGCCGGACGACCGCATCGTCCTGGCCGTCACCCGGCGCGGCTACGCGGAGATCCTGAGCACCACCCGGGGCACCACGGGCTGAGCGGGCCGCCGGCCGGTGCGCGAGGGTCCTCCTGCCGGGGGCGGGCCGCGGTGTGCGCGCCGCCCTGCCGGAAGCGAGCCGGGGTGCCGGGGCGTGCGAGCCGCTGCCCCGCCGGGGGCCGCGGGGTCGCTGCGGCCCCCGGCACGGGGACGTACGGTCAGGCGCGGAGGCGGGTCAGCCCGGGAGGCCCATCTCGCGGGCGATCAGCATCCGCTGGACCTCGCTGGTGCCCTCGCCGATCTCCAGGATCTTGGAGTCACGCCACATGCGGGCCACCGGGTACTCGTTCATGAAGCCGTACCCGCCGTGGACCTGCGTGGCCTCCCGCGCGTTGTCCACCGCCACCGTCGAGGAGTACAGCTTGGCGATCGCCGCCTCCTTCTTGAACGGCTGCCCCGCGACCATCCGCGCCGCCGCGTCGTGCCAGGCGAGACGGGCGGTGTGCGCCTTCATCTCCATGTCGGCGATCTTGAACTGGATGGCCTGGTTGGCCCCGATCGGGCGGCCGAACGCGTGCCGCTCCCGGGCGTACTTCACCGACTCGTCCACGCAGCCCTGCGCCAGACCGGTGGCCAGCGCGGCGATCGCGATCCGGCCCTCGTCGAGGATCCGCAGGAACTGCGCGTAGCCGCGGCCCTCCTGGCCGACCAGATTGGCGGCCGGGACCCGGACGTCGGAGAAGGAGAGCTCCCGGGTGTCCGAGGCGTTCCAGCCCACCTTGGAGTAGGGGGCGGCCACCGTGAACCCGGGGGTGCCGGAGGGCACGATGATCGCGGAGATCTCCGGCCGTCCGTCCGCCTTGCGGCCGGTGACGGCGGTGACCGTGACCAGGCCGGTGATGTCGGTGCCGGAGTTGGTGATGAAGCACTTGGAGCCGTTGATCACCCACTCGTTCGTGGCCTCGTCGAGCCGCGCGGTGGTGCGGGTGGCGCCCGCGTCGGAGCCGCCCTCGGGCTCGGTCAGGCCGAACGCGCCGAGCGTCTCCCCGGAGCACAGCCGCGGCAGCCACTCCCGCTTCTGCTCCTCGGTGCCGAACACGTGGATCGGCATGGCGCCGAGGGAGACGCCGGCCTCCAGGGTGATGGCGACCGAGGAGTCGACCCGGGCCAGCTCCTCCAGGGCGACGCCGAGGGCGAAGTAGTCGCCGCCCATGCCGCCGTACTCCTCGGGGAAGGGCAGGCCGAACAGGCCCATGCGGCCCATCTCGCGGACGATCTCGTAGGGAAACTCGTGCCGCTCGTAGAAGTCGCCGATCTTCGGGGCGACCACGTCGTGGGCGAACTCCTCGACGGTACGGCGCAGCTCCTCCAGCTCCGGGCTGAGGCGGCGGTCCATGCGGGTGGCGGTGGTGGCGGTCATCGCGTCACTGCTCCTGGTGGGAGAGGGCTCGGACGGTGCGGGACGGGCTGGGCCGGCCCAGTTGTTCGGCCATCCACACGCTCGTGGCGGTGAGACGGCCGAGGTCCACCCCGGTCTCGACGCCGAGGCCCTGGAGCATCCACACCAGGTCCTCGGTCGCGAGGTTGCCGGTGGCGGACTTCGCGTAGGGGCAGCCGCCGAGGCCTCCGGCGGAGGCGTCGACGGTGGTGACACCGTGCTGGAGCGCGGCCAGCGTGTTGGCCAGGGCCTGGCCGTAGGTGTCGTGGAAGTGGACGCCGGTCGCCTCGACGGGGACCCGGGCGTCCTGCAATGCCGTGAGCACCGCGGCGACGTGGCCCGCGGTGGCGACGCCGATGGTGTCGCCCAGGCTCAGCTCGTCGGCGCCCATGTCCATCAGCGCCCGGCAGACCCGCACGGCCTGCGCGACGGGCACGGGGCCCTCCCAGGGGTCGCCGAAGACCATCGAGACGTAGGCGCGGATCCGCAGCCCCTCGGCCCTGGCGCGGGCGGCGACCGGCTCGAACATGGCGAGCGACTCGTCGACCGTGCGGTTCAGGTTGGCCTTGGCGAAGGACTCGGTGGCGCTGGCGAACAGCGCGACCGTGCGCGCGCCGAGCGCCATCGCCCGGTCCAGGCCGCGCTCGTTGGGCACCAGTACCGGCAGTTCCACCGGCAGGTCGCGGACCATCGGGAACAGCTGCTCGGCGTCCGCCAGCTGCGGCACCCACTTCGGGTGCACGAAGCTGGTGGCCTCGACGGTGGACAGCCCCGCCCCGGCGAGGCGGCGGACGAACTCCGCCTTCACCTCGGTGGGAACCGTCGCCTTCTCGTTCTGCAGGCCGTCCCGGGCGCCCACCTCGTAGATCCGCACCCGGGCGGGCAGGCCCTCGGCGGGCACCCGCATGGGCAGGGCGCCCGGGCCGGTCGTCATGTCGGCGGTCATGCCGCGCCCTCCGTCTCCTCGTCGGGGGTGATCACGGCGAGCACCTGGTCCATGGAGACCGCCGTGCCGGGGGTGACGTCGAGCTCGGCGACCGTGCCGGAGTGCGGGGCGGAGATGACGTGCTCCATCTTCATCGCCTCCACCACCAGCAGGCTCTGCCCGGCCTCCACCCGGTCGCCGACGGCGGCCTTGACCACCGTCACCGTGCCGGGCATGGGGGCGGTCAGGGAGTCGGCGCCCGCGCGGGCCGCGCCGGTCAGCGAGGCCGCCACCGGGTCGTGGTCACGGACCTGCCAGGCGTCGCCCTCCCGGCCGAGCCAGTCGCCGGCCCGGTGGAAGGTGTGCCGGACGCCGTCCAGGGTGACCGAGACGCTGCCCTCGCCGACCTCGTGGTGGGCGGCGTCGGCCCGCACGGTGTGGGTGACCGGGTCGAACCCGGGGACCTGGAGCGGGAAGCCGAGCGGCCGGTGCGCCCCGCGGCCGCCGATGCGCCAGCCGCTGGGCACGGCGAACGGGTCCGTCCAGCCGCCCTCGGCGGGCGCGGGCGCCAGCTGGTCGAGCCGGACGGCGGCCGCCGCCTCGTAGACCTCGGCCGGCACCCCGTCGGGGACCAGCGCGTCCGCCTCGCGCTCCACCAGCCCGGTGTCCATCTCGCCCGACACCACGTCGGGGTGGGCCAGCAGACGGCGCAGGAACCCGGCGTTGGTGGGCACGCCCAGCACGACCGTGTCCGCGAGGGCGGCGCGCAGGCGGCGCAGGGCGGTGGCCCGGTCGGGGCCGTACGCGATCACCTTGGCCAGCATCGGGTCGTAGAGGCTGCCCACCTCGGAGCCCTCGGCCAGCCCGGAGTCGGTGCGCACCCCGGGGCCGGACGGCTCGCGCAGCAGGAGAACCCGGCCGCCGGAGGGCAGGAAGCCGCGGGAAGGGTCCTCCGCACAGATCCGCGCCTCCACCGCGTGGCCGGTGAGGGTGACGTCCTCCTGGGTGAACGGCAGCGGCTCGCCGGCCGCCACCCGCAGCTGCCACTCCACCAGGTCCAGGCCGGTGACGAGCTCCGTCACCGGGTGCTCGACCTGGAGGCGGGTGTTCATCTCCATGAAGTAATAGGAGGAGGGGTCGTTGCCCGGGACGATGAACTCCACCGTGCCCGCGCCGACGTAGCCGCAGGACCGGGCCGCCTGCACGGCGGCCTCGCCCATCGACGCCCGGGTCTCCTCGTCGAGCAGGACGCTGGGCGCCTCCTCGACGATCTTCTGGTGCCGCCGCTGGAGCGAGCACTCGCGCTCGCCCAGGTGCAGGACGTTGCCGTGGGCGTCGGCCAGCACCTGGATCTCGATGTGCCGGGGGCGGTCGATCCAGCGCTCCACCAGCAGCGTGTCGTCACCGAAGGAGGCGCGGGCCTCACGGCGCGCCGCGGCGATCTCCTCCGCCAGCGCGGACTCCTCGCGGACCAGGCGCATGCCCTTGCCGCCGCCGCCCGCGCTGGGCTTGAGCAGCACCGGCATGCCGATCTCCCGGGCCGCCGCCGCCAGCTCGTCGTCGGTCAGACCGCTGCCACTGGAGCCCGGCACCACCGGGACGCCGGCCGCGCGGACCGTCTCCTTGGCGCGGATCTTGTCGCCCATCAGGTCGATCGCCGAGGCGGGCGGGCCGAGGAAGACCAGCCCGGCGTCGGCGCAGGCCTGCGCGAAGCCGGCGTTCTCCGCGAGGAAGCCGTATCCCGGGTGGACGGCCTGCGCGCCGGTGCGCGCGGCCGCCTCCAGGATGCGGTCGACGCGCAGGTAGCTCTCGCCGGCCGGGGCCGGCCCGATCCGCACCGCCGTGTCGGCGGCGCGGACGTGCGGCGCCCGGGCGTCGGCGTCGGAGAAGACGGCGACCGAGCGGATGCCCAGCTGGCGCAGCGTCCGGATCACCCGCACCGCGATCTCGCCGCGGTTGGCGACCAGCACCGTGTCGAACATGCCCTGCCCCGCCTGCCCTGCCCCGGACTGTGTCGTACCGAGTTGCGTAGTCCTGATGCGTGCCACGTGTCCCACCCCTTACATCCGGAAGATGCCGAACTTCGGCTCGCCCAAGGGGGCGTTGCCGCAGGCGGTCAGGGCCAGGCCCAGGACCTGCCGGGTGTCCAGCGGGTCGATCACGCCGTCGTCCCACAGGCGCGCCGTCGCGTAGTAGGCGCTGCCCTGCTCCTCGTACTGGGCGCGGACCGGGGCCTTGAAGGACTCCTCCTCCTCGGCCGGCCACTCCTCGCCGCGCGCCTCCAGCTGGTCCCGCTTGACCGTGGCCAGCACCGAAGCGGCCTGCTCGCCGCCCATCACCGAGATCTTGGCGTTGGGCCACATCCACATGAACCGCGGCGAATAGGCGCGCCCGCACATGGAGTAGTTGCCCGCGCCGTAGGACCCGCCGACCACCACCGTCAGCTTGGGGACGCGGGTGCAGGCCACCGCCGTGACCATCTTGGCGCCGTGCTTGGCGATGCCGCCCGCCTCGTAGTCGCGGCCCACCATGAAGCCGGAGATGTTCTGCAGGAACACCAGCGGGATGCCGCGCTGGTCGCACAGCTCGATGAAGTGCGCGCCCTTCTGGGCGGACTCGGCGAAGAGGATGCCGTTGTTGGCGACGATGCCGACCGGGTGGCCGTGGATCCGGGCGAAACCGGTGACCAGCGTCTGCCCGAACTCCGACTTGAACTCGGCGAACCTCGAGCCGTCGACGATCCGGGCGATGATCTCGCGGGCGTCGTAGGGCGTGCGGGAGTCCACCGGCACCGCGCCGTACAGGCCCGCCGGGTCCACCTTGGGCTCGACGGGGGCGACGGCCTCCCACGGCAGCTCCCGGCGGGCGGGCAGCGTGGAGACGATGGTGCGCACGATGCGCAGCGCGTGCGCGTCGTCCTCGGCGAGGTGGTCGGTGACGCCGGAGGTGCGGGAGTGCACCTCTCCGCCGCCGAGCTCCTCGGCCGTGACCACCTCACCGGTGGCGGCCTTCACCAGCGGCGGACCGCCCAGGAAGATCGTGCCCTGGTTGCGGACGATGACCGCCTCGTCGCTCATCGCCGGGACGTACGCGCCGCCCGCCGTGCAGGAGCCCATCACCGAGGCGATCTGCGGAATGCCGGCCGCGGACATCCGCGCCTGGTTGTAGAAGATGCGGCCGAAGTGCTCCCGGTCGGGGAAGACCTCGTCCTGCATCGGCAGGAAGGCGCCGCCGGAGTCGACCAGGTAGACGCACGGGAGGCGGTTCTCCAGCGCGACCTCCTGGGCGCGCAGGTGCTTCTTCACCGTCATCGGGTAGTAGGTGCCGCCCTTGACGGTGGCGTCGTTGGCCACGACCACGCACTCGCGGCCGCTCACCCGGCCGATGCCGGCGATCACTCCCGCGGCGGGCGCCTGCCCGCCGTACAGCCCGTCCGCGGCCAGCGGAGCCAGCTCCAGGAAGGGCGAGCCGGGGTCGAGCAGCGTGTCGACCCGCTCGCGCGGGAGCAGCTTGCCGCGCGCGGTGTGCCGCGCGCGGGCCTTCTCGCCCCCGCCCAGGCGCGCCGCCGCCAGCTTGGCGCCCAGCTCCTCCACCAGGGCGCGGTGGGCCGCCTCGTTGGCCCTCCAGGCGTCCGAGGCGGGATCCGCCGCGCTCTTCAGCTCCGGTGCGTCGTCCATCTACGAGCTCCCTCAGGTTAGCGCTCGTTAACCGATTTCCTTCAGGTTAACGAGCGCTAACCGCCCTGTCTACAATTGATGGCATGGCCACCAGGACGGATGCCTCGACCCGCCGTGAGCAGATCCTCAAGGAGGCCGCGCGGCTCTTCGCCGAACGCGGCTTCCACGGCGTCGGCGTCGACGAGATAGGCGCTGCCGTGGGCATCAGCGGCCCCGGCCTGTACCGGCACTTCCCCGGCAAGGACGCGATGCTCGCGGAGCTGCTGGTGGGCATCAGCGGTCAGCTCCTCACGGGAGGCCGGCGGCGGGTGGCCGAGGCAGGGACGGAGGCCCGGGGCGGCGGCCCCGGAGCGGTCCTCGACTCGCTGATCGAGGGGCACATCGACTTCGCGCTCGACGACCGCCCGCTGATCACCCTGCACGACCGCGAGCTGGACCGCCTGCGGGACAGCGACCGCAAGATGGTGCGCCAGCTCCAGCGCCAGTACGTCGAGCTGTGGGTCGAGGTCGTCCGGGACGTCCACCCCGAGCTCGCCGAGCCGCCCGCGCGGGCCGCGGTGCACGCGGTCTTCGGTCTGCTCAACTCCACGCCCCACCTGAGCCGGCCCAGGCTCCCCCACCGCGCGGCCACCGCCACGCTGCTGCACGCCATGGCGCGCGGCGCGTTCGCCTCCGCCGCCGAGGCCGCCGCCCGGGCCTGAGCCCTGCGCGCGGCCGCCGTCCGCGCGGGTCTGAGCCCCGCGCGGGGCCGTCGTCCCCCCGGGCCTGAGCCCCGCGCGGGGCCGTTACGCCCGCATCCCTCCACGTCACCCTCCGCCCTGCCGCGGGGGGTGACGTGCGTTACGGACCCGTTCGGCCGTGCATCTCTGGACGAGTGTCCTACTCGCCGGTACGGTAAGGCTGAGCAAGCGCTTAGCTAGATCGTGCTGCTTACAAGCGACAACCAGCCAGGACGAAGGCGGAGGTGGCGGCGGTGCGCCGTACGGTGTTCAACGAGGATCACGAGGCGTTCCGGGAGACCCTGCGCGCCTTCATCGAGGCCGAGGTCGTCCCGGTCTACGACGAGTGGTTCCAGGCGGGCATCGTGCCCCGCGAGTTCTACTACAAGCTGGCCGAGCTGGGCCTCTTCGGCATCAACGTCGACGAGGAGTTCGGCGGCGCCGGCCTGGACACCCACAAGTTCGAGGCCATCCAGTACGAGGAGACCGCCCGCGCGGGCGTGAACTTCGGCGGCTCCGGCGTGCACGTCCTGCTCGCCCTGCCGTACATCAAGATGCTGGCCACCGCGGACCAGAAGAAGCGCTGGCTGCCCAAGTTCGTCTCCGCCGAGGAGATGTGGGCCATCGCGATGACCGAGCCGGGCACCGGCTCCGACCTCGCCGGCATGAAGACCACCGCCAAGCTCTCCGAGGACGGCACCCACTACGTCCTCAACGGCTCCAAGACCTTCATCACCGGCGGCGTGCACGCCGACCGGGTGATCGTCTGCGCCCGCACCGCCCCGGCGACGCCCGAGGACCGCCGTCACGGCATCTCCCTCTTCGCCGTCGACACCACGTCCGAGGGCTACTCGATCGGCCGCAAGCTGGACAAGCTCGGCCTGCGCACCTCCGACACCGCCGAGCTCGCGTTCGTCGACGTCAAGGTTCCGGCCGAGGACCTGATGGGCGAGGAGAACAAGGGCTTCTACTACCTCGGCAAGAACCTGGCCTCCGAGCGCTGGGGCATCGCCTTCGGCGCCTACGCCCAGGCCAAGGCCGCCGTGGAGTTCGCCAAGCGCTACACCCAGGACCGCACGGTCTTCGGCCAGCCGGTCGCCGCCTTCCAGAACACCAAGTTCGAGCTGGCCGCCTGCAAGGCCGAGGTGGACGCGGCCGAGGCCGTCGCCGACCGCGCCCTGGAGGCCCTGGACGCCGGCGAGCTGACCGCCGCCGAGGCCGCCTCCGCCAAGCTGTTCTGCACCGAGGTCGCGCACCGCGTGATCGACCGCTGCCTGCAGCTGCACGGCGGCTACGGCTACATGAACGAGTACCCGATCGCCCGCCTGTACGCGGACAACCGGGTGAACCGCATCTACGGCGGCACCAGCGAGATCATGAAGACGATCATCGCCAAGGACATGGGCCTGTAGAGGAACCCGTACCTTTCCGCACATGAGCAAGGCACTGCAGTCGCTGCTCGATCTGCTCGACCTCGAGCAGATCGAGCGCGACATCTTCCGCGGTCGCTCCCGGTTCGCCGTCGTCCCCCGGGTCTTCGGGGGACAGGTGGCGGCCCAGGCGCTGATCGCCGCGGGACGCACCGTCCCCGCCGACCGGTTCGCGCACTCGCTGCACGCGTACTTCCTGGTCGCCGGGGACCCGGGCGCCCCGATCGTGTACGAGGTGGACCGGATCCGCGACGGCCGGTCCTTCACCACCCGACGCGTGGTCGCCGTCCAGCACGGCCGCCCGATCTTCCACCTCTCCGCCTCCTTCCAGGCGCACGAGGAGGGGCTGGACCACCAGGCGCAGATGCCCGAGGTCCCCGACCCCGAGACGCTGCCGACGTTCGAGCAGATGATGCCGCGGCACGCCGACGCCTACGCCTCGCCGGACATGCTCGAGCGGATGCTGGCCGCGCGGGCCGCCGTGGACCTGCGGTACGTCAACGCGCCGCCCTGGGGCAGTGTGGGCGAGCCCCGTGAACCCCGCTCCCAGGTGTGGTTCCGCACGGCGGGCAAGCTCGACGGGCCGCTCGACGACCCGCTGATGCACGTCTGCCTCGCGACCTACGTCTCCGACATGACGCTGCTGGACTCCGTGCTGCTCGCCCACGGGCGCGGCGGCTGGGCGGTCGGCGACGTGGTGGGCGCCTCCCTGGACCACGCGATGTGGTTCCACCGGCCCTTCCGGGCCGACGAGTGGCTGCTCTACGACCAGGAGTCGCCGTCCGCCTCCGGCGGGCGCGGGCTCGGTCAGGCGCGCATCTACACGCGGGACGGCCGGCTCGCCATCTCCGTCATCCAGGAGGGCGTGGTGCGGGTCCCGCGGGGGACCTGAGCCACGCCCGGCGTCCGTGCGCGCCGCGGCTGCGGGTGGCCGCGTGCGCCGTGGTCGCGTGGTCCTGCGGTTCCGCGGTCGTGCGGCCGGGCGGTGCTGCGTGAGAAGTGCGGGGGCCGGGGAACGTTCGATGCATGACGGACACCCCCGGCGGCCGGCGGCCGGACGACAAGCGGCCCGACGACGCGCCGACCGGCGGCGGGCGGTCCGGCGGCGGGCGGTCCGGCCACGCCCAGCCGGACGACGGGGGCCCCGGCGGCGCTCAGCCGGACGACGCGCGGACGGACGCGCTCCGGCCGGACGGGACGTTCCCGGAGGACGGACACCTCGCGGCCGACGGCGCGGCGAAGGGCGAGGCGGCCTCCGGAGACGGGGACAGCACCTTCACCGTGCTGGTCGCCGCAGGGGCGAACCTGGGCATCGCCCTGGCCAAGGCGGTGGCCGGCGTCATCAGCGGATCCAGCGCCATGCTCTCCGAGGCCGCCCACTCCGTCGCCGACACCGTCACGGAGATCCTCCTGCTGGTCGCCCTGCGCCGCAGCGCCCACCCCGCCGACGAGGACCACCCCCTGGGACACGGCGCGGAACGGTACGTCTGGGCGCTGCTCGCCGCCGTGGCCACCTTCGTCGGCGGCGCCGTCTTCTCCTTCTACGACGGCGTGCACACCCTGGTGAAGGGGGAGGAACTCGGGGACCCGCTGATCTCGTACATCGTGCTCGCGGTGGCGTTCGTGCTGGAGGGGATCTCCCTGCGGACCGGACTGCGGCAGTCGCGCGGCGAGGCACGGCGGCACGGGACGAGCTTCGAGCGGTACCTGCGCCACACCCCGGACACCGCCGTCAAGGCCGTGGTGATGGAGGACTCCGCCGCCCTGGTCGGCCTCGCGCTGGCCGCGCTCGGCCTGCTGGGCGGCCAGCTCACCGGTTCGGGCGTGTGGGACGGCGTGGCCTCGCTGCTGATCGGCGTGCTGCTGCTCTACGTGGCCTGGGTGCTGGGGCGGTCCAACGTCGAACTGCTGGTGGGCCGCCCGCTGCCGCGTCCGGTCCGCGAGCGGATCCGGGAGGAGCTGCGGGCGGTGCCGCACATCGAGGAGGTGCTGGAGCTCACCACCCTGGTGCAGGGCCCGCGGGAGGCGCTGGTGGCGGCCAAGGTGGACTTCCGGGACGTCTCCAGCGCCGCCGAGGTCGAGCAGGCGTGCGACCTCGCGGAACGGCGGCTGCGGGAGACGTTCCCGGTGATCGGCCGGGTCTACCTGGACCCGACCCCGGGCCGGCGTCAGCCCTCGTAGAGCCCCGCCTCACTCAGTAGGTAGGCGGTCATCGGATCGTAGTACCGAGGGCTGTGGACATGGTCGTCGAGCGGCACGGCCACCTGGAGCGTGCCCTCGGCCTCGGCCACGAACAGCGCCGGGTCGTTGCAGTCCGCGTAGCCCACCGCGTCCACCCCGTGCTGGGCCGCGGCGCCCGCCCAGCCGTGGTCGGCGACCACCAGGTCGGGCAGCGGGCGGCCGTCCTCTCCGAGGGCGAAGAGGATCGCCCGCATCGGCTCGCCCGAGTGGGTGTGCCAGAGGCTCGCGCCACGCTCCACCACGGCGACGTCGGCGAACTGGACCACCCGGCCCTCCACCGTGCCCAGGTCCTCGGGGATCACCATGACCTCGCAGCCCGCCGCACGCAGCGCGGCCGCCGTGGCCCGGTGCACGTCCAGCAGACCGCCGGGGTGCCCGGTGGCCAGCAGCACCCGCTGCCGGTCCTCCGCCGCCTTCCGCAGCCGGGCCGCCATCCGTTCCAGGCCGGACACCGTCAGCTCCGGGTCGATCGTGTCCTGCCCGACCCGGTGCGCCGGGTCGTCGTCCACCCCGACCCGCTCCGCCATCACGGCCAGCACGTCCTGCTCGTCGGCCCAGCGGTCGCCGAACTCCAGGCCGAACCAGTAGTAGCGGTCACCGTTGGCCAGGGCGCGGTAGTGGGACAGGTTGTTCTCGCGTGGAGTGGCGACGTCCCCCGCGATACGGGTACGCACGAGGTGGTCGATCAGCTCGTCACGGCTGGGCGTCGGGGTCCCGGGTATCGGCATGTCACCCATTCTGATGGAGGCCGAGCCGGACGTCCCGCGGATTGTCCACAGGCCTCGAACCCGCGTCCGAGACCTGTGCCACGGTCGCCGTATGTCACGGCACCAGCTTGTCCAGCTCCAGCTCGATCCGGAACGGCACCGGCCGCCGCAGGGACCCGCGGAAGATCCCGGCCGGGGCGTAGACGCCGGTCGGTCCGTCCAGCTCGTACACGTGGACGACGGGAGAACCGTCCTCGTCCTCCACGCACCAGTAGTGCGGGATGCCGGCCTCGGCGTACTTGCGCAGCTTGACCGTGCGGTCGCGGTGCGCGGACTCGGGGGAGACCACCTCGACGACGAGCACCACCGAGTCCGGTCCGTACCAGGTCCGGTCCGGGTCGTAGGCCGCAGTGGTCACCAGCAGGTCCGGTTCCGGGCGGTTCCGCTCGTCCAGCCTTATGGTCATTCCCCGCTCCACCTCCATGCCCGAGGGAGCCTGAGCCATGAGGGCAGTGGTCAGAGCGGTGACCAGGCGACCGTGCCAGGACCGCTGTGGCGACATCATGAAGACGAGAGCTCCATCGATCAGCTCCGTGTGGCGAGGCGCCTCGGGAAGGCGGTCCAAGTCCTCCGCGAGCCAGCCTTCCTCGCGCGGGGGGCGCATCCAGTCGGGCAGTGCGGTCATGCAGTCACTGTAGCGATCCGGGCCGGCACGAGCCGATTGTTGCGGAGGGATGAAATCCGCTCCGGCCGTCGTTGGTGCCTGGAGGAAGATCAGGACCGACGGAGGGCACCCGGAGTGACGGAGCGGCAACAGGAGAGCGGACCCGGCTGGGCGCGTCGGCTGGCGGCCTACGCCTGGCGGCATCCGAAGGACGTGATCCTCGCCCTCGGCTCCTCCCTGGCCGGCATGGCGGTCATGGCGCTGATCCCGCTGATCACCAAGGTGATCATCGACGACGTGATCGGCGACCGGTCCCGCGAGATGGTCCACTGGGCCGGCCTGCTGATCGGCGCCGCGTTCGTCGTCTACGTGATGACCTACATCCGCCGCTACTACGGCGGACGCCTCGCTCTGGACGTGCAGCACGAACTGCGCACGGACATGTACCGCACCATCACCCGCCTCGACGGCCGCCGCCAGGACGAGCTGTCCACCGGCCAGGTGGTCGGGCGGGCGACCAGCGACCTCCAGCTGATCCAGGGCCTGCTCTTCATGCTGCCGATGACGATCGGCAACATCCTGCTCTTCCTGATCTCCCTGGGCATCATGGCCGCCCTGTCCCTCCCGCTGACCGGCGTCGCGGTCGCCGTGGCCCCCGCCCTGTGGTGGATCGCCCGCCGCAGCCGCACCAAGCTGCACCCGGCCACCTGGTACGCCCAGGCGCAGGCCGCCGCCGTCGCCGGAGTGGTCGACGGCGCCGTCACCGGCGTCCGCGTGGTGAAGGGCTTCGGCCAGGAGGAGCAGGAGACCGGCAAGCTCCGCGCCGTCGGCCGCCGCCTCTTCGCCGGGCGGCTGCGCACCATCAAGCTCAACGCCACCTACACCCCCGCCCTGCAGGCCGTGCCCGCCCTCGGGCAGGTCGCCATGCTGGCCCTCGGCGGCTGGCTCGCGGTCGAGGGGCACATCACGCTCGGCACCTTCGTCGCCTTCTCCGCCTACCTGGCCCAGCTGGTCTCGCCGGTCCGCATGCTCGCGATGGTGCTCACCGTCGGCCAGCAGGCACGGGCCGGCACCGAACGCGTACTGGAGCTGATCGACACCGAGCCGAGCTTCCGGGACGGCGCCGCCGAGCTGCCCGCCGACGCGCCCGCCACCGTCGAGTTCGACGACGTCTCCTTCTCCTACAACGACACCCGCCCCGTCCTGAGGGGCCTGTCGTTCGCCATACGCCCCGGCGAGACGCTGGCCGTGGTCGGCTCCTCCGGCTCCGGCAAGTCCACGGTCTCGCTGCTGCTGCCCCGCTTCTACGACGTCACCGGCGGCAGCGTCCGCATCGGCGGCCGTGACGTGCGGGAACTGACCCTGCGGTCGCTGCGCTCCGCGATCGGCCTGGTGCCGGAGGACTCCTTCCTCTTCTCCGAGTCGGTCCGCGACAACATCGCCTACGGCCGCCCCGAGGCCACCGACGCGGAGGTCGAACGGGCCGCCCGCGCGGCACAGGCCCACGACTTCATCGCCGCGCTGCCCGAGGGCTACGCCACCAAGGTCGGCGAGCACGGCCTCACCCTCTCCGGAGGGCAGCGCCAGCGCGTCGCGCTGGCCCGCGCCATCCTCACCGATCCGCGCCTGCTGGTCCTCGACGACGCCACCTCCGCCGTCGACGCCCGCGTCGAGCACGAGATCCACGAGGCGCTGCGGCACGTGATGGAGGGCCGCACGACCCTGCTCATCGCCCACCGCCGCTCCACCCTCAACCTCGCCGACCGCATCGCCGTCCTCGACGGCGGCCGCCTCGCCGACATCGGCACCCACGAGGAGCTCACCGCGCGCTGCGCCCTCTACCGGGGCCTGCTCACCGACCCCGACGAGCTCGGCGGAGTCTCCCCGGGCCACGTCCGGGCCGCGGCCGGCCGGTCCGGGGACGAGGCCGTCGACACCACCGTCCGCGACGAGCTGGACGCGGAGTACGACGCCGAGCGCGGCGTCACCCCCCGCCTGTGGACCGGCGACCGCGAGCCGCGCGACCCCGCCCTGGAGGGCATGCCCGCCACACCGGAACTGCTGGCCAAGGTCGACGCGCTGCCGCCCGCCACCGACACCCCGGAGGTCGACGAGGCACGCGCCGTCCGGCCGGAGAAGGACTACAACCTCCGCCGCCTGCTGCGGGGCTTCGGCGGGGTGCTCACGGTCAGCCTGCTGCTGGTCGCGATCGACGCCGGCATGGGCCTGCTGCTCCCCGTCCTGATCCGCAACGGCATCGACGACGGCGTCCAGCGGGTCGCGCTCGGCGGCGTGTGGACGGCCTCGCTGATCGCGCTGGGCGTGGTGCTCACGCAGTGGGCGGCCCAGGTGGGCGAGATGCGGATGACCGGACGGACCGGCGAACGGGTGCTGTACGCGCTCCGGCTGAAGATCTTCGCCCAGCTCCAGCGGCTCGGCCTGGACTACTACGAGCGTGAGCTCACCGGCCGGATCATGACGCGGATGACCACGGACGTGGACGCGCTGGCGACCTTCCTGCAGACCGGCCTGGTCACCGCCTTCGTCTCGGTGGTCACCTTCTTCGGCATCATGGCCGCGCTGCTGGTGCTCGACGTCGAACTGGCGCTGATCGTCTTCGCGACGCTGCCGCCGCTGATCGTCTCCACCTACTTCTTCCGCCGGGCGAGCGTGAAGGCGTACGAGCTGGCCCGGGAGCGGGTCTCCACGGTCAACGCCGACCTCCAGGAGTCGGTCGCCGGGCTGCGCATCCTGCAGGCGTTCGGCCGGGAGGGCTCCGGCGGCGAGCGGTTCGCCGAGCGCAGCGACCTGTACCGCCGGGCCCGCATCCGCGGCCAGTGGCTGATCTCGGTGTACTTCCCGTTCGTGCAGTTCCTCGCCACGGTCGCCTCGGCGGCCGTGCTGTGGGCGGGCGCCGGGCGGATCGCCGCGGGCACCCTGACGGCGGGCGCGCTGGTCGCGTACCTCCTCTACATCGACCTCTTCTTCGCGCCCGTGCAGCAGCTCTCGCAGGTGTTCGACGGGTACCAGCAGGCCTCGGTCTCGCTGGGCCGGGTCCAGGAGCTGCTGCGGGAGCCGACCTCCACCGAGGCCGCGGACAAGCCCGTGCCGGTGCGGAAGCTGGAGGGGGAGATCGTCTTCGAGGACGTCCACTTCGCCTACGGCGCGGAGGGGGCCGCCGCCGAGGGGCCGGACGACGGCTCCGGCGGCGGGAACGCGCTGACGGGCATCGACCTGAGGATCCCGGCCGGGCAGACGGTGGCCTTCGTCGGCGAGACCGGTGCGGGTAAGTCCACGCTGGTCAAGCTGGTCGCCCGCTACTACGACCCGGTCCGCGGGCGGGTCACCGCCGACGGTCACGACCTGCGCGCGCTGGACCTCACCGGGTACCGGCAGCGGCTGGGCGTGGTGCCGCAGGAGGCCTACCTCTTCCCCGGCACGGTCCGTGACGCCATCGCCTACGGGCGGCCGGACGCGACCGACGCCGAGGTCGAGGCGGCGGCGCGGGCGGTGGGCGCGCACGAGATGATCGCCACGCTTGAAGGCGGCTACCTGCACGAGGTCGCCGAGCGGGGGCGGAACCTTTCCGCGGGCCAGCGGCAGCTGATCGCGCTGGCCCGGGCGGAGCTGGTGGACCCGGACGTGCTGCTGCTCGACGAGGCCACGGCCGCCCTCGACCTCGCCACGGAGGCGGCGGTCAACGCGGCCACCGAGAAGCTGGCCGGCCGCCGCACCACCCTGGTGGTGGCCCACCGGCTCACCACCGCGGCGCGCGCGGACCGGGTGATCGTCATGGACCACGGCCGCGTCGCCGAGGACGGCACCCACGACGAGCTGCTCGCCCGCGGCGGCCGCTACGCCGCCCTCTGGCAGACCTTCATCGGCGCCCCCGAGCCCGCCGCCGACCTCCGCTGACCCGCGGGCGCGGCGCCCGGGGCACCTCCCGCCGCACGCACCGGGCCCCGGCCGCGTTCCCTCACCAGGGCGGGGCCGGGGCCCGGCCGCGTGCGCGGTCGCGAGCACCGCGGCGCGCGTCAGGAGCCGTCCGGGCCGCGCGCCGAGGACGCGTACGCCGCCGGGGAGGCGCCGACGCAGGCGGTGAAGTCGCGGGTGAAGTGCGCCTGGTCGGCGTAGCCCAGTTCGGCGGCGAGGTCCGACCAGTTCTGCGGTGCGGCGGCCGCCCGGACGGCCGCCTCCTGGATGCGGGCCCGCCGGATCACCGACTTGGGCCCGACGCCGACGTACTCGGCGAACAGCCGCTGCAGCCGGCGCACGCTCATGCCGGCGACGGCGGCCAGATCGCCCACCCGGAGCACGGAGGGGTCGGCGTCGACCGTCCCGACCAGCCGGGCCGCCGTGTCGACCCGGGGGTCGGGCGTGGGCCGGCAGGCGCGCAGCAGGTCGGCGGTGAGGCGGAGCGCGGCCGGCACCCGTGGCTCGGCGGCGACGGCGTCCGCGACCGCCCGCGCCCTCGTGCCGAACACCTCCTCGACGTCCAGGACCCGGTCGGTGAGGGCGGACACCGGGGCACCGAGGAACGGCCGGAACCCGCCGGGACGGAAGCGGAGCCCGACGACCCGGCCGGTGCCGCCGATCTCCTGGACGGAGGTGCCGGTGACGACGCCGGTGATCCGGGCCTGCCCGCCCGTGGCGAAGGTGAGGTGGACCACCGGATGGGTGAGCACCCGCTGCCGGTGGGGCTCCGCGAGATCCCAGCGGAGGATCCAGAACCCGTCCAGGAACGGGGCCAGGTCCGCGGGAGCCGGTTCCCGGGCGAGCAGGAACCGCTCGGCCGCGGTGCGGGGGTCCAGGATGGCGCGCCGTCGCGTTTGTTCGATACCCGTCATCGTCCTCATGCCTACCCTGCCTGACGACACGTGGAGAAGGGGACGACATGGAGACGAGATTCCTGATGGGCCGGGCCGCCGCGGTGGCGGTGGACGTCGTCCGCGGGATCGGGCCGGACGCGTTCGACCTGCCCACGCCGTGTCCGGACATGAGGACCGGTGCGCTGGTGAACCACCTGATCGCGTTCACCGGCGAACGGGCACAGGCGGCGGGGCGCAAGCAGCCGTCGTCGCGGGACGAGGTCGCGCAGGACCACGACTTCACCGCGGAGCCGGACTGGGCCGAGAGGTACGCCGCCGAGGCCGCGGCGGCCGCAGCCGTCTGGAGCACTCCCGAGGCGTGGACCGGCGAGACGTCGCTGGCGGGGACCGCCCGGATGCCCGCCCGCTTCGTCGGGGGGATCGTGCTGGGGGAGTGGCTGCTGCACGGCTGGGACCTGGCGGTGGCCACCGGTCAGGAGCCGGCCGTGGACGAGGAACTCGCCGCGGCGCTGTACGAGGACGTCGCGGGCAAGGCCGACATGGCGCGGAAGTACGGGGTGTTCGGACCCGGAGTCGCCGTGGAGCCGGGCGCACCGCTGTTCGACCGCGCCCTGGGGCTGGCCGGCCGGGACCCGTCGTGGAGGCGCCCGGCCGACGGTGAGTGAGGGGGAGGCCGGGGCCACGGGCACGCGGAGTCGCCACTGCGTCAGAAGTGGTCCCGGGGTGCTCCGGTGAGCGCGCAGGCCTGGTGACGGAGCGGTGACGCGGGTAGGTTCGGGCCACCTATGTCTCCCAGGGGAGGGTGCATGCGCAAGGCGCTCAGAGGGGCGATGGCACTCGGTGTGCTGATGGGCACGCTGGGCACGGCCGGGACGGCCACCGCCGTCCAGCCCGACGCCACCGACACCACCACCGCGGCCACGGCGGCCCAGGCCGCCGCCTCCGCGGACATCCTGGACCGGCTGCTCTCGATACCCGGGATGAGCCTCGTCCAGGAGAAGCCGTACACCGGCTACCGCTTCTTCGTGCTCAACTACACCCAGCCGGTGGACCACCGCGACCCGTCCAAGGGCACGTTCCAGCAGCGCATCACCCTGCTGCACAAGGATGTCTCGCGCCCGACGGTCTTCTACACCGGCGGCTACAGCGTCTCCACCAACCCGAGCCGCCGTGAGCCGACCCAGATCGTCGACGGCAACCAGATCTCCATGGAGTACCGGTTCTTCTCGCCGTCCCGCCCGGACCCGGCCGACTGGTCGGACCTGGACATCTGGCAGGCGGCCAGTGACCAGCACCGCATCTTCAAGGCGCTCAAGCCGATCTACGCCGAGAACTGGCTGTCCACCGGCGGCTCCAAGGGCGGCATGACCGCCACCTACTACGAGCGCTTCTACCCGCGCGACATGGACGGCGTGGTCGCCTACGTCGCCCCCAACGACGTGGTGAACAAGGAGGACTCCGCCTACGACGCGTTCTTCGCCCGCGTCGGCACCAAGGAGTGCCGCGACCGCCTCAACGGCGTGCAGCGCGAGGCGCTGGTCCGACGTGACGCGCTGATGAAGCGTTACGAGGCGGCCGCCGCGGACAACGGCTGGACCTTCGACACCATCGGCTCCATGGACCGCGCCTACGAGGCCGTGGTGCTGGACTACGTGTGGGGCTTCTGGCAGTACAGCACCCTCGCCGACTGCGAGTCGATCCCGGCCGACGCGGCGAACGCCACCGACGAGGAGATCTGGAACTCGGTCGACACGATCTCCGGGTTCAGCTTCTACACCGACCAGGGTCTGAGCCCGTACACGCCGTACTACTACCAGGCCGGCACCCAGCTGGGCGCGCCCACGATCACCTTCCCGTACATCGAGGACGAGCTGATCCGCTACGGCTACCAGCCGCCGCGGAACTTCGTGCCGCGCTCGATCCCGATGTCGTTCCAGCCGTCGGCGATGCGCGACGTGGACAACTGGGTGCGCAAGAACGCCCGTCAGATGCTCTTCGTCTACGGGCAGAACGACCCGTGGGGTGCCGAGCGGTTCCACCTGAGCAAGGGCGCCAAGGACTCCTACGTGCTGACCGCGCCGGGGATGAACCACGGTGCCAACGTGGCCGGCCTGGTGCCCGAGGAGAAGGCGCTGGCCACCGCGCGCATCCTCGAGTGGGCCGGTGTGGCCCCGGCCTCCGTCCAGTCGGACCCGTCCAAGGCGAAGCCGCTCGCGAAGTGGGACGCCAAGCTGGACAAGCGGGACGTGGAGCGGGAGCCGAACCTGCGCCCGTGACGACGCTCCCGGGCTGAGCCCGTGACGCGGCTCCCGGGCTGAGCTCCAGGGCTGTGTCCGACCCGCGTGGTGCGGGTCCGTGCCCCGGTCCCGCACGACGCGGGACCGGGGCACGGTCACACCTTCCGCGCGCACCCCACCGGCAGGCTCCCGCCCAGCCGTACGTACAGCGCCGTGGACGACGGGCACCGGTCGCGGTCCGCGACCGCCCGGGTCACCTCGAACTCCGGCTTCCTTCCGCTCCGCCCGTCGCAGGCGGTCTCCCGGACCTCGCCCCGGCCGGTGGCGTAGAGGCAGTCGCCGACCACCGTGAGCGGGCCGCCCCCGCCGCCCGGGTCGCCCGGATGCGGCGGCTGGAGGTTGCGCATGCAGGCGTAGCCCCGCGGGGTGATCCCGTCGCCGTCCTCGTCCGCGGCGGAGTGCCGGTCGCTGACGTGCAGCACGAAGTCGGTGTCGGCGGGGCAGCGCGGGGCGCCGGCGCGCCTCCCCTCGTGCCGGGCGGTCACCTTGGCCACCGCACGCTCACTGGTGCACGCCACCTCGCCGAAGCTCCGGGCCCCCGAGGTGCTGCACCGGCCCGCCGCCAGGAACACCGGACCTTCGCCGGCCGTCGCGACCGTCGGCGACGAGCGGGCCTCCACCCGCCCGTCGCCCGATCCCCCGGCCGGCGCTTCCCGCGCGCAGCCCGCCGCCGTCAGGACGCCGAGCAGCAGCGCCCCCACCACCCGCACAGCACCACGTCGCATCGATCCGTCCCCCCGCAGCAGCCTGCCCCGCGAGGAGCGGGACGCGCCAGGCGTTCAGGAGGAAATGGGCCGACCGGAGCGTGTGCCGCGCCGACGGGCGCAGAGCGCGTACGGCGCATGACGGGCGGCGGCCTACGGCCTCCTGCGGCCCCCGGCCACCCGCTG
>NZ_JBRIOU010000005.1:277063-279239 GCF_053474865.1 Streptomyces sp. CO7
ACCCGTACCCGATCGGGAAGAGCACCTGGTCCGGGGCGTCCGCCCGCTGCACCGGCACGGGCAGCTTCCCGCTGGGCGAGACCCGCCCGGCGATGACCCGCGCCGCCGCCCGCACCTCGGTGTCCGTCCAGGAGTAGGAGGCCAGCACCGCCGGCACGCCGTCCAGGTGCGCCACGTCGTACGGGTTGCGCACCGCCACCACGACGACCGGCTTCCCGGTCTCCTGCAGCCGCCGCACCAGCGTCTTCTGCGCGCTGCTCGCCGTCACGTTGTACGTGGCGACCACCACCGCGTCCGCGTCGGCGGCCGCCGTGACCGCGCCCGCGATGGCGGTGGCGGAGGGCGCGGTCCCGGTGGTGAGGGCCGTGGTGGTGAAGCCGAACTCGGCGAGCTCCGCGGCGATCACCTTCGTGGTGGGACCGTCGGACAGGGACGGGGAGGCGGGATCGGGGCCGACCACCAGCAGCCTGCGGTGACGGAGCCGGTGCAGCGGCAGCAGGCCGCCCTCGTTGACCAGCAGCGTGGTCGTGTGGTTCGCGATCCGCTCGGCCGCCTTGTAGTGGGCGCCGGTGCCCACCGCCTCGTCGACGCCGTGATGGGTGACGTACGGGTCCTCGAAGAGGCCGAGCTTCGCCTTGAGGCGGAGGATCCGCAGGATCGATTCCTCCAGCCGGGCCTCGGTGAGCTCGCCGGACCGGACGGCCTCCAGCACCGCGTTCCAGGAGACGCTCAGGTCCGGCGGGTTGAGCAGCTGGTCGACGCCGGCCTGGACGGCCATCACCGCCACCCGCGCGTCGCCGTACTTGCTCCGCACACCCTGCATGCCGAGGGAGTCGGTGACGACCACGCCGTCGTAGCCGAGCTCCTCGCGCAGGATGCCGGTGAGGATCGGCCGGGAGAGGGTGGCCGGGTCGCCGGAGGGATCCAGCGCCGGGACCATCAGGTGGGCGGTCATGATGGAGTCGATCCCGGCCCGGATGGCCGCCCGGAACGGCGGGGCGTCCACCGTCTCCCACTCCTCGCGGCTGTGGGTGATGATCGGGAAACCGTAGTGGCTGTCGACGGCGGTGTCGCCGTGGCCCGGGAAGTGCTTGGCGGTGGCCGCCACTCCGGAGTTCTGGTAGCCGACCACCTCGGCGGCGGCCAGCCGGGCCGCGGCCTGCGGGTCGGCGCCCAGCGAGCGCACGCCGATCACCGGGTTGGCCGGGTTGACGTTCACGTCGCAGACGGTGGAGTAGTTCTGACGGATGCCCAGCGCGGCCAGTTCCGCGCCGGCCACCCGGCCCAGCGCCTTGGCATCGGACTTCGATCCGCTCGCGCCCAGCGCCATCGCGCCCGGCAGCAGGGTGGCCGGCTTGCCGACCCGCGCGACGATGCCGTGCTCCTGGTCCGTGGCGATCAGCATCGGCAGCCCGCGGGGCAGGTCCAGGGAGGCCTTCTGGATGCCGTTGGAGAGGTCCGCGATCTGGTGGGGGTCGCGGGTGTTGTGGGCCCAGGCGAAGTAGATGATGCCGCCCAGCCGGTACTTCTCGATCAGTTCGGCCGCGGTGCGGACGCCGATCTCCTTGAGGTTCGCGTCGACGTCGGCCTGGTCCGGGGCGGTCGCCGAGTGGCCGTAGACCCGCATGACGAAGAGCTGGCCGACCTTCTCCTCCAGAGTCATCCCGGAGATGAGGGCGCGCAGTTGCTCGTCGTCCACGGTCGCCGGGTCGTCGGCGGCGAGGGCGGGGGTGCCGGCCGCCAGGACCGCGGCGATGCCTGCGGTGGCGGCGAGGACGGTGCGTCTTGAGGGCCGGGTCCTGCCCGAAGCGGTGTTTCCGGAACTACCCGTGCTGGAGTCGCGCACGTGCGCCCCTTCCTTGGATGAAGGAAACTTCCGAGGGGCCACGAATATCGGGGAAGTTTCTTTCGGTCAAGGGTCACGGCACGATGCGTGCCTGTGCGGCGGGGCGGACGGGGGTGGCGCGGGTGCGGTTCCGGGGCCTCCCGGGCGTGCGGGCGTGCCGTACACCCGAGCCTCCCGTACGCCGGGCCCCCGTGCGCTGGGCGGGTCGGGCGCCGGGCGTGCCGTGGCGGTCACGGCGAACGGGAACCGCGTGGCGGGGTGCGGCCCGCGGTGCGGCAGGGCGGGTGCCGGCGGCGGACCGCGGCGCAGCAAGCCGGGCATGTGCCGTGG
>NZ_JBRIOU010000005.1:279339-297768 GCF_053474865.1 Streptomyces sp. CO7
GCTCCGCGGTGACTGCTCCGGCAGCGCGGCCCTTGGACGCGCCACCGCCGCTCACGGTTCCCCGGTCATCCCCCGCCATCGCGACCGCAGCGTCCGCACCGTCTCCGTGACGGCCGGACGCCGGGCCGCCTCCTGCCGCCACACCGCGTACAGCCGCCGCACCGGCACCGGCTCCATCGGCACCGTCACCACCTCGTCGGGCAACGGCCCGCGGCCCAGGCGGGGGATCACCGCCACCCCGAGCCCGGCCGCCACCAGCGCCACCAGGGTGGGGTTCTCGTCGGCGGTGTGAACCACCCGCGGCTCGTGCCCGGCCGACCGCATGGTCCGCACCAGCCAGTCGTGGCAGACCCGCCCCGGCGGCTGGCAGACCCAGTCCTGGCCGGCCAGTTCCTCGCCCCGCACCCCGGACCGGCCGGCCAGCGGGTGCCCCCGCGGGACCAGCAGGTCGCTGCGGTCCTCACCGATCCGCCGCCGGGCCAACCCCGGCGGGAGCGCCATCGGGGCCACGTCCCAGTCGTGCGTCACCGCCACGTCGACGGCGCCCTTGGCCACCATGCCCACCGACAGGTGCGGGTCCACTTCGCTGAGCCGCAGGTCAAGTGCCCTGTGACGAGCCGCCAGTTCGGCCAGCACCCCAGGCATCAGCCCGCGCGCGGCCGAGGGGAAGGCGGCGACCGTCAGCCGCCCCGACGGCTCACCGCGCCGCTCCTCCAGGGCCGCCTCCGCCTGCTCCACCAGGCCCAGCAGCTCCCGCGCCGTCTCGGCGAGCTGACGCGCGTCCTCGGTGAGCCGCACGCCCCGGCCCTGCCGCTCCAGGAGCACCGTGCGGGTCTCACGCTCCAGTTTGGCGATCTGCTGGGACACCGCGGACGGCGTGTAACCCAGCGACTCCGCCGCCGCGTTGACGGTCCCGTGCACGGCGACGGCGTGCAGCGCGCGCAACCTCTGCAGGTCCAGCATGGTCCGGCCTCCCTCGACGCGACCCGCCCGTGGATTCAGCATCGCTACATCCACCCGTGCAGTAATCATCGCTGGTGCTTCACGGTGGTGGCGACGGATGCTCGACGCATGCGACCTACTCATCTCCTGCTGGCCGTGTCCGTGGCGGCCACCTGGGGCGTCAACTTCGTGGTGATCGAGGTCGGCCTCGACCACTTCCCGCCCCTCCTGCTGTCCGCGCTGCGGTTCCTCCTCGCCGCCCTGCCGGCCGTTTTCCTGGTCGGGCGGCCGAAGGTCGCCTGGAAGTGGATCGTGGGCGTCGGCGTCGCGCTGGGCGTGGCCAAGTTCGGGCTGGTCTTCGTCGGCATGGACCAGGGCATGCCCGCCGGGCTCACCTCGCTGGTGCTGCAGATCCAGGCCGTCTTCACCGCGCTGTTCGCCTTCGCCGTGCTCGGCGAGCGGCTCACCGGGCTGCGGGTCGCCGGCATGACGGTCGCGGTCGCCGGCATAGCGGTGGCGGCCGTCGACGAGGGGACGACGGGGCCGCTGCACGCCTTCGCCCTGGTGATACTCGGCGGCGCCTGCTGGGGCGTCTCCAACGTCCTCACCCGCAAGGCGTCCCCGCCGGACGCGCTCAACTTCATGGTCTGGGTGAGCACCGTGCCCGTGCTCCCGCTGCTGGCCCTCTCGCTCCTCATCGAGGGCGCCGACCGCGACCTGGCGGCCCTGCGCGACCTCGACATGGAGGGCGTCGGGGTGATCCTGTTCATCGCCTGGGTCAGCACCGTCTTCGGCTTCGGCGCCTGGGGCTGGCTGATCAAGCGGTACCCGGCCTCCACGGTGGCCCCGTTCTCGCTGCTGGTGCCGGTCTTCGGGATGGCCTCCGCCTGGCTGCTGCTGGACGAGACGGTGAGCCCGCTGCGCTGGGCGGCCGCCGCCCTGCTGGTCGCCGGCGTCGCCATGACCTCCCTCGTCCGCCCGGGCCGCGACCGCGTGGTCGCCGGCGGGTCCGGTGGTGCAGACTCCACGGCGGACGCACCGACGAAGGAGGACCCGGATGACCTTCCGGCTGACCGCCCCACCACTGGAGGGCTCACGGGTACGGCTGGAGCCGCTGCACCCGCGGCACGCGGCTGACCTTGCCGTCGCGGCGGAGGAGGACCGGTCCACCTTCGCCTGGACCTGGGTGCCCCGCGCGGACGAGGTCCCGGACTACATCGCCACCCAGCGGGGCCGCGCCGAGGAGGGGACGGTCGCGCCCTACGCACAGATCTCCCTGGCCACCGGCCGCGCCGTCGGCTGCACCTCCTTCTGCACGCCGCGCGCCTGGCGCACGCCCGGGAGGCTGGACGCGGTCGAGGTGGGGTGGACCTGGCTGGGCCGATCGGCGCAGGGCACCGGCGTCAACACCGAGGCCAAGCTGCTGCTGTTCCGGCAGGCGTTCGAGGGCTGGGGCGTCGGCCGGGTGGACCTGATGACCGACGCCCGCAACGCGCGGTCCCGTGCCGCGATGGAACGGGTGGGGGCCCGGCCCGAGGGAGTGCTGCGCGGCTGGGGCGTCTCCCGGGTCCCGGGGGAGGAGGGCCGGCTGCGCGACACGGCGGTCCACGCGGTCCTCGCGGAGGACTGGACCGAGGTTCGCGAGAAACTGGAAAAAATCTTGTCCGGCCGTACAACCTCCGCCCCACCTCGCCGGTCTTAGTCGGCGTCAGGAGTTCTGGAGGGGGATCCGGGGGGATCGGAAAAGCTTCTGGCGGGGGGAGAAACCGAAGGGGCCCGGTCCACAGGACCGGGCCCCTTCGTCATGCGCACCGCCCTCGACCCGGCCGGTCAGAAGAACACGCCGCAGCGCAGGAGGACGTTGGCGTACGGGGCCGCCTCGCCGGTGCGGACCACCAGACGGGCCTCGTGGGAACGCAGCTTGAGCTCCTCGTGGGGAACCAGGCGCAGCCCGGGCAGGCCGGCCAGCAGCGCGGCGGCCGCCGGATTGGCCTCCCGCACCTCGGACGCGGCGACGGCGCCCTCCACGACCAGCTCCTCCAGCAGCCCGTCCAGCACCTCCGCGAAGGACGGCACCCCGGCGCGGAACGCCAGGTCCACCACCCGCGGGCCCGCGGGTATCGGCATGCCCGCGTCGCAGACCAGCACCTGGTCGGTGTGGCCCAGCTCCGCGAGGGCGCCCGCCAGGTGGCGGTTGAGGATCCCCGACCGCTTCACAGCGCCTCGACCTCCTCGGCCGTCGGGTAGGACGCCTGGGCGCCCTCCCGGGTGACCGCCGCCGCGCCGACCCGCGCCGCGTAGGCGGCCGCCGCCGGCAGGGACTCGCCGAGGCCCAGCCGCCAGGCCAGCGCCGCGGTGAACGCGTCGCCCGCGCCGGTGGTGTCCACGGCGTCGACCTTCACCGACGGCACACGGGTGACCTCGACGCCGGCCGCCGTGCCCTGCGCCGACGGGTCCGCCGAGGCCGCGCGTCCCGCCGCCTCGGCCGTCACCGCGCCCTCCGCGCCCAGGGTGACCACCACCGAGCGCGGCCCCAGCGCCAGCAGCGCCCGGGCCCACTCCTCGGGGGACTCGCCCAGCGGGCCGTCGCCGGCGATCACCCGCGCCTCGTGCTCGTTGACGATCAGCGGGTCGCAGGCCGCCAGCAGCTGAGCGGGGAGCTCCCGCGGCGGCGACGGGTTCAGCACGAACCGCGTCCCCGGCGCCAGCAGGCGCACCGCCTCGGTCACCGTCTCCAGCGGGATCTCCAGCTGCGCCGAGACCACCGGCGCACGGCGCAGCACGCCTTCGGACGCCGTCCGCGCGTCCTCGGGCGTCAGCCGCCCGTTGGCGCCGGGCGACACCACGATGCTGTTGTCGCCCGACGGGTCCACGGTGATCAGCGCGACGCCGGTGGGCGCCCCGCCGGCCGCCACCGCGGCGGTGTCCACGCCGGAGGAGGACAGCGAGTCCAGCAGCAGCCGCCCGTGCGGGTCGTCGCCCACCCGGGCGACCAGGGCCGTCCGCGCCCCGAGCCGGGCCGCGGCGACCGCCTGGTTGGCGCCCTTGCCGCCCGGGTGGACCGCGAGGTCCGAGCCGAGCACGGTCTCGCCGGCGGCGGGCCGCCGCTCGACGCCGATCACCAGGTCCGCGTTGGCCGAACCGACGACCACCAGGTCGTAGTCGAACATCACCGTCTCCTCGTCTTCCTCACCCGGACCGTCGGCTTCCTCGCCCGGACCCGTTGTCTCTTCCGGACCGTCAGCCGCCGAACGAGCCGACGTTCTCCTTGGTGACGACCTTCACCGGCACCTTGACCAGGTCCTTGAGGTCCTTGCCCTCGGCCGCGTCCAGCGCGTTGCGCACCGCGATCTTCCCCAGCTCGGTGGGCTGCTGGGCGACCGAGGCGTAGAGGGTGCCCGCCTCGACGGCCTTCAGACCGTCCGGGGTGCCGTCGAAGCCCACGACCTGCACGTCCTTGCCCGCACGGGAGCCGAGGGCCTTCGCGGCGCCGAGCGCCATCTCGTCGTTCTCGGCGAACACGCCCTGGACGTCGGGGTGCGCCTGGAGCAGGTTGGTCATGACGTCCAGGCCCTTGGTGCGGTCGAAGTCCGCGGGCTGCTTGGCGACCACCTCGATGCCGGGGAACTCCTCGAGACCCTCGGCGAACCCCTGGCCGCGCTCACGGCTGGCGGAGGTGCCCGCCTGGCCCTGCAGGATCACGATGGAGCCCTTGCCGCCCAGCTTCTCGCCCAGCGCGCGGGCCGCCATCCGGCCGCCCTCGACGTTGTCCGACGCGACCAGCGTGTCGACCTCCGCCTTGTTGACGCCGCGGTCCACGGCCACCACCGGGATGTCCGCCTTGTTGGCGGAGCGCACCGAGGGGCCCGCCGCGTCGGAGTCCACCGGGTTGACGACGATGGTGGACAGGCCGGAGCTGGTGAAGTTCTGCAGCTGGTTGGCCTGCTGGGAGGCGTCGTTCTGGGCGTCCGTGACGGTCAGGTCCACGCCCAGCTTCTTCGCCTCCTGCTCCGCGCCCTGGCGGATCTGCACGAAGAACGGGTTGTTCAGGGTGGAGAGCGACAGACCCACCTTCTGCTTGGCGGCCGAGTCGGAGCCGTTGTGCAGGAAGGACATCGAGGCCACCACCGCGACCGCGACCACGGCGGCCAGCAGGTAGGTCAGCGCCTGCTTGCCGCGGTTCCCGCCGCCGCCCGCCGGGGAGGCGGCCGCCGGGGTGGCGCCGGCCTTGCGGCGGACGGTGTCCAGCAGGACGGCGAGCGCGATGACCACGCCGATGACGACCTGCTGCCAGAACGCGGAGACCGAGAGCAGGTTGAGACCGTTGCGCAGCACGGCGAGGATCAGCGCGCCGATGAGCGTGCCGGAGGCCTTGCCGACGCCGCCGGCCAGCGAGGCGCCGCCGATGACGACCGCGGCGATCGCGTCGAGCTCGTAGCCCTGCGCGGCCTGAGGCTGCGCGGAGGACAGGCGGGAGGCCAGCACGATGCCCGCCGCGGCGGCGAACAGGCCGGACAGGGCGTAGATCGCCAGCTTCTGCTTCTTGACCTTCAGGCCGGACAGCCGGGCGGCCTCCTCGTTGCCGCCGATGGCGTACATGGAGCGCCCGATGTAGGTGCGGCCCAGGACCAGCGCCGTGATCAGGCCGAGGACGACCATGACCAGGACCGGCACCGGCAGCCAGCCGCCGAGGGTGTCGCCGAGGTGCGAGACCGACTCGGGGAACGGGATCGGGCTGCCCTGCGAGATCACCAGCGACAGACCGCGCGCGATCGACAGCATCGCCAGGGTGGCGATGAACGGCGGCAGCTTCCCGTAGGAGATCAGCACACCGTTGACGAAGCCGCAGGCCAGGCCGGTGGCGACGGCCAGGATCACGGCGACGACGACCGGTACGCCCTCGGAGGTGGCCATCCAGGCCAGCACGGTCGCCGACAGCGCGGCCACCGAGCCCACCGACAGGTCGATGCCCGCCGAGACGATGACGAAGGTGACGCCGAAGGCCAGGATGGCGGTGACCGCCGCCTGGACGCCGATGTTCAGCAGGTTGTCCGCGGTCAGGAAATCGCCGGAGAGCGCCGACATGGCGACCACCAGGACGATCAGCGCGGTCAGCGCGCCGTTGTCGAGCAGGATGCGGCGCAGGCCGCCGGCGCCACTCGCGCCCGGCCTGCTCTTGAGCGTGTCAGTGGCCACGGTCGGCCTTCCCTTCCTTGGTTCCTGCGTTCCCGGCCTCTTCGCCGGTGGCGTGCGTGGTGTGCGTGGACTGCGTGGACTGCGGGGACTGCGTGGAGACGGCGAGGGCCATCACCGCGTCCTGGGTCGCCCGGTCGGCGGGCAGCTCGCCCGCGATCCGGCCCTGGGCCATCACCAGCACCCGGTCGCTCATGCCGAGCACCTCGGGCAGGTCGCTGGAGACCATCAGGACCGCCGCACCGGCGGCGGTGAGTTCGTTGATCAGCTGGTAGATCTCGACCTTGGCGCCCACGTCGATGCCGCGGGTCGGCTCGTCGAGGATCAGCACCCGGGTGTCGGCGAGCAGCCACTTGCCGATGACGACCTTCTGCTGGTTGCCGCCGGACAGGGTGCGTACCTGCTGGTCGAGGCCGGCCATCCGGACGCCGAGCTGCTCGGCGATCCGCCCGGCGGCCTGCCGCTGGCCCTTGCGGTCCACCAGCCCGGCCTTCGTCGACGACCGGAGGGTCACCAGGCCGAGGTTCTCCGCGACGGAGGCGTCGAGGAGCAGGCCCTGGCCCTTGCGGTCCTCGGGGATCAGTCCGATCCCGGCGTCCAGCGCGGCGTTGACGTCGTGGCGGCGCAGGTCCTTCCCCGCCACCGTGACCGTGCCCGCGTCGTAGGGGTCGGCGCCGAACACGGCGCGCACCACCTCGGTGCGGCCGGCGCCGACCAGGCCGGCGATGCCGACGACCTCGCCGGCCCGGACCTCGAAGCACACGTCGTGGAAGACGCCGTCCCGGGTCAGCCCCTCCACCCGCAGCAGCGGCTCGCCGGCCGTGGTCCGCTCGCGCGGGTACTGCTGCTCGATGGAGCGGCCCACCATCAGGCGGACCAGTTCGCCCTCCGGGGCGGCGGCCGGGACCTGGCCGACGCTGCGGCCGTCGCGGATGACGGTGACGCGGTCGCCGAGGGCGGCGATCTCCTCCAGGTGGTGGGTGATGAAGACGACGCCCACGCCGTCCTCGCGCAGCCGGCGGACGATCGAGAACAGCTTCTCGACCTCCTCCGAGGTGAGCACCGCGGTCGGCTCGTCCATGATCAGCACGCGGGCGTCCAGGCTGAGCGCCTTGGCGATCTCCACCATCTGCAGGCGGGCGATGCCCAGTTCGCGCACCCGGGCATGCGGCGGGACCGGCACCCCGACCCGTTCCAGCAGCTCGGCGGCGTCGGCCTCCATGCGGCGGCGGTCGATCATGCCGAACCGGCGGGGCTGGCGGCCCAGGAAGATGTTCTCGGCCACGGTCAGGTCCGGGACCAGGTTGAACTCCTGGTAGATGGTGGCGATGCCCAGCTTCTCCGCGTCCTGCGCGCTGCCGATCGTCACCTCCCGGCCGTCGACCAGGATGCGGCCCTCGTCCGGGCGGTGGGCGCCGGAGAGCGTCTTGATCAGCGTGCTCTTGCCCGCGCCGTTCTCGCCGAGCAGCACGTGCACCTCGCCGCGCCGCAGGTCGAAGTCGACGCCGTCGAGCGCGACCACGCCGGGGAAGGCCTTGCGCACTCCTTCGATGCGCAGCAACTCGTCCGTGTCGCTCACGGGTTGCTCCTCTTCTGGGGGTCGGTCCCGTTCTGCGGACCGGTCCCGGTGTCGTGGCCGTCCTCGCCGCAGGAGCGGCGGACGACGAGCCGGGCGGGAAGGGTGACGGACCGGGCGGCCCGGCCCTCGATGCGGTCGACCAGGGCGCGCACCGCCGCACGGCCGAGCTCGCCGGTGGGCTGGGCGATCGCGGTGACCGGGGGGTCGGTGTGCACGAACCAGGGGATGTCGTCGAACGCCGCCAGCGCGATGTCGTGCGGTACCCGCAGGCCGCGCGAGCGCACGGCGTCCAGGGCGCCGAGCGCCATCAGGTTGTCGGCGGCGAACACGGCCTCGGGCGGCTCGGGCAGGTCCAGGAACCGCTCGGTGGCGCGCCGGCCGCTCTCGGCCTGGAAGTCGCCCTGGCCGATGTAGGTATCGGGCAGCTCCAGGCCGTGCGCGGCGAGCGCCTCGCGGAAGGCCTCGACCCGCTCGCTGCCGGTGGTGGTGGCCGCCGGGCCCGCGATGATGGCGAGCCGCCGGTGCCCGAGGCGGTGGAGATGGGCGACCAGCTCCCGCACGGCGTCCCGGCCGTCCGAGCGGACCACGGGCACGTCCACGTCGTCCGCGCCCGGGATCCACCGGTCGACGAAGACGACCGGGGTCCCGGCCCGCGCGGTGTCGAGCAGCAGGGGGGTGCCGCCGTCGGTGGGGGAGACCAGCAGGCCGTCGATCCGGCGGTCCCGCAGGTTGCGGATGTGGTGGTCCTGCAGGTCGGGGCGCTCGTCGGCGTTGCCGATGATCACGCTGTACCCGAGGGCGCGCGCTTCCTCCTCCACGGCCCGGGCGAGCTCGGTGAAGTAGGGGTTCAGCACGTCGCTGATCACCAGCCCGAGGGTGCGGGTCTGGTCGGTGCGCAGTGACCGGGCGACCGCGTTGGGGCGGTACCCGAGCTCCTCGACCGCGGCCAGCACCCGGGCGCGGGCGTCCTCGCTCACCGAGGGGTGCCGGTTGAGCGCGCGCGACACGGTCGCGACGGAGACTCCGGCGCGGGCCGCGACGTCCTTGATGCCAGGCATGAGCGGTTCCACCTCCTTGTGGAAACGTTTACACGAGCGATTGGAAACGATTACACGGGCGGCTGGCAAGGGTCTGGGACCAGGTTGTGAGATAGCTCGCTCGGGCGGGCGGGGGAGGCGAGGGCCGCGCGGCGCGCGAGGTGGCGAAACGTTTCGCGGAAGTGGGCGGATCTCCGTCGCCGCGGAGCTACCCGCGAGTAGCATCGCTCCACACCGTTCTGAGGAGACCCCGATGTCCCGCTCGCCCCTCGCCCTCGCCGCCCTCCTCGCCACGGCCGGCGCCGCCCACTTCGCCCGTCCCCGCGTCTTCGACGGCATCGTCCCCCGTGGCCTCCCGGGCTCCGCCCGCGCCTGGACCTACGCCAGCGGCGCGGCCGAACTCGCCCTGGCCGCCGGCCTCGCCGCGCCCCGCACCCGGCGTACCGCGGCCCTGGCGACCGCCGCCTTCTTCGTCGGCGTCTTCCCGGCGAACGTGAAGATGGCCCGCGACTGGAGCCGCCGGCCCGCCTCGATGAAGGCCGTCGCCTACGGCCGGCTGCCCCTGCAGGTGCCCCTGGTGCTGTGGGCGCGTGACGTCGCCCGCAAGAACTGACCGTCACTCACCCGGGTTTTCCACAGGCCCGCGGCGTTGTCGCCGCCCGGCGGTAACGTCGGAACATGGCAACTCCGCCCACCAGCAGGCTCGCCACCCTCGAGGGCGTGCTCGAGCGCGTCACGTACGCCAACGAGGAGAACGGCTACACCGTCGCCCGGGTCGACACCGGCCGCGGCTCGGGCCCGGGCGAGCTGCTCACCGTCGTCGGCGCGCTGCTCGGCGCCCAGGCCGGGGAGTCGCTGCGGATGGAGGGCCGCTGGGGCTCCCACCCCCAGTACGGCAAGCAGTTCCACGTCGAGAACTACACGACCGTCCTGCCCGCCACGGTCCAGGGCATCCGCCGTTACCTCGGTTCCGGCCTGGTCAAGGGGATCGGGCCGGTCTTCGCCGACCGCATCACCCGCCACTTCGGGACGGACACCCTCACCGTCATCGAGGAGTCGCCGCAGCGCCTGATCGAGGTCCCCGGTCTCGGTCCCAAGCGGACGAAGCGGATCATCGCCGCCTGGGAGGAACAGAAGGCGATCAAGGAGGTCATGCTCTTCCTCCAGACCGTCGAGGTGTCCACCTCCATCGCCGTGCGCATCTACAAGAAGTACGGCGACGCCTCCATCTCCGTCGTGAAGAACCAGCCCTACCGCCTCGCCGCCGACGTCTGGGGCATCGGCTTCCTCACCGCCGACAAGATCGCCCAGTCCGTCGGCATACCGCACGACAGCCCGGAGCGGGTGAAGGCCGGGCTCCAGTACGCCCTCTCCCAGTCCGCCGACCAGGGCCACTGCTTCCTGCCCGAGGAACGCCTGATCGCCGACGCGGTCAAGCTGCTCCAGGTCGACACCGGCCTGGTCATCGAGTGCCTCGCCGAGCTGGCCGCGCCCGGACCGGACGGCGAGGAGCCTGGCGTGGTCCGCGAGAAGGTCCCCGGACCGGACGACGACGGCAGCCCGGTCACCGGCGTCTACCTGGTCCCCTTCCACCGGGCGGAACAGGCGCTGGCCTCCCGCCTGTTGCGGCTGCTGCGCGCCGACGGCGACCGGATGCCCTGGTTCCACGACGTGGACTGGGACCGCGCGCTGAGCTGGCTGCGCACCCGCACCGGGGCCGAGCTGGCCCCGGAGCAGGAGGCCGCGGTGAAGCTGGCCCTCACCGAGAAGGCCGCCGTGCTCACCGGCGGGCCCGGCTGCGGCAAGTCGTTCACGGTCCGCTCGATCGTGGAGCTGGCCCGCGCCAAGCGCGCCAAGGTGGTGCTGGCCGCGCCCACCGGCCGGGCCGCCAAGCGGCTCGCCGAGCTGACCGGCGCCGAGGCCTCCACGGTCCACCGGCTGCTGGAGCTCAAGCCCGGCGGGGACGCCGCCTACGACCAGGACCGCCCGCTCGACGCCGACCTGGTGGTGGTCGACGAGGCCTCCATGCTGGACCTGCTGCTCGCCAACAAGCTGGTCAAGGCCGTCGCCCCCGGCGCCCACCTGCTGTTCGTCGGCGACGTGGACCAGCTGCCCAGCGTCGGCGCGGGCGAGGTGCTGCGCGACCTGCTGGCGGACGGCAGCCCCGTCCCGGCGGTGCGCCTGACCAAGGTCTTCCGCCAGGCGCAGCAGTCCGGCGTGGTCACCAACGCGCACCGGATCAACGCCGGGCACCATCCGGTCACCGACGGGCTCAAGGACTTCTTCCTGTTCGTCGAGGAGGACACCGAGGAGGCGGGCCGCCTCACCGTCGACGTGGCCGCCCGGCGGCTGCCCGCCCGCTTCGGCCTCGACCCCCGCCGCGACGTACAGGTGCTCGCCCCCATGCACCGCGGTCCGGCGGGCGCCGGCGCGCTCAACGGCCTGCTGCAGCAGGCGGTCACCCCGGCCCGCCCGGACCTGCCCGAGAAGAGGTTCGGCGGGCGGGTCTTCCGTGTGGGGGACAAAGTCACACAGATCCGTAACAATTATGAAAAAGGGAAGAACGGGGTCTTCAACGGCACGGTCGGTGTCGTCACCTCGCTCGACCCCGACGAGCAGCGGCTCACGGTGCTCACCGACGAGGACGAGGAGGTTCCCTACGACTTCGACGAGCTCGACGAGCTGGCCCACGCCTACGCGGTGACCATCCACCGCTCGCAGGGCAGCGAGTACCCGGCCGTGGTCATCCCGGTGACCACCGGCGCGTGGATGATGCTGCAGCGCAACCTGCTCTACACGGCGGTGACCCGGGCCAGGAAACTGGTCGTGCTCGTTGGCTCCCGCAAAGCCATCGGACAGGCGGTGCGCACCGTCTCGGCGGGGCGGCGCTGCACGGCGCTGGACCACCGGCTTTCCGGGGCGGGGCGCCTCCCGGGACCCCGCCCGCCGGTGTGAGGATTCTTTTCGATAAAAATGATCGATCAAATGGGTCGCAAAGGTCACAGTGGCCTTCCGCAACCGGCCCGCGACGGGCAGGATGAACAGGTTGACGGCACTGAGTGCCGCCGATGGGCCCGATGGTCGACCCCGAGTGCACTCGCCAGAGCCAGTTGGGGGAAGGTAGAGGCGGTCAGGGCACCTCGAAGATGAGGACTAGGTCGGTGAGGGAAGACGTGAGCGACAACTCTGTAGTACTGCGGTACGGCGACGGCGAGTACACCTACCCGGTGGTCGACAGCACCGTCGGCGACAAGGGCTTCGACATCGCGAAGCTCCGGGCCCAGACCGGTCTGGTGACCCTGGACAGCGGCTACGGCAACACCGCCGCCTACAAATCCGCGATCACCTATCTGGACGGTGAGCAGGGCATCCTGCGTTACCGCGGCTACCCGATCGAGCAGCTGGCCGAGCGGTCGACCTTCCTGGAGGTCGCCTACCTGCTGATCAACGGCGAGCTTCCGACGGTCGACGAGCTCACGACGTTCAAGAACGAGATCACGCAGCACACCCTGCTGCACGAGGACGTCAAGAACTTCTTCCGCGGTTTCCCGCGGGACGCCCACCCGATGGCGATGCTGTCCTCGGTCGTCTCGGCGCTGTCCAGCTTCTACCAGGACAGCCACAACCCGTTCGACGAGAAGCAGCGGCACCTCTCCACGATCCGCCTTCTCGCCAAGCTCCCGACGATCGCGGCGCACGCGTACAAGAAGTCGGTCGGCCACCCGTTCGTCTACCCGCGCAACGACCTCGGCTACGTCGAGAACTTCCTGCGCATGACGTTCTCCGTGCCGGCGGAGGAGTACGAGCTGGACCCGGTCGTGGTCTCGGCGCTCGACAAGCTGCTGATCCTGCACGCGGACCACGAGCAGAACTGCTCCACCTCCACGGTCCGCCTGGTCGGCTCCTCGCAGGCCAACATGTTCGCGTCCATCTCGGCCGGCATCAGCGCCCTGTGGGGCCCGCTGCACGGTGGCGCCAACCAGTCGGTGCTGGAGATGCTCGAGGGCATCCAGGCCAACGGCGGCGACGTCGACTCCTTCATCCGCAAGGTGAAGAACAAGGAGGACGGCGTCCGCCTGATGGGCTTCGGCCACCGGGTGTACAAGTCCTTCGACCCGCGCGCCAAGATCATCAAGGCCGCGGCCCACGACGTGCTCTCGGCGCTCGGCAAGTCCGACGAGCTGCTGGACATCGCGCTGAAGCTCGAGGAGCACGCGCTGTCCGACGAGTACTTCGTCTCCCGCAACCTGTACCCGAACGTGGACTTCTACACGGGTCTGATCTACCGGGCGATGGGCTTCCCGACCGAGATGTTCACCGTGCTGTTCGCGCTGGGCCGCCTGCCGGGCTGGATCGCGCAGTGGCACGAGATGATCAAGGAGCCGGGTTCCCGCATCGGCCGCCCGCGCCAGATCTACACGGGCATCGTCGAGCGCGACTTCGTCCCGGTGGAGGAGCGCGCCTGACCCGCCGCCCCCCGCTTGCCACTGGAGCCGCCCCGGTCCTCTCCGACCGGGGCGGCTCCGGCGCGTCCGGGGCCGCACGAGGGTCCGAGATGCCTCCCCGGGGCCCCTGGAGGCTCCCAGGGCGCCGCTGAGGCCGTGTGGGGCCCTGCAGCCGCCGCAGGGCGACCGGGCGGAGCCGGCGGCCCGGCGAGGGCGGCGGAGGCGGGGTGCGCGACGGGGAAAGACGAAGGGCGCCCTGCCGCCGGTCCCCCCACGGGCCGACGTACAGGGCGCCCTTCTGTGCCCCGGTGCGGATTCCCCCCACGGGATCCGGGCCCGGGCGTCCACGGGCAGCGCCTGAAACGCTGCGCGCGCCGTCAGGACGGCACGCGTTGTGCGGTCTGCCGGGACCCGTGGCGTCGGGAGGGCCGCTCAAAGCTCCCCGGTCGCACGTGCCCCGGCAACGCAGCTCCGGAGGCGTCCCCCAAGACGTCTCCGCAGATGCCGGTCACACCCCCCAAGATGCTTCCGGCACCGCCAACTTAGACCTTCGAATGCACTGAAGGGTTACGTTGACATCACTGTGATCTGCATCTCCCACGGCTTCCTGTCCGCGGCGGTTGTCCGGCAGAACGAGCCGGTCAGCGACGCATGAAGATGGCGCGCGAGACTTGTGAAGAGCTTATGTGAGGAACGGGTGGCAGATCCAGAGGACGACGGATTTGCCGCAAGCCGTTTTTCGGTCACCCGGCCGGGTCGCGCGGAAGACCGCGCCGAGCACCGCCCCGAGGACCGGGCCGAAGGCCGTGCGCGGGCGCCCCGGGAGGGCGTCCCGGCCGGCTCAGCGGAAGCCGCGCAGCCGCAGGCTGTTGCTGACCACGAACACCGACGAGAAGGCCATCGCGCCGCCCGCGATCACCGGGTTCAGCAGCCCCGCCGCCGCCAGCGGCAGCGCCGCCACGTTGTAGCCGAAGGCCCAGAACAGGTTGCCCTTGATGGTGGCCAGGGTCCGCCGGGAGAGCCGGATCGCGTCCGCCGCCACCCGCAGGTCCCCGCGGACCAGCGTGAGGTCGCTCGCCTCGATCGCCGCGTCGGTGCCCGTGCCCATGGCCAGGCCCAGGTCCGCCGCCGCCAGCGCCGCCGCGTCGTTGACGCCGTCGCCGACCATGGCCACCGTGCGGCCCTCCGCCTGGAGCCGGCGCACGGCCTCCACCTTGTCCTCGGGCAGGACCTCCGCGACGACGTCCGCCTCGTCGATGCCCACCGAGCGGGCCACCGAGACGGCCGCCCGCCGGTTGTCTCCGGTGAGCAGCACCGGACGCAGCCCCAGACGGCGCAGTTCGGCAACCGCCTCCGCGCTGGTCGGCTTCACGGTGTCGGAGACCGCCAGGACCCCGCGCGCCGCGCCGTCCCACGAGACCACCACGGCGGTGCGGCCGGCGTCCTCCGCGGCCTCCTTGGCCCGAGCCAAGGCCTCCGGCAGCTCCGGGGCCGCCCCGTCCGCCGTGAGCCGCCCGACGGTCACCTCGCGCCCTTCGACGCGGCCGCGCACGCCCCGGCCGGGCAGGTTGGCGAAGTCCTCCACGGCGGGCAGCGTGCCCACCCGGTCCTGGGCGCCGGCCGCCACCGCCCGCGCCACCGGATGCTCGGAGGCGTGCTCCACCGCGCCCGCCAGGCGCAGCAGCTCCGCCTCCTCGACGCCCTCGGCGGCGTGGGACTCGTGCAGCGTCATCGAGCCGGTGGTGACCGTGCCGGTCTTGTCGAGCACCACGGTGTCCACCCGGCGGGTCGACTCCAGGACCTCGGGGCCCTTGATCAGGATGCCGAGCTGGGCGCCCCGCCCGGTGCCGACCATCAGCGCCGTCGGCGTCGCCAGGCCGAGCGCGCAGGGGCAGGCGATGATCAGCACCGCCACCGCCGCGGTGAACGCCGCCGTGACGTCGCCGTCGGCCAGCAGCCAGCCGACCAGGGTGCCCAGCGCGATCAGCAGCACCACCGGGACGAAGATCCCCGATATGCGGTCGGCCAGCCGCTGCACCTCGGCCTTGCCGTTCTGCGCCTCCTCGACCAGCTCGGCCATCCGGGCCAGCCGCGTGTCGGAGCCCACCCGGGTGGCCTCCACGACGAGCCTGCCGCCCGCGTTGACGGTCGCCCCGGTGACCGCGTCGCCCACCGAGACGTCCATCGGCGCCGACTCACCGGTCAGCAGCGAGGCGTCCACCGCGGAGGAACCCTCCACCACCACGCCGTCCGTGGCGACCTTCTCGCCCGGCCGCACCACGAACCGGTCGCCGACCGCCAGCGCGTCGACCGGAATCCTGGTCTCACGGCCGTCGCGGAGCACCGCGACGTCCTTGGCCCCCAGCTCCATCAGCGCCCGCAGCGCCGCCCCGGCGCGCCGCTTGGAGCGCGCCTCCAGCCAGCGGCCCAGCAGGATCAGCGCCGTGACCCCGGCGGCGACCTCCAGGTAGAGCGTCGCGGAGGCGTCGCCGCGGGAGACGGTCAGGGAGAACTCGTGCCGCATCCCCGGCATGCCGGCGTGGCCCAGGAACAGCGCCCACAGCGACCAGCCGAAGGCGGCCAGGGTGCCCAGCGAGACGAGGGTGTCCATGGTGGCCGCACCGTGCCGGGCGTTGGTCCAGGCGGCGCGGTGGAACGGCAGCGCCCCCCACACCACGACCGGGGCGGCCAGGGTGAGGGAGAGCCACTGCCAGTTGTCGAACTGCAGCGCCGGGATCATCGCCAGGAGCACGACGGGCAGCCCGAGGACCGCGGAGACCGTGAACCGGGTCCGCAGCGCCGTCACCTCGGGGTCGTCGTCCCCCTCGGCCGGCTCCCCGGCGGAGGGGGACGGCCCGGCGGCTCGCGCGGGCGCCGGCGGGGGAGGCGGCTCCGCCGTGTACCCGGTCCTCACCACCGTGTCGACCAGGTCCGCGACCGATACCCCCTCGGGGTAGGAGACGCGGGCCTTCCCGGTGGCGTAGTTGACCGTGGCCTCCACGCCGTCCATCCGGTTGAGCTTCTTCTCGATCCGGGCGGCGCACGAGGCGCAGGTCATGCCGCCGATCAGCAGCTCGACCTCGGAGCGGGGCGCATCCGCGACCGGGTCCGCCGTCCCGGTCGTGGTGACGGTGCTGGACATTCGGGCCTCCTGGGCGATGACGGGGTGACGCGGGACGCGGCGTGGCGAGCGAAGGTGTGCGCGCGTGCCGCGGGCGGTCAGGCGCGGCCGGCGTACTCGAAACCGGCCTCGTCCACGGCGGCGCGGACCGCCTCCTCCTCCAGCGGGGCGGCCGAGACCACGGTGACCTCACCGGCCGAGGCGACGGCCTTGACCGACTCCACGCCCGGGATGCGGGAGAGCTCGCCGGAGACCGAGCCCTCGCAGTGGCCGCAGCTCATGCCGGTGACCTTGTAGACGGCGGTGACGGTTCCCTGGGTGTCGGTCGACTGGGTCATGTCGTTACTCCTGATCGATGGGATGGCGTTGTCGCCCTCTGGTACCCAGACTATACCCCCAGGGGGTATGTGCCAAAGAGAGGGCCCGGCGAGGCGCGCCGACGGCCACGGACCCGCCCGGCGTGGGGTGCCGCGACGATCGAGGACGCCCCAGGGCCCGCCGGGACCGGCAGGGCGCGGGGTGTCGGCGCCGGGCCGCGGAGGCACACACTGTGTCGGGAGCGTTCCCCAGCCCGGTCCTGGTGTCATGGGACGGTCCGGCGAGCTGTCGACTGCGAAGGAGTCCCGCATGACGAAGACCCTCCACCACTGGATCGGCGGCAGGACCGTCGAGGGGACGTCCGGGAGGTTCGGCCCGGTCACCGACCCCGCCACCGGCGCCGTCACCACCCAGGTCGCCTTCGCCACCGCACAGGAGGTGGACGCGGCCGTCGCCGCCGCCGGGGCGGCGTTCGCCGACTGGGGCCGCTCCTCGCTGGCCGCCCGCACCACGATCCTGTTCAGGTTCCGCGCCCTGGTGGACGCCCACCGCGACGAGATCGCCCGGCTGATCACCGCCGAGCACGGCAAGGTGCACTCCGACGCCCTCGGCGAGGTCGCCCGCGGCCTGGAGATCATCGACCTGGCCTGCGGCATCCCCGTCCAGCTCAAGGGCGAGCTGTCCACCGAGGTGGCCGGCCGGGTGGACGTGGCCGCGATCCGCCAGCCGCTGGGCGTGGTCGCCGGCATCACGCCGTTCAACTTCCCCGCCATGGTGCCGATGTGGATGTTCCCGCTGGCCGTCGCCTGCGGGAACACCTTCGTGCTCAAGCCCTCCGAGAAGGACCCCTCGGCCGCGAACCTGCTCGCCTCGCTGCTCGCGGAGGCCGGCCTGCCGGACGGGGTGTTCAACGTCGTGCACGGCGACCGGGTCGCCGTCGACCGGCTGCTGGAGCACCCGGACGTGCGGGCGGTCTCCTTCGTGGGCTCCACACCCGTCGCCCGGCACGTCCACACCACCGCCGCGGCCCACGGCAAGCGCGTCCAGGCGCTCGGCGGGGCCAAGAACCACATGCTGGTGCTGCCCGACGCCGACCTGGACGCCGCCGCCGACGCCGCGGTCTCCGCCGCCTACGGCTCGGCGGGGGAGCGGTGCATGGCCATCTCCGCGGTGGTCACCGTCGGCGCGATCGGCGACGAGCTGGTGCGCCGAATCCGCGAGCGCGCCGAGAAGGTCGTGATCGGTCCCGGCCACGACCCCGTCTCCGAGATGGGCCCGCTGATCACCCGCGCCCACCGCGACAAGGTGGCCTCGTACGTGCGGGGCGCCGCCGCGCAGGGGGCCGAGGTCGTCCTGGACGGCACCGGCTTCACCGTCGAGGGGTACGAGGACGGGCACTGGATCGGCATCTCGCTGCTGGACCGGGTGCCGGTCACCGCCGACGCGTACCGCGACGAGATCTTCGGCCCGGTGCTGTGCGTGCTGCGCGCCGAGACCTACGAGGAGGGGCTGGCGCTCGTCAACGCCTCACCGTTCGGAAACGGCGCGGCGATCTTCACCCGTGACGGCGGGGCGGCGCGGCGTTTCCAGATGGAGGTCGAGGCCGGGATGGTGGGCGTCAACGTCCCGATCCCGGTGCCGGTGGGCTACCACTCGTTCGGCGGGTGGAAGGACTCGCTCTTCGGCGACCACCACATCTACGGCAACGACGGCACGCGCTTCTACACCCGCGGCAAGGTCGTCACCACCCGCTGGCCCGACCCGGCCGACACCCCGCCCGGCGTGGACCTCGGC
>NZ_JBRIOU010000005.1:297868-301192 GCF_053474865.1 Streptomyces sp. CO7
AGGGGGAGGGCGGCGCCCCCGCCCCTCGGGCCTTCGGAGCTGACGCCCGGAATCTCCGCCTCCGCGGGCCCCGCGCCGTCCGGCGCGACTCCCGCCGCGTACGTGACCATCAGCGCGGCGACCGTGCACCCCACCCACGCCGCGGTGTACCGCAGCTTCATGCGCCCCACCTCACGACGACCGGACGAACCGGCGAACCCAGAACCGACGGATGGTTTTCTGGCCGGCCCGCCTCGCCCCCGGTGCCGCCGACCCCTTCCCACGACTCTAACCGCCGCCACCGACAGGCCCGCAGTCGGTTTTTCGCCACCCCGCATCTTCCCGACGCCTTCACGCCGGACCCGTTGACTCTTTTTTACGCGCGAGTAAGTTGGCGGCCCGACACCCGAAACGCCGGACCGGGGAGCGCACATGGGCGTACGCAGCGAGATGAAGCGGGCACGGCGGAGCATGGGCGGCCGTGCCGCCGCCGTGGAGACCGTCCGGGACGAGCAGGGTGTCGTGCGCGAGGCGCGCACCCCCGCCCTGGCCGCGCCGCCCGAGCGCGGCAGCATCGCCGACCTGCCGTTCACCAACGCCGCCGAGGACCCGGGCGCCGTGGTGCTCCGCCGCCGCGGCGACGACGGGACCTGGACGCCGGTGACGGCCGAGGAGTTCGCCCGCGAGGTGACCGCCGTCGCCAAGGGCCTGATCGCGGCGGGCCTGGAACCCGGCGGCGGCGTCGTCGTGATGTCGCGGACCCGCTACGAGTGGACCCTGCTGGACTTCGCGGTCTGGGCGGCCGGCGGGCGCACCGTCCCGGTCTACCCGACCTCGGCCCCGGAGCAGGTGGAGTGGATCCTCGAGGACTCCGGCGCGCGCTTCGCCGTCGTGGAGAGCGCCGAACTCGCCGCCGTCGTGCGGCAGGGGACACAGGCGGCGCCCCCGCGGCTGTGGGAGCTGGACGGGGGCGGCATCGCCGAACTCGTCGCCCTCGGCGGACGGACGCCCGACGCGGCGGTGGCCGAACGCCGCGCCGGACTCGGCCCGGACAGCATCGCCACCCTCTGCTACACCTCGGGCACCACCGGGCGCCCCAAGGGCTGCGTCCTCACCCACGCCAACCTGCACGCCGAGGCCGCCAACACCGTCGAGCTCCTCCACCCGGTGTTCAAGGCCGCCACCGGCCGGGCCGCCTCCACCCTGCTCTTCCTGCCGCTGGCCCACATCCTCGGGCGGACCATACAGATCGCCTGCCAGATGGCCCGTATCGAGCTGGGGCACTGCCCGAGCATCAAGCCTGACGAACTGCGGCCGCTGTTCCGGGAGTTCCGGCCCACCTTCCTGGTCGGCGTGCCGTACCTGTTCGAGAAGATCCGCGACACCGGACGGGCCACCGCCGAGAAGATCGGGCGCGGCGCCTCCTTCGACCGCGCCGAACGCCTCGGCGTCCGTTTCGCCGAGGCCCACCTGCGCCGCTTCCTCGGGCAGGGCGAAGGTCCCGGCCTCGCCCTGCGGGCCGGCTGGGCGCTCTACGACCTGCTGGTCTACCGCCGTATCCGCAAGGAGCTGGGCGGCCGGCTGCGCTACGCCATCAGCGGCGGCTCCCCGCTCGACCGCGAGCTCAACCTGTTCTTCTACGCGGCCGGCGTCCTGGTCTACGAGGGGTACGGCCTCACCGAGACCACCGCCGCCGCCACCGTGGTCCCGCCGCTCGAACCGCGCCCGGGTACCGTCGGACGCCCCGTCCCCGGCACGGCGGTCCGGATCGCCGAGGACGGTGAGGTGCTGGTCGAGGGCGGCATCGTCTTCGGCTCGTACTGGAACAACCCGGAGGCGACCGACGCCGTGCTGCGCGACGGGTGGTTCGCCACCGGTGACCTCGGCGCGCTGGACCAGGACGGCTACCTGACCATCACCGGCCGCAAGAAGGACCTGATCGTCACCTCCGGCGGCAAGAACGTGGCCCCTGCGGTGCTGGAGGACCGGATGCGCAGCCGGTCACCGGTGGGCCAGTGCATGGTGGTCGGCGACAACCGCCCGTTCGTGGGCGCGCTGGTCACCCTGGACCCGGAGGCGGTCGCCCACTGGCTGCAGGTGCGGGGCAGGCCGGCCGACACCCCGATGTCCGAGGTGGTCCGGGACGAGCGGGTCCGGGCCGAGGTGCAGAAGGCCGTCGACCACGCCAACCGGGCGGTCTCCCGCGCGGAGTCGGTGCGCTCCTTCGTCCTCGTCGAGGGGGAGTGGAACGAGGAGAACGGGCTGCTCACGCCGTCCCTCAAGGTCAAGCGGCACGCGGTCGCGGAGGCCTACAAGGAGCAGATCGAGGAGCTGTACCGCAGGACGCCCTGAGTGCCTGATGATTTGTCACACTACACCTGGCATTCGGGTGAATTCCCGGTTCGAGTGCTCTGCGGAGTTTCCTCCTGGCGGTCACCTCGTTCTACTTCTCGGCAGGTCATGGTGCGAGCCGCTCGTGAGCTCGCTCGGTTCAGGCCGACACAGGGGCATGACCGTTGAGAAGGGAAACTTCATGAAGAAGAGCATTGCTGTCGTTGCGGGCGCCCTGATGGCGGCTTCCATCGCCGCCCCGGCTTTCGCCGACGCCGAGGCCGAGGGCCAGGCCGTCGGTTCCCCGGGTGTGCTCTCCGGCAACGTCATCCAGGTGCCGGTCGAGGTCGCGCTGAACCTGTGCGGCAACACGATCAACGTCATCGGCCTGCTGAACCCCGCCATCGGCAACTTCTGCAGCATCAACTGACGTACCGGCCACTCGGCAGTACCCGGGCCGGCTCCAACGTGCCCTCGGGGTATGCCGGAGCCGGCCCTCCCCGATTCTCCGAGCAGGAAGATCATCAGCAGTGCGACAGTCTCTGAGCAGGGGCGCGGTCATGGCCGCCGCCGCAACCGGCCTCCTCGCCGCCTACGGCGCCCCGGCCTTCGCCGACTCCGAGGCGGAGGCGCAGGCCGCCAACTCCCCCGGTGTCGTGTCCGGCAACGTGATCCAGGTGCCGGTCAACGTGCCGATCAACGTCTGCGGCAACACGATCGACGTCATCGCCCTCCTCAACCCCGCGGTCGGCAACACCTGCCTGACCGACGTCGAGGCGGACGACGAGGACGGTCGCGGGAACCCGGGCGGCGGCCACCACCCGCACCACCCGAACAACCCGCCCGGCTACGGCCACGAGGAGCCCCCGGGCGGCGGCCACGAGCAGCCCCCGGGCGACAACGAGAAGCCTCCGGCCCCCGGCCAGGAGAACCCGCCCACCGACCACAAGCCGCCGGCCGACGACCGCTCGGTGCCGCCCGCCCCGGTGCCGCACGGTGGCGACGGTCCGCAGC
>NZ_JBRIOU010000005.1:301292-301850 GCF_053474865.1 Streptomyces sp. CO7
CTGCTGTACCGCCGCGGACGCGTCGGCGCCTGCTGACCGCCCCACGGCTCGCCGCCGGCCGTCCTTCCGTCATTCCCGCGGAGGGGCGGCCGGTCCGCATGAGGGGCTCCTTTCGGCCGGGTGCGCGCCGGTGGGGTTTCCCCGAGCGATGTGGCTCGTTGGGCACGGAGAGTCGAAAGCCCGTCGTGGCGGCCCGCGTCGCCGGTCCGCCACGGCATGAAAGGAACACGATGAAGTCTCTGAAGGCAGCCGCCGTCCTCGTCGGTTCGCTGGCCGCCGCGGCCGGTGTCTCCGGGACCGCCTCCGCCGCCGAGGAGCCCGGCTCCGCGCTGGGCTCGGTCACCGAGCTCGCGGGCCCGCTGATGCCGATCCAGCACCAGGACGGCGGGAACCTCCTCGACACCGAGTCCGAGGGCTCCCCGCTCAACGCGGTCAACGGCATGACGGAGCAGCTCAACAAGAACGGCGGCGGACTGCTCGGCGGTCTTCCCGCCGGCGGCTGACGCCTGCCGGGAGCTCGCCGGCCGGGCCGGTTCCGCCGGAAGGGCGGAGCCGGCC
>NZ_JBRIOU010000005.1:301950-316011 GCF_053474865.1 Streptomyces sp. CO7
GCCGCCCCTCCTCCCGTGCCGCCCGCCCGGGAGCTTTCGCACGTCACCACCCCGGATCTGCTGGAGAACCACGATGCCCGTCCTGAGGAGCCGGCGGGGCGCACTGCGCCTCCTGCTGGCGACGGCGTTCGCCGCCGTGACCGCACCGGTCGTCGCCGCGGCCGCCTCCCGGCCGCAGACCGCCCACTCTCCGGCTCCCTCCCCGGCCGCGGGCGCGCCGCGCGCGCACCGGCACCGCCGGGGCGCGCCAGGCGCCGCCGAAGCGGTCTTCGACGAGGTCTACCGGGGCCGCCGGATCCGCGGCTTCCGCAGCCGTACCCGTGTCGCCTCCTCCGGGGCCGGCGCCGACTGGCACGTCACGCTGGACGACCAGCCGCTGCACCTGATGCGGCGCGCCGACGGCTCGTACCTGAGCATGGTCGACCACTACGGCTCCTACCCCACCCCCTGGGAGGCGGCCCGGGCCGCCGTGGACCAACTGCGGCCCTGGGAGCGGCTCAGCGGCCTCTCCCACGGGTCCGCGGGCGGCGCCGGCGTTCCCGGGACCGGCGGAGCAACGGGGGAGGGGCGCGGGCATGGTGTACACGCGTAAGAACGTCGGCAGACTCACCACCGGGGAGCGCCGCCGGTTCGTCGGGGCGGTCCTGGAGCTCAAACGCCGGGGCGAGTACGACCGGTTCGTGCTGACGCACATCGAGCACTTCGCCCCCGACGGGGAGAGCGGTCTGCGCGCCGCCCACATGACCCCGTCGTTCCTGCCCTGGCACCGCCTCTTCCTGCTGGAGTTCGAGGAGGCGCTGCAGCGGATCGACTCCGCCGTGACGCTGCCCTACTGGGACTGGACCAGGAACCGCAGTGCCGCCGGGACGCCGTGGACCGAGGACCTGCTGGGCGGCAACGGCCGGCGCTCCGACCGCCAGGTGACCACCGGGCCGTTCGCCCGCCGTGAGGGCTGGGTCCTCGACGTGAACGTCACCGACACCGACTACCTCACCCGAGACCTCGGCCGGTCGCACGATCCGATCACGCTGCCCACCGCGCGGGACGTCGCCTCGGCGCTGCAGGACCCCGTCTACGACACCGCGCCCTGGGACTCCACCGCGACGCGCGGCTTCCGCAACAAGATCGAGGGCTGGGGCCGCGGCGCGGGCTCGGCCTCCTGGCGCAACCACAACCGGGTCCACCGCTGGATCGGCGGCACGATGCTGGGCGCCGCGTCCGTCAACGACCCGGCGTTCTGGCTTCACCACGCCTACGTCGACCTGCTGTGGACCCGCTGGCAGCAGCGGCACCGCCGCTCCCGGTACCTGCCGGCCCGGCCGCCGGGGCGGCGCGACAGCCAGTACGGCCGCGTCGTCGCGCGCTCGGAGCCCGTCCCGCCCTGGGAGTTCACCCCGGCCGACATGGAGAACGTCGCGCAGATCTACGTCTACGCCTGACGGCGGCCTCCCGCCCGCACCCCGTGGCCCCTCGGGGCCTCGGGGCTCCGCGGCATCACGGGCGCGCGGCGTGGCCCGGACGCGCGGGAGGGCCTCGACGGGGAAACCGTCGAGGCCCTCTTCGCATTACCGCAAGAGCGGAGCGGCTTGGTCAGCGACCGTAGCCGTGGCTCTTGTTGTGGTGGTTCTTGTTGTCGTGGTCCTTCTCGAACTCGCTGTCGATCGCGCAGACGTTGCCCGCGGACGGGTTCAGCAGACCGATGATGTTGATGGTGTTGCCGCACAGGTTGATCGGGACGTTGATCGGAACCTGGATCACGTTGCCCGAGATGACACCCGGGGAACCGACGGCCTGGCCCTCGGCCTCGGCGTCCGCCAGCGCCATGCCGGCGCCACCCAGAACCACAGCACCCGTGCCCAGAGCGACAACGGCAGCCTTCGCGATGCGAGACATCACGTACTCCTTCTTACTCGGTGAGGTCGGCAGCAGGTCAACGCCGCCGCACTCCCCCTTCAACGCGCCTCGGTCGTCCTGGTAACGGCATGGTTCGAGGCAATCACCCGTTTTGAACAGGAGGCTGTCGCCGATGGACGAACCATGCCTCCGAACAGGCGGAACACCACCGCCGGACGGGTGAATCCTGCCTCCGGAGAGAAACGTCCGGGAGGTTCCCCGGTCGCGATCCCGGAGATCCGCGACGATCCGCCCGGGTGTCCGAGGGCTGCCCTACCGTGACGCCATGACCCAGGACACGGGCGTCCAGCCCTACTACGCGAGCAACGCGGCCGACCTCGGCGAGCGGTACGGCGGCGTGCCCTTCGAGAAGATCCACGCCGACGTGCTGGACCTGCTGCCGTCCGCACCGGCCCGGGTGGCCGACATCGGCGCGGGCACCGGGCGCGACGTCCAGGCGCTGGCGGAGCGCGGCCACGAGGTGGTGGCGGTGGAGCCGGTCCGCGAGATGCGCGAGGTGGCCCGCCTGCGGCACCCGGCCCCCGGGGTGACCTGGATCGAGGACTCCCTTCCCCGCCTGGCCCGGCTGACCGGCCGGTTCGACCTGATCATGGCGACGGCGGTGTGGATGCACCTCACGCCCGGGAAGCGGTCCGCCGCCATGGCCCGTCTGGCCGAACTCCTCGCCCCGCGAGGCCTGCTGGTGCTCTCCCTGCGCCGCGGCGCCCCGCCGGAGGACAGGGTGATGTTCGACGTCCCCGCCGAGGAGGCCGCCGCCCAGGCCGCCGACCAGGGGCTCGAGCTCGCGCGCCTCACGGAGAACCGCACGGACGGTCTGGGCCGGGCCGGGGTGTGGTGGCAGACGCTCGTCGTGCGGAGGCCGGCGTGACGGCTGGGGGAGGGCAGGGTGCTGCGACCGTCGCGTACGGCGTGGCGGCGGCGACCGGCGTCCTGGAGGAGCTCCGGGGACCGCTGCCGCTGACGGTCGCCGGCGCCGCACGGTGCTTCGCGGCGAAGGGGTGGACGCCGGGCGGCCGGTCCCGTTCCGGGGACGGCGTCCCGACGGGCTGGGACAAGGACGGCGTCCAGGCGTGGATCCTGCCGTTCGGTGACGGGGTGATCCAGGTTTCGTTCGTCGTCCGGATCCGCGACGTCGACGCCTCGGGCTACTTCGACGACGTGGACGCCGTCTACGAGGAAAGCGAGCGGGTGCTGGCGCAGGTGGTACCGCTGATCGAGCGGTCCTCGCTCGCGGGCCGTCTCACTCCGACCGGGCAGGAGGCGACCGGCGAGGACGAGTACATCGCGCTGCACGGGTGGGACCTGGAGGGCCGCGCCCTCACCGCGGGCGCCGTCCAGCACGACGGCGACCTGCCGGTGATGGTCGTGATCACCCTGGAGCAGCCTGCGTGACGCCACCGCCCGGGGCGCCGCGCCGGTCACGGCGCTTGCTCCAGCACCGCGGCGATGGGGGCCGGACATGGCCCGGAAAAGAAATGACCAGCGTTTCCGCTGGTCAGGAGGTGTGAGCGCCCCCGGCAGGACTCGAACCTGCGGCCAAGCGCTTAGAAGGCGCCTGCTCTATCCACTGAGCTACGGGGGCCGGTGTGCCGGCCTCTGTCGTGGTGCCCGGGTCCGGGCATGTCCGTGACGTTGCCGGGGACAAGGATAGGCGTCCCATCCTGTGCGTCCCCATCGCCTCGCCTCCGTGGCTCCTTGTGGAGGTTCGGTGAAGCGGTCCTGATGATCCCAGGCAGTACCGGTTCGCGCAGCGCTTTTCGCGCCTGACGCGCCGGGTGTTGTGCACTCGTTATGCGTGCGACCCGGTCGTCCCTTCCGTATCCGGAGACGGCGGCACGCAGACATGCCCATATGCTTCAGAAAGTCCGTAAAATTGGGCATTCTTCACATGTGGTGACCTTGGACGTACGGCCTCAGCTGCTCGACGCACTCTCCGCCCTGCGGGACCGCGTCGCCGCCGCACGCTTCCCGCTGCCGCTGGCGGGCGCCCCACGGGCCCGGGCCAACCGGGACGAACTGCTCGCCCAGCTCGACGACTACCTGGTGCCGCGCCTGCGGGATCCGGAGGCTCCGCTGCTCGCGGTGATCGGCGGTTCGACCGGTGCGGGGAAGTCCACCCTGGTCAACTCCCTGGTCGGCCGGCAGGTCAGCGAGGCCGGGGTGCTCCGGCCGACCACCCGCACCCCGGTGCTGGTCTGTCACCCGGAGGACTGCCACTGGTTCAGCGGCATGCGGGTGCTGCCCCGGCTCGCCCGGGTCAGGGGCGACGACCCGGCCGAGGATCCGGTGCCGGGCCGGCGCGGCGGCATGCGCGGGACCCGGACCGGACGGGGCGAACGCAAGGGCGGCGGCGGCGCGACGCCGCGGGCGCTGCGGATCGAGACGGCCGAGACGCTGCCGCGCGGGCTCGCCCTGATCGACGCCCCGGACGTGGACTCCCTGGTCGCCGAGAACCGGGTGCTGGCCGCCGAACTGGTCTGCGCCGCCGACGTCTGGATCATGGTGACCACCGCCTCCCGGTACGCCGACGCGGTGCCCTGGAACATGCTGCGCGCCGCCAAGCAGTACGACGTCACGCTGGTCACCGTCCTCGACCGGGTGCCGCACCAGGTGGTGAACGAGGTGTCCCGCCAGTACGCGGCGCTGCTCACCAAGGCCGGGCTGGGCGACGTGCCCCGGTTCACCGTGCCGGAGCTGCCCGAGTCGGCCTCCGGCGGGGGCCTGCTGCCGGCCACCGCCGTGGCGCCGCTGCGCGAGTGGCTGACCGGGCTCGCCGAGGACCCCGCGGCCCGCGGCTACGCGGTGGCCCGCACCGCCCGGGGCGTGCTGGACTCGCTGCGGACCCGCATGCCGGAACTGGCCGGAGCCGCGGCCGCCCAGTACGCGGCCGCGCTGCGGCTCACCAACGCCGTGGACAAGGCCTACGAGACCGAGCACACCCGGGTCCGCGGCCGCATCCAGGCCGGCGCCGTCCTCGCAGGGGACGCGCTCAAGCGGTGGCGGGCCTACCCCCTCGACTGCGACCCCGCGGAGCTGCTCGACGCACTCTGCGACGGCCTGACCGAACTGCTGCTGTGCGCCGTGACCGCCGCCGACGAACGCGCCGACGAGACCTGGCGGCGGGAGCCGGCAGCCGGAGCGCCCGGCCTGCTCGGTGACGCCCCGTCGGACGGCGGCGAGAGCGCGGAGCACCGCATCGGGATGGCCGTGCGGCGCTGGCGGCGGGAGATCGAGGAGTACGCCGAGGACGAGGTGCGCGAGCTGGAACGCGCCGCCGCGCCGGACCCGGAGGGGGTGACCGCGCTGGCGGTCACCGCCCTGCTGGGCGGCCGCCGGGCCCGGTCCTCCGGCGAGCGGCTGGCCGAACGGATCGGCCCGCACGGGGCGCTGCGGCTGCGTGACCGCGGATCGCGGCTGCTCACCTCGCTGGTGGACCGTGTGATCGGCGCCGAACGCGAACGCCGGCTGTCGCCGCTGGAGGCCCTCGACGTGCACGCCGAACCGCAGGCCGAACTGATCGCCGCGCTGTCCGTACTGCAGAAGGAGAGGTGACCGGTGACCGCCGTCACTGACCACGACCCCACGGACCGCCCCGACCGTCCCGGCGAGGGGGGCGACCCCGGCCGGGAACCCGACGGACGGGAGGGCCGGGGGAGCGCCCACGCCGACGAGGCGGCGGACCCGGCCGCCGGCCACGGCGCGGACCCCGAAGCGGGCGACGGCGGCGCGTCCGGGCGTGACGCCTCGCGCCGGCGGACGTCCGCCCGCCGTGACACCCCGCGGAACGACGACGAGACCTCCGGCGGGAGCGGGCCGCGGGGCGGCGACCGTGACGCCGACCCGCGGGAGGCGCGTGAGGAACGTGGGGCGGACCGGGGACGCCCGGCGCGCGAGGCACCCGAGGGACGCTTGGCGTCCGAGGGACGGGGGACGGAGGAGGAACCGGGGACGCACGAGGAACGTGAGGCACGGGATGCGGAGGGGGACCCGGGCGCGGTGCCCGGGACGCACGTGCGGCGGGTCCGGGTGGACGCCCCCCGAACGGCCCGCGCCAGGGCCGATGCGGGCGGCGGTGTCCGCGCCGAGGACCGCTTCGGGGTCCGCAGGGGCGCCGCCGCACCCGGATTCCCCGGCCCCGGCGGATCCCTCGTCCGCCGCGCCGGCCTCGCCACCACCGCTCCGCGGCCGCTCGGCAACCGGCCGCTGATCTCCCGGGTGACGCCGTCCGCCCCCGCCGCCTCCACGCCGCAGGCCGCGGAACCGGTCTACGGGAGCCAGCTCCGGGGCCGGCTCGAGGCGTTGCGCGAGCTGATCGGCATGTCCAGGGCACGCTTGGACAGCCGGGTCCTCGCGGAGGCCGGCCAGGTCCTGGACCGGGCCGCGGAGCGGGGCGCGCTCTCCGGCCGGCACACCGTCGTCGCCATCGCGGGCGCCAGCGGCAGCGGCAAGTCGCAGCTGTTCAACGCCCTGGCCGGGGTGGCCATCTCGGAGACCGGCGTCCGGCGTCCCACCACCGCCGCAGCGCTGACCTGCAGCTGGAGCGACGGCGCCGCCCCGCTGATCGACCGCCTCGGCATCCCCGGACGCCTGCGCCGCCGCCCGCTGCAGAACGCGGAGGACGAACAGCGGCTGAACGGTCTGGTGCTGGTCGACCTGCCGGACCACGACTCGGCCGCCGTCCAGCACCGCGAGCAGGTGGACCGGCTGCTGAAGCTGGTCGACGCGGTGATCTGGGTGGTCGACCCGGAGAAGTACGCCGACGCGGTCCTCCACGAGCGGTACCTGCGGCCGATGGCCGGGCACGCCGAGGTCACCTTCGTCGTGCTCAACCAGGTCGACCGGCTGTCCGGGGAGGCCGCCGACCAGGTCCTCGACGACCTGCGGCGGCTGCTCGACGAGGACGGCATCGCGCTCAGCGAGCACGGGGAGCCCGGCGCGACCGTGCTGGCGCTGTCCGCGCTGACCGGCGACGGCGTGGACGACCTCAAGGACGCGCTCGGCCGGTTCGTGCGCGAACGGGGCGCCGCAGCCCGGCGCATCGCCGCCGACGTGGACGCCGCGGCCGCCCGGCTGCGGCCCGCCTACACCACGGGCGCGCGGGCCGGGCTCAGCGAGGAGGCGCAGGACGAGTTCGCCGACGGACTGGCCGCGGCGGTGGGCTCCCGGGCCGCCGGAGAGGCCGCCGAACGCGCCTGGATGCGCGGCGCCAACCAGGCCTGCGGCACGCCGTGGCTGCGGCTGTGGCGCTGGTACCAGGGGCGGCGCGCCCCGCTCACCACCCGGCGGTTCGCCGTGACCCAGCCCGCGGACGACGAGGCGACGGCCCGGCAGCGGGTGGAACAGGCGGTGCGCACGGTGACCGAACGCGCCTGCCGGGGCATGCCCGAACCCTGGGCGCAGGCCGTGCGCGAGGCGGCGCTGCGGGCCGCCGAGGGACTGCCCGAGGAACTGGACGAACTGTCCCGGACGTCGGCGCCGCCCGGACGCACGCCGAGGCCCTTCTGGTGGCCCGCGGCGGTGCTGGTGCAGGCGGCGATGACGCTGGTCCAGGTCGTCGGCGGGCTCTGGCTGCTGGGGCAGATCGTCGGCGTGCTGGGCGCCGAACTGGGCGTCCCGGTCCTGCTGATGGTGATCGGCATCGTGGGCGGACCGGCGGTCGAGTGGGCCTGCCGGGCGGCCGCTCGGGCCCCGGCGCGGCGCTACGGCCTGGAGGCCGAACTGCTGCTGCGTGAGGCGGCCGAGGAGTGCGGCCGGATCAAGGTGCTGGAGCCGATCGCCGACGCGGTCGCCCGCCACCGCGAGGTGCGCGAGCAGTACGGGGTGGTCAGCGGGGCCGTGCCGGTGGGCGCCGGCGGCCTCGGCGGCAGCCGTTCACCCTCCCGGGTGGGGGAGTTGTCCACAGTCTCACTCTGAGTCCACAGCCCGCGACGGGCCCGTCCCCTCGGCCGCACCCTGGTGGGGAAGCCGAACGGGACGGGCCCGTCGGCGTGCTGGGCGAAAGGGACGAGCCATGAACGAGACGGTGATCTGCGCGGTGGGGAACGTGGCGACGCAGCCGGTCCACCGGGAGGACGAGCGGGGTCATGTCGCCCGCTTCCGGCTGGCCGCCACACCCCGCTACTGGGACCGGGAGAAGGCCATGTGGGTGGACGGGCACACCAACTTCTTCACGGTGTGGACCCGCCGCTCCCTGGCGGCGAACGTGGCCGCCTCGCTGTCGGTGGGGGACCCGGTGGTGGTCCACGGCAGGCTCAAGGTGCGCACCGAGACGCGCGACGGCCAGGGCCGCACCGATGCGGACATCGAGGCGGCCGCCGTGGGGCACGACCTGGCCCGCGGCACCTCGGCGTTCCGCCGCACCACCCGGGCCGAGGCGGCGGCCCCGGCCCCGCCGCACGACGCCGGAGCCGGCGCGGCCCGGCAGGCCCCGGCGGCGCCACCGGCGGCCGCGTGGACCCGGCCGGGTGCGCCTCCCGGCGTGCCGGACGATCCGTGGGGCGTGCAAGCGTCGACGGGCGCGGCCTTGTTGACATGACGTCACCGGAGGTCGTCCGGTTTGGCTCCGGTTGCTCCCGCTTCGGGCGGTAACAATTGCGAGTCGGAACCCCTCCCGCACCAGGCTTCCCGCGGGACGCGGCCGGGCCTTCCCTAGGATGCCGGAGTGGGTCATGGGTCGATGACGCCGCGTACGGCTCCCGAGGCCCGCGTCACCAGGCCCTGACCGGAGGGGAGTTCCGTGAGTTCGTCGTCGTCGCAGACGGGGCGCGCGCGCCGGTCCGGCGCGGTCCGTGGCGCCGTGGTGTCGTTGCTGTCCGGCCTGCTCGCCGTCCAGGGAGCGGACGTCGCTGCCGCCGCCACCGGTGAGGCGGGCGGTCCCACGACGGCGCAGTGGAACGCGGGCGGGGCCTCGGCCGTCGCCGGCGACCTGCGCGCGTTCGGCACCGCGGTGATCCACGGCGAGGACGGCGACCGGGAGGTCCCGGCAGGGCTGTTCGAGCTCTCCGTGGACGGCGGCGGGACCCTGCAGACCTACGGCGTCGACATCGAGCGCACCACCCAGCCCGGTGTCGTCTACCAGGAGAGCGACTGGCGGGGCACCTCGCTCGCGGGCAACCGCGCCGCCGGGCGGATCGTCTGGGTGCTGCGGCACTCCTACCCGCAGGTCGACGACCTCGCCGACCTCGCAGCGCGGGCCCGTGCCAAGGGGCTGACCGAGCAGGACGCCGCGGCCGGCACGCAGGTCGCCGTCTGGCGGCTCTCCGACGGCGCCGACGTGACGGCCGCCGACCCGCAGGCCGAGCGGCTCGCCGACTACCTGGTGAAGAACGCCCGCACGCAGAAGGAGCCCCGCGCCTCCCTCCGGCTGGACCCGCCCGCTGCGGCCGGGCGGCCCGGCGGCCTCATAGGCCCGCTCACCGTCCGCACCGGCGCCGACGACGTGACGGTGGTGCCGCCCGCCGACAACAGCCCGGCGTGGATCACCGACCGGAACGGCAAGACGCTCGAGACGGTGGACGACGGCGACAAGCTGTACGTCGACGTCCCGGCCGAGGCCGACGACGGAGCCGCGACGCTCACCGTCGAGGCCACCACCACCGTGCCGGTCGGACGGGCCCTCACCTCCGACAGCCGCAGCCAGGCCCAGGTGGTCGCCGCCTCCAGCGAGACCACCGTGCGCGCCACCGCCACCGCGGCGTGGCGCCGCGGCGGCGCCGTGCCGGCCGTGTGGGGGCGCGAGCGCTGCGAGGCGGAGGGGTCCGGCAAGGCGTCCGGCCTCGACGTCACCCTGCTCAACCGGGGCGACGAGGACCTGGCCTACCGGGTGTCCGGCACCGACTACGTGCTGGCGCCGGGCGAGCGGCGCACGGTCTCCCAGCCGCTCGCCGAGGACCAGGCGTACACCGTCGGCGTGGAGGCGGCGGACGGCGGGACGATGCGCCCGGTCGTCTTCGGCGGCGTCCTCGACTGCCTCACCGAGAGCGCCGCGGCGGCCGCGCTGCGGACCCAGACGGCGTCCGGGCCGCCCAGCCCGCTGCCCACCGCCGCGCCCCCGGCCGGCGAGGACCTCGCCACCACCGGCGGAGGCGGCGGCACCGAACTGTTCATCTCGATCGGCGCGGGCCTCCTCGTCGTCGGCGCCGCGGTCCTCAGCGTGGCCCGCCGTCGCCCCCAGGACGCCCACCAGGAGTGACGGACCGGCGACACTGCGCGCGCACGCCGCGCGTCGTCGCCCGGACGGGCCGTTTTCGTCCTGGGGTGGCGGTACGGCAAGATGGGGTGTATCTGCCCACCGCGAGTTTCAAGCTGCCGGACGGTTTCTCTTGGCTGAGTTCATTTACACCATGCGCAAGGCGCGCAAGGCGCACGGCGACAAGGTGATCCTCGACGACGTCACCCTTTCCTTCCTCCCCGGGGCGAAGATCGGCGTCGTCGGCCCGAACGGCGCCGGAAAGTCGACCGTCCTCAAGATCATGGCCGGTCTGGAGCAGCCCTCCAACGGCGACGCGTTCCTGACCCCCGGCTACACCGTCGGCATCCTGCTGCAGGAGCCGCCGCTGAGCGAGGACAAGACGGTCCTGGAGAACGTGCAGGAGGGCGTCTCCGAGATCAAGGGCAAGCTCGACCGGTTCAACGAGATCGCCGAGCTCATGGCGACCGACTACTCCGACGAGCTCATGGCGGAGATGGGCAAGCTCCAGGACGACCTGGACCACGCCAACGCGTGGGACCTGGACGCCCAGCTGGAGCAGGCCATGGACGCCCTGGGATGCCCGCCCGGCGACTGGCCGGTCAGCAACCTCTCCGGTGGTGAGCGCCGCCGCGTCGCGCTGTGCAAGCTGCTGCTCGAGGCGCCCGACCTGCTGCTCCTCGACGAGCCCACCAACCACCTCGACGCCGAGTCGGTGAACTGGCTGGAGCAGCACCTCGCCCAGTACGCCGGCACCGTCGTCGCCGTGACCCACGACCGGTACTTCCTGGACAACGTCGCGGGCTGGATCTGCGAGGTCGACCGCGGCCGTCTGCACGGCTACGAGGGCAACTACTCCAAGTACCTCGAGACCAAGGCCACCCGCCTGAAGGTCGAGGGCCAGAAGGACGCCAAGCGCGCCAAGCGCCTCAAGGAGGAGCTGGAGTGGGTCCGCTCCAACGCCAAGGGGCGGCAGGCCAAGTCCAAGGCGCGTCTGGCCCGCTACGAGGAGATGGCCGCCGAGGCGGACAAGATGCGGAAGCTGGACTTCGAGGAGATCCAGATCCCGCCGGGCCCGCGCCTGGGCAACGTGGTCGTCGAGGTGCAGAACCTTCGCAAGGCCTTCGGTGAGAAGGTCCTGATCGACGACCTGTCCTTCACGCTGCCGCGCAACGGCATCGTGGGCATCATCGGTCCGAACGGCGCGGGCAAGACCACGCTGTTCAAGATGATCCAGGGCATCGAGGAGCCGGACTCCGGCGACATCAAGGTCGGCGAGACGGTCAAGATCAGCTACGTCGACCAGAGCCGCGCCAACATCGACGCCAAGAAGACGCTGTGGGAGGTCGTCTCCGACGGCCTCGACTACATCAACGTCGGCCAGGTCGAGATGCCCTCGCGCGCCTACGTCTCCGCGTTCGGCTTCAAGGGCCCGGACCAGCAGAAGCCGGCCGGCGTGCTGTCCGGCGGTGAGCGCAACCGCCTGAACCTGGCGCTCACCCTGAAGCAGGGCGGCAACCTGCTGCTCCTCGACGAGCCGACCAACGACCTCGACGTCGAGACCCTGTCCTCGCTGGAGAACGCGCTGCTCGAGTTCCCGGGCTGCGCCGTGGTCGTCTCCCACGACCGGTGGTTCCTGGACCGCGTGGCGACGCACATCCTCGCCTACGAGGGCGAGTCCAAGTGGTTCTGGTTCGAGGGCAACTTCGAGTCCTACGAGAAGAACAAGATCGAGCGGCTCGGCCCGGACGCGGCGCGTCCGCACCGCGCCACCTACAAGAAGCTGACCCGGGACTGATCGACTCGTGCGCCACCGCTACCGCTGTCCCCTGCGCTGGAGCGACATGGACGCGTACGGACACGTCAACAACGTCGTGTTCCTGCGCTACCTGGAGGAAGCCAGGGTGGACATGCTGTTCCACCCGGACCAGGACCATGCCTTCGCGCGGGGGACGGTGGTGGCCCGGCACGAGATCGACTACAGGCGGCAGTTGGTCCACCGGCACGATCCGGTGGACGTCGAGGTGTGGGTGACGAAGGTCCGCGCGGCCTCGTTCACCCTCGCCTACGAGGTCAAGGACACCGGGTCCGGCGAGGAGCCGGACCTGGTGTACGCCAGGGCGTCGACGGTGATGGTGCCCTTCGACTTCGCGCTCCAGCAGCCGCGCCGGCTGACGGAGGGCGAGCGGTACTTCCTGGAGAAGTACCAGGACGACGAGGCCGCCGCATCATGACGAAGCTCCGGTTCGCCGACGAGGGCGAGGCCGCGGACCTCTGCGCCTTCCTCACCCGGCTGCTCCACTACGACCGCGCGGCGGCGGTGCGGCTCCAGGGCGCCGGGGAGGCGCTGGCCGTCTACGGTAGCCCCGCGTCCTTCGAGGTCCTCGCGGTGCGCGCGGTGCGGCTCGCCGAGCCGGCCGGGCCCTTGGACGTCACCGTATCCGCGGGTGAGCTGCTGGAGGCGGTGGACGAGAGGGCGGCCGCGGTCGTCGTCCCGGCCGCCGTCACCGGTCCGGCGTGGGCCGGGCTGCTGCCGCCGCGTGGCGGCTGGCGCACCGAGAGCGCACCGACGGGCGAGGCACTGCGGGGGCTGGTCGCCGCCGCGGTCGCCGAGTTCCGCGCGCTGGTCGAGCAGATCCCCCCGCAGGAGCGCACCCGCTCCGCACTGGACGGCACCGGGCGCCGCATATGGTCCCGCACCGTCGACGGCACCGGTCTTCCCGTGCGGGCCGTGCACGCCGCGCAGTCCCTCGGCTTCCTGCGCCCCGGGCCGGATCCGCAGATCCTGTCCTGCGGCTCCTGGCTGAGGCTGCGCACCCCCTACGGCTCCGTCGCCGTGCGCCGCGCCGGCCGGCTGGGCGGCCTGGGCGTCGGCGTTCTCTGACACGACCGGCCCGACCGGCTCGGCCCGACCGGCCACCCCATGAAGGGGGAGGCGGGGGTCAGTCCGTCTCGGCGGTGTTCACCATGGAGGCGGCCGCGTAGGTCAGGTAGCTCCAGAGCGTGTGCTCCTGCTCCTCGGTGAGACCCAGGTCGTCGACGGCCGCACGCATGTGCCGCAGCCAGGCGTCGTGCGCCGCGCGGTCCACCTTGAACGGGGCGTGCCGCATCCGCAGGCGGGGATGACCGCGCTGCTCGCTGTAGGTCGTGGGACCGCCCCAGTACTGGATGAGGAAGAGCCGCAGCCGCTCCTCGGCCGGACCCAGGTCCTCCTCCGGGTACATGGCCCGCAGTTCCGGGTCCTCGGCGACCCCCTCGTAGAAGCGGCGGACCAGACGGGTGAAGGTCTCCTCACCGCCGACCTGCTCGTAGAAGGACTCCGTCTGCAGTGTGCCGCGCCGAATCTCTTTCACCCTCCCATCGTCTCAGACGGCCGCACCCGGTCGTCGAGTCCCGTGGACGAACGTCCGGGGACCCGGGGACCGGGTGCGGGTGGTCTCAGCCGCGGTGGACGGTGATGGTCGTCCAGGCGCCGACGTGGACGCGGTCCCCGTCCCGCAGGGGGACGGGGACGAACGGCTGGATGGGTTCCTCCGCGCCGTTCACCGTGGTGCCGTTGGTGGAGTTCTGGTCGATGACCGCCCAGGTCCCGTCGGCCTGCTGCACCAGCACCGCGTGCTGGTGCGAGACGCCCGGGTCCTCCGGCGGCACGGCCAGGTCGATGTCGGGGGTGTCGCCGGTGGAGTGCCGGCGGCGCCCGATGGTGACCTGCGGACCGGTGAGGGTCAGGCTCTGCTCCGGGGAGTACGCGGGCAGGTTGAGCCCGGCGGCCTCCGGTCCGGAGCGCTGCATCATCGCCATGAAGTAGGCGCGGTCCGGTCCGACGGTCGCCGTCCAGGTCGCCTGCTGCGGCGGACCGGGCTGCGGGTAGCCGTACGCGCCGCCGGGACCACCGGGACCGGGACCGGGACCGTGCGAGGGGCCGGGACCGGGCTGGCCCTGGCCGGGTGCGCCGGGCC
>NZ_JBRIOU010000005.1:316111-320379 GCF_053474865.1 Streptomyces sp. CO7
CAGCACCCGGCCCGCCGGGACCGGAACCGGGGCCGCCCGGGCCCCCCGGCGGCGGCAGCGTCCAGTCGTCGCCCGCCGGGGCCCCGGGACCGCGCCCGGGTTCGTAGAAGGAAGGCGGCGGCCCGCCCGCGCCCGGACGTCCCTGCTGGAAGGAGGCGGGCGCGCCCCCGGCCTCGCCGCCCAGCGGCTCGGCGGGACGGTTCAGCTGTGAGGGCCGCGAGGCCTGGTACTCCGACGGGTCGGGCTGGTACGCCCTCCCCCCGGGAGGCGGCGGCGCCTGGCCGCCGGGACCACCCGGTCGGCCCGGGCCCCCGCCGTACGACGGGGGCGGCGGCGTGTAGGAGGTCGCCGTGTTGGTGAGGAAGTTCCACCGGCACTCCTCGCAGAAGGGCGCCAGCCCTTCGCGGGGCGTGCGGCACTGCGGGCAGAGCTCCGGCGCGCGGCCCCCCTGGCCGCCGCCCGGCGGCGGGAAACCGTATCCGCCGGCGGTCGGCGGAGGCGGCGGGGGCACGGCACCCGCCATGCGGTGACCGCAGACCTCGCACCAGTCGTCGGAACCCGACTGGTGTCCGTTCGGGCAGGTCGGCATGTCGGCGCTTCCCCCTCTCCCCCCGGCCGCTCGGTGGCCGGCTCTCTCAACTCTCGTGCGGTCGCCGCTTGACCCGTACGGTCTTGGTGGACCGGGTCTCCAGTGTCATCTCGTCGGCTTCCGCGACCTTCGTCTTCAGTCGCACAGTACCCGCCGCTTCGTCGACCACGTCCACCACCTTCGAAAGCAGTTTCGCCGTATCGGCGTTTCCCGACAGTCCGGCCAGCTGCACGGCCCGCCCGAGTTTGGCGGTCGCGGCGTCCGCGTCGCCCGCCTTGCGCGCCTCCAGTCCCTGCTGGATGGCCGCGGCCAGCTCGGCCTGCCCCGTGTAGTGCGCCACCTGCGGATCGATGGAGGTGGAGGCCGCCAGGTCGTCGGTCCACACCGCCCGCACCAGGCCCTGCGCGCCCAGGCTGTCGGCGCCGCCGTCGGGGCGCGGCACCACCAGCGAGACGCGGGCGGCGAGCATCTCCCGGCCGATCTCGGCGGGCGGCACCTCCACACAGACGTGGTAGTCGCGTGACTCGTCGCCCCATGACCCGGTCGGGTAGTCCCCGGCCCGCGGTCCGGCCTCGCTGCGGCGGTCCGTCAGGTCCTCGACCGAGGGCGCGACCTGCTTCACGAAGCGCAGCCGCGCGCCCGCCGGGGTCCACAGGCGCAGCGCGACATCGGCGACGCCCTTGCCCATCGCCGTCTCCATCATCGAGGTGAAGTCGGCCGCCAGGTTCTGCGGGTCGGCGACGATGTCGGCGGTGCCCAGCAGCGCGGAGGCGATCGCGGTCACCTCCTTGACCTCCCAGTCGGTGCCCACGCCCCGCGCGTCGCAGGTGAAGCGCCCGGAGCAGTGCTCCAGCGCCGACGCCAAGGCCTCGGCGGTCTCGTGCTCGTTGCGGCCGTCGGTGAGCAGGATGCCGTGCCGGATCGTCACGTCGGCCGACGACAGCAGGCGGTCCGTCAGCCGCAGCCAGGTGCCGATGGCGGTGCCGCCGCCCGCGGTGAGCCGGCGCAGCGCCTGCTTGGCCTGCTCACGGGTGTCCGGCCCGGCGACCGCGAGCCGCCCCTCGCCGGGGTAGACCTCCTGGGCGACGTGGGTGCCGCCGACCACCGCGAACCTCACCCCGTCGCGGAGCGTGTCCACCGCGGCGGCGGTGGCCTCCCTGGCGCCGCGCATCTTGGCCGGCGGGTAGTCCATCGAGCCGGAGCAGTCCACCATCACCACCACGGCGGCGTCCGGACCGCCGCCCGGACCGCCGTGACCCCCGGCACCGCCGGCGAAGGCGGGGCCCGTGAGGGTTCCCCCGCCGCTCGCCGTGACGGTCACCACCGCGTTGACCTCGCCGGCCCCCTCCGGCAGGTACTCGTTCTGGTAGACGTCCACGGAGAACCGTGGCACGTCGGGTTTCGAGAGAATCGCCATGCGTGTTTCGCCCCCTCGCGCGCCCGCGGCTCCCTCGGCCAGGCACGCCTCAGCCGGATCCTGCCCCCTTGGCGGGGCCGGGGAACGGCACCACGGCCACTGTTACGTTGTCGTGGCCCCCTCCGTCCAGGGCGTGACCGACCAGGACCCGCGCACTGTGCAGCGGGCGGGTCGCGGCGTCGGCGGGGAGGATCTCGGCCATCTGCGCCGCGGCCTCGGCGTAGTTCCACAGGCCGTCCGTGCAGACCACCACCACACCGGGCCGGTCCGGCTTGAACGAGGCGGTGTGCGGGTCCAGTTCGTAGGAGTCGGCGCCCAGCCAGCCGGTGATCGCGTGGGCGCGCTCGTCGGCGTACGCCTGTGCCTCGCTCATCAGGTTGGCCGCCACCATCTGCGCGGCCCAGGAGTCGTCCTCGGTGAGCCGGGCCGGGGCCGAGCGGTCGTCGGGCACCCAGTAGGCGCGGCTGTCGCCGACCCAGCCGACCACCAGCAGGCCGTCGGTGACGACCGCGGAGACCAGGGTACAGGCGGGGGCGTTCTGCTGGACCGCGTGCTCGCGGGCCTCGGTCGGCTCGCCGGCCAGCGCGTCGACCGCGCGGGCGGCGGCCAGGATGGCCTCGTGCATCGCGGTCTGCGGGTGGGTGCCGCGGGGCAGCGCCTCGCACAGCGTGTCGGCCGCGGTGCGGGAGGCGGCGGCGGAGGCCTCGTCGGGCCGGGTGGCCGAGGAGACGCCGTCGCAGACCACGGCGACCGAGGCCGGGGTGCCGTCCGGGAGGGCGGCGACGGCCAGGGCGAACGCGTCCTCGTTGCGGTGGTGGCGCAGTCCGCGGTCGCTGACCGCGGCGACGGGCCCCGACTCCTGTTCCATGTGGTCCCGTTCGCGCGGCTGGGCGTGGCCGCAGTTCTCGCAGTATCCGTCCCGGTCCACCCGGCCGGCCCGGCACGCCACGCAGGCCTGCCCCGCGCCGGGGGCGGCCGCCACGGCCTCCCTCGGGTCCGCGGAGCGCGGGGCGGGCGGCTGCAGGGTGAAGCCGTCGGTCCCGGGATCGGCGGCGGCCGGTGGGGCGGCGGGCGGCGCGGACGGCGTGTCGTCGCGCGTCTGCAGGGCGACCGTCGGCGTGTCGGCCGCCGGGGCCGCCGCCGCGGACAGGTCCATGCCGCAGGCGCCGCAGAAGAGGTCGGCCGGCTCCACCGGCTCGGTGCAGCCCGGACAGGCGGACAGACGGTGCTTGTCGGCAGTCATCGGAGGCACCACTACACCCACGTCCGGGGACGGTAACGGTTGGCGCGTTCCACCAGGTCGATCCTCTCCTCGCCGCCGTCCGCGAGTCGGGCCAGCGTGCGGTACGAACGTTCCAGGCCGAGACGGAGTCCCCGCTCGTCCAGTACTTCGCCGAGTACCCCGCGTCCGGACGCCGCCGGTGCGGAGCCCCGGCCTCCGGAGAGTACCCAGTCGAGCGCGCAGCCCAGCACCTCCGCGGAGAGCCGCTCACGCCGCACGGCGTCCAGGCCGTATCCGCCCAGCGCCTCCACCTGCGCGGCGGCGGCGGTCAGATCGTCGAGGAACCGCGTGTCGGCGCCCACCACGGTACGCCCCCGCAGACGCGCCCGGACGGCGGCGACCCGGGCCGCGGTGTAGTGGATCGACGCCTCCGGCACGGACTCCAGTGCGGCCACCGAGCCCTCCCGGTCGCCCGACGCGAGCCGTACCCGGGCCAGTGCGAACGCCGCGCTCACATAGCTCGGATCGGTCGACCAGACCTGGCGGTAGTACTCGGCCGCGTTGTCCAACTGCCCCAGCACCTCGGCGCACAAACCCAGTGCCAGCTTCGGCGCGGGCTCGCCGGGGAAGGCGTCGTAGAGGGCGTCGAAGGCCAGCGCGGAGGCCACGTACTCGCCGGTGACCAGGGACGTCACGCCCCGGTACCAGACCACCCGCCAGTCGTCGGTCTCCTCGGCCGCCACGCCGGTGAGCTCCTGCACGGCGACCGCCGCCTCACCCGCCTCCAGCCGGGCGCGCACCAGTCGCAGCCGGGACTCGGGGGAGGGCGAGGGCGCCGCGGCGAGGGCGGCGATCAGCTCCTGGGGAGCCGCGGTCGTCAGCGCGGCCAGGAAGCCGGCGTTGGGGTCGTCGGGGTTCACCAGGGGCACCGGGAGGGCCAGCGCGGCGGCCGCCGCGTCCACCGGTTTCACCGGTCCGGGTGACACCGGGGGTGCGGGCGGCGCGTCCGGCGGGGGCGTGGGGACCGGACCGCGCTGGGC
>NZ_JBRIOU010000005.1:320479-324654 GCF_053474865.1 Streptomyces sp. CO7
GAGCTCCGCCGGGCGGGGCCGCGGTGCGGCGGCGCCGGGCGAGCAGTCCGCCCGCCGGGTCGCCGCGGACGCCGAGGCGGGAGACCACCGGATCGGTGTCGTCGAACAACTGGCTGTCGGTGACCCGCAGTTCCGGGCCGAACAGGGTGGACAGCGCGGGCCGCGGCCGTCCCGTGCGCAGCGAGACGACCTCGCGCAGGACGCCGGTGAGCTGCTCCGCCATCTCCTGGGCGGAGGAGAAGCGGCGCGCCGGGTCCGGGTCGGTGGCCCGCACCAGCAGCCGGTAGAAGGACTCGTGCCGCCGGAACACCTCGATGTCGTCCGGGTTGGGCAGCGAGTCGGCGTACACCGTGGTGTAGCCGTGGAAGTCGAAGCTGAGCACGGCCAGGGTGCGGGCGACGGTGTACAGGTCGGAGGCGACGGAGGGGCCCAGCGTGGAGACCTCGGGCGCCTGGTAGCCGATCGTGCCGTAGATGGCCGACTCGTAGTCGTCCATGCGGCGGACCGCGCCCATGTCGATCAGCTTCAGCTGGTCCTCGGTCTGTATGGCGTTGTCGACCTTGAAGTCGCAGTACAGCAGGTTGCGGCTGTGCAGGTGGCCCAGTGCCTCCAGCGCCTCGATGCCGTAGGCGCAGGCCTGTTCCACCGGCAGCGGGTCGCGCCGGCCCTCCGGCGTGCGGCGGCCGTTGGCGATGTCCTTCAGCGACTTGCCGCCGACGTACTCCATGACGATGTAACCGTCGAGGGACCCGGTCCGCTGGTCGAGGTGCTCGACGAAGTTGTAGATCCGCACGATGTTGGCGTGCTCGATCTCGGCGAGGAAGCGCCGCTCGGAGATGGCGGCGGCCATCGCGTCCTGGTCGCCGGTGTCCAGCAGGCCCTTGAGGACGACCCACCGGTCGGAGACCGCGCGGTCCACGGCGAGGTAGATCCAGCCGAGTCCGCCGTGCGCCAGACAGCCCACCACCTGGTACTGGCCGTGCACCACGTCGCCGCCGCGCAGCTTGGGCACGAAGGAGTAGGGGTGGCCGCACTTGGTGCAGAACCCCTCGGTGCGGCCGGGGCGGTCGCCGCGGGCGCGGCCCACGGGCGCGCCGCAGTCGGAGCGGGAGCAGAACCGTTTGCGCTCCGGCACCTGCGGGTCGTCCAGCACCATGGCCCGGGGGTCGGGCCGCGGCACGGCGGGCACGTCGACCAGGCCCGCGCCCAGCCGGCCGCGGCGCGACCCGCTCGACTGGGCGCCGGAGCTGCGCACCGACACCGCGCCGACCGTGGCGGCGCCGCCGAGCGTCCCCGACAGCCGGCCGGAGACCGACCGCCGGGAGCGGGAGGACGACCGTGACGACCGCGACGTCGGCACGGACCCCGTCGAGCCGCCCGCGCCGCCGGTGCCGGCGGGGGCGTTCGCGCCTTCTGCGCCGCCGGGGAGCCCGGGACCGCCCGAGCCCGCGGCGATGCCTGGACCGCCCGGGCCGCCGGGTGATCCGGCACCGTTCGAGTCGCCGGTGACACCCGCACCGCCCGGGCCTGCAGAACCGCCCGGGCCGCCCGAGCCGACGGAGCCGGAGGTGCCGGAGCCGTCCGGGGTCGCCGTGGAGGTGGGGCCCTGACCGGCCGGTGGCGGTCCGGCCGACGGGTCTCCCTGGGCGGCGGGCCGGCCCGAACTCCCCGGCATCCGGCCCGTGATGCCCGTGGGCGCCGCGCCGACCATGCCGTCCGGCGCGACCACCGGCGCCAGCCCGCAGTGGTCGCAGTACAGCTCGCCGCCGCCGACGTCCTCGTAGGCCCCCTCGCAGCCCGGCCGCTGGCACTTCACGTCACTCACGCCCCGTCCCTCCGCACAGCTCCCCCTCCGTCGGCGCTCACGTCTGGGCCTCCCGCGGCCGCCCCGCCCCGTCCTGGGTGGGCATCACGGGCCGCAGCAGCTCGACCGCCGTGTGCTGGTAGCGCAGCACCGCCTGTTCGGCCACCCGCAGGTCGCAGGGGGCGCTCCACAGCATCCGCCGCGCGATGTCGTACCGCTCGACCAGCAGCGGGTCCTCCGCCAGCCCGTGGCGGGCCACCTTCGCCCGGTAGGCGTCCAGCCGCCCGCGCAGCTCGGCGCGGATCGCCAGCGGCGCGGTGACCGCCGTCAACGACTCGCGGGCGCGCAGCAGTTCGTCCTCCGCCCGGCGCTCCAGGTCCTCCAGCAGCGGCGACAGCCGGTGCCACAGGCCCTGTCGCCGGTACTCCGCCGCCGTCGACAGCTCCTCCTGCAGCGCGGTCGGCGGCCCGCTCACCGCGGGCACCTCGGTGGCGGCGATCTTCGCCAGCACCTCGCCGCGCGCGAGCCGCGCCTCGGCCAGCGTGCGGTCGGCGCGGCTGAGCACGTCCCGCAGCCGCATCAGCCGCGACTCCGCGTCCTGCCGGACCGTCAGCACCGCCTCGATCTCCCGCCGAACGTCCTCGAGTTCGCGTGCGTACCGGTCGTAGGCGGTGGTGTCCGGGCGGCCCGCGCCGGGCGCCGAGCTGCCCCGGTCCGGCGTCCAGAAGGACAGCGGGTCGGAGATCACCGTCTCGCGCAGCCGGGTCAGGGCCCGGGTGATGCGTTCCAGGTCGTCGCCGGCCGGGTGCTCACCGGGACGCACGCCCACCGAGCGGGCCAGCTCCCGGGTGCGGCGCAGCTCGGCGGAGAGCATGTCGATCCGCGCGGGCAGCGCCGACCAGACCGCGTCGGCGGCCACCACCATGTCCAGCGCGGCGGCGTACAGGCCGTTCATCCGGTCGACCAGCGCGGCCAGCGTGTAGCGGCGGCTGAGGCGCACGGCCGAGGTCCCGGCGAGCGCGCCCGTCTCCACCGCGGCGGCGCCGGCCACCGTGACGCTCGGGCCGCGCAGCAGCTCGGTGAGCGCCACCAGGTCCTCGCGCCCGGCCCAGCGGCGGCGGGCCCGCAGCTCACGGGCGGTGCGCAGGGTGTCCGTGTAGGCGTCGAACCAGGTCCACAGGAGGGTGATCGACGCCTCCGCCCGTTTCCAGCGTTCCTGAGTGGCCCCGGTGAGCTCGGCCCCTTCGAGCAGTCTGCGCCCCGCGTGGTCCTGCAGCGCGAGGAGCGAGGACTCCATGGCCTCGTGCTCCGCGCCGAGCCGCGCCAGCGCACGGTCCACCTCGTCCCGGTCCATCACCGGACCCGGGGCGTGTCCCGTGTCGCCCATCGATCACCTCTCAGTGCGCAGTCGGTGCGTGCGGTCGGTCGGCCCGGGGCTCCGTCGGCCCGCGCCGTTCGGACCCTGCCCAGGGCGGGCAGGGGTCAGTCGCGGTAGACGGCGGGAGGCGGGTCGGCGGGCTTCTTCATGGTCGCCTCCAGCCACTCGTCGTAGGCCCGCTTCCAGCCGCCGTCCGCGACGTAGTCGCGCAGCACGGCGTTCACCCGGCGGACCAGGTCCTCCGACTCCAGCGACATCGCGACGCCGTAGTACTCCTCGGTGAACTCCTCGCCCATCAGCGTCACCGACGGGTCCTGGGCCGCCTGGCTGGCGGCCAGCGCGCTGTCGGTGACCACCGCGTCGACCTCGCCGAGCTGGAGCCGCACCAGGCAGTCCAGCTGGTTGGGGACGACGGGCCCGATGTCCGCCTTCGCGACGGCCGGCTTCCCCGCCGCCTTGTCCCGCTCCAGCCGCAGGCGGGCCGTGGAACCTTCCGCGGTGCAGATCCTCTTCCCGGCCAGGGAGCGGTCGTAGCCCGTGATGCCGGAGTGCGCCGGGGCGAGGACCTGCTGGCCGGTGGTGAAGTAGGGCGCGGAGAAGGCGACCTGGTCCAGCCGGTCGCAGGTGATGGTCATGGTGCGCACCACCATGTCGACCCGGCCGTCCTGCACGGCCGGGATGCGCTGACTGGTGGGGACGGCGGCGAAGCGGATGTTGGACGGCTCGCCGGGCGCGCGGTGGCCGAGGATCTCGTCGGCGATCCGGTGGGCCAGGTCGATGTCGAAGCCGGAGAGCTCCACCCGCTCCTGCGAGCTGTTGGGGTCGCGGTAGCCCCAGCCGTAGCTGTTCTGGTCCACCCCGACGCGCAGGTACCCGCGTTCCTTGATCCTGCGGATCGTTTCTCCGCTCTCGTCCCGGGACGGGGCGGGGCTGCGGGCCTCGGGGCGTTCGCAGTTCTCGTCGGCGGCGAAGCGGCCGCGGCCGGTGCCGCCC
>NZ_JBRIOU010000005.1:324754-326366 GCF_053474865.1 Streptomyces sp. CO7
GTGCCGCCCTCGGTGCCGCCCTCGGTGCCGTCGCGGGAGACGTCGCCGGAGCCGCGGGTGCCGTCGGCCGCGCGCGAGCCGGCGGTCCGGCCCGGGTCGCCGTCCGCACCGGCGCCCGGGAACTGCGGCAGCAGCAGCGCGCCGGCCGCGGCGAGCGCGCAGACCCCGGCCAGGGCGCCCGTGATCCGCCGGCCCCGCCGCGGGAGGTGCCGCCGCGTGCGGGCGCCGCCCTCGTCCCCGTTCCCCTGATGACGCCGCATCGCCGTTCCCCCGTTCACCGGTACTCCGAAAGCCTGCGGCCGATCCCCAGCAGCCCGGCCGCCGCGGCCAGCACGGCCAGGGCGGCGGCGCCGACGGGCAGGCCGGTCAGCGCGGCGCGTCCGTCGGACGCGGCCTGCTCGAACTCCGTCTCCTCGTGCTCCAGCGCCTGCCGCAGGGACCGGTCGACGTTGTCGAAGCAGACCCGGGTGGGCGACTTCTCGTCCGGTCCGATGATCCGGTCGAGGGCCTCCTGGTAGTCGCCCGCGTCGTCGGCCGCCCGGGCCTCCTCGTGACGCTTGCGCCACTCGAGCATGCTGCTGTGCGCCTTGTCGACCGGCTCTGCGCCCTGCGGGTCGTCGGCCAGGTGACCGGCCGCCTGCAGCCCGCGGGACAGGCCCTTCATGGACTTCTCGAACGCCACCTCGAACTTGTCGCGCCGGACGGTGTCGGACACCCGGACCGTCTCCGCGCCCCGGCTGATCAGGGTCAGGTTCTCGGCGCCGCGGGCCTGCAGGGAGGCGGCCCGGGTGTCGTTCAGGACGTTCAGCGACTTCACGCCGTGCTCGTAGGAGTCGTTCAGCCCCGCCCGGGCCAGGGAGTGCCCGGCCAGCAGCCACAGCAGCATCACGGTGGTGGCCGCGGTGGCGGTCACCAGGCCGGGGCTGAGCACCCGGTTGGTGCGCAGGTACTCGCGCCGCTGGGCCAGGCCCAGGGCGACGAGTGCCACGGCGCCGAGTCCCAGGGCGAGCCACGGGTAGGGCGTGGCGTCGGCGTAGTCCTCGGTGAGGCGCTGGTTCTCCTGCTGGTAGAGGTCCTCGGCGGCCGGGAGCATCTTGTCCTGCATCAGGTCGTCGGCGTACCGCAGGTAGGCGCCGGCCAGCGGGTAGCCCATCCGGTTGTTGGCGCGGGCGCGCTCCACCAGGCCCTTGTAGCGGGGCAGCAGTTCGTTGAGCCGCGCCACGGTGCGGCCGGACGCCGAGTCCGGGTCGGAGCTTGCGGCGGCGGTGGCCAGTCCCGAGGCGGCCGTCCTGATGTCCCGTTCGTAGCGCTCACGGCTGTCGGGGGTCTCGTTCCCGCCGGCCAGGAGGCCGTCGGAGGCCGCGGTGTTGGCCCCGGCGAGCGCCCGGTAGACGTCGGCGGCGGCCGAGCTCAGCGGGCCGCTGTGGTGCAGCACGTCGTCGGCGGCCGAACTGCGCGCGGAGGTCTGCCAGGTGGCGACGGCGCCGAAGGCGACCACCAGCAGCGCGAGGACGGCACCGAGGATCCGCAGGCGGCCCGGTTCGGTGGTCGCGGCCGACCGCACCCGGGCGGCGGTCTCCGCCACGGCGGTGGTCCGCCGGGGCGGCGGGGC
>NZ_JBRIOU010000005.1:326466-334487 GCF_053474865.1 Streptomyces sp. CO7
GAGTCCGACGTGGCCCGCCCCGCCCCCGCCGCAGCCGAGGCCGCTTCCGGACCCGGCACCACCGCCGCCGTGGAGGCCGCCGCATGAGCACCCTGGACCACCTGACGACGCTGGGCCGCTACCAGCCGCCCGCGCCCGCCCGCGAGCTGACCGCCTTCTCCTCGGACGGCGCCCGCATCTCGATCGAGGTGCACGGACCCGAGGGCGCCCCCGCCGTCGTGCTCGCGCACGGCTGGACCTGCTCCGTCGCCTTCTGGGCGGCACAGATCCGCGACCTGTCCGACCGGTTCCGCGTCGTCGCCTACGACCAGCGCGGACACGGCGGCAGCCCGCTGCACGCCCCCGTCGGCACCCAGCAGCTCGCCGACGACCTGGAGGCGGTGCTGGCCGCCACCCTCGCCCCCGGCGAGAAGGCGGTGATCGCCGGGCACTCCATGGGCGGCATGACGGTCATGGCGGCCGCCGGACGCCCCGGCTTCCGCGAGCACGCCGCCGCCGTGCTGCTCTGCTCCACCGGCGCCTCCGCCCTGGTGCCGGAGTCCACGGTGCTCCCGATCAGGCGCGGAGCGGTCCGCACCTGGCTCACCGGACAGATTCTGGGCTCCCCGCTCCCGATCGGCCGCAGGCCCACCGGCTTCAGCCGCAAGATCCTCAAGTACGGCACCATGGGAGCGGGTTCGACGCCGCAGATGGTGGAGGCCTGCGCACGCGTGGTGCACGCCTGCCCCACCAAGGCGCGGCACGCCTGGTCCCACGTCCTGTCCACCCTCGAACTGACCGAGGGCGCACGGACGCTGGACCTCCCCACCGAGGTGGTCGTGGGCACCGCGGACCGGCTGACACCGCCGGTGCACGCCCGTAACCTCGCCCGGGAACTCCCCAACTGCCTTCGCGTGACCGAGCTTCCGGGCCTCGGCCACATGACCCCGATCGAGGCGCCGGACGTGGTCACCGACCGCATCAGGGCGCTGGCCGCCGCCCACCTCACCGACGGCGCCACGGCCGACGCGCGCACCGGGAACACCGAGAGCACCGGCACGGCCGGCGCGACCGGCACGACCGACAGGACCGGCACGACCGGCACGACCGGCACGACGAAGGAGAGCGCCGCATGAGCAAGGTCAACCTGGAGGGACGGGTCGCCGTCGTCACCGGCGGCGCGCGGGGCGTCGGCGAACTGCTCGCCCGCAAGCTGTCGGTGCGCGGCGTGAAGGTGGCGCTGGTGGGCCTGGAGCCGGAGCGGCTCAAGGAGGTCTCCGGCCGCCTGTACGCCGAGAGCGACTGGTGGCACGCCGACGTCACCGACCAGGACGCCATGAACCAGGTGGCCGCCGAGGTCAAGGAGCGGTTCGGGCGGATCGACATCGTGATCGCCAACGCGGGCGTCGCCACCGGCGGCCCGCTCGTCAGCTCCGACGCGGACGCCTGGCGGCGGGTGATCGAGGTCAACCTGATCGGCTCGGCGGTCACCGCGCGGGCGTTCCTGCCGGCGCTGATGGAGACCCGCGGCTACCTGCTGCAGATCGCCTCGCTGGCCGCGCTCACCCCAGCCCCGATGATGTCGGCGTACTGCGCCTCCAAGTCCGGCGTCGAGGCGTTCGCGCACTGCCTGCGCGGCGAGGTCGGCCACAAGGGCGTGGACGTGGGCGTCGGCTATCTGTCGTGGACCGACACCGACATGGTGCGCGGCGCCGACCAGGACGACGTGATGCGCGAGCTGCGCAAGCGGCTGCCGTGGCCGACCAACAAGACCTACCCGCTCGGTCCCGCGGTGGACCGGCTGGTGGACGGCATCGAGCGGCGCTCCGCGCACGTCTACGGGCAGTGGTGGCTGCGCGGCATGCAGTCGATCCGGGGGGCGCTGCCCACCCTGATCGGCGCGGTCGGGCCCCGCGAGGTGCGGCGGTTCGACGACCGTCTGGACCAGGTCCGGCCCGGTCTGGTGGGCGCCGGAGGCGCCGCCGACGAGCAGGAACGGACGTCCCGCCACAGCGGGTGATGATCGAAATGCGCTGCGTGCACGGGCGTGTCACGCTGGTCGAGCCCCGATCCCCTCACCACTCATTGGAGTGACACACATGGGCATCAAGGACCAGTTCCAGGACAAGGCCGAGCGTCTCCAGCAGGAGGCCAACCAGCGCATGGGTCAGAACCGTGACCAGCAGCGGGACGAGCGCCCGTCGCGCGACCGCTCCCCGTCGGACCGCGAGCAGGACCGCCCGCGCCGGTCGTCCGAGGACGACATCTACGACGAGGACACGATCTGACGCAGGCCCCGGCACCGCGCGCAGCCTGATCCTGTGACGAGGGCGCCCCCTTGCGAGGGGCGCCCTTCGCGTGTCCGCGGCCGGGCGTACGTGGCCCGGGCCGGCCGACGCCGGCGTCGCCTAGAGGTCGTAGACGACCGTCACCGGCGCGTGGTCCGACCACCGCTCCTCGTGGGTGGCGGCTCGCTCGACGAAGCCCTTGACCGCGCGGTCCGCGAGGCCCTTGGTCGCCGCCTGCAGGTCGATGCGCCATCCGCTGTCGTTGTCGAAGGCGCGGCCGCGGTAGGACCACCAGGAGTACGGCCCCTCGGTCTCCGGGTGCAGGGCGCGGACCACGTCCACGTAGCCGCCGTCGGCGGGCGAGAGCACCCGGGTCAGCCACTCGCGCTCCTCGGGCAGGAACCCGGAGCTCTTGCGGTTGGCGCGCCAGTTCCTGAGGTCGGCCTCGGCGTGGGCGATGTTCCAGTCGCCGCAGACCACCACCTCGCGCCCGTCGGCCGCGGCGCGCTCGCGCAGCGCCTTCAGGTACACCAGGAACTCGTCCATGAACCGGTACTTCTCGTCCTGCCGCTCGGTGCCGACCTCCCCGGAGGGCAGGTACAGGCTGGCGACGGTGACGCCCGGCAGGTCCGCCTCCACGTAGCGGCCGGTGGCGTCGAACTCGGCGGACCCGAACCCGACGCGCACCGCGTCCGGCTCCCGGCGGGTGTACAGCGAGACGCCGGCCCTGCCCTTGGCGGCGGACGGCGCGTGGACCACGTGCCACCCCTCCGGGGCGCCGGCGGCCTGCGGGAGCTGGCCCGGCTCGGCCCGCACCTCCTGCAGGCACAGCACATCGGCGGAGGTCTCCGCCAGCCACTCGACGAAGCCCTTCTTGGCGGCGGCGCGGAGCCCGTTGACGTTGACGGAGGTCACAGTAAGCACCGGAGCACAATACCGGCACACTGGACGGACCCGCCCATGAGTTCGCCGAACAGCACGGAAGTACGATCCCCGCCATGAACATCCGCACTGTCCCGTTCGACCACCCCGACGCCGTGAAGCTGAACGACGAGGTCCAGGAGGAGTACCGGCGCCGCTACGGCGACGGCGGCGACGCCACCGTCCTGCACCCCGACGACTTCCGCCCGCCGAACGGGCTCTTCCTGATCGCCTACGACGAGCAGGACCGCCCGGTCGCCACCGGCGGTTGGCGCGCGCAGGACGAGAACGAGGAGGGCAACCAGGACGGCGACGCGGAGCTCAAGCGGATGTTCGTGATCGAGCAGTGCCGCGGCCTGGGCCTGGCCCGCCGCATCCTGGCCCTGCTCGAGGAGGACGCCCGCGCCGCCGGCCGCACACGCATGGTCCTGGAGACCGGCGACCAGCAGCCCGAGGCCGTCGCCCTGTACGGCTCCTCCGGCTACGACCGCTGCGGCAAGTTCGGCTACTACCGCTTCCACGAGAACAGCATCTGCATGGCCAAGCAGCTCTGAGCCGCGCGCTCACGGTCTCGGCGGAAGCGGGGGGCGGGTGCGGCCGTGGTACCGGAGTCGGGCCCGGCAGGCGGCCGGGATGCCGCACGACGGCCCGCCGGGAATGCAGGCCTCGGCGGAGGGCGCGGGCACCGGGGAGCACCGCCCGCGGGCATGCGGGCGCCGCACGAGGGCCCCGCGGTGAGCGCGGGACCCGGGACGGGCCCGGGCACCGCGCCGGCGCACCGCCCGCGGGGATCCCTGCGCCGAGCGTCGTGCTCCATGCGCCGAGCGTCGTGCTCCATGCGCCGAGCGTCGTGCTCCATGCGCCGCCCGTGGTGGTTCAGGCGCCGTGGGGACGGCCCGTCGTCGGGAGGACGAAGCGGAGGGGCTGACCCGGTCGGGCCTGGGCGGCGCGGTCGAGGTCGTGGCGCAGGACGACGGCGAGGACGGGGTAGCCGCCGGTGACCGGGTGGTCGGCGAGGAAGAGGACCGGGCGGCCCCCGGGCGGCACCTGCAGCGCGCCCGGCACCATTCCCTCGCTGGGCAGCTCGCCCTCCCGCACCCGCTCCAGCGCGGGCCCGTCGAGCCGCATGCCCACGCGGTCGGAAGCCGCTCCCACCGTCCACGTCGCCGACAGCAACTCCCGTACGGCGGCGGGCGAGAACCAGTCGTCCCGCGGCCCCGGCCACACCCGCAGCACCACCTCGCCGGCGGTCGGCGCGGCCACCGGCGCCAGGTCCACGCAGGGCGGCGGGCCCGACGCGGGACCTGCTGGGAGCACGTCGCCCACCACGAGCGGTTCCGGCCCGAGCCCTGCGAGCACGTCCCGCGACCGTGACCCCAGCACCTCGGGCACCGTGATCCCGCCCCGGACGGCGAGGTAGCTGCGCAGCCCCGCCGCCGGCGTCCCCAGCGTGAGCCGGCTGCCCGCGGCCAGGTGCGTCACCGCGTTCACCGCGCCACCGTCCACCGGGCCCACCGCACCGGTCACGGCCACCGTCACCGGCCGCAGCGCCCGGACGGACAGGCCGCCGAAGGTGACCTCCACCCCCGCCGCGCCCTCCTCGTTGCCCACCAGCCGGTTGGCCAGCCGCAGCGAGCCCCGGTCGGCCGCGCCGGAGAGCCCCACGCCCACCGCGGCGAGCCCCGGCCGCCCCAGGTCCTGCACGGTGGCCAGCGGACCGGTCGCCAGCACCTCCAGCGCCGCCGTCACCCGGGCCGCACCTCCTCGAACCGCACGCGCGCCCCCGGCCGCAGGAGGGCCGGCGGATCGCGGTCCTCACGCCACATCGCCAGCTCCGTCCGCCCGACGAGCTGCCAGCCGCCCGGCGAACTGCGCGGGTAGACCCCGCTGAACTCCCCGGCCAGCCCCACCGCGCCGGCCGGCACCCGGGTCCGCGACTCGGCCCGGCGAGGAACGCGCAACTCCGGCGGCCCGCCCGTCAGATACGCGAAGCCGGGGGCGAACCCGCCGAAGGCGACGGTCCATTCACAGCCGGTGTGCAACCGCACCACCTCCCGCACCGACAGGCCGGTCAAGTCCGCCACCTCACGCAGGTCTTCACCGTCGTAGTGCACCGGAACGCGGACCAGCGGGCCCCGTTCACGCTCGGCTCCCGTCAAGTCCCGTTTCCGCACCTCACGTTCGACCAGGGCGGGGTCCGCCTCCGGGGTCAGGAGCAGCAGGACCGTGCGGGCGGCCGGGACCAGGTCCGTCACGCCGGGCGGCGAGGCGCGCTCCAGGGAGCGGTACAGGCCCAGCGCCTCCTCCAGCGAGTCCGTCTCCACCAGCAGGCCCTGGTCCCCGCACGGCAGGACGCGCACTCAGTCCTCCCCGCCCGTGGCGAACGCCCGCAGCGTCACGCCCGCCTCCGCCAGCCGCTCCCGCACCGCCCGGGCCACCGCGACCGCGCCGGGGCTGTCCCCGTGCACGCACAGCGAGTCCGCCTCGATCCGCAACGGCGTGCCGTCCACCGCCGCCACCGGCTCGCCGAGGGCGATCCGCGCGCACCGTTCGGCGATCTCCCGCGCGTCGTGCAGCACCGCGCCCGCCTCGCGCCGCGGCACCAGCGTCCCCTCCGGGGTGTACGCCCGGTCCGCGAACGCCTCGCGGAACACCCGCAGTCCCGCCTCCGCGGCCAGCGCCAGCCACCGCGACCCCGGCAGGCCCAGCACCGCGCAGGCCGGGTCCCAGTCCCGCACCGCCGAGACCACCGCGGCGGCCTGCTCCTCGTGCCGCACGATCGCGTTGTAGAGCGCCCCGTGCGGCTTCACGTACCGCACCCGCGTGCCGGAGGCGCGGGCCAGGGCGTCCAGCGCGCCGATCTGGTAGAGCACGTCGTCGGCCAGGGCCCGCGGCTCCATGTCGATGAAGCGCCGCCCGAACCCGGCCAGGTCCCGGTACCCCACCTGCGCGCCCACGGCGACGCCCTCGGCGGCGGCCCGTTCGCAGGCCCGGCGGATCACCGAAGGGTCACCCGCGTGGAACCCGCACGCCACGTTCGCGCTGGTCACCACGGTCAGCAGCGCGTCGTCGTCACCGAGCTCCCACCGGCCGAAGCCCTCGGCGAGGTCGGCGTTGAGGTCGATGAGCACGAAAGTCACCCTTCTCCCGGTCCGGTCGGCTGCGATCACGCTTCCACGTCGCCCCGCCCGGCTCAACACCACACGAGCGCCGATCGACTATTCACTCAGTACATGTACGTGGTGCATACTGACGGACATGAGCACCCGTCACATCCTGCTGGGCCTCCTCTCCACCGGGCCGAGCCATGGCTACGACCTGAAGAGGAGGCACGACGAGAGGTTCCCGCAGGCCCGCCCCCTGGCGTACGGGCAGGTGTACACGACGCTGCAGCGGCTGGTGCGCGACGGACTGGCCAAGGTCGAGGGGACCGACTCCGACGGCGGTCCCGAGCGGACCATGTACCGCGCCACCGACGACGGCGAGCGCGAACTCGCCCGCTGGGCCGCGGAGACGGCCCCGCCCGCGCCGTTCGTCGCCAACGAGATCTTCGCCAAGGTCGTCGTCGCCATCCTGGCCGGCGGCGACCCGGCCGCCTATCTGCGCGACCAGCGCGCCGCCCACATGGCGCGGATGCGGGAGCTCACCAAGGTCAAGACCACTCCCGGGGCCGACCTCGCGACCGTCCTCTCGGCCGACTACGCCCTCAGCCACCTGGACGCCGACCTCCGCTGGATGAGCACCACAGCGGACCGGCTCGCCACCCTGACCGCGGAGGTCACCGCACGATGAGCATCACCACCGGCCCGCTGCTCGCGGCCCGAGACCTCGTCAAGACCCACGGCCGCACCGACGCCCTGCGCGGCGCCTCGGCCGAACTCCACGCGGGAGAGATCCTCGCCGTCACCGGCCCCAGCGGCAGCGGCAAGTCCACCCTGCTGCACTGCATGGCCGGGATCGTCCGCCCCGACGGCGGCAGCGTCCACTACGAAGGACTGCGGCTCGACACCTGCGCGGAGGACCGGCTGAGCGCGCTGCGCCGCACCGACTTCGGCGTGGTGTTCCAGTTCGGGCAGCTGATCCCCGAGCTCACGCTCACCGACAACGTGGCCCTGCCGCTGATGCTCGCCGGCACCTCCCGGCGCGAGGCCCGCGCCCGGGCCGGCGAGTGGCTGGAGCGCTTCGGCGTCGGTGACCGGGGGGACGCCCGGCCCGGTGAGCTCAGCGGCGGCCAGGCCCAGCGGGGCGCGCTGGCCCGCGCGCTGGTCACCGGACCGCGCGTCGTCTTCGCCGACGAGCCGACCGGGGCGCTGGACTCCCTGGCCGGCGAACAGGTCATGGCGGAGCTCGTCTCCGCCGCCCGTGCCTCGGGCGCGGCGGTGCTGCTGATCACGCACGACGCCCGGGTGGCCGCGTACGCGGACCGCGAGATCCGGCTGGCCGACGGCCGTGCCGCAGCGATGGAGGGTGCGAAATGACCGAGGACGTGAAGCTGGCCTGGCTGTTCACCCAGGGTTCCGACCGGCGGGAGTGGTGGCGGTTCGGCCTGACGGCGCTGGGGGCGTTCTGCGCCACCGGGTTCGCCTCGGCGGCCGCGGCGCTCGCCTCGGCGGGCCGGAGCGTCTACCGCATCCCCTACGCGGAGGGCCTGCTCGACCGGCCCGGTGAGCGGTCCGGCATCATCCTCGCCCTGCTCCTCCTGCTGATCCCGACCCTGGGCCTCCTCGGCCAGTGCACGCGGATCGGCGCGGTCCACCGGGACCGCCGGATGGCCGGACTCCGACTCGCCGGGGCCTCACCGCGGCGGGTGCGGCGGGTGGCCGGGGTCGAGAC
>NZ_JBRIOU010000005.1:334587-336688 GCF_053474865.1 Streptomyces sp. CO7
GTCGAGACCGGCCTCGCCTGCCTGCTCGGCTCGGTCCTCGCCGTACCGGTCGTGATGGCGGGCGTGCTGAGAGTGGGGAGCCCGTCCCCTCTGTTGTGGGCCGCGGTGGTGCTGGTGGCGCTGCTCGTCCCGGCCGCAGGCGCGGTGGTGGGAGTGGTGGCGCTGCGCCACGTGGTCGCGTCACCGCTCGGCACGGTGCGCCGCACACGTAAGCCGGCCGGCAGGGGCACGGCGCTGAAGGGCGCCGCCGTCGTCGTCGGGGCCGTGCTGCTGGGGCTGCTGTCCGTCGCCTACGGCGGGCGCATCGGGATCGACGGTCCCGTGGTGTTGTTCGTGGCCTTCCTGCTCACCGGTATGGGCGCGATCTGGGTGACCGGAGCCGCCGCCGGACTCCTGGGGCGCCGCCTCGCCGCCCGCGCCGACGACCCGGCCGTCCTCCTTGCCGCGGAACGACTGCGCGACAACGCGTGGGCCGCGGCGCGCACCCACGCGGCCGTGCTGCTGCTCACCGTGGTGGCGACCGGCTACATGGGCGTCCGGCAGGGCATCGTGGACGACCTGCACCGCTCGGGTTCTCGTACGCCGAGCGACATGGACTTCTACCTCATGGGCCTCGACCTCGCGGCGTGCGCCGTCGGGATCGGCGTGCTGCTGACCCTCGCCGCGATCGCCGTGGGCACGGCCGAGGGGATCGCGGCCCGGCGGGACGGGCTGGCCGAGCAGGTCGCGGCGGGCGTTCCCCGAAGCGTTCTCGGCCGCGCGCTGTTGCTGGAGACCGCGCTGCCCCTCGCTCCGGCGGTCGGGCTCGCCGCCGTCGGCGGCCTGGCCGTGGGGGTCTGGTACGCCACGCTGGGGAACGCGGGCGCGTTCACCTTCCCCTGGGCCGCGCTGCCGGTCCCGTTCGTGATCTACGCCGTCGCCCTGCTCGCCGCGGCGACCGGCATCCCGCTGCTGCGCCGCACGGTCCGGCCGTCGGAGCTGCGGCACGCCTGAGCCACCGCGCGGGGGAACGGGGGAGGGGCGGCGCCCGGAGTGATCCGGGCGCCGCCCCTCGTGGGTCGTCGCGAACGGGGGTGTCACAGCCCCTTCGGCGGGATCGGCGACGCCGCCACCGACTGCGGCGAGCTGCTGCTGGCGAACGCGGACGGCGCGGCCATGCCCGCCGTCGGGTCCACCAGCGGCTCCTCGGTCGCCTGCTCCGGGACGCCGAGCATCCGGATGCCCGCCGCGTCCAGCGCCCGCTTCATCCGCCAGCGCAGCTCCCGCTCCACGTTGACCGCCTTGCCGGGCATGGTCTTCGCGGTCACCCGGATCACCATGGAGTCCAGCAGCACGTCGTCCAGGCCCAGCACCTCGACGGGACCCCACAGGATCTCGTTCCAGGGCTCCTCCTTGGCGATCCGCTCGGCGACCTCGCCCAGCACCGACTTCACCCGGTCCAGGTCCTCCTCGGGCCGCACGGTCACGTTCACGCCGGCGGTGGCCCAGCCCTGGGAGGCGTTGCCGATCCGCTTGATCTCGCCGTTGCGGACGTACCAGATCTCGCCGTTGTCGCCGCGCAGCTTGGTGACCCGCAGGCCGACCTCGATGACCTCGCCGGTGGCCACGCCCGCGTCGATGGTGTCGCCGACGCCGTACTGGTCCTCGAGGATCATGAAGACGCCGGAGAGGAAGTCGGTGACCAGGTTCCGTGCGCCGAAACCGATGGCGACACCGGCCACACCCGCCGAGGCGAGCAGCGGCGCCAGGTTGATCTGGAAGGCGCCGAGCACCATCAGGAAGGCCGTGCCGAGGATGACGAAGGACGCCACCGACCGCAGCACCGAGCCGATGGCCTGCGAGCGCTGACGCCGCCGCTCGGCGTTGACCAGCAGACCGCCCAGGGTGCTGCCCTCGGTGGCGGAGGTGTTGCGGTTCATCCGGTCGATCAGCCGGGTGATCGCGCGGCGGACCAGCATCCGCAGGACCAGCGCGACCGCGACGATCAGGACGATCCGCAGACCCACGGCCAGCCACGACGCCCAGTTCTCCTGGAACCAGCCCGCCGCCTCGGAGGCACGCGCGTGCGCCTCCTCCAGGGACGGCATGGTCGGGGTGGGGG
>NZ_JBRIOU010000005.1:336788-338314 GCF_053474865.1 Streptomyces sp. CO7
CAACAGGGTGGCCGCCCGCGGAGTGGTCCTGACCACAGCGGGACACCACCGGACCCGCCCGGCGCCGGGCGGGTCCGGTGGTGTCCCGCTGTGGTCAGGACCACTCCGCGGGCGGCCACCCTGTTGTTGCCACGTGGTGGCGCCGCGACCAGGGCAGAGGGGAAACTGACTGCAGATCGTCCCGGCGCGAGCCACGCGCCGCCGGCGTACAAGGAGGCACCGTGCCGCACGTCCTGGTCCTCAACGCGTCGTACGAGCCGCTCGGCGTCGTACCGCTCCGCCGCGCGCTCGTCCTCGTCCTCGAGAACAAGGCAGTCTGCCTCGAGGAGTCCGGCGCCCACCTGCACAGCGCGACCCTCTCCCTGCCGGCTCCCAGCGTGGTCCGGCTCAAGCGTTTCGTCCGCGTCCCCTACCGGGGGCCGGTGCCTCTCACCCGGCGGGCGCTGTTCGCCCGGGACGGCGGCCGCTGCATGTACTGCGGCGGCGTCGCCACCAGCGTCGACCACGTGATCCCCCGCAGCCGCGGCGGGCAGCACGTCTGGGACAACGTGGTGGCCTCCTGCCGTCGCTGCAACCACACCAAGGCCGACCGCCACCTCGTGGAACTGGGCTGGAGACTGCGCCACAAACCCGCCCCGCCCACCGGTCTGGCCTGGCGCATCATCGGCACCGGCCACCGGGACCCGCGCTGGCTGCCGTACCTGCGGCCCTACGGCGCGGACGAGGCCTTGGCCCGGATCGACGGAGTGTCCGCCTGACACCTGACACCGATCCGGGCCTTCGCGCATTCAGCAGCCCCCGCCGCCCGCGGCCGTGCCCCGGCCGCCGCGGAGGGCACCCGTTCGGGGGAGGGCATGTCTGGTCCGGCGTCCGGTGGGTAGCCACTTGTGCGGGCGTGCTCGACCTCGACGAGGAGGAACCGTGGCCGGACCGGTACCAGGAGAGCCGCTGGCGCGGCTCGCGGAGTCGTACGGGGTGGCCACCGAGTACCGGCCGTCGCCGGACCGCACGGTGGCCGTGCCCGCGGAGGCGGTGGCCGCGGCGCTCGCCGCGCTGGGCGTGGACACCACCGACCCCGAGGCCGCCCTGGCGGCCAGGGAACGCGAGCTGGCGGAGCGGCTGCTGCCGCCCACCGTGGTGCTCCGCCCCGGGCGGGCGCCCGAGCTGCCCGAGGGCGCCGACGTCCGCGTGGCCACCGAGGACGGGGAGTCCCGCACCGGTCCCGCCGCGCTCGAGGACCTGCCGTACGGCGTCCACCGGCTCGCCGTCACCGCCCCCGACGGCCGCACCGGCGAGGCCCACCTGATCGTCGCCCCCGACCGGGCGCCCGGCGTGGAGGGACGGCACCGCGGACTGCTGGTCCAGCTGTACTCGCTGCTCTCGCACCGCTCCTGGGGCATGGGCGACCTGGGCGACCTCGCCGACCTGGCCGCCTGGGCGGGGCGCGCCCTGGACGTCGGGTTCGTGCAGCTCAACCCGCTGCACGCGAGCGTGCCCGGGCCGCCCGTGGACCCCTCCCCGTACCG
>NZ_JBRIOU010000005.1:338414-342542 GCF_053474865.1 Streptomyces sp. CO7
GTACCGGCCGTCCTCCCGCCGCTTCCCCGACCCCCTCTACCTGCGGGTCGAGGAGATCCCCGAGTTCGCGCACGTCGCCGAGGAGGAACGCCCCGCGCTGCGGGCCCTGGCCGAACAGGCCGCCCGGCTCCGCGAGGGCGTGCTGGAGAAGGACGCGCCGATCGACCGCGACGCCGTCTGGGACCTGAAGCGCCGCGCCCTGGAGCTGGTGCGCGCGGTGCCCCTCGCGCCGGGCCGCCGCGCCGCGTACGCCGCGTTCGTGGCCCGGGAGGGGCGCGCGCTGGACGACCACGCGACCTGGTACGCCCTCGCCGAGGTGCACGGACCCGACTGGCACCGCTGGCCCGAGCGGCTGCGCGACCCGCGGTCCCCGGAGACCTCCCGGGCACGGCTCGAGCTCGCCGACCGCGTCGACCTCCACCGCTGGCTGACCTGGCTCACCGACGAACAGCTCGCTGCCGCCCGGCGTGCCGCCCACGAGGCCGGCATGGGCGTGGGCCTGATCCACGACCTCGCCGTCGGCGTCCACCCCGGCGGCGCGGACACCTGGGCGCTGCGGGACTGCTTCGCCGCCGGCATGTCGGTGGGCGCCCCGCCCGACGCGTTCAACGCGCGCGGCCAGGACTGGGGGCTGCCGCCCTGGCGGCCCGACCGGCTCGCCGAGACCGGCTACGCCCCGCTGCGGGACCTGCTGCGGGCCTGCTTCCGGCACGCCGGGGCGCTGCGCATCGACCACGTCATGGGGCTGTTCCGGCTCTGGTGGGTGCCGCAGGGCCGCCCGCCCACGGAGGGCGCCTACGTCCACTACGACGCCGAGGCCATGCTGGCGGTCCTCGTCCTGGAGGCACACCGGGCCGGCGCCGCCGTCATCGGCGAGGACCTCGGCACGGTGGAGCCCGGCGTCCGGGAGGCCCTGCGGGAGCGGGGCGTGCTGGGCACCTCGGTGCTCTGGTTCGAACGCGACTGGGAGGGCGGCGGACGCGTCCTGCCCCCGGAGAGCTGGCGGGCCGACTGCCTGGCCACCGTCACCACCCACGACCTGCCCCCCACCGCCTCGCGGATCGCCCACGACCACGTCGACCTGCGTCACCGGCTGGGCCTGCTCACTCGTCCGGTGGAACGCGAACGGGAGGAGGCGGCGGCCGAACTGGGGGAGTGGCTGGCGGAACTGGACGGCCGCGCCCTGCTGGACGGCACCCGCGAGGAGGACGTCGTCCGGGCCCTGCACCGCTTCTTGTGGCGCACCCCGGCCCGCCTGGCCGGCGTGTGGCTGCCCGACGGGGTGGGCGACCGGCGGCCGCAGAACGTCCCCGGGACCTGGGACGAGTACCCCAACTGGCGGCTGCCCGTGGCCGACGGCGAGGGACGCCCCGTCACCCTGGAGGAGCTCTCCTCCTCCCCGCGGCTGCACGCCCTCCTGGCGGCCCTGAGGGAACCGGCGGAGGAGGACCGCCGGCCGGAGCCACCCGGCTGACACACCCGCCGGAACGGCACCCCGGGCGCGCGGCCCCTGCCCGCGTCCGTTACCTTGGGCGCCGTGGACAAGAAGAACGCCCTGCGCACCGGCGCCCTGGCCGCCGGCACGACGCTGATGATGCTGCTCATGTCGTCCCCCGCGCTCGCGCTGACGCGCGACGACGGCGACGACCCCGGCACCGGCCTGAGCGTCATCGAGACGCTGGGCCTCTACGTCGTCGCCCCGCTCGTGCTCTTCGGGGTCATCGCCGGTCTGGTGATGGTCCTGGACAAGTCCAAGGAGGAGCACCGGGTCACGTCGACCAACATCAGGACCAAGAACTCCTGACCCGGTCACCCGGTCGTCCGGCCGCCCGAGCACGGCGGGCCGGAACAACAGCAGACCGCTGAGGGTGCCGCCCTCGCGTCACGGCGACGGTCCGTGGGGCGAGGACGGCACCCTCGTCGCGTCCTCACCCCACGCGGAGCCGAGCGCCGTCAGGGACCGTCGGCCGTGAGGTACCGCTGCACCGTCGGAGCGAGCCACGCCACGATCTCGTCGTGGCTCATCGCCATCACCGTCGGCACCAGCAACAGGTAGCGCAGCACCGCCATGCCCACGAGTTGCGAGGCGATCAGCGCGGTCCGGCGCGGCACCTCGGCCGGGACCGGGCAGAAACGCCCCACCGCCGGGCCGACCTGCCGTTCCAGCATCGCCTGCTGACGCCCCTCGTCCAGCCCCGAGGCCGCCGCGACCCGGAGCATCGCGGCCAGCGAGTCGTCCGCCTCCCAGCGCTGGAGGAAGTGCCGCACCAGCGCCTCGCCCGCCTCCTCGGGACGCACGCCGGCGAAGTCCGGTATCCGCAGGTCGATCTCCGACGCGGCGCGGAAGAGCCCCTCCTTGCTGCCGTAGTAGCGCATCACCATGGCCGGGTCGATGCCCGCGTCCCGTGCGATGGCCCGGATGGTGGCCCGTTCGTAACCGTCCGCGGCGAACCGGGCGATCGCGGCCGTGAGGATCGCCGCGCGGGTGGCGTCCGACCTGCGGGGGCGAAGCGGTCCGGCGTCGGCCGGGGGGCTGTTCTCGGTCATGTCAACAAACGTAGGCCAACGGCTGTTGACCGTCCAGGGCCGCGGGTCTAGCGTTGTCAACAAGCGTTGGCCAACAGGTGTTGACCTACCGGGTGCACCGAGGCCGCCGACCAACGGGAGGCCCACCATGACCACCATGCACGGCACCACCCCGCTCCCCGCCGACGACGCGGCCCGCTCCGTGGTCGTCGTCGGCGCCGGTCCCACCGGACTGCTGCTGGCCGGCGACCTCGCCGAGGCCGGTGTCCCCGTCACCCTCGTGGAGAAGCGCCCGCACCGGATCAGCAACCTCTCCCGCGCCCTGGTGGTCCACGCCCGGACCCTGGAGCAGCTGGACGCCCGCGGGCTCGCCGACGAGCTGGCCGCGGTCGGCCGCCCCCTGACGAGCCTCCGCCTCTTCGGGCAGCTCTCCCTGGACCTGGGCGCGCTGCCCTCCCGCTTCCCGTACGTCCTGGTCGTCCCGCAGTACGAGGTGGAGCGGCTCCTGGAGCGGCGCGCCATCGAGGCCGGGGTGCACTTCGCCCACGAGAGGGAGGTGACCGGCCTGCGTCAGGACGCCGACGGGGTGGAGGTCGAGGTCCGCACGCCCGACGAGGGCGGGCAGGTGTTGCGGGCCGCGTACGTGGTGGGCACGGACGGCGCGCACAGCGTGGTCCGCGACCTGATCGGGCTGCCGTTCCCCGGGCGTTCGGTGATCCGCTCCCTGGTCCTGGCCGACGTGAAGCTCACCGAGGAGCTCGGTTCGGCGCTGACCGCCGACGCCGGGCCGAACGGGTTCGCGCTGGTCGCCCCCTTCGGTGACGGCTACCACCGGGTGATCGGCTGGCGGCGGGGCCACGACCGGCCGGACAGCGACCCGGTCGGCCTGGAGGAGGTCCGGGAGATCGTCCGCGGCGCCCTCGGCACCGACTTCGGCATGCACGACCCGCGCTGGATGTCCCGCTTCCACAGCGACGAGCGGCAGGCCCCCTCCTACCGGGTCGGCCGCGTCTTCCTGGCCGGCGACGCGGCGCACATCCACTCCCCGGCGGGCGGCCAGGGCATGAACACGGGGCTGCAGGACGCCGCCAACCTCGGCTGGAAGCTGGCCGCGGTGCTCGGCGGGCACGCCGCCCCGGCGCTGCTCGACACCTACCAGGGCGAACGGCACCCGGTGGGCCGGATGGTGCTGCTGGGCAGCGGAGCGCTGATCCGGGGCGCGCTGGCCCACGGTCCGGCCGTCCGTCTGCTGAGGGCGACGGTGCTGAACACGGTGGGCCGGGTGAACCCGGCGTGGCGGCGGGCCGCTGCCATGGTCAGCGGCATCGGCATCCGCTACCGCCGGCCGCGCGGCGCCCACCGGGTGGTCGGCGCCCGGGTGCCGGACGTCCCGCTGGCCGGCGGGGGCCGCCTGTACGAGGCGCTGCGCGGCGGACGGTTCGTGCTGCTGGCCCCGCCCGGGCTCGACCTCGCGCCCGGGGGCGAGCGCCTGGCCGTGGAGCGGTGGGCCGCCCCGCGCGGCACGGCGGTCCTGGTCCGCCCCGACGGCTACGCGGCCTGGGCCGTGGAGGAGGCCACCGCGGAGCAGGTGCGGGCCGCGGT
>NZ_JBRIOU010000005.1:342642-344569 GCF_053474865.1 Streptomyces sp. CO7
CCTCACTGAGGGGGCCTCACTGCGGGGGGTGCGCGGCCCGGTGTTCCGTCGCGGCCAGCAACTCCCGCAGCATGCCCGCAAGTTCGGCGGCGCGGTGGTCGTCGAAGGCGTCCCGCACGGCCTGGTTCTGCTCGGCGAGCCCGGCGCCCACCGCTTCGTCGACGAGCGCGAGCCCGCGCTCGGTGAGGGAGACCCGCAGGCCGCGCCGGTCGTCCGGGTCGGGCGAGCGGGCCAGCAGCCCCGCCCGCTCCAGCTTGTCCAGCCGGCCGGTCATCCCGCCGGTGGTGAGCATCAGCGTGGTGGAGAGGTCGCGCGGGCTCAGTGTGTACGGCGCGCCCGAGCGGCGCAGCGTGGCCAGCACGTCGAACTCCCCGCGGGAGATGCCGAACGCGGAGTACGCCCGCTCCGCGCGCTCGCCCATCACCCGCGCGAGCCGGTAGATCCGCCCGAAGATCTCCATCCCCGGGGTCCGGAGATCGGGGCGTTCCCGGGCCCACTGCTCGATGATCGCGTCGACGCCGTCGCGGGGCTGCTGGCCACTGCTGCTCATGCGCCGAGTATCGGCGTCGCCGGCGATCCCTCGCAAATAAGCCGCTTGCCAGTAAGTAGCTTACTGCTAAGCTACTTGTCGCAGTGACACGCTGACGGAGTGGTGACCGCGGGGAGGTCCGGATGGGTGAGGACAAGGACGCGGGGCGTCAAAGGGTCCCGGCGGAGCGCCGGTTGACGGCGTCGGCGGTGGTGAACGGCGTCGGGTCGGGGATGTACATCCCGTTCAGCCTGGTCTTCTTCCACCACGTCACCGGGCTCTCCTACGCGATGGTGGGGTCCGTGCTGACCGTGGCCGGCCTCGGCGGGATGGCGCTGGTGCCGTTCATCGGCACGGCGGTGGACCGGCACGGGGCGCGGCGGATGCTGCTGCTCTTCCACGCGATCCGGTTCGCCGGGTTCCTCGCCTACCCCTTCGCCGACTCCCTCGGCGCCTTCGCCGGCGTCGCCCTGCTGACGGTGACCGCCGAACGGGCCTACGCGGGCGTCCAGACGGTCCTGGTGGACGAGGTGGCCGAGGGCGCGGACAGGGACCGGCTGCAGGCCAGGCTGCGGGCCGTGGGCAACGCGGGGCTCGGCGCGGGGACGCTGATCGTCTCCCTGGTGGTCGGACTCCTGGGCCCGGCCGGCTACAACGGCACCGCGCTGGCCAACGCCGCGGCCTACGCGGTGGCGGCCCTGCTGCTGCGCGCGGTCCGGCCGGTGCGGGGAAGGAAGGGCGAGGGGGCGGCCGAGGCCGCCGCCCCGGGCTACCTGCTCGTCGTCCGGGACCGCCCGTTCCTGGTGCTCACCGGCGCGAACTTCTTCAACGCGCTCAGCTACACGGCGCTCTCGGTGCTGTTCCCGCTCTCCGTGGTCTCCCTGGGCGGTCCCGACGTGCTCACCGGCGCGGCCTTCGCCGTCAACACGGCGTTGTGCGCGGCGGCCGGCACCTACGTGGGGCGTCTCGTGCGGCGCACCGGTGCGCGGCGGACCCGTGCGGCGGCGCTGGGGTCCCTGCTCTTCGCGGCGGGCTTCCTGACCCAGCTCGCGCTGGCGGCGGCCCGGCCGGACTCGGCGGCGGTGCTGACGGCCGCGCTGGTCGGCGGCGTGGTGGTCGTGACGGTGGGGGAGTTGGTGCACAGTCCGGCCGCCGACATGCTCGCGGTGTCCGCAGCGCCGACCGCGGTGCGGGGGCGGTACATGGCGGTGTACCAGCTGTCCTGGTCGCTGGCGAAGGCGCTGGCGCCGGCACTGTTCACCACGCTGCTGGCGCTGGACGGGCGGGTGCCGTGGGTCTTCCTGATCGGCACCTCGCTGGTGGCGGCCGGGCTGCTGGTGGTGGCGGAGCGACGGCTGCCGGAGGGCGCGGTGCGGATCGCGCCGACCGCGGAGCGGG
>NZ_JBRIOU010000005.1:344669-345157 GCF_053474865.1 Streptomyces sp. CO7
GCCTGACCGTGGCGGCCACCGGGCTGGCCCAGGTGTTCTGGGGCGGGACCTATGTGGTGACGACCGAGTTCCTGCCGCCCGACCGCCCGCTGTTCACGGCGCTGATGCGGGCGCTGCCCGCCGGGCTCCTGCTGCTGGCGGTCACCCGCGTGCTGCCGCGCGGCGACTGGTGGTGGCGCGCGGCGGTCCTGGGGGCGCTGAACATCGGGGCCTTCTTCCCCCTGCTGTTCCTCGCCGCCTACCGGATGCCGGGCGGGATGGCCGCGGTCGCCGGTTCGGTGGGGCCGCTGCTGGTGGCCGGGCTGGGGGCGGTGCTGCTGTCCGAACGGGTGCGGGCCCGGACCGTGGTGACGGGCCTGGCGGCGGTGGCCGGGGTGGCGCTGGTGATGGCGCCGGGCATCGGCACGGTCGACGCGGTCGGGATGGCCGCGGCGTTCGGGTCGGCGGGGGCGATGTCGCTCGGCACGGTCCTGGGCAAGCGGTGGGGG
>NZ_JBRIOU010000005.1:345257-349447 GCF_053474865.1 Streptomyces sp. CO7
GGGGCGAGGTGGCCGGTGCGGGGGCGCTCGCGCCAGAGGCGCAGACCCGTGTCGACCAGCTCCACGTGCTCGAGTTCCGCGACGGCCGACAGCGGATGCCACGCCGCCATGTCCGTCGATCCGCCGACCTCGTTGCGCAGCGACCCGCCGGTGATGCGCGCCTCGTACACCACGCGCAGCCCGTGGAAGTCGGCCCGCGCCCCCAGCCGCCGCGGATAGGACCGGCGCACCGAGTCCACGCCGAGAAGGGTCACCGGTTCGACCGAGAAACCGGTCTCCTCCTCCACCTCCCGCACCACGGTGTCGTAGGGGTCCTCGCCGTGGTCCATGCCGCCGCCCGGCAGGGTCCAACGCCGTGTACCGTCGCCCGCGACCCACCGCGCCAGCAGCACCTGCTCGTCCCGCACGCAGACGGCGTAGGCCGCCACCCTCAACTCCTCATGCATACCCAGACGTTACGGCAGGACCGCGGAGCCGGCAGCTCGACGCGGTGGGCGGACGTCACCCGCGCGGCGCCGGCGCCCCCACCGTCGGGCCGTCGACACGCCGGCCGCCGCGGTGCCGCCCGTCGTCACACACGACACGCCAGTCACACGGTGTGGCGGGATTACGCCATGGCAGCAATACGCCTCCGGCAACTCTCCCCAAACTCCGTACCCATAGGTAAAGCTGAGCGGTCATCCGGACCATTTCTCCGGACGGCGGCGATCCCGGGCATTTCCGCCCGCGCGACGCCCTCCTCACTTTCCTTCACTCGCAAGGGAAATCGATGACCTCTCATCCCGAGCGCACCCAGATATCGGGCGCGAGACGCGCTGCGCGCATCGCCGTCGCCGCGGGTCTGGTGGCGGCGCTCTCCGCGGCCGGGCCGATACCCATGGCCTTCGCCGCAGACGCAGCCTCCGCGGCCGACCAGCCCACCCCGGGCAAGTCGGCCCACGACAAGCTGGGTTCGGAAGACGCCGAACTCCTCGCCGCCGCCCAGGCGGACGGCGAGAAGAACGTCACCATGATGGTGATCACCGAGCCCGGCCAGACCGAGCAGGTCGCCGAGCAGCTCGACGCCGTCAGCGGCGCGTCGGTGGGCAAGTCCTACGACAAGCTCGGCTACGTCCGCGCCACGGTCCCCACCGGCAAGGCGGAGTCGGCCATCGCGGCCGCCGCCAAGCTCTCCTCCGTCCAGGGCATCGACCTGGACAAGGAGGTCAAGCTGGACGACCCGCGTCCGGACGCCGGCAAGAAGACCTCCGGCACGAAGGAGACCGGCACCTACTCGGCCCCCGGCGCGAGCACCCCGGCGAAGAACCCGTACAACCCGTCCTTCGAGACCGGCGCGGTCGACTTCGTCAAGCAGAACCCCAAGGCCGACGGCCGCGGCGTCACCATCGGCATCCTGGACTCCGGCGTGGACCTCGGTCACCCGGCGCTCCAGAAGACCACCACCGGCGAGCGCAAGATCGTCGACTGGGTGACCGCCACCGACCCGATCGTCGACTCCGACGCCACCTGGCGTCCGATGATCAACCCGGTCTCCGGCACCAGCTTCACCTACGGCGGCCGCACCTGGACCGCCCCCGCGGGCGAGCACAGCGTCCAGCTGTTCAAGGAGTCGTACACCGCCGGCGGCGACGCCGCGGGCGACGCCAACCGTGACGGCGACACCACCGACGTGTGGGGCGTGCTCTACGACGCGGCGGCCGGCACGGTCGTCGTCGACCAGAACGACAACGGCGACTTCACCGACGACACCGTGATGAAGCCGTACAAGGAGGACCACCAGGTCGGCTGGTTCGGCAAGGACGACCCGGCCACCGACGTCGCCGAGCGCCAGCCGTTCGTCGTCGAGATCCGCAAGGACGTCCCGATGGACCCCTACGGGGGCACCTGGGTCGGCCAGAAGCGCGACTTCGTCAACATCGGCGTCATCGAGAGCGAGCACGGCACCCACGTCGCCGGCATCACCGCCGCCAACGGCCTGTTCGGCGGCAAGATGAACGGCGCCGCCCCCGGCGCCAAGCTGGTCTCCTCGCGCGCCTGCACCTGGACCGGCGGCTGCACCGCCGTTGCCCTCACCGAGGGCATGATGGACCTGGTCGTCAACCGCGGCGTCGACATCGTCAACATGTCGATCGGCGGTCTCCCGGCGCTGAACAACGGCGACAACGACCGCTCGCGTCTCTACACGCGCCTCATCGACGAGTACGGCGTCCAGCTGGTGATCTCCGCGGGCAACTCCGGCCCCGGCGTCAACACCATCGGCGACCCCGCCCTCTCCGACAAGGTCATCTCGGTCGGCGCCACCGTCTCCAAGGAGACCTGGGCCGCCAACTACGGCTCCGTCGTGGAGAAGGACTACGCGATGATGCCGTTCTCCTCGCGCGGTCCGCGTGAGGACGGCGGTTTCACCCCGACCCTCTCCGCCCCGGGCGCGTCGATCAACACCACGCAGACCTGGCTCCCCGGCGGCCCCGTCGCCGAGGCCGGCTACGCGCTCCCGGCCGGCTACTCGATGCTGCAGGGCACCTCGATGGCCTCCCCGCAGGCCACCGGCGCGACCGCGCTGCTCATCAGCGCCGCCAAGCAGAAGAAGATCGACCTCGCCCCGGCGAAGCTGCGCACCGCGCTGACCTCGACGGCGAACCAGATCCCCGGTGTCCAGGCCTACGAGCAGGGCGCCGGTCTGATCGACATCATCGGCGCCTGGAGCTCCGTCAAGCGCAACGCCAAGGCCCACGAGTACAAGGTCAAGGCCCCCGTCGACACCAACATCGACTGGGCGCTGGCCGAGCCGGGCTTCGGCGCCGGCCTGTACGACCGTGAGGGCGGCATCAAGGTCGGCGAGCGCAAGGTGTACGACGTCGTCGTCACCCGCACCTCCGGCTCCAAGGCGAGCGTGCTGCACAAGCTGTCGCTGAAGAACAACCACGGCCGCACCTTCGACATCGTCGGCAGCGAGCTGGTTCTCCTTCCGCTGAACAAGGCGGTCACCGTCAAGGTCGCCGCCCGGCCCGGCTCGCTGGGCATGCACAGCGCGATCCTCGAGGTGAACGACCCGTTCACCGAGGGCGTCGACCAGCAGATCATGACCTCCGTGATCGCCGCCTCGGACGTGAAGAACACCTTCGCGGCCTCGGGCACCGTGCAGCGCAACAGCCACAAGTCCTACTTCGTGACCGTCCCCGAGGGCGCCACCTCCCTCGAGGTCGCGCTGAGCGGCCTGGCCGACAAGAGCCAGACCCGCTTCATCTCGATCCACCCGTACGGTGTCCCCTCGGACCCGACGTCGACGGTCAACTGCTACCCGAACTACCCGGCCGGTGACGGCGGCTGCAAGCCGCAGGCCCGCTTCTACGCGCCCACCCCGGGCGTCTGGGAGATCGAGGTCGAGTCGCGGCGCACCTCGCCGCTGCTGAACAACCCGTACAAGCTCGACGTCACCCTGCTGGGCGCCACGTTCGAGCCGGAGACCCTCGAGATCCCCGCGGCCAAGGTCGGCGAGCCCGCCGCGGCCGAGTGGACGGTCGAGAACAAGTTCGCCGCGTTCGAGGGCAAGCTGGTCGGCGGTTCGCTCGGCTCGTCCAAGACGGACCGTCCGACCATCGCCAACCACGAGGTCCAGGAGTTCACGGTCGAGGTGCCCGCGGGCGCCGAGGCGCTGAACGTGTCCATCGGCAACGTCTCCGACACCGCCGCGGACCTGGACCTCAACATCTACAACGCGGCGGGCACGAAGGTCGGCTCGTCCGCGGACGGCGACTCCGAGGAGTCGGTCTCCCTCAAGGCGCCGGCCGCCGGCACCTACACCGTCGAGGTCGACGGCTACTCGATCCCGAGCGGCTCGACCCAGTACGACTACCTCGACGTGTTCTTCTCCGAGGCGCTCGGCACCGTCGCGGTGGACGGCACCACGGTGAAGCTCGCCGAGGGCGGCAAGGCGTCCTTCTCGGGCACCGTGACCGTCGGCGCGCCGGCCCCCGCGGGACGTGAGTTCTTCGGTCAGGTCCAGCTCGTCAACGCCAACGGCACCCCGGCGGGCGTCGGCAGCGTGAAGATCGGCAGCGTCACCGAGTAACACCGAGTGACACGGTCCGCGGCCCCGGCCGCGACCAGGTGACGAAGGGGCGGGCGTCCATCACCGGACGCCCGCCCCCTTCCTTCGCCCCGGGTCCCGCACGTCAGGGGCCCGGGGC
>NZ_JBRIOU010000005.1:349547-350677 GCF_053474865.1 Streptomyces sp. CO7
GTCGAGTTCCGCGCGCTCCGCGGCGAGGCGGTCGCCGGTGGCCCACCAGCCGCCCGACGCGCCCTGGGTGACCAGGGCGCGGGTGCCGACCGGCAGGTCGGTGCGGGCCTCCTGGGGGAGGACCGTCACCGCGACGGGCGCCTCGGACGCCTCCTGATTCGGCACCCAGTACCGCTCCGCCTCCAGGGTCACCTGCACGTGGCCGTCGGGCAGCGGCCGCAGACGCACGACCGTGCCCTCGACGACCAAGCTCGCGCAGGCGATGGCCGGGCGGTCGGCGGACGAGCCGGAGCCCGCCGCCTTCTCGTCGGCTCCCATGTCCGGCTTCGCCTTGGCGTCCGAGGCCGAGTAGGAGGCGTCGCCACGGACGGCGCCCGTCGCCCCGAGGTACATCACCCCGGTGACCGCGGCCGCGGCGGCCAGCCCGGCGCCCCACGTCACCGCGGACCGCCGTCGCGCGCGGCGGCGGGCCGCGAGCTCCTCGGGCGGGACGGGGGCAGCGGCGGCAGGTGTGGCCGGCGCGGCGGCGAGCGCGTCGCCGATGTCCCGCAGCGCCCCGCGCAGCAGCAGCACGTCCGCCTCGGCCGCCTCGTGGGCGGCGCGCGTCCTCTCGTCCGCGTCCGGCGCGACGGGGTCACCGTTCAGCACCGCCAGCAGCGGGTCGTACTCGTGTCCGGCGGGCATCCTCACACCACCTCGTCCTCGTGCAGACGGGCCCGCAGCGCCCGCACCGCGCTGTGCAGCCGGCTCTTCACCGTGCCCTCCGGCACCCCCAGCTCCGCCGCGATGTCCCGGACGGCCAGGTCGGCGTAGAACCGCAGCGTGACCACCTGCCGCTGGGCGTCGGTCAGCTCGTCCAGCCCGTGCGCCACGGACAGCTGCAGCACGCTCGACTCCTCGCCGGACGGCTGCTCGGCCGGCCGCAGCGAGGCCAGGCGCTCGCCCACCCGCTCCTGGCGGCGGCGTGCCCGGTGCCAGTCCATCGCCCAGTTGGACGCCACCACCGCGGCCCACGCCGACACGTCACGCGGAGCCTCCTTGCCGGCGGCGGACCGCTCCAGCAGGCGCAGCCGCACGTGCTGCACCCCGTCCGCCAGGTCGGCCTGCGGCACCCCGCCGAGCGCCAGCAC
>NZ_JBRIOU010000005.1:350777-364423 GCF_053474865.1 Streptomyces sp. CO7
CGCCAGCACCGCCCGCACCCGCCGTTCCTGCTCAGGCTCCAGCGGGTCGGCGGGGTCGGCCCCCGCCGCGCCTCTGAAACGCACCCGTCCGCGCAGCACGCCGCCCCTCCCGTCACGCCCCTTCGCCCCTACGACGCCGGACGGCGCGGAAACGTTCGCCGCGACAGCGAAATGGCGTTCGTCACATCGCCGGGACGTCATCGCGCCGCGTCCGGAGGGATTGCGCCCGCCGCCCGTGAACGCAGGATTCGCGCGGGGGACGAGGGGTAGGCGCCGCAGGATCGCCGCCGGGCCCGCGTCCGCACCCCTGTCCGACCTGCGAGAGGACGGGCAAAGGATTGGACAGGTCACCCGGTGGCCGCCGCATGATGGAAACCGGACATCGCGCACCAGGGCACGCGCGGCGCCGCACACAGGACACAGACGTCGCAGCACACAGACGCAAGGGAGTCGCACCGTGAGGGTCGGAATCGTCGGAGCCACCGGTCAGGTCGGCACGGTCATGCGCAAGATCCTCGCCGAGCGGAACTTCCCCGTCACGGAGCTGCGCCTGTTCGCCTCCGCCCGTTCCGCCGGGCGCGACCTGGACGGCGTCACCGTCGAGGACGCCGCCACCGCCGACTACTCGGGCATGGACATCGTCCTGTTCTCGGCCGGCGGCGCCACCTCCAAGGCCCTCGCCGAGAAGGTCGCCTCCCAGGGCGCCGTGGTGATCGACAACTCCTCCGCCTGGCGCAGGGACCCCGAGGTCCCGCTGGTCGTCTCCGAGGTCAACCCGCACGCGATCGCCGACCGCCCCAAGGGCATCATCGCCAACCCGAACTGCACCACCATGGCCGCCATGCCGGTGCTGCGCCCGCTCCACGAGGAGGCCGGCCTCGAGGCCCTGGTCGCCACCACCTACCAGGCCGTCTCCGGCTCCGGCGTGGCCGGCGTGGCCGAGCTGCACGGCCAGGTCCGCAAGGTGGTCGAGGAGGCCGACAAGCTCGCCCACGACGGCTCCGCCGTGGAGTTCCCCGAGCCCGACGTCTACAAGCGGCCCATCGCCTTCAACGTGCTGCCCTTCGCCGGCAACCTCGTCGAGGACGGCCTGAACGAGACCGACGAGGAGCAGAAGCTCCGCAACGAGTCCCGCAAGATCCTGGAGATCCCCGGCCTCAAGGTCTCCGGCACCTGCGTGCGCGTCCCCGTCTTCTCCGGTCACTCCCTCCAGGTGAACGCCCGCTTCGCCCGCCCGCTCAGCCCCGAGCGCGCCGCCGAGCTGCTGGCCGACGCCCCCGGCGTCGTCCTCACCGACATCCCCACCCCGCTCCAGGCGGCCGGCCAGGACCCCTCCTTCGTGGGCCGCATCCGCCGCGACGAGACGGTGGAGAACGGCCTCGCGCTGTTCGTCTCCAACGACAACCTCCGCAAGGGCGCCGCGCTGAACGCCGTCCAGATCGCGGAGCTCGTCGCCGCGGAGCTCTCCGCGAAGTAGCCGCCACCCGTCATCGGCACGCCGGGCGGTCACCCTCACGGGTGGCCGCCCGTCGCGGTTTCCCGGCGTCGTCCACAGGGGGTCCGGGCGGTTCGTCCACAGGCGGAGTTACCTCATCGCGCGGAGGCCGGAGCCCGTGGAAGGATGGCGCAACCTACGCACAACGAGGAGATGACCGCGTGCCTGGCACCAATCTGACCCGCGAAGAGGCACAGCAGCGGGCCGAGCTGCTCACCGTCGACTCGTACGAGATCGAGCTCGACATCTCCGGCGCCCCGGAGGGGGAGGCGACCTACAGGTCCGTCACCACGGTGCGCTTCACCTCCGCCCGCGACGCGGAGTCCTTCATCGACCTGGTCGCGCCCGCCGTCCTGGAGGTCACCCTCAACGGTGACCCGCTGGACCCGGCCGAGGTCTTCCAGGACTCGCGGATCGCGCTGCCCGGCCTGCTCGAAGGACCGAACGTCCTGCGGGTCGTCGCGGACTGCGCCTACACCAACACCGGTGAGGGCCTGCACCGCTTCGTCGACCCGGTCGACGAGCAGACCTACCTGTACACCCAGTTCGAGGTGCCGGACGCCCGCCGCGTCTTCGCCTCGTTCGAGCAGCCGGACCTCAAGGCGACGTTCCGGTTCACCGTGAAGGCCCCCGAGGGCTGGAGCGTGATCTCCAACTCGCCCACCCCGGAGGCCAAGGACGGAGTCTGGGCGTTCGAGCCGACCCCGCGGATCTCGTCCTACATCACCGCGCTGATCGCCGGCCCGTACCACTCGGTGCACAGCACCTACGAGAAGGACGGCCGCACGGTCCCGCTCGGCATCTACTGCCGCCCCTCGCTGGCCGAGCACCTCGACGCCGACCACATCTTCGAGGTCACCCGCCTGGGCTTCGACTGGTTCGAGGCGAAGTTCGACCACGCGTATCCGTTCGCCAAGTACGACCAGCTCTTCGTGCCGGAGTTCAACGCCGGCGCCATGGAGAACGCGGGCGCGGTCACCATCCGCGACCAGTACGTCTTCCGCTCCAAGGTCACCGACGCCGCCTACGAGCGCCGCGCCGAGACGATCCTCCACGAGCTGGCCCACATGTGGTTCGGCGACCTGGTCACCATGGAGTGGTGGAACGACCTCTGGCTGAACGAGTCGTTCGCCACCTACACCTCGGTCGCCTGCCAGGCCGCCGCGCCCGGCTCCCGCTGGCCGCACGCCTGGACGACGTTCGCCAACTCCGAGAAGACCTGGGCGTACCGGCAGGACCAGCTGCCGTCCACCCACCCGATCATGGCGGACATCAACGACCTCGAAGACGTCATGGTCAACTTCGACGGCATCACCTACGCCAAGGGCGCCAGCGTCCTGAAGCAGCTGGTGGCGTACGTCGGCGAGGACGAGTTCTTCCGCGGCGTGCAGGCCTACTTCAAGCGCCACGCCTTCGGCAACACGCGCCTGCCCGACCTGCTGGGCGCGCTGGAGGAGACCTCCGGCCGCGACCTCAAGAACTGGTCGAAGAAGTGGCTGGAGACGGCCGGCATCAACATCCTGCGCCCGGAGCTCGAGACCGACGACGCCGGTGTCATCACCTCCTTCGCCGTCCGTCAGGAGGCCCCCGCGCTGCCCGCCGGCGCCAAGGGCCAGGCGCTGCTGCGCCCGCACCGCATCGCGATCGGCCTCTACAGCCTCGACACGGCGAGCGGCAAGCTGGTGCGCACCGAGCGCCTCGAGCTGGACGTCGACGGCGAGCTGACCGAGGTCCCGCAGCTGGCCGGCACGGCCCGCCCGGACGTCGTCCTGCTCAACGACGACGACCTGTCCTACGCCAAGGTCCGCCTCGACGAGCGCTCGCTGGCCTTCGTCACCGAGCACCTCGGCGACTTCGAGTCCTCCCTGCCGCGCGCCCTGTGCTGGGCCTCCGCCTGGGACATGACCCGCGACGGCGAGCTGGCCACCCGCGACTACCTGGAGCTGGTGCTCTCCGGCATCGCCAAGGAGTCCGACATCGGCGTCGTCCAGTCCCTGCACCGGCAGGTCAAGCTGGCGCTGGAGACGTACGCCGCCCCGGCCGACCGGGACGCCCTGCTGGCCCGCTGGACCGAGGCCACCCTGGCCCACCTGCGGTCCGCCGAGCCGGGCAGCGACCACCAGCTCGCCTGGGCCCGCGCCTTCGCCGACGCGGCCCGCACGCCGGACCAGCTGGACCTCCTGGAGGCCCTGCTCGACGGTTCCCGCAGCCTCGACGGTCTCGCCGTCGACGCCGAGCTGCGCTGGGCCCTGGTGCAGCGGCTCGCCGCCACCGGCCGGTTCGACGAGGCGGAGATCTCCGCCGAGTACGAGCGCGACCGCACCGCGGCCGGCGAGCGGCACGCCGCCACGGCCCGCGCCGCGCGGCCGACGCCGGAGGCCAAGGCCGAGGCGTGGGCGGCGGTCGTGGAGTCCGACAAGCTGCCCAACGCCGTGCAGGAAGCCGTGATCATGGGCTTCGTGCAGAGCGAGCAGCGGGAGCTGCTGGCGCCGTACACGGAGAAGTACTTCGAGGCGCTGAAGGGCGTCTGGGGGTCCCGCTCCTTCGAGCTCGCCTCGCAGATCGCGGTGGGCCTGTACCCCGGCATCCAGGTCTCCGAGGACACGCTGGCCCGCACCGACGCGTGGCTGTCCTCCGCCGAGCCGGTCGCGGCGCTGCGGCGCATCGTGACCGAGTCGCGTGCGGGCGTGGAGCGCGCCCTGCGCGCCCAGGCGGCCGACCAGGCCGCCGCCGGCGCCAGGTGACGCGGCGCGGCTGACCCCGCCCCGCGCGAGCGACGCGGGGCGGGGCGGGGCACGCACAGCCGTGCAACGCACCGGCGAGGAACGCAAGGAGGGGGCGCCCCGGTACCACCGGGCGCCCCCTCCCGCGTCACGGGACCCGCGTCACGCGGCCGCGTCGCACTCCTGGGCGGCCAGCGCCCGGGCGAGGTCGTCGCGTGCCTCGAGGACCAGGCGGCGCAGCGCCGGCGCCGCGTCCTCGTGCGCCGTCAGCCACGCGTCGGTCGCCTCCAGCGTGGCGACGGAGTCCTGGAGCCACGGGTACAGCCCCTCCACCAGGTCCTGGCCGATCTGGATGGACCGCTGTGCCCACACCCGCTCCAGCATCGCGAAGTACCGCTGCGCGTACGGCGCGAGCAGCCCCCGCTGGGACGGCTGGGAGAACCCGCCGATGGTCGCCTCCACCAGCGCGTTGGACAGCGCGTCCGACTCCACGAGCGCGTCCCACGCCTCGGCCTTGACCGCCTCGGACGGCCGCGCCGCCAGGCACCGCACCTGACGCCGCTCGCCCGACGCCGTGTTGTCGCGCCCCCGCTCCTCGGCGAGCGCCGCCTCGTCGGCGAGCCCGTGCGCGGCCAGCGGCTCCAGGAAGTCCCAGCGCAGCTCCTGGTCGATCTCCAGGCCGTCGATCTTCTCGGTGCCGTCCAGCAGCCCCCGCAGCAGCGCGAACTCGCCCTCGGCCGAGGCGACGGAGGCCAGGAACCGGGCCCAGGCGAGCTGGTGCTCCCCGCCCGCCCCGGCCGCCCGCAGCTCCCGCAGCGCGCCCTCGGCCAGCAGCCGCTCGCCCTCCGGCCGCCACAGCGGCGCCGCGTAACGCACCAGCGCGGTGCGCGCCCAGGCGTGGAGCATCTGCAGCACGCCGATCTCGCTCTCCACCCCGGCGAACCGCACGACCAGCGCCACGAACTCGCGGGCCGGCAGCAGCGCGTCCCGGGTCATGTTCCACAGCGCCGACCAGCACAGCGCCCGCGCCAGCGGGTCGGTCAGCGAGCCCAAATGTTCGCGCAGCGTCGCCAGCGAGGTCTCGTCGAAGCGGGCCTTGCAGTAAGTGAGGTCGTCGTCGTTGACCAGCACCAGGTCCGGCGCGTCCGCGCCGGCCAGGTCGCCGATCACCGTGCGGGCGCCGGCCACGTCGGCCTCGGCGCGGGCGTAGCGGACCAGCTCGCCCCCGTCGACCCGGTAGAGGCCGATCGCGACCCGGTGCGGGCGCAGCGTCGGGTGGGACTCGGCGGCCTCCTGCAGCACCGCCAGCTCCTCGATCCGCCCGTCGGAGTCCAGCAGCACCTGCGGGGTGAGCGAGTTGACCCCGGCGGTCTGCAGCCAGGCCTTGGCCCAGGACGTCATGTCCCGGCCGCTGGTCTCGCCGAGCACCGACAGCAGGTCGCCCAGCCGCGTGTTGCCGTAGGCGTGGCGCTTGAAGTAGCGGCGCGCGCCCTCCAGGAAGGCGTCCCGGCCGGCGTAGGCCACCAACTGCTTGAGGACGCTGGCGCCCTTGGCGTAGGTGATGCCGTCGAAGTTGAGCTTGGCGTCCTCCAGGTCGCGGATGTCCGCGGTGACCGGGTGCGTGGAGGGCAGCTGGTCGGCCCGGTAGGCCCACGACTTGCGCATGTTGGCGAAGCTGATCCAGCCGTCGGTGAACCGGGTCGCCTCGACCAGGGAGAAGGTGCCCATGAAGTCGGCGAAGGACTCCTTGAGCCACAGGTCGTCCCACCACTCCATGGTGACCAGGTCGCCGAACCACATGTGGGCCATCTCGTGGAGGATGGTGGTGGCCCGCCGCTCGTAGGAGGTCCGGGTCACCTTGCCCCGGTAGATGTACTCCTCGCGGAAGGTGACCATGCCCGGGTTCTCCATGGCGCCGAGGTTGTACTCGGGCACGAAGGCCTGGTCGTACTTGCCGAACGGGTACGGGTAGTCGAAGTTCTCGTGGAAGAAGTCCAGGCCCTGCTTGGTGATCAGGAAGACGTCGTCGGCGTCGAAGTACGGGGCCAGCCCCTTGCGGCACATCGCGCCCAGCGGGATCTCCAGCCGGGTGCCGTCGGGCAGCTCACGGCTGTAGCTGTCGGTGACGTAGTGGTACGGGCCGGCCACGACCGCCGTGATGTAGGTGGAGATCGGCCGGGTCTCCGCGAACCGCCACACGCCGTCGGTGAGTTCGCCGGCGCCGTTGCTCCACGCGGTCCAGCCCTCGGGGGCGCGCACCTCGAAGCGGAACGGCGCCTTGAGGTCGGGCTGCTCGAAGTTCGCGAAGACGCGCCGGGCGTCGGCGGGCTCGTACTGGGTGTAGAGGTAGACCTCGCCGTCCTCCGGGTCGACGAAGCGGTGCATGCCCTCGCCGGTGCGGGAGTAGGCGCACTGCGCGTCGACGACCAGCTCGTTCTCGGCGGCGAGGTCCTCCAGCTGGATGCGCGAGCCGTCGAAGACGGCGCCGGGGTCCAGGTCGCGTCCGTTGAGGGAGACCGCGGTGACGCTCGGCGCGATCAGGTCCGCGAAGGTGGCGGCGCCGGGCTCGGCGCAGCGGAAGCGGATGGTGGTGACGGAGCGGAAGGTCCGCGGTCCGTCACCGGTGTGCTCCCCGAGGGCCGAACGCAGGTCGAGCGACACCTCGTAGGCGTCGACCGACAGCAGCGCGGCCCGCTCGCGGGCCTCCTCGCGGGACAGATTCTCACCGGGCAAGGGTCGTCTCCTCCGGGTCTGGGCATCTGTGGACGATCAGCGGGTGATGATCGGCGACGATCCTCCCACGGTGCGCCGGAACCGGGCATCCGGGAATTGACCGGGCCGGCGGCGTGTTGGGCCAGGGAATCGACCGTTACACGCATCCGAGGAGCGCCATGTCCGAGACGACCGCCGCCAGGACCCCGGTGGACTTCTGGTTCGACCCGCTGTGCCCCTGGGCCTGGATGACCTCCCGCTGGATGCTGGAGGTCGAGAAGGTCCGGGACGTCGAGGTCCGCTGGCACGTCATGAGCCTCGCCGTCCTCAACGAGGACAAGCTCGACGAACTCCCGCCCGAGTACCGCGAGATGCTGGAGAAGAAGGCCTGGGGGCCGGTGCGGGTGGTGACGGCGGCCTGGCAGAAGCACGGGCAGGAGGTCGTCGGCCCGCTCTACACGGCGCTGGGCACCCGCATCCACAACAAGGGGGAGGGCACCACCCCCGAGGCCGTGGCCGGGGCCCTGGCCGACGTGGGTCTGCCGGCCGAGCTCATGGAGTACCACGACCAGGAGGACTTCGAGTTCGACGCCGAGCTGCGCGCCTCGCACCGGGAGGGCATCGAGAAGGTCGGCCAGGAGGTCGGCACCCCGGTCATCGCCGTGCCGGGTGAGGACGGCGAGCAGATAGCGTTCTTCGGCCCGGTCGTCACCCCCGCCCCCCAGGGCGAGGAGGCCGCGCGGCTGTGGGACGGCACGCTGGCCGTGGCCTCGGTGCCGGGCTTCTACGAGATCAAGCGCACCCGTACCAAGGGCCCGGACTTCTCCAACCTGGTCTGAGACGCCCGGCCGCCGCGGCGGCGTGCGGAACGCGAAGGCCCCGGCTCGCAGGAGCCGGGGCCTTCGCGCGTGCCCCCGCGGGGGCGGGGTGCGCCGCTGTCAGCCTCGGCGCTCGAGCAGCTTCCAGACGGTCGGCAGCACGCCCATGGCCAGCGCGGCCTTGAGCACGTCGCCCAGCAGGAACGGGGTGAAGCCCGCTGCGAGGGTCCGGCCCGCCGAGAGGTCGAGGGCGAAGGACAGGTACGGCAGGCCCACGGCATAGATCACCGCGGAGCCCAGCAGCATGGTCCCGGCCATCCGCAGCGGCGTGCGGTCCGCGCCGCGGCGGGCCAGCGCGCCCACCATGGCGGAGGCCAGCACCATGCCGATGACGTAGCCGAACGACGGGGCGGCGACGCCCGAGGCGCCCTCGGCGAACCACGGCATGCCGGCCATGCCCGCGAGCAGGTAGACCAGCATCGACAGCAGCCCGCGGCCCGCGCCCAGCGCGCTGCCCACGAGGAGCACGGCGAAGGTCTGGCCGGTGACCGGGACCGGGGAACCCGGGATCGGCAGGGCGAGCTGGGCCGCGACGCCGGTCAGCACGGCGCCGGAGAGGACGAGGGCCGCGTCCCGGACGCGGGTGGCGGGCAGCAGATCGGCGAGGACCTGCCCGGAGCGGGCGGGGGCGGCTGCGGTGCTCATGGGTCTCTCCGCGGGGTGGGGGATCGGCTCGCGCCGGGCCGGCACGAACGGGTGAACAGGTGTCACAGGAGCTTGTTCGAACACGACGACGCTATCCCAGAGCGTTCGGCGGCATCACCGTCCGTGCTCGACAAAGGCCGGAACGACGACGTCGTGGGTATCGCACAAATTACCCGCGTCGGAGCGCGACGAGGAGTGACGCTGCTCACCCCGAGGCCTTGTGGGGACCCGCCAAAAAAGGCCGGAGGGTAAGCGGAATCTCACCCTCCGCACTGTGGCCGTTCGCATTCCGGTCCCGGGCCCCGAACCCGGACGGCATCGGTCAAACTCGCTGCATGTCACGCACCACCCCAGAAGCCGCGGCGGGCACGGCCCCGTCCTCGCCGCCGGCCCCCGCGCACGGTCCGTCCTCCCCGGACTCCGCCGCCCTCGGCCACGGCCTCAAGCAGCGCCACCTGTCGATGATCGCGCTCGGCGGCGTCATCGGCGCCGGCCTGTTCGTCGGCTCCGGCGCCGGCATCGCGGCCGCCGGTCCCTCGATCGTGATCGCCTACGCGATCTCCGGGCTGCTGGTCATGCTGGTCATGCGGATGCTCGGCGAGATGTCCGCCGCCTATCCCTCCTCCGGCTCCTTCTCCTCGCACGCGGAGCGGGCGATCGGCCCCTGGGCGGGCTTCACCTCGGGCTGGGCGTTCTGGGTGATGCTCTCCACCGCCGTCGGCCTCGAGGGCATCGGCGCGGCGAAGATCGTCACGGGCTGGCTGCCGGGCACCCCGGAGTGGATGTGGGTCGCCCTCTTCATGGTGGTCTTCACCGGCACCAACCTGGCCGCCGTGAAGAACTTCGGCGAGTTCGAGTTCTGGTTCGCCGCGCTCAAGGTGGTGGCCATCGCCGCCTTCCTGGTGCTGGGCGTGCTGGCCGTCGCCGGACTGCTGCCGGGCAGCGAGGGGACGGCCGGCGCCGACCTCTCCGAGATCATGCCCGGCGGGACGCACGGCCTGATCGTCGGTCTGCTGGCCTCCGTCTTCGCCTACGGCGGCATCGAGTCCGTCACGGTCGCGGCCGCCGAGTCCGAGGACCCGGTGCGCGGCGTGGCGAGCGCCGTCCGCACGGCGATGTGGCGGATCGGCCTCTTCTACATCGGCTCGATGGCCGTGATCGTGCTCCTGGTGCCGTGGAACGACCCCGCGCTGGTGGAGAAGGGCCCCTACGTCGCCGCCCTGGACACCCTCCAGATCCCCGGCGCGGGCCAGATCATGAACGTGGTCGTCCTGGTCGCCCTGCTGTCCGCGATGAACGCCAACACCTACACCGCCTCCCGGGTGGCCTTCTCCCTGGTCCGCCGCGGCCAGGGCCCCAAGGCGCTGGGCCGGGTCCACGGCGGGGTGCCGCGGGCGGCCGTGCTGGCCTCCTCCGCCTTCGGCTTCTTCTGCGTGCTGCTGAGCTACTGGCGTCCCGACGACGTGTTCGCCTGGCTGCTCAACATGATCGGCGCGGTGATCCTGGTGATCTGGCTCTTCGTCGCCGTCTCGCAGCTGGTGCTGCGCCGCCGTCTGGAGCGCCAGGAGCCCGAGCGCATGACGGTCCGCATGTGGGCCTTCCCCGTGCTCACCTGGGTCGCCGTCGCGGGCATCGTGGCGATCTTCGCGCTGATGCTCATGGAGTCCGGCACCCGCGTCCAGGTGTTCTCCACCGGAGCGCTGACGCTGGTCCTGGCCGCGGCGGGGTACGTGCGACAGCGGCGGGCCGTGCGGGTGGCCGGGTAGCCGGACCCGCGTATCGCGCACATGTTCGCCAGAACATGGCGGAACGGTCAGCGTTCCTCGACGGCCCTGTAACAGGGGTCGGATGCTGCTCCGTTCGGGGGAGGCAAGGGGCATGACGCACGACTTCCCCCTGGACCCCCTGCGCTCCTCCCTCCCCCGAGCTCTCGGCTTCGCCCGAGCAGGGGAGACCCCCCTCGCCGCCTCCTCCGGGGCGCGCCTGCTCGTCACCGCCGCCGAGCTGCGCGCCCACGGCGTGACACCCGCCCAGGCCGGGGCCCGCTGCCGGCCGGGCGGCACCTGGCAGCGGATGCTGCCCGGCGTCTACCTGCTGCGTCAGGGGGCGCCCACCGGCGAGGAGCGCCTGCACGCCGCCCTGCTCTACGCCTCCCGCCGGGAGGCCTCCGCGGCCGCCGAGGAACGGCCGCAGGCCACCGCCGTCCCCGCCCAGCCCCGGCGCGACGACCCGCTCCACGCGGACGCCGTGGTCACCGGCCTGGCCGCGCTGGCCCTGCGGAACTTCGCCTCGGCGCCCGCCCTGTCCCTGCTCGACGTCGTCGACGTGCTGGTGCCGCGCGCCCGCCGGGTCCGCTCCACCGGTTGCGCCCGGGTGGTGCGCACGGCCCGGATGCCGGTGCCGGACCTGGCGTCCGGGGTCCCGGTCGCCCCGGTCGAGCGGGCCGTCGCCGACGCGGTGGCGCACCTGCCGGAGGACGCCGGACCGTTCGCCGTCCGGCGGCTGTTCACCGAGGCGGTCCACGACGGCCACTGCGAACCGTCCGCGCTGCTGCGCGAGCTGCGCCGGGCCCGGCTGTGCGGGCGGCCCCGGGTGGCGGAGGCGATGGAGGTCCTGGTGTCGGAGGGACGCGCGGCCGCCGAGGAGCGGCTGTACCGCATGGCCTGGGAGCACGGGCTGCCCGACCCGGTGTGGAACGTGGAGCTCCGCCTTCCGGAGGGGCCCTCGCTGGGCGCCGTGGACGCGTACTGGCCGGAGCAGGGGATCGCCGTCGAGCTGGACGCCCCGGGCGACCTCGGCAAGCGGGAGCGGCTCGAGCGGCTCGGGGTCACCGTGGTCCGCGTCCCCCGGGTCCGGCTCGCCACCCCCCAGGGTTTGGAGCACCAGGCCACCCTGATCCGCACCGCCCTGACCGCCGCCGACCGCGACCGCCCGGCCCCCCTGCTCGTCCTGCCGCGCTGACACGAGCCGGACGACGGAACGCCCGGCGCGGGGAGCCCGCGCCGGGCGTTCCGTGAAGTCCGCGGGCGTCACGCGCCCGGGACGCCCGCCTTCGGCTCGTCCGCCGGGGCGGTGGCGCCGGCCTCGCGGGCCGGGGCGTTGTGCCCCAGCTTCTGGCGGACCAGCGCGATGCCCACCACGATCGCCGCGACCAGCAGCGTCAGCAGCATGATCTCCTGGTTGCCGAACTCCGTGTCGAACAGCATGTAGCCGATCACGTAGACGATGAACGCGATGCACGCCCAGGTCAGGTACGGGAAGAGCCACATCTTCACGACCAGCTTCTCCGGCGCCTCCCGCAGGATGATCCGCCGCATCCGCAGCTGCGACACGCAGATCACGAGCCACACGAAGAGCGCGACGGCGCCCGAGGAGCTCAGCAGGAAGTGGAAGACCTTGTCGGGGGAGACGTAGTTGAAGAAGACCGCGACGAACCCGAAGGCCACCGAGGCGAGGATCGCGGCCCGCGGCACGCCGTTGCGCGTGGTGGTCGCGAACGCCTTCGGCGCGTCACCGCGCTGACCGAGCGAGAAGGCCATCCGCGACGCGGTGTACAGGCCCGAGTTCAGGCAGGACAGCACCGACGTGAGGATGATGAAGTTCATGACCTCGCCGGCGTAGGGGATGCCCAGCGAGTCGAGCGAGGCCACGTACGAGCCGTCCTCGGCGATCTTCTTCGAGTCCCACGGCAGCAGGGTGACGACCACCAGGATCGAGCCCAGGTAGAAGACGCCGATCCGCCAGATGATGCTGTTGGTCGCCTTGGTGACGGCCTGCTGCGGGTCCTCCGCCTCACCGGCGGCCAGCGTCGGGATCTCCGAGCCCATGAAGGAGAAGACGACCATCAGGACGCCGATCATGATGGCGCCCGGGCCGTTCGGCAGGAAGCCGCCGTGCGCGGTGAGGTTGGACCACGAGGCCTGCTCGGCGTCGACGCCCGGCAGCACCCCGAAGATGGCCAGCAGACCGACCAGGATGAACGCGCCGATGGCGACGACCTTGATGCCCGCGAACCAGAACTCGAACTCGCCGTAGTTGGCCACCGAGGCGAGGTTGGTCGCGGTGAGCACCAGCATCACGATGAGCGCCCAGGCCCACTGCGGGACGGCCGGCACCCAGCCCTCCAGGATCACCGCGCCCGCCGTGGCCTCCACGGCGAGCACGACGACCCAGAAGAACCAGTAGAGCCAGCCGATGGAGAACCCGGCCCAGCGGCCCAGCGCGCGGTCGGCGTGGGCGGAGAAGGAGCCGGAGGTCGGGTTGGCGACCGACATCTCGCCGAGCATCCGCATCACGAAGACGACGAGCGCGCCCACCAGGGCGTACGAGAGCAGGATGCCGGGGCCCGCGGCGGCGATGCCGCTGCTGGAGCCCACGAAGAGCCCGGCGCCGATGACGCCGCCGATGGCGATCATCGTCAGGTGCCGGTTCTTGAGGCCTGCCTGAAGGCCGGAGCCCTCATGTCCTGGTGAAGTCATGAAGTTCTTTCCTTTTCGCCGGGGTACGCCGGGCTACGCCGGGATGGTGCGTGTGAGGTATCCCCTGCCCTCGTGAGGCATGCGGGGCCACCGGTGAAGCGACGGTTCAGTGAATCGGAGGGAACGCGTCAGTGGAACCTTAGGTTCCGGATTGTTATCGCTGTTTTGCCTGCGGTCCTATGGTCCAGATCACAGTTTGCGGAGAGTGTGAGCAGTCCGCGGGCCGTCCCCCCACGCACACCCGCGGCCCGTGGCCGTGTCACACTCGGACCATGCGCGTCTATCTCGGCTCCGACCACGCCGGTTACGAACTGAAGAACCACCTCGTCGAGTGGCTGAAGGCCGCCGGCCACGAGCCGGTGGACTGCGGCCCTCACATCTACGACGCCCAGGACGACTACCCGCCCTTCTGCCTCCGCGCGGCGGAGCGCACCGCGGCCGACGAGGGTTCCCTCGGCGTGGTGATCGGCGGCTCGGGCAACGGCGAGCAGATCGCCGCCAACAAGGTCGCGGGCGTGCGGTCCTCGCTGGCCTGGAGCGAGCAGACGGCCGCCCTCGGCCGCGAGCACAACAACGCCAACGTGGTGGCCGTCGGCGCCCGCATGCACTCCCAGGAGGAGGCGACGAAGTTCGTCGAGATCTTCCTGAACACGCCGTTCTCCGGCGACGAGCGCCACATCCGACGCATCGAGATGCTCGCGGACTACGAGAAGAG
>NZ_JBRIOU010000005.1:364523-368743 GCF_053474865.1 Streptomyces sp. CO7
CCCGCCCACCGACACCGTGCGCCTGCGCCTGACCGGCCCGTCCGCCGTCATGGACCTGCGCGGCCCCACCGCGTGCGCGTTGATCACCCCGGGGGAGAAGCAGGCGATACACGAGCGCCTGGGCCCCGACCCGTTGCGCGCGGACGCCGACCCGGACCTGGCCTGGCGCCGGATCTCCCGCAGCCGTACCACCGTCGCCGCCCTGCTGATGGACCAGAAGGTGGTGGCGGGCGTCGGGAACGTCTACCGCGCCGAGGTCCTCTTCCGGCACGGCGTCGACCCCTACCTGCCCGGCAGGGAGCTCACCCGCCGGCAGTGGGGCGCGATCTGGGCCGATCTGGTGGAGCTGATGCGCGAGGGCGTCCGGCACAACCGGATCGACACCGTGCGCCCCGAGCACACCCCCGACGCCATGGGCCGCGCCCCCCGCGTCGACGACCACGGCGGCGAGGTCTACGTCTACCGCCGCCACGGCCAGGCCTGCCACGTCTGCGGGGAGGCCGTGCGCACCGCCGAGCTGGCCGCCCGCAACCTGTTCTGGTGCCCCGGCTGCCAGCCGACGAACGCGCCGGGCGTGTGACCGGCGCGCGGGAGGCCGGGGAGAGCGCCGCGGAGGGCGCCCGGGGCACCAGGGACCTCCGGCCCGAATCCGGCCCCGGACGGGGGACAAGTGGGACCACCCGTGCCAGGAGGGGGGTCCGCTGGATAGGGTCCCAAGCGATGGCAGCAGGACGGAAGCGGCGCTCGGCCGCCGACACGTTCACGGCCCGGATGAAGAAGCAGTTCCACCGGGCCCGCATCGGCCTGCGCAAAGCCGCCGTCGACTGGTTCCGGGGCGACGGGTCCGACTGGATCGCCTTCGTCGCCCTGCTCCTCACCATTCCCCTGATCGCGAGCCTGACCCTCGCCAACGCCGTCTGGTTCACCCCGGCGGCCCTGGTGCTGCCCATCGTGGCGGGCGGCCTGCTGCTGCGCCCCGCCAGCCTGCTCGCGCTGTACGCGGCCGCCGCGACGGCGCTGATCGTCGAGGCGCTGGCCCTGCGGCCCTATCCGGACGGCTTCGCGCGGGTCACCCCCGGTGTGGTGCTGGTGGTGGCCGCCTGCGGCTTCGTCGGCCTGATGGTGGCCCAGTTCCGCAGCCGGGTCGGCGTGCCCTGGCGGCGCGGCGGCACCATGCTCTTCGACCTGCGCGAGCGGATCCGCGCGCAGAGCGCGCTGCCGGACCTGCCCGAGGGGTGGCACCGGGAGATGGCGCTGCGTCCGGCCGGCGGACAGTCCTTCTCCGGCGACTTCGTGGTCGCGGCCCGCACCAACGAGGGCCGCACCCTGGAGGTCGTCCTCACCGACGTCTCCGGCAAGGGCATGGACGCGGGCTCCCGGGCGCTGCTGCTGTCCGGGGCCTTCGGCGGTCTGCTGGGCTCCCTGCCGCCGCACGCGTTCCTGCCCGCCGCCAACGGCTACCTGCTGCGGCAGGACTGGGAGGAGGGCTTCGCCACCTCCATCCACCTGGTCCTCGACCTGGAGAGCGGCGACTACGAGCTCTACTCGGCAGGCCACCCGCCGGGCCTCCAGCTGTGCGCCGGCACCGGCCGCTGGGAGGAGAAGACCGCCGAGGGGCCGCTGCTGGGCGTCTACGACGGCGCCACCTTCGACCCCTGCAAGGGGTCGCTGCGCCCGGGGGACGTGCTGATGCTCTTCACCGACGGACTGGTCGAGACGGCCGAGCGGGACCTGGTCGAGGGCATCGACCGTCTCACCGGCGAGGCCGACCGGTACGTGGTGGGCGGCTTCCAGGGCGCCGCCTGGCACCTGATCGAGGCCGTCGCCAAGGACGTCAACGACGACCGGGCCCTCCTGCTCATCTCCCGCGCCGCCTGACGCCACCGGACCGGCCCCGCGCCCGTGGTCCCTCGCACGGCACGGCACAGCACGGGCACGGCACGACGAAGGCCCCGCCCGCGCTCCCGGCGCGTGACGGGGCCTTCGCCGTGTTCCGTCGTTGCTCAGACCCCGGCGGGGACCTTGGAGCGGTCCCCGGCGCCCTGTCCCTCGGCCGGAGCCGAGGTCTTCCTGGCGTTCAGGGCGGCCTGGTCCTCGCGGAAGAAGCGGTCCAGGTTCGGCTCCAGCACCGGCTTCAGCAGCGTGCGCACCGGCTTGGTGCACAGCAGAGTCACCACGGTCACGGCGAGCACCGTGCACAGCAGCGCGCCCAGCGGGCCCTGCGCCCAGTCCTGGTCGAACCAGCCGAACCAGATGCCGCTCTTGATCAGGAAGCCGTGCAGCAGGTAGCCGGAGATGGTGCCGGCGCCCAGCGAGGTGAACCACAGCCGCCGGCCGGGGACCCAGGCGAGGAAGCAGGCCGTGAGCAGCACCGAGCAGCCGAACATGCCCAGCGTCATCAGCGGACCGATCCACCAGTCGCCGCCCAGCTCCTCGGCGGCGTCCCGGTGGTAGAACCACGCGGTCGTCATGTTGCCCTTGGCCCACCAGCCGACGACCAGCGCGAGGGCGAACGCCGGCACCGCCAGCAGCCGCGTGCGCCAGGTGCGCACCAGCTTGAAGTGCTCCGGCTTCAGGCACAGACCCAGCACGAAGTACGGCAGGAACTGCAGCGCGCGCTGCATGTCGAGGTCGTTGCCGATCCTGGGCGAGACGGTCGCCAGCATCGCGATCGCCAGGGCCAGGGCCAGCGGGTGGCGCAGCGACCGCCAGACCGGCGTGGTGAGCCGCCAGACGAAGAGAGCGGCCAGGAACCAGGTCAGGTACCAGGGGTCCAGCAGACTGATCGGGGCGCCGGGCTCGTGCAGCCACTTGCGGAACATCGAGTACGCGAGCTCGAAGCAGAGGTACGGGACCACCACGCCGCTGACCAGACGCTTGATCTGGTGCGGCTTGAACGCGAAGGACCGCGAGAAGTAGCCCGAGATGACGATGAACGCCGGCATGTGGAACGCGTACACGACCATGTACAGCACGCCCATGGGGCGGTTGCCGTCACGGAGCGGTTCCCAGACGTGTCCCATGGCCACGAGGGCGATGGCCAGGTACTTGGCGTTGTCGAAGAAGGAGTCGCGCCCGTCGCCCGCTGGGAGCGATCTGGCCCGGCTTCGCTGCTGACTGCTGTGCGGCTGCGGCGCGTTCACCGGCGACCACCCCGCGGGCGGGGGTGGGGAGACCGGACGTTCGTCGTCGCACGTGAGGGGGACGAGGCAACGTGAAACATCTGAGGCACCCTAGCGTCGGTTGTACGAATCCGTGAAAACGCCGGGTCGGTGAATTACCGCCTCGCCCTCGGATACCCCCGTATTCACCTGCGATGTCTTCGATTTTTGTGACGATCGGCACAGGATCGCAGCGGGACGATAGGGACCGAACAGGGCTTTTAGCTGCGCCTATTTCATCTCAAATGATGCCAAGTCGGGCATGGGTCCCATAACTGTCCGTGAACGTCGTACGAGGGTTGCGTGCGTAGGGAAACGAATGTGCGGGGATTATCCGCATTACCTTTCGGAGGAATTGCCGAAGATTCCTTCCCTTGTGATCGTCGCTTTTCCCCCACGTCTCGAACATGCGGACGACGGGTGTCCCCGGTACCTCAGGGGCCGTACGCGCGGCGTGAGTTGGGTGGCACGATGGGTTGGCCGGGGGCGGGCCGGGTACACCCCCATGCGGCGCAGCGGACCGACCGAGGGTGTGATCAGACGTGGCCATTTCTTTGTCCGTGGTGCTTCTGCTGGGGATCGTCCTCGTTGTCCTGATCCGGGGCGGATCCCTGAAGGCGGGGCCCGCGATCGTCGCCATGCTCTTCGGCTTCTTCCTCGCCTCCACGGGGATGGCCGACGACATCCAGCGATTTCTCGACTCGCTGGCGTCGATGATCAATTCGATAAGCCTCTGACCGCCGCGACCGTCCGCCGGAGGCCCGGAAGAAGCGTTTCCTCCGCGGGTGCCGGTACGTGAAAAGGACGAAGGCCCGGCTGGGAGAGTGCCTCTCAGCCGGGCCTTCGGTGTGCCTGGAGCGGGCGACGGGAATCGAACCCGCGTAGCTAGTTTGGAAGACTAGGGCTCTACCATTGAGCTACGCCCGCGAAGGGTGCGCCGGTGGCTGGGCCACGGCGACAGAAGGCATGTTAGCGGGTCGTCGCACCCCCCTGCACCTTCCTTTGCGCGCGGCGCCCCCCGCGCGGCCGCCCGGCGCGGGTGACGGCCCGTCCCTCCCC
>NZ_JBRIOU010000005.1:368843-370639 GCF_053474865.1 Streptomyces sp. CO7
GTCCCTCCCCCGGCCGGCGGGGCCGAAACCGGCGGCCGGCGACCCCCGCCGCGTGTACCCTACGGATCGCACCTGACGGGGTGTGGCGCAGCTTGGTAGCGCGTCCGCTTTGGGAGCGGAAGGCCGTGGGTTCAAATCCCGCCACCCCGACACCGAACGATCACCGGGCGCCCTCTGGGGTCCGGTGATCGGCTTTTGGGCGGTGTGGCGGCTGCGGTTACTATGCAAGCGCGCCCGTGTGCAGTCAGCCGTGAAGCTTCAGAGCCTGACGCCGAAGCCGCCCCGGTGCGCGAGTCGCCGGACCGTTCTGGTCCCGGCAAACCCAAGCAGTCAGCCACAAGGAGACCGAACCGTGAAGAGCGCCGTGGAGACCCTGAACCCGACCCGGGTTCGGCTCACTGTCGAGGTGCCCTTCGAGGAGCTCAAGGACAGCCTCGACGCGGCGTACAAGAAGATCAACCAGCAGGTCACGGTGAAGGGCTTCCGCAAGGGCAAGATCCCGGCCCGCGTCATCGACCAGCGGTTCGGCCGCGGTGCGGTTCTCGAGGAGGCGATCAACGACGCCCTCCCGAAGTTCTACACGCAGGCGGTCAACGAGGCCGACGTCGACCCGCTGGGCCAGCCCGAGGTCGACATCAAGGACCTCAAGGACGGCGAGCTGCTGAGCTTCACCGCCGAGGTGGACATCCGCCCGGAGATCGAGCTCCCCGAGGACTTCTCGAACATCGAGGTCGAGGTCGACGCCGTCGAGGTGTCCGACGAGGACGTCGAGAAGTCGGTCGAGCAGCTGCGTGAGCGCTTCGCCACCACCTCCCCGGTGGAGCGCGCCGCCGAGGACGGCGACGTGGTGACCCTGGACCTCGAGGCCAAGGTCGACGGCGAGGTCCTCGAGGACGGCGTCGCCAAGGACGTCAGCTACACCATCGGCTCGGGCGAGCTGCTGGACGGCATCGACGAGGCCGTCAAGGGCGTGGAGGCCGGTGGCGAGGCCACCTTCACCTCCGAGCTCAAGGGCGGCTCCGCCGCCGGCAAGCAGGCCGAGATCACGGTGAAGATCACCCAGGTCGCCGCGCGCGAGCTGCCGGCCCTGGACGACGAGTTCGCCCAGCTGGCCTCGGAGTTCGACACCCTCGAGGAGCTCAAGGCGGACAGCCGCTCGCGCCTCGAGAACATGAAGCAGTACGACCAGGCCACGCAGGCGCAGGAGCGCGTGCTGGACAAGCTGCTCGAGCTGATCGAGGTCCCGATCCCCGAGAAGCTGCTCGAGGACGAGATCCAGACCCGCAAGCACAACCTGGAGCACCACCAGCTCGGCCAGATGGGCCTCGACCTCGAGAAGTACCTCGAGATCCAGGGCAAGTCCGCCGAGGAGTTCGACACCGAGACGCGTGACGCCGCGATCAAGGGCATCAAGACCCAGTTCGTCCTCGACGCGCTGGTCAACCGCGAGAAGCTGAACGTCAACCAGGAGGAGCTCACCGAGCACCTCATGCGGCGTGCGGCCTCCTCCGGCATGTCCCCCGACCAGTTCGCGCAGCAGGTCGTCCAGGGCAACCAGGTCCCGATGCTGGTGGGCGAGGTCGCCCGCGGCAAGGCGCTGGCGTCGGTCGTGGAGTCCGCGACCGTCAAGGACACCAACGGTGAGGTCGTCGACCTGAGCGACGACGAGGACGAGGTGGAGGCCGAGGCCGCCACCGAGGAGACCCCGGAGGCCTGATCCTCCCGGCTCCCGAGCCGTCCCGGGCCCTGCTGCCCGCGCCACCGCGCGCGGGCAGCAGGGCCCGGTCCTTTTCCAG
>NZ_JBRIOU010000005.1:370739-375985 GCF_053474865.1 Streptomyces sp. CO7
GGAGGGCTCGCCGGCGGCGGAGGGCATCAGATTCGTCACGTAGCCACCTGCTCGTCTTACGACGGCGCCGGGCCGTCTCACGTGTTCTGCCGGGGCGGGGGAGCGGGACCGGGACCCGGGGTGGCCATGCGCTCACAGCGAACACTCCAGGAACCGGGATGGCACGTGACTGCCTGCGCGTTAGGGTCCATGAATACGAGGGCAGGGGAGTCCCCGTCGCCGCCGATCACCGCGGCGCGCTGCAGGGGCACGCACCACCCCCGCCCCGGCAGAACACGTGAGACGGCCCGGCGCCGTCGTAAGACGAGCAGGTGGATACGTGACGAATCTGATGCCCTCCGCCGCCGGCGAGCCTTCCATCGGTGGCCTCGGCGACCAGGTCTACAACCGGCTGCTCAACGAGCGGATCATCTTCCTCGGCCAGGCGGTCGACGACGACATCGCCAACAAGATCACTGCACAGCTGCTTCTCCTTGCCGCCGACCCGGACAAGGACATCTACCTCTACATCAACAGCCCCGGCGGCTCGATCACGGCCGGCATGGCGATCTACGACACCATGCAGTACATCAAGAACGACGTGGTGACGATCGCCATGGGCCTCGCCGCCTCGATGGGCCAGTTCCTGCTGAGCGCCGGCACCCCCGGCAAGCGCTTCGCGCTGCCGAACGCCGAGATCCTGATCCACCAGCCGTCGGCCGGTCTGGCCGGTAGCGCCTCGGACATCAAGATCCACGCCGAGCGCCTGCTGCACACCAAGAAGAAGATGGCGGAGCTGACCGCCTTCCACACCGGTCAGACGGTCGAGCAGGTCACCCGCGACTCCGACCGGGACCGCTGGTTCGACGCCGAGGAGGCCAAGGACTACGGCCTGATCGACGAGGTCATCTCGGCGGCTTCCAACATTCCGGGCGGCGGCGGCACCGGGGCCTGAAGCCCGCGCCCGCACACCGGCCCTCCCCCGCCTCGCCTTCCAGGAGACAGAAGATGAATCACCACCCCGGCAGCGGCCTGTACGAGCGCACCCGCGCCGAGCTCACGGCCCCGGTCGCCGAGTCCCGTTACGTGATCCCGCGCTTCGTCGAGCGCACCTCCCAGGGCGTGCGCGAGTACGACCCGTACGCGAAGCTCTTCGAGGAGCGCGTGATCTTCCTGGGCGTGCAGATCGACGACGCGTCCGCCAACGACGTCATGGCGCAGCTGCTGTGCCTGGAGTCGATGGACCCGGACCGTGACATCTCGATCTACATCAACAGCCCCGGCGGCTCCTTCACGGCGCTGACCGCGATCTACGACACGATCCAGTTCGTGAAGCCGGACATCCAGACCGTGTGCATGGGCCAGGCCGCCTCCGCCGCCGCCGTCCTGCTCGCGGCCGGCACGCCCGGCAAGCGCATGGCGCTGCCGAACGCCCGCGTCCTGATCCACCAGCCGTACAGCGAGACCGGCCGCGGCCAGGTCTCCGACCTGGAGATCGCCGCCAACGAGATCCTGCGGATGCGCTCCCAGCTGGAGGAGATGCTGGCCAGGCACTCCACCCAGCCGGTGGAGAGGATCCGCGAGGACATCGAGCGTGACAAGATCCTCACGGCCGAGGACGCGCTGCAGTACGGGCTGATCGACCAGATCATCTCGACCCGCAAGATGAACAACGCCAGCGTTCGCTGACGCTGCGGGATTCCGCTGGCGGCACGGCCGTCTGCCGCCTCTTGGCGGGGTTCGCCCGGATCCGTTCCGGAGCGGACCCTGCCAAGGGGGGCCCGAACGGGGGGCCAGGCAAGGTACCGTCGACATAAGGCAGCACCGTGGAGACCAGGGACGCACCAGCGTCCGGGGGCTCCCAGGCGAAGGGGAAGCACACCGTGGCACGCATCGGTGACGGCGGCGATCTGCTCAAGTGCTCGTTCTGCGGCAAGAGCCAGAAGCAGGTCAAGAAGCTCATCGCAGGCCCCGGTGTGTACATCTGCGACGAGTGCATCGATCTCTGCAACGAGATCATCGAGGAGGAGCTCGCCGAGTCGAGCGAGACCCGGTGGGAGGAGCTCCCCAAGCCGCGGGAGATCTACCAGTTCCTCGAGAGCTACGTGGTCGGCCAGGAGGCCGCCAAGAAGGCGCTCTCGGTGGCGGTGTACAACCACTACAAGCGGGTCCAGGCCGGTGAGAACGGCGGAGGCCAGGGCCGCGAGGACTCCATCGAGCTGGCCAAGTCGAACATCCTCCTGCTGGGCCCCACGGGCTCCGGCAAGACGCTCCTCGCCCAGACGCTCGCGCGGATGCTGAACGTTCCGTTCGCCATCGCCGACGCGACCGCGCTGACCGAGGCCGGCTACGTCGGCGAGGACGTCGAGAACATCCTGCTCAAGCTGATCCAGGCGGCCGACTACGACGTCAAGAAGGCCGAGACGGGGATCATCTACATCGACGAGATCGACAAGGTCGCCCGCAAGAGCGAGAACCCGTCGATCACCCGTGACGTCAGCGGCGAGGGCGTCCAGCAGGCGCTGCTGAAGATCCTCGAGGGCACCACGGCCTCGGTGCCGCCGCAGGGCGGGCGCAAGCACCCGCACCAGGAGTTCATCCAGATCGACACGACGAACGTGCTGTTCATCGTGGGCGGCGCGTTCTCCGGGCTGGAGAAGATCATCGAGTCGCGGGCCGGCGCCAAGGGCATCGGGTTCGGCGCGACCATCCACTCCAAGCGGGAGCTGGCCGCCAAGGACCAGTTCCAGGACGTCATGCCCGAGGACCTGGTCAAGTTCGGCATGATCCCCGAGTTCATCGGCCGTCTGCCGGTGATCACCAGCGTGCACAACCTGGACCGCGAGGCGCTGCTCCAGATCCTGGTGGAGCCGAAGAACGCTTTGGTCAAGCAGTACCAGCGGCTGTTCGAACTCGACGGCGTCGAGCTGGACTTCGAGCGTGAGGCGCTCGAGGCCATCGCGGACCAGGCCATCCTCCGCCAGACCGGCGCGCGCGGCCTGCGCGCCATCATGGAGGAGGTCCTCATGTCGGTGATGTACGAGGTGCCGTCCCGTTCGGACGTCGCCCGCGTGGTCATCACCCCCGACGTGGTCCACTCCAACGTCAACCCGACCCTCATCCCGCGCGACGCGCGCGGCGGCCGGGGGACGGGCGAGCAGAAGTCGGCCTAGTCGCCCGGCGGTACCGCAACGGAAAGGGCCCCGGTCTTGAAGACCGGGGCCCTTTCCGTTATCCGTTGCCCGTGGGACGCGACGACCGTCAGGCCGGCACCCGCACCTCGGCACGCAGCTTGGTGGCCAGGTCGGAGGCCTTCTGCAGGTCGACGCCCTTGCCGCTCATCATGTCGGCCAGGTCGATCGGCATGACGACGCCCAGCGTCGAGTGGTCGGCCCAGATGCACACCGGCATGTGCATCTCCTTGGGCTGTCCGGCTGCCGCGGGCTCGTTCTTGACCAGCATCTCCTGGCACTTCAGGGCGAACTTGTCGCTGCCGTAGTCCTTGGGGTCGCCGAGCAGCTCGCCCTCGTTGTCCTCGGCGGCGCTCTTCTCCATCTCGGTGAACATGGCGTCCAGGACGGACTCCGGGTCCTCGATCTCGCCGTACACGCCGAGGAACTGGAGCATCTTCATCGACAGCGGGTTGGCCTGGTCGCCGGCCTGGTAGAGCGACTGGACGTCCTTGGCGTTCTTGACGCCGTGCTTCTCGGCGTCCTTCAGGTCCTCCTCGGTGAACCCGCCGCTGTCGGAGGCGCCCGTCTTGGCCTTCTTGTAGTCGCCCAGCACCGTCGCCGGCGTGGTCAGCTTGTGCGCGCCGTCGTCGGCGATGTCAGAGCCGCCGCCACCACCGAGCAGGAAGTAGGCGCCCACCGCGATCGCGACCACCACGGCGGCGCCGCCGACGATCAGGCCCGTCTTCTTGCCGCCACCGCCACCCGGCGCGCCCTGCGGGGGCATGCCGTACGGGGGCTGGCCGGGCTGGCCCGGCGTCCCGCCGTAGGGGCCGCCCTGCGGCGGGACGCCCGGCTGCTGCTGCGGGTAGCCGTAGCCGGGCTGCTGGGCCTGCGGCTGCTGCGGGTAGCCGTAGCCGGGCTGCGGGGGCTGCTGCGGCGCACCGATCCGGGGCTGGACCGCCTGCGGCCGCTGCCCGACTACCCGCTGCGGCACAGCGGCGGGCTGACGGACAGCTTCGCCCGCGTGCCGCGCACCCCGCCGTTCAGCGCCCTCGGCTTCGTCGCCCTCAGCCCCACCTTCGGCTGGCGCGACCTGGCGTCGATGGACGCGAGGGCCGCGCTGCCGCTGCTCGACGTCCGGGTGCCCGAGGTCTACGAGCGGTTCGACGGCATGAGCGCGACGGCCTTCCTGGAGAGCGTCCGCTTCCCCGAGGCCGCGCACCACCTGGCGTTCGAGGTGTTCTCCCGCAGCTTCTTCGCCGACCCGCGCGAACTGTCGGCGGCCGAGCTGCTGCTGATGTTCCACATCTACTTCCTCGGCTCCTCCGAGGGCCTGCTCTTCGACGTGCCGACGGAGCCCTTCCCGCAGGCACTGTGGGAACCGCTCGGCGACTACCTGCGCGGCCTGGGCGCCCGCGTGCGCACCGGCACCCCGGTGCGGGAGGTGCGGCCGGTCGACGGCGGCGGGGTCCAGGTGCTGGCCGGGGACGCGACGGAGCGCCACGAGGCCGCCGTGCTGGCCCTCGACCCCGGGGCGCTGCGCACGCTGGTCGACGCCTCCCCCGACCTGGGCACCCCCGCCTGGCGGGACGACGTGGCCGCACTGCGGACCGCGCCGCCCTTCCTGGTCTCCCGGCTCTGGCTGGACCGGCCGGTGCGCGCCGACCGGCCCGGCTTCCTCGGCACCAGCGGCTACGACGGCCTGGACAACATCAGCGTCCTGGAGCGCTACGAGGGCGAGGCGGCCCGCTGGGCGGCCCGGACCGGCGGTTCGGTGGTGGAGCTGCACGCCTACGCGGTCCCGCCGGGCGCGGACCGGGAGGAGACGCAGGACCGGCTGCTCGCCGCCCTGCACCGCGTCTACCCGGAGACGGCCGGGGCGCGTGCGGTGGACGTCCGGCACGAGTGGCGCGCCGACTGCCCGTTCTTCCCGGTCGGCTCGTACCAACGGCGGCCCGCCGTGCGCACGCCCGATCCCCGGGTGACGCTGGCCGGTGACGCGATCCGCTGCGACCTGCCGGTGGCGCTGATGGAACGCGCCGCGACCACCGGGTTCCTGGCGGCCGGCGCGCTGCTCGCCGACTGGGGCGTGCG
>NZ_JBRIOU010000005.1:376085-379666 GCF_053474865.1 Streptomyces sp. CO7
CCGTAGGGGCCAGGCTGAGCCCCCGGCTGTCCGTAGGGCCCGGGCTGCTGGGGCTGCTGGCCGTACGGACCCGGCTGGTTGTAACTCATGGCTGGTTTCCCTCCCTGATGCTGTCCCGCGCCATCCTTCCCTACGGCGGGCCCGGCGTGCGCCCCCGGGCGCAGACCGTTACCTAGTAATCGCGTTTCGGAACAGGATGCGGACACCCCTAAAATGACCGGCGTGACCGAGAACTCTCAGCAGCCCACAGCGCCCGAAACCGAACTGCCGACCCAGTACACGCCGGCCGACGTGGAGGGACCGCTGTACGAGCGCTGGGTAGAACGCGGTTACTTCGAGGCGGACGCGAAGAGCGACAAGGAGCCCTTCACCGTCGTCATCCCCCCGCCGAACGTCACCGGCTCGCTCCACCTGGGCCACGCCTTCGAGCACACGCTGATCGACTCCCTGACCCGCCGCAAGCGGATGCAGGGCTACGAGACGCTGTGGCAGCCGGGTATGGACCACGCCGGCATCGCCACCCAGAACGTCGTCGAGCGCGAGCTCGGCAAGGAGGGCAAGTCCCGCCACGACCTGGGCCGCGAGGCGTTCGTCGAGCGGGTGTGGCAGTGGAAGGCCGAGTCCGGCGGCCAGATCTCCGGCCAGATGCGCCGCCTCGGCGACGGCGTCGCCTGGTCCCGTGAGCGCTTCACCATGGACGAGGGCCTCTCCCAGGCCGTTCAGACCATCTTCAAGAAGCTCTACGACGACGAGCTGATCTACCGCGCCGAGCGCATCATCAACTGGTGCCCGCGCTGCCTCACCGCGATCTCCGACATCGAGGTGGAGTACCAGGAGGACGACGGCGAGCTCGTCTCCATGAAGTACGGCGAGGGCGAGGACACCATCGTCGTCGCCACCACGCGCGCGGAGACGATGCTGGGCGACACCGCCGTCGCCGTCCACCCCGACGACGAGCGGTACAAGCACCTGGTCGGCAAGCAGATCAAGCTGCCGCTGACCGAGCGCACCATCCCGGTCGTCGCCGACGAGCACGTCGACCCGGCGTTCGGCACCGGCGCGGTCAAGGTCACCCCGGCCCACGACCCGAACGACTTCGAGATCGGCCAGCGGCACGGCCTGCCGTCCATCGCCGTGATGGACGAGCACGCCGTCATCACCGTCCACGGCCCCTTCCAGGGCCAGGACCGCCTCGAGGCGCGCTCAGCGATCGTCGCGGCGCTGCGGGCCGAGGGCCGGATCGTCGCCGAGAAGCGCCCGTACGTCCACTCCGTCGGCCACTGCTCGCGCTGCAAGACCACCATCGAGCCGCAGCTGTCCATGCAGTGGTGGGTCAAGGTCGGCCCGCTCGCCCAGGCCGCCGGCGACGCGGTCCGCGACGGCAAGGTCAAGATCCACCCGCAGGAGATGGAGAAGCGGTACTTCGACTGGGTCGACAACCTGCACGACTGGTGCATCTCGCGCCAGCTGTGGTGGGGCCACCGCATCCCGGTCTGGTACGGCCCGAACGGCGAGACGGTCTGCGTCGGCCCCGACGAGCAGCCGCCGGGCACCGAGGCCGAGGGATGGCGCCAGGACAACGACGTCCTCGACACCTGGTTCTCCTCCGGCCTGTGGCCGTTCTCCACGCTGGGCTGGCCCGAGCAGACCGAGAGCCTCGCGAAGTTCTACCCGAACTCCGTCCTGGTGACCGGCTACGACATCCTCTTCTTCTGGGTCGCCCGGATGATGATGTTCGGCCTCTACGCGATGGACGGCACCCCGCCGTTCCACACCATCGCGCTGCACGGCATGGTCCGTGACCAGAACGGCAAGAAGATGTCGAAGTCCTTCGGGAACGTCGTCAACCCGCTGGACTGGATGGACAAGTACGGCTCCGACGCGCTCCGCTTCACCTTGGCGCGCGGCGCCAACCCGGGCGTCGACGTGCCGATCGGCGAGGACTGGGTGCAGGCCTCCCGCAACTTCGCCAACAAGATCTGGAACGCCACCCGGTTCGCCCTGATGAACGGCGCCACCGTCGAGGGCCCGCTGCCGGTCGCCGCCGAACTGTCGGCGACCGACCGCTGGATCCTCTCCCGGCTCAACTCGGTGGTCGCCGAGGTGGACGCGCTGTACGAGGACTACCAGTTCTCCAAGCTCTCCGACGCGCTCTACCACTTCGCGTGGGACGAGGTCTTCGACTGGTACGTCGAGCTGTCCAAGACCACCTTCATGGCGGGCGGCCCGGCGGCCGAGGCGAGCAAGCGCGTCCTGGGCGAGGTCCTGGACGTCACGCTGCGGCTGCTGCACCCGGTCATGCCGTTCGTCACCGAGACGCTGTGGACCACGCTGACCGGCGGCGAGTCCGTCGTCATCGCCGAGTGGCCGGCCGACAGCGGCTTCCGCGACGCCGGGGCCGAGCAGGAGATCGCCACCCTCCAGTCGGTGATCACCGAGGTCCGCCGCTTCCGCAGCGACCAGGGTCTGCAGCCGGGCCAGCGGGTCCCGGCCCGCCTCACCCTGGACGGCACGCCGCTCGCCCCGCACGAGCCGGCGATCCGTCAGCTGCTGCGCCTCCAGCCGGAGGGCGAGGGCTTCTCCGCCACCGCCAGCCTGCCGGTGGCCGGGGCGACGGTCGAGCTGGACCTGTCCGGCGTGATCGACTTCGAGGCCGAGCGCAAGCGGCTGACGAAGGACCTCCAGGCGGCGGAGAAGGAGAAGGCGCAGGCCAACGGCAAGCTGGGCAACGAGGCCTTCCTCGGCAAAGCCCCGGAGCCGGTCGTGGAGAAGATCCGCGGCCGCCTCGCCAAGGCCGAGCAGGACATCGCGCGGATCACCGAGCAGCTGGCGAAGCTGCCCTCCGCCTGATCCCGAAGGCAGTGCACGACCGGCGGGCCGCCCCTCCCCGGGGGCGGCCCGCCGCGTTCATGTGGCGGCCCGCTTCGTGTAACCCGGCGGCTGTTCACTGCGGGGCATGAGCGCCACCGCCACCGCCAGGACCGACGACCACGGCTCCGAGGCGGCCCCTGCGGCCGCGCCCGGGCGGCGTGACGACGTCGACCTGCTGCGCGTCGTCTGCACCGCCGCCGTCGTCCTCTGCCACACCGCCGCCGCCTTCGTGGACGCCGGCCACCGCACCGCCGGCGTCGCCGCCGACTCCCTCACCCGGTTCGCGGTGCCCGCCTTCTTCGCCATGGCCGGCTGGGCGGCCCTGGTGGCCTCCCCGGTGCGCGGCGAGCGGCAGCTGCTGCGGCGGGCGGACCGGATCGTGCGGCCGATGGTGGTGTGGACGGGGCTGTACGTGGCGTTCCGGGGCGGCGCCGAGGACGCGGTGGGTGCCCTGTCCGGGTCGGTGGAGCCGGCGTTCCACCTCTGGTACCTGTACGTCTACGTGCCGCTGATGCTGGTGCTCGGCACCGCGGTGCTGCTGGGGCGGCGGGCGGCCACGCCCTGGTGGACGCTCGCGCTGCTGGGCCTGTGCGCGCTCGGAGCCACGCTGCGCGGCGACCTGGGGCGGGTCACCGGGCTCGACCTGCCCGGCTGGGCGTGGGGGCTGTCGGTGTACCCGCTCGGCTACGCCCTCGGCGGGGCCGCCCTGC
>NZ_JBRIOU010000005.1:379766-380167 GCF_053474865.1 Streptomyces sp. CO7
GGGCCGCCCTGCTGGGCACGGCCCGGGGCCTCGGCCCCCGGTGGGCGTGGGCGGCGGCCGCGGCGGCGGGATGCGTCGCGGTGGGTGCGTACCAGCTCGGGTTCCGGTTCCCCGCCGCCTACGCCACGCTGCCGGTGGCCGTGCTGACGCTCGCCGTCCTGGGCGCCGTGCGCGGCGTCCGGGTGCCGCAGCGGTGGCGGGGCGCGGTGCGGCGGCTGTCGGACGCCTCGTTCGGGGCCTATCTGGTGCACCTGGCCTTCGTCGCGCCGCTCGGCGGGGCGGTGGCCGCGCGGGTCGCCCCCGGCCTGCCCGCGGCGGGGGCGCTCGCCGCGACCGCGCTGGTCTGCGCGGCGGCGTCGTTCGGCGCCGCACACCTGTGGGGGCGGCTGCGGCTGAGGGCC
>NZ_JBRIOU010000005.1:380267-396929 GCF_053474865.1 Streptomyces sp. CO7
GCTGCGGCTGAGGGCCTGGCTGGGGTGACCCGCAGCGGGGGAGGGCGGCCGGGACGCGGGAGCGGGCGACCGGGTCGTGTCAGGGCCGGACCGCGCGGGCGCCCGGGCCGTGGCCAGGCCGGACCGGGCAGGTGCCCGTGGACGAACCGTGTCGTACCCGGAACGTAGACTGGCCCCGTGAGTGAGCTCCCCCCGGACGACAGCAGTGAGCGCCCCGACCCGCTGGACGCCTTCGAAGAGATCATCTCGGAGGAGACCGAGCGTGATCCCGACCTGGCGGTGATCGAGGCCGGCAGCCGCACCCTGCGCACCCAGGGCGGCCCGCCCAGCGCCGACGTGCCGGCCCGCCCCGAGGACCCGGAGGTCGACAAGGCCCTGCGCGAGGTGGAGCAGGAGCTCGCCGGCCGCTGGGGCGAGACCAAGCTGGAGCCCTCCGTCAGCCGCATCGCCGCGCTGATGGACGTGCTCGGCGACCCGCAGCGCTCCTACCCGTCGATCCACATCACGGGCACCAACGGCAAGACCTCCACCGCCCGCATGATCGAGGCGCTGCTCGGCGCCTTCGAGCTGCGCACCGGCCGCTACACCAGCCCGCACGTGCAGTCCGTCACCGAGCGGATCAGTCTGGACGGTCACCCGATCAGCGCCGAGCGGTTCATCGAGACCTACCGCGACATCCAGCCGTACGTCGACATGGTCGACACGGCGCAGGAGTACCGGCTCTCCTTCTTCGAGGTCCTCACCGGCATGGCCTACGCGGCCTTCGCCGACGCGCCCGTCGACGTGGCCGTCGTCGAGGTCGGCATGGGCGGTACCTGGGACGCCACCAACGTCATCGACGCCGACGTCGCCGTGATCACCCCCATCGACCTGGACCACACCGACCGCCTCGGCTCCACCACCGGCGAGATCGCCACCGAGAAGGCCGGGATCATCAAGGACGACGCCACCGTGGTGCTCGCCCAGCAGCCGGTGGACGCGGCCCAGGTCGTGCTCAAGACGTCCGTGCGCAAGAACGCCACCGTGGCCCGCGAGGGCCTGGAGTTCGGCGTGCTGTCGCGGCAGGTCGCGGTCGGCGGCCAGATGATGACCCTGCGCGGCCTGGGCGGCGAGTACCAGGAGGTCTACCTCCCGCTGCACGGCGCCCACCAGGCGCACAACGCGGCCGTCGCCCTCGCCGCGGTCGAGGCGTTCTTCGGCGTCGGCGGCGCGCGCCCCGGCCCGCTCGACCTCGACACGGTGCGCCGGGCGTTCGCCTCGGTGTCCTCGCCGGGCCGCATGGAGGTCGTGCGGCGCTCGCCCACCGTGGTCCTGGACGCCGCCCACAACCCGGCCGGCGCGCGGGTCACCGCCGAGGCCGTCGGCGAGGCCTTCGACTTCAGCCGGCTGATCGGCGTGGTCGGCGCGAGCGGCGACAAGAACGTGCGCGGGCTGCTGGAGGCCTTCGAGCCGATCTTCGCCGAGGTCGTCATCACCCAGAACTCCAGCCACCGGGCGATGGACGCCGACGAACTGGCCGCGATCGCCGTCGAGGTGTTCGGCGAGGAGCGCGTCCAGGTCGAGCCGCGGCTGCCGGACGCGCTGGAGGCGGCGATCACGCTCGCCGAGGAGGAGGGCGAGTTCGCCGGCGGCGGCGTACTGGTCACCGGATCCGTCATCACGGTCGGCGAGGCCCGGCTGCTCCTGAGGAAGGGCTGACTTCCCCGTGCGTACCCTCTGTGCTTCCACCCTCATCGGCGAGTTCTTCGTCATCGGCCTCGCCGGACTGGTCGCCATGAAGAACCCCGACCTGTCCATGACGACGGTGTGGACGGTGTGCGGGATCGGCATGCTGCTGTCCGTGCTGCTCTGCGGCATGATCACCCGGCCCGGCGGCGTCGCGATGGGCTGGATCCTCCAGCTCGCCCTGATCGCCTCCGGCTTCGTGGTCCCGATGATGTACGGGCTGGGCGTCGTCTTCGCCGCGCTGTGGTGGGCCTCCGTCCACTACGGCCGCCAGATCGACGCCGCCAAGGCCGCCCGCGCCGCGGCCGCCCCGGCCGCCTGAGCCTCCTGCCGCCCCCGCGGGCGCCACGCCCCCGGCGGGGCGGCGTCCCGCCGGGCGGCGGGTCGGCGTCCCTCGGTGAGGGGGCGCTGTGAGGGGGAGATAGGCTCTGGGCCTGATCATCACCCACCCGTACAGCCCCACCGGGAGCCCGCATGCAGCGCACCCTTGTCCTCCTCAAGCCCGACGCCGTCCGTCGCGGCCTGACCGGCGAGATCATCAGCCGTATCGAGCGCAAGGCGGGCTGGAGCATCACCGCCCTCGAACTCCGCACCCTGGACCAGGGCACCCTCGAGCAGCACTACGGCGAGCACAAGGGCAAGCCCTTCTACGAGCCGCTGGTCGCCTTCATGGCCTCCGGCCCGGTCGTCTCGATGATCGTCGAGGGTGAGCGCGTGATCGAGGGCATCCGCCGCCTCGCCGGCCCCACCGACCCGATCGAGGCCCAGCCCGGCTCCATCCGCGGCGACTTCGGCGTCATCACCCGGGAGAACCTCATCCACGCCTCGGACTCCGAGGAGTCCGCCGAGCGCGAGATCAAGATCTTCTTCCCCGGCCGCGGCTGACCGTCGCGCCCTTGTCCGGCGGCCGGCCCGGCCCGCCGGCGGCGGACCCGCTTGGGGGAACCTTTCCCTCCGACGGCACGTCACCACAGGCGTACACCTCCGTCATCTGGTGAGAATGGCGGAGACCCTCGCGCAGTGTCCGGGGGCGGGCGAGACTACGATGTAGAGCCTTGCAAGCCTTCACGTCACAGCACCCACCCTTGCCGTCCCCACCGCAAGCGGCTTCACGCTCAACGTGGGACGGCCAGACGAATCCTGATGGGGAACTCAATGTCGTTCATCGGCCGTGACATGGCTGTCGACCTCGGGACCGCCAACACGCTGGTGTACGTGAGGGGTCGCGGGATCGTACTCAACGAGCCGTCGGTCGTCGCGATCAACACGAACACCGGCGGCATCCTCGCGGTCGGGGCCGAGGCCAAGAAGATGATCGGCCGCACCCCCGGCAACATCGTGGCGGTGCGCCCGCTGAAGGACGGCGTGATCGCCGACTTCGAGATCACCGAGCGGATGCTGCGGTACTTCATCCTGAAGATCCACAAGCGCCGCTACCTCGCCCGACCGCGGGTCGTGGTGTGCGTGCCCTCCGGTATCACCGGGGTGGAGCGCCGCGCCGTCATCGAGGCGTCGACCCAGGCCGGCGCCCGCCAGGTGCACATCATCGAGGAGCCCATGGCGGCCGCCATCGGCTCCGGCCTGCCGGTCCACGAGGCCACGGGCAACATGGTGGTGGACATCGGCGGCGGCACCACGGAGGTCGCGGTGATCTCCCTCGGCGGCATCGTGACCGCCCAGTCGATCCGGGTCGCCGGCGACGAGCTGGACAACGCGATCATCCAGCACGTCAAAAAGGAGTACTCGCTGCTCCTGGGCGAGCGGACGGCCGAGCAGATCAAGATCTCGATCGGCTCCGCGTACGACCTCGACAAGGAGGAGCACACCGAGATCCGCGGTCGTGACCTCGTCTCCGGTCTGCCGAAGACCGTGGTCATCTCCGCCGCGGAGGTCCGCAAGGCGATCGAGGAACCGGTCAACGCGATCGTCGACGCCGTCAAGACCACCCTGGACAAGTGCCCGCCCGAGCTCTCGGGCGACGTCATGGACCGGGGCATCGTCCTCACCGGCGGCGGCGCCCTGCTCCGTGGCCTGGACGAGCGGCTGCGCCGGGAGACCGGCATGCCGATCCACATTGCCGAGGACCCGCTGGACAGCGTGGCGCTCGGCTCCGGCAAGTGCGTCGAGGAGTTCGAGGCGCTCCAGCAGGTGCTGGACGCCCAGCCCCGTCGCTGACGCCGGCCGGGTGACACGTCGTCACCCGGCTGCCGTACAGGGCTGACCCGTACGGCGGACGTTCGGCCGGACCCGGAACTCCGGCGTCCGGCCCAGGCGTTTCTCCGGCGGAAACGCACATCTCCGGCACGGCGCGGCCGACGCGCCGTCGCCGGGGCGGGAAGACACAGCAGGACGACAGACACAGCAAGTCCGTACGACCATTCCGACAAGGAAGGCACGGCCGCCGCACGTGAGGGACACACGAGAGAGCCGGCTGCTCCTGGTGCTGCTGGTCGCGATCGCGTTCGCGCTGATCACGGTGGACATCAGGGGTGGGAAGGACTCACCCGTCGACGGCGCCCGGCATGCCGCGGCAGCCGTCTTCGGCCCGATCGAGAACGGCGTCGCCTCCGCGGTCGATCCGGTCGGCAACGCCGTCGCCGCCGTCCGCGACTCCGGCGAGCGCCACGACCGGCTCACCGAGCTGGAGCAGGAGAACGCCGCGCTGAAGGCGGAGCTCGGCAGCGACACGCGCGACCGCAGCAGGCTGCGCCAGTTCGAGAAGATGCTGGCCACCGCCGGGGCCGGCCAGTACAAGATCAAGGGCGCCCAGGTGGTCGGCATCGGCGCCGCCCAGGGCTTCTCCTGGACGGTCACGCTGGACGTCGGCGCCAACGACGGCATCACGCGCGACATGACGGTGCTCAACGGCGACGGCCTCGTCGGTCGGGTCACCACCGTGGGTCCCGAGACGGCCACCGTCCTGCTGGCCACCGACCCCGACTTCACCGTCGGCACCCGTATGGAGGACGGCGACGAGCTCGGCTTCGCCTCCGGCCAGGGAGACCGGCCGCTGCGCGTCCAACTGCTCAACGGCAAGGCGAAGGTGGAGAAGGGCGACCGCCTGGTCACCTTCGGCTCCCAGGGGGACAGGCCCTTCGTGCCCGGCGTTCCGGTCGGCGTCGTCTCGCGCGTCGACCCGGCCGGCGGCGACCTGACCCGTACGGTCTACGTCACGCCCTTCGTCGGCTTCACCCAGCTGGACATCGTCGGCGTCGTCGTCCAGGGTCCCGGGAAGGACCCGCGCGACAGCGTGCTGCCGACCAAGCCCAAGCCGAAGCCCGTCCCGACGGTCACCGTCACCGTCACCCCGGGCGCGAAGCCCGAGGGCGAGGACGGTCAGGAGGGCCAGGACGGCCAGGCCGCACAGGACGGCGCCCGGCAGCAGGACGGGCAGCAGCCGCAGCAGGAACAGGACGAACAGTAGGAACTGGGGGGATTTACCCATGAAATTGAACCGGATCCTGCTCTCCGGCACCCTGGTGGTGGTCGCTCTGGTGATCCAGATCAGCGTCCTCGCCAGGCTCCAGCTGCCCGGGGCCGTCCCCGATCTGCTGCTGCTCACCGTCCTCGGCCTGGCCCTGGTCTACGGGCACACCGGCGGCGCCCTGATCGGCTTCACGGCCGGTCTTCTCGCCGACCTGGCCCCGCCCGCCGACCACGCGGCCGGGCGGTACGCGCTGGTGCTCTGCGTCGTCGGCTACCTGGTCGGTCTCGCCCGGCCCGAGAACGGGCGGCTGCGCAGCGCGGTCGGCCCGATGGCCGTGGTGGTCGCCGCCGCGGTCGGCTCCACCCTGCTCTACGCGGGCGTCGGCGCCCTGGTCGGCGACACCGCCGCCCGCGACGTTGGCCTCGGCTCGCTGGCGTTCACCGCCGCCCTCTACGACCTGCTGCTCACCCCGTTCGTGGTGCCCGGCGTGATGGCGCTGGCCCGCCGCGCGGAGAACGACCCGCTGGCCGACTCGTCCTCCGCGGCGGGCGGCGGCGCCTCCACCGGCTCGGGCTGGCTGGTCTCCGGCACCCCCGGCCTCAGCCGCTCCCGCGGCCGGGTCCGCGTCGGCGCCCGCCTGAAGGGCGTGAAGCGTCTGTGAGCACCTCCCTCCCGTCGCCCGACCGCCACCCCTCACCGAATGGGCTGCGCCCATGAGCAATATCCCTGAGACGGGGCGCAGTCCCCGGGTCCAGATCCGCCTGGTGGTTCTCCAGATCCTGGTCCTCTCGCTGCTCGCCACCCTCGGCGGCCGCCTCTGGTACCTCCAGGTGCGCAACGGCGCCGAGTACGCGGCCGAGGCCAGCGGCAACCACGTCCAGCAGGTCGTCCAGCCCGCCACCCGCGGCGAGATCCTCGACGCGCGCGGCGTGGCCATCGCGGACAACGAGAACCGTCTGGTCGTCTCCGCCTCCCGCACCGACCTGCTGAAGATGGACGACGACGGCAAGGGCGTCCTCACCAAGCTCGCCGGCGTCCTCGGCATGAAGCCGAAGGAGGTGATCGAGAAGGTCCGCCTCTGCGACTCCAAGACCCCGCAGCCCTGCTGGAACGGTTCGCCCTACCAGCCGATCCCGATCACCGACGAGGCGACGCCGCGTCAGGCCCTGCAGATCCGCGAGCGCGGTGAGGACTTCCCCGGCATCACCGCCGAGCCGGCCTCGGTCCGCCGCTACGCGAGCCCCGGCGGCTCCAACACCGCCCAGGTCCTCGGCTACCTGTCGCCCGTCACCGACGAGGAGATCCAGAAGGCCCAGGACACCGACTCGCCGTACCTGCGCTCCGACCAGGTCGGCCGCTCCGGCCTGGAGCGCCAGTACGACAAGGTGCTGCGCGGCAAGGCCGGCGTCACCAAGTACGAGGTGGACAACCTCGGCCGCGTCATGGGCGACCCCGAGGTCGACCGCGGAGTCCCGGGCTCCCACCTGGTCACCAGCATCGACGCCCGCGTGCAGCGGGTCGCCGAGTACGAACTGGACCAGGCGATGAAGGCCGCCCGCCAGGAGTGGGACCGCAACACCAACGAGCAGTACAAGGCGGACGCCGGCGCGGTCGTCGTGATGGAGGCGAAGACCGGCCGGGTCGTCGCCATGGCGTCCAACCCGAACTACGACCCCAACGCCTGGGTCGGCGGCATCTCCGCCAAGGACTACGCCAAGATGACCGGCAAGAAGTCCAACTACCCGCTGCTCAACCGCGCGATCCAGGGCCAGGCGGCCCCCGGCTCCATCTTCAAGGTGGTCACCACGGCCGGCGCGGTCGAGGCCGGCTACCCGTTCGACGGCAGCTACCAGTGCTCCAGCGACTACTCCATCGGCAGCCAGGTCTTCAAGAACTTCGAGTCCGCCAACCACGGCATGATCAACCTCGGCCGGGCACTCGAGGTCTCCTGCGACACCGTCTACTACCGCCTCGCGCACGAGGAGTGGAAGAAGGACGGCGGCACCAAGCCGAAGAAGAAGGCCAACGACTACTTCTACAAGGCCGCCCACCAGTTCGGCCTCGGCGAGGAGACCGGTATCGACCTGCCCAACGAGGTCTCGGGCCGCATCCCGGACCGCGAGTGGAAGCAGGAGTACTGGGAGGCCAACAAGGACTACTGGTGCAAGCACGGCAAGAAGGACGGCGACTACGTCGAGCGCATCGAGTGGGAGAACTGCCACGGCGGCAACGAACTGCGCGCCGGTGACTCGGTGAACTACTCCATCGGCCAGGGCGACACCCTGGTCACGCCGATCCAGATGGCCGCCATCTACGGGGCCATCTCCAACGGCGGCACCCTGTACGCGCCCACCGTCGGCAAGGCCGTGATCAGCCCGGACGGGAAGACGGTCGAGGAGATCGCGCCGAGGCGCAACGGCAAGCTCCCGGTCGGCAAGGCCACCCTCAAGGAGATGGACGAGGCCCTCGCGGGCGTCGCCACCCGCGGCACCGCGGCCTGGAGGTTCGGCGGCTGGCCGCAGGACAAGATCCCGATGCACGCCAAGACCGGTACCGCGGAGGTCTACGGCAAGCAGACCACCTCCTGGTTCGCCACGTACACCAAGGACTACGCGATCGTCATGACGATCTCCCAGGGTGGTACGGGTTCCGGGGCCTCCGGCCCGGCCGTGCGCAAGATCTACGACGCGCTGTACGGCGTCCAGGCGGACGGCTTCATCGACAAGAAGCGGGCCCTGCTGCCCGAGCCGCAGAAGAAGCTGCCCAAGTTGCGCCCCGACGGCACGGTGGACAGCCCCAAGATCGACGAGGACCCGGTGAAGGCGCTGCAGAAGGCCGCCGAGGCCGCGGCCGAGAAGGGACAGCAGGCCGGCGCGACCGGCGGCGACCCGGCCCAGCCCCCGCCGGACGAGACCACCGGCGACCCCGCGGGAGGCGCGCCGCCCGAACAGCCGGCGGGCAGGGTGGAGCAGACCGCGACCGGGAACCGGGCCACCCGCCGCTCCTCCCGCCGCCGTGCGACCGGAGGCAGGTGCTCATGACTGTCGGCGTGAACAGCTTCTCCGTCTCCGGGTACGGGCCCGAGCGGTCCGCCTGGGCCCGTCTGCTCGCCCGCGACTCGGCGGCCCGGCGCCTGGACTGGCCGATACTGCTGTCGGCCCTGGCCCTCTCGCTGATCGGCACGGTGCTGGTCTACTCGGCGACCCGCAACCGCACCGAGCTCAACCAGGGAGACCCGTACTACTTCTTGATCCGGCACCTGCTGAACACCGGCATCGGCGTCACCCTGATGATCGGTACGGTCTGGCTCGGCCACCGCACCCTGCGCGGCGCGGTGCCGATCCTGTACGGGCTGTCGGTGGTCCTGATCCTGCTGGTCCTCACGCCGCTGGGCGCCACCATCAACGGCGCCCACGCGTGGATCCAGATCGGCGGCGGCTTCTCGCTCCAGCCGTCGGAGTTCGTCAAGATCACCATCATCCTCGGGATGGCGATGCTGCTCGCGGCCCGCGTCGACGCGGGCGACCGCGAGTACCCCGACCACCGCACGGTCGTGCAGGCGCTCGGGCTGGCCGCGCTGCCCATGCTGATCGTGATGCTGATGCCCGACCTCGGCTCGGTCATGGTGATGGTGGTCATCGTGCTGGGCGTGCTGCTGGCCTCGGGCGCCTCCAACCGGTGGGTGCTCGGGCTGATCGGCGCCGGAGCGGTCGGGGCGATCGCGGTCTGGCAGCTCGGGATCCTCGACGAGTACCAGATCAACCGCTTCGCCGCCTTCGCCAACCCCGAGCTGGACCCGGCGGGCGTCGGCTACAACACCAACCAGGCCCGCATCGCCATCGGCTCCGGCGGACTCACCGGCTCGGGCCTCTTCCAGGGCTCGCAGACCACCGGCCAGTTCGTGCCCGAGCAGCAGACCGACTTCATCTTCACCGTCGCCGGTGAGGAACTCGGCTTCGTCGGAGCCGGACTGATACTGGTACTGCTCGGCGTCGTGCTGTGGCGGGCCTGCCGCATCGCGCGCGAGACCACCGAGCTCTACGGCACGATCGTCGCCGCGGGGATCATCGCCTGGTTCGCCTTCCAGGCCTTCGAGAACGTCGGCATGACGCTCGGGATCATGCCGGTGGCGGGTCTGCCGCTGCCGTTCGTGTCCTACGGCGGCTCGTCCATGTTCGCCGTCTGGATCGCGGTCGGACTCCTCCAGTCCATCCGCCTGCAACGGCCCGTGTCGGCCTGAACGACACCGCCGGCCGGGGTGACCTGCGCGGATCGCGCGGGTGGCCCCGGCCGATTCCGTGACGGCGGGGGAGCGGCCCGGTTAGCCTCGGCGGTATGGCGGACACCACACGCGAGATCGAGCGGAAGTACGAGTCCCGGGACAGCGGGCTCCCCGACCTGACCAACGTGGGCGGCATCGCCGCCGTCGTGGACCAGGGCGTGATGGAGCTGGACGCCGTGTACTACGACACCCCCGACCTCCGTCTCGCCGCCTCCTCGGTCACCCTGCGCCGCCGCACCGGCGGCTCCACGCCCGGCTGGCACCTCAAGCTCCCGGTGGGGCCCGACACCCGTGACGAGATCGCCGCCCCGCTCGCCGACGCGCCGCCCGCCGAGCTGCTCCGGCTGATCCGCTCCCGCACCCTGGGAGCCGAGGTGGTCCCCGTGGTCCGCCTGCGCTCCGTACGGGACGTGCGTGAGCTGCGGGACGCCGACGGCGGGCTGCTGGCCGAGGCGAGCGCGGACGCCGTCCACGCCGAGCGACTGGCCGGCGGCCGCGGTGAGGCGCAGTGGACCGAGATCGAGGTCGAACTCGCCGAGGGCGCCGACCCCGGCCTGCTCGACCTCGTCGAGAAGCGCTTCCGCCGCGCCGGGGTCCGCCGCTCCGACGCCCCGTCCAAGCTGGCCCGCGCCCTCGTCGAGACGTCTCCCGACGACGACGCCGCCGACGGCGTCCCCGGCCCCCGCCGGGGGAAGCCGGTCACCGCCGGGGACCACCTCCTCGCCTACCTCCGTGAACAGCGCGAGAGGCTCGTCGCGCTCGACCCCGCCGTCCGCCGCGACCTGCCCGAGGCCGTGCACGACATGCGGGTCGCCACCCGCCGCCTGCGCTCCGCCCTGCGCGCCTACCGCCCGCTGCTGGACCGCGAGGCCGTCGCCCCGCTCGCCGTCGAACTGCGCTGGCTCACCCGTGAGCTCGGCGTCGACCGGGACCGCGAGGTCCTCGACGAGCGGCTGACCGCCGCCGCGCAGGCCCTGCCCGCCGAACTGCGCACCGGCCCGGTCCGCGACCGGCTCGAACTGTGGGCCGACACCCGCCGCGGCGAGACGAGGCCCCGGACCGCCGCCGTCCTCGACAGCCGCCGCTACCTCGACCTGCTGCAGGCCCTGGACGCCTTCCTCGCCGGCCCCCCACTGCGCAAGGCCGCCCGCGGGAAGCCGGCCAAGCCCTTCGCCAAGGCCCTCGACAAGGAGTTCGGCCGCCTGTCCCGCCTGGTGGAGCGTGCCGTCGCGCTCGAGCCGGGCCCCGAGCGCGACACCGCCCTGCACGAGGCCCGCAAGAAGGCCAAGCGCACGCGCTACGCCGCCGAGGCCGCCCGCCCCGTCCTCGGCAAGCGCGCCCGCCGCCTCGCCGCGGACGCCAAGTCCCTCCAGCGCCCGCTCGGCGACCACCAGGACAGCGTGATGGCCCGCGAGGCCCTGCTGTCCCTCGCCCATGACGCCGCCAAGGCCGCGGAGCCCACCTTCACCTGGGGCGTCCTGTACGGACGCGAGGAGAAGGAGGCCGCCCTCGCCGAGGCCGCCCTGCCCGACCGGTGGGCCGAGGTGGTCCGACGGCGTCGTACGAAGCGGTGACGCGCTGCGGGTACGCTTGAGAGTCATCCTCCCCGTGGCCGCAGCGCGGCGGGGGAGGGACCCCAAGTCCGCTCATGAAGGTTCAAGGATGTCCGAATCGGTCTTCCCGCAGCTCGAAGCTCTGCTCCCGCATGTGCAGAAGCCGATCCAGTACGTGGGCGGCGAGCTCAACTCCACCGTCAAGCCCTGGGACTCGTGCGACGTCCGCTGGGCGCTCATGTACCCGGACGCGTACGAGGTCGGTCTGCCCAACCAGGGCGTGCAGATCCTCTACGAGGTACTGAACGAGCGTGACGGCGTCCTGGCCGAGCGCACCTACAGCGTCTGGCCGGACATGGAGGCGCTGATGCGGGAGCACGGCGTCCCGCAGTTCACCGTGGACAGCCACCGCGCCCTCGGCGCGTTCGACGTCTTCGGCCTCTCCTTCTCCACGGAGCTCGGCTACACCAACATGCTGACCGCGCTCGACCTGGCGGGCATCCCGCTGGAGTCGAAGGACCGCGGCCTGGGCGACCCGATCGTCCTGGCCGGCGGCCACGCGGCGTTCAACCCCGAGCCGATCGCGGACTTCATCGACGCCGCCATCGTCGGCGACGGCGAGCAGGCCGTGCTCGACATGACGGAGATCATCCGCGGCTGGAAGGCCGAGGGCCGCCCCGGCGGACGCGACGAGGTGCTGCTGCGCCTGGCGAAGACCGGCGCCGTGTACATCCCGCGCTTCTACGACGTCGAGTACCTGCCCGACGGCCGCATCGCACGCGTGGTGCCCAACCGCTCCGGCGTGCCGTGGCGGGTCTCCAAGCACACCGTGATGGACCTGGACGAGTGGCCCTACCCCAAGCAGCCGCTGGTCCCGCTCGCCGAGACGGTGCACGAGCGGATGTCCGTGGAGATCTTCCGCGGCTGCACCCGCGGCTGCCGCTTCTGCCAGGCCGGCATGATCACCCGCCCGGTGCGCGAGCGCTCCATCACCGGCATCGGCGAGATGGTCGAGAAGGGCCTGAAGGCGACCGGCTTCGAGGAGGTCGGCCTGCTGTCGCTGTCCTCCGCGGACCACTCCGAGATCGGTGACATCGCCAAGGGCCTCGCGGACCGCTACGAAGAGGACAAGATCGGCCTCTCGCTGCCCTCCACACGCGTCGACGCCTTCAACATCGACCTGGCGAACGAGCTGACCCGCAACGGACGCCGCTCCGGCCTCACCTTCGCCCCCGAGGGCGGCAGCGAGCGCATCCGCAAGGTCATCAACAAGATGGTCTCCGAGGACGACCTGATCCGCACCGTGTCCACCGCGTACGGCAACGGCTGGCGCCAGGTGAAGCTGTACTTCATGTGCGGCCTGCCCACCGAGACCGACGAGGACGTGCTGCAGATCGCCGACATGGCGACCCGCGTGATCGCCAAGGGCCGCGAGGTCTCCGGCTCCAACGACATCCGTTGCACCGTCTCCATCGGCGGCTTCGTGCCCAAGCCGCACACGCCGTTCCAGTGGGCCCCGCAGCTCTCCGCCGAGGAGACCGACGCGCGCCTGACCAAGCTCCGCGACAAGATCCGGGGCGACAAGAAGTACGGCCGCTCCATCGGCTTCCGCTACCACGACGGCAAGCCCGGCATCGTCGAGGGCCTGCTCTCCCGCGGCGACCGCCGCATCGGCGACGTCATCCGCGCCGTCTACGAGGACGGCGGCCGCTTCGACGGCTGGCGCGAGCACTTCTCCTACGACCGCTGGATGAACTGCGCCGAGAAGGCGCTGGCCCCGTACGGCGTGGACGTCGACTGGTACACCACCCGCGAGCGCTCCTACGAGGAGGTCCTGCCCTGGGACCACCTGGATTCCGGTCTCGACAAGGACTGGCTCTGGGAGGACTGGCAGGACGCCCTCGACGAGACCGAGGTCGACGACTGCCGCTGGACGCCCTGCTTCGACTGCGGCGTCTGCCCCGCGATGGACACGTCGATCCAGATCGGCCCCACCGGCAAGAAGCTGCTCCCCCTCTCGGTGAAGCAGCCCGCCGGCGCGCCGGGCGGTCACGGCCACAGCCACTGACGCCCGCGCCACGCCACAGCACCACCACGACGCCGTCGCCGGCCCCCGCACGGGAGCCGCCGGCGGCGTCGCACGTACCGGTTCCGTCACAGGACGCACCCTGCAGCCCCGTCCGCGCGTCCGACAGGACGTGGACCTGGAGAAGAAGACGGAACCCGTCGCGGCACGCCGTGACGAGGGATGCCTGGTGGCGGCCGTGCGGCTGCCGGTGCGGCTGGTGGCGCTCGTCGTGCTGCTGCCGCTGCGGATGGTGTGGGACCTGCTGGTCGTCGCCGGGCGCTTCGTCCGGACCGCCGTCCTCGCCCCGGTGTGGCGCGGCTTCACGCGCGCCGTGAGCTGGCTGGGCCGGGTCCTGCTGGTGACGCCGGCCCGGTGGCTGTACCGCTGGGTCCTCGCGCCGGTCGGGCGCGGCCTGTGGTGGGTGCTGGCGGGGATCGGGCGCGGTGTCGCCCTGCTCCTCGAGGGTGCCTGGTGGGTGCTGCGGGAGACCGGGCGCGGCGCCGCGACGGTCGTGGTGTGGCTGGTGCGGTGGCTGCTGCTGGCACCGGCCGTCCTGCTGTACCGGTGGGTGCTGACCCCGGCCGGACATGCCCTGCGGTGGCTGGGGCGGCGCCTCGCCGACGGCGCCCGGTGGCTGTACCGGCGTGTGCTGACCCCTCTGGGACACGCCGGGCGGTGGCTGGCCCACGGGATGTGGGCCGTGCTGCGCGCGCTCGGTGCGGGCGCGGCGTGGCTGGTGCGGTGGCTGCTCGTCGTCCCGGCCGTCGCCCTGTACCGGTGGGTGCTCGCGCCGCTGGGCCGCGGGATCGCCTGGACCGTTCGGGGCGCCGCGGCCGTGGCCGGGTGGCTGCTGCGGTGGCTCGTCGTGGTGCCGGTCACCGCCGTCGGGCGGGTGCTCGCGGTCGTCGCCCGTGAGGTGGGGGAGGCGCTCGGACACGCCTGGCGGATCGCCGGACGGATCTCCCTGGCGGTCGGCCGTCTCCTCGCCACGCTGCTGCGGTGGATCTTCGTCGAGCCGGTCCGCTGGGCCTTCCGGGCGGTGCTCGCGCCGGCCGGACGATTCCTCCGGGACGCCGTGCTGCGCCCGGTCGGCCGGGTGCTCCGGGAGGCGGGCCGCGCCGTCGGGAAGGCGTTCGCCGTCGCCCGCGTGACGGTCCGTGAGGTGCGCCGTGAGCTGCGCACCGCCCTGTTCGGAGCCCCCCGCGAGGCCCCGGTGCGGGCGGGTACGGCGGACCGGCGGGAACTCGGCGGCCCGGAAGCGCGTACTCTTGGTAGCAGTACGACCGCACTCACGAAGGATTAGAGCACTGGGCAAGCGACAGCCCGAAGGCCCGCCGCCGGCACCCGCGGTGCAGCGCGTCCGACTGCGTTACACCAAGCGCGGCCGCCTCCGGTTCACCAGCCATCGCGATTTCCAGCGCGCCTTCGAGCGCGCGCTGCGCCGCGCCGACGTACCCATGGCGTACTCGGCGGGGTTCACACCGCATCCCAAGGTGTCGTACGCCAATGCCGCACCCACCGGCACGGGCAGTGAGGCGGAGTACCTGGAGATCGCGCTCACCGAGCCGCGTGACCCGCAGAAGCTGCGTGAGCTGCTCGACGAGTCGCTGCCCGACGGGCTCGACGTGATCGACGCGGTGCAGGCCCGCACCTCCGGCCTCGCCGACCGGCTCACGGCATCCGTGTGGGAGCTGCGCCTGGAAGGCGTGGCTCACGAGGACGCCGCCCGGGCGGTCGAGGCCTTCGAGAAGGCCGAGACCGTCGAAGTTCAGCGCATGACCAAGAACGGTGTCCGTACCTTCGACGCCCGCAGCGCCGTCGTCGGCCTGGAAGCCCGGGCCGCCGGTGGCGACGATGGGCCCGGTGACCACCCCTGTGCGATACTGCGCCTGGTTGTTCGGCACGTGACGCCTGCCGTGCGACCCGACGACGTCCTGTCCGGCCTCCGTGTGGTGGCTGACCTGGCGCCGCCGGTCCCCGCAGCGGTGACCAGGCTGGCGCAGGGGCTCTTCGACGAAGAGACCGGCACGGTGACCGACCCGCTCGCGCCCGACCGCGAGGCAGATCCCTCTGCCGCCGCGCAGGCGCCGGCGCCGGAAGGTCCCGCGTAGGGACGAACGCCGTAGCGCCGCCCTCGAACTCGGGAGCCACCTGGGTCGGGCAGCGCGCACGACACCACAAGACTTTCGCCAGGCCGTCCGCAAATCGGCGTACGGAACCGGCGAGACAGGACTAGTAGAGCTCCCGTGCGGCGCCCGCGCCCCGGACGGCGGCGACGCGCATCGCGCGAGCCGCGGACGTCACCGGTACCCGCCGGACCAGGCGCGGCGCCCGGGAGCCTGACGGGAGATACGCCCGCATGCTCGGACCGACCGAACCCACCAACGAGGGTTCCGAACAGAACAACAGCCCCAGCGACACCCTGCCGCCGCGTCGCCGGCGCAGGGCCGCGTCCCGGCCGGCGGGTCCGCCGACCGGGGCCACCGAGGGCACCGGCGCCACCGAGGCAGCCGCCCTGGACAGCACCGGCGCCACCGAGGCCTCGGCCGCGGAGCAGTCCGCGCCGGCTCCGGCCGCCGAGGCCGCCACGCCCGCCGCCGAGGACGCCGCCCCGGCGCCGCGCCGCCGCCGTGCGGTCCGCCGCGCCGCGGCGCCCGTCGGTACGCCCGGCGAGACCGGCGCCGACACCGCCGCCGAAACCCCGGCCGCGGAGAAGCCCGCCGACAAGCCGGCCGCGGAGACCCCGGCCGCCGAGGCCGAGGCCCCCGCCGCCGACGAGGCCGCCGCCGCGCCGCGCCGCACCCGCCGCCGCGCCGTGCGCCCCTCCACCGCGCCGTCGGCCGCCGAGCAGGCAGCCGCCGTCGCCAAGGACGAGGACACCGCCGTCGAGGAGACGCAGGCCGAGGCCGAGGCCCCCGCCGCGCCCCAGACGCCCGCCGAGGAGGCTCCGGCCCCGCGCCGCCGCCGTGCCGTGCGCCGCGCCTCCGCGCCCGCCGGCGCCCCGGAGGCCGCCGAGGTCGTCACGCCCGTCGAGACCCCCGCCGCCGAGGCCCCCGCGGTCGAGGAGCCGGAGGACGAGGCCGAGGAGACGGAGGAGGCCGCCGCCGAGGCCGAGGCCCCCGCCGCCGAGGCTCCCGCCGCCGTGGAGGAGACCTCCGCCGCGCCGCGCCGTACCCGCCGCCGTGCCACCCGCCCGGCCGCCGCCCCGTCCGCGGAGGAGCTCGCCCGCGCCGAGGAGCGCCGCGCCGAGGAGAGCGCCGCCGAGACCAAGGCCGAGACCAAGGCCGCCGGCACCAGGGCGGCAGCCACCAGGGCCGCCGAGCCCAAGGCCGCGAAGGCCGAGCCCGCCGCGGAGCAGGCCGAGGACGAGGCCGAGGGCCGCCGTCCCCGCCGCCGTGCCGTGCGCCGCCCCGCCGGCGGTTTCACCGCGCCGCGAGGCTCCGACAGCGAGGCCCCGCGCCGCCAGGGCCGTCCGGCCGCCGCCCCCGTTTTCCGGGCCCCGGTCTTCACCGAGCCGATGTTCCAGACGCCGGAGCGCGCCGCCTACGAGGCCGCGCAGGAGGCCGCCAAGGACACCGAGCCGGCCGAGCCCGCCGCGGTGGAGGAG
>NZ_JBRIOU010000005.1:397029-414270 GCF_053474865.1 Streptomyces sp. CO7
GTGGAGGAGTCCGCCGAGGAGACCGAGCAGACCGGCGCCCGCCGCCGCAACCGCCGGCGCCGCGGCGGCGAGGACAACGCCCCCGCCGCCGAGCAGACGCGCGCCGAGGCGCCCGCCGCCCAGGCCGCCGCGCCCGCCGCGCCCGTCGAGGAGGCCGTGGACGAGGAGTCCGCCGAGGAAGCCGAGCAGGCCGACCGGGGCGACCAGGGCGAGGGCGACTACGAGGAGACCGGTTCCCGCCGCCGTCGCCGCCGGGGCGGCCGCCGTCGTCGTCGCGGCGAGTCCGGCGACGCCGACAGCGGCGAGCGCGACACCGACGCCGACCTGGCCGACGAGGCCGACACCGACGAGACCGCCGCCGAGCAGGCCGAGCAGGACGCCGAGGACACCGCGGAGCAGATCGCCGAGGACACCTCGGACGCCTCCGAGGACGTCGACGAGGACGAGCGCGAGGGTGACACCGAGCGCGAGCAGTCCGGCGGCTCCAGCAGCTCCCGCCGGCGCCGGCGCCGCCGTCGTCGCGCCGGCGACTCCTCCCCCGAGGCCGAGCCCTCGCAGGACGACCCCGAGCGCACCGTCGTGAAGGTCCGCGAGCCCCGCAAGAAGGACGAACGCTCCGGCCCCGGTGACGCTGCCGCCGACGAGGTGCAGTCCATCAAGGGCTCCACCCGCCTGGAGGCGAAGAAGCAGCGCCGCCGCGAGGGCCGCGAGCAGGGCCGCCGCCGCGTGCCGATCATCACCGAGGCCGAGTTCCTGGCCCGCCGTGAGGCCGTCGAGCGCGTGATGGTGGTCCGCCAGCACGGCGACCGCACCCAGATCGGCGTGCTCGAGGACAACATCCTCGTCGAGCACTACGTCAACAAGGAGCAGTCGACCTCCTACGTCGGCAACGTCTACCTCGGCAAGGTGCAGAACGTCCTGCCGTCGATGGAGGCCGCCTTCATCGACATCGGCAAGGGCCGCAACGCCGTGCTCTACGCCGGCGAGGTCAACTTCGAGGCGCTCGGCATGGCCCACGGGCCGCGCCGCATCGAGACGGCCCTGAAGTCCGGCCAGTCCGTGCTGGTCCAGGTCACCAAGGACCCGATCGGCCACAAGGGTGCCCGCCTGACCAGCCAGGTCTCGCTGCCCGGCCGCTACCTGGTCTACGTCCCCGAGGGGTCGATGACCGGTATCAGCCGCAAGCTGCCCGACACCGAGCGCGCCCGGCTGAAGACCATCCTCAAGAAGATCGTCCCCGAGGACGCCGGCGTCATCGTGCGCACCGCCGCCGAGGGCGCCAGCGAGGACGAGCTGCGCCGCGACGTCGAGCGTCTGCAGGGCCAGTGGGAGGAGATCCAGCAGAAGGCGAAGAAGGGCAACGCGCCGACGCTGCTCTACGGCGAGCCGGACATGACCGTCCGCGTCGTCCGCGACATCTTCAACGAGGACTTCACCAAGGTCGTCGTCAGCGGCGACGAGGCCTGGCAGACCATCCACGGCTACGTGGCCGGTGTCGCGCCGGACCTGGCGGAACGCCTGCAGCGGTGGACCTCCGAGGTCGACGTGTTCGCCACGTACCGGATCGACGAGCAGCTCGCCAAGGCGCTGGACCGCAAGGTCTGGCTGCCCAGCGGCGGTTCGCTGGTGATCGACCGGACCGAGGCGATGATCGTCGTCGACGTCAACACCGGCAAGTTCACCGGTCAGGGCGGCAACCTCGAGGAGACCGTCACCAGGAACAACCTGGAGGCGGCCGAGGAGATCGTCCGCCAGCTGCGGCTGCGCGACCTCGGCGGCATCATCGTCATCGACTTCATCGACATGGTGCTGGAGTCCAACCGGGACCTGGTGCTGCGGCGCCTCCTGGAGTGCCTGGGCCGGGACCGGACCAAGCACCAGGTCGCCGAGGTCACCTCGCTGGGCCTGGTGCAGATGACCCGCAAGCGGGTCGGCCAGGGCCTGCTGGAGTCCTTCTCCGAGACCTGCGTCCACTGCAACGGCCGTGGCCTGGTCGTCCACATGGAGCAGCCGACCGCCGTCGGCGGCGGTGGCAAGAAGAAGAAGCGCGGCGGTTCGCGTGACGGGCAGCAGGAGCAGCCCCACGAGCACGAGCCGTCCGAGCTGATCGCCGAGGCCCCCTCCGCGGAGGAGGAGGCCGAGCTCGAGCGCGAGGCGTCCACCGTCACGGAGTCCACCGAGGAGCCGGTCGAGCTGCCCGCGCCCGACTTCACGGCGGACGAGGAGCTGTACAGCTCCGTCGCCGAGGCGGAGGCCGCGGCCGGCCGCCGTGGTCGCCGCCGGACGAGCCGCCGGGCCACGTCGCCCGCCGGCGCTCCGCGCGCCGAGGAGACCGAGGCCCGGGAGACCCGCGAGCCGCGCGAGACCAAGGCGCAGGCGCGCAGCCGCCGCCGGGCCGAGCAGGCCGCCCAGGACGCCCGCGCCGAGGCCGCCGAGCAGGCCGAGCCGACCGCGCAGGACGTGACGGCCGCCGAGGAGGCCGCGCGTCCGGTGGTCGCCGAGCCCGCCGCCGAGGCACAGGCCGAGCCGGCCGCCGTGCAGGACCCGGTGGTCCCGTCCGGTGAGGCCGACCGGGCCGCCGAGCCGGAGGCCGAGGAGGCGCCCCGCCGTGGTCGCCGCCGCGCCACCCGCCGGGTCTCCGCGCCCGCCGGAGCGCCGGCCGCCGCCGAGGAGGCCGCGGTGACGGTGGTCGAGCAGGCCCCCGCCGCCGAGCCGCAGGCCGAGCCGGTCGCGGAGCCCGCCGCCGAGGCCGCCGAGCCGGTGACCGAGGCCGCGCCCCCGGCGCGTCCGCGTCGCCGCGCGGTCCGCAAGGCGACGGCGCCGACGGCGTCGGAGGAGGACGCCGTGGTGGTCCTCCCGGCCGCGGGCCAGGACGCCGCCGAGGCAGTGGAGGCCCCCGTGGCCGACGAGGCCGCGGAGACCGGTGCCGAGAGCGAGGCGGAGGCCAAGCCGGCCCGGAAGACCGCCAAGAAGGCCGCGGTGAAGAAGACGGCCGCCAAGAAGGCGCCGGCCAAGAAGGCCGCCGTCAAGAAGGCGACCACAGCGAAGACGACGGCTGCCAAGTCGACGGCCAAGAAGGCCACGACGAAGAAGGCCGCCGCCAAGAAGACGGCGAAGAAGACCGCTGCCGCCGAGCAGCAGTCGCCGTCCTCGGTGACCGCCTCCACGGAGGACTGATCACGGCGGCTCCGCCGCACCAGGAAGCCCGCCGGCTCCGCTCCCCGCCCGGGAGCGCAGCCGGCGGGCTTCCCGCTTCCCCGTAGCCGGACGCGAAGGCCTCGCGGTGTCCGACCGGGCGGGCCTCGCGGTGTCCGACCGTGCGGACCTCGTGGTGTCAGCGCTCCAGCAGGTCGAACAGCCGCTCCCACCGGTCGGTGATCGACTCGGGGGAGAAGCGCCGCACGTTCTCCCGTGCGCGCTCGCCCATCCGGTCGCGCAGCGCCGCGTCCGACAGGAGACGGTCCAGGTGGCGGGCCAGCTCAGGGACGTTGCCCGGGCGGGCCAGCAGGCCGTCCTCCTCGTCCCGCACGATCTCGCGGACACCCGGCGCGCAGTCGAAGGCGACGCACGGCACCGCGCAGGACATCGCCTCCAGCAGGGCCAGCGGGAAGCCCTCGCCGCGGGAGGACAGGATGAACACGGACGACCGCCGCAGCGCCCCGGCGACGTCCTCGGTCAGCCCCGCCCACTCCACCGAACCGTCCAGGCCCAGCGCCGAGCACTGCCGGCGCAGGGCCTCCTCGTCCGGCCCGGCCCCGTGGATCCGCAGCCGCCACCCGGGGTGCCGGGGGACGACCTCGGCCCAGGTGTCGAGCAGCATGTCGACGCCCTTCTCGTAACCCAGCCGCCCGATGGAGACGACCGTCCGGTCCGTGCGCGGCGAGGGCGCGGGAGAACGAAGCGGCGTGGGGTTCGGCATGAAGCCGACGTGGTTGAAGCCTTGCCCGATCCACCGGTCGGCGTCCTCGCGGGTGAGCAGCAGCAGCCGGTCGACGTCGCGGTAGTGCTCCTTGATCCGGGCGAAGCGGGAGGAGCCCCGTGAGGTGTCGAACGACTCGTGGCTCATGCCGATGACGGTGTGACCGGAGGTGTCCGCGAGGGCGACCCACTCCATCGCCCACACCTGGGTGACGATCACCGTGGCGCCGGGCCGGCGGGCGCGCAGGACGGCGGACAGCCGCCCGGCGGCCTCCCGCATCTCCTTCTCCCGCAGCGCCTCGTGACGCACCGCCGCCAGGTCCAGCCGTCGCAGGCCGCGGGTGCGCCGCGGCGCGGGCGGGCGTTCACGGTACAGCGTGAGGGTGTCGAAGGGCGGGTCCTCGCCCAGGCCGAAGGGCGCGCCGGGCGGCGCGACGCCGACCACGGTCACCCGGTGGCCGCGCTCGGCGAACAGCCGCGCCATGGAGGTCTGCCAGCGGCCCACACCGCCCAGCTCGTTGACCTCGTTGCCGACCAGGACGATGTCTCGCCTCACCGTGCCTCCTGCGGTCCGAAGAAGCGGTCGACGATCCGTGCGGCGGCGTCCCCCTGGTCGTACTCGCCGTACCGGGTCATGAACTCCTTGAGCCGCGCCTTGTACGCGGCCGGGCCCGCCGGGTCGTCCAGGCGGGAGAGGACCTCGAAGAGCTCGTCGGCCGTGCGCACCACCGGGCCCGGCGCCTCCTCGGACAGGTCGAAGTAGGTGCCGCGGCCCTGCGTGTACTCCTCCTCGTCGTAGGTGAAGAACACCATCGGCCGCTGCAGGAGCGAGTAGTCGAACATCACGGACGAGTAGTCGGTGACCAGGACGTCCGCCAGCAGCAGCACGGGGGTGATGTCGGGTTCCTGGCCGGCGTCGATCACCCGCCCGTGGACCGAGGGCGGCAGGGTGACGCTGTTGAGGTAGTGGGTGCGGACCAGCAGGGTGAGCCGGTCCCCGAACCGCCGTGCGAACTCCTCGACGTCGAAGGGGAACTCGAAGGAGCGCACCCCGCCGCCGTCCAGCGCCCGGAAGGTCGGCGCGTACAGCACCACCGGCAGGTCGCGGCGGACGCCCAGGCGCAGTGCCAGCTCCTCCGCCGCGCGGGAGGGCGCGCTGGACTCGCGGGCCCGCACCAGGGCGTCGTTGCGGGGGTAGCCGGTGCGCAGCAGTTTCTCGTCCGGGATCCGGAATGCCTGGGCGAGGGTGACCTCGTCGTGCCGCCCGCGGACCACGAAGTGGTCGAAGCGGTCCACGGCCCGCTGGTAGAGCCGCCGTTCGGCCTCCGGCATGGTCCGCAGCTGCGGGGCGTCGAAGCCCATCCGCTTGAGCGCGGAGCCGTGCCAGGTCTGGATGTACGTCGTCTCCGGGCGCTTGGCCAGTTTCAGCGGGAAGCCCTGGTTGTCGATCCAGAACTCCGCCTGGGCGAGCTCCCGCATGTACCGCCAGGACCAGCGGCGCACCAGCTCCGCGTCGGCCGGGAAGCCCTTGGGCGATCCCTGGTACGCCCAGACGGCCCGCACCGGCACGCCCCGGCGGCGCAGCTCCTCGTGGATCGCGCGCGGGCTGTCGCCGTACTGCTTGCCGAGGTGGCTCTCGAAGACGACCGTGCCCCGGCGGACCGGCAGCACGCGGATCATCCGGTGGTACGCGTCGATCTTGCGGCGGCCGGAGCGCAGTTCCTCGCGCAGGGCCAGGGCGCCGCGCAGCGCCCTCTTGGTGAGCCGGGCGGGCGGGCTCTGCATGTGGTGGCGCAGCAGGCCGGAGGTGCGCCGGGGGAGCGTGCCGTGCTGGACCAGGTGGAAGGCCAGGTGACCGTGGGAGGAGACCCGCGGTCGGAGGCGGTCGGCCGCCAGCCGGCTCAGCAGCGGCCGCACCCGGACGGTGCCGTCCTCCTCGGCGCCGAGGTCGGTGCGGCCCGCGGTGAGGCGGGTGGTGGTGCGCTCGCCGTCCACGGTGAGGTGCATCCGCACGTCCCACACGTCGTCCAGGACGCCCACCGGCCGCAGCTTGCGGGCCAGCGGCACGTCCGCCTCCCAGGTGATGGAACGGCCCCGGTGGCGCACCGAGCGCACCGGGAAGCGGAAGGAGCGCAGGCTGCGGCGCCGGGCCCGGAACTCCAGCTCCGCCGCGAGACGGGCGTCCGGCGCGACCGCGCCCAGCGGGTTGACGACCTCGCCCGACAGGGTGACGCCCTCGGGCGACTCGCGGTAGCCGGTGAGCGCGTTGCGCAGGTACAGGCGGGAGACCGGCTTGTCGTGGAGGTCGAGGTCGGTGACGTCGAGGACGGCGCGGCCCAGCGGGTCGTCGAGGTGCTCCTCGCACCAGTAGATCCGGCCGTCGCGCTCGACGAGCGGGCTGGACACCTTGTTCCTGTTGATCAGGGTGTCGACGGCCGGCATCAGGTGCTCCCAGTCCTCCCGCAGCAGGAGGTAGGCGCACAGCCGGTGGACGGGCGACAGCCCCTCGTAGGCCTCCTCGGGGAACTCGCGGAGGTAGCCGTCGGCCATCTCGGCGAAGCGGCGCCGGTAGTCGTCGTCCAGGAAGGGGAGCTCGCGCAGGTAGAGGACGAGGTCGTGCTTGAGGAACTTGCGGTCCTTGTGCAGCCGCAGCTCGTCGTGGCCCTCGGCGGCGAGGATCCGGTCGATCCGGCGGTGGATCTCCAGCCGGTCGGCGAAGTTGTTGATCTCGTGCCGCCGGTTGCTGATCGACTTGGCCTCGGCCTTCCGCACCACGTTCCAGTGGTAGACCGTGTTGGGGATCAGCGTGATGCGGGAGGCGGCCAGGTAGGCGCGGGCCGAGAAGAGCAGGTCCTCGTAGTGGATGCCGCGGGGGAAGGTCAGCCCCTCGGCCAGCAGCCACGCGCGGCGGTAGCACTTGTTGGTCGACAGGGTGTCGTAAACCAGCAGGTCGGGGAGCTCGGCGATCGAGTCCAGGGTGCGGGTCCTGCGGTAGAGCCACGGGTACCAGGGGGCGGTGGTGCCCCACCTGCTGTCCACGTGCACCCGCAGGCAGAGCCCGGAGACCAGGTCGGCGCCGGTGCTCTCGGCGGCCTCCAGCATGTTGCGGCAGGCGTTCGGCTCCAGGGTGTCGTCGCTGTCCAGGAACATCACGTAGCGGCCGCGGCTCGCCGCGACGCCCTGGTTGCGCGGCTCCCCGCAGCCGCCGCTGTTCTCCGGCAGCCGCAGCGCCCGCACCCGGTCCGACGCGGCCGCCAGCCGCCGGGCCACCTCGAAGGACCCGTCGGTGGAGCAGTCGTCGGCGATGACCACCTCGACGTTGCGCAGGGTCTGCTCCAGCACGGAGCGCACCGCGTCCGGCAGACGCCGCTCGTCGTTGTAGACGATGACCACGACGCTGATGTCGGGCACGTCCTGGTGCTGACTCTCGTCGTGCTGGGCGGACACCGGCGGCACCTCCGTGGATGGGCGGGGCAGGGCGGCCAGGGACAATCGGGGTGTTTTCCCATATAACCCGCAGTGCCACCGGCTCGCGAGTCCACCGCCGCGGCGCACCCGGCTCGCTTCCGCCGGGGCGATGGGGGAGTCTGGACGCCGGTCGACACCCAGGAGGTACACCCATGAGCTGGCTGGTCACAGGCGGTGCCGGGTACATCGGCGCCCACGTGGTGCGCGCCATGACCGAGGGCGGGGAGGACGTCGTGGTGTTCGACGACCTGTCCACCGGCTTCGCGGAGCGGGTGTCCGCCGGAGTGCCCCTGGTGACGGGCAGCGTCCTGGACGGTCCGCTGCTGGAGCGGACGATGCGCGAGCACCGGGTCACCGGGGTGGTGCACATCGCGGCCAAGAAGCAGGTGGCGGAGTCCGTGGAGCAGCCGCTCCGCTACTACCGGGAGAACGTCACCGGGCTGCAGACGCTGCTGGAGGCGATGACGGCCACCGGTGTGAACAGCATCGTCTTCTCCTCGTCCGCCGCCGTGTACGGGATGCCCGACGTGGACCTGGTCACCGAGGACACCCCCTGCGCCCCCATCAACCCCTACGGCGCCACCAAGCTCACCGGTGAGTGGCTGATCGCCGCCGCCTCCCGGGCGTACGGCATCCGGTCGGCGGCCATGCGCTACTTCAACGTGGCCGGCGCCGCCGCCCCCGAACTCGCCGACGTCGGTACGAGCAACATCGTTCCCATGGTCTTCGGCCGCGTCGAGGCCGGGCAGGCGCCCGTGGTCTTCGGCGACGACTACGCCACTCCGGACGGCACCTGCGTGCGGGACTACATCCACGTCCTGGACATCGCCTCCGCGCACCTGGCCGCCGCGAGGCGCCTGGCCGGCGCCGAGGAGGGCACCGCGCTGGTCCTGAACATCGGGCGGGGCGAGGGCAGCTCGGTCCGCGAGATGATCGACCGCATCCTGAAGGTCACCGGCAACGAGCACCTGACGCCCGAGGTCGGCCCGCGCCGCCCCGGCGACCCCGCGAGCGTGGTCGCCTCCGCCGAGCGGATCGCGGCCGAACTCGGCTGGTCCGCCCGTCACGACTTGGACGACATGATCCGCTCCGCCTGGGACGGGTGGCGTCACCTGCACGCCTGACGGCGTGCACGCCTGGCGGCGGCCGGTCGGGGCGGGTCGGGGCCGGTTTGACCCCCCAGCCCCGGTCACCGTAACCTTGACCCTCGGCGTGTCCATCGACACGCCACATCCCCGTAAACCTCATTCCTCCCGGCCGGCCGCAGGCCTCGTGCCGCGCCCCGGGAGAGGCCGGTCCCTTGTCACAGGGAGGCTGGACTGCGGGGGTGCCGTTTCCGAAAGAGAGTGAGATCCGCGTGTACGCCATCGTGCGCAGCGGTGGTCGCCAGCACAAGGTTGCTGTGGGCGACATCGTTGAGGTTGACAAGATTTCCACTGCCAAGGTTGGCGACACGGTCGAGCTCTCGACCCTGCTCGTTGTCGACGGCGACTCCGTCACCAGCGACCCGTGGGTCCTGGACGGCATCAAGGTCCAGGCCGAGATCGTGGACCACCACAAGGGCCAGAAGATCGACATTCTGCGCTACAAGAACAAGACGGGCTACCGTCGTCGGCAGGGCCACCGCCAGCAGTACACGGCGATCAAGGTCACGTCGATCCCCACGGCTGCGAAGTAAGGGACTGAGGAGACATGGCACACAAGAAGGGCGCATCGTCCACCCGGAACGGTCGCGACTCCAACGCTCAGCGGCTCGGTGTGAAGCGCTTCGGCGGTCAGACCGTCAACGCCGGTGAGATCCTGGTCCGCCAGCGCGGCACCCACTTCCACCCGGGTGCGGGCGTCGGCCGCGGCGGCGACGACACGCTGTTCGCCCTCGAGGCCGGTGCGGTGCAGTTCGGCACCCACCGTGGCCGCAAGGTCGTGAACATCGTTCCGGTCGCCTGAGCAGGCTGACCGAACTCATTCGCGAGGCGGACCTCACTTCCCTCCGGGGAAGTGGGTCCGCCTTTCGCGTGTTGTGTGACACGCGAGCACTTGTTTGACCCAAGACTTGACCGTACTGGAGGCACCTGACCATGACCACCTTCGTGGACCGCGTCGAACTGCACGTCGCCGCGGGTAACGGGGGCCACGGCTGTGCCTCCGTGCACCGGGAGAAGTTCAAGCCCCTGGGCGGCCCGGACGGCGGCAACGGCGGCCGTGGCGGCGACGTGATCCTGGTCGTCGACCAGTCGGTGACGACGCTGCTCGACTACCACCACTCCCCGCACCGCAAGGCCACCAACGGCAAGCCCGGCGAGGGCGGCAACCGCGCCGGCAAGGAGGGCGAGGACCTGGTCCTGGCCGTCCCGGACGGCACCGTGGTGCTCGACAAGCAGGGCAACGTGCTGGCCGACCTGGTCGGCGAGGGCACGTCCTTCGTCGCCGCCCAGGGCGGCCGCGGCGGCCTCGGCAACGCGGCGCTGGCCTCGGCCCGCCGCAAGGCCCCCGGCTTCGCGCTGCTGGGCGAGCCGGGCGACGCCGGGGACGTCGTCCTGGAGCTCAAGACCGTCGCCGACGTGGCGCTGGTGGGCTACCCGAGCGCCGGCAAGTCCTCGCTGATCTCGGTGATGAGCGCCGCCAAGCCGAAGATCGCCGACTACCCCTTCACCACCCTGGTCCCCAACCTGGGCGTGGTGACGGCCGGCTCGACCGTCTACACCGTCGCCGACGTCCCCGGCCTCATCCCGGGCGCCAGCCAGGGCAAGGGCCTGGGCCTGGAGTTCCTGCGCCACGTCGAGCGCTGCAGCGTGCTGGTGCACGTGCTGGACACCGCCACCCTGGAGTCCGACCGCGACCCGGTCTCCGACCTCGACGTCATCGAGGAGGAGCTCCGCAGCTACGGCGCCGGCCTGGACAAGCGCCCCCGGCTGGTCGTCCTCAACAAGATCGACGTGCCGGACGGCCGCGACCTCGCCGAGATGGTCCGCCCCGACCTGGAGGAGCGCGGCTACCGCGTCTTCGAGGTGTCCGCGGTGGCCCGCACGGGGCTCAAGGAGCTCTCCTTCGCCCTGGCCGAACTGGTGGCCAAGCACCGCGCCCGCAAGCCCAAGGACGAGGCGACCCGCATCGTCATCCGGCCCAAGGCGGTGGACGACAGCGGCTTCACCGTCACCCGTGAGGAGGACGGCCTGTACCGCGTCCGCGGCGAGAAGCCGGAGCGCTGGGTGCGGCAGACGGACTTCAACAACGACGAGGCCGTGGGCTTCCTGGCCGACCGCCTCAACCGTCTGGGCGTCGAGGCGGCCCTGATGAAGGCGGGCGCCCGGGCGGGCGACGGCGTCGCCATCGGCCCCGAGGACAACGCCGTGGTCTTCGACTGGGAGCCGACGGTCACCGCCGGCGCCGAGATGCTCGGCCGCCGCGGCGAGGACCATCGCTTCGAGGAGCCCCGCCCCGCCGCCCAGCGCCGCCGCGACCGCCAGGCGGAGCGCGACGACGCCACTCAGGAGTTCGAGGACTTCAAGCCTTTCTAGTCCTTCCGACCCGCCGAATTCCGGCCGGATCCTCCCTGCTCAGCGGGGAGATCCGGCCGGATCTGTTTTTGACACACCTGTTCGCCGCTTAGCGCATATGGGTCGAGAATCGAAAGAATGTATTCCGCTTGTGCGTCCTGGTGCGCAGGCGGAATGCGTGTGAGCAGGTTGTTTGCGGGAAACGAAACCACGAAGGCAGTGTGGTACCAAGTGGTGGGGGATCACCCGATCTCCCGAGCCCGGACCGCTGATGCCAAGGATGGAATCTCCCGTGTCGCAGCGCATAACCGTTCCTCGCACGACCGCAGTGATCCTCGCCGGCGGAACCGGGCAGCGGGTCGGGCTGCAGATTCCCAAGCAGCTCATCAAGATCGCCGGAAAGGCGGTCATCGAGCACACCCTGCACACGTTCGAGCAGACCGATTCCATCGACGACGTGGTGGTCCTGATGGCGCCCGGCTACGTGCCGGACGTCGAGCGGATCGTGGAGCGCGCAGGGTTCACCAAGGTGCGGCGGATCGTCGAGGGCGGCGGCACCCGCAACGAGACCACCCGGCGCGCCATCGAGGTGCTCGGCGAGGGTCTCGCCGACGGGGAGGACCTCGACGTCCTCTTCCACGACGCGGTGCGCCCGCTGCTCGGCCGGCGGGTCATCGACGAGTGCGTGCGCGCGCTGGAGCGCTACCAGGCGGTGGACGTGGCGATCCCGTCGGCGGACACCATCATCGTCACCCGCACCCACGGGGAGGACGGGGAGTTCATCACCGAGATCCCCGACCGCTCCCGGCTGCGCCGCGGCCAGACGCCCCAGGCGTTCAAGCTCTCGACGATCCGTCACGCCTACGAGATCGCCGCCCAGGACCCCCACTTCCAGGCAACCGACGACTGCTCGGTGGTCCTCAAGTACCTGCCCGACGTCCCGATCCACGTGGTCGCAGGCGACGAGTACAACATGAAGGTCACCCAGCCGGTGGACGTCTTCATCGCCGACAAGCTCTTCCAGCTGGCCTCCACGGCGGCCCCCGAGCCCCGCGGCGAGGAGTGCTACCGCGAGCTGCTCACCGGCCGCACGGTGGTGGTCTTCGGCGGCTCCTACGGCATCGGCAAGGACGTCGCGGACCTCGCCGCGGGGTACGGCGCCTCGGTGTACGCGCTGAGCCGCTCCACCACCGGCACGCACGTGGAGAACGCCGAGGACGTCGAGAAGGCGCTCAGCAAGGCGTACGCGGAGAGCGGCCGGATCGACTACGTCATCAACACCGCCGGCGTGCTGCGCATCGGCAGGCTCGACGAGACGGACAACGACACCATCCTGGAGGCCCTGCGGGTCAACTACCTGGCTCCCGTGCAGATCGCCCGCTCGGCGTACCGGTACCTCGCCGCGACCAAGGGCCAGCTGCTGCTCTACACCTCCAGCAGCTACACCCGGGGCCGCGCCGACTACAGCCTCTACTCCTCCACCAAGGCGGCGGTCGTCAACCTCACCCAGGCGCTGGCCGACGAGTGGGCCGCCGACGGGGTGCGGGTCAACTGCGTCAACCCCGAGCGCACGGCGACACCCATGCGGACGAAGGCCTTCGGCCAGGAGCCGGTGGACTCGCTCCTCTCCTCCCGGGCGGTCGCCCGCACCTCCCTGGACGTGCTGCTCTCCGACCTCACCGGTCATGTCATCGACGTGCGGCAGCAGGATCCGACGGCGGTCGCCGGCCAGGCGTCCGGATTCGAGCAGGCGCTCGCTACTGTTCTTGACCGGCACGACGGCGTGGCATAATCGGCCGCAATTGCCAGAAATCGTTCAGGCCTCTGTGGCTGCATCGAGAGGTGCGACGGCAGGGGCCTGATCACCTGAACAGCTGAATACCGCACGAGTCGCACCAATCGGGAAAACGCACGGTCTTTTCCGGAACTGTCGGAGTTATGCGCCCACCGTTCACGCACCAAGCCGGCACCTCTCCAGGAGCAAGGTCAGACGTGATATCGACAGCCGTTCGCGCCGCCCGGGTGGGCAGCGTGGGGGAACTGGTCGCCGCCGCCGCCCTCATCGTGGTGGGCTTTCCCGCCCTGATGATCGCCGCGCTGCTGCCGAACATCCCCCTGTTCTCCGTCGCCGCCGCCGTGACCTACGGGGCCGACCACTACCTGCACCGCCGCAACAGCTACCTGGTCAACCGGCTCAGCATGGTGCGGGCGGGCCTGGCCATCCGCTTCCTGGTACGCCAGCTCATCCTGGTCCTGCTGCTGGCCCGGCTGGGGCTGGCGTACGGGGTGTTCTTCTACGCCCTGGTCGCCTGCTTCATCAGCTTCTACGGGCTGCAGGCGGTGCACGGCGCGCTGGTGGCGCTGATCAGGATCCGGCGCACGCTGCCGGTGGCCACCCGGAACATCGCCCTGGCGACGGCCGTCCGGATACCGGACGCCCCCTCGCGGCGCCTGCTGCACCGTTCCGGCGAGAAGATGCTCCACCTCGACCTGCCGGTCTTCGTGGGCGGCCTGCTCTCCGCCTTCCTCGGCCAGGGCCTGTGGGGCGGTCTCGGCATCGTCGCCACCCTCGGCCTGGGCGGGCTCTACACCGTGGTCCTGCTGCCGTACCTGGTCGGACCGCGCCGTGCCCCCTCGGCCGAGTCGGTGCTCGAGGCGATGGAGACCTGGCTGCGCGCCTACCGGCCGGAGACGGTCCTGTACTTCTCCGGGGCCAAGGAGTCGGCCTACCAGGTCAACATGTGGCTGGAGACCATGGAGCGGCTGGACACCCGGCCGCTGATCATCCTGCGGGAGCGGGTCGTGCTGGAGCGGCTCGCGCCCACCACCGTCCCGGTGGTCTGCGTGCCCGGCGGCGTCCACCTGATGAACCTCGACCTGTCCACGGTCCGGGTGGCGCTGTACGCGGCCAACGTCGGCAAGAACATCCACCTGCTGCGGGTGCCGACCATGAAGCATGCCTTCATCGGCCACGGCGACAGCGACAAGGTCGCCAGCGTCAACCCGTACAGCAAGGTCTACGACGAGGTGTGGACGGCCGGCCGGGCCGGGCGCGACCGGTGGGCCGTGGTGGACGTCGGGGTCCGTGACGAGGACGTCGTCGAGGTCGGCCGCCCGCAGCTGGCCCCCATCCGGGCCGGCCGCCGGGAGCGGACCGGGGTGCCGACGGTGCTCTACGCGCCCACCTGGGAGGGCTGGGACGACGCCCCCGGCAACACCTCGCTGATGGCGGCCGGCGAGAACATCGTCCGCCGGCTGCTGGCGGCGGACCGGCCGGTGCGGGTGCTGTACAAGCCGCACCCCTTCACCGGCACCCGCAGCCCCAAGGCCCGGGAGGCCCACGAGCGGCTCACCGCGCTGGTGGAGCAGGCGGCCGCCGCGCGGGCGCTGGACCCCGGCTTCGTCCGGGACGAGGCGGCGGTGGAGGCGGCGCGCGAGGAGCTGGCCCGGACCGAGGCGCGGCTCGCCGAGCTCGCCGGCGGCGGGACCGGCGGCGACGAGGCGGTGGCCACCCGGGACGGGGTGGCCGACCTCACGGTCTACGACGAGATCGCCCGGCTCCGCGAGCGGTGGAACGACGCGTACTGGCGCTCCTTCCCCGAGTGGGAGCACCGGGTGATCACCGGACCCGAGCCGCTGCTGTACGACTGTTTCAACGTCTCCGACGCGATGGTCTCCGACATCTCCAGCGTGGTCTCCGACTTCATCGCCAGCGGCAAGCCGTACGCGGTGGTGGACTCCGCCGCGCTGGGGGCCGAGGAGTTCGTCCGGCAGAACACCGCGGTCCGCGCGGCGGTGATCCTGTCCAACGAGGCGACGGAGCTGGAGGAGCTGCTGGCGGCGGTACGGGACCCGGCGGCGGACGTCCTCGCCGGGGCGCGGCGTGAGCTCAAGGAGTACCTGCTGGGGGCGGACGAGCCGCCGTCCCTGGTCCGGTTCAACGCGGCCGTCGCCGCCCTGGCCCTCAAGGCCGAGGCCCGCAACCTCGGCCAGGCCCGCGCCGGCGCCCCCGCCGAGGTCCCCAGTCACTGACCCCGGGACGGACGACCCCGCGCCGCCCCCGGGCGACGGGGGGCGTCCCGGAGAGGCCGCACGCTCGCGAAGACACTCCCGAAAGGCTGAGGACGGCCGCCCTCCGACCTAATGTGACAGCGCTGTTATATTAGCGCTGTGACATCTTCGGACCCCACCACGCGACCGGACCCCTGGCACTCCCTGCACCAGCTCCTGGCGGCCATGGACGCCGAGATCGAGCAGGTCTACGTGGAGCGCGGCATCGAGGGCGTGCGGCCGCGGTTCGCCTATCCGCTGATCCGGCTCGCCCACACCGGACCTCTGACCATCCGCGAGCTCGCGCGGTCGCTGGACCGTTCACACTCCGCGATCAGCCAGACCGTCGCGGCGATGCGCAAGGAGGGTCTCGTCACCTCCGAGCCCGGGCCCGACGCCCGTACCCGGCGGATCGACCTGACCGAGCGCGGCCGCTCCCTGGTGCCGTTCCTGGAGGCGGAGTGGCGCGCCACCCACGCCACGGTCGCCGAGCTGGACGGCGAGGTCCCGTACGCGATGACCGCCGTCGTCGAGGAGGTGCGGAGGGCGCTGGAGCGCCGGTCGATGCGGCGGCGGATCCTCCACCACCTCGACGAGCCCTCGCCGTGAGGCGGCGTGTCCGCCTCCGGTTCCTCGACACCCGTCCGCTGCGCGGCAGCCGGCCGTTCCGCGACCTGTGGATCGGCACCTCCGCCTCCCAGCTCGGCGGGCACACGGCCAACGTGGCGGTCCTGGCCCAGGTCTGGGACCTGACCGGCAGCCCGGTGGCCACCGGCGCCATCGGGCTGGCCACCGGCCTGCCGATGGTGCTGTTCGGGCTGATCGGCGGCACGGTGGCCGACACCTTCGACCGCCGCACGGTGGTGCGGGCCACCACCGCGGGTCAGCTGCTGGCCGCCGTCGGGCTGTGCGTCCAGGCCGCGGCGGACAACCGGAGCGTGCCGGTGCTGCTCGCCCTGGTGGCCGTGGGGGCGAGCTGCGGCGCCCTCGGCGCTCCCGCCCGGCGCACCTTCCCGGTCCGGCTGCTGCCGGACGACCAGGTCGCGGCCGGCCTCGCGCTGACCAACGTCTCGTTCCAGGCGGCGATGATGACCGGCCCCGCGGCGGCCGGGCTGGTCATCGCCCACGGGGGCTACGCCGCCGCCTACGCGGTCCAGGCCGTGGCCGTGGCGGTCTCGGTGCTGGCGCTGCTCCGCCTGCCCGCCATGCCGCCCGCAGGGGCCGGGACGGGAGGCGGCAGGCGCCGACCGGAGCGTGGCGGGTGGCGGATCGTGCTGCGCCGCCCGACGCTGTGGGGCTCGATGGCCACCGATCTGTCCGCGACGCTGCTCGCCATGCCCATCGCGCTCTTCCCGCTGGTCAACGAGATCCGCTACGGGGGCCACCCGCAGACCCTCGGCCTGTTCCTCTCGGCCGTCGCGGTCGGGGGGATCACGGCCGGTCTGCTCTCCGGCACGGTCACGCGCCGCCGCCGGGCCGGCCTGGTCCAGCTGTCCGCGGCGACGGTCTGGAGCCTGGCGCTCGCCGGGTTCGGCCTGGCGGGACCTCTGTGGGCGGCCCTCGGATGCCTGGCCGTGGCGGGCGCCGCCGACACCGTGTCCGTGGTCACCCGCGGCGCCCTGGTCCAACGGGAGACCCCGGACGCCTTCCGGGGGAGGGTCTCCTCGGTGGAGCACGTCATCGGCGTCGCGGGCCCGGAACTCGGCAACCTCCGCGGCGGCGTGCTGGCCTCGGCCACGTCCGCGTCGTTCTCCCTGGTCCTCGGCGGGCTCTCCGCAGCCCTGGCGATCGCCGCCGTCTGGGCGGTCAACGCACCCCTGCGCGGCTACCGCACGCCGTCCGGCGCCACCGCGGCTGAGCAGGCCGCCCCCGCGGGCGGCGGAGCGGCGACGGCCGCCGAGCAGGTGCACTGACTCCGGCCGCCTCGATGCCGCCGCGCCGCCGTGGCCCTCCATGCCGCCGTCCGTAGCGCTGCCGTCGTGCGCCTCCGTGCCGCCGTCCGTAGCGCTGCCGTCGTGCGCCTCCGTGCCGCCGTCCGTAGCGCTGCCGCCGTGCGCCTCCGTGCCGCCGTCCGTAGCGCTGCCGTCGTGCGCCTCGATGCCGTCGTCCGCCGGGGTGCCGTGCGCCTCGACGCCGCCTTCCGCCGCGTCCTCGTCGCCGTCCGGCCGTGGTGCCGCCGCCGGCCGCGCGTCGCCGTCGTCCGGCCGGTGACGCGGTGACCCACCGGGTCCCGGCGGGGGTGGACATGGCACCGCCCGGGTGCCGCGTCCGGGACGGGACGGGCACCCGGGCGGGCCGGGGCGGGGAC
>NZ_JBRIOU010000005.1:414370-418415 GCF_053474865.1 Streptomyces sp. CO7
GGTGAGCTCGGGGTCGCCCGAGGGGGCGGCGGCCCGCTGGCCGGGGATGTGGGCCTCCCGCTCGGTCATCCGGCGCCGGTGCTGCAGCGCGGACTCGCACAGCGCCCGCATCGCCTCGTTGAACCGCACCTGCGACGGCGGCTCGGAGGGCCCCAGCAGCCGCAGCTTCAGCTCCGCGCGAGCCTCCTGCAGGTCGTCCAGCTCGGGATCGCGCACCCGCTCCAGCAGCGTCGGCACACCCGCCGCGTCCGGCGTCAGCACCGTCGCCGCCCGCACCGTCGGGAACGCCTCGCGGAAGGCGGTCTCGCTCAGCCCGGAGGTGTTGGCCACCGCGTACGGCTTGCCGCTCGCCATGTAGTCCGAGATCACGCTGGACACGTCGCTGATCAGCAGGTTCGCCCGGTTGAAGCAGGTCTGGATGTCGGGACGCGCGTCCGTGACGATCTGGTGCTCCCACTCGGGCAGCGCCGCCCAGTACGCCTCCACCCAGGCGGAGGTGGCCGCGGTGACCGCGGCGGCGCGCCCCGGCTCCGGGGCGGTCTGCAGCATCATCCGCTCCAGGTTGTCCGCGGACTCCCGGAACGTGGAGGTGGTGAGCCGGTCCAGCTCAGCCGTCCGCCGCGCCAGCTCGGCCACGGCCTCCGGGCCGGGACGCGGACCGGTGCGCTCACGGTTGGCGGCGAGGATCAGCTCACGGATGCGCAGGTCGGCGGCGCCGGCCCGCGGGTCGACCGAGCCGGTCAGCGGGTGCGGCTTGTAGACCAGGCGCACCTTGGGGTCGGCCAGCAGCGCCCGCACCAGGTTCTCGCCGGCCGCGACCACCGAGGTGTTGCCCGGGTTGCCGTCCCAGCCCTCCCAGGTGGGGGCGTACAGGACGTCGGTGTACTCGCCCTGCGGGGCGCCCTTGTAGGTGACGATCCCGTCCAGCTGCGGACGGCCGATCTCCACGATGTCCTTGTCCTCGATGCCGACGTCGGCCAGCGCGTACCGCTCGCGGGCCTCGGGACCGGCCACCCACACCTCGTCGTACGCCTTGGCGTACGGGTTGCAGGAGGACAGCTTGTCGCTCTCGCCGTGGTTGACGAAGGTGTGCTTGATCGTCGGGATGCGCAGCACCTGCGAGGTCTTGCCCGAGTTCGACGGGTGGATCAGCGCCTGCAGGGTGGAGTGCTCCAGCCGCATCAGGTGGTGGACCTGCGGCAGGCAGACGATCGGGATGTCGGTCGCGGTGATCTTCTGCATCATGAAGCGCTCACGCAGCACGATCACCGGACGCCCGTCCAGCTTCGCCAGCGAGTCGAGCCACATGTTCGCCTGGTAGGCGGAGGCGGCGCCGCCGGAGAAGTACATGCCGATGGTCGGCTTGTACTCGGCCAGCCACGCGTCGAACCACTTGAGCACGGCGGCCTCGGACGGCGGACGGCGGCCCGGCAGCAGGTGGCTGCCCAGCACGGCCAGGCCGGCCAGCGCGGCGAGCGCCGAGACCCCGGCGCCTGCGACGCCCCACAGCGCCTCGCCGCTCGCACCGGCCCCCAGCAGGCCCGCGGTGGCGGGCAGGCCGAGGATCAGCAGCCGGTGCCCGGGACGGCGCAGCAGCAGCGCGGGCGGGGCGGCGGTCAGCGGCAGGCCGGAGGTGTCGATGTTCCGGGTGAGCACCGGGGTGGTGCGGGCCCGGCGGACGACCACCGAGACGGCCTGGATCGCGAAGTGCAGCCCGTAGAACCCGAGCAGCACCAGCAGCGGCCCGGCCATCCCGCTCTCGTCGTTCTGCTCCTGGAGACGGACCAGGGCGACGACGATCAGCAGGTCCCGCAGCAGATGCCGCACCGTGGTGTCGACGTGCATCTTGGCGAACATCGCGACCAGGCCCCGCTGCGAGCGGTAGAGGAACACCTCGACGGCGACGGAGACGACCGCAGCCGCGATCATGGCGGGCACGTTCGGGACCACGGCCGTGACGGCGAGTGTGAGGAACGACACCGCCAGAAGAGCGGTGACCATGCCTCGTTCGGCGGTCTGCCGACGGGGGACGGGTGTGGGCACTGCGTCACTCCAAAGGGCTGCGCGGACGTGTTGCGTCTAGGGACTCAGATTCAACGCGCTTGAACGCTCCGACGACACGCCTCGGACGCCCGGGCACGGATCGAGACCTGCGCGGGGTCCGCGGGCGTACGTCCGTGGGATGGAACGCACGCGCGCCGCGACGTCCGGGTCGCGTAGATTGCCGGACGGGCAGCTGAGAACCAGGTGAGGGGACAACGTTCAAGGTGACAGGGGCAAGGCAGGCCGTGACCGGGGCTCGCAGGATCGTCGTCAAGGTGGGTTCCTCGTCGTTGACCACGGCTGAGGGCGGCCTGGACGCCGACCGGGTCGACGCGCTGGTCGACGTCCTGGCGGCGGGCAGGGACGGTGGCGAGAGGGATGTCGTCCTGGTTTCCTCCGGTGCCATCGCTGCGGGACTCGCCCCTCTGGGTCTGCGTCGCCGGCCCCGCGACCTGGCCCGGCAGCAGGCAGCAGCCAGCGTGGGGCAAGGCCTGCTGGTTGCTCGCTACACCGCGTCCTTCGCACGCTACGGCGTGCGGGTGGGTCAGGTGCTGCTGACGGCCGATGATACGAGTCGGCGTGCCCACCACCGTAACGCAGCCCGAACGCTCGACAAATTGCTCGCCATGGGAGCCCTGCCGGTTGTCAACGAGAACGACACGGTAGCGACCGACGAGATCCGTTTCGGGGACAACGACCGCCTTGCGGCCCTTGTCGCCCATCTTGTCCGTGCCGATCTCCTGGTCCTCCTGTCGGACGTGGACGGGCTGTACGACGGCGACCCGTCGCGCCCCGGCACCTCCCGGCTGAGCGAGATCCGCGGCCCCGAGGACCTCGAGGGCGTCGAGATCGGGAGCGCCGGCAAGGCCGGGGTGGGCACCGGCGGGATGGTCACCAAGGTGGAGGCCGCCCGGATCGCCGCCGAGGCCGGGATCCCGGTGGTCCTCACCAGCGCCAGCCGGGCCGCGGACGCGCTGAAGGGCCGGGACACCGGCACCTACTTCCACGCCACCGGCAACCGCTCCGCCGACCGCCTGCTGTGGCTCGAGCACGCCTCCGCCCCGCAGGGCGCCCTGACCCTGGACGACGGCGCCGTGCGGGCCGTCGTGGAGCGGCGCACCTCGCTGCTGCCGGCCGGCATCGCGGGGGTCGAGGGCGACTTCCACGCGGGCGACCCGGTCGAGCTGCGGGACGGCGAGGGCCGGGCAGTGGCCCGGGGTCTGGTGAACTTCGACGCACGTGAGATTCCTCGCCTGATCGGCCGCTCGACCAGGGAACTGGCACGCGATCTCGGCCCCGCCTACGAACGAGAGGTCGTACACAGGGACGACCTGGTGCTGCTGCGACGCTGAGGCGGACGGCGGCTTTCGGCCCGGTGGCCGGAATCCGGTGGGGGACGTTCCGTAAAACGGCCCCACGGAGCGCCGTCGCCTGCTGCACTGGTGGGGGTCACACACGCCAGGGCAGCAGCCGGGCGACCACCGTGAGCACCGTGCGAAGGAGGCCGTTGTGAGACGAGTGCGCCCGGAGTCGGCGGCGTCCCGCCCGGCCGGCGGGGGAGCGGCGTCGCGGCGCGGCCTCACCAGCGTCTCGCCCGACGACCTCTTCCAGGGCGGGCCGTCCGTGCCCGAGGAACTGCCGCGGCTGTGGCACGTCACCCTGAGCGTCTCCGGCGCCGAGGTGCCGCTGCCGGAGGTCCGGCGGGCGCTGGAGCAGCTGGCCCACGACCATCCCTTCCTGCTGACCAGCCGCTACGCCACCGACCACGCGGAGATCCGCTACTGGGAGGAGGCCCGCGACCTGCACGACGCGGCCGCGGTCGCGCTGCGGCTGTGGGGCGAGCACCGGCGGACGGCCAACCTGCCGCGGTGGGAGATCGTCGGCCTGGAGGTCGTCGACCGCGAGACCTACCACCTGCGGGTGGCCGCCGGACAGGGCCCGCCCCCGGCCACCCGGATGGGCGTCCACCCCTTCTGACCTCGCGCGCGGGGCCTCCCGGCCC
>NZ_JBRIOU010000005.1:418515-420660 GCF_053474865.1 Streptomyces sp. CO7
GCCCCGCCCGCCGGGGCGCCCCGACCGCCAGGTGGAACGGTCGTCGCCCAAGGCCCCCGCGGCGCTACCCTTCGCGGTATGAGCACGCTCACGACGACCGCAGCCGCCACGGAGTCCACGGAGTCCACTGAGCCCACGGTGACCGGTGTGGCCCGCCGGGCCCGCACCGCCTCCGCCGACCTGGCCCCGCTCCCGCGCTCCCGCAAGGACGCCGCCCTGCACGCCGTGGCGGACGCCCTCGAGGCCCGCGTCGCGGAGATCGTGGAGGCCAACGCCGAGGACGTGGCGCGCGCCCGCGAGGCCGGCACCGCCGAGTCCGTGATCGACCGGCTCACGCTCACCCCGGAGCGGATCGCCGCCATCGCCTCGGACGTGCGCGACGTGGCCGCGTTGCCGGACCCGGTCGGCGAGGTCGTCCGCGGCTCCACGCTGCCCAACGGCATCGACCTGCGCCAGGTCCGCGTCCCGCTCGGCGTGGTCGGCATCATCTACGAGGCCCGTCCCAACGTCACCGTGGACGCCGCCGCGCTCTGCCTGAAGTCGGGCAACGCGGTCCTGCTGCGCGGCTCGTCCTCCGCCTACTCCTCCAACACCGCCCTGGTGGCCGTCCTGCGCGACGCGGTCGAGGCCTCCGGACTGCCGGCCGACGCGGTGCAGCTGGTGCCCGGCGAGAGCCGCGAGTCGGTGCACGAGCTGATGCGCGCCCGCGGCCTGGTGGACGTCCTCATCCCGCGCGGCGGCGCCTCGCTGATCCGCACCGTCGTCGAGCAGTCCACCGTCCCGGTGATCGAGACCGGCACCGGCAACTGCCACGTCTACGTGGACGCGGACGCGGACCTCGGCACGGCGGTGGAGATCCTGCTCAACTCCAAGGCCCACCGGGTCAGCGTCTGCAACAGCGCCGAGACCCTGCTGGTCCACCGGGACGTCGCCGAGGCCTTCCTGCCGCGCGCCCTGGAGGCCCTGGCCGGCGCCGGGGTGACCGTGCACGGTGACGAGCGGGTGCGCGCGCTGGCCGGGGACACCGGGGCCACCGTCGTGGAGGCCACCGAGGAGGACTGGGAGACCGAGTACCTCTCCCACGACATCGCCGCCGCGGTGGTCGACTCGCTGGACGCCGCCGTGGCGCACATCCGCCGCTGGAGCTCCGGCCACACCGAGGCGATCGTCACCACCTCCCAGCAGGCGGCCCGCCGCTTCACCCAGCTGGTCGACTCCACCACCGTCGCGGTGAACGCCTCCACCCGGTTCACCGACGGCGGCCAGTTCGGCTTCGGCGCGGAGATCGGCATCTCCACCCAGAAGCTGCACGCCCGGGGACCGATGGGGCTCCCGGAGCTGACCAGCACCAAGTACATCGTCACCGGCGACGGGCACGTCCGCCCCTGACGCCGTCCGGGATCCCGTGGTGCCGGGCCGGACGGTCACGGGCTCTTCGCCGAATTTCCGTACGCTCTGCCCAAATTGACCCGGCACGTCTACTCTGGAGCGGTGGCGGAGGACGTGGGGGGCACGCCGTTCCCTGACGGCGGAGGACCTGACGACGACCAGGACCGCGGGGCGCCGGACGAGGAGTTCGCCCCCGTGGTCTTCGACGAGGACTTCGTGCGGGCGGCCCCGGTCCACGAGCCGACGGCCGTCGAGCGCCTGGTGGCGGCCGCCCAGGCGCGCGCCGAGGCCTCCGAGGCGGAGGCCGCGCGCCGGGCCCGCCTGGCCGGCGGTCCCGGGCCCGAGGAGGACCGGCACGACGAGGCCCCCGGCCTTGAGGACCTCGGTTTCGCCCACATCCCTCCCGGCCTCGGCGGCCCCGACGCCCCCTCCCGTGCGTTCGTCGCCCGCACCGGCCAGGACCCGGGCGCCCCGGGCCTTCCCGGAGGCGACGCGGCGGCCGACTTCGCGCCGGGACTGTTCGGCCGTCCGGGCGGTTCCGTCCGGCCGGGAAGATGGCACCGGCCGGTCGCCTGGGTGCTCGCCCTGGTGATGGGGATGGGCATGGTCGCGCTGGCCTTCAGCGCCGTCCACCGCGGCGCCGCCGGGCAGACCGGCCAGGTCCCGCCACCCGTCTCGACCCGTCCCACACCGGCGCCCGCCCCCGACGCCGCGGTCGGACCGTCCGCCTCGGCCGAGTACGCCAGGCCCCCCGTG
>NZ_JBRIOU010000005.1:420760-422001 GCF_053474865.1 Streptomyces sp. CO7
GCCACACCCTGACCGCCCCGTCCCGCCTCCGCCGCGGGGAGCGGAAGCGGCAGATGGCCCGGACGGGGGCGTTTACCGCGAGGCGGCAGAACCCACTCTGAAAGTATGGGCGGGCCCGGAGAGCCACCCGACGGCACACCCGACGGGGCCGCGGGCGGCAGCGAGGACGAGTACCGATCCGTCGTCTTCGACGAATCGTTCGTCAAGGCTGCCCGCCTCCAGGAGTACAGCGCGCAGGAACGTCTCGCCGACCACTCGCCGCCGGTACGGACCCGCCCCACGGGGCTCCGCCGGCTCTCCCGGCAGGCCTTGGTGCTGGCCCTGCTGGTCATGATCGCGTTCGTCACCGCCGTCTACCTGGGCGTGCGCACCCCCCACCTGCCGTCCTCCGCCCGCCGGGTCGCCGACCCGGTGCGGGTCACCGTCGTCCCGCTGGCCCCTCCGCAGGCCGTGCCCGGCGCCGGCGACGCGGACCGGCTCTACGGGGCGAGCCCGGCGCGCGCCTACGAGACCGGGGAGAAGGGCGTCACGATGCCTCCCGCCCGGCGTACCGAGCACTTCTCCGACGGCCAGGTCATCGCCGCGCTCGCCGCGGCGCGGGACTACGTCATCGGCTCCTCGCTCGACCCGAAGGTGCTGATGGGCGACGCCACCCGCTCGGTGCGGGTGCTGCTCGACCCCGACCAGTTCGACCAGTTCGACCGGAGCATGGGCGAGAGCGCCAAGGGTGCGGCCGCGGACGCGGGGGAGGGCGCCGCGGACGCCTCCGCGCCGCTGGGCTGGCTGGTCCGCTTCGACCCCACCCGGGTGCGGCTCGCCGACCCGGACATCCGGGTGCACGGCACCTTCAAGGTCGTCGAGCGGGGCGCCGCCACCCTGGAGGTGGTCGCCGACCACGTCTTCGTCTACGCCCTGGCCAAGGCCGGGGACGACCGCGCCGCCCGGGCGGACGGGGCCGACCGCGCCCAGGGGCCGGGCAGGGCCGACGACGGCGGGAAGAAGAAGGAGCAGGTCTCCCTGTTCACCGTGCGGCGCGAGGTGCGGATGCGGTTCGACCCGGACAACCTGCGGCTGCGCCAGGTGCGGGTGGTGGCCGCCTCCGTGCAGGCGGGGCCGCTGTCCTGCACCGGGGACCCCGACCAGGTGCTGCGGCCGCTGCTCGCCGGCCAGCGGGCCGACGAGGCCGCGCCGCCGGGCACCGACCCGTACCGGGCCGCCAGCCCGACCGGGCTGTGCGGCAC
>NZ_JBRIOU010000005.1:422101-424511 GCF_053474865.1 Streptomyces sp. CO7
TCGCGGCGGCGCGGGCCCGCGTCACTCGCCGCCGAAGCCCCGGCGTATGCGGTCGGTGGCGCCGCCGACCAGCTTCATCAGCGGGTCGGCGGAGGTGCGGACGGTCTCCGCGTAGCTGGCCGCCGACTCGCGGAAGGCGTCCGTCACCGAGGCGTCCTTGTCCTCCTCGCGCCGCGGGTAGTGGCCGTCCATCAGCCGCTGGTAGTCCCGCGAGGACGCCCAGCGCTTGAGCTCGGCGGCCCGCACCGTGGTGAACGGGTGGGAGCGCGGCAGCACGTTGAGTATCTTCAGCACCGAGTCGCGCAGGTCGCCGCCCGCCTCGTACTCCTCGGCCTGGCGCAGGAAGGCGTCCACGTTCATCTCATGCAGGTGGTTGCCGCCGGCCAGCTTCATCAGGCCGCGCATCGACGCGTCGACGTCCTGGCCCACCAGCAGGCCCGCGCGGTCCGCGGACAGCTCGGACTTGCGGAACCACTCGCGCAGCGCCGTCACGATCGCCATCACCGCGACGCTGCCCAGCGGGATCCACGAGACGCGGACCGCCAGGGTGGTGAGGAAGAGCAGCACCGTGCGGTAGACCGCGTGACCGGAGAGCGCGTGCCCGGCCTCGTGGCCGACGACCGCGCGCATCTCCTCCTCGTCGAGCAGCTCGACCAGGCCCGTGGTCAGCACGATGACCGGCTCGTCCAGGCCCACGCACATCGCGTTGGGCTTGGGGTCCTGGGTCACGTACATCGCCGGGACCTTGGGCATGTCGAGGATGTAGCAGGCGTCCCGCAGCATGTCGTGCAGGTGGGGGAACTGCTCGTCGCTCACCCGGACGGAGTCGGACAGGAAGAGCAGACGCAGACTGCGCTCGGGGATCAGGCCGCTGAGGGCCTTGAAGACCGTGTCGAAACCGCTGAGCTTGCGCAGCGCGACCAGCGCGGAGCGGTCCGCCGGGTGCTCGTAGGCCCGGGACGACAGCCCCGGGAAACGCCGACGGCTGCGCGCCGCCGTGTGCTGCTCCCGCTCGGTGTTCTCCTCGCCCGGCATCAGGCCCCCCGCCCGTGTCGTCCACCCCTACGCCACCGGCCGGCGCGGCCGGTGCTGCTGTGGGTAGGACGAGCGGGCGGGGCCGATGGTTCCCGCGGCCGACCGGCGCTTACGATGAGCCGACGTCCTTATCCAGCCCATACGGATTGGTCCAGCCGAAGATGAGCTTTCACCAGAGCGCCGCGCAGTTGGTCACCCTCGCCTCGGAAGGCGGCGAGGGCGGTCACCACATGAACCTCAACCCCCTGCTGCCGGGCATCGGCGCCTTCGTGATCCTCATGCTGCTGCTCTTCATCACCGTGAGCTTCAACCGCGACCGGTGAACCGGAACGGCTGATCCCGTGAGCCGCCCGCAGGTGGGAGAGGTCGAGGTCAAGGTTCCGCCACCGGGCCGGTAGGGTCTGCACGCATGGGAGAGCAGGACATGCCTGCCGGTCCGGCCGGCGTCCCGGCCGCCGGCCCGGCCGACACGGGAGGGCGCCGCCGCCTGGGCGTGATGGGCGGCACGTTCGACCCGATCCACCACGGGCACCTGGTGGCGGCCAGTGAGGTCGCCGCCGCCTTCGGACTCGACGAGGTCGTGTTCGTGCCCACCGGCCGGCCCTGGCAGAAGAGCCACCGGACGGTGACCCCGGCCGAGGACCGTTACCTGATGACGGTCATCGCCACCGCCGAGAACCCGCAGTTCTCGGTGAGCCGCATCGACATCGACCGCGGCGGTCCGACCTACACCACGGACACGCTGCGCGACCTGAGCGCGCTCAACCCGGACACCGATCTCTTCTTCATCACGGGCGCGGACGCGCTCGCCCAGATCCTCACCTGGCGGGACGCGGACGAGCTCTTCTCCCTCGCGCACTTCATCGGCGTGACGCGGCCGGGACACATCCTGCACGACCCCGGGCTCCCCGAGGGCGGTGTCTCGCTCGTCGAGGTGCCCGCCCTCGCCATCTCCTCCACGGACTGCCGTGCGAGAGTCGCCAAGGGCGCCCCCGTCTGGTATCTGGTGCCGGACGGAGTCGTGCGTTACATCGACAAGCGCCAGCTGTACCGCGGCGAGTGAGCCGAGAGGGGCACCGGTGAACGACCGATACGACGCGGGACACGCGGGACACACGGACGGCCAGTACGAACTGGTCGGCTACGACGAGTACGGGCAGCCCGTGTACCGGCAGGCTCCGCGCCAGGCCGGCCCACAGGGCTACCCGCCCCCGCGGCAGGGCGGCCAGGAGCAGCAGCCGCAGGGGTACGGCTACGACCCGTACGCCTCCGGCGGCGGGCAGCAGCAGCCGCCCGCGAGCGGGTACGACGCCTACGGGGCGGGCCCCGGCACCGGGCAGCAGGCCCCCGTGCCCCCGGCCGGCCCTCCCTACGG
>NZ_JBRIOU010000005.1:424611-435150 GCF_053474865.1 Streptomyces sp. CO7
TCCCTACGGAGGGCACCGCGGCGGTCCGCCGCCCGGCCCCCGGCAGGCCCCCGGCCGTCCCGGCCCCGGAGCGCCGCCCGGACCGCAGGGACAGCCCGGGCAGCAGCCCGGGCCGGGGCAGCAGGCGCAGCCCGGGCCGGGGCAGCAGGCGCAGCACGGTCAGCAGGCGCAGCACGGTCGGCGGGCGCAGCAGGTGCAGCCGTACGGAGGCCCCGGCGCGCCCCTGGGCCGACCCGGCGTCGCCGAGCGGGACGCCCGCATCCCCCAGCAGGGACCTCCCGGGCAGGCCCCGCGCCGTGACCAGGGAGCCGGGTACGACACCGAACAGTTCGCCTTCGTCGAGGAGCAGGACGGCGAGTCCGAGGACGTCATCGACTGGCTGCAGTTCACCGAGAACCGCACCGAGCGCCGCGAGGAGGCCAAGCGCCGCGCCCGCGCCCGGATGACGGCGGTCCTGGTGGTGCTGGCCCTGGTCGTGGTCTGCGGCGGCGGCTACCTCTGGTACGCGGGCAAGCTGCCCTTCCTGTCCTCCTCGGACACCGCACAGGGCGGGAACGTCGCCGCCGGCGCGCAGAAGCGCGACGTGATCGTCGTCCACCTGCACAGCACCAAGGGCTCGGACACCTCCACCCTGCTGCTGGTGGACAACGCCACCACCGAGCAGGGCAACGCCGTGCTGCTGCCCAACTCGCTGGCCCTGACCGACCAGGACGGCAACACCACCACGCTCGGCCAGTCCGTCGGCGACGACGGCTCCTCGGGCACCCGCGAGTCCCTGGACACCGTCCTGGGCACGCGGATCGAGGGCACCTGGCGGCTGGACACCCCGTTCCTCCAGATCCTGGTCGACATGGTCGGCCACATCGAGGTCGACACCGACACCGACGTGCCCGACCCGAAGGCCCCGGACGAGGGCCCGCTGGTGCACAAGGGCGAGCAGCAGACGCTCAGCGGCCGGATGGCCTCCGCGTACGCCACCTACCGGGGCGCCGGCGAGCCGCAGAGCGCGCAGCTCGAGCGGTTCGGCCAGGTGGTGCAGGGCGTCCTGCGCAAGCTCTCCTCGGACAAGGAGGGCGCCACGCGGACCGTGCAGACGATGGGCCAGATCATCGAGCCGCCGCTGACCGACGAGGACCTCGGCAGCTTCCTCGCCGGTCTCGCCGACCGCGCCAAGGGCGGCGACTACCGCAGCACGGTGCTGCCGGTGGAGCCCGACGGCACGCTCGGCGAGAAGGCCGGGCAGGAGGTCGTCGGCAAGATCCTCGGCGGCCAGGCCAAGAGCCCCGCCGAGGAGGGCGACGGCGTCCGCGTCAGCGTCCGCAACGCCACCGGCGGCAAGACCGACGCCAAGAAGCACCCGCTGGCCGACCTGGCCCGCGTCGCGCTGGTCAACGGCGGCTACACCTACGTCGCCGCGGGCAGCTCGCAGACGGCCGCCACCTCCGAGGTGCGCTACGCCGAGGCCGGTGACAAGGACAAGGCGCTCGAGGTGGCCCGCACGCTGGGCCTGCCGGAGACGGCCGTCGCCAAGGGGAGGACGGCGGCCAACGCCGACGTCACGGTGGTGCTCGGCCAGGACTACGCGCCGGCCTCCTGACCCGCGGCCGTGTCGCACGGAGCCGGTCCCGCAGCACCGCGGGGCCGGCTCCGGCCGTTCGGGGCGCGGTGCGCCGGCGGAGCGGCCCGCGGTGACCGGCGCCCGGCGATCGGGGGCCCGGAGGCGGGCGGCGGATCCGGGCGAACGTGTGGCACGGGTGGCGTGTGGCCATGGCCTCGCGGTAATCCGTGGGGAGGCCCGGGCGGTCCGTGAGACCCTGGACAGGTAGAAGTCCGACGACGGAAAGCCAGGCAGTGACCGCCACCGACCGATCCATCGAGCTCATCACCACCGCCGCGCAGGCAGCGGCAGACAAGCTCGCGCACGACATCATCGCCTACGACGTCAGCGACGTGCTGTCGATCACGGATGCCTTCCTGCTCGCCTCCGCGCCCAACGACCGCCAGGTCAAGTCGATCGTCGACGAGATCGAGGAGCGGCTGAGCAAGGAGCTCGGCGCCAAGCCGGTGCGCCGTGAGGGCGACCGCGACGCCCGCTGGATCCTGCTCGACTACGTCGACATCGTCGTGCACGTCCAGCACAGCGAGGAGCGCGTCTTCTACGCCCTGGAGCGGCTGTGGAAGGACTGCCCCGAGCTGGACCTCCCCGAGGACGCCAAGGCGACCCGCGGCAAGGCCGAGGAGCACGCCAAGGAGAGGGCCGCGCAGGAGGAGGCCGGTCTCGACGACGGTGACCTCTGGTGACGGCCGGCGGGACGGAGGCCGCGGCGGGCAGGTCCGGCCGCGGCCGGCGCCTGATCCTGTGGCGCCACGGCCAGACCTCGTGGAACCTGGAGCGCCGCTTCCAGGGCACCACGGACGTCGACCTCACCGACACCGGCCGCGCCCAGGCCCGGCGTGCCGCCCGGCTGCTCGCCGGACTGTCGCCGGACGCGATCGTCGCCTCCGACCTGCGGCGCGCGGTGGACACCGCCTCCGAGCTGGCCGCCCTGACCGGCCTGGAGGTCGTCCAGGAGGAGGGCCTGCGGGAGACCTACGCGGGCGTCTGGCAGGGCCTCACCCACGACGAGATCCTCGCCCGGCACGGTGAGGAGTACCTGGCGTGGAAGCGGGGCGAGCCGGTCCGGCGCGGCGGCGGCGAGCTGGAGACCGAGGTGGCCGACCGGGCCGCCCCGGTCGTGCTGCGGCACGCCGACAAGCTTCCGGCCGGCGGCACGCTGGTCGTCGTCAGCCACGGCGGCACCATCCGCACCACCATCGGCCGGCTGCTGGGCCTGGACGCCCACCTCTGGGAGGGCCTGGGCGGCCTGTCCAACTGCTGCTGGTCGGTGCTGGGCGAAGGCGCCCGCGGCTGGCGTCTGCTGGAGCACAACGCGGGCTCCCTGCCGGAGCCGGTGCTCGGCGACGACACCTGACCGCGTCCCCGGGCCCCGGCCGGGGCCCGGGACCGGCCGATTTCACTTTCCGGCTGGTCACAGGCTAGAGTTCTACTCGTTCGCCCCGCCGAGCGGCGGAGAGAACAACAAGGGGCTATAGCTCAGTTGGTAGAGCGCCTGCATGGCATGCAGGAGGTCAGGAGTTCAATTCTCCTTAGCTCCACATTCGGAAGATCCCGTCCGGTCGAAAGACCGGGCGGGATCTTCGTGTTTCCCGATGATCTAGAGTTCCCGGCGTCGGCCGGCGAGCGGCCGGCGTTTTTCACGGAACAGGGGCGGGATGAGAAGAACCGCACAACGCGGCCGTGTCCTCCTGGCGGGAACGACCGCATTCGCCGCCGTGCTGCTCGGCGCACCCGGCGCGCAGGCGGCCGAGGGAGACATCTCCTTCTCGGAGATCGTCTTCAACGAGGGCAAGCCGATCGTGGTGGGGACCAGCAACGCGGTCGACGTACCGCTGACCTACACCGTACGAAGCACGGTCAAGCTGAGCGACTGGAACGTCAACGCTTACCGGGGCACTCTCGGGGCGGAGAGCGAGCGCGTGCTCGTGGCCTCCTCGACGCGGTGGAGCTGCGCCACCACCACCGCGTCCGGCTACACGTACCGCCGCTGCGAGGAGACGGTCACGGTCGACCCCCGCTGGATCCGTACCGGCGGCGGTCTGGTCAACGGCGACGCCACGCAGTGGAAGACCTACGGCCTGGGGCACAAGGCCGCCGGCGGTCACGACACCGACACCAACTCGGCCACCGTCACCCTCCAGCGGGCCTCCCGCGTCCAGAGCCACAACGCCTCCCCGGAGCCGGTGGCCAAGGGCGGGACGATCACCGTCAAGGGCACCGTGCAGCGGGCGAACTGGACCGAGCACCGGTACGACAACTACGGCGGGCGGCTGGTGAGCCTGCAGTTCAAACCGGCCGGTTCCTCGACGTACACCACGGTGAAGAAGGTCACGGCGAGCAGCACCGGCGCGCTGAGGACGACGGTCACCGCGAGCCAGGACGGCACCTGGCGGTGGCGGTACTACGGCAACACGACCACCGGCGCCAGCTCCTCGAGCGGCGACTACGTGGACGTGCAGTAGGGAAGGGATCCCGTCCGGAAGGGCGGGATCTTTTCCTATCAGCATGGTGATGAGCCCGCCGCCCCGGCGTCGTCCCCGTCCGGCCACCGGCCCACGTGGCAGAATCGGACGGCCGGAAGGGGAGCACGGTCCGACGGGAGGGAGCTGGCGCGTGGGGGCACACCGCAGGAAGTGCGACTGGTGCGGCAGCGGCACGCCGATCGTGCGGGACATGGAGCCGGTCAACGAGGAGTACCAGTACTGGTGCGAGGAGTGCGCCAGGGCGCTGATCATAAAAGGCGACCCCATCGAGACCTACCGTGAGCTCGAGGGTGAACCGATCTACGGCCGGCTGCTCGACGAGCTCTGCACGCTGAAGCGCTTCTACTCGTTCGAAACCGCCTGAGAGGCGCGACTTTCCAGGCAAACGGGACAGACCGGAAACGATTTGGTGTCCCACCCCCACGGTCATGTAATGTTCTCTGTGTCGCCGGGGGAACCGCAGAGGGAAGCCCGGACGGCACACCGCAAGGGGCTATAGCTCAGTTGGTAGAGCGCCTGCATGGCATGCAGGAGGTCAGGAGTTCAATTCTCCTTAGCTCCACAGTGACGAAGGCGGGTCATCCGGAAGGATGGCCCGCCTTTGGCGTTCCCGGCCCGTTCCGCCCCGATTCCGAGGGCCGGAAGTCCGTCGCAGCCCTTGTGAGGGCTGCGGTACCCTGACGCCATGCGTGCCGTACGCCTTCTGCTTAGCGAGCCGCGCTGATCAGTCCCGGCCACCACGAAGAACCGTGGCCGGCATCGGCGCGGCGCCCCCTCCTGTGCGAGGGGCTTTTTCATTTCCCGGCCACGCCAAGCAGAGACGACGTCGATCAGGAGCTTTGAGGATCATGAGCGAGACGAACCCCGCTTCCGCCGCCGAGTCGGCGGAGGTCGCGCCGCACCGCTACACGGCCGCGCTGGCGGCCGAGATCGAGGCACGCTGGCAGGACTTCTGGGACGCCGAGGGGACCTACGAGGCCCCCAACCCGTCCGGCGACCTGGCGGGCGACCCCGAGGTCGCCGCCCGCCCGAAGAAGTTCATCATGGACATGTTCCCGTACCCCTCGGGTGCGGGCCTGCACGTGGGTCACCCGCTGGGCTACATCGCCACCGACGTCTACGCCCGCCACCAGCGGATGACCGGGCACAACGTCCTGCACACCCTGGGCTTCGACGCCTTCGGCCTGCCGGCCGAGCAGTTCGCCGTGCAGACCGGCACCCACCCGCGGGTCTCCACCGAGGCCAACATGGCCAACATGAAGGCGCAGCTGCGCCGCCTGGGCCTGGGGCACGACAAGCGCCGGTCGTTCGCCACGATCGACCCGGAGTACTACCGCTGGACCCAGTGGATCTTCCTGCAGATCTTCAACTCCTGGTACGACACCGAGGCCGGCAAGGCCCGCCCGGTGTCCGAGCTGGTCGCGCAGTTCGAGAGCGGTGAGCGTGCGGTTCCCGGCGGCCGGGCCTGGTCCGAGCTGTCCGCCGTCGAGCGCGCCGACCTGCTGAGCGAGTACCGCCTGGCCTACGCCTCGGACGCGCCGGTCAACTGGTGCCCCGGCCTGGGCACCGTGCTGGCCAACGAGGAGGTCACCGCCGACGGCCGTTCCGAGCGCGGCAACTTCCCCGTCTTCAAGGCCAAGCTGCGCCAGTGGAACATGCGCATCACCGCCTACGCGGACCGCCTGCTGGACGACCTGGACGGGCTGGACTGGCCCGAGGCGATCAAGCTGCAGCAGCGCAACTGGATCGGCCGCTCCGAGGGCGCCCGCGTCGACTTCCCCGTCGCCGCCGAAGGCGAAGCCGCCGCGATCACGGTCTTCACCACCCGCCAGGACACGCTGTTCGGCGCCACCTACATGGTGCTGGCGCCGGAGCACCCGCTGGTGGAGAAGTTCACCCCGGCCGCCTGGCCGGAGGGCACCCGCGAGGCATGGACCGGCGGTCACGCCACCCCGGCCGAGGCGGTCGCCGCCTACCGCGCGCAGGCCGCGTCCAAGTCGGACGTCGAGCGCCAGGCCGAGGCCAAGGACAAGACCGGCGTCTTCACCGGCGTCTTCGCCGTCAACCCGGTCAACGGCGAGCGGATCCCGGTCTTCATCGCCGACTACGTGCTGATGGGCTACGGCACCGGCGCGATCATGGCGGTCCCGGCCCACGACAGCCGTGACTTCGCCTTCGCCCGCGCCTTCGACCTGCCCATGCGCTGCGTGGTCGAGCCGACCGACGGCCGCTCCACCGACCCGGCCGACTGGGACGAGGCGTTCGCCTCCTACGACGCCAGGCTGATCAACTCGGCGAGCGAGGACGTCTCCCTGGACGGCCTGGGCGTCGTCGAGGCCAAGGCCCGCGTCACCGCATGGCTGGCGGAGCGGGGCATCGGCGAGGGCACCGTCAACTACCGCCTGCGCGACTGGCTGTTCAGCCGCCAGCGCTACTGGGGCGAGCCCTTCCCGATCGTCTACGACGAGGACGGCGTGGCGCACCCGCTGCCCGAGTCGATGCTGCCGCTGGAGCTGCCGGAGGTCGACGACTACTCGCCGCGCACCTTCGACCCGGACGACGCGGACACCCGGCCGGAGACCCCGCTGTCCCGCGACGAGGACTGGGTCAACGTCACCCTGGACCTGGGCGACGGGCCGAAGAAGTACCGCCGCGAGACCAACACCATGCCCAACTGGGCCGGCTCCTGCTGGTACGAGCTGCGCTACCTGGACCCGCACAACGACGAGAAGCTGGTCGACCCGGCGATCGAGCAGTACTGGATGGGTCCGCGCGAGGGCATGCCGCACGGCGGTGTCGACCTGTACGTCGGCGGCGCCGAGCACGCGGTGCTGCACCTGCTGTACGCGCGGTTCTGGTCGAAGGTCCTGTTCGACCTGGGGTACGTCTCCTCGGCCGAGCCGTTCCACAAGCTGTTCAACCAGGGCATGATCCAGGCCTTCGTCTACCGCGACAGCCGGGGCATCGCCGTGCCGGCCGCCGAGGTGGAGGAGCGCGACGGCGCCTACTGGTACCAGGGCGAGAAGGTCTCCCGGGTGCTGGGCAAGATGGGCAAGTCCCTGAAGAACGCCGTCACGCCCGACGAGATCTGCGCCGAGTACGGCGCGGACACCCTGCGCCTGTACGAGATGGCGATGGGCCCGCTGGACGTCTCCCGCCCGTGGGACACCCGCGCGGTCGTCGGCCAGTACCGCCTGCTGCAGCGGGTGTGGCGCAACGTCGTCGACGAGGCGACCGGCGAGGTCACCGTGGTCGACGACGTCGCGCCGGACGAGGACACCCTGCGCGCCCTGCACAAGGCCGTCGACGGTGTCCGCCAGGACCTGGAGGGCATGCGGTTCAACACCGCCATCGCCAAGATCACCGAGCTGAACAACCACCTGACCAAGTCCGGCGGCGCGCTGCCGCGGTCGGTGGCCGAGCCGCTGGTGCTGATGATCGCCCCGCTGGCCCCGCACATCGCCGAGGAGCTGTGGCGCCGCCTGGGCCACACCGGCTCGGTCGTCCACCAGGACTTCCCGGTGGCCGACCCGGCCTACCTGGTCGACGAGACGGTGACCTGCGTCGTGCAGATCAAGGGCAAGGTCAAGGCCCGCCTGGAGGTCTCGCCGTCCGTCTCCGAGGCGGAGCTGGAGAAGATCGCCCTGGCCGACGAGAAGGTCGTCGCCGCGCTGGGCGGCGCGGGTGTGCGCAAGGTGATCGTCCGCGCGCCGAAGCTGGTGAACATCGTCCCCGCGTGACGGGAGCGGGTGCACAGCGTCCCCCGCGTGACGGGAGCGGGTGTGCACATCGTCCCGGCGTGACGGGAGCGGGTGTGCACATCGTCCCGGCGTGACGGGCCGGACATGAAGGGGCGACCGGGCGGGCAACCGGTCCCCTAGGGGACGCAGGGCCTGCGGAACCGGGGAACGATCAGGGGCAGGACCGGGGTTCCGTGGAACTCGGGGCCTGCCTCTGGCGTTTACCGTGGGAGAGTGGGTGGAGGACGTACTCCCTCACCGGACGGCCGGGCGCGAAGGAGGAACTGCGGTGGACGTGATCCTTGCGGTGATCGCGGTGATCTTCGTGCTGCTGGTCTCACTGGCGGTCTGGGGCACGGTGAAGGCCGTCGGCGCCGCCCGGCGCGGAGTGGACCGCACCATCACCCAGGCGCGCCGCACGGTCGAGGACACGACCCTGCGGGCGCGCTCGCTGGGCCGTCCCGGGCCGGCGGGTGAGGTCGCCGAGCTGCGTCTCAAGCTGCGCACCTCGCTGCGCGCCACCCAGCAGGCGCTGGAGGCGGGCTCCCCGGAGGACGGCTCGCTGGCGGAGTCGGCCGCCCTGTTCGACCGGCTGAGCATCCACGGCCGTGAGCTGGACGCCGACCTGAAGCGGCTGGAGTCCGAGCCCGACCGCGCCACCCTCGCCGACCGGCTGCCCGGCCTGCGCGAGCGCACCGACCGCATCGTCAGCTCCGCCGACGCCCTGCGCTGGGCCGCCCTGGACCGGGCGCACCGGTTTGCCGCCGACGACCTGGACACCCTGAGCGCCCAGATCGACGTCGAGGCCGGCGCCCTGCGGCACTGGGACCGGGCCGAGGCGCCCGAAGCGGCCCCGGATCCGGCCGCCGGCCGCGAGCGGCGGCAGGACCCCGGGGCGAACCGCGAGAGGACTCCGGACCCGCGGGCCGCCCGCCGGCCGGCCTCCGACCCGAGGACCGGCCCGGCCGCCCTCGACCCGTCGCGGCCGCGCACCCCCAACCCGTGGGAGAAGCAGCCCCAGGCGCGTCCCGAGAGCACCACCTGAGCCGTGCGGCCCCCCGCGGGCCGGACCACCGGTCCGGCCCGGGCGCGGCAACGCCCCTGTCACCGGGGTGGCATGCCGGGCGGGGAGTACGGGAGGTAACCTCCAAGCCATGTCCCGCCATGTCGCGATCGTCACCGATTCCACGGCCTACCTGCCGCCCAGGACGACGGCCCGGCACGGCATCACCTCCGTCCCGCTGACCGTGGTCCTCGGCAACCGGGCGCTGGAGGAGGGCACCGAGATCTCCGCACGCTCCCTCGCCGAGTCGCTGCGCAGGAAGCTGCCGGTCACCACCTCGCGGCCCAGCCCGGAGACCTTCGCCGAGACCTACCGGCGGATCGCGGAGACGGGCGTCTCGGCGATCGTCTCGCTCCACCTGTCCGCCGAGTTCTCCGGCACCTACGACGCCGCCGTGCTGGCCGCGCGGCAGGCTCCGGTGCCGGTGCGCGTCGTCGACACCGGGATGGTGGCGATGGCGCTCGGCTTCTGCGCCCTGGCGGCCGCCGAGACGGCGGAGGCGGGCGGGGGCGCCGACGAGGTGGTCGCGGCCGCGGAGAAGCGGGCCGAGGCGACGTCCGCGTTCCTGTACGTCGACACACTGGAGTACCTGCGGCGCGGGGGCCGCATCGGCGCCGCCCAGGCCTTCTTCGGGTCCGCGCTGGCGGTCAAGCCGCTGCTGCAGCTGGCCGACGGCCGGATCGAGCCGCTGGAGAAGGTGCGTACGGCGTCCCGGGCCATCGGGCGGCTGGAGGAGATCGCCGCCGAGCGGGCGGGCGCGGCCCAGGTCGACATGGCGGTGCACCACCTGGCCGCCCCCGAGCGGGCCCTCGCCCTCGCTGACCGCCTCCGCGCACGTGTCCCCCGCCTCGCCGACCTGCACGTCAGCGAGGTGGGCGCGGTCATCGGCGCGCACACGGGGCCGGGGCTGCTGGCAGTGGTGATCTCTCCGCGGTGATCTCACCCGCGGTGATCTCCCCGCGGGGACCTCTCCAGGGTGACGCGGTTGTCCACAGCCGGGGCGGTCGTCCACAGGTTTCGACCTTGATCATCGCGATGTGCGGTATCGGCGGATCCTGGGCCCATGACCACGGGAACCTCACTCCACACGTCACCTTCCTTCGTGATGCCGCGCCCGGCCGTCGCCGCGGCCGCTGCGGACCCTGGCGCCGCCTCTGCGAGGCCTCGCAGCACGTCCGCGGTGCAGGGTGCCGCCTCCGGGGTGCCGCGTCCGGCTGCCGCTGACGGGTTTTCGGCTGTGCGACGCCTGTCGTCCCGGGCCGCTCCGGGGCGGATGCCGGGACCGGCTCCGGGACGGGCACCAGGACGGGCTCCGGAGCCGGCTCCGGGGACCGCGCCGTATCGGGACCTGGGGGCCTCGCCGCCGCCGGTGCGGTGGCCCTCGCCTCGGCTGCCGGGGACGGCCGGCCCTCCACCGGTGAGCAGGACCGCGCCGCGGCTGTCCGGGCACGGGACCGCGCCCGGGCCTTCCGGGAGGGCGCCCGCGGGGGAGCACGCGGCGATGCGGGCCGCCCGGCGGCCGTGGTGGGCAGTTCCTGACGAGGGAACCGGGACGGCCCTTGGCGAGGCCCGCGGTGCGCCGCCCTCCGGGAGGGGCCCCGCCGCCCTCCGGACGACGCCGCGCACCCCCTCCCG
>NZ_JBRIOU010000005.1:435250-437122 GCF_053474865.1 Streptomyces sp. CO7
CCGCCACCGTGGAGCAGCTGGACGCGCTGCCCGGGGTGGGCCCGGTGCTGGCCCGGCACATCGTCGACCACCGCACCAGCTCCGGCGGGTTCCGCTCCGTGGAGGAGCTGCGTGAGGTCAACGGCTTCGGCGACCGGCGCTTCGCCGACCTGCGCGACCTGGTCCGGCCGTGACCGGCACGACCCGGGCGACGGACCGCGCTCCCGCTCACGCCGAGGCAGGACCCCGGGGCGCCTCGCACCCCCGGCAGGAGGGGCCCGTGGACCTCCGGCTGGTCGGCCCGGCGCTGGCCGCCTGGGGGACCGCCGCCGTCACCCTGCCCGCGCCGACGGCGGTCGCCTGGGCGGTGGCCGTGACCGGGCTGGTGACCGCCTTGGCCCTCCTCCGCGCCCGGGGCAGCCCCCGAGCGCCGGCCTCCGACGCGACGGATCCTGCCCCCGTCGCGACGGGGGCAGGAGCACCTGGGAGGGGGCCCTGGCCGCCCGCGACGCGGCGCGGGCAGCTTTCCGCGGAGTCAGCCCCGTCGGCTCCGTCGGCCTCCGCCGCCCCGTCGGCATCCTCAACGCCGTCGGCCCCGTCGGCACTCTCGGCCACGCGGCCCGGGCCGCGGGTGACGGTGGCCGCGGTGCTGCTCTGCGCGGCCGGGGCCGCCGCCTCCGCGGGGCTGCACGGCGCGCAACTGCGCAGCGGGCCCGTGCCGGCCCTCGCCGCCCGTGAGGCCACCGTGACCGCCGAGGTGCTGCTCACCTCCGACCCGCGCCTCGCGCGCCCCCGGGTGACCGGAAACCGCTCCGTGCCGCCCACCGTCCTCGTCGACGCGGAGATCCGCCGCCTGGAGGGGCCGTCCGGACAGGCGGCGGCTCTGCACACCCCCGTGCTGCTGCTCGCCGACCCGGGCGAGGCGCGCGCCCGGTGGCTCGCCCTGCTGCCGTCCACCCGTCTCACCGTCACCGGACGCCTCGCGCCCGCCCGTTCCGGCGGCGACCGGTTCGCGGCGGTGCTCAGGAGCCGCGGCGGCCTCGCCCCGCGCGTGGTCGCCGGCCCCGATGGGGCCCAGCGGACCGCCGGCCGCCTGCGGGCCGGTCTGCGGGAGGCCACCGACGGCCTCGAACCGGACGCCCGCGCCCTGCTGCCGGGCCTCGTCGTCGGGGACACCTCCCGCATCACCCCGGAGCTCGACCACGTCTTCCAGGAGACCGACCTCGCCCACGTCCTCGCCGTCAGCGGCTCCAACCTGACGATCCTGCTGGCCCTGCTGCTCGGCCCGCCCGGCACGGCCCAGCGCGCCGAACGCCGTGGACTGGCGCCCCGGCTGGGCCTCACCCTGCGGTCCACCGCCGTCCTCGGCGGCGCGCTCACCCTCGGCTTCGTGGTGGTCTGCCGCCCCGACCCCAGCGTGCTGCGGGCCGCCGCCTGCGGGGCGGTGGTGCTGCTCGCCCTGGCGACGGGCCGGCGGAGGGCGATGGTCCCGGCGCTGGCCGCCGCCGTGCTGCTGCTGGTGCTGTACGACCCCTGGCTCGCCCGCAGCCCGGGCTTCCTGCTGTCCGTGCTGGCCACCGGCTCGCTGCTGCTCCTCGCCCCGCGCTGGAGCGAGGCGCTGCGCCGCCGCGGGGTCCCTTCCCGGCTCGCCGAGGCGCTCGGCGCGGCCGCCGCGGCGCAGGCGGTGTGCGCCCCGGTCGTCGTGGTGTTCTCCGGGCGGGTCAGCCTGGTCGCGGTGCCCTGCAACCTGCTCACCGAGTTCGCGATCGCCCCCGCCACCGTCCTGGGCTTCGCCACGCTGCTCACCGCGCCGCTCGTCATACCGGTGGCGCGGCTGCTGGCCCGGTGCGCGGGATGGCCCGCCGGGTGGGTGGTGGACGTGGCGCGGTGAGC
>NZ_JBRIOU010000005.1:437222-455183 GCF_053474865.1 Streptomyces sp. CO7
GCGCGGGGGTGGACTGGCCCGAGGGCTGGGGCGGTGCCGCGCTGCTGACCGCCGTCACCCTGGCCGTGCTGCCGGCGGCGCGCCGGCTGCCCGGGCGCCCCCTGCTGTGCGCGGGGTGCGGTCTGCTGCTGGTGCTCGCGGTGCTGCGGCCGCCCCAGGTGACCCGGCTGGTCACCGGCTGGCCGCCGCCGCACTGGCGGATGGTGGTCTGCGACGTCGGACAGGGCGACGCCCTGGTCCTGAACGCCGGGGCCGGCGCCGCGGTGGTGGTCGACGCGGGCCCGGAGCCCGAACCGGTCGACCGGTGCCTGCGGACGCTGGGCGTCCGGCGGATCCCGCTGGTGGTGCTCACCCACTTCCACGCCGACCACGTGGCGGGCCTGCCGGGGGTGCTGCGCGGCCGCGCGGTGGGGGAGATCGCCGTCACCGGGCTTCCGGACCCCGCCGACCAGGCGGCCTTCGTGCACCGGACCGCCGCCCGGGCTGCGATCCCCGTCACACAGGCCGTCGCCGGACAGGAACGGCATACCGGGCGGCTGCGGTGGCGAGTAGTCTGGCCCGCGGCCGCCCCCCACCCCTCGGCGGCGGATTCCGGGGTGCTTACCCCGAACGACGCCAGCGTCACCCTGCTGGTGCGGACCGCCGGCCTGCGACTGCTGCTGCTCGGGGACCTGGAACCCCCGGCCCAGCGCGCTCTGGCCGCCTCGCCCCTCCTCGCCGGACCGGGCGGGGTGGACGTCCTCAAGGTCGCCCACCACGGTTTCTGAAAAGCCCATCAGTTGAACCGTTTTGCTGCCCCTTGCGTCCCTCCCGCAGCACACTGTGTTGCCCAACGATCAGGGGGCGGAATGGCTGCCAAGAAGAACCGGAAGATCTTGACCATCCAGTTGGAGATCGAGGTCAACGAGCGGGTGACTCGCTCTAGTCGGCTAGAGGAGACCTACGCGGAGGTCATTCGCAGCGCGGCTGCGGCTGCTCAGGAGTGCATGCCCGAGGACAGCATTGAGCAGATCACCACCAAGGCCAAGTGGGAGTACCGTCACTGGGACCCGGACCCGATCACCTTCCCGGGAGGGATCGTGGACGACGGGGACCTCGACGACGAGATTGAGATTGAGTGGGAGGAAGACGAGTAGCCGCCCAGCGTCGCACTCGCCTGCCTGGCGGGGCTCGCGGAGCCGGGGGGAACCCAGGCCAACACCAGACTATCCAGGGACCGCAGGAACCCTGTAGGACTGCCGGATCTCTGGGCTAGGTCGACGACCTCCTCCAGAAACCGGTAGGCATCTTCGTCCTTCAGTGACCCGAGCCACCGGAACGTACTGCTCTGCACTGCTCTACTCCTCGTGAAGTACTGCTCGCCATCGACAGAGGCCCCCGGGCGGGCCGGTGACCCGACCGGGGGCTCTGCGAGGGATCGGCCTGTCCTGCTGCCGTCGGCCGTTCCCGCCCCGCCTCCGCTCCTGCCGTGACGCCCCATCCGCGTCCCGGCACCCTGTACGAGGCGGGGGTCTGCTCAGCCGTACCGTCGCCGTGCTCGGGCCAAAGGGCTGTCGCGCTGATAGGTCTGGTGGGGCGGTGCCTTGCAGGCCCGCCGGTGACGCAGGACGTCCGGCACTGCACCGGAGGCAGAGTCGACCGGGTAGCGGTCGAAGGGCTCCGCGGGCCCGATGGGCTGGCCGCAGTGGTCACAGAACATGCTCGTGCCCTCCCGACCTGCTCCGGGTGGCGCGGCTCAGTGCCCTCCGCAAGCCGGCTCCGGTCTCGCATTCACCCGGCGTCGGCGTAACGCAGGTGGAGCACGGGGGGTGCTGCTTCTCCTTGTCGCCCCAGCAGTGCTCCAGTAGGGCCTCGTAGGCGTCCTTCTCGGTGACTGACCACGGAATGGTTCTGGGCTGGCGGGCCTCAGAGTTGGACATGCCGATGCCTCCCCATAGGCGTCGGTCATCCTCCGAACCGTCCTGGCCTCGGAGGATTCCTGTAGCGGTGCCTGCACACGGTACCGCAGCTTGGCACTACTTGGTACGTCTTAGGGCGTCCTCAAACGGGCTATCAAGATCTATCTCAATTCGAGATGTGTTCATACGGTCAAGGGCATGATCGATCTCGACCGGGAATCCATGACGCCGATGTACGTCCAGCTCGCCGACGTGCTGCGCGAGCGGATCCGGTCCGGCCAGATCCCGATGGGTCGACGCCTCCCCAGTCAGGCCGAGCTGGAGGTCGAGACGGGCGGGACGGTCTCGCGCAGGACGATCAAGTCCGCGCTGGAGGCCCTCGCCGAGGAAGGGCTGGTCAGGGGAGTGCAGGGGAAGGGCGTGTTCGTGATCGCCCTGCCCGAGGACAAGCCGGCCGACTGACTCCAGGCATGGAAGTGCGCCCCCGCTCTCCTGCACCAGGGGAGAGCGGGGGCGCTTCGCAGAACCCGCCAGGGATCTGTCTCGCAAGGAGTTGGCACGACTCTAAGGGCATCTCGGGACTCTCCGGTAATTCTCCCGGAAAGCAGGACAAGCCCCCACCCTCCCGTGTTAACGGGTGAGGTGGGGGCTTGCGCTTCGGTGGATCAATCGCCAGAGAGACCAAGGAAGCGGACTCAGAGTAGCTGATCCAACACGCAGCGCTCGGCGGGGTGGGTCAGGTTGAGATGGTGAACAGGCCCGTCCTGGAGGCCAGCTTCCGCAGGCTCGACTCCCCGGGGATCCCGTCAGCGTCCTTCCCGGAGTAGCCCAGGGACCGCTGGTAGCGGGCGTAGGCGGAGACCGTGAGTGAGCCGAAGGACCCGTCCTTGGCGTACTCGGGGGACAGGAAGTCGAGCTTGTCCAGAGCGGCCTCGACCGGCTTCACGTCAGCCGGGTGGGAGCCCTTGCCCTGCGGGAGCGCGGGGTCCTTACGAGCCGCCTCGACGAGACGCCGCAGGGATACCACCGGCTTGGCCTTGCCCGGCTGGGCGGGCTTCTCCGGGGCGGCTTCGGGCTCCTCCTCAGGACGCGGAGCGCCCTTCTGCGCCCACGCATACAGCGGGCCACCGGGGCAGGCGGTCGCGTAGCCGTCCCGGTGCCCCTTGATCTCGTTGCCCGCACCGTGCTTCCGCAGCAGCTCGATGCCGTCGCGGATCGCGTGGAGCATGGCGTCGGTGGGCTCGGTCAGGCCGGAGGAGCCGATCAGCGCCACGATCGCGTAGTGCGCCTGGTTCAGAGCCTGGTTGCCGTTGGCGCCGGTGCGCTTGCCCAGACCCCGGCCCTCCAGCAGGTAACCGTGGGGGCAGGCCGCGTAGTTGTAGGCCACGTCGGAGTAGTTCTCCGCCTTGTTGGCGAGGTGGGACTTGCGGATGGCCTTCCACTCGGCGATGCAAGCGTTGTGGTCCGTGAGGAGCCGCGTGGAGACCGCGGATCCCTCGTAGTGGACCTTCACGCCCTTGGTCTTCGCCTGGGCGGGTGCGGCCGATGCGGGCCATCCGAGCTGGGATCTGGTGACGAGCTTCATGGGCGGGTTCCTTCAGGGGTCTGCTAGTACGACGAAGCCCTCCGGGCCGAAGCCGGGAGGGCGGGGGAGAGGTGCTCTGAGGGCGCTCAGGTGCGCTGGGGGTTGGCCCGGAGATACCTGGCGTAAGAGACGAGCCGCACCAGCAGAAGGGCGTCTACGGCCGCCAGGAAGCCCACCGAGACCGCGAGGTCCCACCAGGCCCTGCCGCCCGGGTCGGCCCCGTGGACGACCAGGAGGATGAGGGAGCGCAGGTACACCAGGGCGACCAGGAGAACCCACCAGGAGCTGTTGATCTCGACGACCCGGAAGAACCTCCGGGGCCGGTGCAGGACCAGGAAAGTGCCCGCGCAGGCGAGGCCCGTGAACAGGAGAGTGAAGAGGACGAGTTCGTACAGCACGGGTGCCTCCTTGCTTCAGCGTGTCAGCCGTCGCTGAGCCGGCCGAGGACGATGCCCTCGATGAAGTCCGAGTAGGCGTTGGCGCGGTTGTGCGCCTTGAGCTGCTCCTTCACCCGACGGCTCTCGGTCAGCCGGGCTTCCGCTTGGGCGAGTCCGGCCCTGGCCTCCCGGAGGGACTGAGCAGCGGCCTCCATGGCGCACTCCGACTCGGGAGAGGGCTGGTGCTGGCGTCGGGGGAAGGGCCACATGTCATGCGCTCCTGGCGTTGTCCGTGCGGTGACCGAGCTTGTCGAGGAGCTGCACGATCGCCCGGCCCTGCTCGGTAGCTGCATCCGCGCTGGCCTGGGCGGCGGCGAGCTGCTGCCTCGTCACCTCGTGTGCCTCGCGCTCACGCTCGTATGCCGTGCGCCAGTTGTCCCTGTCGGACGTCAGGGCGGTCATGACGTACTTCGGGACCAGGATGCCCCAGATCAGGAGCACGACGATCGCGCCCACGATGCCGTACTGAGCGAAGGGCGTGAGCATCTTGGCGACATCGGATGGAGCATCGGCCTGGTCTGCTACGGCCAGGACTCTGATCCATGCGTCGGATACCACTGAGGGACCTCCTTGGGGGAGATGGCGCAGGAGGGTCCGGCGCGGTTCTGGACATGCGAAAGCCCCAGCGGAGATGCCGGGGCCTTCGACGGGTTGCAGGTCACTCGTTGCGGTCTGGATTGACCGCCTCGATGGGCGGGTTCTCTGAAGCGCCAAGCGCGAGATCGGCAAGCAGCAGGAGTTCCTCGGGGTCAAGCCCGGAAGCGCCTATCTCCTCCCGGCCGGTCAACCGCAAGTTGCACCACAAGCAGCGGAAGGACTCAAGGGTCAGAGCGGCAGTCGTGGGGATAGCCGTCGGGTCTGACGAGATCATGACTTTCGCTGATCCCTGGCAGGCCGGGCAGCCGGTGGTGCCGACCAGGGTCACAACGCCTGGGGGCATGACGGAACCGTCAGGCGTGTGGAAGAAGAAGACGAAGCTGGATCCGCTGCCGAGCGCCTTCACCTTTGACCGCGCGAACGGCGGTAGTCCCTGGAACCTACCTTCCAAGAGTTGCCGAGCCTGGTTGACCCGAATCTCGACATCTCGCTGGGTTTCGCTGCGTCGTTTGTCGACTGCCACCTTGACGGTCTCGTGCCAGTCCCCCCAGAACCTCTCCACGGACTCCCCCAGATGATCAAGGAGCGTGGAGAGCGCCTCTGCCATGAAGGGCAGCAGTGACTTCGCCTCGTCGCCAACACTCGCGTGCGCGGTGCCGTTGCGCAGTTCGATCAACTCGTCGAGCTTTTCGCTGCTCCCGAGAACTTGAAGCCTCCGCAGTCGCTTGATGGCCTCGGCGGCACCCACTGTGAAGACCTTCTTGGGCTTCTCCATGTGGCCGCCGAAGTACATCAGCAGGTCCGCGTTCACCTGCTTCGTGTCCAGCAGGTACACCGGGTTTTTGCAGACCAGCACCGCCTTGGCAAGCCGCTCCACGGCCACGCCGCCGAAGAGGGCGAAGTCGTCGTAGTCGCCCTCCGCGTGGTTCTTCATGGCTTTGTGGGCAGCTCGCTGCGCGCCCTTGAGGAAGCTCGCGAACGAGAGGGAGTCATCCATGTTGGGACGGTAGCGGGCTTCCGAACCGACGCGAAGGTCAATCGTCCTCCTCGCCTGCCGGACTCTCAAACCAGAGGAACTCTTCGGCTGGGGTCATGACCCGTTCACCACGCAGGTCCACGAGCGGCACTCGCTTGTTTAGCCCGGCTGCTGTGAGCAGTTCAGGCGTCCCGAGCCGAAGCCCGCACACTCGACAGGCGAACAGCCGAGGGACGGCCTCACCAGGTTTGTCTCGTTTGATCAGGACGGGCGGGCCCGTGACCAGGGCTCCGTAGTACCGACACGCGGGGCACTTGTGCGGCAGAAGCACTGACCGAGCATTCGTGTCGACCTCAGGGGTGCGTATCGAGCGACTCTCCTTGAACTCCGCCTCCATAGCAGAGGGGAGAAGCCGGATGCGCTCCCTAAGCCGGTAACGGGCTTGTTCGACCGCCTGCCGGACGAGCCGGGTCGCCCTTTCGGTGGCCTCGTCCATGGTTACCTTGACCGTGGGGTGATGGGGCCCCCAGTACCACCTTGCGCTGTGGTGAGGGAGGGCGGATAGGAGGACCGCTGTGGTCCTGACGAAGACAGTGAGGCCGTCGAAATACTGCGCGTTGGTGGGCACGAGGTGTGCCACACCGTTGCGTAGCTCGATGAGCTCATCTAGATCGGGATCGGGAGCCTGAGAAAGAATCCCGAGGCGCTTCAGCCGTTTGATCGCCTGCGCGGCTCCGATGGTGCGGATCCTTGTGGGCTGCTCCACGCCGGCGAACTGAAATAGGGCGTCCTCGTTACCCTTCATCTCCATCAAGAAGAAGGCGTTCTGTTTGCCCAGTACAGCCTTCGCCAGTCGCTCAATGCTGACGCCCGCGTGAAGAAGGAAGACCTCCTCATCGTTCTTCGCATGGGCGTCCATCGCAGAGTGCGCGAACCTCCTCGCTCCAGGGAGCAGGTCTGCGAAAGCCATGTTGATGTCCACATCGGGACGCTAGCGGCCCTCACGCTGTCAGGGCGACCGATATAGGAACCTCGTCCCGGCAGTCAGGCGGTGACGACGTACCCGTAGGCCAACAGCCCGGTGCCAGAGGGGGCGGTCGCGGTGTACGCGCCGCTCGTGACGGTCGGCGGTGACGTGAGCCCGGTGTTCGCGCCGCCGAACGACGGGGCGACCGAGGCGAGCGCCGCGTGCACGTTGCCCTCGCCGAGCAGGGACGGTGGGGTCGCCGCGGCCACCAGGACGCCCAGGAAGTACAGACCCTCGTAGGTGGTCCGGTAGGACGTCGTTGACCCGGCGGTGGTCTGCGCCACGTTGAGCTGCTTGACGGTGTTCGCCGCCCAACTCGCAGTGGTGGCGTCCACCGTCCGGGCGACCGCAACGCGGTCCCGGTTGAACAGGGCGAACCACTGGTTGGTCGGGGACGCCGCAGCCGTGCCGCCCGAGACGAAACCGATCGCGGTGATGGTGACACCCTTGGGCAGCCAGATCGGCACCAGAGTGAGCTGGCCCGAGGTGATCGTGCCGGAGGTGCTGCAGCGGAGCCGGGACGTCGTCTCGTACCGGCTGGCCGGGCTGATGGCGTCCTCGACGCCTCCGTGGCCCGACTGGAACGGGGTCGTCACCGGGCCGGTCGTACCGTCCTGGAGGGGGCCCGAGGTGCCGTCCAGCTCGTTGCCCCACCGGCGGACGTTCGTGCAGGTGTTGGTGATGGACAGGCCGTAGGCGATCTCGTTGCCGGAGCCGTTGAGGCGTACCGAGTTGCCCGCGATGGTGATGCCGTCGGTGCCGGTCGACACGCGGATGCCGTAGTTGCCCGACGACCCCCGCGAGGCGCTCTTCACCATGTTGTCCAGGACCTGGATGTCGCTCCCGGCCAGGACGTGGATGCCGTTCACGCCGGCGTCCCGCACCGTGTTGCCCGTGATCAGCATGCCGGTGCAGGTGTCGGCTGTGATGCCGGACCCGCCCGAGGCGTAGACCCGGTTCCCGGAGACGACGCAGCCGTCCACGTTGTCCTGGGAGATGCCGGTGTTGGCCGCACCGCGGACGACGTTGCCGGTCACCGAGACCTGCTGGGCGTGGATCAGCCGCACGCCGTTCTCAGCGCCGCCGATTCCGTCGATGACGTTGCCCGCGATCGTGACGTCCAGGACCTTGCCGGTGTCCACACCGTCCAGGGTGACCGCCTCGTCGTGTCCGGTGAGGTCACGGAAGGTGTTGCCGGTGACGGTGAAGTTGCGGACCGCCTGCGACGCCCCGGTCTGCGTTCCGTCCGGCAGCTTGGTGTCGTTCGGGTCGCTGAGCACCGGCGGCTGGGCCCTGAACCCGCCGCCGCAGCCGGTGACGTTGTTGTTGGCGAAGACGACGTCCTGGTAGTTGTACGCCGTCATGGCGTACTGGGCGCAGCCCTCGAACGTGTTCCCCAGGACGCGGACGCGCTTGTGCCACTTGGTGATCGTGGCGGAGTGGGAGCCGATGCCGCGCGGCCAGGAGGTCGTGCCAGGCGTGCCGCTGGGACCGAAGTAGCAGCCGGAGATCAGCAGGTCCTCGCAGGCCGTGTGGTCGTACGGTCCGAAGGCCCCGAAGTACGCGCTTCCCTTGGCGAGGTCCGGCTGGATGGCCTCGGAGAACTCACGGCCTCCGGGGTCGCGGAAGCCCTTGAAGGAGCAGTCGATGATCCGGACGTCCTTGCACGCGTTGATCTCGATGGCGTGGTAGCCGGAGACGTCGCGGATCTCCACGTCGCGGATCGTGACGCGGGTGGCGTGACCGAGAGAGATGCACATGCGGGAGGCGGTCAGGCCGACGGCCGCACCGCGCATGTCCCAGACGCCGCCCTCGATGGTGAGATCGCCGTGCCCGGTGTAGCCGGGGTAGTTCTGGTCGGCGTCGCCGTTGGTGATGAGCGTGGCGTCGGCGGCCCGCACGAACTTCGCGCCCTCCATCAGACGCAGGTGCGTTCCCCGGTAGATCCGCAGGGGCAGCGTCGCGAGCCGGTACGTGCCCGGGGGCACCAGCACCTCGCCGCCGGGCGTGGCCGCGTTCAGCGCCTCCTGGACGGCCGGGGCGTCGTCGGCCACACCGTCGCCCTGAGCGCCGTAGGAGTGGACGTTGATGGAGGCGGAGCCCGCGAGGATCCCGTCGCCCACGACGAGCTTCCCGACGGACAGTTCGTCGATCGCGGCACCGTCGGTCACCTGGAGCCCACTGACAGCCGCTCCGCCGGTGAGGGAGACGTGCCCGGAGACGGTGCCGCCCTCCGAGCGGGAGAGGGCTCCGGCGGCCTGTGAGACCGCCTGCTGGGCCAGTTCACGAGCCGCCTGGTACCAGCGGACCTCGCTGGTGGTGCCGTTGTACGCGTACTCGATGGCAGTCACGTCGGACAGCTTGAACGGCCGGATGGCCCCCGGCTGGTCCGAGCCGGCCGGGTTGGAGCGGAGTTCGGCTATCGGCGTGAGGCCGTCCTCCTCGAACAGGGCGGTGACGATCTCGTCCGTGCCCGCCCGGTAGATCCTGAGCAGGTAGTCCGGGACCACGTTGCCCGCTTGGTCGGTGAGCACGTCGGCCGAGGTGCCGCCGTAGGTGTAGAGCATCCGGGTCCCCCTCAGTCGATCCAGTAGCTGAAGTCGATGCCCACCCAGTCGGTCCCGCTGCCGTCCTGCGAGTACCACATGAGCGCACCGTTGGTGGCGCCGTTGACGTTGGAGCCTTGGCCCAAGACCTCGATCCGGCCGAGGCCGACGACGGGGTCTCCCGTGATCGTGGAGCCACCGGCCCCGCGTGCCGTGTGCTGGGGCCAGCAGTCCGCGGGGACGTCGCCGAGCTTCGTCGTGCTGACGATCGCGCTGCCGTCCGACTTGGTGATCGTGCCTCGGACGTGCACCCGCTTGCCGATCCTGCGGACAGCCGCGTTGCCGGACTGGAAGCCGGACGCGAGGGCGACGGGACGCCAGTCCGGGTCCGGCTCGTACACGGTCGCCCAGGTGCTGCTGCTGGCCGAGGTCTTGATCCACAGGGAGCCGTTGTTGGCGGTCACCACCGTGTGCAGCGGAGCCGTCGCGAACTGGGCGTCCCGGGCGGCCCGGTCGGTGACGTGGTGCACGAGGTGCGGGTCGATGGCCAGGCCGAGAGCGGCGAGTGCACCAGGCCCGGTCGGTGCGTCACCGCCGCCGGGGACCGGGAGTTGCGCGAAGCCGACGGATGCCATGAGGCCCCCTAACTGAAGGTGATGGTGATCGAGCCACCGGTGATGCCGAGGTAGTCGGTGCTGCCGCTGGCGTAGATGGCCAGGCCCCTGGCGGATCCCGATGCGAGGGCGTTGCGCCAGGAGGTGGGCAGCTTTGCCGTGCCCGTGGCCCCGGCGCTGAGGGACAGCAGGTCCTCCGGGCCGTCGTCGAGGTCGAGCTGACCGGACGGTGCGGAGGCGTGATCGTGGAGATAGAAGTGCACCGGCCGTTTGGCGTTGACGCCCGAGCCGGCTCGCCGGGTGACGTGCACTGTCATGGCTGCGACGGTCTTCCCGGCGCAGGCATCGACGATTCTGCTGCCGTAGAAGAACGCGCCTCTGCGGTTGCCGCCACCGGTCCAGTCGCCCTGCATCGGATAGTCCGCGTATGAGTCGGGCCGCCCGTTGCGCCAGGATCCCGAGTCGGTGGGGGTCACGGTCACCGACTTCGGGGCCCGGGTCGGGGGAGCGTCCGGCGGGGCTTCGGAGAGGGAACTGACCTGGCCGTACAGCTCGACCTTGCCCTCGGCCGTCTTCCGCATGAACAGCGTGGCGGGCCCCTGCCACCCGCTGCCGGAGGGGGGAGCGGTTCCCCAGGTGGCAGCGCGGATCACCTGCTCGTCGAGTGCGACCTCCGTCGCGACCTCGCGGGTCAGGGCCTCGTCGTTCGCCCCGGGGTCGGGCCCGAGCCGCCACATGACGACAGGGCTGGCCCCCGGCCGAAGCGCCACCCAGTCGCCCGCCCTTCGATGGCGGTAGGCGTCGGCACACGGGACGTCCATCAGCAGGGCCCCACCGTGGTCGAGGTTGACGCCCGTCTCCGTGACGTCGATGACCTGGGCGCTGACCGTCCCTCCTGCCGCGGTGCCCTTCCTCGCCGAGGCGAGGTCCTCGCCCAGAGCGCGTGCCGCGTCGCTGTTCACGTCACCCTCCGCGTGGTCGTCCTGGTCGTGCACGACATGGATGCGCCGCCGAGGGTGTAGGAGAGGGAGTCGAGGATGTGCCGCTGCCACTCTCCGGGCCGCACCTCGACCTCGATGACGTCACCGGGCTCCAGGGCCGGATGGCACACGGCGGTGAACGAGAGGCTGGTCTGTACGCCGAGGCTGTCGGCAAGCTTGGCGCGTCCGACGGTGCTCGCCTGCGTGGCCGTGGTGATGAGCGGAGACGTGTACCGCTCCACCCGCAGCCGGACCCACGGAAGGTCTAGCCGCTGCGGCGCGAGAGGGTCTTCCACGGGGTCGGGCCCCGCGTACGTCAGGCTGTTGGGGTCGTCGTCCCAGACGAAGACGGGCCCGACCGTGGGCTTGCCCTCGCCGCCGTCGCCGGAGACCGCCCAGCAGTTCACAAGGCCCTCGGCGCTCTGTGTCTCGGTAGGCCGGATGAGTGCGACTCCGTACGGCACCCGCCACGCGACCGGGTCGGACAGCGTGGGGACCGGCGCCATCGTCGGGATCCCACGGGCGTCGCAGAAGAACTCGCCGCCCAGAGCAGAGGCGATCCCCGTGTTGGCCCCGCTGTTGTCGGTTCCGTTACTGAGGGCCGCCCACCGGTCCCCGTCCACAACGACCTTCGGCACAGGTGTGCCGGGATCTACACCGGCCCGCCAGGAGACCACACGGCCGGGCAGCGCCTCGGCGACGAGCGGCTCCGCCAGGGCCTCCGCCGTGTCAGGACCGATGGTCCTCATCGTCGGGAACTTCGCGCTCCTGACGGCGTCTTCGAGACCGAGCAGTTGCACGCTGGCCCCCAGCCGGCTGCGGCTGACGACGTCCACGACGTAGATCCCGGCCGGGACCCACACCGGGTCCATGCGGGACCCAGCAATGCCCTGGAACAGCCGTACCTGGGTGGCGACGCTGTTGATCCCGCTGCGGCCCAGAGGGACGCCCAGGAGGTCGGCAGAGGCGCTGTAACGGCACTCCGCGGAACGGCTGGCCTGCACCTGGGCAGAGGCGATCTCGACGGGCGTCCAGGTCCTCCCGCCGTCGTTGGACCACTCCGCCTTGGAGGGGCGCTGTGCCGGGGCCAGGACGGCCCTGTGGACCGCCTCGGGCACGGGCAGCATGTCAGCTGACTCCGTTCGTGCTGAGGGACACCCACGACGAGTAGGAGGCGGCGACCTCGTCCCAGGTGGTGAACTGCGCGGGCACCTCGTCCCAGGACCAGGACGGCAGCCGCATCGGCTGGTCCGCCGTGTCCGGGCGAGCGACCTGCACCAGCGACGCCGTGTACAGACGCGGGCCGGTGGGGGTGGCGGGCATGACCTGCGCCGGATTGGCGAAGAGGACGTACTGGTCTCGCCGCTGGTTGGCCGGATCGGTCTGGATCATCCGTACCCCCGGCGTGGTCAGCAGCTCTTCGAGGACGGCGACCTGAGCGCCCTCGGCGTAGATCTCGATTTCGCTGGCCGCAGCGGTGTACACGTCCTGCGAGACCACTGGGAACGGAGATCCGTCCATGGCGACCTGCTCGATGCGGGACTCCCACCTGAGCGAAGGCCAGGACGTCACCATGACCCGGGCCGACAGCGCCGGGTTGTCGATCGACTTGATCCACACGTCAGCCGGCTTGCCGGGAGCGGGCACCGTGATGGCCAAGCTTGTCGGCTGGCCCGGTGTGCCGTCTGCGTACACGGGGGTCGCCGTATAGGTGACGGCGACACCGAGGGGTGCCTCGTGGTCGTAGGCCGCACCGACGCCCTCTACCGCCCAGGCCGGGTCGCCGCTGCGGACTGTGACGGGTGCCGATGCGCTCGGGTCCTGCCGGGTGATGCGAACCTTCAGCACCTGCTCGACGTTCGGCAACGCCGTCACACGCACCGAGGGGGAGGCGTTGGGGTTGCCCTCCCAGACGCCGTGGGGCTGCGAGCCGTCGATGTACTCGGACGGGGCGGAGACGCCCGTCTCGACCATCATGCCGTCGGCCTTCCACACCGTGCCGACGGGCGACGTGAACGCGACAGCGATCCGGTCGACGACCTTGCCCGGGGGCACCGTGTAGGAGACCGTCATCCGCGACCACTGGCCCACGGCCGGAGTGCCCGCCGTGACGACGTTGTGCGTCGTCGAGGCATCCCGGAAGGCGAAGAACGCGGTCGTCCCGCCCGGGGGCACCTTGACGTATGCCGACACCCGGATCACCGTCCCGGCGGGTATCGCCTCGCAGAGGTACTGCGAGCCCGAGGTCGCTGCGGTCGAGGTGATCTGCATGCACGCGCTGCCGAACCGGCTGTCCGTGGTGATGCGCTCCCTCGTCGCGCCCGCGTAGGTAAGCGTGTTGGTCAGGTCGACCTCGACGCCCGGGTTGTAGGCCAGGTTTCGCGCGCTCGGCGGGGTGGCCCCGTTGTACGACAGGGACACCCCCGCCCATACGTCGTCGACTCGTGCCGCGAGCCACCCCTCGGGAGAGGTCACCCGCTCCGGCGGAACGACCGGCGGGGCGGACGTATCCACGATCATCGGCATGCGTCTCTCCTCGTCACTTCACGCCCGCGCGGGCCCGCAGTCGTGCACGCTGGATGGCTCCCTCGGCAGCGCCGTCGGCGACCTCCTCGACGTATGCGTCGAACTCCCGGTCGCGGACCACGAGCCGAAGTCGCTGCCCGCCGTTCAGCCGGCTGCTGTCGACCTGGGCCGCCACGGGGATTGGGTGCTCCGAGACGGTGGGCCTTGGCATGGAGGCCGCACTGCCGTACCTGGCGGTGGCCAGATCGGCCTTGACGGCTTCCTGAGTCAGCCGGCCCTCGTTGATTGCGTCCATCAGGGTGAGCCCGTACTTGCGAACGGACGCGGCACGGATCACGAACTCGCCGTTGGACAACCACGTCGGGATGGAGTCCGATGTGCCCGTCCCAGCTCCGAACACGGCCCCGCCGTACGGGAACGCCTGCACCCGTCCACCGGCCGCCATACGGCCCACTGGGCCGCCGTCTGCCGACTTGTTGACCGTGCGGCGGACAGCCGTGATGGTGACCGTCCGGTTCTGCAAGGAGGCGAGCAGACGACGCGCATCCGCGACCTGCTTCGAAAGCTGGTTGATGTCGGCCCGGACCTGCGCCTTTCGGGAGTCCGGTACCGACTTCAGTTGCTTCTTGCTGCTGTCGAGCTTGGCCTCCAGGTCGGCGATGTTGCCCTTCACCCGTGAGGTCTTACTGCCGGGCAACGACTCCAGTTGGCCCTTGCCATCCTTGATCTTGCGCTTCAGGTCCTCGATGCGGGCCTTCAGCTCGATCCGCTTCTCCCGGGGCAGGTTCTTGTCGGAGAGCTGCTCCTTGGCCACCTGGAGCTGTCGTTCCCAACTGGAGATGTTGAGCTTGAGTTCGCCCATGTCCAGCCGAGGACCGACAGTGTCGGCGAACTGCTGGGCCTTGGTCTCGGCATCCCCCAGGCCGTCGATGAAGGTGTTCTTGAACCCATCGAACTCGGTGTTGGCGTCCCTGAACTTCTTGCCGATGCCCGGGATCCAGCCGAACGCCGCAGCCGCCCCGGAGACGATGCCGTCGATGGCGGTGAGTACACCGGTCGCCATCATGCGGAAGCCGCCGACGATCTCCGGCAGGAACTGCACCGCGGCGTCGACCATGCCGATGATCGCAACGCCCATCTGCCGGGCGGCCTCCATGAGGTCGAGGCGGTTGTCCTCGATCCACCCCGAGAGGCGCTGGAGGGGACCTCGGGCCTTCTCCACCTCGTCACCGATGGGGGCGAAGGCCCCCAGGACGGCGAGGCCCACGTCCTTCAGCACGGGGCCGACGATCCCGGCCCACTGGTTGACCGACTTCAGCCCGAACGCGAGGTCCTTCAGGAGCGGCTGGGCCAGACGGAGCCCGGCCGAGAACATGTCCAGCCCCGTGGTCCAGACGCTGCCCATCAGGCCGAACGCTTCTTTGAAGACTGGACCGAAGATGTCCGCCACAGTGCCCGAGAAACGCCCCAGGGCGGGCAGCAGTCGGTTGATCAGGCCGAAGAAGCCGTCGAGGAACTGCGAGGACCCCTGAATCCCCTGCTTCAGCCCTTCGAACATGCCGGGCAGGCCGAGGCCGTCGCCCCCGAGCAGGTCCCGCAGGCCGCCAGAGAGCGCCTTCAGGGTCGGCCCCGAGGCGGCTCCGAAGTCCAGGAAGGAGCGGCCCAGTCCTCCGAGACCGCCAGCGAGGTCACGGACGAAGCCGTTGCCCAGCTTGAGGACCCGGGTGAAGTCCTTCTGGAAGCCGGAGTCCTTCATCAGCCGGCGAACCCCGTCGGCGACGTTGGCGAAGCCCTCGGCCGTGTCGACCATCGCGTCACCGAGGATCGCGACGACGGGCCCGGCCGCCTTCACCGCCTTGGTGAATGCGGGCAGCATGGCCTTCTGGACCTCGCGCCCGATCGGGGCGAACTCCTTCTTCAGGCCGACGAGCGCCTTGGTGAACGCACGCTGCTCGGGGCCGAGCTGCTTGAGGGCTTCCTCGTACTTCTCCTGGTCCTTGCCCGCCTGCTCCAGCGCTTCACCGACGCCGTTGAAGGCGACGGTCATGGTGCCCGCGCCCAGAGCCGCTCCGGCCATCATCGGCACTACGGCACCGAGGGCCGGGAGCACGGACAGACCGGCAGCGGCGCCCACGGCCATGAGGGCCGCCTGGAGCCCTCCTCCGCCCCCGGCGGACCCGAGAGCCCCGGTGGCCTGGGACGCGGACTCAGTGACACCCGTGGCGGCCCTGGAGAAGTCCTGAAGACCGCCGGTGGCGTTGTCCGCCTCCACGTTGACCCGCAGGGTGCGGTCCTGCGTCAGATTGGCGATCCGGGCCCGGTACAGCGCTAGGGCCTCCGTGCCGATCTCCGGGGGGACGGGCAGGACGACAGGACGGGTGAGGTTGGCGATCCGGGCCCGGAACTCCGCCAGAGACGTGCGGTCGACGGAGAGGCCGACCTGCACCTCCGGCAGGTTCCGCAGCCCAGTGGAGACCTCGGTACGGACGGCTCTGGCGAACCCGCGGCCGACCTCCCGGCCCGAGCCGGCGGCCTGGGCCTCAGCTCGGTCCAGTGCCCGCTGGAGGCCGGTGTTGATGCCGGAGAAGTCCAGGGCCCGGGTCATCGCCCTGGAGACGGTCTCTCCCAGCTTGCGACCCAGACGGCTCATGGCAGGCGTCAGGGCGCGGTCCGCCATGGCGGCGAAGCCGGAGGTCTCCGGGACGATGGACGCCTCTACACGGCCCACGTTGGTGGCCATCGCCCCTCCGATTCACTTGTCGGGCGAGACCACGGCCTCACCGTCGGAAGGTCGGACGGCCAGCCGCAGGTGTTCCTCGCGGGCAGCCGCGAGCTTCTTCGCGTACTCGGGGTCCTGAGCTCCGGGCTTGGTTGCCTCGATGAACCTGCGGGCCTTCGTGGACCGCTCCAGTGCTGTCCGCTGCTCTTCCTCGATCTCCTCGGGGGAGCGCAGGTCGGGCAACGGCCAGGAGACGAAGTCGGGCGGCTTGCCCTGGAGGCGGTGCCCGACCCAGGAGACCTGGACCAGGTACTGCAAGTGGTCGTGGACTCCTCGCAGCAGGTAGTCCGTCTCGGTCCACCTGCGCAGGCCGTGGTCGCCCGCTGCGACGGCCTTGGTCATGGCGTCATGGGGGAGGGCCTGGACGAACTCCCACAACTCCAGCCACGTCATCGAGCCGTTGCCGGACTCGTTGCGGTGGAACTCGTTGAGGGACCGCCCGGGGAAGTACCGGGCGATGTCCGCCCTCAGCTCGGAGGGGTGCTCCTCGATCAGTCGGAGGAGCTGGTCCCTTCCCCCGAGCCCACACCGTCCTTCTGAAGCTCCTCGAAGATGTCCAGGAGGTCGCCGATCGTCGCGCCCAGCTCGAAGAGGCGGGCGGTCTTCTCCCGGCCGAGCAGGATCTCGGTCTGGGCCACCAGGTCGGTCTGGTCGTCCAGCGCCTTGATCTGCTTGTACTTGGCGACCGGGAGCCAGCTGAACGTCGGGAAGACGAAGCGCTCGTCCTCCACGACGATCTCCAGCTCCTTGATGCCCTCGGCCTCCAGCCGCTGGGCACGGAGGGTCTCCAGGTTGAGGCGCTTGCGGTTGCTGCTCACGGGGTGCTCCGGGTTCTCGCGGATCTGCGCGGGTCATGGCACCGGCCGGAGCGCAGACCCGCGAAGGTCGCTCCGGCCGGTGGACTGAGGACCTGGGTTCAGGCCGGGAGGGCGACCTGTCCGAACATGCGGGAGATGGCGCTGGTCCCGCCCGTGCCCGCCAGGGCGGTGAAGGTGATGTCGTAGGAGACCGTGGTGTCGGTCTTGTAGGTGACCTCGCCCCGGGCGGTGACTTCCGCGCGGGCGACGAGGAGCCGCCGCGGGTAGTCGCCGTCGACCACGTCCATGCCGAGCGCGTACGTCAGCGGCTGGCCGACCGGGGGCTCGGCGAAGGTCAGCGCCTGGGTGGCGCCCGTGCCAGAGCTGGTCATGTCGGCGGTGTCCACGCCGTAGAAGAGCCCGAGGGTGTGGGCGCTGGTCTGCTGGAGGATGACCTTGAAGGTGGTGGTGCGGTTGGTGACCTGGGTCCGCACCGGGCTGGTCTCGCCCCAGGCGCGGAACTCCTGGCGGTCCTCGTTGAGGGCCTCGGTCAGACCGTCCTCGGTCGCGTAGCCGAGGTCGATCCAGCCCGTTCCCCACGTGGCGTACGGGTCGGCGGGAGCGGTGGTGCCGACCGGCGCGAGATACACCGCACCCTGGACACCAACCCGCACCTGAGCGCTGTCAGCGGTCATGGAAGAGAAACTCCTTCGGAAGCCATCACGAAGATGGGCACTGCCAGCTCCGATCAGGGCTGGAGGGGCGGGCCGGCTGGCCCGGAGAGGGATCGCGGGTCAGGCGGGGCGGACGCGAATGCCCACCGTCAGGCCGATGCGCGTGACGTTGGTGTTCGGCTCCTCCGGACGCACCGCAGGGCCGGTCTCCTCCCAGGTGCGCAGGACGAACCCGCCGTCCCGGGAGGTGCCGTGCATCGCCTCGACGGCGGCTCGGACGGCAGCGACCGCATCGGTGGCGGCCACCCGGTTGGCGGCGAAGACGTCGAGAGAGATGCGAGCCTCGTCATGGAGGGCCCGTCCCTGGAAGGTCCTGGTGACCCGCACGCCGCCGATGCGGTTGACCCACACGAAGGGCAGCGCCTCCGTGAAGGCGTCGCCTCCCGGCCGGACGGTGGATGCCTCGAAGCCGGTGTCGAGCAGGTGGTGCACGACCATCGCCTCGATGTCGGGGAAGACCAGGGG
>NZ_JBRIOU010000005.1:455283-478760 GCF_053474865.1 Streptomyces sp. CO7
GGACTGGGGGAGGGGGTCACCGCGGCCTCCTGGTCTGCTACTCGGCCGGAGTCTTGCCCCGGCGCTTGGAGGCTTCCTGCACAGCCGTCTGCGGGGTGCTGGCGGGTTCCGGGTTCTCGGGGAGCTGGGGGAGCCTCCCGAGCCGCAGGACGGGCTCCAGGCCCTCGGGGTGGCCGATGCCGTTCCCGACGAGGAGGCGGACCTCGTCGTCGGGGACCTCGACCACGTCGCCAGGGCGATGGCCCTTGAAGGGGAAGGCGAGCTTCATGCGGGTCATGGGTCAGTTCCTCGCGGCGTCGAGTGCGGTGGCGATGGTGTGGTGGGCTCTCGTGTCCCTGGTGCCGATCTCCACCCACACCGCGTAGTCCAGGTCGGAGGCGACGAGGACCAAGCCGGCGGGGCCGTCCTCGGTGTGGATGGACTCCCTGAACCGGCCGGTGTCCACAGGAGCCGTGGCCTGAGCGGCCTCCACGACCCGGGCGGCCCGCTGGTGCATGTCCTGCTGGACGAAGTCCTCGTGGACCAGGGAGGCGATGGCGGCATGGTCGGGCTTGAACGCACCCATCAGCCGGTCACCTCCCGCAGCGTGACGTGGATGTGGTCGAGCAGGGCGGCAGGGCCGGATCCCCGCTGGACCTTGGGCTTGCTGTGGACGCGGTACGTGACACCGTCCACCTCGGCCCGGTCGACCGCCGTGACGACGGCCGTCGGGGGCAGGAAGCAGTTCAGCTCGGTGATGAGCTGGTCGCTCTGCTCCTCGGTCTCCAGGGAGCTCAGGGGCTCCACGCGGGCCCGATAGGTCGTGCGGGTCGCTTCGGACCAATCGACAACCGGGTTGTTGTGGCGGTCCCGGGTGGCCTCGGGCCGGGTCAGGACCGTCACGTCGTGTGTGGTCAGGAGGAGCACTGCTCACCCCCGCACACGCGGTCGGACGGGCAGAAGCCCGTGGACCTTCAGGAGGTCGATGACGTCCTGGGAGACCCGGGGAGTGCTGGTGGCCCCACCGGATCCTCGGGCATTGCCGAGGGCCCTGGTGATGGTCTGGTTCCCCAGGGTCATGGAGGCGACGTTGGCGTTGGCCCCCGTCTCGTCCCCCAAGGCGGCGATGTAGGCGGCCTGGATGCAGACGGCCTCCCGGAAGACCTCCGCGAGTGCGGGGTCCGTGGGGAGGCCGTCGTCATCGGTGTCGTACACCGCTCCGATCAGGAGCTGGTCGAGCTTCGCCGAAGCCCGGTTGAGGAGCCGGGCCGCGTTCGCCGGGACCGGGTCAGGATCGAGATAGTCGGTGAGATCCGCCTCGGTGGCGTACACGGCAGCTCCTCTCGGGGGCTCAGGAAGCGCGCTTGGCTGGACGCTTGCGGGCGGCAGCCGGCTCGGTGTCGACGACCCGCTCGTACTCCGGCTGGGCGTCCAGGAACTCGATGGACGGGATCGAGGTGTCGGTGGCCAGGAACTCGCGGCCGTCGACCTCGTGGCGGAACAGGACCGTCTCCGGCTTTTCGGTCATCGCTGAGACTCCCGGGATCAGGCGGAGAGGTCGTACTTGAGGACGGCCAGCGCCTTGGGCTCGATGACCTTGCCGCCGTACAGGGTCAGGCCCTTCACGGCGTCCGCGAAGTACTTCTCCGGCCGGTACGGCTCCATGGTCCCGGGCGGGATCTGCGCGGCGAACGAGATCGCCTGCGGGGTGCCCATGACGGCGGTGTTCGCCGCGGAGTTGGTGGACTTCATGATGTAGAAGCCCGCCGCCTCGCCGTGGAAGCCGTTGCGCCGGATGTCCTCGGCGCTCTGGCCGCTGTGGGCGTTGAAGCGCTGGTCCTTGGAGAGGGCGTTGACGAACGCCGGAGGGGCGATCAGCCAGCGCTGGCCCTCGGGGACGTCCTGGTTGTCCAGGAGCGTGCCCATGTCCACGAGCTGCTCGTAGACGGCCCCGGAGGCGCTCAGGTCCACGGCGGTGGTGCCGCCGACGATGTTGGCCGCGTCGGCCCCCGCCACGGCGAGGGAGGCCACGTAGGAGTCGACGACCTTGGCGAGACCGTAGGAGGCGCGCTCCATGGCCGGGCCCATGAGCTTCGGCGTGACCTGGGCCGCGTCGATGTCGTCGATCATGAAGTTGAAGTACTTCGCCTGGTCGATGACCAGGTTGCGCTGGTCGGAGGTCAGGACCTCCGGGTCGCTGATCGGCGTGTTCTTGGTGTACGTGCCGACGGTGACCGGACCCAGCCGGTTGATGTGGACGGTGTCGCCCTGCTGGGCGATCTCCCCCTCGTAGTCGCGGTTGACCACGCCGGTCTGGGCCCACACGAGGCGCTTGTCCAGGTGGAAGAGGGCTTCCCGGGCCCAAAGCTCCGGGATGAAGTTGTCCAGGGCCACGGGGCCCTCCTTTCAGGAGGACGGATCAGCCGATGCCCAGCGACTTCCGGTACTTGGAGTACTCGGAGTCGGACATCTTGGCGATCTCGTCGGGTGTGTACTGCTTGGGGGCTCCGGGTCCGCCCGGAATGCTCGAAGCCCCGCTCTTGGGCGGGGCCTTCTTGGTCTGGTCGGTGCTGGCCGACTCGCCCCGCTTGAAGCGGGGGGTCTTCTCGACCGCGTCCTTGATGGCCTCTCCGACCTTGTCGGCGAAGTCGTCGGCGTCGGGGTCCAGGCCGTCCAGGCGCTTGAGGAAGCTGCTGGAGTCCAGCAGGGCCTCCGCATCGCCCTGGTGGGCCGCAGCACCCTGGAAGACCGCCAGCTTCACTGCGGTCGTCCGGGCCTTCGTCTCGGACGCAGTGAGCTTCTCGGCGAGCTTCTGGGGGTCGGCCTTGCCGTCGTCCAGCTCGATGCCCGCCTTCTCGGCGAGCTTGGCGAGGATGGCCCGCTGGGCCTTCAGCTCCTCGAAGTTGGACTCGGACCGTTCCTGGTGCTTGCGGGCCTGGGCCTTCCACTTCTCGGCCTCGGCCTCCCAGTTCTTGCCGGAGCTTGCGGACCCCTTGTCGGTGTCCTTCGCCTGCGGCGTGTTCTGGGCCGTGCTGGTGTCCGGCTCGGTGCCGGGATGCGTACCGGTGTCAGGGCCCGTGACGGGCTCAGCGGGGGTCGCCATGGGGTGTTCTCCCTTGTCGGGTCGGCCCGTCTCCTTGTCGGATCAGGGCCTGGGTGTGTCCGTCTGGTGGCGTCTCCGCCTCGGCGTCTTCGCGGATTCGGAGGACTTCGTGGGCCACCTGCTGGTCGTCCCAGTCGGGGTTCAGCCGGCGGACCTTCTGCTCTGTCGAGATGGCCCTGGCCGAGGTCAGCAGGTTCAGTTCCTCGGCGACGCTCTTCGGGTCGCGGGCGACCGCGTCGGGGAACTCGACCTTGGGCTGCTGCGGGACCACGGAGGTGCCGAAGTGGACCTTGTCGACTTCGAGCTGCACCTCGATAATCTCGGCCAGTGCTGGGCGCCAGTACGTGATCTTGTTGGAGCGGGTGTTGAGGCTCTGCTCCTTGCGGGCCTGCACCTCGGTGGCGGTGACCGCCACGTCCCCGGTCAGGCCGAAGCTCTGCACCGAGTAGCCCGAGCCCTGGATGCAGCGCTCCACCAGCTCCTGCACGAGGATCTGGTGGGCCTCGGTGCGGATCTCGAACTGCACCTGCTCGATAGGGCTCGTGCCGTCCTCGGTGGTGCCGATGTTCAGGGGGACGAACAGCTCTTGGTCGGTGTCGAAGGCCGCGCCGTTGCCCCGCCCCATGCTTTCCAGGACCGAGGTGTCGAGCAGCAGCCGGGCCTTGCCCAGGCGCACGTCGCGCATCCAGTCCGTGTATGCCTCGTCGAGGTTGTCGAGCGTCGACTCGATCCCGGAGAAGTCCGAGCGACCGAGGTGCATGCCCGCCGGGGTGTTGCGCCAGATCCGGTTCGGCTTGATGTTCGGCACGTAGACCGCCGTCAGCTTCTCGATCCCCGTCGAGATGCCGCCCTCGGAGTCCACCAGGTCCGCCAGAGGCGCGGTCTCGGGGAAGTCGGTGAGGGCCATCGGACGCCCGAGGGAGTCCGCGGTGCCCTTCCAGACCGAGTGGCGGATGACGCCGGGCTCGTGGCGTTCGAGCTGTCGGACGATCTCGAAGCCGTCGTCGCGGATCGTGTGCCAGAAGGTGACGGCGGCGAGCTTGTCCCACCGCCACTCCGGCACGGCACAGTCGGGGTGGACCACCGAGATCCAGGGATGGTCACGCACCTCGGCGTCCCACACAACGCGCAGGTACACGCCTCCCAGTGCGGCAGCGACCTCGGCACCTTCCCGGAGGGCAGCGTGGAAGCCGTCGTCCACGAACTCGTCCAGACGTGCCTGGGTGGCCTCGTCCTCGGCCTCGAAGCTCGGCATCTCACCGAAGAGCAGGTTGGCGCTGACGGCCGTGATGGCGGACGCCAGGGGGAGGTGCTCCTTGTGGGAGCGTCGCTCACCGGGGCGAGCGGGGTCTCCCCAGAAGAAGCGGGCGAGCCGGCCGAGGAGGCCGCTTCCGCGTCGGGCGGGCCTGCGGAAGAAGCTCTGGGCCGTCGGCGCGTTGGTGACGGCGCTGATGCCGCCGTAGACGGTGGACAGCTCGTCCGCGTCCCCGGAGAACCAGGCGCTCCACTCCTGCATCCGCTCGTGGACGGGGGCGAGGTTCTCGGGAGGCCACACGTCGGCCATCTGGGAGCTCCTTAAGCTGCTCGGTCGTCCTCGCGCTCCTTGGGGAGCGGGATGCCGACGTGGGATCGCCAGATGTGCTGCGTGGTCTTGATCGCGTAGCGGAGCGCGTCGACACCGTGGTCGTTCTGCTTGAGGGGAGCGTCCTCGCCCCGCTCGGTGGCCTTGGGATCCCAGACGTAGCCGTCGATCTCCTTGAGCAGCTCCTTGCACGAGCTGTGGACGCGGAGCTTGTCGGCGGCGAAGAGGGCCATCAGGATCCGGATGCCGCTGAGGACCTTGTTGTGCGCCGGTCTCGGGGCCATTCCGTCCTGACGGAGCTGGGCGTGGAAGGAGGCCGCGGAGGGGTCCACGACGACCATGTCCGGCCGTACACCGCGCTCTCTCGTGCCCGGAGGGCTCACGGTGCCCAGCCACTCCCGGAGGCGCTCAGACGCCTCTGTGTCGGTGATCTGCCGCTGGGTCTTGCGCCCGTCGTACCTCCACTCGGCAGCCGCGTACAGGCACCCGTCACTGCCGAAGCCCACCAGGACCGCGTGGGTCGGGTTCGAGGTGCCGTAGTCGATTCCCAGGGACAGCCACCGCATGATGGGCGGCAGGATGTCCACGACGTGCCGGGAGCGGTCGAACATGTCGAAGACCGCGCCCTCGGCCGCGCACCACTCACCGAGGATGAACCGGCGGTACCAGATCCCCACGTACTCGGCCCGGATGGCCTCCACATAGGCCGGGTCCAGCGCCGGATTGTCGTCGAGCGTGAACTCGAAGAGCCGCATGTCGATGCGGTCGTTCTCGATGAAGTTCGCCCTGAGCCAGTGGCTCGGACTGTCTGGGTTCGTGGTGGCCAGCAGCTTGGCGCCAGGTACCGAGAGCCGCGAGAGCGCCATGTTCCAGAACGTCTCGGGGATCAGCGTGGCCTCATCGACCATGATCAGGCAGCACGTCATGCCGCGCAGCTTCGACTCGGCCCGCTCGTCGTTGGCGCCGATCACATGCACGGTGCGCCCCAGGATCTTCGCCGTGGGAGCGCCGGGCGTGTACTGAACGTGCTGGGCCAGAGACCCGAACAGGTCCGGGTTCATCAAGACCGTGAACAGGTTCCGGTGCGCCGTCTGGCCGGTCTTCGCGACCACCACAATCTCGCCGGTGCGAGGTGCCTGGGCCACGTCGATGAGGAACCTGAGCAGTGAACTGATCGTCTTGCCGGAGCGGACCGCCCCCGAGTACAGGACGATCCGCGAAGTGCTTCCAGCTACGGCCTCAATCTGCTTGAGGGAGAGCGGGAGCGAGCCGAGATCCACCGGCACCCCCAATGCTCAGGGCGAAACCAGGTCCCGCAGAGTGCGCCAAGCCGCCAGAGGCACGTGCTGACGCCTCTGACCTGTTGGCCGGGAGCACAGTCGTGCGAGGCTGCCCTCATGGCCCACGATGACGCAGCGGTGACGATGGCCGATCTGTTCGATCCCGAGCCGGAGCAGTGGGGCCTGCGCGGCGACCCCTACGCCTGGCGCGCCCTTCGTGACCACTTGGCTGGCACTGAGATTCCGGAATCGGCTGACGAGGTGCGCGGCCTTCTGCGGGCGGCCTTCAGCGAGGTCGTGGGGGTCGACCTCGTTACCGAGCGGGAGGCGCAGGTATATCGGGAGCAATTCGCCCCCGGGGGCATGTCCAGCGGGTTCGTCAGTCTCCCCACTTGGCGAGATCGGCTGATACCCATGCTCGTGAGGCGTGCGTGGACGCTGCTGACGGCCTGATCACGTCAGTTGCCGGCCTGGTTGCTGTCGGCGGTGTCACCGATCTGCCGGGCCACCTTGGTCAGGGCCTCACCGAGGTCTCCGAGCATCGAGCGCGCCTCATGGACACCGGACTCAGCATCGGCCTGCGCGAGCTTTAGGGCGCTCGTCAGGGCGCTGGAGGCGGCCAGCGTGAGGTCCTTGGTCTCCTTGGCCGGGGGCTGCTGGAGCCACTCGGCCATGCTCTCGCCCGTGTGGGACCAGCCGTGCATCAGGTATCGGCTCTGGGCCCTCTCGATGGACCGCTCCGCGAGGTCCAATAGCTGTTCCTGGATCCGCTGGCGCCTGTCCTTCAGGTCGACCTGGCGGGCCTGCGTGGCGGCTCTGGTGGCCTCCCGGTCGAAGGAGAGCCCCAGACGCTGGGCGTGGTTCGTGATGGTCGCGACGGACCAGCCCATCCGGCGGGCGATCTCGTTACGGGAGAGGTTCTGCTGGTGCAGCTCACGGAGCTGCTGCTCGTCCTCTGCGGCGAAGGTGCGGGCCACTGCCGGCTCACCCCCTCACGCGTGTGATGTCGGGTTACCGGTCGGGAGTCGATAGTCAGAACCCAGTGTCGCTCGCGCCGGTCGCCGTGGTCTCCTCGTGCTCATGGTGGAGAAGCGTTGGGGCGACGAGTGGCGTCCCGGTATGCGAGTGCGGATGTTCGACCGGAACAGCCCGGCGAGGGAGATTCGCGATGGGGTTATCAAGAAGCGGAGCTGGGGCCGTGACCGCGGGAAGCCCATCTGGTGGTTCAACGTCGTGTTCGACGGGGACACCGAGCCGCGCATCTACAGCCCGGGAGAGATAGCCGTGGGCATCGAGAACATGCAGTCCTGAAGGACGCCGGAATGAGCAGGTCCCCCGAACCCATGCACTGGGTGGGGGACCTGGTCAGTTCAGTCCGCGATCTTCTTCAGCGCCGCCTCCAGCTCGTCCCGGCGCTCGTCCGAGGTCAGCTTCTGGTCGCGCGAGTTGAACGCGAGGGCGAAGCGCCCGACGGCGCGGAAGTCCAAGCGCTTCATCGACTTGGCCCAGTGGTCGGCGACCTTCGCGGTCTCGAACTCGTAGATCGAGACGGTGTCGGTGGTGATGAGCTGGACGCAGTCGTTTTCGTGCGGCTCGTCGCCCTTCGCCTTGTTCGAGCAGGCCCCCGTGTTGTCCTGCGGCTCGCCGAGGGTGGTGACGCCGGTGGCGTCCGCGAGCTTCTCGGCGGCCTGCTCGGCGCTCAGCCGCTTCGGGGCGGGCTTGGCCTCTTCAGCCGGCGTAGAACTGCCCCCACCGCACGCGGTGAGAGCGGCGAGGCTGAGGGCGGCGATGGTCATGATGGCGCGGTTGTGCATGTGGATCCCCCCACGGTCGTTGTAGTGCGCAGGGAATCGTAACGGCGCACGTCAGGGCCATGTTCTCCCGGGCGGGCCACGACCGTCAGCGGAGTGCATCGCCGTAGTGGACCTGGGTGGTCATGACGCCCCCGTGATTTATAAATCTGTGCCCTGATAGCCGAGTTGGCCGCATACGCCTGTCGCCTGTCAGCTCTGAGCGCTACGTTCGTTTCCTCGGAGCGGCGTGGGGAGGCGCGGTGACGGCGTACAGCTTCGGTAACCGGTGGGTGGGTCAGGAGGGGCTGCATGAGCCCCCAACGGCACCCACACTTCATCAGATGGCGAAGTCGAGCCCTCACTACCAGCCCGTCCTCGCTCGTACAGAGGACGGCAAGGAGTGGAAGCCCAAGACGCAGCGCAAGGTCCGGCCGAGGGCGGACCAGACGTACTTGGACCTTGGGGACGGGTTCACCTGCACGGTGAGCGAGGCCCAGTCCATGCTGCGGATGATGATCAAGCACTTGAAGCGCACGAACCGTGCCGAGGTCGCCGGGACCCTCAGGGCTGCTCAGCGCCGGCTGATCGCGGGCGACCTGGAACTTGATCGCGCCACGCGTAACGCCTTGCGTAAGGGGGTTGCCGTGGGGCGGAGGCGGGAGCACAGGGACGCGCAGCGCCGGAGGTGAGAGATAGGGCCCTACGGGCGGCTCAGGCGGTGACGAGCTGGCGCTGGGCCCGCTTTCGGGTGGCCAGCTCCGCACGGGCGACGTCGAGGTGTCGGAAGACCTTGCGGCCTCGGTGGTCGATCCCCGTAACGGTCAGGTGGCCCCGGCGGACCCAGCTGTAGATCGTCTGCTGGGAGACGCCCGTGAAGAGCGCCGCCTCCTGCACCGTCATCCAAGTCTCCTCGTCCACTGAAGCCCTCCCAGAGATACGAGAAGGCCCCGGGTCTCCAGAGGAGTCGGGGCCTTGCACGAGGGCGCAGGTGTCCTGCTGCGTTCGATTATGCGGTCGTTCGTTAGGGAAAGCAAGTACCGTTTGCGGCAGGCGTCATGTCGCGTTCTCACGGGCGCTGACGGCCTGTGCCTTGACCCGGAGAAACCAGTCGTCCAATGGAGGCAGCGGGTCACCGCGAAGGTGAGCCGTCACGGCGTCGATCCCGACTTGTGCAACGGCCAGGAAGTGAGTCAGTGCCCCGAGAGGTTCCTCCTCAGAATCGTGATAGATGAGCGTGATCACGTCCGCCATCTGTGACCGCAGTTCGGGCACGGGTATCAGGTAGGTCGCCATCTCGATTTCGCGAAGATGCGGTCCTTGCTCACGTCGCCAATCGGCGTTCGGGCTTCGGACGTCGTAGGAGTGCAACACGCCGTACATGGACCGTTGCAGTTCCAGCAGCTCCTTCAGGAGCGCCTCGCAAGCAGCACGGGTCTGAATCTCACGCCGCTCCTCCCGCGTCGTCTTCACGTGGTATCGGTGCTGGAGCCATCCGCCCAGCAGGACCGCTCCCGCGCCGACCGTGGCCCCGATCAGGCCGAACACCCCTGCTGTCATTGTTGCGTCCACAGCGTCATCATGACGGCGGGACCAGCCCCAGCGGGGCCGATCCCCTCAGTTGTCCGAAGACCGCCGCCAGGGTCACTGACGCCCGTCAGGCGGAGGGCAGCTTCCGCAGCGCGGGCTCCTTGACCTCGACCCGGATGCGGGTGCTCCGGGCCGTCCCCTCGCTGTGGGGCAGACCGGCCTGACGGAGGGCGTCAACGATCTGACGGGTGCCGGGCCTCCTGCCGCCCAAGTCGTCGTAGAGGGCCCTGACGATCTCGTCGGCGACCGCAGGCCGGCTGGGCTCCGTCGGGTCCTCGTTGACGGGCACCGTCACTGACGGCTGACGGGCTTGAGCAGCACTGACGGGGCTTCTGACGCCTTCCGCGGTCTCCTGGACCTCCGGCTCCTGACGGCGCTCTGACGGGGCGCTGACGGCTTCTGCTGACTGCTCGCTGACGGGCGTCAGCACGGGCTTGCTGACGGGGTCTGGCGGGCTCTCGGGGGCCTTGTCCATCAACGGTTTCGGCAGGGCGTCAGTGGTTGTCATGACGCTCTGGGTCGTGGGCGTCATCCGGGTCGCGGCGGCCGTCAGGTGGAGGACGTGGGCGGCCACCGCAGGGGGCACAGCGCTGACGGCGATGACGACCCCAGGGGACTTCGTCATGTAGCCGGACTCGATCAGGTGTGAGACCACCTGGGCCGTCATTGCGAGGGTCAGAGCGACGAGGGCGCCTGTGTTGGCCTGCCTCCGCTCGCCGCTGCCCCGGGGCAGGGATCCGGCGATGGCCGCAGCGACGGCCGCGTACAAGGACATCACCGCAGGCATGATCAGGGCGAAGCCCGGGTCCCAGCCGGCGAGCAGGGCGAGGCGGTACTCACCGGGGGCGCTGAGGGCCAAGGCGGCGGCCAGGACCGCAGGACGGCCTCCCGCGATAGCGAGACGGACCAGGATCGGAAGTGCAGGCGGCCCCGCCACAGAGGACGGGGCCGCCGGGGTCGGTGCGGGCACGGTGAGAATCAGCCCGCCTTCGCCGCGGTGGTTTGCTCGTGCATCAAGGCGGTCAGGTCCCGCTCGTCGAGCCGGACCACCTCGCAGAACCGGCACTGCGCGGCCCAGGTGGAGGGCCACACCCGGACCATGCTGAGCATCTCGCAGCTCGGGCAGGTGAGCCCTTGGATAGGTTCGGTCCTCGTGGAGGTCGTCAGGGTGATGCCCTCGCAGACGCGGACCAGATCCCGGATCTCCTGCTCGAAGTCCACGGCCATGGGGGACGCGCAGATCCATCCGAGGTTCGCCAGGAGGCGGCCCAGCATGTCCTCGAAACGGCGCGGGACGGGCTTCAGGCGGCGTCCGTCGGTCACGGCCTGGGTCCAGCTCCACAAGACGTCCAGGAAAGGCACAGGGCCCGTCTGGTCCTCGGTGGTCGGCACGGCCTTCGGGGAGGCGGGGCCGAGCAGGTTCAGGACGTCCTCACGGCCCGGGGTGGGGGCGTGGAGCCGGGCGGACCCTCGGCCGTCTCCTCCGCCTCCCTGGAGGCGCTGGCGGCTGTCCTGGAGGGCGGTCCACTGGAGGGGGAGTTGGTGGAGGAGCCCACGGATGCGGTTGCGGCAGAGGTCGCACGTCCCGGACTCACAAGTCCGCGCGCAGATCCGGCAGTTGGTGGTCATTGGTCACTCCATCGGTTCCGGCTCGGCCGACTGTTGTGGCACCATGGGCGAGCGGTCCGAGGGAAATACGACTTCCCTCGGGCCGCTCGGTCGTTCAGTGCCTCCTGGCCTGCCGGAGCATCCGGACGAGGAGACCGATGCAGGCGGCGGCGAACGCGGCGGCAAGCGCGTGGAGGACGAGGAGGACGGTCAGCCCCATCGCGGGTCCTCCTCGAACTTGCGCCGGACGTCGGACACGTGGACCAGGTCGGTGATCTGAACGCCGTAGTCCGGGTCGAGGACGAAGGTCTCGACGGGCTCGAACACCGGGTCGTCGAGGCTGAAGTCGACGGGCTTGCCGAGCAGGACAGATGCCTCGTCCAAAGTGATCAGAGCCTGACCGCAGGGGCCGGACCCGTGATCGGCCTGGCAGGTCCAGCGGGACCACAGGGCGGCGGTCCCGAGCCACACGATCCGGCCGTCCTGGCCCGGGACGCGCTGGATGCGGTGGGTCTCCCAGAGCTTCTCGGAGATCTCCGTGAGCCGGTCCTGGATCATCTGACGCAGGGTGGGTGCGGGGGTGGTCATGCCGCCTCCTTCGCGAGGTTGCGGTCTCCGCCTCGGCTGGAGCGGAGATTTCCGGAGTGGCTCTGGAGGGTCAGGTGCGCGGGGTTGGCGCACCGCCGGTGGGAGCACCCGGGGCCGCCAGGGCAGCTCAAGTCCTGGTCGTGGCAGAGGTGACCGACGCAAGCGGCTTCCCAGCCCCGTTCGGTGAGCACGTACGCCGGGGGAGGGCCACCGTTCTCGATTGCCCAGACGAAGGCGTGGATGCGCACCATCTGGGGTCCAACGCGGAGCTGGCCGTAGCCGTGCGTGGTCTTGGCGGCGGTCCAGAGCCAGCAGCCCTCAGAGGGCTCCTCTACGTCGGTGACCTGAAGCTTCGAGACGTACCGGTCGGCGAGGGCGTCCGAGGAGTCGGCCTGGAACGCCTTCCACCAAGCCCGCTCGGTCACCAGGACGGGCCGCTGAATTCCGTCGACCACGGCAGTGCTGGGGGTGTACTTGTCGAAGTCGATCTCGGCCGTCATCGGTCCTCCTCCGGGGTGTTGCTGGAGGGCACCTCGGACAGCCAGACCCCGTTGACCTTGCGGGCCAAGCCCTTTGTCTCCAGGACCGTCAGGGCCCGCCAGACGGTGTTCTCGGCCATGCCGAGGACCTCGGACATCGGCTTGATGCGCTGCGGGTCCGCCACTGCCCGGAGATACGCCCAGACGACCCTGGTGGCGTGCGTGCGGCTGAAGTCCGGGTTGGTCATCACCGCGAAGATCTCCTGGGCGGACACCGGCTCGTTCAGTCGGGCCATGTCAAGCCCCCTGGTTGAGCTTGGCGCGGAGGGCCTCGATCTGGGCCCGGAGGTTGGAGGGGGCGGCCTCGGCCGGCTCGGGCTCTTCCTGGGGCTTCGTTACCGGGCGGACCTGAGCGGCGAACTCCTTGAGGACGCCGCAGATGTCGCCGAGCGTCGCGTAGCCGCCGGGGAACCGGAAGCCGAGCGTGGTGGTGACCCACAGGACCGCGTCGTCCAGGCGCTTGAGTTCGGCCTCGGTCAGGTAGTCCGGGGTGGCGTCGGAGGGACGCAGCTCTCCGGCCTTGTGCACCCTTCCGGTCCGGGGGTGGCGGTAGTCCCGGACGTACCGCTCGCCGCCGATCTGGGGGCGGGTCATGCGGATGGCCGACGCGGTCATGCCGAAGAGGCCCGTGTAGAAGCTGTTGCGGACGTCCCGGAAGTCCTCCCGGTCGCCTCCGGCCTCCCAGATGGCGTGCTTGATCCGCCGGTAGTCGCGGATCTCCAACTCTCGCAGGGCCACGAGCTCGTCGGCGGTTCGGATGACTCGCTGCGGCATCTCGTGGAGCTGGTCCAGCGAGGCGTCGGCGTTGACGACGAAGCCCTCGCGCTCGATCTGCTCCATGAGGTCGAAGACCCGGTCGCGGAACTCGACGGCCTTCTTGAGGCGGGATGTCGCGAGGAGGTGAAAGATGCCGCGCTTGTAGACGACTCTCATGCGCTGATGCCCGCCGGTGGTCTGGATGACCTCGGTGCCCAGGTAAGGGGTCCGGGAATTGTCCGGACCCTTCGTCAAGGACCGGATGAACGACTCGGCGTCGGCCTTGTACCCCACACCCTGGCTGAGGTCGGCCGCGACGACGAACGCGGCCTGGTGCTCGGTGCTGAAGCCCGTACGGAGGACGGTGCCCGGGAAGATCTCCTGGACCGCCCGGAAGATGCTCGGCAGGTGGGTGGCGCTCATGCGACGCGTCCCCTTTCGACTCAACGCACGAAGGACATCCCCGTGCGGGGTCCTCCAGCGGAGTCATATCGCCTTGAAGCGATGCCGCAATCATACCAGTTCATTCCCGCTATAAGGAATGGCTGACGTAAGTCAATGAGGGTGATGAATTCCTCCAAGAATTCCTGCAGTGGCGTCTCTCCAAGAATTCCTGGAGTAATTCGAGGCGTTCGCCAAGGCGGTTTCGAACGTCTATCCTCTGCTCCAGACATGACGAAGCCCCCGGCTGCGAACCGAGGGCCACGTCGAAGGGATTTATAAATCCCGGTTGGTCCGGGAGGGCTCCCACCCTCCGAGACCGGCTGTCCCACTCGAATGCAGCGAGAGGAACCACCTTGATGTCGTACCGCGATTCTAGCGGCCCGGCCCAGCAGTGCGAAATGGACCAGAACTCTCCCCAGCGGGTCGAGTCCCGTCACCTCGTCGACCTGGCCATGCGCTCCGTCGGCAACCCTGAGGCCCTCATCGAGACGGCCATCGCCTGGACCGCCATCACCCGCCCGTACGTGTCCGGGACTCGGGGGTTCGCCCGTTGGTCCGGCACCACCGACAAGGTCGTCCGGGAGATCGCTGGTCCCACCGGAGGCCGCTCCAAGTTTTCGTCTCTCTGGACCACGACCAGGGGTGTGGCCTCGCCCATCGCGGAGGAGCGGGACTCGATGGAGTTGCGGTACTTGGATACGCGCACTCACAACCGCAGTACCCCTTATAACCCTTGCGGGCTGGTGGGCCTGGGGGCCCTGGCCCTGGGGGAGAAGGAGGTGCTGGAGAAGATCAAGAGTAATGCGGTTCTCAGTGCGCGTATTGGCCAGAGGACCCAGGAGGTCCTGGTCAGGGGTATGAAGACCCTGGGAGTCCTGGTTGAGCTGAACACCCTCACGGAGTCCGGACAGATCCTGGCGATGCTGGACCCCGGCTTGGACATCTGGGCCGAGGTGGACGGCGACACGGAGATCCGCACGGCCGCCTCGCCCCTCGGACGTCGGGCCTGGTTCCTGGCGGTTATGTCCGGCCTGGAGGACGTGGTCCTGTCGGTCTCAGACATTGAGGAGCTGACCGGCCTCTCCAGGCGTGGCGTGCAGGCGCTGTTGGCCCGCATGGCCAAGGCGGACCCGGTGCTCGTCGAGAAGGTCCGCAAGGGCCGCTCGTTCGAGTACCGGATCGGCTGGGCCTCGCGACTCAGGAAGACCGGTGAGTGGTGGGACGACTGCTTCGAGCGGGATCTGATCCGTCGGGCCCGGGCCGCCAAGGACCGTGTGGTCCAGGAGACCTCGGCCCGCCGGGGAACCGCGGCCGGTTACCTCGCCTATCGCTACTCCATGGCCAACCCGAGGCGCGACGAGTTCCTCGCGGCCAATCCCCTCCCGACCGACGCTGACCCGACCTGGCGGGCCCTGGTGGAGGCCGGGGACGAGATGGCCCTCTACGGGCACCTGCGGGCAGAGGAGGCCGCTGCGGGGCCCGTTCCGGCCAGTCCGGAGGTTCTCGTCCAGGACGCGCCCCAGAAGCCCGTGGAGACCCCGGAAGACGCCGAGTTGCAGGCCCGCCTGGCCGAGATGCGCGCCCGGATGGCCCGGTCGGTCCCGGACCAGCCCGTGCAGAGGGAGGCCCCCGTCCGCGAGGAAGTCTCCTCCGGTGACGAGACCGAGGACGACCGCAAGCTCCGCTCGATCTACGGAGGGGATGCTCGTCTCTTCGCGAGCGTGTACGGCCACCTGCCGAACCAGTCCAAGCCCGCTGATCTGGGACGTCGCCGCAAGCCCCGCAGGGTCTCCACGGCCCTCTGAGATCCGCGAGTCCTGCACCCGGCAGCCGGCTGAGTGCTGAGCCCCAGCGGCGAGTGGGACCTCTGCCGACTCACCACGGCCGGGTGCGGCTTCTACCAGCAAAACCGCCCTGACGGGGGCGATAGGCGGAAGGTAACCGGAATCGACCACCCCCTCCTGATGTGAGGGGCATGATGGGCTATCAGGCCAACTGAGCAAGGGGTGTGGGGATGAAGGCCAAGGAGCGGTCGGTCGCGCTGGAGTTCTTCCGAGCGCGACTGCGTGAGGACGAAGCAGCGGCTCGGGCGATGAAGATCGGCAAGGACGACGCCGCAGCGAAGGTGCAGGCCAGAGCCCTCGCTGACGTCGCCGCCAAGTGGGAGATCATTCGCCTGCAAGAGCACTGCGACCAGCTTGTGACCACCAAGGGCTTCGCTCTGGGGAAGTTCGTGGCCGGCGGCGTCACGGGGGTGGGCCTCGATTACGCGATCGGGTACCTGGTTGCGGCCTACCGCGATCACCCCGACTGGCGGCCCGAGTGGGAGCCCGTGAAGCCTCAGCCGGAGGCGGAGTACGAGCCCGACGAGTACCGGCTCAGCACCCGCGCGTAGGGCGGCACCGTCTGACCGCCACGCTGAAGGGCCCGCCACCGATGCAGGTTGGCGGGCCCTTTGCGTTGGCGCCTGAGCCGGCGACTCCAAGGAACTCGGGAGCCGCGGCGGGTCTACGGGGCCTTCTCCACCGAGCACTCCTCGATCCACCTGGCGATCACGCTGAAGGTCGCCAGATACTCCAGAGCCACCTGCTTCGACCAGGTGACGGTTTCCTCGTGAGCCGCCAGATTCCGGATGCCCAGGAACGCCCCAGCGGAGAGGTACTTCGCACCGTCCTGCCGGGCCCTCCATGTCGGAGTGCTGGGGTCGCCTTCGAAACGCAGGCGCGGCTTGCCGACTGCGGGTGGCTTAATGTCGAACGCCTGCATGCACAGATCGGTCTCGCCGATGTCATGGCGCTCCAGTTTCTGCTGGAGGCGACGGTTGACCGTCCGGGCGGCGGCGAGCACCGCGTCCCGGTGAGCATCGGCGGCCCACAGCGGTGCAGCGGGGGCCCAAACCCAAGAGTGCAGTGTGTTGGCGGCGATGGCCGGTGGCTGAGGTCGCTTGAAGGCCGCGATTTCATCGGCCGATGTGGCGTATCCCAGGGCTTCAGCAGCGCTTTCGACGGCTGTACGCCAGTCCTTGCGGTCGTGTCTGGGGTAGTCGCCAAGACCGACCTTGTAGGCGTTCTCGATCTGCCGTGCGACACCTTCGAGCTGGAACAGCTCTGCTGAGTACTGCATCGCCTGCGTGGCCTCGAAGTAGGGCAGGTCGGAGCCGAAGGCACTAGCCCTTTCAATGAAACTGCTTAGCTTCTCGATCGCGAAGGCGTGATCCACAGCTGGATGATAGTGCGACGCCGCACATTGGGGAGGGGATAGGGATGCGCGATGGAAGACGGCACGCAGAACTGGAGCGATGCGGGCTGACGGAGACCGAGGACGGCTTAGACATCACCTTGTGGGGCTACCAGAGCGCCATGCGGCGTGCTCAGGAGTTGCGGGCGCAGGGCAACGAGGAGGCGGCCCGAGTGCTGGCCCTGAGCCCCGAGGACCCACTGCGCTGGGAGTACGCCAGGTGCATCCAGCTCGACGCGCTGACTCGGGATGGGACCGTCTGAAGTGAAGCGTCAAAACCCTACGGGCGACGCCGGTACCCTGACGTTGCAAGGCCCACTCCGTATCAATTCGGAGTGGGCCTGCGGCGTATTCGGGACACAGCATTTATAAATCTCGGGTGAGGACCAGGTGAAGCTCCGCATACTCGATCCTGAGGCCCCCAACGGCTTCCGGAGACCCGCCTACGGCCCCGTGGTCGACGGGAAGCCCATGAAGTCACCGGCGATGTACCGACTCGTCTGGGGCCTGGTAAACGACGCCATGCGCCAGGCCGAGCAGGAGCGCCGGGAGGCGGAGTGGGTGCAGCAGCAGATGGCTGCCGCCCCGCCCCTCACGGCCCTCCAGCGCCAGGGGCTGAGACGGGTGAAGCGCGACCTCACCAGGGCTACACAGGCCCGTGTCGAGGAGGCGGCCCGCAGGGCGTCGTGACGGGCACGCCGTGGGCCAGCGTCGTCGTGCGTGTGAAAAGACCCTGACGGCGTCAAGGTCGGCTCGTACCCTTCAGAGCATGACCGTCACTGCCCGGCAGGAGCTGGTGAGCCCAGCGACCCGCAACGCCTTCCGCTCACTCGCCACGGACCTGACCATTCGCATCGTCCAGGAACTCTGGGAGGACCACGGGTTTGCGCCCATCCCGCCGGAAGAGTTGAAGTACCAGGACTCGGGAGCCCGCCGGACAGAGTTCATGCTCTATGCGGAGGGAGTGAACTGGGCAGATCCGGGACACGTTCGGCGTGCAGTTCTCGTCTTCGAGGACTTCATTCGCGCCTACTGGACCCCGAGCGAGCAGGACACACCGAAGTGGTTGGACAGCATCCGGGTTCGTCTGGAACGGGATGGGTTCCATCTGGATATGAAGACGGGGAAGATCACTTGGAGTAATCCCCCCGTTCTCGCCCGGGACCTCAGCACGCTTAGCGATGCCTCCGGAATCGTCGTCGAACTGGAGCGCATACGGCGGGATCTGACCACCGACCCGCAAGGTGCCATCGGAGCCGCCAAGCAGCTCATCGAGGCCACGGCGAAGACGGCGCTGGGTGAGCTGAAGATCGAGGTGGACAAGAACGCCACCGTGCCGGCTCTGGTCAACACGGTCCAGAAGGCGCTGAAACTAGATGCTGCGTCGGCACCAGAGGGCCCCGACGGCAGCAACGCGGTCAAGAGGATCCTGGGCGGCTCCGTCAACATAGCCATCGGTGTCGCGGAGCTGCGCAACCAGGGCTTCGGCAGCGGTCACGGGCAGGCGAGCGCACCATCCGGCCTGGGGGTGCGGCATGCCCGCCTGACGGTCAACGCGGCGGTGACGTGGTGCGAGCTGATCCTGGACACGCTTGCCGACCCGCACGCACCCTGGAAGAAGCAGGCAGCGCCCCAGCCCTAACGGGCGAGGACGACTTCGATCTCTTCGTCCGGGCAGCCCGCGAGGATGCCCTCCAGGGCCTCCTTCTCGGCAGGGTCGGCCGCGAGGCCCCAGCGCAGCTTCACGACCGTCCACGTGACCGCGTAGGTGCAGCGGTAGCCCTCGGCGGGCGGCAGCCACTCGGCCGGGTCCTGATCGCTCTTGCTCCGGTTCGAGGACGCCGTGACGGCGATCAGGCTCCTGGCGTCGCCGAGGTCGTTGGCGAACGCCTCACGCTCGCTCGCGCTCCAAGCGGAGGCACCCGAGTCCCAACTCTCAGCCAGCGGGATGAAGTGGTCGATGTCCAGGTCGCGTGCGCTGGTTACCGTGCGGTTGTCGTAGGGACTGAACCACTCGCCGCCGGAGATGGCGCAGTTGGCGCCAACGGTCGGTTCCGTGGTCGCCTCGGCAATCAAGATCTCCGCCCGTGTGCTGCACCCGTCCCTGTCGGCGTCGACCCAGTGCTTGAACAGGTCGCGGTTGTAGCCGGTGCGGTTCTCCGCCTCTGTGGGCAGGGAGTCCAGTGCCTCCCGGACGTGCACGACCACCGTGTCACCAGGGGCGGCCTGGGCGGTACCTGACGCACTCAGGATGGTGGCGACGGACAGAGCGAGGGCGGCACAAGCGGCACGCAGCGACACGGAGTTCCTCCCGGAACGACGACAGCGAGGGCTCCGTCATAACCGGGGGCTGAGGCCGGGGCCGTGGGACGCGCCCACCTGTCACCCGGCCGAGCCGCAATGATCATCCGCAGGGGTTGGACGCTCTTACTTCAGCATCACGCACGCCTTGGCGCTGACTCCCTTGAACTCGGTGCACAGGCGAGTGCTTTGAGGAAGGTGCGGACCCGCGTGGCCTCCGGATCCCCACCACGTCTCGACGAACGCCCCAGCGCCCTCCCCGCGGTGTCTCGGCCTTTTCCAACTCCCGCCGACCTTCCACGAGCCGCCCGGCCTCTTGTAGACCCACCGTGCCGCGTAGACCCTCCCCTTCGCGGGCCGGCCGAGACTGGCGTAGACCCAATCCACCCGTCGCTGCGTTGAGCCCTGCCGGTACGAGTACTTCGTGACGACGCTGACCCGACAGCCGCCCCCGGAGAGGGGTACGCACTGTCGGACCCGCTCGTGCAAGTACGGCTTGGCTTCCGCGGAAGCGGACTGCGTGGTTCCCAGGAGTAGGGTCGCGAGGGCGAGTGCCGTGACGCCTGCGGTCGTTCTCTGTCGCATATTGGGCTAACGGCTTACCGAGGGTCTGGCCACCGTGTAGCGGTCCCAGTTCACTCGACTGAGGTTCTGGCTCAAGGGCGCTGTACGCCGCGCAGAGAATCGAGAAGTTCCAGACCGCGGGGAGACTGATGCCCGTACACAGTAGTAAACGCCAGTAGTCCGACCATGCCGATGACAACTGGTTGCGCAGTTGCCGGAAGGCCGAGCAAGGCGCTACCCAAGGCGACACCCACGGTCAAGAGTGCCGCGAATGATAGTCGTATCCATTCTCGGTTGCGAACCGGTTCCAGTCCCGCCATTTGTGGATCGTCGAGCAATGCTCCCATCCTGTTATGGCTAACGCGCTCACAGATCTGGTGTGCGAGCGCTGCCGCCTCCTGAAGTGCGGCGTCGGGGTTCTTATCCAGATCGAGGGTCGCCTTCTGGAGAGCCGCTGCCACCAGTCGCACGTGATGCTTCAGTGCCTTCTTTCTGTGTGACCTGCCGGAGAATCGAATGCGATCGTTTGGGGCTGTCATGAGTTCGCGTATGAGTAGCGAGATGCTGTAATCGACGCGCTTCAAAAGTGTCGGCTTGCTTGTAGTTGTTCCATTTTTGGCGAGCGCGCACTGCGCGAGAACGATCCCGCATTGAAGGGCGATGGTTCTCGATTTTCCATGTGAAGCGGCATTTTTGGTGGAAAGGATGCCGAGAGTGCTTTTTCGTTGGATGATCGCTCCGATGCCTGCCCCGCACGCGATTACCGATAGAATGCTTGCGAGAGCTTTGAGCATCGAGGGTTCTTCGTATAGCTTTGGGAAAAGCGCCTGTAGCACCCACTGCCATGGAGGGTCCGAGAGGTTCGGCCAGGACAATGGCATGTCATAACGCTCCATTTTGTCTGCTAGGAGCGTGCAGATCACTGACAATGCCCAAAAGGTGTAAAGGCAGAACTCCCACAACCTTGCTGCAAGTAGCTGATGATGAATTCCCCGTCGGATCTCTACTCTCGCTCGGGGTGATAGATCGCGGGTGTTTCCAAGTAGATCGCGTGCAGCTTGACGCGCTTTCTCAACAGTGAATCGCCCCAATGAAGCGCCGGGCGGGTTGGTCCAGTACCCCATTTTCCCCTCCTGCTGCGTCTACCTCAAGCGGTGATGGCGGCTGGGAACTTGTTCATGTGACGCGGAACCCTAGCGCATCGGGGGATTGCGTAGCGTTTCTCGCCTATCTCCAGACCACCTGAATCCGGTCCGGGTTGAAGACGTTCTTGGGCTGAGTGGCGGGGTGGATCAGGATCTCCTTGACCAGGGAGCGGTACACCGACTGCTTGCGGGCCACCGGGTAGCCCTCCCACGCTGCCCGCAGCTCCTCGGCGCTGATCCCCAGCACCCGGTCCTTCACGCCGTACTCCGCGGCCTCCCTCTGGGCCTGGGCGATGCGGCCATGGAGGGTCTCGATGGCCTCCCTGATCTCACGGGCAGACCTCTCGCCGTCGAGCAGTTCCTCCTTCAACTCCTCCACCCGGCGCTCCCACAAGGCCACCTTGGCCTCCAGAGCCGGCCGAGGGTCGTCGGAGTCGCCCTCGTCCAAGGGCTCCACCTCTTCGAGGCGGGCGAACAGCAGCTTCTCCATGACCCGCTCAAGGTCATCGATCCGGATGCTCCGGCCCCCGCACCCGCCCTCGCCCTTGGGCGGGCACCGATAGACCGAGCCCTTGCGGTTGGAACTTCGAGCGGTAGTCATCTTGATGTGCCGCTCGGAGCAGGAGCATCGGACAAGGCCACTCAGGGGGTACTTCTGGGCGGTTGAGGTCCGCTGGGCCCCATTGGCCTTGGCCTGCTCGGAGCGGTCCTTCAGGAGAGCGCGGAGGGCCTTGTGCTCGTCCTCCGTGATGATCGCGGGCCAGACGGCCTTGCCCACGACCTCGCGCTTGTGCTCCTTGAGTCCGGCGATCCGGCCGGACATCAGCATGAACCGCATCCCCTGGTAGCTCCAGGGCCCGCCCGTGGAGGTCTTGATGCCCTTGCCGTTGGCATCGGTCACCAGGGAGTAGAGGGACTCGCCCTCCAAGGCCCGCTGGGCCCAGACCCGTACGTGCTTGGCCTCGTCCTCGTCGATGCGGTCCTCGATCACCTTCCGGCGTGGGCCCTCACCCTCGTAGATGCGGATGTAGCCGAAGGGGCGGTGGCCGCCGTTGTGGATGGTCCCGGCCTTCACCAACTCCAGGACCTTGCGCTGGACCCGCTCCTGTTTGTGCTCGACTTCGTACTTGGCGATGATCCCGAGCATCCGGGCGTTGAGGCGGCCTGCCGGGGTGTTGAGGTCGATCCGGCCCGTGAGGCAGGTGCGGATCTCCGCTCCCTTCGCCTCGATCAGGTCGATCAGGTCCTCCAGCTCCCGGGGCTGGCGGTACACCCTGTCCGGGTGCCAGGCGACGATGGCATCGATGTGCTCGCTCTCCAGGTCGGCGAGCATCCGCAAGTAGTCCTTGCGCTTCTTCCGGCGGTCGGCAGCCGTCACGTCGTTGTCGACGTAGACCTCGATGACCCGCCAGCCGAGGGAGGCGGCGAGTGCGCGACAGTCCTCCTCCTGACGGCCCACGCCCTTCCGCTCCTTGAGACGGTCGTCCGAGATACGGAGATAGATGCCGACTCTGCGTGCCCTGCCGCTACCCTTCATGCCGATCAACGGTAGCCGTGTTAGGGGGGTTTTGAGAAAGCACGCCACCACGGATCGCCGCATCAGGACACCGGACTGATGCGCCGTCTGACGCCGCGCCTGGCCCTGATCAGTTGCGGCAGGGACAACTCCTACGGGCATCCCGCACCGTCCACCGTGGCGGCGCTGCGTGCCCGCGGAGCCCTGGTGCTGCGGACCGACCGGGACGGAGCGCTGGCGGTCGCCGGCGGGAAGGGCGGCCTCCGGGCCGCGACGGCCGGACCCGGCTGACCCCGCGACCTGACCCCGGGACCAGCACCGGGGCCCCGCGCCACCCGCGGGGGTCCCGCACCGGCGGGGCGACCGGCACCCGGGCGCCACCCGCCGGACTCCGGCACCCCGGAGGGCGTCCTCACCGTGCCCGACCCGTACCAGCCCGACCCGTGCGCACCCCACCGGCACGGTCAGCCCCACCAGCACGAACCCGATCACCACAGGAGGACCCGCATGTTACCGAGAAGCACCCGCCCCGCAGCGCAGAGAGGCCGACGCCGATGATCCGCTGGCTGACCGGCAGGACCCACCGGACGACCGGCACCGGCGTCCTGTCCGCCCTGCGCATACCCTCCCAGGCCGGTGTCGTGGTCGGCCGGGTGATCGACCCCGTCAACGAGGTCGTCGCCGGGGCCGAGTTCACCCTCACCGATTCGCTCGGCCGCAAGGCGGTGGGTGGCGGCACCGACCCGTTCGGGAGCTTCCTCGCCGCGGTCCCGCCGGGCGAGTACCGGGTCGCGGTGTCCGCCGAGGGCTTCCTGCCCCACCGGTCGACGGTCCAGGTGCTCGCGGACCAGCTCGCCGCGCTGGGCGACATCCGGCTCGAGGTGGCTCCGCCGCCCGAGCTCCCGCGCCCCGGCGAATGGGAGCTGGATCCCGGCCACAGCACGATCGCCTTCACCGCCCGCCACATCGGGCTGGCGCGGGTCCACGGCCGTTTCGACTCCTTCGCCGGGGCGCTGCGGATCGGCGAGACCATGGACCGGTCGGCCATGCACGTCGTGATCAACGCCGCCTCCATCAACACGGCGGTCCGGATGCGCGACGACCACCTGCGCTCCGCGGACTTCCTCGACGTCGCCAACTACCCGACCATGGAGTTCTACAGCGACCGGTTCGTCCACCGGGGCGGCTCCCGCTGGCACGTCACCGGGGCCCTCTCGCTGCACGGCGTCACCCGCACCGTCACCCTCGACACCGAGTACCTGGGTGTCGGGACCGGGGTGGAGGGCGAGACCCGGGCCGCCTGCCGGGCCACCACCGAGCTGCACCGGGACGACTTCACGATCACCTGGCAGGCCATGCTGGCCCGCGGCATCGCGGCGGTCGGGCCGAGCATCCGGATCGAGATGGACATCCAGATCGTCCCCAAGAGCTGAGTGGCGGGGGCGGGGCCGGGGG
>NZ_JBRIOU010000005.1:478860-480385 GCF_053474865.1 Streptomyces sp. CO7
GGGCGGGGCCGGGGCCGGGCGGGGCATGTCGCAAAATGTCCGCGTGAGCGATGTGAGACACGTGCTGGTGTTCCCCGACCGTGACGCGGCGCAGGAGGCGGCCGAGGCCCTCGGCGACCGTTTCGGGGTGGACGAGGAACCGCGGATCGTGCGGGACGCCCTGGCCGGCGAGGACGACGCCGAGGACGCCCAGTGGCTGATCGTGCTGGCCGACGAGGACGAGGAGCTGGACCCCGCCGCCCTCGACGAGTTCGCCGGCGAGTGGGACGGCTGGCGCGAGGAACCGTGACCGGACGGGCGGCCCCGGCCGCCCGGCCCGGGCTGTCGGCGGCGCGTGGGATGCTGGAGCCGATGGCCAGGAAAACAGCTCAAGACGATCTCCTCGCGCCGGTCACCCTGGCCGTGGGCCAGGAGGATCTCCTCCACGACCGCGCCGTGCGGGAGGTGGTCGCCGCGGCCCGCGCCGCCGACGCGGACACCGACGTCCGCGACCTCACGCCGGACCAGCTGCAGCCCGGCACCCTCGCCGAGCTGACCAGCCCCTCGCTGTTCGCCGAGCGCAAGGTCGTGGTGGTCCGCAACTCCCAGGACCTCTCCGCGGACACCGTCAAGGACGTCAAGGCGTACCTTTCCTCGCCCGCGGAGGAGATCACCCTGGTGCTGGTCCATGCGGGCGGCGCCAAGGGCAAAGGGCTGCTCGACGCGGCCCGCAAACTGGGGGCCCGCGAGGTCGCCTGCCCGAAGATGACCAAGCCGGCCGACCGGCTCTCCTTCGTCCGCGGCGAGTTCCGCGCCGCCGGGCGCTCCGCCACCCCCGAGGCCTGCCAGGCGCTGGTCGACGCGCTCGGCAGCGACCTGCGGGAGCTGGCCTCGGCCGTCTCCCAGCTGGTCGCCGACATCGACGGCACCATCGACGAGGAGGTCGTGGGCCGGTACTACACGGGCCGCGCCGAGGCCTCCAGCTTCACCGTGGCCGACCGGGCCGTCGAGGGGCGGGCGGCCGAGGCGCTGGAGGCGCTGCGGTGGTCGTTGTCCACCGGTGTCGCGCCCGTCCTCATCACCAGCGCGCTGGCCCAGGGCGTGCGGGGCATCGGGCGGTACCTCGGCGCTCCGCGGGGCGCCCGGCCGAACGACCTCGCGCGGGAGCTGGGCATGCCGCCGTGGAAGGTCGACGTGGTGAAGCGGCAGGCCCGGACCTGGTCCCAGGACGGGGTGTCGGTGGCGCTGCGAGCCGTCGCGGAGGCGGACGCCGCCGTGAAGGGAGCGGGGGACGACCCCGCGTACGCCCTGGAGAAGGCGGTACGCGTCATCGCCCGCGCCGCGCGGCCCCAGGCCCCCCGACCGTAGAGTCCCCAGCCGCGGCGCCGGCCCACGGACCGCGCCCGTACCGACCGAGCGTCGCGGACCTGAGCCTCGCGGACCCGCGGCCCGCGCCCCCGCCGACCGAGGCTCGCTTGACCCGAGCCTCGCAGACCCGAGCCTCGCGAACCCGAGGCCCGCAGACCCGAGCCTCACGGACCGAAGC
>NZ_JBRIOU010000005.1:480485-491789 GCF_053474865.1 Streptomyces sp. CO7
GGGCCACCGGGAGGTATCCCCGGTGGCCCGCCGCCGTTCGCGCGTCATGCCTGGCGCGTCATGCCTGGTGCGTCACGCCTCGCGCGCGCCCTCGTACATCTCCTCGATGAGGTGCGCGTACTCCCGCTCCACCACCGGCCGCTTCAGCTTCAGGCTCGGGGTGATCTCGCCGTGCTCGACGTCGAGGTCACGCGGCAGGAGGCGGAACTGCTTGACGGTCTGCCAGCGCTGCAGGCCCTCGTTGAGCCGCTTCACGTAGCCCTCGACCATGGCGACCGTCTCCGGCGCGGCGACGACCTCCGCGTAGGACTTGCCGCCCAGCCCGTTCTCCGCGGCCCAGCCCATCAGGGCGGCCTCCTCCAGGGCGATCAGCGCCGTGCAGTAGTTCCGCGAGGCGCCGTGGACCAGGATGTTGGAGACGTACGGGCAGATGGCCTTGAACTGGCCCTCGACCTCGGCCGGGGCGATGTACTTGCCGCCCGAGGTCTTGATCAGGTCCTTCTTGCGGTCGGTGATCCGCAGGTACCCGTCGGTGGAGAGCTCGCCGATGTCGCCGGTGTGGAACCAGCCGTCCTCCTCCAGGACCTCGGCGGTCTTGTCCGGCAGGTTGTGGTAGCCCTGCATGATGCCGGGGCCGCGCAGCAGGATCTCGCCGTCGTCGGCGATGCGGACCTCGGTGCCGGGCAGCGGCTTGCCCACCGTGCCGGTGCGGTAGGCCTCGCCCGGGTTCACGAAGGAGGCGGCCGAGGACTCGGTGAGCCCGTAGCCCTCCAGGATGTGCACGCCGGCGCCGGAGAAGAAGTAGCCGATCTCCGGGGCGAGCGCCGCCGAGCCGGAGATGCAGGCGCGCAGGTTGCCGCCGAAGGCCTCACGGATCTTCTTGTAGACCAGCAGGTCGGCGACCTCGTGCTTGAGGGAGAGACCGAACGGCGCGGTCGCGTTGCCGGTGCGGCGGTAGTTCTCCTGGGTGGCCTTGCCGTACTCGCGGGCGATCCCGGCCGCCCACCGGAAGATCTTGTACTTGGCGCCGCCGCCCGCGCGGGCCTTGGCGGCCACGCCGTTGTAGACCTTCTCGAAGATGCGGGGGACGGCCGCCATGTAGGTCGGCCGCACCACCGGCAGGTTCTCGATGATCTTGTCGACCCGGCCGTCGACGGCGGTGACGTGACCGACCTCGATCTGGCTGGAGAGCAGGACCTTGCCGAAGACGTGCGCCAGCGGCAGCCACAGGTACTGCACGTCCTCCGTGGTGACCAGGCCGGTGGCGGCGATCGCCTTCGCCATGTACGACCAGTTGTCGTGCGGCAGGCGCACGCCCTTGGGGCGGCCGGTGGTGCCGGAGGTGTAGATCAGGGTGGCCAGCTGGTCCTTGGTGATCGCGGAGACCCGCTCCTTGACCAGCTCGGGGGACTTCTCCAGACGGGCCGCGCCGCGCCGCTCGAGCTCCTCCAGCGTCAGGACGGTCCCGTTCGTCTCCACGCCCGCCGGGTCGATCACCACGATGTGGGTGAGCGAGGGCAGCTCGTCCTTCTTCTCCAGCGCCTTGGCCACCTGCGAGGCGTCCTCGGCGATCAGCACCCTGCTGCCGGAGTCGGAGAGGATGAACGCCGACTCCTCGGCGTTGGTCGAGGGGTAGACCGTGGTGGTGGCCGCGCCCGCGCAGAGGATGCCGAGGTCGGCGAGGATCCACTCGACGCGGGTCGCCGCCGCCAGCGCCACCCGCTCCTCCGGGGCGACGCCCAGGTCGATCAGGCCCGCCGCGATGGAGAACACGCGGTCGGCGGACTGCTTCCAGCTGAGCGACGTCCACTCGTCGGGGCCCTGCCCGGCGGACGGCACCGGGTAGCGGTACGCCTCGGTGTCGGGCGTGGCCTCCACGCGCTCCAGGAACAGGTTCGCCACACTCGGCGGACGGTTATCGATCAGGGTCTGTGTGTCGCTCACGACAATCCTCCGGGGCCCGCCCGCAGTACGTGCGGCCGGCTCGGCCACTACTGACGGCTGCTGGTGCGGCTGGCTGGTTTGCTGCTGGCTGATGAACGGCTGAACGGCCTCGCGTGTCCCTGCTTAACTCGCGAGTAACTGAGGAGACGGCATCAGGGTAAGGGCCGACCCTGCGGTATGTAAGAGGCTACGGGCAGGCATTTGCGCAGTTCTTCCGGCCGCGCGACGCCGAAGGGCCCGCCGCGGCGACGCGACGGGCCCTTCCGGCGGGACTCCGGTGTCCGCAACTGGGCGGACTCCCGGTCCACTTCCGGCCTACTTCTTCCCCTTGCCGGACGACGCGCTGTCGTCGCTGGAGAGCACGGCGATGAACGCCTCCTGGGGGACCTCCACGGAACCCACCATCTTCATCCGCTTCTTGCCCTCCTTCTGCTTCTCCAGCAGCTTCCGCTTCCGGGAGATGTCACCGCCGTAGCACTTGGCGAGGACGTCCTTGCGGATGGCCCGGATGGTCTCGCGGGCGATCACCCGGGAGCCGACGGCGGCCTGGATCGGCACCTCGAAGGCCTGCCGGGGGATGAGCTCGCGCAGCTTGGCGACCAGCCGCACGCCGTACGCGTACGCCGCGTCCTTGTGGGTGATCGCCGAGAAGGCGTCCACCTTGTCGCCGTGCAGCAGGATGTCCACCTTGACCAGGCTGGACGTCTGCTCGCCGGTGGGCTCGTAGTCCAGCGAGGCGTAGCCGCGGGTCTTGGACTTCAGCTGGTCGAAGAAGTCGAAGACGATCTCCGCGAGCGGCAGCGTGTAGCGGATCTCCACGCGGTCCTCGGAGAGGTAGTCCATGCCGAGCAGCGTGCCGCGACGGGTCTGGCACAGCTCCATGATCGCGCCGATGAACTCCGACGGCGCGAGGATCGTGGCGCGCACGACCGGCTCGTACACGTCGTTGATCTTGCCCTCGGGGAACTCGCTCGGGTTGGTGACGACGTGCTCGCTGCCGTCCTCCATGACCACGCGGTAGACCACGTTGGGGGCGGTGGCGATCAGGTCGAGGCCGAACTCGCGCTCCAGGCGCTCGCGGATCACGTCCAGGTGGAGCAGGCCGAGGAAGCCGACGCGGAAGCCGAAGCCCAGGGCCGCGGACGTCTCCGGCTCGTAGACCAGCGCCGCGTCGTTGAGCTGCAGCTTGTCCAGCGCGTCGCGCAGCAGCGGGTAGTCCGAGCCGTCCAGCGGGTACAGGCCCGAGAACACCATCGGCTTCGGGTCCTTGTAGCCGCCCAGCGCCTCGGTGGCGCCCTTGTTCAGGGTGGTGACCGTGTCACCGACCTTGGACTGGCGGACGTCCTTCACGCCGGTGATCAGGTAGCCCACCTCGCCGACGCCCAGGCCGTCGGCCGGCAGCATCTCGGGCGAGTTGGTGCCGATCTCCAGCAGCTCGTGCGTGGCGCCGGTCGACATCATCCGGATGCGCTCGCGCTTGTTGAGCTGGCCGTCGATCACACGGACGTAGGTAACCACGCCGCGGTACGAGTCGTAGACCGAGTCGAAGATCATCGCGCGGGCCGGGGCGTCCTTGACGCCGACCGGGGCCGGGATGCGCTCGACCACGCGGTCCAGCAGGTCCTCGACGCCCACACCGGTCTTCGCGGAGACCTTCAGCACGTCGGAGGGGTCGCAGCCGATCAGGTTGGCGAGCTCCTCGGAGAACTTCTCGGGCTGCGCGGCCGGCAGGTCGATCTTGTTCAGCACCGGGATGATCGCGAGGTCGTTCTCCATCGCCAGGTACAGGTTGGCGAGCGTCTGCGCCTCGATGCCCTGGGCGGCGTCGACGAGCAGGACGGTGCCCTCGCAGGCGGCCAGGGACCGGGACACCTCGTAGGTGAAGTCGACGTGCCCGGGGGTGTCGATCATGTTCAGGATGTGCGTCGGGTTCTGCTGCGCCCCGTTCCTCGGGGCCCACGGCAGACGCACCGCCTGGGACTTGATCGTGATGCCGCGCTCACGCTCGATGTCCATGCGGTCGAGGTACTGGGCGCGCATCTGCCGCTGCTCGACGACGCCGGTCAGCTGGAGCATCCGGTCGGCGAGCGTGGACTTGCCGTGGTCGATGTGCGCGATGATGCAGAAGTTGCGGATCAGAGCCGGGTCGGTACGGCTCGGCTCGGGCACATTGTTAGGGGTCGCGGGCACGCAGGGTCCTGTCTCTTGAGGCGCCTTATGCCTCGGGTCGGATCTGTACGCAGCCTCCATCGTCCCATGGCCCGGCCCCTGTGACGGGTTTGGGCCGCTCGTCGGGCGACTGGTAGCCTGGGTGGCTGTGTCTCCACGCCCGCGTGTCATGCCTGTGCGCGGAGGCTCACCCAAGAAAATCACACGGCCCGCGAGGCCTCGGCCTCGTGTGCCAAGAACCTGAAAAGGCTCCTTCGTGGCGAACATCAAGTCCCAGATCAAGCGGAACAAGACCAACGAGAAGGCCCGGCTGCGCAACAAGGCCGTCAAGTCCTCTCTGAAGACCGCGATCCGCAAGGCCCGCGAGGCCGCTGCCGCGGGTGACACCGAGAAGGCGACCGAGTACCAGCGCGCCGCTGCGCGTCAGCTGGACAAGGCCGTCTCCAAGGGCGTCATCCACAAGAACCAGGCCGCCAACAAGAAGTCGGCGCTTGCTTCCAAGGTCGCCGGCCTCCAGGGCTGAACCGCCCCGGTCCGTTTGTGATCTGAACGACTGAACGACCGCCGGTAGGACCCAGAGCGGGCCCTCTCTCATCCGCTCCCGACCGGCACCAAGGGTCCGTACGCGGCCTGCGTTCGCCACGCGGGTACGGACCCGGCACCCTTTTCAGCGCCCCGGCCCTCGTGCCGCCTTCCCCAGGCGGTCCGGAGGCCGGGGCGTCGGTCTTCCCGGGCACGGTCCTCCGGGGGCCGGCGGTCCTCCCGGGCAACGACGCGGGTGGGGGACAATGGTCCCCATGCCTTCCGCACTCCCCGACGGCGAGCCCGTCCCCGCCGACGGCGCGTTGCCGGCCTCCGCCCTCGAGGGCGCCCCGGAGCGCCCCCTCGGGTTCTACCTGCACGTCCCGTACTGCGCGACCCGCTGCGGGTACTGCGACTTCAACACCTACACCGCCACCGAGCTGCGCGGCAGCGGCGGCGTGCTCGCCTCCCGCGACAACTACGCGGACACCCTCGCCGAGGAGGTCCGCCTGGCCCGCAAGGTGCTGGGCGACGACCCCCGCCCGGTGCGCACCGTCTTCGTCGGCGGCGGCACCCCCACCCTGCTGGCGGCCCGCGACCTGGTGCGGATGCTGGACGCGGTCCGCCAGGAGTTCGGCCTCGCCGAGGACGCAGAGGTCACCACCGAGGCCAACCCGGAGACCGTGGACCCGGCCTACCTCGCCGAGCTGCGTGAGGGCGGCTACAACCGGATCTCCTTCGGCATGCAGTCCGCCCGCCCCCACGTGCTGCGGATCCTCGATCGCACCCACACCCCGGGCCGCCCCGAGCAGTGCGTCGCCGAGGCGCGCGCGGCCGGGTTCGAGCACGTCAACCTGGACCTGATCTACGGCACGCCGGGGGAGTCCGACGACGACTGGCGCGCCTCGCTGGAGGCCGCGCTGGGCGCCGGTCCCGACCACGTCTCGGCGTACGCGCTGATCGTCGAGGACGGCACCGGGCTGGCCCGCCGCATCAAGCGCGGCGAGGTCCCGATGACCGACGACGACGTGCACGCCGACCGCTACCTCATCGCCGAGGAGATGCTCTCGCAGGCCGGGCTCGACTGGTACGAGGTCTCCAACTGGGCCGCCTCCGACGCGGCCCGCTGCCTGCACAACGAGCTGTACTGGCGCGGCGCCGACTGGTGGGGCGCCGGACCGGGCGCGCACAGCCACGTCGGGGGCGTGCGGTGGTGGAACGTGAAGCACCCCGGCGCCTACGCCGCGGCCCTCGCCGAGGGGCGTTCCCCGGGCGCCGGGCGCGAGCTGCTCTCCGCGGAGGACCGGCGCGTCGAGCGCATCCTCCTCGAGCTGCGGCTGGTGGACGGGGTCCCGCTGGACCTCCTGCGCCCGGCCGGCCGCGCCGCCGCCGACCGCGCCCTCGCGGACGGCCTGCTGCGCCCGCAGTCCTTCGCCGCCGGCCGCGCCGCCCTCACCCTCCGCGGCCGCCTCCTGGCCGACGCGGTGGTCCGGGACCTGGTGGACTGAGCGGGCCCGCCACTCGTGCGAGTGACTCCGTGCGGTTCGGCCCCTCCCGTGCCTACGCTGTTCGTAAGCTGCCGCTGACAGTGCGCGACGCGGCGGACCGGGAGGCTCACGGAGATGACCGCTGTGGACGAGCGAGGGATGGCCGACTTCTTCGCGGACTTCGAACCGCCCGAAGGCGCCAAGGCGGAGCTTCTGCGGGGGGACATCGTGATGATGGCCGGCCCCGATCTGGTGCACAACCGGATCGTCACCGAGGTGCAGGACCAGATCCCCCGCACCCGATGGGAACGCCTGCAGACGCAGGACGTGGACATCGTCGGGGAGGCCAGCGAGCCGGTGCCCGATCTGGTGGTTCTCGAGGCGGGGCGCGGCCCGGCATCGGGCCGGCTGCTGCCGTCGCACCTGATCACGCTGGTGGTCGAGGTGGTCTCCCGGACCAGCGTCGACCGCGACTACGGTGTCAAGCGGCTGATCTACGCGGCCGGCGGGGTGCCGGGCTACCTGATCATCGATCCGGTCATGGCGCACTGCGTGTTGTACACCGAGCCGGCAGGACAGGGCGAGGACGCCGACTACCAGGTACAGCGGATCACCAAGTTCGGCGATCCGCTGCCGGTGGGCCCGCTGGGGATCGAGCTGGAGACGGGAGCCTTCGGGGCGTACGAGGGGGTCAGGCCTCACTCGAGGCCGTGACGAAGTCGATCAGTTCCTCGACGCGGCCCAGGAGCTCCGGCTCCAGGTCCTTCCAGTCACGGACGCGGGAGAGGATGTGGCGCCAGGCGGCGCCGGTGTTGTCGGGCCAGCCGAGGGCGCGGCAGACACCGGTCTTCCAGTCCTGACCGCGGGGGATCACCGGCCAGGCCTCGATGCCCAGGGCGGAGGGCTTCACGGCCTGCCAGATGTCGATGTAGGGGTGGCCTACCACCAGGGCGTGGTCGCTGGTGACTGCCTCGGCGATGCGCCACTCCTTGGAGCCGGGCACCAGGTGGTCGACCAGGACGCCCAGCCGGGCGTCGGGGCCCGGGGCGAACTCCTCGACCACGGCCGGCAGGTCGTCCACGCCCTCCAGGTACTCCACGACCACGCCCTCGACGCGCAGGTCGTCGCCCCACACCTTCTCGACCAGCTCCGCGTCGTGCCGCCCCTCCACGTAGATGCGCCCCGCGCGGGCCACCCGTGCCCGCGCGCCGGGGACCGCGACGGAACCGGAGGCGGTGCGCGAGGGGCGCCTCGGGGCGGCCGCGGCGGCGCGGACCAGGGTCACCGGTCGGCCCTCCAGCAGGAAGGCGGCCGGGGCCAGCGGGAAGACGCGGTGCTTGCCGTGCCGGTCCTCCAGGGTGACCGTGCCGGCCTCGCAGCCCACCACGGCGCCGCAGAACCCGGTGGCGGGGTCCTCCACGACCAGACCGGGCTCCGCGGGCACCTCGGGTACCGGCTTGGGCTTCTTCCACGACGGCGTGAGGTCGGAGGAGTACTGGCGCATTCGGCTGACGATAGGAGAAACGGCGGGGCTCGCCCAGGCGACACGCCCTCCCGCACCGTCACCAGGCCGTGCCGAACCTCCGGGACAGTTCCTCCCGCTGCCGCCGGACGAACGCGGCGTCCACCACCGCCCCGTGCCCGGGCACGTAGAGCGCGTCCTCGCCGCCCAGCTCCAGCAGCCGGGTGAGGGCCGCCGCCCAGCGGGAGGGCACCGCGTCCTCACCGGCCTGCGGTTGACCGGACTCCTCGACCAGGTCGCCGCAGAACACCACCGGGCGCGGACCCGGCACCAGGACCGCCAGGTCGTGGGCGGTGTGGCCCGGCCCCATGGCGGTCAGCACCGGGCGGACGCCGCCGCCCAGCTCCAGCACGTGGTCGTGGTGCACCTCGTGCCGCGGCACGGTCAGCGACTCCAGCGCCGTGTCCGCGGCCTCGGCGGTCAGCCCGTTCGCCACCGCGTCGGCCCGCAGCGCGTCGCGCCCCTCGGCGGAGGCCAGCAGCGCGCCGCAGCCGACCACGGCGTGCACCTCCGCGCCCGCGAACACCCCGGCGCCGAACACGTGGTCGAAGTGAGGATGGGTGAGGGCCACATGCGTGATGCGCCGCCCTTCCCCCAGCAGTTCCTCGGCCTCCTGGCGGATCCGCGTGCCCTCCGCCACACTCGAGCCCGCGTCCACCAGCAACGCCCCGCCGGGGCCGGCCACCAGGCCCACCGTGCAGTCCCAGACGGGCAGCCGCAGCCGCCCCACGCCGGGGGCCAGGGCCTCCCAGCCGAGACTTTCCCCTCCACCAGGGGCTTCCCACGTCACGCTCATGGGGCGACGCTATCGGGACCGCCCTGCGACCGCCCTTGCCCGCGCCGTACCCTCCGGCCGTACACTGACTGGTAATGACTGGCACTCGCGGAAGCCGAGTGCCAGTCGACGCAAGGGGCAGAAGCGGTGAGGCCGAGCCGACATCCGGAGGTGTGCGCGATGCTGAGTGAACGCAGGCTGCAGGTGTTGCGCGCCATCGTCCAGGACTACGTCGGGACCGAGGAGCCGGTGGGCTCCAAGGCCCTCACCGAGCGGCACAACCTCGGTGTGTCCCCCGCGACGGTGCGCAACGACATGTCCGCGCTGGAGGAGGAGGGCTACATCGCCCAGCCCCACACCAGCGCGGGGCGGATCCCCACCGACAAGGGATACCGGCTCTTCGTCGACCGGCTGGCCGACGTGAAGCCGATGACCCAGCCCGAGCGGCGCGCCATCCAGAACTTCCTGGACGGCGCCGTCGACCTCGACGACGTGGTGGCCCGCACGGTGCGGCTGCTGGCGCAGCTGACCCGGCAGGTCGCGGTCGTCCAGTATCCGTCGCTCACGCGTTCGGCGGTGCGGCACGTGGAGCTGCTGGCGCTCGCGCCGGCCCGGGTGATGCTGGTGCTGATCACCGACACCGGCCGGGTCGAGCAGCGCCTGATCGACTGCCCCGCCCCGATCGGCGAGAACACCCTCGCCGACCTCCGCGCCCGGCTCAACAGCCGGGTCACCGGGCGCCGGTTCACCGACGTCCCGCTGCTGGTGCAGGACCTGCCGGAGGCCTTCGAGCAGGAGGACCGCGGGACGGTCGCCTCGGTGCTCTCCACCCTGCTGGAGACGCTCGTCGAGCGGACCGAGGAGCGGCTGATGATCGGCGGCACCGCCAACCTGACCCGCTTCACACATGATTTTCCCCTCACCATCCAGCCCGTCCTGGAGGCGCTCGAGGAGCAGGTCGTGCTCCTCAAGCTCCTTGGGGAGGCTCAGGATTCGGCCATGACCGTCCGTATCGGTCATGAGAACGAGTACGAGGGACTCAACTCCACGTCCGTCGTGTCGGTGGGCTACGGTTCGGGCGGCGAGGCAGTCGCCAAGCTCGGCGTGGTCGGACCGACCCGCATGGATTACCCGGGAACGATGGGAGCAGTACGCGCAGTGGCACGGTACGTCGGACAGATCCTGGCGGAGTCGTAAGTGGCCACGGACTACTACGCCGTACTCGGCGTGCGCCGCGACGCGTCCCAGGACGAGATCAAGAAGGCGTTCCGGAGGCTCGCCCGCGAGCTGCACCCGGACGTCAATCCCGATCCGAAGACGCAGGAGCGGTTCAAGGAGATCAACGCCGCCTACGAGGTGCTCTCGGACCCGCAGAAGAAGCAGGTCTACGACCTCGGCGGCGACCCGCTCTCCCAGGCCGGCGGCGCCGGCGCGGGTGCGGGCGGCTTCGGGGCCGGCGGCTTCGGCAACTTCTCCGACATCATGGACGCCTTCTTCGGCACGGCATCGCAGCGCGGACCGCGCTCGCGGACCCGCCGCGGCCAGGACGCCATGATCCGGCTGGACGTCGAGCTGACCGAGGCGGCCTTCGGGACCACCAAGGAACTCCAGGTCGACACGGCCGTGGTCTGCAAGACCTGCCACGGCGAGGGCGCCGCCCCCGGCACCTCCGCGCAGACCTGTGACATGTGCCGCGGCCGCGGCGAGGTGTCCCAGGTGACGCGGTCCTTCCTCGGCCAGGTCATGACTTCGCGGCCCTGTCCCCAGTGCCAGGGCTTCGGCACGGTCGTGCCCAACCCGTGCCCCGAGTGCGCGGGCGACGGCCGGGTGCGCTCGCGCCGGACGCTGACCGTGAAGATCCCCGCCGGCGTGGACAACGGCACCCGGATCCAGCTGGCCGGCGAGGGCGAGGTCGGCCCGGGCGGAGGCCCGGCGGGCGACCTCTACGTCGAGATCCACGAGCTGCCGCACGAGACGTTCCAGCGGCGCGGGGACGACCTGCACTGCACGGTGACGATCCCGATGACGGCGGCGGCGCTCGGCACCAAGGTGCCGCTGGAGACGCTCGACGGCCGCGAGGAGGTCGACATCCGTCCCGGCACGCAGTCCGGGCAGTCGATCCCGCTGCACGGGCGCGGCGTCACCCACCTGCGCGGCGGCGGGCGCGGCGACCTCATCGTGCACGTCGAGGTGCTGACGCCGACGAAGCTGGACCCGGAGCAGGAGCGGGTGCTGCGCGAACTGGCCAAGCTGCGCGGGGAGGAGCGGCCCACCGGGCAGTTCCAGCCCGGTCAGCAGGGGCTGTTCTCCCGGCTGAAGGACGCGTTCAACGGGCGCTGAGGCGCCCCTCGGGGGTCGTCGCGGACCGGTGCGGTCCGCGGCGGCTCCCGTTCATTTCCTGCTTCGACCACCGCGCCTGGAGGCGTAGTTGACCGCCCCCGTCTTCGTCGTCGACGAGCTGTCGCCGCACGGGTCCACGTATCTCCTGGACGGCCCCGAGGGCCGGCACGCCGTGTCGGTCAAGCGGCTCCAGCCGGGCGAGGCGGTGGTGCTCACCGACGGCCGGGGCCACTGGGCCGAGGGCGTCGTCGAGGCCGCCGAGGGCAAGGACCGGCTGGTCGTCGGCGGGCTCGCGGAGGTCCGCGAGGAGCCCGTGCCGAGCCCGCGCATCACGGTGGTGCAGGCGCTGCCCAAGGGCGACCGGGGCGAGCTGGCGGTGGAGACCATGACCGAGACCGGGGTGGACGCGATCGTCCCCTGGTCCGCGGCGCGGTGCATCACGCAGTGGAAGGGCGAGCGGGGCGCCAAGGCGCTGGCCAAGTGGCGGGCCACCGCGCGGGAGGCGGGCAAGCAGTCGCGGCGGACGCGGTTCCCCGAGGTCGCGG
>NZ_JBRIOU010000005.1:491889-494415 GCF_053474865.1 Streptomyces sp. CO7
GGGCGCCCAGGGGGGAAGCGGCCAAGGCCTCGGGAGGGTGATCGGTGGAAAGGCTGTTGGGGGACGGGGGTCGCTGCTTAGGCTGACCGGGTGACGAAGTCTGCCTCGACGCTCGCTCCCGCGTATCTCCGCTTCCCGCACCTGCACGGCGACCTGGTCGCCTTCACCGCCGAGGACGACGTCTGGGTCGCCCCGCTCGACGGCGGCCGGGCCTGGCGGGTCAGCGCGGACAACATGCCGGTCAACCACCCCCGCATCTCCCCGGACGGCGCCCACGTCGCCTGGACCTCGGCCCGCGACGGCGCCCCCGAGGCGTACGCCGCCCCCGTGGACGGCGGCCCCGCGCGGCGCCTGACGCACTGGGGCGCGCCGACCACCCGGGTCCGCGGCTGGACCCCGGACGGACGGGTCCTGGTGACCTCCGCCCACGGAGAGGCCACCCTGCGCCGCTCCTGGGCCCGCGCCGTGCCACTGGACGGCGGCCCCGCCGAGCGGCTGCCGTACGGCCCGGTCGGCCACGTGGCCTTCGGCCCGCGCACCGTGCTGCTGTCCGCGCCGATGGGCCGTGAGGCGGCCTGGTGGAAGCGCTACCGGGGCGGCACCGCGGGCAAGCTGTGGATCGAGTCGGAGGAGGCGCCCGGCGAGTTCGCCCGCCTGCACGCCGACCTCGACGGCAACCTCGAGTACCCGCTGTGGGCGCGGGACAGGGTCGCGTTCCTGTCCGACCACGAGGGCGTCGGCGCCCTCTACTCCTCCCTCGCCGACGGTTCGGACCTGCGCCGCCACACCCCCGTCGGGGACGACGTCTTCTACGCCCGGCACGCCGCCACCGACGGCGAGCGCGTCGTGTACAGCTCGGCCGGCGAGCTCTGGCTGCTCGACGACCTGGACGGCGCCGAGCCGCGCCGCCTGGAGGTCCGCCTCGGCGGCCAGCGCGCCGACCTGCAGCCCTACCCCGTGACCCCCTCGCGCTGGCTCGGCGGCTTCTCGCCCGACCACACCGCCCGCGGCAGCGCCGTCACCGTCCGCGGCGGCGTCCACTGGGTCACCCACCGCTCCGGCCCGGCCCGCGCGCTGGCCGCCGGGCCGGGCGTGCGCAATCGGCTGGCCCGCGCCTTCCGGGTGGACGGCGAGGAGTGGGCGGTCTGGGTCACCGACGCCGAGGGCGAGGACGCCCTGGAGTTCGCCCCGGCGACCGGCCCCGCCGCGGGCGGCGGCCCGCGCCGGATCGGCGCCGGACGGCTCGGCCGGGTGCTGGGCCTGACCGTGGCGCCCGACGGCGGACGGTTCGCCGTCGCCTCCCACGACGGGCGGGTGCTGCTCGTCGAGCGGGAGAGCGGTGAGCTGCGCGAGGTGGACCGCAGCGAGAACGGCGACTGCTCAGGGCTCGTCTTCTCGCCCGACTCCGCCTGGCTGGCCTGGTCCCACCCGGGCGTCGGCGAACTCGCCCAGCTGAAGCTGGCGCACACCGCCGACCTGTCGGTGGTCGAGGCGACCCCGCTGCGGTTCCGGGACTTCTCGCCCGCCTTCACCCCCGACGGCAAGCACCTCGCCTTCCTGTCGGCGCGCGCCTTCGACCCGGTCTACGACGAGCACTCCTTCGACCTGGCCTTCGTCGGAGCCAACCGCCCCTACCTGATCACCCTCGCCGCCACCACGCCGTCCCCGTTCGGCCCGCAGCGGCACGGACGCCCGGTGGACGCGCCCGACAAGGACGAGACGCCGGAGAGCGAGGGCACCCCCGCCACCCGGATCGACCCCGAGGGCCTCGCCGACCGGATCGTGCCCTTCCCGGTGGAGGCAGCCCGGTACACCGCGCTGCGCACCGCGAAGGACGGCGTGCTGTGGCTGCGGCACCCGGTCGAGGGCGTGCTCGGCGCGTCGCGGGCCACCCCCGACGACTCCGGGCCCAAGAGCGACCTGGAGCGCTACGACCTGGCCCAGCTGCGGCTGGACACCCTGGGCGAGGACGTCGACGCCTACGCGGTCAGCGGCGACGGCAAGCGGCTGGCGGTGTGGGGCGGCGGGCGGCTCCGGGTGGTGCCGAGCGACCGGCGGGCCTCCGGCGACGACGAGGTCGCCGTGGACCTCGGCCGGATCCACCACCTCGTCGACCCGGCCGCCGAGTGGCGGCAGATGTTCGACGAGGCCGGGCGCCTGATGCGGGACAACTTCTGGCGCCCCGACCTCGGCGGCGTCGACTGGCAGGCCGTCCTGGACCGCTACCGCCCGGTCGTCGAGCGGCTCGCCACCCACGACGACCTGGTCGACCTGCTCTGGGAGGTGCAGGGCGAGCTCGGCACCTCGCACGCCTACGTCACGCCCGTCGGCCACGGCGGCGACGAGCGGCAGGGGCTGCTCGGCGCGGACGTCTCCCGGCACGAGGACGGGGCCTGGCGGGTCGACCGGGTGCTGCCCTCGGAGACCTCCGACCCCAAGGCGCGCTCCCCGCTGGCCGCCCCGGGCGTCGCGGTCCGGCCCGGCGACGCGATCGTCGCCGTCGGCGGGCGGCCCGTCGACCCGGTC
>NZ_JBRIOU010000005.1:494515-498862 GCF_053474865.1 Streptomyces sp. CO7
CTGCTGGCCGGCACGGCGGGCAAGCCGGTCGAACTGACGGTGGCCCCGGCGGCCGGAGGCGACCCGCGGCACACCGTGGTGGTGCCCACCGACGACGAGGAGGCGCTGCGGTACCACGCCTGGGTCGCCGACCGCCGGGCCCACGTGCACGAGCTGAGCGGCGGCCGCCTCGGCTACCTGCACGTGCCCGACATGATGGGCGCCGGCTGGGCGCAGATCCACCGCGACCTGGTAGTCGAGGTGGCCCGGGAGGGCCTGATCGTCGACGTCCGGGAGAACCGGGGCGGCCACACCTCGCAGCTGGTCGTGGAGAAGCTGGCGCGGCGGATCGTCGGCTGGGACGTGCCGCGCGGCAAGCGCCCCATGAGCTACCCGCTGGACGCGCCGCGGGGCCCGGTGGTCGCGGTGGCCAACGAGTTCTCCGGTTCCGACGGCGACATCGTCAACGCCGCGGTCAAGGCCCTGGGCATCGGCCCGGTGGTCGGCACCCGCACCTGGGGCGGCGTCGTCGGCATCGACAGCCGGTACCGGCTGGTCGACGGCACCCTGGTGACCCAGCCGAAGTACGCCTTCTGGTTCGAGGAGCTCGGCTGGGGCGTCGAGAACCACGGCGTCGACCCCGACGTCGAGGTGCCGCAGACGCCGCAGGACCACGTCGCCGGCCGCGACCCGCAGCTGGACGAGGCGGTCCGGATCGCCCTGGAGGCTCTGTCCCGCACACCCGCGAAGACGCCGCCGTCGCTGTGAGACGGCGGCCCGCGGACGTGGCCCCGCACCGTGCGGGGCCACGTCCGCGGGCAGGGCCCGGCCGTCGGCGCGGGGCGTTACGATGACGGTGCGTGAACGATCACGAACGAGGAGGGCCCATGGCAGGGGAGCCGCAGGACGACTGCCTGTTCTGCAAGATCGTCGCGGGAGAGATCCCGGCCACCGTCGTCCGTGAGACGGACACCACGGTGGCGTTCCGGGACATAAACCCGCAGGCCCCCACCCACGTCCTGGTGATCCCCAAGGAGCACCACGCGGACGCCGCCGCCCTCGCCGCCGAGGCGCCCGAGATCGCCGCCGACGTGCTGCGCGAGACCCGGGCCGTCGCCGAGGACGAGAAGCTGGACAGCTACCGCACGATCTTCAACACCGGCTCCAGTGCGGGTCAGACGGTCTTCCACGCGCACGCCCACGTCCTCGGCGGGCGCGGCCTGCAGTGGCCCCCCGGCTGACGCGGCCGGTGCGGTAGGGGAGGGCGAGCGTGTCCGTGCGTGAACTGGTGGTGCTCGGCACCGCCAGCCAGGTTCCGACCCGGCACCGCAACCACAACGGCTACCTGCTGCGGTGGGACGGCGAGGGCATCCTGTTCGACCCCGGCGAGGGGACGCAGCGGCAGATGCTGCGCGCCGGCGTCGCCGCGCACGACCTGAACCGGCTCTGCGTCACCCACTTCCACGGCGACCACTCCCTGGGCCTGGCCGGCGTCATCCAGCGGATCAACCTGGACCGCGTCCCGCACCCGGTCACCGCACACTACCCCCGCTCCGGGCAGCGCTTCTTCGACCGACTGCGGTACGCCACCGCCTACCGCGAGACGGTGAAGCTGGCCGAGGAGCCGGTCGACTCCGACGGGCCGATCGCCGAGACCCCCGGCTACACGCTGGAGGCCCACCGGCTCGACCACCCCGTCGAGTCCTACGGCTACCGGCTCGTCGAGCGCGACGCCCGCCGGATGCTCCCCGAGCGGCTGGCCGCGCACGGCATCCAGGGCCCCGACGTCGGCCGCCTCCAGCGCGACGGCGAGCTGAACGGCGTCACGCTGGACGAGGTCAGCGAGGTGCGGCGCGGGCAGCGGTTCGCGTTCGTCATGGACACCCGGCTCTGCGACGGCGTCCACCGCCTCGCCGAGGGCTGCGACCTGCTGACCATCGAGTCCACCTTCCTCGACGAGGACGTCGCCCTGGCCGAGGACCACGGCCACCTCACCGCGGGCCAGGCGGCCCGCGTGGCCCGCGACGCGGGCGTGCGCCACCTGGTGCTCACCCACTTCAGCCAGCGCTACGCGGACCCCGAGGAGTTCGCCCGGCAGGCCCGCGCGGCCGGCTTCGAGGGCGAGCTCACCGTCGCCCGCGACCTGGAGCGGATCCCCGTGCCGCGGCGGGTCTGACCGGCCCGGAGGCGCGCCGGACCCGTCGCCGGACCGCGCCCGGCTCATTTCGGGCAGGACGGGGCGTATGCGTATCATCTTCTGATGCCCCTCCCGAAAGCCGAACTGCACCTCCACATAGAAGGCACCCTGGAGCCGGAGCTCGCCTTCGAGCTCGCCGAGCGCAACGGCGTGACGCTGCCGTACGCGTCCGTCGACGAGCTGCGCGCCGCCCAGGCCTTCGAGGACCTGCAGTCCTTCCTCGACCTGTACTACGCCTGCATGGCGGTGCTGCGCACCGAGCGTGACTTCGAGGACCTCGCGAACGCCTACCTGCGCCGGGCCGCCGCCCAGGGCGTGCGGCATGCCGAGATCTTCTTCGACCCGCAGGCCCACCTCGCCCGCGGCGTCGACATGGGCACTGTGGTCGAGGGCCTGGGGCGGGCGCTGGCCGCGAGCGAGGCGAGGCACGGCGTCTCCACCCGGCTGATCATGTGCTTCCTGCGCGACGAGTCCGCCGAGTCCGCCCTGGAGACGCTGGACCTCGCCCGGCCGTACCTGGACCGGATCACCGGGATCGGCCTGGACTCCGCGGAGGTGAACCACCCGCCGGTGAAGTTCCAGGAGGTCTACGCGGCCGCCGCCGCCCTCGGCCTGCGCCGCGTCGCCCACGCCGGCGAGGAGGGCCCCGCCTCCTACATCACCGAGGCCCTGGACCTGCTGGGCGTCGAGCGCGTCGACCACGGTCTGCGCTGCATGGAGGACCCGGCCCTGGTGGAACGGCTGGTCCGGGAGCGGATCCCGCTGACCCTGTGCCCGCTGTCCAACGTGCGGCTGCGCGCCGTCGACGTTCTGGAGGACCATCCGCTCCCCGCGATGATGGACGCCGGGCTGCTGTGCACGGTCAACTCCGACGACCCCGCCTACTTCGGCGGCTACGCCGGCGACAACTTCGACGCCGTCCGCGACCGGCTCGGCCTGGACGAGGACCGGCTGCGCGAGCTCGCCCGCAACTCCTTCCTCGCCTCCTTCCTGGAGGACGACGAGGAGCGCCGCGCCCGCTACCTCGCCGAGGTCGAGGCCTACGCGTTCCCCCGCCGCTGAGCCGCACGGCACGAAGGACGCACGACGGCCCCGGTACCGCTCAGCGGTACCGGGGCCGTCGTGCGTCCGCGGGGGCTGTCAGAAGCCCAGCTTGCGCAGCTGCTTGGGGTCGCGCTGCCAGTCCTTGGCGACCTTCACGTGCAGGTCGAGGAAGACCGGGGTGCCCAGCAGCGCCTCGATCTGCTTGCGGGACTTGATCCCGACGTCCTTCAGGCGCTGGCCCTTGGGGCCGATGACGATGCCCTTCTGGCTGGAGCGCTCGATGTACAGGTTGGCGTGGATGTCCAGCAGCGGCTTGTCGGCCGGCCGGTCCTCACGCGGCAGCATCTCCTCGACGACCACGGCGATGGAGTGCGGCAGCTCGTCCCGCACGCCCTCCAGGGCGGCCTCGCGGATCAGCTCCGCGATCATCACCTGCTCCGGCTCGTCGGTGAGGTCGCCCTCCGGGTAGAGCGCCGGGCCCTCGGGCATCAGCGGGATCAGCAGGTCGGCGAGAAGGTCGACCTGCTTGCCGGCCGTCGCCGAGACGGGGACGATCTCCGCCCAGGTGATGCCCAGCTCCTTGCCGAGCTGGTCCACCGCGATCAGCTGCTCGGCGAGCTGCTTGGAGTCCACCAGGTCCGTCTTGGTGACGATGGCCACCTTCGGGGCCTTCTTGATCGCCGCGAGCTCCTTGGCGATGAACCGGTCGCCGGGGCCGATCTTCTGGTCGGCGGGCAGGCAGAAGCCGATCACGTCGACCTCGGCCCAGGTGGTGCGGACCACGTCGTTGAGCCGCTCGCCGAGCAGGGTGCGCGGCTTGTGGAGGCCGGGGGTGTCCACCAGGATCAGCTGGGCGTCCGGGCGGTGCACGATGCCCCGCACGGTGTGCCGGGTGGTCTGGGGGCGGTTGGAGGTGATCGCCACCTTCTGGCCCACCAGAGCGTTCGTGAGAGTGGACTTGCCCGCGTTGGGGCGGCCCACGAAGCAGGCGAAGCCGGCCCGGTGGAGGTGGTCCTCGGACGGCTGCGGTGACTGTGTACGAACGCTCATGCCGCCCATTCTCCCCGATCGCGGGGCGCCCTCGTACCGGCGGGCGCTCCCGGGGTCCCCCGGGGCGGGTGACCCGC
>NZ_JBRIOU010000005.1:498962-505015 GCF_053474865.1 Streptomyces sp. CO7
GGGCGGAGGAAACGGCTGCCGCCCGGGCGGTCAGACGGTCCGGGTCTCGCGGACCACGCCGTCGGGACCGGCGACCAGCACGGGGGTGCCGGCGCCGCCGAGGTCCAGGACGGCGGCGAGGTCCTCGGCGGGCAGGTCGACGTCGGTCACCACGGCCGCCGCCTCCAGCGACTTCGCCCCGGAGGCCACGGCCATCGCCACCGCCGTGCGCAGCGCGCTCAGCCGCAGCGACTCCAGGGCCACCGTCCCGGCGACGTACGTCCGTCCCGTCTCGTCCCGCACGGCCGCGCCCTCCGGCACGCCGTTGCGGGCCCGCGCGGAGCGGGCCAGGGTCACGATCTTGCGGTCCTCGGGGTCGAGGTCGAGCGCGCTGCTGTCGGTCATGGTCCGAGCATACGAAGCCCCGGCCGGGCCGCGGGCGTCAGGCCAGCGTCTGGACGACCTCGCCGCGCCCGGCGGTGTGCGACACCCGGGCCGGCGCCCCGTTCACCAGCGGCAGCCACGGCCGCACGTGCCCGCACTCGAGGTCGGCCAGGATCGGCACCCCGAGACCGCCGAGCGCGTCCAGCACCGCCTCGTGCTGGGTCATGGTCGGGGTGTCCGGGGCGGAGGTCCGGCCGACCAGGACCGCGGTGGCCGCGTCGAAGGCGCCGGACAGCCGCATGCCGTGCAGCTGGCGGGCGATGGAGTAGGCGTTGTCCTCGCAGGCCTCGACGTAGACGAGCAGCCCCTCGGGGGCGTGCTCGCGGGCGAAGGCGTTCAGGTCGAGGTAGGGGCTGCCGGCGAGCGGGCCCACGATCTCGGTGCAGCCGCCGATCAGGCGGCCCTCGACGGTGAGGTCGCCGTCGCCGTCCAGGCGCTTCCAGCGGCCCTCGGTGTTCAGGCCCAGGTCGCTGAGGCCCGGGTCGCCCTCCCAGTCGTCGAAGCCCTCCGCGACCCGGTGCCGGCCCGGCGGCACCTGGGTCAGCGGGTGGTCCGGGCCCTGCGGGGCGGCCACCACGTCCAGCCAGGACAGCAGCCCCTCGGGCGTCTCGTACGGCGTGTCCATCAGGTTGTTGCCGTGCACCGTCGCCCAGCCGGTGAGCAGGGTCAGCGGCGTCATCCAGGCGGTGGTGTCGGAGTAGCCGACCACCCAGGTCGGCTCGGCGGAGCGGATGGCGTCCCAGTCCAGGTGGGGGAGCAGGTCGATGGCCGTCTCCCCGCCCCACGGCGGCACCACGGCGCAGATCTCCGGGTCGGTGAGCATCGCGGTCAGCTCGGCGGCCCGCTCGGCGACCGGCGCGCTGACGTGGGTGGGCGTGCCGATGCACTCACCGACCACCACCTCGTAACCGTGGTCACGCACGACCTGGACGGCGCGGTCGAGCCGGGGCAGCAGCGGCTTCTGCACGCCGCTGGACGGGGCGGTGACCCCGATCCGGTCGCCGGGGCGCAGGGGGCGGGGGAAACGAATCGTCATGCCCGGTGAGTCTGCCGCCCTCCAGCGGCCGGGGACAACGCGATTACGGCCGGTCCAGCCGCAGGCGCTCCGCGCGGGGGAGGCCGGCGACCACCAGGTCGTAGGAGTCCTCGACCAGCTCGCGCACCAGCGCGTCGGGCAGGGCCCCGGCTCCCCCGCCCACGGTCACCGTGTTCCAGTGACGCTTGTTCATGTGCCACCCCGGCACGATCAGCCCCTCGTGCTCCTCGCGCAGGCGGACCGCGTCGTCCGGGTCGCACTTGAGGTTGGCCTTGAGGGGCCGCGCGTCGAGCGCCGAGAGGGCGAAGAGCTTGCCGCCCACCTTGAAAACGGAGGTCTCCGGCCCGAACGGGAAGTCCTCGGTGGTCCCGTTGAACGAGAGGCAGAGCGCGCGCAGCTCCTGAGGGGTCATCGCTCCTGCCGTTCCCCGTCCTGCGACGGCTCGGGAACCGCCACCGGCTCCACCAGCACGGTGACGATCTTGTTGCGGCGGCCGGCCGCGGACTCCGCGGTCAGCTTGAGGCGGCGCCCGTCGGGGAGCTCGACCTCCGAGGAGGCGCCGGCGATGGGGACCCGGCCCAGCGCCTTGGCGAGCAGACCGCCCACCGTCTCGACGTCCTCGTCGTCGTACTCCTCGACACCGTAGAGCGCGCCGAGGTCGCTGATGTCCAGGCGCGCGGTGACCCGGTGGCAGCCGTCGTCCAGCTCCTCCACCGGGGGCAGCTCGCGGTCGTACTCGTCGGTGATCTCGCCGACGATCTCCTCGAGGATGTCCTCGATGGTGACGATGCCGGCCGTGCCGCCGTACTCGTCGATGACGACCGCGACGTGGTTGCGGTCCCGCTGCATCTCCCGCAGCAGGTCGCCGGCGTTCTTGGTGTCCGGCACGAACGCGGCCGCGCGCATCGCCGTGGTGACCAGCTCGCTCTCCGCCTCCCGGCTGATGTGCGTGCGCCGCACCAGGTCCTTCAGGTAGACGACGCCGACGACGTCGTCCTCGCTCTCGCCGGTGACCGGGATGCGGGAGAAGCCGGACCGCAGCGCCAGGGTGAGCGCCTGACGGATCGTCTTGAACCGCTCGATGACCACCAGGTCGGTGCGCGGCACCATCACCTCGCGCACCAGGGTGTCGCCCAGCTCGAAGACCGAGTGCACCATGCGGCGCTCCTCGTCCTCGATCAGCGACTCCTTCTCCGCCAGGTCCACCATGGCGCGCAGCTCGGCCTCGGAGGCGAACGGACCGCGGCGGAAACCCTTGCCGGGGGTCAGGGCGTTGCCCAGGAGGATCAGCAGGTACGGCACCGGGCCCATGATCCGGGCCAGCGGCAGCAGCACGTACGCGGCGACCGTCGAGGTGTTCAGCGGATGCTGGCGGCCGATGGTGCGCGGCGAGACGCCGACCGCCACGTACGACACCAGCACCATCACGCCGATGGCGGTCAGCAGCGCCTGCCAGGTCTGCGCGAAGAAGTCGAGGCAGGCGTAGGTGACCAGGGCCGCCGCCGCCATCTCGCAGGCCACGCGGACCAGCAGCGCCACGTTGAGGTACCGGGTGGGGTCGGCCGCCACCTGGGCCAGCTTGGCGCTGCCGCGACGGCCGGTGCGTATGGCCTCCTCGGCGCGGAAGCTCGACACCCGCGCCAGACCGGCCTCGGCGCAGGCGGCGAGCCAGGCGAGGACCAGCAGGGCGACGACGCCCACGATCAGCTGGACGGTCATGAGACGGTCGGGGCGGGGGACGGGCCGGTGAGGCCCTTCTCGGCACGCCAGCCGTCGACGATGGCGGCCTGCAGGCCGAACATCTCGGCCTTCTCGTCGGGCTCCTCGTGGTCGTAGCCCAGCAGGTGGAGGACGCCGTGGACGGCGAGCAGCTGCAGCTCCTCGTCCATGGAGTGCCCGGTCTCCGCCTCCTTGCCCTGCTTCTCGGCGACCTCCGGGCAGAGCACGATGTCGCCGAGCAGCCCCTGCGGGGGCTCCTCGTCGTCCTTGGACGGCGGACGCAGCTCGTCCATCGGGAAGGACATCACGTCCGTCGGACCCGGCAGGTCCATCCACTGGAGGTGCAGCTGCTCCATGGCGTCGGCGTCCACCACGATCACCGACAGCTCGGCGAGGGGGTGGATGCGCATCCGCGCGAGGGCGTAGCGGGCGATGTCCAGGATCGCCTCTTCGTCGACCTCGGTGCCCGATTCGTTGTTGACGTCGATCGCCATGGTGCGGCTGTTCTACTTCCCCTTGTGCGCGGTCCGGCCGCGGCCGCCCTGGTGGCTGCCGTTCTCGGTGCCGTGCGTGCTGTCGTACTTCTCGTAGGCATCGACGATACGTCCGACGAGCTTGTGCCGGACGACGTCCTGCGACGACAGCCGGGAGAAGTGGACGTCCTCGACGTCCTCCAGGATGTGCTGGACCTGCCGCAGACCCGACTTGGTGCCGTCCGGCAGGTCGACCTGGGTCACGTCGCCGGTGATCACGATCTTGGAGTCGAAGCCGAGCCGGGTGAGGAACATCTTCATCTGTTCGGGCGAGGTGTTCTGGGCCTCGTCGAGGATGATGAAGGCGTCGTTCAGCGTCCGGCCGCGCATGTAGGCCAGCGGCGCGACCTCGATCGTCCCGGCCGCCATCAGGCGGGGGATCGAGTCGGGGTCGAGCATGTCGTGCAGCGCGTCGTACAGCGGGCGCAGGTACGGGTCGATCTTCTCGTACAGCGTTCCGGGCAGGAAGCCGAGCCGCTCGCCGGCCTCGACCGCCGGGCGGGTCAGGATGATTCTGTTGACCTGCTTGGCCTGGAGGGCCTGCACCGCCTTCGCCATCGCCAGGTACGTCTTGCCGGTGCCGGCGGGACCGATGCCGAACACGACGGTGTGCTTGTCGATGGCGTCGACGTAGCGCTTCTGGTTGAGCGTCTTGGGCCGGATCGTGCGGCCGCGCGAGGACAGGATGTTCTGCGTGAGCACCTGCGCCGGGGTCTCCTGACCGCCGTCCTCCCCGCTGCCGTCGGTGCCCGCCTTCAGCATGGCGATCGATCGTTCCACGGCGTCCTCCGTCATCGGTTGCCCGGTGCGGAGCACCAGCATCATCTCTGCGAACAGGCGCTGGACGACGGCCACGTCCCCCGGGTCGCCCACCGCGCTGATCTCGTTGCCCCGGACATGGATGTCGGCCCCGGGGAAGGCCGTCTCGATCACGCGCAGAAGGGAGTCTCCGGACCCGAGCACCGTCACCATGGGGTGCTTGGCGGGAATGGTGATCTGGGCGCGTGCGGGTCCCTCACCGGGACCGGGAGCTTGGGGTGTCTGCGTCATGGGCCGGCTCGAGGCCTGCACATCCTCCTCGCTGGAGTTCGCCCGTCACACGGGGCCTTCCGTGTCCCAGGGTACGACGGGCCACGGTCAAGCCCCCAAGCCTTTTGCCACGTCCCGGCGCCCTCACACCCGGCCGCCCTCGGACGGGCGCCACCCGGTGTGCGGCGGGTCAGCCGGAGCGGCGGAAGCCGATGGTGGGGACGGCGCGGCGGCGGGGCCAGGGAGCGGTGGCCCGGCGCAGGGGAGCGGGGATCAGGGCGTCGAGGAAGGCGTAGCGGCGCAGGCCCTCGGGGTCCTGGCCCTCCAGCAACTGCACGGTCCGCCACCAGGCGGCGACCTCCGCCCAGCCCGGCGCGGACAGCGACCCGCCGAAGTCCTGCACGGACAGCGCCGCCGTCAGCCCGGCGAACGCCAGCCGGTCGGCGAGCGGCCAGCCGGCCAGCGTCCCCGTGACGAACCCGGCCACGAACACGTCGCCCGCCCCGGTGGGGTCCAGCGCCTCGACCGCGATGGCCGGCACCTCCGCCGCCTCGCCGGTCCGCCCGTCGACGGCGTACGCGCCCTCCGCGCCGAGCGTCACCACCGCGACGGGCACGTGCTCGGTCAGCGCGTGGGCGGCGCGACGCGGGCAGTCGGTGCGGGTGTAGCGCATCGCCTCGGCCGCGTTCGGCAGGAACGCCTCGCAGTGCGCCAGGTCCGGCAGCGCGGCCAGGTCCCACGCGCCGGTGTCGTCCCAGCCGACGTCGCCGAAGATCAGCGCGCCCGCCCGCGCCGCGTGCGCCACCCACGGCTCGCGGCGGCCCGGCGCGAGCGAGGCGACCGCGGCCCGTGACAGGGGCGGCAGGTCCGGCGACGGCTGCGCCCGCTCGGGCGGCTCGTGGCCGTGCGAGACCATCGTGCGCTCGCCCTCGTAGGCCATGGAGACGGTCACCGGCGAGTGCCAGCCGGGCACCGTGCGGGACGGGGACAGGTCGATGTGCTCGCCCTGCTCCAGCGCGTCCCAGCAGTACTCGCCGTAGTGGTCGTCACCGAAGGAGGCGGCCAGCGAGGTCCGCAGCCCCAGCCGGGCCAGCGCGGTGGCCATGTTCGCGACCCCGCCGGGACTGGAGCCCATGCCCCGGGCCCAGGACTCGGTGCCGCGGACGGGGGCCTGGTCCAGCCCGGTGAAGATGATGTCCAGGAAGACGGTCCCGGTCAGGAACACGTCGCAGGGCGGCTCGTCCGGGGCGCGCAGGGCTGCCAGGGGGTCGACCTGCGGGCCGGACCGGTCCAGGGCGGCAGCGACGTCGGCG
>NZ_JBRIOU010000005.1:505115-506612 GCF_053474865.1 Streptomyces sp. CO7
GGGGACGCGGCGTCGGAGTACCTGGGCGCTTTCACGGGCGGAGCCTTCTTGCCGGTGGTGCGGTTTCCGCCAGTCTGCCCCAGGCCACGCCCCGGTACGCGGCGGCACGGGTCAGTCGACGCCGCGCACCCGGTGGACGAGGAGGGCGCCGGCCAGGGCCAGCAGGCCCGCGACGACGTACAGCGTGGTGTACCCGCCCAGGCCCGTGACCAGCGGCGCGGCCAGCGCGGGCGCCATCACCTGGGGCAGCGAGTTGGCGACGTTGATCACGCCGAGGTCCTTGCCCCGGGCGGCCGCGTCCGGCAGCACCTCCGTCATCAGCGCGAAATCCACCGACGTGAACACGCCGAACCCGACGCCCAGCAGCGCCGCGGCCACCAGCGCCGACGACCAGGTCTGCCACCCGGCCAGCATCAGCGTGGCCCCCGCCATCAGCACCCCCGACCACAGCACGTACGGCTTGCGGCGGCCCGAACGGTCCGAGCGCACGCCGCTGACCACCACCGTCGCGAGCAGCATCACGGCGTTGACCACGGTCAGCACCAGCACACCCTGCTCCGGGTCGGGGTGACCGACCCGGTCGCGCAGGTAGTAGAGGAGGTAGAGCAGCACCAGGGCGTTGGACAGGTTGATCAGGAACCGGGTCAGCCAGGCCCAGCCGAGGTCCGGATGGCGGCGCGGGTCGAACCCCAGCCCGGCCACGAAGCGGCGCGCCGTCACGCGGGCGGGACGCTCCACCTCCGGCAGCGGGGGCTCGTGGTGCAGCAGCAACGGGACCACGCCGAGCAGGCTGAGCACCGCGCAGGCCGCGTACCCGGCGCCGATGCCGCCCGCCGCGGCGGCCAGCCCGGTGCCGGCCACCACGCCGACGATCTGGACGCCGCCCAGCCACCCGCCGACCGTGCCCCGCTGCGGCCGGGGCACCCGGTCCGGGACCGCCGCGGTGACGGCGGCGAACGAGGCGTTCAGCGTCAGCTGCACCAGGCACCAGCCGATCAGCATCGTCCACGGCCCGGGCGCCCGGCCGAGCAGCAGCAGGAACACCGCGCCGCTCGCCGAACCGGCCAGGATCCACGGCCGCCGCCTGCCCCACCGGGAGGCGGTGCGGTCCGACAGCGCGCCGAACACCGGGCTCGCGACCAGCGCCACCACCGCGCCGACGCCGGTCACCCAGGCCAGCATCGTCTCCTTGGTCATGCCGGCCAGGCCCCACGCCCCGCCCGCGCCGCCGGCGGCGAACGCGGCGGTCTGCGAGGCCAGCAGGATCTGCATCGGGCCGTACCAGCCCACCCAGACCGCGCCGTTGGCCAGCGACAGCGAGGCCGTCCAGCCGCCGCCCACCCGCTTCGTGGGCTCGACCGGGGGCCCGCCGTCCGCGCCGCCGGCGAAGGGCAGGTCCTTGGACAGGGGCCGGCCGACGGCCGCGCCGGAGGATCCCGCCCCCGCAGGGGCCGTGCCAGAGGGTCCCGCCTCCGCAGGGGCCGCGCCGGATGGTCC
>NZ_JBRIOU010000005.1:506712-519175 GCF_053474865.1 Streptomyces sp. CO7
GGATGGTCCCGCCCCCGCCGGGGGGCCCGCCTGGCCGGTGCCTGCCGGGTCCGCGCCTGCCGGGGCAGCGCCCGCCGGGTCCGCGCCTGCCGGGGCAGCGCCCGCCGGCTCCGCGTCCGCGCCGGACGCCGTGGTCACCGCTGCGCCCGGAGGCAGTCGCGCAACTGGTCGCGCAGCCAGGTGTAGGAGGCCTTCGGGGTGCGGGTCCGCTCGGGGGAGTCGAAGTCGACGTGGACCAGGCCGAAGCGCTGCCGGTAGCCCTCGGCCCACTCGAAGTTGTCCAGCAGCGACCAGACGAAGTACCCGCGCACGTCCACTCCCGCCTCCAGGGCCCGGTGCAGGGCGCGCAGGTGGGCGTCCAGGTAGGCGATCCGGTCCTGGTCGTCGAGACCCGGGTAGGAGCAGCCGTTCTCGGTGACCATGACGGGCGGCAGCCGGTCGCCGTAGCGGTCGCGCAGCCCGGTGAGGACCTCGGTCAGCCCCTCGGGCACCACCGGCCACCCGAAGTCGGTCCGGGGGCGGCCCTCGATCTCGTGCACGGAGAAGGGCATCTCCGGCGGCACGTCGAGGGTGCCGTAGGCGCTCGGCCCGCCGGTGGGCGCGCCGACCAGGGAAGGCGCGTAGTAGTTGACGCCGTACCAGTCGAGCCGCTCCGAGACGATCTCCAGGTCGGCCTCCGCGCCGTCCGGCATCAGCTCGGCGACACCCTCCGGGTAGCGCCCCAGCAGGAGCGGGTCGGAGAACACGCGGTTCATCAGGACGTCGTAGAAGTCGGCGGCGGCCAGGTCCTCCTTCCCCTCCGAGAACGGCCAGGTCGGCGCGTGCGAGACGGCGATCCCGACGTCGTCGGCCCCCGCCGCGCGCAGGGCGCGCACCGCGAGGCCGTGGGCGAGGAGCTGGTGGTGCGCCACGGGCAGCGCCTCGAACAGCATCCTGCGGCCCGGCGCGTGCACGCCGAGGGCGTGGCCGAGGAAGGTGTGCTCGGCGGGCTCGTTGACGGTGATCCAGGTCCGCACCCGGTCGCCGAGCCGGGCCGCCACGCGCTCCACGTAGGCGGCGAACCGGGCGGCGGTGTCCCGCTCCCGCCAGTCCAGCGCGGCGGGCAGGTCCCAGTGGAACAGCGTCGGCACGGGGCGGACGCCGGCCGCGAGCAGGTCGTCCACCAGGCGGTCGTAGTAGGCGAGCCCGCCGGGGGAGTCGACGCGCGGCCAGGAGACGGAGAACCGGTAGGCGTCGAGGCCGAGCCCGGCGAGGAGCTCCACGTCCTCGCGGTGGCGGTGGAAGCTGTCGCAGGCGACGGCGGCGGTGGAGCCGTCCGCGATGCTGCCGGGGAGCGCCTCGAAGACGTCCCACACGGACCGCTCGCGCAGGTCCGCGGCGCCTTCGATCTGGTGGGCGGAGGTGGACGCGCCCCAGAGGAAACCGGGCGGGAACGGCGGAAGCGGGTCGGCTGCCATGGGCGGATCCTCCTCACCCGGCGGTGAGAAGGTCAACACCCGTGCGCGGCACGGTCCTTGCGTACCGCACCTGGCTGTCGGCGCGGGCGCCCGGACCCGGCGCCCCGGGGACCGGGGGAAGGGCCCGTGCAGAGGGGCCGGTGGGGTCAGAGCCGTGTGCCTTCGGCGAGGGCGCGCGCGGTGAGGTCGCGTTGAGCGGGGGTCAGGTCGTGTTCGCCGGCCTCCACCACCGGGGAGCCGTCCACCGCGATCTCGTAGCGGAAGCCGTCCCGGACGGGCGACCCGGCCCCGGACGGTCCCGCCCCCTCGGTCACGGCCGCCGCGGCCAGCCGGTGCCACTCCTCCGCGTCGGCCAGCCCGTCCGTGTCCACCAGCGCGCGGCGGACCAACCCGGCGAACCCGCCCGAACGTGTCACTTCGATACGCATGGCACCTGTCTAGCGCATCCGGGCCCGCGCCGCGGCCGGTCCCTGGAACCGTCACGCGACGCGGGTGGAGCCGTCACGCCTCGCGGCTGAGGACGCCGACCTCCTGCCAGGCCTTCTCGACCGCCTGGGCCTCCGCCCCCTCGCCGAACCGCGTCGCCGCGGCCTTCAGCGTGAGGCGCGCGAAGTCCGCGAACTCCGCGTCCGCCTTGAGGTCGCCGCCGGTGAGGACGTCGTACCAGACCTGCCCCGCCCTCTCCCAGGCGTGGCCGCCCAGCGCGGTGGCGGCGAGGTAGAACGCCCGGTTGGGGATGCCGGAGTTGATGTGCACACCGCCGTTGTCCTGGCGGGTGTCCACGTAGTCGTCCATGGACCCCGGCTGCGGGTCCTTGCCGAGGACGTCGTCGTCGTACGCGGTGCCCGGCTCCTTCATGGAGCGCAGCGCCTTGCCGGTCACCCGCGGCCCGAGCAGCCCGGCGCCCACCAGCCAGTCGGCCTCCGCCGCCGTCTCGCCCTTCGTGTGCTGCTTGATCAGCGAGCCGAAGACGTCGGAGAGCGACTCGTTGAGCGCCCCGGACTGGCCGTAGTACTCGAGGTTGGCGGTGTACTGGGTGACGCCGTGCGTGAGCTCGTGGCCGATCACGTCGATGGGGATGGTGAAGTCCAGGAACACCTCGCCGTCGCCGTCCCCGAAGACCATCTGCTCGCCGTTCCAGAAGGCGTTGTCGTACTCCACGCCGTAGTGGACGGTGGCGTCCAGGGGCAGGCCGCTGCCGTCGATGGAGTCGCGGCCGTACACCTTCAGGAACAGGTCGAAGGTGGCGCCGAGTCCCGCGTAGGCGCGGTTGACGCTGGCGTCCCGGCCGGGCTCCTGGCCCTCGCCGCGGACCTTGGTGCCGGGGAGGGTCTCGCGCTTCTTCGCGTCGTAGATCGTGCGGTGCGGCTTGCCGTCCTCGGCGGCCTCCGGACGGGCGAGGACCCGGGCGCCGGCCACCGTGTTGAGGCGGCGGCGGGTGCGCTCCAGGGAGTCCCGCTCCCTCGTGCGGCGAGCCCGGCCGGAGACCAGCTCGTCGGAGTGCCGGGAGAGGGTGTCGAGGATGTGTGGGGGGATGATCGTGCAGAAGACCCGGTTTGTGCTCATACCTCCCCATGGTCGCGAGGAGTGACGAAAAAGTCACTAGCGGTGACGACAAGTGATCCAACATCGCCGCCGATGACCGGCTCTGCCGCTCGTCTTGTGGTCTCGGGCACCTTTTGCCCGATTGATCGCAGGAGTCCCGCATACTGATACGCGACCGCGCATCGTGGCGTGGCTCGGTTAGGCTGCGGCACATCATGCGGTACTGGCTGCTCCTCCTTAGCTGCCGCGGCGAGGGTCTGTAAGTCGCTTGGCCGACCCCCTCCCCGCGGTGTCCGGCGTTGCTGCCGACAGTCGGCCGTCCTCCAGGACCTACGTCCACCGGACACCCAAGGAGCCGAATCCGTCATGGTGAACCGCCAGAAGCCCTCCTCGATGCCGATCAGCAAGTACGGGCGTTACGACCAGGTCGACATCCCCGACCGCACCTGGCCCGACCAGCGCATCACCGTCGCCCCCCGCTGGCTCTCGACCGACCTGCGCGACGGCAACCAGGCCCTGATCGACCCGATGTCCCCCGCGCGCAAGCGCGCCATGTTCGACCTGCTGGTCCGCATGGGATACAAGGAGATCGAGGTCGGCTTCCCCGCCTCCGGCCAGACGGACTTCGACTTCGTCCGCTCCATCGTCGAGGACGAGAGCGCCATCCCCGAGGACGTCACCATCTCGGTGCTGACCCAGGCCCGCGAGGACCTGATCGAGCGCACCGTGGAGTCCCTGAAGGGCGCCCGCCGGGCCACCGTCCACCTGTACAACGCCACCGCCCCGGTCTTCCGCCGGGTCGTCTTCCGCGGCTCCAAGGACGACATCCGGCAGATCGCCGTCGACGGCACCCGCCTGGTCATGGAGTACGCCGAGAAGCTGCTGGGCGACGAGACGCAGTTCGGCTACCAGTACAGCCCGGAGATCTTCACCGACACCGAGCTGGACTTCGCGCTGGAGGTCTGCGAGTCCGTCATGGACGTCTGGCAGCCCGGCCCGGACCGCGAGATCATCCTCAACCTGCCCGCCACCGTGGAGCGTTCGACGCCGTCCACGCACGCCGACCGGTTCGAGTGGATGCACCGCAACCTCTCCCGCCGCGAGTTCGTCGTCCTGTCCGCGCACCCGCACAACGACCGCGGCACCGCCGTCGCCGCCGCCGAACTGGCCGTGATGGCCGGCGCCGACCGCGTCGAGGGCTGCCTGTTCGGCCAGGGCGAGCGCACCGGCAACGTCGACCTGGTGACGCTGGGCATGAACCTCTTCTCGCAGGGCGTCGACCCGCAGATCGACTTCTCGGACATCGACGAGATCCGCCGCACCTGGGAGTACTGCAACCAGATGGAGGTCCACCCGCGCCACCCGTACGTGGGCGACCTGGTCTACACGTCCTTCTCCGGCTCCCACCAGGACGCCATCAAGAAGGGCTTCGACGCCATGGAGGCCGACGCGGCCGCCAGGGGCGTCACGGTGGACGACCTGGAGTGGGCGGTCCCGTACCTGCCGATCGACCCCAAGGACGTCGGCCGCTCCTACGAGGCGGTCATCCGGGTCAACTCGCAGTCCGGCAAGGGCGGCGTGGCGTACGTCCTGAAGAACGACCACAAGCTGGACCTGCCCCGGCGGATGCAGATCGAGTTCTCGAAGATCATCCAGGCGAAGACCGACGCCGAGGGCGGCGAGATCACGCCGAAGAACATCTGGGAGATCTTCCAGGACGAGTACCTGCCCAACCCGCAGAACCCGTGGGGCCGCATCCAGGTCGAGACCGGCCAGTCCACCACCGACCAGGACGGCGTCGACACGCTGACCGTGCGCTGCACGGTCGACGGCGAGCCGACGGTGCTGACCGGTACCGGCAACGGTCCGATCTCGGCCTTCTTCGACGCCCTGCAGAACATCGGCGTCGACGTACGCCTGCTGGACTACCAGGAGCACACGATGAGCGAGGGCGCCTCCGCGCAGGCCGCCTCGTACATCGAGTGCGCCGTCGGCGACAAGGTCCTGTGGGGCATCGGCATCGACCCCAACACGACGCGTGCCTCGCTGAAGGCGGTCGTCTCCGCCGTCAACCGCGCGGCCCGCTGATCACTCCGCCCGGCCCGGCCGGCCGGGCGGCTTCCCGGGGCCCGCTCGCCGTCCACCGGCGGGCGGGCCCCGGCGCATTCCGGCCACTTGGCGCGGATGATCACGGATTGGTCTCCTCCAGGGTGCTGACGCGGCCTCGGTGGTGTGGCTAACATCACGCCGAGCGCGACGATGGTGCCGCGGCTTACCCGTACGGAGGTGCGACGTGCTGCCAGGGAGCGGACGAGACGGCGGACGGCGCCCCGCGCGCGCACTGCGGATGGTGGGCCTGCGCACCAGCTGGACCGAGGCCGGCGAGGGCGAGTTCTTCTGCCCCGGCTGCGGCGGCGACCGCAACTACCAGCGCCTGCACGGCCAGGTGCGGCTCACCGTGCTCGGCGTCCCGCTGGCCGGGCGCGGCGAGACCGGACCGGTCGTCGCGTGCTCCTCCTGCGCCGCGCGGTACGGCGCCGAGGTCCTGGACCACCCCACCACCGCGCGCTTCTCCACCATGCTGCGGGACGCCGTGCGGACCGTCGCGCTGGCGGTCCTGGCGACCGGCGGCGCCGGCTCCCGGACCGCCCTGGAGGCCGCCGCCGAGGGAGTGCGGGCGGCGGGCTTCGACGACTGCACCGCCGACGAACTCGCCCTGCTGGTCCGCGTCGTCGACGACGAGGACGCCTCGCGCTCCCTGGGGCGCCCCTGCGAGGCGGCGATCGCTCTCGAGCTGCACGAGGCGCTGGGGCCGCTCGCCCCGCACCTCGCGCCGCTCGGACGCGAATCGATTCTCCTGCAGGCCGCCCGCGTCGCCCTCGCGGACGGCCCCTACCGCCCCGTCGAGCGCGCCGCGCTCACCACGGTGGGCGCGGCGCTGGCCCTCCCCGACGCGGACGTCTCCCGCCTCCTGGAGTCCGCCCGCACGCCGTCCTGAGCGCTACGGGAGCGACCGCGGGTACGCCTTGTCCCGGTCGGAGTCGTAGACCAGCTCCCCGGCGGCGTCGTACCCCTTGATGCGCGGCAGGGCGGTGGGCTCACGCTCGAGCTCACCGGCCGCCACGAACCAGCCGTCGTCCAGCGCCGCCTCCTCGGTCCCGCCGCCGTACTCGACGGTGACCCGGTCGACCGACGGCATCACCGTGCCGACGGCGCCCCACCGGAAGGGCAGCTTCCAGTCGACTTCGGGGTCGCCGCCCTGGGGGAGGAGCACCGACGAGTTGACGTCCGGCGCCACCGGGAACGGGCCGGCAGCGCGGCCGGCGCCGCCACCAGCGTCCCCCGCGTGTCGGCGCGGGCCCCCTCGTCCCCGCCGGCCCGCTCGGGCACCGCCGCGGTCAGCGACTCCGGCACGCGGCGCTTGCGGAACCGGTCGCTGTTGCAGCTGACCAGGATCCGCCGGACGTACGCCTCCGGGCTGTCCGCGCGCAGCACGCGCCGCCAGGAGCGGTACGCCTTGGCGAGCGCGGTCTGCGTCAGGTCCTCGGCCAGGTGCCGGTCGCCGGTCAGCAGGTACGCGGTCCGCACCAGACGGGGCCACCGGGCCCGCACGAACTCCTGGAACCGGTCCTCCAGTTCGGTCTGCATCAAGACCTCCTCACCCCACTGACCGCGGCCGCGCCCGATCAGGTTGCCCGACCCGCCCGGCGTGGTTCGATGAGGGCATGACGGACGGGTGGGAGAGCTGGCCGGAGGACGGGCCCGGAGTGGTGCGGCTGCCCTCGGGGCGCCTGGTGCGCGGCCGGGGGCTGCGGGACCCGCTGCCGCCGGGGCCCGCGCCGGAGTTCGGGCTGTACCTGCAGGCCCGGCGCGCCCCCGAGGTGCCGTGGGAGGCGCGGCTGCTGCGGTGGCCGGACTTCCGGCTGCCGGCCGACCGGGAGGAGGCCCGGTCGGCGCTGGCCGAGGTGTGGCGGGCCGCCGCCGGCCGCCGCGTGGAGGTCGCCTGCGGCGGCGGGCGCGGACGCACCGGGACGGCGCTGGCGTGCCTCGCCGTCCTCGACGGGGTGGACCCCGCCGAGGCGGTGGCCTGGGTGCGCCGCCACTACCACCCACGCGCCGTGGAGACCCCCTGGCAGCGGCGGTACGTGCGGAGGTTCAGCGCCCCGGGACCGGTGGCGTGAGGTCCAGCCGCATGACCAGGCGGTCCTGGCCGGGGCCGAAGTAGTCCGGCCGCAGGCCGCCGTCGGGTTCCTCGCAGACGAAGCCGAGCGAGCGGTACAGCAGGACCGCCGCGCTGTTGGCCGGCTCCACGGTGAGCCGGACCACGCCGATCCCGTCGTCCCCCAGCAGCAGGAGGACCTCGCGCATCAGGTCGCGGCCCAGCCCCCGCCCGCGTCGGTCGCGGGTGACGCACAGGCCGAGGATCCAGCAGTCCTGGCTGAGCGTGTCGGTCCCGGCCAGCACGTAGCCGTGCAGGCGGCCGGAACCGTCGTCCAGGACCAGGAAGTGCCGCTGGTAGAGATCGAAGAGCTGGCGGAGAAGAAATGCGGGGTAGGCGAACTGGCCGAAGATCTCGTGGTCGAGACGGCGCAGTTCGGGAAGATCCGTTTCCTCCGCGCGTCGGAGGACCAGCTCCGTGGGGGCGGAGGGAAGGGCCTCCGTGTATGCGGTCATGCGGGCGCACCACCTTCGATCGGGTGAATCCGGTGCGCGGGCGGCCGGCTCTCGCCGGTGGGGGTGTGAGAAGCCTTCCCCTCAAGTACCTTTCCATGCGCGCTCGTTGAGCAGGGGGTAGGGGCGCGCGGGGGAGGCCAACTTTGCTATCTTGACGAGGCGTTGGGGGTTCGGCAGGGGTCTGGCGTTGGTATTTTCTAGAAATGGCCCTCAATTCTGAAGCACCATGGGACCAGTTCTGCCCAAATGATTATGTGAAGCGGAACTACGCCTCCCCACTTGACGTCGACAAGAAGATCGTCCGCCTGGTCGGCAAGCATTTCACCGATCATTTCGGCGAGCGTCGCCAAGGGCCGGTGAAGGGGGTCGACGTGGGCGCGGGCGCCAATCTCTACCCGGCGCTGTGCATGCTGCCCTGGTGCTCGGAGATCACTCTCCTGGAGAAGGGCCCGAAGAACCTCGACTACCTGCACGGACAGGTCAACGGTGGCCTCGACACCGCCTGGGACGCCTTCTGGGACGAACTCGCCCTCACCTACGACCCCTACAAGGCGGTGCACGGCGAGCGGCACGAGAAGCTCCGTGGGGTGGCCGAGCCCCGCGAGGGTGACCTCCTCCAGCTGGGCGGCTCCACCGAACGCTGGGGAATGGGCGCGATGTTCTTCGTCGCGGAGTCCATGTCCAGCTCGGGCGAGGAGTTCCGGACAGCTGTCAAGCACTTCCTGGGCGTTCTCGAGCCCGGAGCCCCGTTCGCCGCCGCCTTCATGCTGAAGTCGAAGGGCTACGAGGTCGGCGCCTACGACTACCCGGCGTACTCGGTCGACCGCGACGAGGTCGGCAAGGCACTGGAGCCGCTGGTGCAGGAGAACGTCACCTACCACGAGCTGGACTTCGTCCTGCGGGAGGGCCACGAGGGCATGCTCCTGGCGCTCGGGTTCCGCAGGACCGGGTGAACCGCAGGACCGACTGAAGGAGCCGGGCGGGACACCGCCCGGTTGATCTGTTGTGAGGGGTACGGGGAATGCAGATCAAACCGCGCCAGCACCTGCTGGACATCTGGCGGGCCATCGCCCGCCACTCGTTCCGCGACGGGGGCAAGTTCGCCTGGGGCGAGCTCGGCGGAGTCAGCTCCGTCGCGGACGCCGAGCGGCTGCTCTGCCTGCTCTACCCCGCGACGGAGATCCCCTCCTTCCGCCTCGACCAGCCCGACACCACCGAACGGGACGTCCTGCGGGCCCTGGAACCGGTCGGCACCCGTCTGGAGATCCCGGCCAACATCGTCGGCGTCCTCGCCGACTTCATGCAGAAGCACACCGGCCCCGACGGCGAGCCCAGCTTCGCAGGAGGGCACTACTTCCGCCCCCGCAGGCCCGAGGACAAGGTCACCGAGGAGCAGCGCCGGTGGGGCGTCGTGGACTCCTACTCCATGTCCATCACGCTCTGCCTGGCCGCGCTGGGCTTCCTCAAGGTCTACGAGGACACCACCGCCCGCAGCGACGTGCGGCAGGCCGTGGAGGACCTCAGAGAGGCCACCCGCGCCCGGCTGACCGCCGCCATGGTCAGCCTGCTGCGGTCCTTCAGCGTCAACGTCTTCCAGCCGGAGTCCGACCAGGGCAAGCGGCTGATCCAGCTCATCGGCCAGGGCCGCCAGTCCGACCGCGCGGTCATCCAGCAGTTCTCCCGCCGCTTCAAGGCCCTGCGGGCCACCATCGGCGAGAGCCTGGTCCTCGGCATCGAGGTCGAGGAGATGCTGCGCGACGACAACCAGCTCTTCGAGTGCGGCTGGGCCTGGGGCATCGTCCGCGACGCCCCCGCGATCGTCGACCTCGCCGAGCCGCCGGTCGGCCAGCCCCAGGGCTCCGCGGACAACCTGCCCTACGTGTACTTCACCGTCATCGCCCTCGACGGCATCCAGGACCTCTTCTCCGAGCGCACCCTCACCCTCGGCCTGCTCGACGCCGACCAGCAGAAGCTCGCCGAGGCGCTGCGCCTGCGGTGGGAAATCAGCCAGCAGTACTGGTCCGGCATCGCCCGCTTCGGCGAGAACCGCTGGCCGCTGGAGGACCTCCCCTGGCGCACCACCGGCCTCCAGCTGGAGTCCGAGTACTTCTCCCTCACCGTCGCGGCCATCCTCGTGCACGACCTGGTGCGCCGCCGCGCCACCGACGACGACCTCACCCGCACCGTCACCATCATGGAGCGGCTCGCCGAACGCGGCCGCGTCACCAGCCGGCTCGCCTTCGACGACCCCTACGTCCACCTGCACAGCCCCGGCGCCACGCTGCCCCTCTCCGGTGCGGGCAAGAACGGCCAGCCGCCGCTGCTGTGGCGGATGACCGACTTCTCCGCCCACCTCCTCAAGCGGACCGTGCAGCTGGCCGAGCTGTCCCGCAACCTCGGCAGCCAGGACCGGCTGCTGCGGCTCGCCGAGCAGATCTACGAGCACCTGTGGGCCCGCCGCATCGAGGACGGTGAGGGCACCGGCCTGTGGGACGACGTCGCGGGCGCCTACCCGGAGCTCGAGGGCATCCCCTCCCGGCTCTCCTGGTCGGTCACCGAGCGCGTCACCGAGTGCCTGGTCGCCGCCCGCCAGCTCTACCACCAGGACCCCATCCGCAGCGCCGACCTCGCCGAGCTCTCCCGGCACCTGCTCAGCGAGGCCACCCACCTCTTCGGAAAGGAACAGCTGGAGGCCGCCCCGACCGACGACGGCGGCCGCGGCCGGGCCATGCGCTCCATCGAGGCCCGCCTCGACCGGGCGCGCGACCTGGTCGACCGGCAGCCCGCCACCGCCTTCGCCCTGGCCCTGCCGGTGCTCCGGGAACTCGACACGCTGGCCCAGGCCAGGGGCGCCGCCGCCCAGGAGGTGTGAGCCGTGCTCGTCTTCGCCGCCTCCGACAAGGGAGGCACCGGCCGCTCGGTGACCAGCGCCAACCTGGCCTACCAGCGCGCCCTGCTCGGCGACCACGTCGCGTACGTGGACTTCGACTTCGGCTCGCCCACCGCCGCCGCCGTCTTCGACGTGCCCGGAGCGATCCGCGGCATCCAGGAGAACGGCCTGCACTCCTACCTCGAGGGCGAGACCAACGAACCCGCGAAGATCGACGTCTGGCGGCAGACCGAGCACCCCGTGCTGCGCAACCGGCCCAACCAGGCGGGCCGGCTGGTGCTCTTCCCCGGCAACATCAGCGGCGGCGAGTTCGCCACCGACGACGACACCCTGGAACGCTGCGTCGACCTGCTGCTGCGGCTCAACACCGAGTTCGACCTGATCGTGGTCGACCTCAGCGCCGGCCGCAGCTACGCCATGGACATGGTCCTCGCGGCCACCGCGCACCCCCGGATGCGGCACGTGCCCTTCCGCTGGCTGGTCTTCCACCGCTGGACCCGCCAGCACGTCATCGCCGCCGCCGGCCTCGTCCACAAGGACCACGGCATCCTCGACTGCGGCGCGGGCCACGGCCACGACAAGGAGGCGCTGCGCGGCCACATCCGCTTCGTGCGCGCCGCCGTGCCCGACCCCGAGTCGCCCCTGTGGTCCCAGGTCACCCCCGCGCAGGCCGCCTGGATGCAGGCCTGCGACGAGGCGCTGCGCCGCCTCGCCTCCGACAACCGCATCGGCGACAGCGTCGTCCTCGGGATCGTGCCGCTCGAACCCATCCTGCAGTGGCGCGAGCAGCTGATCACCGAGGAGGACGTCCTCTCCAAGCAGATCGCCAACAAGGAGACCCTCGAGGCGCTGGAGGAGATCGCCCGCCGCCTCACCGACGACGCTCACTGGGGGCGGCCATGACGGAAGCAGTGTTCCGCGAGACCGCCGCCGAACCACGCACCCAGGCGGTGCCGCTCGCCCACCTGTCACTGGAGCTGGGCCACCTCTACATGGAGGACTTCGAAGCCGGCCCCGAGCGCCTGCGCCGCCACTTCGCCCAGGTCGCGCACTGGGCCGAGGCGGTACGCGGCAGCACCGCCGCCGCGACCGGCAAGCGTCCCCGGATCTCCACCTGCTTCCTCATCGACGACTACTTCACCCGCTTCTCCACCCCCCGCGAACTCATCCCCGTGCTCCTGCAGGAAGCGGAGCGGGCCGGGCTGGGCGTCGACTACCTGGCCCGCGAGTCCGGCTGCGCCGAGGCCGACGGGGCGCAGGTCGCCGAGGCGGTCGCCGGACGCCTCGTGGAGTCCCCGCCGCCCGGCGCCTACGGGGCCCGCCCGCCCGCCGGGCAGTCCGGCTGGCTCGCCAACGGCGAACGCAGCCCCGTCGCCCGCACCCCGCAGGCCATGAAGAAGGCGATCCCCTGGCAGGCGCCCCGGGAGACCGCCGCCCGGCAGCACTCCGTCTTCCTCGACGTCGAGCTGTGGAGCGAGCGCCCCGGCGGCGGGAAGCTGTGGTCCTGCCCCTTCCTCGCCGCCGTCTGGCAGCTCGCCCGGCTCGGCCTGCTGCGCCACGAGGGCCAGGCCGTCCTCACCCCCCGCCTGCACGAGGGGCCGTTCCCCGACGACTGGGACGAGATGCCGCCCCTGCTGCAACTCCAGCCGCGGGCGGCCCCGTTCGCCGCCTACCGCACCTGCTCGGTGCTGCCCAACCGGTTCCTGCCGGTCGAGCACGCGGTCCGCGTCATCCTCGACCAGACCGAGGTCGACCCCGGCGCGCTCCAGCAGGTCGCCGCGCGCTCCGCGGGGGAGGGCGCCGCCGTCCCTGCCTCGGTGGCCGACCGGATCTCCTACGTCTTCTACGCGGGGCAGTGAGATGCGGCGGGGGCATGGGCAGGCACACAGGGGGGTGA
>NZ_JBRIOU010000005.1:519275-520190 GCF_053474865.1 Streptomyces sp. CO7
GTGCGGGGAGGTCCGCACCTGCCTGCTCCCCGCGCACCAGGCCCTCGACATCCGGGCCGCAGCCCAGCTGCTGCGGCTGCGCGCCGACGAACGGGTCCTGGTCTCCGAGCGGCCCAACCTCTACGCCCGCTCCCCGGACGCCCTCACCGGCGTCGACTGCCCGCTGCCCAGCGCCAACGGGGCCAAGGTCCGCGCCGTCGGCACCGTCGCCGCCCGCGGCGCCCTCACCGAGGGCCGGGTGCTGCAGACCTCCGCCCGCCTCTCCCTCACCGCCCGCGGACCCGACCACCGGCAGCCCTGGGGCCACTACCTGGTCCGCCCCGGGCAGCTCGAACCCTTCGGGCGGCTCCCCCGTGAAGCGGTCGCCGAGGGCGTCCTGACCGGGGCCCGCCGCGGCGAACTCGACGTCGGCCTGATCGCCGACGGCCTGCTCACCCGGCTGCTGCGCCACCCGCTCCTCGACCAGCGGCCGCCCTTCAAGTCCCGCCCCACCCGGCTGCGCTGGACCGCGCTGACCGCGGGCCCCGGCGCCGACCGCCCCACCATCGAAGCCCTCACCCTGGCCGAGGACGAACTGCGCACCCTCATGCTGCGCGTCCCGCCCGGCGCCGACCCCGCCGAGGTCGCCGCCCTCTGCGAGGACCTCGCCCTGCACGACTGGCTGCTCACCACCCTCGTCCGCCTCCTCGACGGCAGCCGGCTGGGCTCCGCGGACGGCACCGCCGTGGTGCGGGCGCTGCGGCCGGCCGTCGACCACCTGCTCCACCTCTGGATGCCCCGGGCCCGCCTCGACCCCGCGTTCGCCGCCCTCTGGGACGCCCTGGAGGAACGCCCCGGCTTCACCCGCCAGTGGCGGGCCCCCGCCCCGCGCCTCCGCCACCAGCCCCCGCCGCACGCGATCCCCCCCCCGCACCC
>NZ_JBRIOU010000005.1:520290-534594 GCF_053474865.1 Streptomyces sp. CO7
CTCGGGGCCGCCCGGGAGGAACGCCCCGGCTTCCCCCGCCAGTGGCGGGCCCTCGTCCGGCGCATCCGCGACCAGCTCGCGCTGCACGCGATCCCCGCGCTGCACCAGGAGGCGGTGATGGCTCCCTGAGCGGACACCGACACCGGTACAGCTGACGCGCCCGTACAGCCGATCCACGCACATCCCGACGGACATCCCAACGGGGGGAGCAGCGAGATGAGCACCACGCAGTCACCTCAGCCCGACGACACCACGCGAGAGACCGGTCGCGTGGGCCCGACGCCCCTGCGGCTGCGGCGGGCCGGAGTGGGCCTGGCCCTGGCGGCCGTGGTCTTCGCCGTCGCCGCCGTCCTGGACATCGACGGGACGCCGCTGCTGCGGATCGCGCTCGCCGTCGTCTGCGGCACCACCGCCCTGATCGTCCAGTACCTGGCCGGGCTGTCCCGGCAGCTCGAGGAGCAGGCCCGGCAGGCCCGCGAGACCCGTGAGGCGCTGGACGGCACGGCCGCCGCCGTCCGCGAGAGCCTGGAGCGGCAGGCCGCCCCCGCCCGCGGCGCCGACCGGAACCGGCCGGTGGCCACCGCCTCGGGCACCGGCGCCCCGGTGGAGGCCGTCGTCCACCGCGTCGACAGCCAGGTCGCCTCCGACTCGATCCCCGAGCAGTCCCGGCGGGCCATCGCCGAGGTGCTCACCACCGGCCCGGACATCCTGCAGACCTTCGCCCGCGCCGAGCTGGAGCGGGTCGTGCGGCACATGGCCGACCTCAACAGCCTCACCGCCGAGTGCGCGGGGGAGAACCACGACTGGATGCTCTCCCTCACCCACTCCACCGAGCACTCCCTCCTCGCCACCAGCACCTCGGTGGACCGGGAGTTCTGGAACAGCGAACCCGCCTCCCGCTACCTCCAGGCCCAGCGCGAGGCCATCGAGCGGGGCGTGGTCGTGCAGCGGCTCTTCCTGCTGGAGTCCGCCGAGATGCTCGACGACAAGCTGCTGCGGCTGTGCGAGGAACAGGAACTGCTCGGCATCGAGCTGCGCGCCGCCGTCATGCAGGAACTCCCGCCCCACCTTCAGCGGGGCACCACCAGCGACTTCATCCTCTACGACGAGGGCGTCTCCTTCGAGATCGAGCAGGACCTGCGCGACGTCAACGTCAAGACCCGCCTGATCGCCCGCCCCGACCACGTCGGCCAGCGCCTGCGCCGCTTCCGCGAGCTGTGGGAGGCCGGGATGAACCTGCGCGACCTGGAGACCCGCGTCGACGACGAGGAGGACGGCGCGTGGATGGTCGACGTGTGAGGGGCGACAGGCACGGGGCGACGGGCAGGGGGCGTCCCGGCGGCGCACGGCCCTGACGGGCCCGGCGGCGGGTGCGGGAGAATGGGGCCATGAGTCTCTTCCGGGACGACGGCGTCGTCCTGCGCACCCAGAAGCTCGGCGAGGCGGACCGCATCATCACGCTGCTGACCCGGGGCCACGGCCGGGTGCGCGCGGTCGCCCGAGGGGTGCGCCGCACCAAGTCGAAGTTCGGAGCGCGGCTGGAGCCGTTCTCCCACGTCGACGTGCAGTTCTTCGCCCGCGGCAGCGAGCTGGTCGGCCGCACCCTGCCGCTGTGCACGCAGAGCGAGACCATCGCCGCGTACGGCGGGACGATCGTGACCGACTACGACCGGTACACCGCCGGCACCGCCATGCTGGAGACCGCCGAGCGGTTCACCGAGCAGGAGGGCGAGCAGGCCGTGCAGCAGTACCTGCTGCTGGTCGGCGCGCTGCGCACCCTCGCCCGCGGGGAGCACGCCCCGCACCTGATCCTCGACGCCTTCCTGCTGCGCTCGCTGGCCGTCAACGGCTACGCGCCCAGCTTCGGCGACTGCGCGCGGTGCGGGATGCCGGGGCCCAACCGGTTCTTCTCCGTGGCCGGCGGCGGCTCGGTCTGCGTCGACTGCCGCATGCCGGGCAGTGTGGTGCCCTCCGCCCAGGCCCTGGGTCTGCTGGGCGCGCTGCTCGCGGGAGACTGGGAGACCGCGGACGCCGCCGAGCCGCGGCACGTCCGCGAGGGCAGCGGGCTGGTCGCCGCCTACCTGCACTGGCATCTGGAGCGGGGTCTGCGGTCGCTCAGGTTCGTGGAAAAGTAGGCACCCGCAAGACTGCAGGGGCACGAGGACGAGGAGCTGGGACAACATGGCCGTAGGCGGATTCCTGGGGCGGCAGCGCCGCGAGTACACGGCGCCGGAGCCGCACCCGTCGGGGGCGCGTGCGCCGAAGCTGCCGTCCGAGCTGGTGCCCGGGCACGTGGCGATCGTCATGGACGGCAACGGCCGCTGGGCCAAGGACCGCGGGCTGCCGCGCACCGAGGGCCACAAGGTGGGCGCGGAGCGGGTCCTCGACGTCCTCCAGGGCGCCATCGAGGTGGGCGTCGGGTCGGTGTCGCTGTACGCGTTCTCCACCGAGAACTGGAAGCGCTCGCCCGACGAGGTGCGGTTCCTGATGAACTTCAACCGCGACTTCATCCGCAAGACCCGTGACCAGCTCGACGCCCTGGGCATCCGGGTCCGGTGGGTCGGCCGCATGCCGAAGCTGTGGCGCTCGGTCGCCAAGGAGCTGCAGATCGCCCAGGAGCAGACCAAGGGCAACGACAAGCTGACCCTGTACTTCTGCATGAACTACGGCGGCCGCGCGGAGATCGCCGACGCGGCGCAGGCGCTCGCCGAGGACGTGAAGGCCGGCCGGCTCGACCCGTCCAAGGTCAACGAGAAGACCTTCGCGAAGTACATGTACTACCCGGACATGCCGGACGTGGACCTGTTTCTGCGCCCCAGCGGCGAGCAGCGGACCTCCAACTACCTGCTGTGGCAGTCCGCCTACGCGGAGATGGTCTTCCAGGACGTCCTGTGGCCCGACTTCGACCGCCGCGACCTGTGGCGCGCCTGCCTGGAGTACGCGCAGCGCGACCGCCGCTTCGGCGGGGCGGTCCCGAACGAGCAGCTCCTCGCGATGGAGTCCGCGATGAAGGGCGCCCCGTCCGCGCAATGAGGTTCTCCGTCCAGGAAGGGCCCCCGCTCGAGGGCGTGCTCGTGTACACGGAGTCCGAGTACGGGTTCTCCTTCAGTGCGCGGGACGGGGAAGCGCTGGGCGCGAGACTCGGCTCGCGGGGGGTGACGAGTGTGGTGATCGGCACGCTCCAGCTCGAGGTCGACATCGAGTCCGGGGAAGTGCTGTTCGCCTGGGGGTACCTCCCGAACGTACGGAGCGTGGTGGCGGAGCTCAGGCACCCGCGGTCCGTGGCGGGCCGGGTGGTGGTCTCGTCGGACGAGCCCTTCGAGCCCGGGATCTCCGAAGGCGTGCCCGGAGACGACTGGCGCGTCACCCATGACCCGTCCTCCGGCACGGTCGCCGTTCGCCTGAACGGTGCCTCCGGCGCCACGTTCGTGCGGATCGCCGACGGAACCGTCCTCGGCCTCGACGCGGGCCACCTGGTGTCGGTCTGGCTCACTCCGGTTTTCGTCGCGTGAGCAGACTTCCGCCGGGTGAGCTCGTCGGGTGAGCATGGCGGTCCGTGCTCGGCTCCTCCCCTTGCCAGGCTTCCGGCGGCCGAGGCTACGATCACGGCTCCTTGATCGACTGAAGGGGAGGGGCCCGACCATGAGCCATGACGTGCTGCCCGAGAGCGTGGTGCTCGAGTACGTGAGCACCAGGCAGGACGTCCGTGAGGTGGTGCGAACGCTCACGCGGAAGCGGCGTGGCCTGACCGGCTTCTTCTGCCGGCCGGCGGGCTGGGGCTCCCTGGGAGGCCTGGCCGTCGTGGTGACGGCCGCAGCGGTGGCCACCGGGTCCCTCGCGTACGGGGCCTTCGGCTCGCTCCTGCTGGTGGAGGCGGTGGTGTGCGCCCTGCTGCCCGTGCTGTCGGCGCGCGGGCAGGCCAAGGCGATCGAGAGCATGCTCGTGCCCTTCACGGTCACCGTCGACGGGGACGGCATCCGTTCCGTCACCGCCACCCTCGACTCCCACATGGCGTGGGGTGCGTTCGGCGGCTACATCGAGACGGACAACCTGTTCGTCCTCTGCGGCCCGGAACCCGGCGGGCGGCGGGGCGGCTGGATCGCCAAGCGCGGCGCGTCCGACCAGGCGGCGCTGGACCGCCTCCGCGCCCTGCTCGACCGGCACCTTCCCCGCGTCTGACGTGCCGGAGCACTGACGGCCCGTCCTGGCCGGACAGCAGTTCACGAAAAAGGGGTGGGTGGATGGAAGGCCGAAAGTTCTACGGGGGTCTCGGTGCGGCGGTGACGATGGTCTCCGCGGTGCTGACGGCCATGCTGCTGGGCCGGTACTGGAACGCCTGCGACGTGGGGGTGAACAACGCCGCGAACGGCGGCTTTCTGATGTTCCTGTTCATACCCGGTCTCTGGGTACTGCTGCTGCTGAACTGGTTCGCGGTGGGCGCGCTGCTCGGGAACCGTCCCCCTCTCCACGCGGGTGTCCTCGTGGTGACGACGATCGCGGTCGTCTGGTGCGCGATCTCCGTCTTCTGGGACGCCCCCGGCCCGCACTGCCCCCACGGCGTGCCCCCGTGGTGGCCCGGCTTCGTTCCGTCCCCGGGCTTCTGATCGGTGATCGTGCCTTGCCCTGCCGGCTTCGTGTGCGGTCCAGGAACAGGTGGGCCAGTTGGTGAGGACCTCCAGGTGCGCCGCCTCCCGGCACGGGATGCGCCTCGTAGGGACCCGGCCGGACACGGCGAAGCCCCCTTGTGTCGGGCGAGCGGCGACGCGCCGTGACACAGCGGAGCCCCGGTGTGCGGTGAGCCCTGGGGTCCCCCGTTACCCCGCCGCCGCGCAGTTCGCGCAGGTGCCGAAGATTTCGACGGTGTGGTCGACGTCGACGAAGCCGTGTTCGGCGGCGATCGCGTCGGCCCAGCGCTCGACGGCCGGTCCCTCGACCTCGACGGCCTTGCCGCAGCCGCGGCAGACCAGGTGGTGATGGTGCTCCTCACTGGAGCAGCGGCGGTAGACGGACTCGCCCTCGGAGGTGCGCAGGACGTCCACCTCCCCCGCGTCGGCGAGGGACTGCAGCGTCCGGTAGACGGTGGTGAGGCCCACGGAGTCCCCCCGGTGCCGCAGCATGTCGTGGAGCTCCTGCGCGCTGCGGAAACCCTGGACCTCGTCCAGGGCGGCCGCCACGGCGGCGCGCTGGCGGGTGGAACGGCCCCGTACGGGCGATCCGGCGGTCGACGTCACCGTTGCCTCCTCACATTCGTGGGTCGCCGGGCCATTGTGCCAGCCCGGCGGTGCGGGGTCAGGGTCCCGGCCGTCCGGCGGGCCCGGAGGGCTTCCCCGAAGGGCCCGCCGAGGGCGCGGTGTGGGAACCGCCGGAGGTCCCCTCGGCGAGGGCGAGATCGTACTCGGCCTCGTCCTGCGGCCCCGGCACCCGCGCGGCTGCCGCCCGCCGCCCCTCGGCCGCCGCCCGGCGCCTGGCCAGCGGCGTCGCGGCCACCGTGAGCAGCACGAACGCGCCGATCGCGAGCAGCACGATGGTCGCGCCCGGCGGCACGTCGTTGTAGAAGGACAGGGTCGTGCCGCCCAGCGCGGCGGTGACGCCGAGGGCGACCGCGATCGCGAAGGTGGCGGCGAAGGAACGCGCGAGCTGCTGCGCGGCGGCGACCGGGACGACCATCAGCGCGGAGATCAGCAGCAGGCCGACGACCCGCATGGCGACCGTCACGGTGACCGCCGCGGTGACCGCGACCAGCAGGTTGAGCGCGCGCACCGGCAGCCCGGTGACCCGCGCGAACTCCTCGTCCTGGCTGACCGCGAACAGCTGGCGGCGCAGGCCCAGGGTGACGAGCAGCACGAGGGCGGCGAGCACGCAGATCGCGGTGACGTCGGAGGCGCTCACCGTGGTGAGCGAGCCGAACAGGTAGGTGGTCAGGTTCGCGTTGCTGCCGCCGGGGGCGAGCGCGGTCAGCAGCACGCCGCCCGCCATGCCGCCGTAGAACAGCATGGCCAGCGCGATGTCGCCGCGGGTGCGGCCGTACCAGCGGATCAGCTCCATCAGTACCGAGCCGGCCACCGCGACGCCGGCGGCGACCCAGACCGGGGAGGAGTTCAGCAGGAAGCCGAGGCCGACGCCGGTCATGGCGACGTGGCCGATGCCGTCGCCCATCAGGGCCTGGCGGCGCTGTACCAGGTACACGCCGATGGCGGGGGCGGTGAGACCGACCAGGACGGCCGCGAGCAGTGCTCGCTGCATGAAGGGGTAGCTCAGGAGGTCCATCAGCTCAGCAGTCCCGTGCGCAGGTGGTCGGCGTTCTCGTCGTCGTGCGGGTGGACGTGGTCGTGGCCGGGCAGCGCGTGCTGCCCCAGGGCCTTGGGCGGCGGGCCGTCGTGCAGCACGCAGCCGTCGCGCAGCACCACCGCGCGGTCGATCAGCGGCTCCAGCGGGCCCAGCTCGTGCAGGACGAGCAGGACGGTGACGCCGCGCGAGACCTGCTCGCGCAGGGTGTCCGCGAGGACCTCCTGGCTGGCGAGGTCGACGCCGGCCATCGGCTCGTCCATGATCAGCAGCTCCGGCTCGGAGGCCAGGGCGCGGGCGATCAGCACCCGCTGGTGCTGGCCGCCGGAGAGGGCGTCCACCGGGTCCTTGGCGCGGTCGGCGAGACCGACCAGCTCCAGGGCGTGCCGCACCGCCTCGCGGTCGGCCTTGCGGAGCAGGCCGAAGCGGGCCCGGGACAGCCGCCCGGAGGCCACCACCTCGGTCACGGTGGCGGGGACCCCGCCGGCGGCGGTGGTGCGCTGCGGGACGTAGCCCACCCGCGACCACTGCCGGAAGCGGCGGCGGGGGACGCCGAACAGCTCGATCTCGCCGGAGACCACCGGCACCTGGCCGATGACCGCGCGGACCGTGGTCGACTTGCCGGAGCCGTTGGCTCCGAGCAGCGCCACGACCTCGCCGCGCCGCACGGTCAGGTCGATGCCGCGGAGCACGGGTTTGGCGCCGAGCTCGGCGCGGACCGTGCGCAGGGAGATGACGGGCTCGTCCACGGCGCCCTCCTGGGTGGGGGAGTCCGGCGGGGTCACTTGGTCCCCAGCGCCTTCTGCAGGGCAGCCAGGTTGGCCTCCATGACCTGGAAGTAGTCGTCGCCGCGGGACTTCTCGGTGATGCCCTCCAGCGGATCCAGCACGTCGGTGCGCAGCCCGGCGTCCTTCGCGACGGTGCGGGCCGTGCGGTCGCTGACCAGGGTCTCGTAGAAGACGGTGCTGACGCCGTCCTCCTTCGCGATGTGCTGGAGCTCCTTGACCCGGGCGGCACTGGGCTCCGACTCGGGGTCGAGGCCGGTGAGGGACTCCTCGATCAGGCCGTACGCCTCGGCGAGGTAGCCGAAGGCGGAGTGGTTGGTGAGGAAGACGTCGGTCTTCCGGTCCTTCAGGCCGTCCTCGAACTTCTTGTCCAGCGCGTCGAGGCGGTTGACCAGGTCCTCGGTGTTCGCGCGGTACTGGGCCGCGTGCTCGGGGTCGGCCTTCTGGAAGGCCTTGGAGACGCCCTCGGCGACCTCGGCGTACTTGGCGGGGGCCAGCCAGACGTGCGGGTCCTTGCCGCCGGGCTCGTGGGAGTGGCCGTGACCCTCGTGCCCGCCGCCGGGCTCCTCGGAGTGCTCGTCCGCGTGCTCCTCGGCGTGCTCGTCCGCGTGCTCCTCGGCGTGCTCGTCCGCGTGCTCGTCCGCGTGCGCGTCGGAGGACTCCTCGGCGTGGCCGTCGACCTCGGCGCCGTGCTTCTCCAGGTCGGTGAGGGAGGCGGCGTCTATTTTCCGCGGGCCCTCGGTCTGGGCGACGGCCTCGTCGACGGCGGGCTGGAGGCCCTTGAGGTAGAGGATCGCGTCCGCCTCGGTGAGGGAGGCGGTCTGGCGGGCGGTGATCTCCAGGTCGTGCGGCTCCTGGCCGGGCTTCACCAGGGTGGTCACGTTGACGTTCTTCCCGCCGATCTCCTCGGCGAGGAAGGCCATCGGGTAGAACGACGCGACGACATCGAACTTCTCGGTGTTCTTGGCGTAGGCCGTGCCGTCGCCGGAGCACGCGGTCAGGGCCGTGGCCCCCAGGGCGACGGCGGAGGCGGCGGCGGTCGCGGATATGAGTCGTCGGACGTTCATGACTCTCATTTTCAACTAATATGGAAACCGTTGTCAACAACGGAGGTCAAAGCGGCGCGAAGGGGCCGGATGGGGTGTGTCGGTCCCCGCCTGGCGTCCCGGGAGCGGAACCGATTTGATCGGGGGGCAGTCCCCGCCGGTAACCTGAGGCATTCGCTGTATAGCAAGCTCCGAGGGGCCGGTGCGGCAGCCGCCGGCCGGTCCTTCGCCGCCGCCCGTCGTCGTAATGAAGAGAGCACCGTGGCCGCCGACAAGATCGACACCATCGTCAGCCTGAGCAAGCGCCGTGGCTTCGTATTCCCCTGCAGTGAGATCTACGGCGGTCAGCGCGCCGCCTGGGACTACGGTCACCTGGGTGTCGAGCTCAAGGAGAACATCAAGCGCCAGTGGTGGCGCTACATGGTGACCTCCCGCGAGGACGTCGTCGGTATCGACTCCTCCGTGATCCTCGCCTCCGAGGTCTGGGTCGCCTCCGGTCACGTCGCCACGTTCTCGGACCCGCTGACCGAGTGCACCTCCTGTCACAAGCGCTTCCGCGCCGACCACCTGGAGGAGGCGTTCGAGGAGAAGAAGGGCCGCGCCCCCGAGAACGGCCTGGCCGACATCAACTGCCCCAACTGCGGCGTCAAGGGCCAGTTCACCGAGCCCAAGCAGTTCTCCGGCATGCTCTCCACCCACCTCGGCCCGACCCAGGACAGCGGCTCCATCGCCTACCTGCGTCCCGAGACGGCCCAGGGCATCTTCACCAACTACGCCCAGGTGCAGACCTCCGCGCGCCGCAAGCCGCCGTTCGGCATCGCGCAGATGGGCAAGTCCTTCCGCAACGAGATCACGCCCGGCAACTTCATCTTCCGCACCCGCGAGTTCGAGCAGATGGAGATGGAGTTCTTCGTCAAGCCGGGCGAGGACGAGAAGTGGCAGGAGTACTGGATGGAGCAGCGCTGGGGCTGGTACACCGGCCTGGGTCTCCGTGAGGAGAACATGCGCTGGTACGAGCACCCGCAGGAGAAGCTCTCCCACTACTCCAAGCGCACCGCCGACATCGAGTACCGCTTCCAGTTCGGCGGCAGCGAGTGGGGCGAGCTCGAGGGCGTCGCCAACCGCACCGACTTCGACCTCACCGCGCACTCCAAGGCCTCCGGCCAGGACCTGGTCTACTACGACCAGGAGGCCAACGAGCGCTACACCCCCTACGTCATCGAGCCGGCGGCCGGTGTCGGCCGCACCATGCTGGCGTTCCTGCTGGACGCCTACGTCGAGGACGAGGCGCCCAACGCCAAGGGCAAGATGGAGAAGCGCACCGTGCTGCGCCTCGACCCGCGCCTCGCGCCGGTCAAGGTCGCCGTGCTCCCGCTCTCCCGCAACCCGGAGCTGTCCCCGAAGGCCAAGGGTCTCGCCCAGGCGCTGCGCCAGCACTGGAACATCGAGTTCGACGACGCGGGCGCCATCGGCCGCCGCTACCGCCGCCAGGACGAGATCGGCACGCCGTTCTGCGTCACCGTCGACTTCGACACCCTGGACGACAACGCGGTGACCGTCCGCGAGCGCGACACCATGAAGCAGGAGCGTGTCTCCCTCGACCAGATCGAGGGCTACCTCGCCTCGCGCCTGATCGGCTGCTGAGCACCCTCAACCGCCGCACGCACCGGGCCCCGGCCCCGCCCCCTCACCGGGGGTGGGGCCGGGGCCCGGCCGCGTGCACGTCGGAAACGCCCTCGCCGTGGAAACCCGGTCCCGGCATGATTCCCGGCATGACTTCCGGCGTGCGGCAGGACGAAGAGCGTCGTGGGCGCGCGCGGTACACGCTGACCGATGGCGAGCACGGGCACGCCTGGGGCGTCTGCGCCGAGGTGGAAGGGCTCTTCGGCGAGCCCGGGCGGGGGACCTACGAACTGTTCGGCTGGGATCCACGGGCAGAGGTGCGCGGGTGGGTCGGCGACCGGGTGTGGCTGGTCCCGGACGACGAAACGCTGGGTCCCTGGCTGCTGGAGGACGCGGAGAGCGTGAGCCGGCCGCGGGGGACGGGCGGTCTCGTCCTGACCGGCCTGGACGACTACGAAGGCCCACCCGAGGGGCACAGGGGCCGAGTGCACGTTCACGACGGGCGTCGCCTGCTGGGCTCCTGCCGGGAGTTCGCCCGCGTCCTGCCGCCCGGGCGGTCGGCGCTCCCGCTCGTCCTGCGAGGGCTCGTCCCGGGGGAGGGGCTGCGGGCGGCACTGGCGAAGGGCACCCGGCGGGCGCTGGAGCTGGAGCAGGCCGCCCTGGAGGTGCGGGACGACCTCGGTGAGCCGCTCACCGAACGCCTGCTGTGGGCGAGAGTCGGCGCCTGGCGCCCGGCGGCCGACGGAACGGACCGGATCGACCTCGAGCTCGACGGGGAGCGGTTCACGCCCGTTCCCGCGCACGCCCGGCCCGTCTGGGAGCGGTGGTTCGCCGGGCCGCCGAACGCCCGGGGCGCCTGGGCCGGCCTCGACACCCGGCGCCGGCAAGCCTGGCTCGACCTCGTCCGGGACCGCGCCTGCCTGCGCACCCGCCGTGACCGGCCGGCCGGTCACGCCTACGTCCTCGACGGCCGGCACGTCACCGACGCACCGAGCCTCCACCTGGCGCTCGGCGAGGCGGTGAACGGCCCGGGCGGCTACTTCGGCGGCTGCCTGGACGCCCTCGACGACTGCCTGCGCGGCGCCTTCGGCTACACCGCCCCCGCCACCCTGCTCTGGCGCGAGGCCGCGACGGCACGCGAGCACCTGTCCCACGCGCTGACACCGGACGGCCGGCCCTACGACCTGTTCGGCGTGGTCCTCGACGTCCTGGCCGAGGGCGGAATGCGCGTCACCCTGGCGTGAGCCGCTGTCCGCGTGAGCAGTTGGCGCGTCACGGACGGGAGTTCAGTGACCGTCCCTGTCGGCCCGCCGGTCCAGGTAGTGCGCGTGGCCCTCGTCGTCGAGGCCGACGGAGCCGTCCGGGCCGTCCGGGACGTCCGGGCCGTCCGGGACGTCCGGGCCGTCCGGGACGACGCAGAACTCGTTGCCCTCCAGGTCCGCCATCACCAGAAAGCCGCCGTCGTCGTACTCGTGCAGCCGGCGTCCGCCGAGCGCCTCGATCCGCCGCTGCTCGGCGGCCGGATCGGGGGCGGCGATGTCGACGTGGACGCGGTTCTTGCCCGGCCGGGGCGCCTCGGCCTGCTGGAAGCCGACGACGAGATCGCCCTGGCGGCCCAGCCAGACATAGGGGCCCGTGCGGCCCGCCACCGGCCGGCCCAGCACCTCGGACCAGAACCCGGCGAGCCGCTCGGGGTCGGCGGCGTCCACGATCACGGCCTTGATCTGCATGGATGAGTTCGTCACTCCCGCCTTCTTCCCGTAAAGCGGCTCGGCACGGCCGGATCCGGCCAGGGTCCACGCTTTCGCCCGGCGCCGGACCCTTGCGCCTAGATATTTAAGGGGTTAGCTTTTTAGTGCCAAGTGATCAGGGCCTCAAAGGCCCGGTCGTCCACGCGGAACGCCCTGGAGGAGAAGCCATGACCGAGACGGTGCTGCCGCCGGACGAGGCGCTGATCGCCGGGCGCTGGCGGACCGGGGCGGGCGCGCCCACCGAGGTGGTGGACCCCGCCACCGGCCGGGTGCTGACCACGCTGCACGCCGCCTCCGCCGAGGACGTGGACGAAGCGGCCCGGGGTGCGGCCCGGGCCGCCGCGGACCCCGCCTGGCGCGACCTCGCGCCGCACCTGCGGGCCCGTCACCTGCACCGGATCGCCGAGCTGATCGACGCGAACGCCGGGAAGCTCGCGGCCCTCCAGACCGCCGACACCGGCAAGACCCTGGCGGAGACCACCGCGCTGGCGGCCAGCGCGGCCGGCACCTTCCGCTACGCGGCGGCGCTGCTGGAGACGGCGGAGGACGCCCTCACCCCCTCGCGCGGCGCGTACGTCACCGTCTCCACCCACGAGCCCATCGGCGTGGTCGGCGCCATCGCCCCGTGGAACTCGCCGATCGCCTCCGACGCGCAGAAGATCGCCCCCGCCCTCGCGGCCGGCAACGGTGTGCTGCTCAAGCCCGCCGACTGGACGCCGCTCACCTCGCTGGCCCTGGGCCGGCTGATCAGCGGCAGCGGACTGCCGCAGGGGCTGGTCTCGGTCCTGCCCGGCCGCGGCAGCGTCGTCGGGGACGCGATCGTCCGGCACCCGCTGGTCGGCAAGGTCACCTTCACCGGCGGCACCGCCACCGGCCGGACCGTGGCGCACGCCGCCGCCGAGAAGCTCATCCCGGTCTCGCTGGAGCTGGGCGGCAAGTCGCCCACCGTCGTCCTGGAGGACGCGGACGTCGAACAGGCCCTGGCCGGCGTGATGTACGGGATCTTCTCCTCCAGCGGCCAGTCCTGCATCGCCGGTTCGCGGCTCTTCGTCGCCCGGAGCCTGTACGACCAGTTCGTGGGTGAACTGGTCGCCCGCACGGCGAAGTTGCGGGTGGGACCCGGCACCGACCCGGCGACCCAGGTGGCGCCCATGGTGCACCACCGGCACCGCGACCAGGTGGCCGCCTACGTGGACCTGGCCCGCGAGGAGGGCGCCCGGGTGCTGTGCGGCGGGACGGCGCCCTCGGGGGAGGAGTACGCCGGCGGCGCGTACTACCTGCCCACCGTGCTCGACGGCCTGCCCGCCGACGCCCGGACCTGCCAGGAGGAGATCTTCGGCCCGGTGCTGGTCTGCCTGCCCTTCGACGACGAGGAGGACCTGGTCCGCCAGGCCAACTCCACCGTCTACGGCCTGGCCTGCGGCATCTGGACCCGCGACCTGGCCCGCGCCTGGCGGCTCGCCCGCCGGATCGAGGCAGGCACGGTCTGGATCAACACTTACAAGCAGTTCAGCTCCAGCACCCCCTTCACCGGGTGGAAGGAGAGCGGGCTCGGCAGCGAGAAGGGCCGCGCGTGGCTGCGCGGCTACCAGCGGCAGAAGTCCCACTACTTCGGCACCGATCCCGCCCCGCTGCCCTGGGCCTCCTAGGGCCCGGCCCTCCCGCGCCACCACACCCGACCCCACCCCCAACCCCACGCCCCGTTCGACGTTCAGGAGAGACGGCATGTCCGAGACGGCCCTCCAGCGGCCCCCCGTCGCGCGGCTGCGCAAGCTGCGCGCCGTGGAGCTCTTCGTCCCGACGCTCACCGAGTCCGCCGACTTCTACGCCGAGGTCTGGGGCCTGGAGACGGTCGACGCCGACCGGGACGCCGCCTGGCTGCGGGGCACCGGCGACGAGCACCACGTGCTGCGCCTGACCCGCGCCGACCGGGTGGGCCTCGGCCGCGTCGCCTTCGCCGTGGGCTCCCGCGACGAGGTCGACGAGGCCGCCCGCCGGCTGCTGGGCCGGGGCATCGTCCCCGTGCACGGACCCGGCCCGCTGGAGCAGGCCGGCGGCGGGTACGGCGTGCGGTTCACCGACCCGGAGGGGCGGCTGATCGAGATCAGCGCCCTGGTGGAGGCGGTGCCCGAGCGCGGGCGGCAGGCCGCGGTGCCGGTCGGCGTCACGCACACCGTGCTGAACACCGTCGACATCGACGCCGCCGTCGCCTTCTACTGCGACGTGCTCGGCATGCGGGTCTCCGACTGGTCCGAGCACCAGATGGCGTTCCTGCGGGTCAACAGCGACCACCACTGCATCGCCTTCAACCAGGCCGAGTGGACCTCCCTGAACCACGTCGCCTACGAGATGGACTCGGTCGACCACTTCATGCGGGGCCTGGGCCGGCTGCGGCACCACGGCATCACGCCGCAGTGGGGTCCCGGCCGCCACGGTCCGGGCGACAACACCTTCTCCTACTTCACCGACCCGGCCGGACTGGTCTGCGAGTACACCTCCGAGGTCGCGCAGATCGTCGAGGACCGCTGGATCGCCAAGGTGTGGCGCCGGGTGCCCGAGCTGTCCGACCTGTGGGGGACCGCCGGGCCGCCCAGCAAGGAGATCCGCTGCCACATGGCGGGTGTCCCCGATCCAGGGCCGCTGGCCGCGCCGGTCGACGCGGTCCCCGCCCCCGCCGCGGACCGGACCTCCGGAGCGGCCGCGTGAGCGCCGCCGCGCCGCTGCGGATCGGCGTGGTCGGCTGGGGCGCCATCGGCCGGGTGGTCGGCACCGCCCTGGCCGAGGGCGAGGTACCCGGCGCCGAGCTCACCCGCG
>NZ_JBRIOU010000005.1:534694-554392 GCF_053474865.1 Streptomyces sp. CO7
GTTCGAGGGTCGGGTCGGTGAGCAGGCGGACCCCGCCGGTCTCCAGGACCGCGGTGGGGCCGCCGACGTAACGGACGGTGAAGGGCGCGGGCGCGCCGGTCGATGAGGTCATGCCCCCACCCTGCGCCGCGGCGGTCCCCGGCCGTGAGCGGCGGCGGCGCCGACGGTCGATAGATTCCTGCCATGCCGCCGCCGTCGTCCTCCCCGCCCCTGCACACCGTCGGCTGCCTGCTCCTCGACGGCGTACGGGTCTTCGACTACGCCGTGATCTGCGAGGTGTGGTCCAACCGGGCCGCCGACTTCACCCTGCGCGTCTGCGGCCCCGACGGGGCGCGGGTGCGGCTGGGCGGCGGGCTGGAGAGGGCGCCGGACGCGGGCCTGGAGGGGCTGCTCGACTGCGACCTGGTCCTGGTGCCGGGCCTGGAGGACGCCGGCGCCACCGTGGACCCCGCCGTGGCCCGGGCCCTGCGGGCGGTGCACGAACGGGGCGTCCCGATCGCCTCGCTGTGCGCCGGTGCGTTCGTGCTGGCGCAGGCGGGCCTGCTGGAGGGCCGTACCGCCACCACCCACTGGGCGCTCGCGGGTGAACTGGCCCGCCGCCACCCGGGGGTGGACGTCCGCTCCGACGTGCTGTTCACCGGGGACGGCGCGATCTGGACCTCCGCCGGGGTCGCAGCCGGCATCGACCTGTGCCTGCACCTGGTGCGCGCCGCACGCGGCGAGCGGGCGGCGGCGGCCATCGCCCGGGCCATGGTGACGGCGCCGTTCCGGGCGGGCGGTCAGGCCCAGTTCATCCCCTCGCCGGTGCCGCCGACCCCGGTGGCCGGCACGGAGGACCCGCTCTCCCGGGCCCGGCGCGAGGTCCTCGCCGCGCTCGACGCCCCGTGGACCGTACGGGACATGGCACGCGTCGCCCTGATGTCGGAGCGCACCTTCGCCCGCCGCTTCGCCGCGGCCACCGGCACCACGCCGCTGCGGTGGCTGCTGGAGCAACGGCTGCTCGCGGCCCAGCGGTTGCTGGAGGAGACCGACCTCCCGGTCGGCGAGGTCGCCGCCCTTTGCGGCTTCAGCTCGGCGGTGGCGCTGCGGCCGGGCTTCGTCCGCGCGGTGGGCGTCCCGCCCCGGGAGTACCGGCGGGCGTTCCGCGGCACCCGGTGACCCCGGCGGGCCGGTCCGCACCGCCACCTGGCCGGCGTCGGGAGGGCGGGCGGTCGGCGTCAGGGCGCGGGGGCGGAGCCCCGCGCGAACGTCCCGGCGTGGTCGGCGACCCACTGGCGGAACGACCTCGGCGGGACCCCCAGGACGTCGGAGACCGCGGAGCTGATGTACGCGGGCCCGCCGACCGCCGCGTTCCACGCCGAGAGCAGCATGTCGACCACCGGCCCAGGCGCCTGCCCCTCCGTCTCGCGGCGGAACTCCTCCGGGGACATCTCCTCGAACCGGACGGGGCGCCCCAGCACCTCCCCGATGACGCCCACCTGCGCCGCCTGGGTCAGCGACTCGGCGCCCGTGAGCACGTAGTCGCCGCCCGCGTGCCCGTCCTCGTACAGGGTCCGCGCCGCGACGGCCGCGACGTCACGGTCGTCGACCGGTGCTGTCTCGGCCGCGCCGTACGGCCACCGGACCACGTCGCCGGAGCGGAGGGAGGGCGCCCACCAGGCCGCGGCGTTCGACGCGAACATCCCCGGCCGGATGACCGTCGATTCCACCCCCGTGTCCGCGACGAGCCGCTCCAGCTCCGCGTGGAACGCCGCCATGGGGTTGGGCTGCTGGAAGAACGGGTGCGGCGTCCGGTGCGGGGAGGAGAGGAGGACGATGCGGCGCGTGCGGGCCGCAAGACGCTCGACCACCGCCTCGGCGGTCGCCGGGGGCGCGGTCCAGAGAAGGAAGACCGCGCCGGCGCCCCGGGCCGCCTCGTCGAGGGACGCCGGCACGGTGAGGTCGCCCGTGACGACCTCGACACCGGCCGGCAGCGTCGTCGCCGCCTCCGGCCGACGGGTGAGGGCGCGCACCGGCACGCCCGCGTCGAGGAGCCGGCCGACGACCGCGCGGCCGATCCGGCCGGTGGCGCCGGTGACCAGGACCGGCTGGGCAGGGGTTCGTGTCATGGACGCACACTAACGCGTTACCGGGTAACAAAAGCAACCCGGTAACGAATGTTAAGCTCCCCAGGTGACCGATCCGACGGGGCTGCGCGCCCGCAAGAAGGCGCGGACCCGCGACGCGATCGCCGAAGCGGCGATCTCGCTCTTCCTCGCGCACGGATTCGACAAGGTCTCGGTCAACGACATCGCCGCCGCGGCAGAGGTCTCCAAGCCGACGCTCTTCCGGTACTTCCCCACCAAGGAGGACCTGGTCCTCCACCGGTTCGCGGACCACCAGGGCGAGGCCGCGCGCGTCGTGCGCGACCGCGGACCCGGCGTCCCGCCCGTGACCGCCCTGCACCGGCACTTCCGCGCGGGCCTCGACCGGTACGAACCGGTGACCGGCCTCAACGACCACCCGGTCGTGGTGGAGTTCCACCGGCTGGTCTTCACCACGCCGAGCCTTGCGGGACGCCTCACGCAGTACACGCAGGAGGACGAGCAGGCGCTGGCTGAGTCCCTCGACCCGGGCCCGGACCTCCCGGCCCGGCTGCTGGCCGCGCAGGTGATCGCCGTGCAGCGGGTGCTCGCCCGCGCCAACTGGCAGCGGATCGCCGACGGATGCTCCGCCCGTGAGGTGCACGCGGAGGCCGTCGCGGACGCGGACCACGCCTTCGCCCGACTGGGCTGACGGCCCGCGGCGCGGCGGCGTCACGGGGCGTGCGGGATCTCCGCCCAGACGTACTTGCCGAACGGTCGCGCAGCCACGCCCCACCGCCCGTCCGTGAGCGTGGCGACGATGTGCAGCCCGTTGCCGTGGTTGCGCCGTCGCCGGTCCGCCGCGCTGCGCATCCGGGGGCGGGTGCGGTTCGGGTCGTGGACCTCGATCCGCACCTGGTCCGCGGTGACCCGTACCGTCACGCCGATCATGTCGTCGTCGCGTGCGCCGTACTTGACGCCGTTCGTCGCCAGCTCGGACGTCACCAGGCTTACGCGGTCGAGCAGTTCGTCCGAGGGGCTCGGCAGCTCCTCGCGCACGCGGTCCACGGCGAACCGGCGGGCCAGCGCCACGGACCGTGCCTCGCGGGGGAGCGTCAGATCGACGGGGCGTGCGGCCGGCTCACTCGTGAGGCTGATTCGGCGGCGGGGCGGCAGGGCGGGCGACGCGGCGTTCTCCGGGTGTTCCTGCAGGTGCGGGGACCTCTGGGGGGTGACCACGGCAACTCCTCTCCGTGACGGAGTGACTACCAAGGGGGCTCAGCGTGACCTAGAGTCGACATCCCTTCAACTAGCCGATTCCGAAGGAAGGGTTGGTGTGCGACGTGGTCAACCGGAAGGTGCTGAACCCCGAAAGCAGCCCCAGGGCCGCGTACGGAGCGCGCGTCCGCAGGCTGAGGGAGGACCGCGACTGGAGCCAGGAGGATTTGGCGGCGCGCCTGGAGTATTCGAGCCAGCACATTTCCGCCGTGGAAACTGGTCGCAAACCGCCAACCCTCCCGTTCTCGCGCAAGGCCGATCAGGTCTTCGGTGTCGCGGGCACCTCGGAGGCGTTCGAGCGGGAGTGGCGTGACATGCGGCAGGGGAGCCTGCTGGAGGGCTTCCCCGAGTACCTGTCCTTCGAGGGCAGAGCCGTGGAGCTCCGGCTCTTCGAGATCGGCATCGTCCCGGGGCTCCTCCAGACGCCCGATTACGCACGGGTCCTCGCCGAGAGCGCCGTCCAGCGTGGTGCCGCCACTCCCGAGCAGGCGGCCGAGCGGCTGGACCTCCTCGCCTCGCGGCAACGGGCCTTGGAGCGGCAGAATCCGCCGATGGTGTTCGTCGTCATGGACGAGAGCTGCATCCGGCGCCCCGTCGGCGGCGGCAAGGTCATGGGGGCGCAACTGGACCGGCTGCGGGAGTTCGCGGACCGGCCCAACACGGTGCTGCAGATCGCGCCCTTCGAGATGGGGGAGCGGCGTCCGTTCGACCTGCCGGTCAACCTGCTGACCTTGGCGGACCGCTCCATCGTCTGCTACGCGGAGTCGCAGTCCCAGGGGCACCTCGACCGTGAAACTGCGTCAGTTCTGCCGATGTTGACGGCCTACCATCAGCTACAGGCCGAAGCGCTGTCCCAGGCGGCGTCCGTCGCTTTGATCAACCAGCTACGAAAGGGCACTCCGTGACGACCGAATCCCCCCGCTGGTTCACCTCCTCGTACAGCAACAACGGCGGAAACTGCGTCGAGGTCGCCGTGAACCTCGTCCCTTCCCGCGGCGTCGTGCCGGTGCGGGACTCCAAGAACCCCGCCGGCGCGGTCCTGTCGCTGCCCGCCGCCTCGTTCGCCGCCTTCGTCGCCGGCGTCAAGGCGGACGCGTTCCGCACCGTCTGACCGGACGTCCTCGCAGGCCCCGCCGTGTACGTGACGCGGCGGGGCCTCGTCGCGTCACGTCTCGCTCCGCGACATGACCGTTGACCTGCGGTCCCACGCGCCCCAAGATCGGCGCAACCATGAGCGGGGGCGCACGAGAGGGCGAAGCATGCTGGAAGGGATCGGGGTTCCACCGGCCGAGGAGCGGGTGTACGTCGCACTCGTCGACCGGGCCGCCGACGACGCCCGGGAAGTGGCCGGCCGCATCGGAATGGACCTGCCCGCGGTGGAGGCCGCGCTCGCCGGGCTGGAGGACAAGGGCCTGGTGGCGCGGCTGACCGGCAGCCGGCGCGGTCTGCGGGTCACCCCGCCCGACGTCAATCTGAACCTGCTGATGCTCCACCGCATGGACGACGCGCGCCGCACCCGGCACGCCATCGCCGAGCTGACCCAGCGGTACCGCAGCCACGCCGGGTACGGACCCGCCGACCAGACGGAGGTGATCGAGGGGGCGGAAACCCTCGCGAGGCGCTACGCGCAGCTGGTGCGCGAGGCGCAGCACCAGGTCCGCAGCCTGGTCCGTCCGCCGGCCGTCGCCGTGACGGCGGACGACAATCCCGGTCAGCAGGACGCCCTCCGGGCCGGCGTGCGCTACCGGGTCGTCTACCAACGGGCCCTCCTCGACGAGGACGGCTCGGACACCACCTTGCTGCTCAAGAAATGGGCCGAGCTGGGCGAGGAGATGCGCGTCGCGGTGGACGTGCCGCTCAAGGCGATGCTTGTCGACGACCGGGCCGCCCTCGTCGTGCCGAACCGCAGCAGACCCGACAGCGTCACCGCCCTGCTCCTGCGCAACCGCGACATCGTGGACGCACTCGGCTGGATCTTCGACCGCTGCTGGGAGACCGCGGTCCCGGTGCCGACCGTACTGGCTGCCAAGGAGGGGCCGTTGTCCGTCGACGACCGGCACCTGCTCTCGCTGCTGCTCGCCGGTTACACCGACCAGGCCATCGCCTCCCAGCAGAACGTGAGTCTGCGCACCGTCCAGCGCCGGGTGAAGCGTCTTCTGGCTCTCGCGAACGCGCAGAGCCGGGTGCAGTTGGGGTGGCAGGCCGCGCGTCAGGAGTGGGTCTGACCAGGCCTTGTCGCCTTTGCGACAAGGCACTGAACCGACAGCCGAAAGGCTTTTTCCGGCCACGTCCGCGGTGAAACGGTGTCGCTGTTCGACACGCCTTCCATGGATAGGACGCCGATGAACACCCCCAGAACCCAGCGCACGAAGCCTGCCGTGAGAACCATGGCGGCGCTCGCCGCGGTGGTCGCTGCCGGCAGCATGTCGCTGACCGCGATACCGGCGCAGGCGGACACCTCCGCTCCCGCCGCCACGGCCGCCGCCGACAAGCTCGGCAGCCACGACCGCGCCCTCGTCGCCACCTACGAGCGGCAGCACCGGGCGCGCACCGTTCCCCAGGGAGCGCAGCGCGCGGTCCCCGACTTCGTGACCGTGATGCTCGCAGTGAAGGACGGCCGCACGGAGGAGGTCCGCCAAGCCCTCACCGAGCTGGGCGCCGACGTGACCCGGACCGACGCGGAGATCGGCTACGTCAAGGCCAACGTGGGATTCGCCGACGTCGACAAGGTCGTCGCACTGGACGGCGTCCTGCGGGCGGACGTCGACGAGCTGCTGGAGCTGGAGGACACCGGCACGGGGGACAGCGGTGCCGCAACCGTCACGCAGGCGGCGGGGACGGAGCTGCCGGCCGCGCCGTCGGCGAAGACGGGGGACGACAACCCGTACATGCCGACCCGCGACACCGGGTCGGTCGACTTCAAGGCGAAGAACCCGGCCTTCGACGGGCGGGGCGTGACCATCGGCATCATGGACACGGGCGTGGACCCGACCCACCCCGCGCTGGCCGAGACCACCACCGGCGAGCGCAAGCTGGTGGACACGGTGACCGGGAGCAACCCGACCAACTTCATCGACCTGCTCACCGACCGGACCTGGTCGCTGCTCACCTCGGCCAACAAGGTCACCGGGACCACCGTGGTGAAGAACAACATCACCTGGACCCTGCCGGAGGCCGACGGCGAGCTCTACATGGCCAACCGCCTGCTCCAGAAGTCCCAGATAGCCGATCAGACGCTCGCCGGCACCTACCTCGGGGCCGTCGCCCGTCCCTCCGACGGCGCGATATGGGTGGACACCGACCAGGACCACGTCTTCCAGGACGACGAGCTGCTCCGGGCGTACCGCGTCGACCACCAGATCGGCTACCTCGGCACCGACGACCCGGCCACCGCGCACAACGAACGGCAGCCGTTCACCGTCGAGTTCAAGAAGTTCAGCGCGACGTTCTCCGGCCTCGGCCTCAACATCCTCGACGTCGACCACGGCACGCATGTCGCGGGCATCACCGCCGCGAACGGCATGTTCGGCGGCGCCATGGACGGCCAGGCCCCCGGCGCCAAGCTGGTCTCGATGAAGGCCTGCCAGTCGACCGGCTGCTCCAGCGCCGCGCTCAACGACGGCATGATCGACCTCGCCACGAAGTACGGCGTGGACGTCATCAACATGTCCATCGGCTCCAGCCCCGCGCTCAACGACGGCAACAGCGCCATGGCGCTGCTCTACAACCGCCTGATCGACGAGACCGGCGTCCAGATGTTCATCTCGGCCGGCAACTCCGGCGCGGGCACCAACACGGTGGGCGACCCGAACGTCGCCGACCACGTGGTCAGCGTCGGCGCCTCGGTGACCCGCGAGACCTGGTGGTCCAACTACGGCTCCGCCGTGGCGTTCAAGGACGGAGTCTTCCCCTTCTCCTCGCGCGGCCCGCGTGAGGACGGCGGCCTGAAGCCCGACATCACGGCCCCGGGCTCGGCCGTCTCCACCACGCCGCGCTGGATGCCCAGCGCCTCCGTCGCGCAGACCGGCTACACGCTGCCCACCGGTTACAGTCACCTGAACGGCACCTCCATGGCCGCCCCGCAGGCCACCGGCGCGGCCGCCCTGCTGCTGTCGGCGGCCAGGCAGAGCGGCGTCAGCGCCACTCCGGCCGAGCTGCGCAAGGCGATCTTCTCCACGGCGGACTACAACAACAAGGTCGACGCCGTCGCCCAGGGATACGGCCTGTTCGACGTCGAGCAGGCGTGGACGTTCCTGTCCAAGGGCGTCGACACCGGCCAGGACGTCACCGTCTCCGCCCCGGTCTGCACCGTCCTCTCCGGCAAGCTGGCCACGCCCCACACCGGCGCCGGCCTGTTCAACAGCTGCGCCCCCGACGCCGGCGGCCAGGGCGTCGGCGAGTCCCGCACCTACGACGTCACCCTGACCCGCACCGGCGGCGCGGACGGGGCGCGGACCTTCGCGCTCGGCCTCAAGGGCGACGACGGGACCTTCTCGGTCCCGGAGAGCGTCGTCCTGGAGAAGAACGTGCCCACCGTGGTCCAGGTGACGGCGAAGCCCGCGACCCAGGGCGTCCACAGCGCCGTCCTGCGGATCGACGACGAGGACGTCCGCGGCCTGGAGCGCGCCACCCTCCTGGTCGTCGAGGCCGCGACCCCGGTGACCGCCGACGCCCCCTGGGCCGCCGACGCCACGGTGAACCGCAACGAGGTGACCCGCTACACCGTGGCCGTGCCGGCCGGGGCCACCGCGCTCACCGTGGACCTCTCCGGCGTCGCCGACGGCAGCCAGACCCGGTTCTGGGCCTTCAACCCCGAGGGGATCAGCGCGGAGAAGGCAGCCGCGGGCTCCCTCAACTGCTACACCCACTTCTCCGACGAGAGCGCGTGCGCCTCGGGCAGCCGCACCTTCGCCAAGCCGAAGGCCGGCGTGTGGGAGATCGTCGTCGAGTCGCGCCGCACCAGCCCGCTGCTGAGCAACCCCTTCCACCTGGAGGCGACCGTCACCTCCTGACGTACGGCTGTTCCCGGCCCGAGGCCACCTGCCCCGACGTGAGGTGATCCGGCCGCCTCCCCGACCAGGCCCGCACCCGGCGCAGCTCCCCGGGTGCGGGCCTCACCACGTCCGGCGTCCACCGGCGGCCAGGCCGTGCGGGGCCACGATGGCGTGAAAGCGCCCACGGCCGCGGGGCGCTCAACTAATCTGACATCTCTGCCCGTTGAGGCTGGGGGATGCCATGTTGGTGGAGGGGCTCGTCGCTGTCGCGGCCGCCGGGGGCGGTGCGATCGTGCAGGCTGCGGGAACGGACGCGTGGACCGGGATCCGTGGTGGTTTCGCCCGGCTCCTCGGGCGCGGGGAGACCGGGCGCGAGCAGGTGGAGCTGGAGCGCCTGGACCGGACGCGGGCCGTGCTGGAGGCCGCGCAGGAGGGCGCCGACGCCGAGCTGGTGCAGACCGCGCAGGTCGCCCGGTGGCAGACCCGTCTGGAGACCCTGCTCGAGGAGCTGGCCGAGGCGGAACGCGAGAGCGTCGTCGTCGAGGTGCGGGCCCTGGTCGCGCAGGCCGGGGCCGCCGCGCCCGCGCAGGCCGTGCACAACGACTTCCGGGGCGCGACCTTCACCAGCAGCCAGGTCCTCGGCAGCGGCACCATGACCGTGCACAACCACCACGACACGTAGGACCGCGGGGTGGGCGGCAAGAACCGCGCCAGGCGCAAGGGCAGGAAGAACGGGACGACGCAGGGGTCCGGGCAGGGGCCCACGGGCCGCGCGGTCCGCAACGACTTCCGTGGCGCCGGCTTCACCGACAGCCAGGTGGTCGGACAGGGCACCCTGAAGATCAAGAACGTCCAGCGCTTCGCCCCGGTGCCCACCGCCCTGGACGCCCTGCCGCGGCTCCCGGCGGGCTTCACCGGGCGAGAGGACGACATCGCCTTCACGCTGGGGGTGCTGGACCCGGACCGCCCCGACGACGGCCCCGCGACGGCCGTGCTGTCAGGCTGGGGCGGCGTCGGGAAGACCACCCTCGCCCACGCCGCCGGGCACGCCGCGAAGGAGCGGGGCTGGTTCACCGGCGTCCTGCTCATCGACCTGCGCGGCTACGACTCCCACCCGGTCCAGGCCGACGACGCGCTGGAGGCGTTCCTCCTCTCGCTGGGGGTGCGGCCCAAGCACCTTCCCCCGCCGGGCCCGGTGCGAGAAGCCCTGTACCGCTCGCTGCTCGGCGATCGTCAGAGGGCGGGGCAGCGGCTGCTGATCGTCGCCGACAACGCCTCCCAGGCGGCCCAGGTCGAACCGCTGGTCCCGCCCGGGCACCACGGGATGCTCGTCACCTCCCGGCACCGACTGCCCGGGCTCGGCCGGATGCGGACCGTCGACCAGCTCAGGCCCGAGGACGCCGTCGCCCTGCTGGACGCGGCACTGCGCAGCAACGACCCCGACGACCCGCGCGTGCGGGAGGACCCGCGGGCGGCCGAGCGGGTCGCCCTGGCCTGCGGGTACCTGCCGCTCGCCCTGCAGATCACCGCGGCACTTCTGGTCCAGGACCCCGGCCAGCCGCTTTCCGAGCGCGCCGACGCCCTCACCCAGGAGGAGAGCGTCCTGGACGGGCTGGACGACGGGGAGCGCAGCCTGCGCTCGGTCTTCGACCAGTCCCTGCAACGCCTGCTGCCCCAGGAACAGGACCTGTTCCGCCTGCTGTCCCTCAACCCGGGCCCCGACATCTCCACCGCGGCCGCCACCGTTCTGGCCGGCCGGCCCCGGCCGGCCACCGAACGTCTCCTCGCCCGGCTCGCCGCCGGCCACCTCGTCGAACGCAACCCGGCCGCCCGCGACCGCTGGCGGATGCACGACCTGCTGCACGCCTACGCCCACGAACAGGCGGAGGGCGTCACGGCACGGAGCCGTGACGCCCTCCGCCGCTACGGGAAGGCCCGCGCCGGCCTGATCTACCACTACGTGGAGCACGCCAAGGCCGCCGGCACCCATCTCGACCCGCCCGGCAGCCCGGTCTCTCCCCGGTTCCCCGACAGGGAACAAGCGCTGGCGTGGCTGGACTCCGAACGCGAGAACCTCGTCGCGGCCGCCCGCACCACGCCCCCCCTCGTCGGGCGAGAACTCGGCTTCGCGCTCCCCACCTACCTGAGATGGCGCCGTCGCCTGCGGGACTGTCTCGTGGTGTGCTCCCTCGCTCTCGACGCCTGCAAGGTCCTCGAGGACCCTCACAACGAGGCTGTCGCCTGGAACAACCTTGGCACCGCGCTTCGTGCGTTGCGGCGCTTCGAGGAGGCGTTGGACGCGCACACGACCGCCCGCGGCCTCTACAGGAAGACCGGCTACACCCACGGGGAAGCCGTGGCCTGGAACAACCTCGGCAGCACGCTCGGCAAACTGCGGCGCTTCGAGGAGGCGCTGCACGCGTACACGACTGCCCGTGGCCTCTTCCGGCAGACCGGCAGCACGAACGACGAGGCCGGGGTTCTGAACAATCTCGGCGGCGCGCTGCACGAAGTGGGGCGTTCCGAGGAGGCGCTGCACGCGTACGCGACCGCCCTCGGCCTCTACCAGCAGATGGGTGACACCCTGGGCGAAGCGGTGGTCCGGAACAATCTCGGCGGCGTGCTCCACCTGATGGGGCGCTTCGAGGAGGCGCTGGAGGCGCACACGGCTGCCCTCGGTTTTCGCCAGGAGGCCGGCGACACCCACGGGGAAGCGGTGGTCCGGCACAACCTCGGCGGCACGCTCGACGCACTGGGGCGCTTCGAGGAGGCGCTGGAGGCCCACACGACTGCCCTCGGCCTCTACCAGGAGACCGACGACACCTACGGCGCAGCCATGGCCTGGAACAACCTCGGCAGCGCTCTGCGGGGCCTGGGGCGCTTCGACGAGGCAGTGGAGGCCGGGCAGCGCGCTGCCGACATGCTGGCCGAGGCCCAGGACTGGTTCGGCACCGGAGAGGCGTGGAGTGAGCTGGCCACGACCCTGGCCCTCGCCGGCGCGGACGGGACCCGGGTGCGTGACGCGTGGCACGCGTCCGCCTCGGCGTACACGCGGGCCGGGGCGGAGGAGGAGGCGGCCACCTCCCGTGCGTGCGCGGAAGGCGCGACCGACCCGGACGACCGGGACGAGGCCCCTGGCGGACGAACGGGCTGAAGGCATTCCCGTCCCACCCCCGCGGTGGGGGACAATGGGGCAATGTCCACGCCCGTCACCCCTCTCCAGATCGGCCCGCACACCGTCCAGCCGCCGGTGGTGCTCGCCCCCATGGCCGGAATCACCAACGCGCCCTTCCGCACCCTGTGCCGGGAGTTCAGCGGCGGCAAGGGCCTGTTCGTCAGCGAGATGATCACCACGCGCGCGCTGGTCGAGCGCAACGAGAAGACCATGCAGCTGATCCACTTCGACGCGAGCGAGAAGCCGCGGTCGATCCAGCTGTACGGCGTGGACCCGGTCACCGTGGGCAAGGCGGTCCGGATGATCGTCGACGAGGACCTCGCCGACCACATCGACCTGAACTTCGGCTGCCCGGTGCCCAAGGTGACCCGCAAGGGCGGCGGCTCCGCGCTGCCGTACAAGCGGCACCTGCTGCGCTCCATCCTGCGCGAGGCGGTCACCGAGGCCGGGGCGCTGCCGGTCACGATGAAGATGCGCAAGGGCATCGACGACGACCACCTCACCTACCTGGACGCCGGCCGCATCGCCGTGGAGGAGGGCGTCACCGCCATCGCCCTGCACGGCCGCACCACCGCCCAGCACTACGGCGGCACCGCCGACTGGGACGCCATCGCGCGCCTCAAGGAGCAGGTGCCGGAGATCCCGGTGCTGGGCAACGGCGACATCTGGTGCGCCGAGGACGCCCTGCGGATGGTCCGCGAGACCGGCTGCGACGGCGTGGTCGTCGGCCGCGGCTGCCTGGGCCGCCCGTGGCTCTTCGCCGACCTGGTCGCCGCCTTCGAGGGCCGCGAGGACCGGGTCGCCCCCACCCTGCGGGAGGTGGCCGACGCGATGGTCCGGCACGCCACCCTGCTCGGCGAGTGGATCGGCGACGAGGCCCGCGGCGTCATCGACTTCCGCAAGCACGTCGCCTGGTACCTCAAGGGCTTCGCGGTCGGCTCCGAGATGCGCAAGCGCCTGGCGATCACGTCGACGCTCGCCGACCTGCGCGCCGGGCTCGACGAGCTGGACCTCGACCAGCCCTGGCCCCTCGGCGCCGACGGCCCGCGCGGCCGCACCTCCGGCAACAACCGGGTCGCCCTGCCGGACGGCTGGCTCGACGACCCCTACGACTGCTCCGGCGTCGCCGCCGACGCGGAATCGGACACCTCGGGCGGCTGACGGCCACGAGAGGAAACGACGGACGGCCACGCCCCGGGGAGGGGGCGGGGCCGTCCGTCCGTGCGGACGTCACCGGGAGGCCTGCGGCCTACCGGCCGCGGCTCACCAGTCGGTGTTGAACTTCAGCGCCGGGACCGCGTTGGCCGCCAAGCCGTGCGCCTGGTCCGGCCACCACGCCCCGGCCGCCGGGTCGACGATGCCGTACTCGGGGTCCTCGGGTCCGGCGGTGCCGCGGGTGCAGCTGCCGTCGGACTCACCGGGGACCTTGATCCACAGGTACGCGTCGAGCAGCGGGACGCCGGTCTGGCTGGTGGGGCGCACCCCGAGGCCGCGGTTCGGCGGGTTGCACCAGTCCTGCGGGTCCGGGTAGGTCGCGGTCGGCGTCCAGGGGCCCTTGCCGTTGCGGCTGGTGTCGATCACGAAGTGGGTCAGCTGCGCGCCGGCCGGCACGTGCGAGGCGTACCAGCTGTCGGCGTCGGCGGCCGGCCAGTACTGGTTGGCACAGTCACCCGGCGCGGCGCCCTCGGTGTTCTGCAGGTACCAGATGCACTTGGAGATCAGGGTGCCGTAGCGGATCAGCTCGCTGTCGGTACGGTAGTTGGAGACGTTGAGGAAGAAGCCCTGCGCCCTGGCGACTCCGCCGTCGATGAGCAGCTTGGCGATGTCGCCGACGGCGTGCCAGGAGCTGTGACCGGCGTCCAGGTAGGTGACCGTGCCGGGCTGCTGCGCCAGCCGGTCCACCGCGTCGTTGATCTCCTCCAGCCGGGTGGCCTGCTGCTCGGCGGTCCCGCCGCAGAAGGTGGGGGAGAGGGCCAGGCCGTCGGGCTCGAGGATGACCACGGTCTTCTTGTCGCCGATGCCCTTGGCGAGGGCGTCGACCCAGGCGGCGTACTCCGCGCTGTTGGAGGCGCCGCCGGCCGAGTACTGCGAGCAGTCGCGGCCCGGCACGTTGTAGGCGACGGTGACCGGGACCCGCTGCTGGGGCGCGGCCTTCGACTGGAGCAGCTTCATCGCGTCGGTCGTCTGCTGCAGGGTGGTGGAACCGGTGAACCACTGCGCGACCGGGTAGGACGCCATCGCGTCCATCAGCTTCGCGTTCGCCGTGTCCCCCGCCTTGCGGTCGGTGAGGGCCTGCGCGAAGGCCTTGCTGTTGCCCTCGATGTAGAACTTGGTGCCCGGGGCGAGCGTGTGCCCGGTGGAGGCGGCGGCGGCGGGCGCGGTCCGCGGCTGGCCCGCGACGGAGGCGTCACGCGCCGCGGCCGGGGTCATGCACAGACCTAACAGGGCGGTGGCCGCGGCCGCGGCGGCGAAGCCGGAGCGGGCCTTGGGTATGAGGCGCACGGATCGGACCTTTCACAGTCGATGGCGACGACGGTGGGAGCTAAACCGTTGTGGGAGCGCTCCCAGCAGGGTGCGGAGGCCATCAAGCCAGTGGGCCCGTGCCCATGTCAAGGGATCGGACACGTCCCAGGTGCCCGCCGGGCCACACCGGTCCCTCCCTGGGTACGCCGACGCCCCGGCACGGGAGGCGTTCCGGGGCGTTCAGCGCTCATGCGGGGGCTCGATCACGTGCTGACATACTTGCTCGGCGAGCCACTGCGCGAAGCGGTCCTCATAGCCGTCCCGGTTGTGGCGGCGCTAAGCGATGTCGCTGGACATGCGGGGACTCTGACACGGCCCCGTGCGGGCAGTCCTGCGGTTTTCCGCGGTTTTCCGTCGCAGGCCCAGGCCCAGGACCTAGGCCGCGGGCGCCGGTGTCGCGGTGGGCGTGCCCGGCGGCGTGGCGGGTGCGCCGGCGGGAGCGGTGCGGTCCTGCACGGCCGTGCGGATGGAGCGGGCGATCTCGTCGAGCGCGTCCTCGGAACCGTGCAGGAGGTCCAGCGTGAGCGCGGCGGTCCAGGAGAACTCCCGCGCGCCGCACGCCTCGCCGGTGAACGGGTCCACGTACTCCGCGAAGTCGGAGGAGTCCGCCGTCGCGACCAGCGCCTCGCGCAGACCGGCGGCGAGTCCGGTGCGGCCGTGCATCCGCAGACCGCGCTCCACAAGCCAGCCGACGTTGAACCAGGCCGGGCCGCGCCAGTACCGGTGCGGGTCGAAGCAGGCGCCGGTCAGGTCGTAGCTCGGCACCAGCCGGGTGGACGAGCCGAGGCCGAACCGCGGACCGGTGAGGGTCTCCACCAGCCGGGCGACGACCTCCTCGGGCAGCGTGGGCAGTATCAGGGGGAGCAGCCCGGCCACCCCGTGCTCCTCGACCAGCTCGCCGGACTCGCCCGCGAGGACGTCACGGCAGAGGAAGACGCCGTGCCGCTCGTCCCACAGCCGGTCCACCAGGACACGGGTGAGCCGCGCGGCGCGGGCGTGCCGGGGTGCGGGGTCGATGCCGAGCTCCGCCTCGATCATGCCCAGCGCGTGCTCGGAGGCGATCAGCAGCGCGTTGAACGAGGGGTCCTCGACGGCGAATTCACCGCCGCCGTCGACGTAGCCCCGGTCCCGGTAGTCCATGGCCAGCTTCACGTAGCGGCCGTAGTCCAGGTCGGTGGGACGGTCCTCGGGTGCGCCGTGCGCCAGGTCCGCGCGGGTGAAGGAACCCGTCGGGGCGGGCGTCACCCGGGACAGCGGCGGGTCCCAGCAGGGGCTGTTGTCCATGCCCTGTTCCCACGGGTGCACCACGCTGACCAGCCCGCCGCCGCCCAGGTCGCGGTGGCGCAGCAGGTAGTTGTGCCAGGACACCAGCTTCGGGTAGGCGCGGCGCAGGAAGCCCTCGGTCCGCGACAGGCCCGGGTCCGCTCGGTGCGTCAGCCACACGGCCAGCGCGTGCACCGGCGGCTGGACGATGCCCGAGGTCTGCATGACCGGCGGTGCGCCCGAGGGGCGGCCGTCGGTGCGGGAGCGCCAGAAGTCGGGGCTGGGGAAGTAGGCGTCGTGCGGCACGGCGGGGTTGAAGACGATGTGCGGGATCCGGCCGTCGTCCCACTGGGAGGCGAAGAGCGTCCGCAGCTCGGTCTGCGCGCGCGCCGGGGAGAGGTGGCGCAGGCCGATGGCGATGAACGCGGAGTCCCACGACCACTGGTGGGGGTAGAGCGAACGCGAGGGCACGGTCGAGGCGCCCTGCCAGTTGCCCTCCAGGACCAGGGCCGCCCGGGCGTGCAGCGAGCCGGCGAGGGAGGACGGGGCGAAGACGATGTCGGCGCCGGTGGCGGGTTCGGTGACGGCGGCGGCGGTCGCCGGGGCAGTGGCGGTGGCCGCGTCGGCCGTGGTGGCCGTCACGGGGGCCGAGGAGGGGAGTAGGTGGACGGGATCCGCAGGCTCCGCGGTCTGTTCCGCGGTCTCCGTCTGTCGGGCGTGACCGACGTCGGCAGGGGCTGGGGTGTCCACGAGGGCTCTCTCCAACGAGATCGAATAGAGAGGCGGACCTGACGTGACCGTGTGACGGGCGTCACACACTCCATCAGATCTGCCGGAGGGTAGGTCTATTAAGCACGCGAAACCATCATGTAATCGACATTTCACAAAACACAAGGGTCGGCGTGTCCGGCGACCTCCGCCCAACGCCCGCGGCCGCTCGCGCCGGTGGGGCTGACCTGCGGTAACCCCTCAGCGGCGGGCGGCCTGTGAGACGCCCCGCACTTCGCGCGGTGACCGGCTCCTCACGGGTTCTCCGAGGCCCCGGTGCGGTGGACGCGGTGCGGTCGGAAGATCGTCCGAGATCTGTCCGGAACACCACGCCTCCACCCGCCTCCTCCGCCGCCGGGATGGCGGCCGGTGCGCGCCCGTGAAGGGCGCCGGCCGGCGGTTCGCCCTCCAAGTGTGCAGGCGGGGCGGTCGCACGAGGGGGGTCCGGATGGTGAAATCCGGCACCCGCCGGGGCGTGATTCTCGCCACCCCTGATAGATCACCCGCTCAGATGAGCGTTGTGACGCTGACTGCACAACATCAACCCGTGGCACTGGGTGCCATTCGATGATCGTTCATCGGTCAAATTCAGACGAGCTACAACCCCGCTCATCTGAGCAGTGACCCCGCTCCTTCTGGGTGTGTCCGTTCAAGAGTTGAACACATGGAACGGCAGAAGCTTGCCAAGTCTTGACTTGGTGATCATCGGTCGAGGCCCCTCCGCGGCAGAAGCTTCGAAGGCGGACGTACCCATAACCCCTGGATCTGGGTATGTTCCTCGCCGTCAGGGCAGTCATCGCGTCCTCGAGGAGTCGAGAACCGTGTTGGTAAACAAAGACCGCAGCGAGGCCCACCAGTCCGGTGCAAGCGTTGAGAAGGTGAAGTTCGTGTACGACTTCACCGAGGGGAACAAGGACCTCAAGGACCTCCTCGGTGGAAAAGGCGCGAACCTCGCGGAGATGACCAATCTGGGTCTTCCCGTACCTCCCGGCTTCACCATCACCACCGAGGCCTGCAAGGTCTACCTGGAGAGCGGCCGCGAGCCCGTGGCACTGCGTGACGAGGTGAGTGCGCACCTCGACACACTGGAGCGCGGCATGGGCAAGAAGCTCGGCCAGGCCGACAACCCTCTCCTGGTCTCCGTCCGCTCCGGCGCCAAGTTCTCCATGCCGGGCATGATGGACACCGTCCTCAACATCGGTCTCTCCGACGCCTCCGTCGAGGGCCTGGCCCGTCAGGCCGGCAACGAGCGGTTCGCCTGGGACTCCTACCGCCGCCTCATCCAGATGTTCGGCAAGACGGTGCTCGGCGTGGAGGGCGACCTCTTCGAGGACGCCATCGACGAGGCCAAGGAGGCCAAGGGCGTCGCCGTGGACACGGCACTCGACGCGGACGACATGAAGCGGCTGGTCGCCCGCTTCAAGGAGATCGTGCGCACCGAGGCCGGCCGTGACTTCCCGCAGGACCCGCGCGAGCAGATGGACCTCGCCATCAAGGCGGTCTTCGACTCCTGGAACACCGACCGCGCCAAGCTGTACCGCCGTCAGGAGCGCATCCCCGGTGACCTCGGCACCGCGGTCAACGTCTGCTCCATGGTCTTCGGCAACCTCGGCGACGACTCCGGCACCGGCGTCGCGTTCACCCGTGACCCCGCCTCCGGCCACCAGGGCGTGTACGGCGACTACCTGCAGAACGCGCAGGGCGAGGACGTCGTCGCCGGCATCCGCAACACGGTGCCGCTCGCCGAGCTCGAGTCGATCGACAAGACGTCGTACGACCAGCTGATGGACATCATGGAGACCCTGGAGAACCACTACCGGGACCTCTGCGACATCGAGTTCACCATCGAGCGCGGCAAGCTGTGGATGCTGCAGACCCGCGTCGGCAAGCGCACCGCGGGCGCCGCCTTCCGCATCGCCACCCAGCTGGTCGACCAGGGCCTGATCGACGAGGCCGAGGCGCTGCAGCGGGTCACCGGCGCGCAGCTCGCCCAGCTGATGTTCCCCCGCTTCGACACCGACGCGAAGGCGGAGCAGGCCGGCAAGGGCATCGCCGCCTCCCCGGGCGCCGCCGTCGGCAGGGCCGTCTTCTCCTCCAAGGCCGCCGTCGAGTGGGCCGCCCGCGGTGAGAAGGTCATCCTGGTCCGCCGGGAGACCAACCCCGACGACCTCGACGGCATGATCGCCGCCGAGGGCATCCTGACCTCCCGCGGCGGCAAGACCTCGCACGCCGCCGTCGTCGCCCGCGGCATGGGCAAGACCTGTGTCTGCGGCGCCGAGGAGCTCGAGGTCGACGTCAAGGCGCGGAAGATGACCGTGCCGGGCGGCGGCGTGGTCGCCGAGGGCGACGTCATCTCCATCGACGGCTCCAGCGGCAAGGTCTACCTCGGCGAGGTACCGGTCGTACCGTCGCCGGTCGTCGAGTACTTCGAGGGCACCGCCGACGCGGCCGCCGCGGACGCCGACGAACTGGTCAAGGCCGTCGACCGGATCATGACCTTCGCCGACGGCGAGCGCCGCCTGAAGGTGCGCGCGAACGCCGACAACGCCGAGGACGCCGCCCGCGCCCGCCGCTTCGGCGCCCAGGGCATCGGCCTGTGCCGCACCGAGCACATGTTCCTCGGCGACCGCCGCGAGCTCGTCGAGCGGCTGATCCTCGCCGAGGACAAGCAGGGCCAGGAGGACGCCCTCACGCAGCTCCTGCCGCTGCAGAAGGGCGACTTCGTCGAGCTCCTCGAGGCGATGGACGGCCTCCCGGTCACCGTCCGCCTGATCGACCCGCCGCTGCACGAGTTCCTGCCCGACCTCACCGAGCTGTCGGTGAAGGTCGCCGTCGCCGAGGCCAAGGGCGAGGACGTCTCCGACTCCCAGCGCCTGCTCCACTGCGTGCGGCGCCTGCACGAGCAGAACCCGATGCTCGGCCTGCGCGGCGTGCGCCTCGGCCTGGTCATCCCCGGCCTGTTCGTCATGCAGGTGCGCGCCATCGCGGAGGCCGCCGCCGAGCGCAAGGCGGCGGGCGGCGACCCGCGCGCGGAGATCATGATCCCGCTGGTCGGCACGGTGCAGGAGCTCGAGATCGTCCGCGACGAGGCCGAGCAGGTCATCCGCGAGGTCCAGGCGGCCTCGGGCGCGACCCTCGGCATCACCATCGGCACCATGATCGAGCTGCCGCGCGCCGCGGTGACCGCCGGTCAGATCGCCGAGGCCGCGGAGTTCTTCTCCTTCGGCACCAACGACCTGACCCAGACCACCTGGGGCTTCAGCCGCGACGACGTCGAGGCCTCCTTCTTCTCCCAGTACCTGGAGAAGGGCATCTTCGGCGTCAGCCCGTTCGAGACCATCGACCGGGACGGCGTGGGCGAGCTGGTCCGCATGGGCGTCGAGCGCGGCCGGGCCACCCGGCCCGACATCAAGCTCGGCGTCTGCGGCGAGCACGGCGGCGACCCGGACTCGGTCCACTTCTTCCACGAGGTCGGCCTCGACTACGTCTCCTGCTCGCCGTTCCGGATCCCGGTGGCGCGGCTCGAGGCGGGCCGTGCGGCGACGGAGTCGGAGGGCAGCGACTTCCGCTGACCCGGGACGTGGGGCTTCGCGCCCCCACGCTCCCGCGCTTCCGGTCCGGCGGGGATGTGCAC
>NZ_JBRIOU010000005.1:554492-556857 GCF_053474865.1 Streptomyces sp. CO7
GGGATGTGCACCCGCCGGCCCGGTCACCCGCCCCGGGGCCGGAGCCGGTCACGTTCCGTGACCCTCACCCGGCCGGCTTCCCCTCGGCCCCGGAGCACCACAAGAGGCGGCACCCTGTGCGGGGGTGCCGCCTCTTCCCGTGTGGTCTGCGAGGGCTGTCGGGCCACGCCGCTGATCAGCAGTGCCCGTCCTCCGCCTCCGCGCCGCAGGCACCCTCGTCGGTGATGCGGACGCGGGCCAGCAGCGAGTGCAGGGTGTCGCGCTCCTGCGGGGTGAGGTCGGCGAACAGCTCCCCCTCGACCTGAGCGATGGCGGCGTCGAACGTGGTGACGGCGGTCGTGCCGGCCTCGGTGATCTCGACGATGTGACGGCGGCGGTCCGCCGGATCCCGACGCCGCCGCACCAGGTCACGGTCCTCGAGCGCGTTGAGCAGAGTGACCAGGACGCTGGGATCCACGCCCAGCCGCGTGCCGAGGTCGCGCTGGCCGAGCGGACCGCCGAGGAGGTGCATCAGCACGACGGCGTGCCGGGGGGTGACGTCCGAGGCGGTGAGCGCCTCACGGAGCCGGGCATCGGCGGCGCCCCCGTGACGTGGCCGTTTCGTTGTGGAGCCCTTCGTGTTCATCGCCTACGTCGTCCTGGCCGTCCTGCTGTCCCTGGTGCTGCTCGGGTCCGCCCGCGCCGACATCGTCCGCGACCCGAAGGTGACGCAGCAGCTCAAGGCGGTGGGGGTGCCCGACAGCTGGTTCGTGCCCCTCGGTCTCGTCAAGATCGCGGGCGCGCTGGGGCTGCTCGCCGGCATCGTCTACCGCCCGCTGGGCGTCGCGGCGGCGATCGGCGTCGTCCTCTACTTCGCGGGCGCCGTGATCACGCACCTCCGCGCGGGCGACAAGAAGGGCGTCGGGGGGCCGGCCGTCCTCATGCTCGTTGCCGCGGTGCCGCTGGTGCTGGGTCTCGCCACCGCCTGAGGGGCAGCGGCGCAGCGGGTGGGTCGGCCGGGGGCCGCGGGCCTCGTCGTCCGGCCGGTGGAACGCGACTGTGCGCCCGGGTGTACGGCGGAGGCGGCGCCCTGTGCGGGGCGCCGCCTCCTTCCGTTCGCCCGAGGTGCGGCAGACGGGTCGTCAGGTGCGGAAGGGGCCCGTCACCTCGTAGGTGATGCCGCCGGAGGAGGAGCCGGAGGTGCCGCGCTGGCTGGAGAAGTAGAGGCGGCGGCCGTCGGGGGAGAAGGCGGGGCCGGTGATCTCGGAGGCGGACTGGCCCCCCACCCGCAGGAACGGGGCGACCACGCCGGTCGGGGTGATGACGCAGATCTCCAGGTTGCCGCCGTCCTCGGCGACGTAGAGGTCGCCCGAGGCCGTACCGGTCACGTTGTCCACGCCGGTGAGCGGCGCCGTTCCGCTGGTGACGAGGGAGTCGTCGTAGGCGAGGGAGATGGTCTGCGCCGCCGCGTCGTACGCCCAGACCCGGTTGTCGCCCTTGGTGGTGAACCAGCAGGTGCCGTTCGCGTAGTAGCAGCCCTCGCCGCCGTTGAACCGCTTGGTGCCGGAGACCTGGTTGCGCGTGGCGGTCGCCCCCGTCGGGTCGGGCACCCGCGCCCACGTCACCGCACCGCTGGTGGCGGAGGAGCCGATCATCACCTCCAGCGTGCCGGAGGACAGGTCGCCCCAGGTCGTCGGCCGGAAGCGGTAGAACGCGCCGTCGGTGACGTCCTCGGTCAGGTAGATCACGCCCCGCTGCGGGTCGCAGGCCGCCGCCTCGTGCTTGAACCGGCCCATCGCGTCCCGCCGCACCGCCGCCTTCACGCCCCACGGGTCGGTCTCGTACACGTACCCCCGGTCCACCTCCTCGCAGGACAGCCAGGTGTTCCACGGGGTCTTGCCGCCCGCGCAGTTGACGTTGGTGTTGGACAGGATGCGGTACGCGCCCGTGATGGCGCCGGAGGAGTTGAACTTCACGGCGCCCGCGCCGCCCGTGGAGCTGATCTCCGAGTTGGAGACGTAGATCCAGCCGCTGCCGTCCGCGTAGCAGGCGCCGCCGTCGGGAGCGTCGTGCCAGGTGTAGTTCGTGCCGGACACCTTCTGCCGGGAGCGGGCGATCACCCTGCTGGTGAAGCCGGAGGGCAGCCGGATCCCGTTCGCGTCCGCGGCGCCGAGCGCGCCGTACGGGCCGGTGCCGGGCTGCGCGGGGGCGGCGTAGGCCGCGCCGCGCCACAGGGTCCCGCCGAAGGCGGCGGCCGTGCCGCCGAGGACGGCGGCGCGCAGGAGGTTGCGACGTTCCACGTGCACTCCAGGGGTGAGGGGTACGCGGCCCCGTCCGCCGGGCGGCGGCCGGGGGTTCTGCCTCGTGCCGCAGGGGAGCGTAGGAG
>NZ_JBRIOU010000005.1:556957-557822 GCF_053474865.1 Streptomyces sp. CO7
CCGTGTACGCCGCATGACGGGTGCGACGGGCCGGCGCGAGAGGGCGCCCGGGGCGGCTGCGTCAGGCTGCGTCTACCGTGGGCCTTCTCCACTCCCGCCCCCGCCGCATCGAAAGGCCCCCGATGACGACCCGCTGGACCGCGTCGCAGATCCCCGACCAGAGCGGCCGCGTCGCCGTCGTCACCGGCGCGAACGGAGGCCTCGGCCTGGTCACCGCGCTGGAGCTGGCCCGCCGCGGCGCCGAGGTGGTGCTGGCCTGCCGCGACGTGGCCAAGGGCCGCGAGGCGGCCACCGGCATCGAGGCCGCCGTCCCCGGCGCGCGGGTCGACGTCACCCGGCTGGACCTGGCCGACCTCGCCTCCGTGCGGGCCTTCGCGGACGGACTCCCGCACGAGAGGCTCGACCTCCTGGTCAACAACGCCGGCGTGATGGCGCTGCCCCACCGCACCACCGCGGACGGCTTCGAGATGCAGTTCGGGGTCAACCACCTCGGCCACTTCGCCCTCACCGGCCTACTGCTGCCCCGGCTCCTCGCCGCCCCCGGCGCCCGCGTGGTCACCGTCTCCAGCTTCGCCCACGCCCTGTCCAACCTGGACATCCACGACCTCAACAGCGAACGCCAGTACCGTCGTTGGGTGGCGTACGGCCGCTCCAAGACCGCCAACCTCCTCTTCACGCACGAGCTCGCGCGCCGCCTCGCCACGGCCGGCTCCGACGTGGTCGCCGCCGCCGCGCACCCCGGCTACTCCGCCACCAACCTCACGACCGCGGGCCCCGCGATGGAGGGCCGCCACACCCTGGGCCGCCTGCTGCGCCTCGCCGACCGCGCCGTCGCCCAGACCGCCGAGGCCGGCGCCCTCCCCAC
>NZ_JBRIOU010000005.1:557922-559885 GCF_053474865.1 Streptomyces sp. CO7
CTCCTGGCGCGCCCCCTGGACCCTCGACGACCGCGCCTCGGCCCGCCTGTGGGCGGAGTCCGAGCGGCTCACGGGGGTGACGTACGACGCCCTCGCGGCGTAGGGCCGCCGGCCGATGGAGCACTAGGTTGGGCGGGCGTTGTTCACCGACCGATACGGGGGAATCGTGACCGTCACCTATCTGATGCTCGCCCGGCTGCCGGAGGGCGGGGTGGGCGCCTTCGACGCCTACGAGAGCGCGGTGCTGCCCCTCCTCGCCGAGTACGGCGGGCGGCTCGAGCGGCGGATGCGCACCATGGACGACCGGCTCGAGGCCCACCTCGTCTCCTTCCCGACCGAGGACGCCCTCGACGCCTACCGCGCCGACCCCCGCCGCGCCGCCGCCGCGCCCCTGCTGGAGTCCTCCGGCGCGGAGGTCCAGCTGCTCGCCGTCCGTGACGTCGGCGACAGCGACGGCGCCCCACCACCCGTGTAGGCCCCCGGGGGCCGGGGAGATGCCGCGCGAAGACACTCGTACCATGCTCTGACCGTGACGCGTGCGCGTCACGGGGAGGGGGTCTGAACATGAGCAACAAGAGCCGCCTGCGAAGCGGTTGGCGGACGGGGGCGCTCCTGGTCGCCGCCGTCATGGGCGTCTCGCTGTTGTCGGCGACACCCGCGGCAGCCGTCCACGGCGCGGTGCCCGGCGACTTCAACGGCGACGGTTACCGCGACGCCGTGCTGCCCGCGCCGGGGGCGACCGTCGCCGGCGAGGAGGGCGCGGGCGCCGTGGTCGTTCTCTACGGAGGAGCGGCAGGGCTGTCGACGCCGCGGCGGGCGACGATCACGCAGAACAGCACGGGAGTGCCGGGCACGGCGGAGTTCAACGACGGTTTCGGCGGCGCCACCGCCACGGCGGACCTGAACCGGGACGGCTACGCCGACCTGGTGGTGGCCACGCCCTACGAGGACACCACCGGAGGCGAGGACGCCGGCCTGGTCACCGTGCTGTGGGGCAGCGGGTCCGGGCTGACGTCCGGCACCGACCTGCCGGCCGAGAACGCGGGCAAGCACTACGGGATCGACCTGGCGGCGGGCAGCACCGGCGCGGGTGCGAAGACCGAGGTGCTCGTCGCCGGGTTGCACGGGGCGTCGGCGTTCTACGGACCGTTCAGCCGCACGGGCACGTACGACGGCGGGGTGGCACGCAAGGACGACATCGGTTCCGTCGGGAGCGTCGCGCTGGGCGATTTCGACCACAGCGGCTACCTGGACGAGGTGTTCCTCAGCGTCGAGAGGTCCGATATCAGCGGCGGCTGGGTGTACGTCAACCCGGCGTCCCCATTCGGCGACGACGTCCAAGAAGCTGGCAACGGTCTGATCGCGGCGACCGGTGACGTCAACGGCGACGGCTTCGCCGATCTGGTGGTCGGAGACCCGGACGAGCCGGACCACGGCCCCGCCGATGGTGCGCTCGGTGGCCGGGTGCTCCTCTGGTACGGCACCGCCGCGGGGATCGCACGGGACGCCCAGCCGGTGGAGCTGACCCAGAACACCACCGGCGTGCCCGGCGCGAGTGAGGCCGAGGACGGCTTCGGCGGGGCGCTCGCAGTCGGCGACCTGAACGGCGACGGACTGGCGGACATCGTGGTCGGCGCGCCGTTCGAGGACACGGCCAAGCCGCGCGCGGGGATGGTGACGGTCATCCCCGGCCGCCGCACGGGAGCCCTGGGCGGCGAGTCGTACGCCTTCACGCAGGACACCGCCGGCGTCCCTGGAGGCGGGGAGACGGACGACATGTTCGGCACCACCGTGGCCGTCGGCGACATCAACAAGGACGGCAAGGCGGAGCTGTTCGTCAGCGCCGAGTCGGAGAACAACTCCACCGGCGCGGTCTGGGTCTTCCCCGGCGGCGCCAACGGCCCCACCGCCGAGGGCAGCACGATGATCACGGCGGCGGCGGTCGGCTTCCCGCAGGAGGCCC
>NZ_JBRIOU010000005.1:559985-566581 GCF_053474865.1 Streptomyces sp. CO7
GATCGGGGCGCCGCTGGGTGCAGGGGACGACGCCGGGGGCGACGAGGTCGAGGCCGTCGAAGAAGGAGGCCATCTCCTCGGGGCTGCGGAGCCGGTACTGGACCGGGCCCCGGTCGTTGTGCTGCTCCTGGGCGGCGCGGAGTTCCGCGTTGGTGTCGGTGCCGTCGCAGATCAGGACGTGGCTGCCGGAGGGGAGCGGGGCGAGGAGACGGCGGACCAGGTCGCGGGCCAGGTCGTCGTCCATGACGTGGCCGAGGATGCCGCTGAGGATGAGTGCGACGGGCTCGTCGAAGTCGAGGGTCTCGCGTGCCGCCTCCACTATGGCCTCGGGCTCGTGGAGGTCGGCGTGCAGGTAGGTGGTGGCGCCCTCGGGGCTGCCGACGAGCAGGGCCTGGGCGTGGGCGAGGACCAGCGGGTCGTTGTCGACGTAGACCACCCGGCACTCGGGGGCCACGCGCTGGGCGAGCTCGTGGGTGTTGTCGACGGTGGGCAGGCCCGTGCCGACGTCGAGGAACTGGCGGATGCCGGCGTCCGCGGCGAGATAGGTGACACCACGGCGCAGGAAGGAGCGGAAGGAGCGGGCGTTCTCGGCGATCTGCGGGAACGCCGCCTGGAACTGCTCGGCGGCCTGCTGGTCGACCGGGTAGTTGTCCTTGCCGCCCAGCCAGTAGTTCCAGATCCGGGCTGAGTGCGGTATCGAGGTGTTGATCTCCGGTGCCGGTCCGCTGGAGGTGAAGGGGGTGGTCGCCATGCGCTGCTCTCCTGTCCCACGGGTGATCTCCGCCAACGCGCATGTTACGAGGTGGATTTGGGGAGTGCGGGGGAAACGGGATGCCGTCCCGGTGGTGAGTTCGGTCCCGGTCCCGGTCCCCGTCCCGGTTCCGGTGTCGGTGATCGCGGCGTGGAACTTCCCTCGTTCCCTTTCCCTCGGCCTCCAGCCCTGTGGTGGTCCACCGGCGGGAGTCGCGCCGTGTTCGGTGAGGCGGTCCGCACCTCGGCCGTGGCTCGACGGTGATCGTGCACAAGCTCCGGGGGCGGCGCAAATTGCTTCGCTCCGGGCCGCCCCGTCCTCCTAGGGTCGCGTTCCATGAGTACCTTCATGCCCCGCCCGCGCATCGGCGCCGACGATCTCGTCGGCGCCCTGCGGGCCCGTGACCGGCGGGCGCGCGTGAGGCGGGACGTCACCGAGGCGGGCGTCGAGGTGGTCGGCGTCCAGGTCGAGCAGGTTCGGGTGCGGGCGGTGTGGGAGGAGTGGCGCCGGAAGCACCCGGAGACCGGCTGGTGGCCGTACGTCACGCCGAGATCGCCGAACGACGTCGTCCGCAACGGGGTGCACGACGCCTTCGACTCCGCCGCCCTGGAGGACCTGCTGGCCGAGGTGGCCGGCCAGGACCACGACGCGCGTGCCGCCTCCGTGGTGGTGTCGAACTTCAGGAGGTCGGTCGACTGCACCGGAGACCAGGAGGAGTGGCGCGACGACTACGACGCGGACCGGCTGGCGCTCCGGCTGGGCCCGGAGCTGGCGGAGCCCCTGCCCGGGGTGCCACGGTGGGGGAGCGGGGACGGCCCGTTCGGCGGGGGCCGCTGGGTCAACTTCGTGGCCGCGCGCGGCGGTCACGAAGTGCCGGTGGTCCTGCCCTACCTGTACGGCACGGCCAACTGGTGGGGGTACGGCGACCGGATCCTGACGCCCGCCGACGACGCGGCCCTGCTCCGGCGCTGGCACGAGAGGTGGGGGGCCGAACTGTTCTTCGCCGAGGGCGCCTGCCTCGAGCTGGTGGTCGACCGGCCGCCCCTCGGACCGCGGGACGCCGCCGAGGCGACCTGTGAACTGCTGGGCTACTGCGACGACACCGTGCAGGTCCCGGAACGGGACGGCGACGGCATGGTCCGGTCGACCATGTGGTCGCTCTGGTGGGACTGACGGCCCGCACGATGCGGGGAAGGCGGGCGCGCGGCTGTCCCTGGGGCACGCGCCCGCCTTGCTGGAGGGCCCGAACCGTGCGCCGGTGCGTCGGCCCGGACGGCCGGGGGAGGGGCCGGTCGGGGAAGGGGCCGAAGAGGTGGACGGGACCGCCCGGCAGCGGTCCCGTCCACCTGTCTCCGCGTCCCCCACGCGCGGCTCCCCGTCGGGTCCGGGCCTAGGCGGCCTGGACCTCGTAGGTCGTCAGGCGGACCGTCTCGTCGTCCAGGCACACGCCCGTGGCGAGGTCGAAGCGCTGCTTCAGCAGGGGTGAGGCGACGAAGGGGTGGCCCTGGCGGCTGCCGAGGAGGCCGCGGGAGAGGACGGCCGCGCCGGTGAAGGGGTCGCGGTTGTCGACGGCGTGGAGGCGGCCCGCGCGGTCGAGGAAGACGGCGGCCTGGCGGCCGTCGGGCAGTAGGACGGCGACACCGCGGCCGGGGACCAGGCGATCCAGGTCGCAGACGGTCAGCCAGTCCTCGCCGGCCTTCAGGCGGACGGCCGTGCCGGTGAGGGTGGCGGCAGGGCCAACAGTGGCGGCAGTGCCAACAGTGGCAGCGGTGACGACGGCAGTGCTCATCGGGTCGCGGTCCCTTCCATCTGGCGGGTGCCGATCTGCAGCAGCGGCAGGTCCGGCTTGATCTGGCCGCGCTCGGGGACGAACGCGACCATCGGGTCGGGGGTCTCGGGGGCGTTGACGAAGGAGACGAAGCGGTCCAGCTTCTCCGGGTCCGCCAGCACCGCCGCCCACTCGTCGCGGTAGTGGGCCACGTGCGCGGCCATCAGCCGCTCCAGCTCGTCGCAGATGCCGAGCGAGTCGTGGACGACCACGTCGCGCACGTGGTCCAGGCCGCCGGGGATCCGGTCCAGCCACACCGAGGTGCGCTCCAGCCGGTCGGCGGTGCGGATGTAGAACATCAGGAACCGGTCGATGAGGCGGACGAGTTCCGCGTCGGAGAGGTCCTGGGCGAGCAGGTCCGCGTGGCGCGGCGTCGCGCCGCCGTTGCCGCCGACGTACAGGTTCCAGCCGTTGGCGGTGGCGATGACGCCGAAGTCCTTGGACTGGGCCTCCGCGCACTCACGGGCGCAGCCGGAGACCGCGGACTTGAGCTTGTGCGGCGAGCGCAGGCCCCGGTAGCGCAGCTCCAGGTCGATGGCCATGCGGACCGAGTCCTGGACGCCGTAGCGGCACCAGGTCTGCCCGACGCACGACTTCACCGTGCGCAGCGACTTGCCGTAGGCGTGGCCGGACTCGAAGCCGGCGTCGACCAGGCGTGCCCAGATGCGGGGCAGTTGTTCGACGCGGGCGCCGAACATGTCGATCCGCTGGCCGCCGGTGATCTTCGTGTAGAGGCCGAAGTCGCGGGCGATCTCGCCGATCACGATCAGCTTCTCCGGGGCGATCTCACCGCCGGGGATGCGCGGGACCACCGAGTAGGAGCCGTTCTTCTGCAGGTTGGCGAGGAAGTGGTCGTTGGTGTCCTGGAGGGCCGACTGCTCGCCGTCCAGGACGTGGGTGTCCGCGCCGATGGCGGGAGCGAGGGTGGCCAGCATGTTGGCGACGGAGGGCTTGCAGATCTCGCAGCCGTCGCCGCCGCGGGCCTCCTCGCGGCCGTGGCGGTCCAGCAGCTCCCGGTAGGAGGTGACACGGAGGGCGAGGACGATCTCGTACAGCTCCTCGCGGGTCTGGGCGAAGCAGCCGCACAGGCCCTTGTCGACCTCGATGCCGCTCGCCTCCAGCTCCGCCTCGACGAGCTGCCCCAGCACCTTCACGCAGGAGCCGCAGCCGGTGCCGGCCTTGGTGCACTTCTTCACCTCGGGCACCGTCACGCACCGGTGGTCGGTGACCGCGCCGCGGATCGCGCCCTTGGTGACGTTGTGGCAGGAGCAGATGATCGCCTCGTCCGGCAGCGCGGAGGGGCCGAGCTGCGCCCCGCCGCCCGCGGCCCCGGCGGGCAGCACCAGGCTCTCCGGGGAGACGGGCGGGACCGAGCCGGTGAGCGCCCGCAGCGTGCCGTAGGCCTCGGCGTCGCCGACCAGGATGCCGCCCAGCAGGGTGCCGTCCCGGCCGACGACCAGCTTCTTGTACAGGCCGGCCCGGGAGTCGGAGTACACGACGTCCAGGCAGCCCTCGGCGGCGCCGTGCGCGTCGCCGAAGGAGGCCACGTCCACGCCGAGCAGCTTCAGCTTGGTGGAGAGGTCCGCGCCGGTGAACGTGGCGGCCTCGTCGGAGGCGATCGCGGCGGCCGCGGTCTGCGCCATCTCGTAACCGGGGGCGACCAGGCCGTACACCCGGCCGTCCGCCGCCAGGGCGCACTCGCCGATGGCGAAGACCCGCTCGTCGCCGAGGGTCCGGCAGTGCTCGTCGATGGCGATGCCGCCGCGTTCGCCGACCTGCAGGCCGCAGTCGCGGGCCAGCTGGTCGCGGGGGCGGACGCCGGCCGAGAAGATCACCAGGTCGACGGAGAGCTCGGCGCCGTTGGACAGCTTCATCCCGGTGACCGCGCCGTCCTCGCCGGTCAGCACCTCCTGGGTGCCGGCGCCGGTGTGCACGGTCAGGCCCATCTGCTCGATGGTGCGCAGCAGGGCCGCGCCGCCGCCGTCGTCGACCTGCACCGGCATCAGCCGGGGGGCGAACTCCACGATGTGCGCGTCGAGCCCGAGGCCCTTGAGCGCGCCGGCCGCCTCCAGTCCGAGCAGGCCGCCGCCGACCACCGCGCCGGTGACCGCCCGCGCCTTCGCCCACTCCTCGATGGCCAGCAGGTCCTCGATCGTGCGGTAGACGAAGCAGCCGTCGGCGTCCTTGCCGGGGACCGGCGGGACGAACGGGTAGGAGCCGGTGGCCAGCACGAGGGTGTCGTAGGGGACGGTCAGCCCCGAGCGGGCGGTGACCGTCCGGGCCTCGCGGTCGATCGACTCGGCCGGGTCGCCCAGGTGCAGCTCGATGCCGTGCTTCTCGATGAACCCGAGTTCCGTCATGGAGAGTTCGTCGGGCGTGGTGCCGGAGAAGTAGGAGGTCAGGTGCACCCGGTCGTAGGCCGGGCGGGGCTCCTCGCAGAGCACGACCACCCGGTGCGTGGCGGTGAGCCCGCGCTCCGCCAGGGCCTCCAGGAAGCGCTGGCCGACCATGCCGTGGCCGACGAGCACGATCGTGGGGCGGACCGTGAGGGTGTCAGTGGTGGGCGTGGGCATCAGGAGCCTCCGTCGTTGGTGAGCAGGTGGAGCAGGGGGGCGCCGCCGGAGGGCAGCGGCTCTGCTCCCTCCCAGGCGCGGGCCAGCGCGCCGACCGTGCCGAGTTCGCCGACCAGCACGCCCCCGACCAGGCGGTCCTCGCGGACCACGACCTTGCGGTAGGTGCCGCGGGTGGCGTCGGCCAGCTGGACCACGTCGTCGCCGGGCAGCGGGGTGAGTTCGCCGAACGCGGCGAGGTCGAAGGGACGGTCGGAGAAGAGGGTCAGCCGGGTCAGGGCGCGGGTGCCGGTGTAGCGGGCGGTGTCGTCGCCCGCCAGGGACAGGGCGAGGGCCTCCGCCTGCTCCAGCGCGGGCGTGGCCAGCCCGTAGACCTGGCCGTCGTGCTCGGCGCAGTCGCCCAGCGCCCGCACGTGCGGGTCGCTGGTGCGCAGCCGGTCGTCGACGACGATCCCCTTGCGGACGTCGAGCCCCGCTCCCTGCGCCAGGCCGGTGCGGGGCCGGACCCCGCAGGCCAGCACCACCACGTCGGCGCCCAGGGCGTAGCCGTCGGCCATCTCCACCGAGCGGACCGCGCCCTCCACCACCCGGATGTCACGCACCCGCAGTTCGGTGTGGACCTCGACGCCGAGGTCCTCCAGGTGCCGTCGCACCAGCGCCGAGGCGGCGGGGTCCAGCTGGCGTTCCATCAGCCGCTCGGACTGCTGCGCCAGCACCACCTGCGCCCCGCGCTCGGCCAGCGCCCGGGCCGCGGACACGCCGAGCAGCCCGCCGCCCACCACGACCGCCCGGGTGCCGGGGCGCACCGCCGCCGACAGCTCCAGGCAGTCGTCCATGGTGCGGAACGCATGCACTCCGCGCGGCAGTTGGTGGTCGCCGACCGCGAACAGGCCGCGCAGCGGGGGCAGTACCGGGTTGGAGCCGGTGGCCAGGACGAGCGTCCCGTACTCCAGCTCGCGCCCGTCGTCGCAGAACACGCGCCGCGCGTCCCGGTCGATCTTCACCGCCCGGGCCCGCACCAGTCCGGCCGGCGCGGGCAGCTCGATCACCTCCGGGGCGTACCGCCCGGCCAGCACCTCGGCGAGCAGCACCCTGTTGTACGGCCGGTGCTCCTCCTCGCCGACCAGCACGGCCGGCACGCCCAGCTCGCCGAGCCGGCGGGCGAGGCGCACCCCCGCGGGACCGGCCCCGATCACCACCACACGCTGTTGCGACGTCATACCCGGAAGCGTGCGGCGTGGGTGTTACCCGGCCGCATCCCTCCCGTTTCCCGCGAGGAACGCTGCCCTCAGCGGAGGCGGGGGGACGGTGTGAGGGCGGTCGGCTTCAGCCCTGGAGGGCCAGCACGTACCACTGTCCGGCCGATGGGCCCCGCAGGTACAGGCGGCGGCCCCGCCCGACGGGGCGTGCGTACCGTTCGAGCGGCGCCCCGTTGGGGAGGGTGAGG
>NZ_JBRIOU010000005.1:566681-570537 GCF_053474865.1 Streptomyces sp. CO7
CCCGGGCCGCCCCCGCCCCGGGGGCCCCCGCCGGCACGGCGGGGAGCCGGGCGCCCGCCGGGTGGTAGACCTCGATGGTGGATGTCAGCACGTACCGGCGGGTGCGGCCGCCGAACACGCGGGCGGCGACCGCGGCCTGCACCGGCGTGTAGCAGACCTGGTCGACCACCACGTCGAAAACGCGGTCGCCGAGCGCCGCGTCCAGGGCCGCCTCGTCGTCCCGGTCCGCCACGACGTGATCGGCCCCGGACGGCGGGGCGGCGGAGCCCCGGTTGACGACGGTGACCTGATGGCCGTCCGCCAGGGCGCTCTCCACCAGGAGCCGCCCGAAGTAACGATTTCCGCCGATGACACAGATTCTCTCGCTCATGCCCCCACCCTGGAGGCCCGGCGTCATCGGCAGAAGTACCGGTCGGCTGGTCGGGTGTTAAGGAGAACTGTTGATGAAGGAGAACTGTTGATGGACGTGCACCGGCTCCGCGTCCTGCGGGCAGTCGCGGAACACGGCAGCTTCAACCGGGCCGCCGCCGCGCTGCGCCTGACGCCCTCGGCCGTCTCGCAGCACGTGGCCGCGCTGGAGCGGAGCCTCGGCGCCCAGGTGGTCGTCCGCAGCACGCGGGGCGTCACGCTCACCCGGTCCGGCCGGATCATGGTCGGTGCCGCGGAGTCGGTGGCGGCGGAACTGGAACACGCGCGGCGCGAGGTCGACCGGCTCAGCACCGGGCGCACCCGGCTGACCGTCGCCACCTTCACCAGCGGCGGCAGGCTGCTGCTCCCCGGCGCGCTGGCGGCGCTCTCGGCCGCCCGGCCCGGCGTGGAACTGCACGTGCGGGAGTGCGAGCCCGCGGACAGCCTGCCCCTGCTGCGGGAGGGCACCGTGGACCTCGCGCTCGCCTACCACTTCGACGGCCCGCTGCCCGGAGGGCCGGGCCGCGGCGTCCGCTGGACCCCGCTGCTGGAGGACCCGCTCCACCTCGTCCTGCCGGAGACCCACCCGCTGGCCGGCCGCGACGCACTGGACCTGGCCGAACTGGCCGACGAACCATGGGTGCTGGGCTGTCTCACCACCGAGGCCTACCTGCGCCGTCACGCCGAGCGGGCCGGCTTCGCACTGCGGCTGCGCGGCACGACGACCGACTACTTCTTCGCCCGCTCCCTGGTCGCCGCGGGCGTGGGCGTCTCGCTGATCCCCTCCGTCGCCCTCGCGCCCGAGGTGGCGGGCGTCCGCACCGTCCCGGTCCGCGCTCCGGCCCCGACCCGCCACATCGGCGTCGCCGTCCTCGGCCGCCGGCACGACCACCCCGAGGTGTCCCTCCTCGTCACCGCCCTCGAGGAGCAGGCCCGCACGCGGTGAAGGTTCCTCTCAGTCGCGGTCGCTGACGGCCAGGTGAGCCCCCAGGCCGATCATGGTCAGCCCCGACGCGCCGCCGAGGGCGGACAGGCGGCGCGGCGAGCCGGCGAGCCACCCGCGGGCCGTGCCGGCGAGGACGCCCCAGACGGTGTCGGAGAGGAGCGCGACCAGGACGCACAGGAGCCCGAGCAGCAGCAACTGCATCCGCACGTTCCCGGCGGCGGTGTCCACGAACTGCGGCAGCACCGCGCCGAAGATCAGCACGCCCTTGGGGTTGCTGACGCCGACGACGAAGCCCTCGCGGAGGATCCTGCCCGTCCGCGCCGCGGCGGGCCGGGCGTCCGCCCCGTCCTCCGGGATCAGCGAACCGCGGGACTGCCAGGTCCGCACGCCCAGGTACACGAGGTACAGCGCGCCGGCGCACTTCACCAGGGTGAAGGCGAGCTGGGAACGTTCGAGGAGTTCGCCCAGGCCGAGCACGACGGCCGCCACCTGGACCAGCAGCCCGAGCTCGTTCCCCACGGCTGTGGACACGGCGGCCCGGCGGCCCAGCGCGACGCCCCGGCTGACGACGAACAGGACGCTGGGCCCGGGCACGGCGATCAGCACCGCCACGACGGCGAGGAGGGCGACGAGACGGTCCGGTGACGGCACCGGGCCACGCTACGACGCCCGGCATGCCGTGGGGGAGACGCTTCCCGGCCGTCCCGGCCGCCCTGGCCTTCCCGGCCGAAGGGGAGGGCTCAGACCTTCTCGAGGGGCCGGTGCGGCTCGGCGGGGAGGGTGACCGTGATGGTGTCGCCGGGGCGGACGACGCCGCCGGTGAGGACCACGCCCATGACGCCCGCCTTGCGGATCACCTCGCCGTGCTCGTCGCGGCCCACGACCTGCCGCAGCAGGCCCCGCTGGTAGTTGTCGATCTGCAGGCAGGGGTTGCGCAGCCCGGTCACCTCGACGACCGCCTCCTCGCCGAGCCGCAGCAGCGTGCCGGTGGGCAGGCCCAGCAGGTCCACGCCACGGGTGGTGACGTTCTCGCCCATCTCACCCGGCGCCACCACGTAACCGGCCGACACGACCTCGTCGAACAGCTCCGTGTGGATGAGGTGCACCTGCCGGAGGTTCGGCTGCGTCGGATCCTGCGCGACGCGCGACCGGTGCTTCACGGTCACGCCCGCGTGGGCGTCGCCCTCCACACCGAGCCCGGCGAGCAGAGTGATGCTCTCCTCGTTGGGCTTGGTGAAGGTGTGCTCCTTGCTCCGGCTGACGGCGACTACGGTTCCGGTCACGGTCTCCCCTTGTTCGGCACGATGCTCGGGGAACAGCCAAGTTGAGCGGAGGGGAAAGGTCAATGGGAGTCTTCGCCGAGGTCAGGGGTTTCCTCCAGGGTGACGGCCGCCAGGTGGAGGAGATCCGGCGGATCGTGACCGCCGACCGGCCGGACTTCCCCTACCGGGGCGGCTGGGCCTTCCCCGGGCGGAGCTACAACTGGGGCGCCTACGTCTTCTACGGCGCGAGCATCCGCGCTTCCGCCCTGGAGGACGTCCTGGCGCAACTGCGGACGGTCGCCCGGATCCCCGCCTCGGACGAGGACGGGGACCGGGTCACCGGGTGGTTCCTGGTGAGCCACGAGACGGACGGCCCCGGCGAGTGGCAGGTCCGCGACGGGGACGTGCACGTCGGCCCGGCGCGCCGGGACCTGGAATACCTCGACGGCTACACCGCCGGGTGACCGCTTCGACGCGGCGGTGGCGCCGCCGGGCGAGCCGCCCGGGCGGGCGGTGACGCGGGAGCCGGGCGCCGGACCGCCCGCCGGGTGCCGGCCCGGCCCCTCCCGTGCGGGGGCCGGGCCGGGTCAGGAGGTGCGGCAGACCGTGCCGTTCAGCGTGAAGGCCGTCGGGGCCGGGTTGGCCCCGTCGTTGGCGCCGACGAACCCGAAGGTGGCGGTGGAGCCGCCCTTCGGGGCGAGTTCCCCGTTCTGCCCGTTGTCGGTCACGTGGACCTTGGTCCCGGAACTGGAGACCTTCGCGTTCCAGAAGCTCTGGACGGACTGGCCGGTGGAGGGCCAGGCGAAGTCCAGGCTCCAGCCGTTGATCGCGGTGTCGGCGAGGTTGGACACGGTGACCGTGGCGACGAAGCCGTTGCCCCAGCCGGCGTCCACCCGGTAGCTGACCAGACAGCTGCTGTCGCGCGGCGCGGTGGTCGCGAAGGTCAGCGGCACGGACGGGCGGGAGAGCCGGCCGTCGGCGTCACGGGCGAGGACGTTGACGGTGTGCTCGGAGCCCGGCGGCAGGTTCCGCACGGTCGCCGAGGTGGAGGTCGAGGTCGCCAGCAGCTGGGCGTTCGTGCCCAGGCGCTCGTACACCTCGTAGCGCACCGCCTTGCCGCTGCTCGGCGCGGACCAGCTCAGCGTGGCGGTGGAGCTGTCCACCGCGGTGACCTTCGGCGCGCCGGGGGCGCCGACCGAGGCGGCCGCCGCGTGCGGAGAGACGGTCACCGTGGTGATCG
>NZ_JBRIOU010000005.1:570637-578637 GCF_053474865.1 Streptomyces sp. CO7
GTGCGGAGAGCCGGTCCCCGTGGGGATCGAGTAGGGGGGGGGCCCCGGGACCCCCCCGCCGGTGGCGGCGACCCGGGTGACATCGGTGTCGCCACGGCCGTAGCGGTGCACCACCGGGGCCTGCGTGGTCGGCGTGAACCCGGCGTAGCCGATCCGCGCGGTGTGCGTGGCGTCCTTGTCCTTGTTGATCAGCATGACGCTCAGGGTGCCGTCGGCACGGTGCACGGCGTGGGCGGAGACCTGGTCGTCGGTGGTCGACGAGGCGACCATGGTGTCGCCGGCCGCGCCCAGCTTGGTGAGGGACTTCAGGCCGAAGTAGGGGTGGAACGGCGTGTTGGCGGCCGGCTGGCAGACGTCGCCGACGCAGCCGCCGCTGGAGAGCAGGCCGTAGTCGTTGAAGTCGGTGTCGCCGTCGACCGTGCTCACCTTGTCGGGGCCGTTGTGGGTGTTCCACCAGTCGACGTTGAAGACGCCGTTCTCCAGGGCCGTCATGTAGGTGTCCGCGGCGAACAGGCCGTTGGGGCGGCTGTTCATCTGGGCGTTGGAGTTGACCTCGGTGAGCGCGATGCCGATCTTCGAGGAGCGCTCCCCGGCGTAGCGGTCGATCTGGCGGCGGACCTCACGCAGCTGCCCGGGCAGCCGGGTCGTCCGGTCGAGCGCCTCGTCGGCGCTCGACCCGCCCGGGTAGGAGTGGACGATCACGAAGTCGACCGTGCCGGCCACGGCCGCCAGGACCGTGTGGTTCCAGTCGGCCGAGTCGCCCTCGCCGGTGATCCCGTCGGGCCAGTCGCCCGGGGTGGTCAGCACGGCGCCGATCTTGATCGTGGGGTCGACGGCCTTCATGGCCTGGGAGTAGGCGAGGACGTTGCGGGCGTACTCCTTGGGGCTCTTGTCCGCGTGGTCGTCGGCCTCCCAGCCGCTGCCGTAGTGGCCGTTGCCGTAGTTCTCGTTGCCGATCTCCCAGTACTTCGCCCCGTACCCCTTGGTGACGTTGGCGTACCGGACCCAGTCGGCGGCCTCCTGCGGGGTGCCGGTGCCGTAGTTGGCGATGATCATCGGCTGGCCGCCGGTGGCGCGGACGGTGCCCATGAACGCGTCGAAGCCGGTGCCGGGGGCCACGTATCCGCCGGGGGCGGTGTGGTCCTTCCAGTGGTAGATGTCGCCGTAGGAGCCGCCGGGGTAGCGCATCACCTTCACGCCCGCGGCGCCCATCAGGTCGGCGACCTCCGGGTCGTTCATGTGGGAGTCCCAGATGGCGGTGTTCACCCCGAACGCCGCCTTGTCGATGGTGCCGAGGCCGACTCCGGCGTTGACGGAGACGTCCACGGTCGCCGCGTCGGCGGCCGAGGCCTCGGCCGCCTGGCCGGCGGCGGCCGGGCCCGGGGGAACGGCGGCCAGCGCGGCGACGGTGGCCAGTGCGCAGGTCAGCACGGCGACGGGGCGTTCACGGCGTCCGCGGCCGGAGCGGACGGGACCGGACCGGACGAGACCGACGCGGCCTAACAGACCGTGGGTGAGGCGAGGGGCGAGCGGCATGGGGCGTGTTCCTCCTCGGGCGACACCGACGGCGGGGTCGCCCGGTGCCGATGGTGGTCCGCGAATCTGAGGACCTGTCATATGGGAGCGCTCCCACGATGATGCGGGGGAGGCATGACCGCGTCAATGGGGCGGACGGGAGCAGTCCTGCCGGTCCCGCGCCGCGCGCGAGGGAAGGGTCCCGGATCCCTGGGGCTGCCGGGCGGCGAGGCGTCCGGGTCCGCGGGGCCGCCGGGCGGCGAGGGGTGCGGGTCCGCCTGGAACCGCCGTGCGGGGAGGTGTCCTGGGTCCGCCGGAACTGCCGGGGGTGAGGCGTCCCGGGTCCGCGGTGCCGCCGGGCGGCCGAGGGCTCCGCGTGCGCCGGAACCGCCGCGCGGCGAGGGGCGCGCGTCCACCCGGAACCGCCGCGCGGCGAGGTGTCCCGGGTCCGCCGGAACCGGCGGGCGGGGGTGCGGCGTCCGCAGGGGTGCGACTCGCGCGGGCAGCTCCCGGCGGGACTCGCGGGGCCCGCTCCGACCGGGCGGGCCCGTCACCCGGAACAGGGGGCCAGGGGGACCGGATGCTCTTTCTCTGTGTGCTGCTGCTCGTCGCGGCGGTCGTGCTGTACGTCGTCGGCCGAGCCCAGGACAGCGGCGGCTGGAAGCTGGGCGCGGCGATCAGCGCCGTGGCCGCCGTGCTGTCCGGGATCTTCGCCTGCGTGCACGTGGTGAGCGCCTACGAGGTGGGCGTCCCGGTGACCTTCGGCTCGGTCGGCGAGCCGCTGTCCTCCGGCGTCAACCTCTCGTCACCGTTCACCGACGTCACGACCTTCTCCACCCGTCCCGTGGACCTCAACCTCGACGGCAAGGACCGCGTGGAGGTCCGCTCCTCGGAGGGCGGGGTGCTCTACGCCGACGTCACCGTGAAGTGGGCCGTCGTGCCCAAGGACGCGGTGCGGCTCTACCAGCTGGCGGGCAGCGAGGAAGGAGTGCAGGAGCGGCTGGTCACCCCGGACAGCCGGGAGATCATCCGCAACGTCTTCGCGCAGCACACCAGCGAGGAGGGCTACGCCTCGGCACGTGAGCAGATCGGCGCCGAGATCGCGGACCTGATCAAGAAGCGGCTGGCCCCGCGCGGCATCGACGTCACCGCCGTGAACCTCCGCAACGTCCGGCCGTCGGAGAAGCTGCAGGACCAGATCGACGCCAAGCTGCAGCAGGAGCAGGCGACCCAGCGGGCCGAGGAGGCCGGGCGGACCGCCGAGGCGGAGGCCAAGCGGCGGCGGATCGAGGCGAAGGGCATCGCCGACGCCAACAAGATCCTGGAGCGCTCCCTGAGCGACAAGGTGCTCTACAACCAGTGCCTGGAGGCGTTCAAGGAGGCCGCCAAGTCGCACCCGGTGTACGCCTCGCCGTGCGGCGCCGGCTCGGGCGGCTCGCCGGTGATCGTCGACGGGACGAAGAACTAGGCCCTCGACTGTTCCCAGGGGTTGGCGGGGAAACGGGTCGCCCCGGCGCGCGGAGGACCGTACTGTCCCGCGCATGAAGCTGCTCTCCGTCAATGTGGGAAAGCCCCGGCCCAACCCGTGGAAGGGCCTCAGCGCGACGGGCATCGACAAGCGGCCTGTCGACGGCCCGGTCGCCGTCAGCGCGCCCGGGCCCAAGGGCACCGGCGAGGTCGGTCTCGCAGGCGACCGCGTCCACGACGTCAAGCACCACGGCGGTGTCGACCAGGCCGTCTACGCCTATGCCCGTGAGGACCTCGACGGGTGGGAGGCCGAGCTGGGCAGGCCGCTCGCCAACGGCGTCTTCGGGGAGAACCTCACGACCCACGGCCTCGACGTCAACGGCGCCCTGATCGGAGAACGCTGGCGGATCGGGCCGGACGTGGTCCTGGAGGTGTCGTGCCCGCGGATCCCCTGCGCGACGTTCCAGGGCTGGCTGGAGCGAGAGGGCTGGATCAAGCGGTTCACCCGGGCCGCGGTGCCGGGGGCCTATCTACGGGTGATCGAGCCGGGGGACATCCGGGCCTCCGACTCCGTCGACATCGTGTACCGGCCCGACCACGACGTGACCGTCGCGCTCGCCTTCCGCGCGATGACGCTCGAACCGGACCTGCTGCCGCGACTGCTGGTCGCCGACGCGCTGATCGAGGAGGGCAGGGAACTGGCCCGCAGACGCACGACCACCTAGGTGCTCGATGTCCAACCCGGGCGGCGCGTGGCTGTCCCCGGCCCGCCCGGTGCCGCGAAGCAGCGGAGGGTCACCGTCTGCTCCGGTCCCCACCGCTGTTCGCGGTCGCCCAGGTGCCGCCAGCCCAGGCGGCGGTAGAGGGCGACCGCCGCGGTGTCGGTGGAGAGCACGTCGAGGACCGGGTGCAGGCCCGCCGCGGCGGCCTCGGCGGTGAGGTGTTCCAGCAGGGCCGCGCCCGCGCCGAGACCGCGGGCGGCGGGGGAGACGAAGAGGCGGTTCACCACCACCGCTCCGGTCCGGTCGCCGCCCCACAGACCGGGAGCCAGGTCGTCGGCGGCCGGGCGGGAGAGCGCGGCGTGGCCCACGACCAGGCCGTCCCGCTCCGCCACCCACGCGCCCACAAGCGAGGGCGGGCTGAGCCAGGCCGCGGGGTCCGCAGGCCAGTTCAGCGGGTAGCCGTCCCGCGCGTGCACGGCGCGCAGCGCCTCCACACAGGCGGGCAGGTCGGCGTCGGTGCGTTCTCTCGGCTTCAGCGCCGTCATCACGAGGCCTTCCAGGTCGGATCGGCGGCCACACGTACCGCCTTCCGCGCGGTCGACGCTCGACCGCCGTGACGTCCGCGCCGTCCGGCCGCTCGGCAAGCACAAGGCGTTCAGGGCGCTCCCCGACGACCTCGGCCTTCGACGCGGCAAGCTCAGAAGCCACTCAAGTCCGTGGACGGTACATCTGTGCCCTTCGTAGGGTGACGATCATGCCTGACATAACGCTGACCGCCGTCGTCGTGCTCTGCGTCGTCGCACTGGCGGCCGGATGGATAGACGCCGTGGTCGGCGGCGGCGGGCTCCTGCTGCTGCCCGCGCTGCTGCTCGGCCTGCCGGCCGGCGGCCAGGCCGCGCAGTTCGCGCTGGGGACCAACAAGGCGGTGGCCATCGTCGGCACCACCGGCGCGGCCGTCACGTACGCCCGCCGCACCCCCGTGGACGTCGGCACCGCCGTGAAGATCGGGCTCGCGGCCCTCGCGGGGGCCGGCGGCGGCGCGCTGGTGGCGGCGGCGCTCAGCGCGGACGTGCTCAAGCCCGTGGTGATGGTGGTGCTGCTGGGCGTCGGCGCCTTCGTCATCCTGCGGCCGGCGTTCGGCACCGTGGCGTCGGCCGAGCCGGTATCCCGGCGGCGGGTGCTCGCCGCGATCGGCATCGGCGGCGTCGGCATCGGCTTCTACGACGGCCTGATCGGCCCGGGCACCGGCACCTTCCTCGTGCTGGCGCTCACCGCGATCCTCCACCTCGACCTGGTCCGCGCCTCCGCCACCGCGAAGATCGTCAACTGCTGCACCAACGCCGGCGCGCTGGCGATGTTCGCCTGGGCGGGCACCGTCTTCTGGAAGCTGGCCGCGCTGATGGCCGTCTTCAACCTGGCCGGCGGCATGCTCGGCGCCCGCACCGCCCTCAAACGCGGCAGCGGCTTCGTCCGGGTGGTGCTGCTCACCGTCGTCTTCGCGCTGGTCGTGAAGATGGCGTACGACCAGTGGCTGGCCCAGGCATAGGCCTGGGCCCTGCGCCTGGGCGTGCGGCCCTGAGCTGTCAGCAGCGCTCAGGGGGTACGCCACGTGCTTCGGTTCACCTCGGCGGGTCCTCGCCCGTGAGCCCGTCGACGGATTCGCGGATCAGGTCGGCGTGACCGGCGTGGCGGGCGTACTCCTCGACGAGGTCGAGGAGTATCCGGCGGAGGTTGGGGCGTTCGCCGGTACGGGTGGTGTACGCGCCGAGCTGGTCCAGCCCACCCGTGGCGAGCGCCTCGTCGACGACGGCGCGGGAGCGGGCGACCGATGCCTGCCAGAGGGCGCGCAGCTGCTCGGGGCTGTCCTCCGCGGCGGAGCGGTAGTCCCAGTCGGGGGTGCTGTCCCAGTCGACGTCACTCCAGGGAGCACCGACCGGGGAGCCGAGCCACAGGCGGGCGAAGTGATTGTCCTCCACGTGCGCCAGGTGCTTGAGGAGGCCGCCCAGCGTGAGGGCGGAGGTGCCGAGGGTGGCGCGCAGGCCGGAGGCGTCCAGACCGGAGCACTTCCAGGCCAGGGTGGCCCGCTGCCGTTCGAGGGCGCCGAGGACGGCTGCCGCCTCGGTGCCGGCGAGAGGAGGCTCCGGCCACGCTTCGGTGGGGCTCTCAGTCATGGCCGCAGACCATAGTCGAGGGAACCGACAGGGGCAGTGGGCTCAGGCGTCGAGCCGTTCCGTGGTGATGGTGAAGTCCGCCGCGCGGAGCCGCCCGGTGAGGGCGTCGGCCATCGCGGTGGCCGGGGTGAGGACGCCGGCGGTGGCGGGGAGCCGTTCCTCGTCGAGGGCCAGCGCGAGGCCGCTCTCGCCGAGCATCACCGCCGTGGCCTGGTAGCCGGGGTCCCCCTGGGCGGCGAACACGGCCCGGTAGCGGGCCCCGGTGGTGCTGCGGGTGACCGTGGTCATGGTGAAGTGCCCGTTCGCGCGGGCCTTCGCGTCCGGGCCGGTGCCGGGCTCGGGTGCGATGCGGCGCAGCAGCCGCAGGCCCGGGCCGCGGGCGACGAGCGGACCGCCCGCCTGGAACGCCGCCAGCGCCACGGCGACGCCCGCCGCCACGACCGGCGCCGCCGGTGACTTCCCGGTCCACATGACCTCGCGGTACTGGAACTCGCGGCCGTAGGCCCAGTCGAGCAGGGCGGCGCTGCGGCGCACGATCCTCGTGTTGTGCGCGGCCATGATGAAGGTGGTGACCCACCCGGGCATGCCGGGGACGACGTCGGTGGCCCGGCGCAGCGCGTGGTCCTTCTGGGCGCCCAGGTCGGGCTCGCGCCCGCGGTCGGGGCTGAGGGCGTAGGGGTCGGCGAGCACCCGTCCCAGCGACCGGTCGGCGGCGACGGCCGCCATCTGGGTGATGCCGGAGTCGACGGTGCCGCCGGACATCCCGCCCTTGAGGGCCGCCACCAGCGTGGTGCCGGTCATCCGGCCGGCGTCGTCGTCGGCCAGCCGGCGGTGGAGCAGGTAGGCGTTCAGGTCGGAGGGGACCGAGTCGAACCCGCACGAGTTGACGATCTTCGCGCCGGACGTGGCGGCGACCTCGTGGAACCGGTCGGCGCACTCGCGCACGAACAGCGGCTCCCCGGTGAGGTCCGCGTAGTGGGTCCCCGCCTTCGCGCAGGCCTCCACCAGCGGCAGACCGTAGCGGGCGTAGGGACCGACCGTGGTCACGACGACCCTGGTCCGCTCCGCCATCGCCGCCAGGTCGGCGGGACTGCCCGCGTCGGCGACGATCGTCCGCCAGGCGGAGGCGCCGTCGCCGAGCGTGTGCAGGAGGGCGTCCAGCTTCTCCGGCGAGCGGCCCGCGAGCGCGATCCGGGTACCGGCGGGCGCGGCCCGTGCCAGGTACTCGGCGGTGAGCGCCCCCACGAAACCGGTGGCGCCGTACAGCACCAGGTCGAACTCCCGCCCGCTCATGCGCTGTGCTCCGTTCCTCGCCCGCGGCCGGCCGCGGGCGGGTGGTGGGGTTGCCGGTCCGGTCCACGGAGTTTTCCACGGCACGGCGCTCACGGACACCCCGCTGCGAGGTCGGGACGCCGGGTGCGGCCCCTCCGGGGGTGGGGCGTCGCGCCCGGAGGGTCAGGGGCGCGCGGTAGTTGGCGACGGACAGCGGAGGTGTCCGGCGCTCCCGTCGCTCTCGCCCGGCGATGCGGGAGTGCCGCCGACTCCCGCGCCCCTGCACCAACGAGGTAACCGGCAGGCGCGCCGCGGCGCTTGCCGAGGTGGCGTCGGCGCGAGGCCGCTGTGTCCGCGCCGCCCGGTGTTTGCGCAGCTCACGCATGGCGGCGGGTGCGGCGACGGGCCGTGCGGACCGGTCGGCGAACGGGTGAGGGAGCGGCGCGGGACAATGACCGTGACCGGAGCGAGGACCGCACACCGCGCGGAGGGACGACGACCATGGCCGAGTGGCTGACCGTGCTCACCACCATCGACTCCCCGGAGAAGGCGCAGGCCCTCGCACGGGGCGCCGTGGAGGCGCGGGTCGCGGCCTGCGCGCAGATCGCCGGGCCGGTGACCTCGGTGTACCGCTGGGAGGGCGTGGTGGAGACCGCCGCGGAGTGGCAGGTGCTGTTCAAGACCACGGCCGCCCGCTACGAGGCGCTGGAGGCGCACCTGCGCGCGGCGCACGACTACGAGACGCCGGAGATCATCGCCACGCCCGTGGTGCGGGGCGACGCGGCGTACCTGCGGTGGATCGAGGACGGGACGACGCCCGAGGCGGGGGCCGCGACGGGGACGGGCGAGGGGC
>NZ_JBRIOU010000005.1:578737-581738 GCF_053474865.1 Streptomyces sp. CO7
GGCGAGGGGACCGGGGCGGCCGGATGAGCCCGCGGACCGAGCGGCTCCCCGTCTTCGTCTACGGCACGCTCCGCCCGGGCGGGTTCTACCACCCCTCGTACCTCCTCGGCCGCACCACCGCCGAGGAGCCTGCGACGCTGCGCGGCGTCGTCCTGCACGAGGGGCCCGGTTACCCGTACGCCCTGGAGGAGGACGGCGCGGAGGCCGGAGCGAGGGCCGCCGACATGGAGCCCGGCGTCGTCCACGGGGAACTGATGACCCTCGCCGAGGACGGCTACGAGCGGGTGCTGGAAGCCTTGGACCAGCTGGAGGAGTACCGCCCGGGCGACCCCTCCAGCCTCTACCTCCGCGCGGTCCGCGAGGTCACCCGCACCCGCGACGGGGCGAGGGTCCTCGCCTGGGTCTACCTCGCCGCCCCGCGCCTGGCCGCCCGGCTGCGCGCCGAGGGACGGGTCATCGCGGGCGGCGACTGGTTCACCCGCTGACCGGCCACGGGCGGCTCTCGACCCCGGCGGTCCACGCCCCCGGGCGGGTCGGATGTCCGACCTGCACCGAGAGGGACGGCGGTGCAGGGTGTCAGCGCCGGTCGCAGCAGAGCCGTCAGGCGGTCGACCGCACGGCGACCGCGTCGAAGACCGCCCCAGGCCTGAAAAGGTGTGCATACGGTCTGTCGAATCCGTGTCGTCCGTCCGACGTAGAGGCGTACCGACCGGACGCACAGTCAAGGAGTCCCGTTATGGCCCAGTACGCGATCCTCATCTTCGACGACCCCACGGCCGGCGACTACAGCCCCGAGCAGCAGGCGGCGAGCAAGCGGCACGCCGACGAGCTCATCGACTCCGGTGCCATGATCACGGCGTACGCGCTGCATTCGGTCGACACCGCCACCTCGTTGCGCGGCGACGTGGTCACCGACGGTCCTTTCATCGATTCCAGGGAAGTCGTCGCCGGCATCTGCGTCATCGAGGCTTCCGACCTGGACGCCGCCCTGGAGCTGGCGCGCCGCAACCCCGCTGTCCGGTGGGGCCGCGGCGGTGTCGAGGTGCGGCCCGTCGCGGGCGGTGTCGCGCCCATCGCCCGATGACGGCCATGACGGTCATGACGGACGCGAGGCAGGCGGTCGCTGACGCGCACCGGCGCGAGTGGGCCTTCGTGCTCGCCGCGACGGTGCGCGTCGCCCGCGAGCTGGATCTGGCCGAGGAGTGCGTGCAGGAGGCGTACACCGCGGCACTCACGGCCTGGCAGCGCGACGGGATCCCGGGCAACCCCGCGGCCTGGCTCACCACCGCGGCCAAGCGCCGGGCGATGGACGCGATCCGCCGCGAGCGGACGTTCCGCTCGAAGCTGCCGCTGCTGGTCGAGCCGGAGGAGGCCGTGGACGTGTCCGCGTTGGAGGAGCTGGGCGAGCACAACCAGGGACAGGCCGTTGACCCGGAGGACGTCGTCCCCGACGAACGCCTGCGGCTCATCTTCACCTGCTGCCATCCCGCACTCGTCCAGGAGGCGCAACTCGCACTGACGCTGCGACTGGTGTGCGGGCTGCCGACACCGGACGTCGCCCGCGCGCTGTTGGTGTCGGAACAGACGATGGCCGCCCGGATCACCCGGGCGAAGAAGAAGATCTCCACCGCCCGTATCCCCTTTCGGGCGCCGCACCCGGCGGAGCTGCCGGACCGGCTGACGGCCGTGCTCGGTGTGATCCATCTGCTGTTCACCGCCGGGCACACGGCCCCCTCGGGCCCCGCGCTCATGCGCCCCGACCTGGCCGACCGCGCGCTGCACCTGACCCGCACCCTGCGGGACCTGATGCCTGACGAGCCCGAGGTCCGTGGGCTGCTTGCGCTGATCCTGGTGACCGACGCCCGGCGCGCCACCCGCACCGGTGCGGACGGCCGGCTGCTGCGGCTCGAGGAGCAGGACCGCTCGCTGTGGGACCGCGCCGCGCTGACCGAGGCACACGAGTTGATCGTGGCCGGGCTGCGTACCGGCCGCGCAGGGCGCTACACCGTGCAGGCGGCGATCGCCTCGCTGTACGCCGAGGCGCCGACATACGAGGAGACGGACTGGCCACAGATCGTGGCCCTCTACGACAGGCTGCTGTCGTTGTGGCCCTCACCGGTCGTCGCGCTGAACCGGACCGTGCCGTTGTCGATGGCCCACGGACCGACGGTCGCTCTTGCGCGGGTCGAGGCACTGGAGCAGGACGGCCGCCTCTCCCGGTACCACTACCTGCCGGCGATCAAGGCGGACCTCCTGCAACGCCTCGGCCGTACGAACGAGGCGGTGGCCGCCTACCGGCAGGCGCTGGAGCTGACCGGTAACGAGACCGAGAGGGAGTTCCTCACCGCACGCCTCGCCGATCAGATGATCCAGTCGGCGGGCCGGGGTACCGGTGGCGGTGATCGGGCAACGACCGACATCTGAGCGAGGTCGGCGCCGGTTCACCCGCCGACCGGCCCCCGGTTCACCCGCGGACCGCTCAGGCGCGTTCCACGCGGACCGCGCAGGTCTTGAACTCCGGCATGCGCGAGACCGGGTCCAGGGCGGGGTTGGTGAGGGTGTTGACGCGGCCCTCGCCGTACCAGTGGAACGGCATGAACACCGTGTCCGGCCGGATCGCCCCGGTGACCCGCGCCGGGGCCACCGCGCGGCCGCGCCGGGAGACCACGGCGAGCCGGTCGCCCTCCGCGACCCCCAGCCGCTCCGCCAGCCGAGGGTGCAGCTCGACGAACGGGCCGGGCGCGGCCGCGTTCAGCTCGGCGACGCGGCGGGTCTGCGCGCCCGACTGGTACTGGGAGACCACCCGCCCCGTGGTGAGCAGCAGCGGGTACACCTCGTCCGGCTCCTCCGCCGAGGCTCGGTGGACGACCGGCACGAAGCGGGCCCGGCCGTCCGGGTGCGCGAACCGGTCGAGGAACAGCCGCGGCGTGCCGGGGTGCGGGGCACTGCCGCCGTCCCCGGGCCGGCCGTCGTCGTCCCCGAGCCCGCCCTCACCGGCACC
>NZ_JBRIOU010000005.1:581838-584897 GCF_053474865.1 Streptomyces sp. CO7
CGCCGTCCCCGTCGCCCCCACCGTCGACCCGCTCCGGCGCGGGCCAGAACACGCCGTTCTCCTCCGCCAGCCGCCGGTAGGTGATGCCCGAGTAGTCCGCGAGGCCGCCCGCGCTCGCCCGGCGGAGCTCCTCGAAGACCTCCTCGGGGTCGTCGGAGAACCCCTTCTCCACACCGAGCCGGGCGGCCAGCTCCCGCATCACGTACAGGTCGCTGCGCACCCCGGCGGGCGGGGCGAGCGCCTGCCGCCGCAGCAGCACCCGGCCCTCCAGGTTGGTGGTGGTGCCGGTCTCCTCCGCCCACTGGGTCACCGGCAGCACCACGTCGGCCAGCGCCGCCGTCTCGGAGAGCACCACGTCGGCCACGGCGAGGAAGTCCAACGAGCGGATCCGCTCCTCGACGTGCGCGGCGCGCGGCGCGGAGACCACCGGGTTGGACCCCATCAGCAGCAGGGTGCGGACGTCGGTGCCCAGGGCGTCCAGCAGCTCGTAGGCGCTGCGGCCCGGCCCCGGCAGCGAGTCCGGGTCCACGCCCCACACGCCCGCCACGTGACGGCGCGCCTCCGGGTCGTCCAGCTTGCGGTAGCCGGGCAACTGGTCGGCCTTCTGGCCGTGTTCACGCCCGCCCTGGCCGTTGCCCTGGCCGGTGAGGCAGCCGTAGCCGGAGTACGGGCGGCCGGGGCGGCCGGTGGCCAGGCAGAGGTTGATCCACGCGCCGACCGTGTCGGTGCCCTTGGACTGCTGCTCCGGGCCGCGCGCGGTGAGCACCATCGCCGCCTCGGGATCGCAGAACATCCGCACCGCCTCGCGCAGTTGCGGCACCGGCACGCCGGTGATCCGCTCCACGTACTCCGGCCAGTGCGCCATCGCCGCGGCCCGGGCCTCCTCCCAGCCGGTGGTCCGCTCCGCGATGTACGCCTCGTCGGTCCGCCCCTCGGCGACCACCAGGTGCAACAGGCCGAGCGCCAGGGCGAGATCGGTGCCCGGGCGGGGCGCCAGGTGCAGGTCGGCCTGCTCGGCGGTGCGGGTGCGGCGCGGGTCGATCACGATCAGCGTGCCGCCGTTGTCGCGCAGTTCGGTGAAGTAGCGCAGCGACGGCGGCATGGTCTCGGCCGGGTTGGAGCCGACCAGGATCACGCACCCGGTGCGCGGGACGTCCTCCAGCGGGAACGGCAGGCCGCGGTCCACGCCGAACGCCTTCGTCCCGGCGGCCGCGGCGGAGGACATGCAGAACCGGCCGTTGTAGTCGATCTGCGAGGTGCCGAGCGCCACCCGGGCGAACTTGCCCAGCGTGTACGCCTTCTCGTTGGTGAGGCCGCCGCCGCCGAAGACGCCCAGCGCGTCCGCGCCGTGCTCGGCGCGGGTGCGCAGCAGGGCGCCGGCGATCCGGTCCAGGGCCTCGTCCCAGCTCGCCGGCGTCAGCTCGCCGTCGGCGCCGCGCACCAGCGGCTCGGTCAGCCGCGCCGCGCGCTCCAGCACCGCCGGAGCGGTGCGGCCCTTGCCGCACAGCGCGCCCCGGTTCACCGGGAAGTCCGCGCGCTCCAGAACCTGGACGCCGCCCCCCTCGGCGGGGGCCAGGTTCATGCCGCACTGCAGGGCGCAGTACGGGCAGTGGGTGGGCGTGGACGCGGCGGTGTTCTGCATACCGACCAGCGTGCGCGGGAGCTGTTACGAGGCCCGTCGCCGCCGGTTACGCGGCCGGGACGGTGACCTCCCGGCCCGTCCCACCCCGCTGTGAGGGCCTTGTTTCACCCCGCTGCGAGGGCCGCGCCCCACCCCGTGGCGAGGGCCTTCTCGACGCCCTTCTCGCGGGGCCCCAGGAAGTGCGGGTCCGGCTCGAACAGCGCGTCGAGGCCGGCCTTGCCCGCCGCGAGGGTCTCCCGGACGACGCCGTAGTACCAGACGGCGTCGCGCCGGTCGCCGGTGGCCGCCACGCCGTAGGAGGCGATGCCCGCCTCCTCGCACAGCGCCACCGCCCGGCGGACGTGGAAGCCCTGGCTGATCAGGACCGCCTCGTCCACGCCGAAGATCCGCTTCGCCCGGGCGCAGGAGTCCCAGGTGTCGAAGCCGGCGTAGTCGCTGACGATCCGCGAGCCGGGCACGCCGCGCTCCACCAGGTAGGCGCGCATCGCGTCCGGCTCGTCGTACTCCTCGCGGCTGTTGTCGCCGGTGACCAGGACGACCCGGACGCGGCCGTCCGCGTAGAGCGCGGCCGCGGTGTCCAGGCGGTGCGCCAGATAGGGGGAGGGCTCGCCGTCCCACAGCCCGGCGCCGAACACCACCGCGACGTCGGTGCGCGGCGCCTCGGCGGGGGAGCGGAGGCGGTCGTCCGCTGCCGTCCACACCCACGCGTAGGGCAGGAGCGCCAGCGCGCACGCGGCCACCGCCGCGCGCACCGTCCGCCGCCGCCCGGCCGTCGTCCGCGGCCACGCCCTGCGCGCCGCCGTCCGCACCCCCCACCGCACCCGCGGCAGGATTCCCGGCAACGCCTGCCGCGGTGCGCGCGGTGTCTCGTGTCGTGTCCCCACGTCATCTCATACGCCCGGGGCGGTGGGGTGGTTCCCTCACGTCTCTCACACCGGGTGCGGGGCCACTGTGATCGGAGGGAAAACAAGGCGGACGCCGGGCGGCAACCGGGCGGCAACGTGGCCGGGGGAGGATCGATGGCATGTCCGAGACCTCACGCCCCGCCCTCGTGCTCGTGCCGCACGGCAGCCGCGACCCCCGGGCCCTGGCCACCGCGCGGGCCCTGGCCGGCCTGGTGCGCGCGGCGCGGCCCGGCCTCGACGTCCGGCTCGGGCACATCGAGCTGAACGAGCCGCTGCTGACGGACACCCTCGGCGCCCTCGGCGGCACGCCCGCCGTGCTGGTGCCGCTGCTGCTGGGCCGCGGGCACCACGTCAAGCGCGACATCCCGCACGCCGTCGCGGCGCACGCCACCGGCCCGGTCCGTCTCGCGCCCGCCCTGGGGCCGCACCCGCTGCTGGTGCGGGCCCTGCACGGGCGGCTCGTCGAGGCGGGCTGGCCCGAGGCCCCGGGCGCGGTGGGTGCCCGGCACGGC
>NZ_JBRIOU010000005.1:584997-589369 GCF_053474865.1 Streptomyces sp. CO7
CACCCGCCGCACCGCCGCCGCGCTGTCCGCCCGCCTGGGAGTACCGGTGGTCCCCGCCTACGCCTCCGCCGCCCCCTCCGTCGCCGACGCGGTCGCCGCGCTCGCCGCCCGGGGCCGCACCCAGGTGGCCGTCGCCTCCTACTTCACGGCCCCCGGACGCTTCCACACCGAGACCGCCGAGGCCGCCCCCGGCATCGTCGCCGCGCCGCTCGGCGCCCACCCCGACGTCGTCCGCCTGGTCCTGCGACGCCACGACGAGGCGGCCGCCACCGCCGCGCCGCCGCGCCACGCGCTCGCCGCGGCGTAGCGGATACGGGGCGGCTGTCGCCCACACCAATTACTGTCGTCCACATGGCAGGCAACGAACCGACCGCCGGATACGACGAGGCAGCCGTCGAGCGCTGGGCCCCGGAACCCGACAAGCGTCCCGGACGCACCGCCTTCCAGCGGGACCGCGCCCGGGTGCTGCACTCCGCCGCGCTGCGCAGGCTCGCCGGGAAGACACAGGTCGTCACCCCCGGCACCGTCCGCCTCTGGGACGCCAGCCCCCGCACCCGGCTCACCCACTCGCTGGAGTGCGCCCAGGTCGGCCGGGAGCTGGGCGCGGCCCTCGGCTGCGACCCCGACCTGGTGGAGGCCGCGTGCCTCTCCCACGACCTCGGCCACCCGCCGTTCGGGCACAACGGCGAGCAGGTGCTGGACGAGTTCGCCGCCGACTGCGGCGGCTTCGAGGGCAACGCGCAGTCGCTGCGGCTGCTCACCCGCCTGGAGCCCAAGCGGTTCGTCACCGACCGCACCACCGGCGAGATGACCAGCGTCGGCCTCAACCTCAGCCGTGCCGCGCTGGACGCCGCCGCCAAGTACCCCTGGCCGCGCGGCGGTCACCCGGCCGGTCCCGCCTTCCGCAAGTTCGGCGTCTACGAGGACGACCGCCGGATCTTCGACTGGGTCCGGGCCGACGCGCCCGCCCGCGACCGGGTCTGCTTCGAGGCGCAGGTGATGGACTGGGCCGACGACGTCGCCTACTCCGTCCACGACGTCGAGGACGGGCTGCACGCCGGTCACATCCAGCCCTCCCGGCTGCACAGCGCCGCCGACCGGCGCGAGATCTTCACGGTCGCGGTGCTGGACGCCCGGTACGTGCCCGCCGACACCGACCCGGAGGAGCTCGGCGCGGCCCTGGACCGGCTCCAGGCCCAGGAATGGTGGCCGCACGGCTACGACGGCAGCGCCGTCGACCAGGCCCGGCTCAAGGACGCCACCAGCCAGCTGATCGGACGGTTCTGCACCGCCGCCGAGACGGCGACCCGGGCCGCCTACGGGGACGGCCGGCTGACCCGCTACAAGGCGCAGCTGGTGGTGCCGCGCACCACCCGGATGGAGTGCGCGGTGCTCAAGGCCGTCGCCGACCTGTACGTGATGCAGCGGGCCGAGCAGGAGCGGCTGCGCGCCGACCAGCGGGTGGTCGTCGCCGAACTGGCGGAGGCGCTCACGGCGCGGGCGCCGGAGGGGCTGGACCCGCAGTTCGCGGCGCTGTTCGACGCCGCCGCGGACGACCGGGCGCGCAAGCGGGTGATCGTCGACCAGATCGCCTCCATGACCGACGCCTCGGCCCGGGCCCTGCACACCCGCCTCACCATGCAGGCCTGACCGCACGCCCCGGCCGAAAGGGGCCGTTACCGCCGGGGCAAGGACCGCGTGGCCTCTTCGGCAGGTTCTCCGCGGGCACTAGCCTCCGTGCGGGACGCTCATCCGGCACCACCGGAGAAGGAGGCACATCGTGGTCGACGCGGACCAGACGTTCGTCATCGTCGGAGGAGGCCTGGCCGGCGCGAAGGCGGCGGAGACGCTGCGCGCCGAGGGCTTCCGCGGGCGGGTGATACTGATCAGCGACGAACGGGACCACCCCTACGAGCGGCCCCCGTTGTCCAAGGGCTACCTGCTCGGTTCCGCGGACCGCGACAGCGCGCTCGTGCACGAGGCGGCCTGGTACGCCGCCCACGACATCGAGCTGCACCTCGGGCAGACCGTGGACGCGCTCGACACCGCGGCCCGGACCGTACGCCTGGGGGACGACGGCACGCTCGTCCCCTACGACCGGCTGCTGCTGGCCACCGGCGCCGAGCCGCGCCGGCTGGACGTGCCGGGCACCGACCTGGCGGGCGTCCACCACCTGCGGCGGTTCGCGCACGCCGAGCGGCTCAAGGGCGTGCTGGCCGCGCTGGGCCGCGACAACGGGCACCTGCTGATCGCCGGGGCCGGCTGGATCGGCCTGGAGGTCGCGGCCGCCGGACGGCACTACGGGGCCGAGGTCACCGTCGTCGAACCCGCTCCCACCCCCCTGTACGGGGTGCTGGGCCCCGAGCTGGGCAACGTCTTCGCCGAGCTCCACCGCGAGCGCGGGGTGCGGTTCCAGTTCGGGGCGAGGCTCACCGAGATCGTCGGCCAGGACGGGCTGGTCCTGGCAGCGCGGACCGAGGACGGCGAGGAGCACCCGGCGCACGCCGTGCTCGCCGCGATCGGCGCGGCCCCGCGGACCGCGCTGGCGGAGGCGGCCGGACTGGAGCTGGTGCCCCGCGAGCAGGGCGGCGGCATCGCGGTCGACGCCTCGCTGCGCACCTCCGACCCGCACGTCTTCGCGGCCGGCGACGTCGCCGCGTTCCCGCACCCGCTGTTCGGCGCCCGGCTGCGGGTGGAGCACTGGGCCAACGCCCTCAACGGCGGACCGGCGGCCGCCCGGGCCATGCTGGGGCGGGAGGTCCGCTACGACCGCGTCCCGTACTTCTTCTCCGACCAGTACGACCTGGGCATGGAGTACTCCGGGTGGGCTCCGCCGGGCGCCTACGACCAGGTGGTCATCCGGGGCGACGCCGGCAAGCGCGAGTTCATCGCGTTCTGGCTGAAGGAGGGCCGCGTCCTGGCCGGGATGAACGTCAACGTGTGGGACGTCACGCCCGCCATCCAGGACCTGATCCGCGGCGGCGCGCCCGTGGACCCGGACGCCCTGTCCGACCCCCGCGTCGCCCTGGACGCCCTCGTCGCCTGACCCGGCGGGGCCCGGGCCGCCGCCGGCACCGCCCCGCTGACGCCCATCCAGCGGTGGCTGTTCGACAGCGCGGGCGAGCAGGCCGGCCACTTCGCCCAGACCGTCTCCCTGGAGGTGGGCGACGACGTCGACGCGGCGGCGCTGGAGGACGCCCTCAACGACCTCCTGGCCCACCACGACGCCCTGCGCTCCCGCTTCACGCCCGGCGAGGGCGCAGGCGGCGCGGCGGTCCGCTGGCAGATCGACGCGACCGCGCCCCGCCTGGTACTCGCCCGCCACCACGGACCCGCGTCCGACGCACCGCACCACGGCCCCTTCGACCTCGCCCACGGCCCGCTGCTGCGCGCCGTGCTGCACGAGGCGGGCCCGGACCGGCCGCCCGTCCTGCACCTCGCCGTGCACCACCTGGTGGTCGACGGCGTCTCCTGGCGCGTCCTCCTCGAGGACCTCGACCACGCCTACCGGGCCCGGCGCGCGGGGCAGGACGGCGCGGCCGCCCTGCCGCCGAAGACCTCACCCCTGCGCCACTGGGCCGAACGCCTGACCCGGTACACCGCGGACGGCGGCTTCGACGCGGAACGCCCGTACTGGGAGCGGGCCGCGGCCGACGCCGGCACCACCCTGCCCGCGGACCGCGAGGGCGCGAACACCTACGACTCGGCCGCCGAGGTCACCGTCCGGCTGGCCCCCGACGTCACGACGGCCCTGCTGCGCACCCTGCAGGACACCTACCGCACCCAGGCCAACGACGCGCTGCTCACCGCGCTCGGCCGCGCCCTGTGCGACTGGAGCGGCCACCGGCGCGTCCTGGTCGACGTCGAGGGGCACGGCCGTGAGGAACTGTTCGACGACGTCGACACCGGCCGCACCGTCGGCTGGTTCACCACCCGGCACCCGGTCGCCCTCGCGGTCGCGCCGGACGCGGACTGGGACACGGCGCTCAAGCAGGTGAAGGAGCAGCTGCGGGCGGTGCCCCGGCACGGCATCGGGCACGACGCCCTGCGGTACCTCGCCGCGCCCGGAACCCTGCCCCAGGGACCGGCCGCCCAGATCAGCTTCAACTACCTCGGCCGCTTCGCGTCGACGGGCGGAGCGGACGGCCTCTACCGCGCCGCCGCCCGCCCGCTCGCCCTGGACGCCGACCCGCGCTGCGCCCGCCCGCACCCCCTGGAGGTCGTCGGGCGACTCCACGGCGACCAGCTGGAGTTCACCTTCCACCACTCCCGCGCCACGCACGACGGGGCGACCGTCGCGGGCCTCGCCGAGCGCTACGCCGACGCGCTCGCCGACCTCGCCCGGCACGCCGCCCGCCCCGGCGCGGCCGGC
>NZ_JBRIOU010000005.1:589469-603372 GCF_053474865.1 Streptomyces sp. CO7
CCCCCGCGCGGCGCGGGCGGGTCCGGCGGGCGGTGGAGCCGTGACGTCGGCGCGCGCCCGTACAATTTGCACGTGGCTGGCGGCGGCAGGATCAACGACGAGGACGTGAAGGCGGTTCGGGACGCGGTCCCGATCGACTCCGTCGTGTCGGAGTACCTCCAGCTGAAGAACGCCGGCGGCGGCAACCTCAAGGGCCTGTGCCCGTTCCACGACGAGAAGTCCCCGTCGTTCCAGGTCAGCCCCGCCAAGGGCCTCTTCCACTGCTTCGGCTGCCAGGAGGGCGGCGACACCATCACGTTCGTGATGAAGGTCGACCACCTCACCTTCTCCGAGGCCGTCGAGCGCCTGGCCGGCCAGGCGGGCATCACGCTGCGCTACGAGGAGGGCGGCTACAACCCCTCCCACCAGCGCGGCGAGCGCATCCGCCTGATCGAGGCCCACAAGGTCGCCGCCCAGTTCTACGCCGAGCAGCTGGCCACCGGCGCCGAGGCGGACACCGGCCGCGCCTTCCTCGCCGAGCGCGGTTTCGACCAGGCCGCCGCCGAGCACTTCAGCGTCGGCTACAGCCCCCAGGGCTGGGACCACCTCACCCGCCACCTGCGCGGCAAGGGGTTCAGCGACAAGGAGATCCTCACCTCCGGCCTCGCCCAGGAGGGCCGCCGCGGCCCCATCGACCGCTTCCGCGGCCGCCTGATGTGGCCGATCCGCGACATCGGCGGCGAGGTCGTCGGCTTCGGCGCCCGCAAGCTCTACGAGTCGGACAACGGGCCCAAGTACCTCAACACCCCCGACACCCCGATCTACCGCAAGTCGCAGGTCCTCTACGGCATCGACCTCGCCAAGAAGGACATCGCCAAGACCAGCCGGGCCGTGGTCGTCGAGGGCTACACCGACGTCATGGCCTGCCACCTCGCCGGGGTGACCACCGCGATAGCCACCTGCGGCACCGCCTTCGGCGGCGACCACATCAAGATCCTCCGCCGGCTGCTGATGGACAACGGCACCTCGCGGGTGATCTTCACCTTCGACGGCGACTCCGCGGGCCAGAAGGCCGCGCTGCGCGCTTTCGAGGACGACCAGAAGTTCGCCGCCGAGACCTACATCGCCATCGCGCCCGACGGCATGGACCCCTGCGAACTGCGCCTGGCCAAGGGCGACGACGCCGTCGCCGACCTGGTGCAGCCGCGCACCCCGCTCTTCGAGTTCGCGCTGCGCCAGATCGTGGCCCGCTACGACCTCGACACCCCGGCCGGCAGGGCCGCCGCGCTGGACGAGGCCGCCCCGGTGGTCGCCAAGATCAAGAACGTGGGCGCGCAGCACGAGGTGGCGGTGCAGCTCGCCGGCATGCTCGGCATCCTGGACACCCAGTTCGTGGTGCGCAGGGTCGCCCAGATCGCCCGCTGGTCCCGCGACCGCGGCGGCCGCGGTCCCGCGCCCGACAGCGGCCGCCCGCAGAACGGCCCGCGCCACCCGCAGGACGGTCCGGGCGCCGCCCAGGCCGGCCCCGCCGCGCAGGGTTCCCGCGGCCCCTCGGGCGCGCCGCTCAACCTGCGCAACCCGGTGCACGCCACCGAGCGCGAGCTGATCAAGCTCGCCCTGCAGCGGCCCGAGCTGGTCTCCCCGGCCTTCGACGCGTACGGCGTCGACGAGTTCACCGCACCGCCGTACGCGGCGGTCCGCCAGGCGGTCATGGACGCGGGCGGCGCCGACCTCGGCGCCCAGGACCCGCAGGAGTACCTGATCCGCGTCCGCGACGCCGCCCCCGACGACACCGTCCGCTCCATGGTCACCGAGCTGGCCGTCGAGGCGATCATGGTGCGCCGCCCGGTCGACGAGAACTACGCGGGGGAGCAGCTGGTCGCCGTCCGCCGCCGCGCGGTGGACCGCCGCATCCAGGAGGTCCAGTCCAGCCTGGCCCGCCTGGGCCACCAGGGCGACCCCGCCCAGCTCACCGCCGTGCAGAACGAGTTGTGGGTGCTCCAGCAGTACGGCCAGGCGCTGCGGGAGCGAGGGGCCGCGGCGCTGTAGCCCGGCGGTGTGCTCCGCCCAGGTGACCCGGCGGTGGGCCACGGGCCCGCGCTCAGGTGACCCCGACCGCCGGCACCGTCACGGTCCCGGTGGCGTCCCGCCCCACCGCGCCCCGGCTGCCGCGCTCGACCACCGCCTCCGCCGGCCCCAGGCCGTGGACGGCCTCGGCGATGGCCTGCGGCTCCGTCTCGTCGGTGAGCAGCCGCAGCTCCTCCCCGCCGCCGAACACCACGTCCACCCGGCCGATCAGCGACCGCATGGCGGCGGCCGCGTCCTGCCTGCTCCACAGCTCGGAGCGGTGGTCGACGTCCACGCTCACCGTGACATCGGGCTCACCGTGACACCGGCCGCGCGGGCCAGTTCGACGGCGTGCTCGACGGCGTCGCGGGCGGACGGGCCGAGCCCCAGGGTGATGCCCGTGGTGTGCAGGATTCTCGCGGAGCGGACGAGATCCTCGTCCGCGTCCTCGCGGCTCAGCCGGGACCCTGCCGAACCGCTCCGGTGGTAGGAGGCGACCACCCGGCCCGCCGTCCGGTGGTGGCGCAGCATGAACGCCGTGGGAGCCTCCGCGTCGACGACGAGAGCGGACAGGTCCACGCCCTCGGACCGCAGTCCCTCGCCGATCACCCGGCCCATCAGGTCGTCGCCGACCCGCCCGACCATCGCGACCCGCAGACCCGGTCGCGCCGGTCCGATGGAGACGTTGCTCTCCGCGCCGGCGAAGGAGAAGGCGGCCGAGGTCCCGGGCGTCAGTGGACCGGTCCCGTCGCCCCGGAACAGGCCCGGACGCCGTACGCGGCATGTTCCCGGCGGGCAGGACGGGGCCGGCCCCTCGCGCGCCGGTCAGTCGAGCCGGAACCCGTCCAGCGTGGGCTCCAGGGCGTCGAGCAGCCGCCCGGTGTACTCCTGACGGCGGCCCTCGAACTCCGGATGGTCGGCCACGAACTCCTCCCACTGGACGTCCGCCAGCTGCTCGGCCAGGTGCGCGCGCGTCAGCAGCCCCAGGCTCCGCAGGTACGGCCAGTCCTCGCAGCCCTCCAGCACCGGCCGCAGCAACTCCTGCGTCAGCGGCACGCGTTCGGCCAGCAGCACCGCGTCGTAGAGGTCCTTGCCCTGCGGGTACCGGTCGGAGAGCAGCCAGAGAACCTTCCAGGCCAGGGACAGTTCGAGCGTCGCCGCCCGCACCGTCCCGCCGCCGGGCAGTTCCACGGGTTCCGGCTCCTGGAGCAGCCTCTCGTTGAAGACGAAGTCCAGCTGCACCGACCCGCCGGGCAGACCTGACGCCTCCGGCGCCGACCAGGGCAGCACCATGCGACGGCCGGGCACCCGCTCGTACGTCCAGATGTCCTCCGTCACCGCGCCCCGCGCGTCGAACTGCGGGCAGGCCGCCTCCCAGCCGGACAGCGACTGCGCGGCCCGGGCGATCTCCTCCAGCATCCGGGCCGTGCCGGGGTCCTCCATGGCCCAGGTGTGCGGGACCACCACGAAGTCCAGGTCGCCCGGCTCACGGGCCTCCGCGCCGAACCGGAGCGCCATCAGCGCGCTGCCGCGCAGCACCAGCGCGTCGGACCACACGGACCCGGCCACCGCCTCCAGCACCAGCTCCAGCGCCCGTCGCCGCGCGGCACGCCACCGCGCGCCCTGCCGGGCGTGCTCGAACCGAGGCTCCGAGGCGCGGTAGGCGTCCGTGCGGTGCTTCATCGCCGGGTCGAAGACCGGCTTCTGGGTCACCCCGTCCGCGTCCACCCAGCTCAGCGTGGCCGGCAGGTCGTAGTAGCGGGGGTTCTTCCACGGGTTCCTGGGCGTGCTCATCACGCAGGTCCTTCCTCGAGCTCCTCGAGCCACCCCGCGTCCACCGAGGCGTCGCTGTCGTACAGCACGAACTCCCGCTCCACGTCGAGCACTTCCTCCCCCGCCAGGGCCTCGAGCAGGGCGTCCAGCGCCTGCCGCGCGCCCCGCGCGTCCACGCCCCGGCACCGCTGGGTGACGAACCGCTCGTGGTGCCCGGGGCCGGTGACCCGCCGGGCGTTCCACGACAGGTGGGCTCCGTGCGGGGCGACCCGGGCCGCAAGGGCCGCCAGGTCGGCGGCGGCGTCCAGGCGGAGCTTCACGTGGTGCTCGAAGTGGCGCCCGTCCCCACAGGGTTCGCGCGGGACCTCCGGGGCCAGCGGGTCGGACTCGACCTTCAGCCGGGCCACCGGGAATCCGTCCGCCTCCAACGCGGCCCGCACCGAACGGGCCTGGGACAGCTGGCCGGCGTAGGAGTCGGCGTCGCGCAGGGTGACCATCGGCTGGGACGGGGTGCGGCCGCGGGCGAGCACCACGTGGGTGAGCTTGAGTCCGCGCGCCGCCGACCAGCGGCGCAGCCGGTCCAGCGCGGCGTCGTCCGGGCACCGCACGGTCAGGTGCGCTTCGTAGGAAGAACGGGCCATCCGCTGATCATTACAGAGGGATTTCTGGGGGCGCACATGAGTTTTGCGTCGCCTGGGTAATCAAGCCGTCACGTACCGGTCGCAGAAAGTGGGCGCACGACCCTCGTGAGGGAAGTGTGTCCTACGCCACACTGGGTCCGGCGTCGAGTACCCGGAGCACGCCCGGCCCGTGACCCACTACGCGGCCGAGCCGCCCGGCGTCACCCCCCGCAGTCGCCCACAGACGCAAGCGCTGCCGCACCCCCAGCAGCGATCACCCTGGAGGTCGCACGCGTGCAGACCCAGACCCTCTCCCACGCCGCCGGTCCCTCGCGCGCCCTCGCCGAGGGCGACGCACCGGTCCTGGCGGCGGTGCCCCTGCAGGACCGCGCGGCGCATCACCCCGAGACACAGGTCCCGTCCCTCGACGAGCCGGCCGAACCGGTGGAACCCGTGGGGCCGCACGACCCCGCCGACCCCGCCGAGCCGGTGGACGCCGCGGACGTGGCCGAGGCCGCCGAGGCCGAGCCGGTGGAGGTGGAGCCGGCCGATCTGGAGGAGCCGGTCGCCGCGCGGCGCAAGGCGCAGACCGCGGGCCCCTCGGCCGACCTGTTCCGGCAGTACCTGCGGGAGATAGGCCGTATCCCGCTGCTGAGCGCCGCGGAGGAGGTCGAGCTGGCCCGCCGGGTGGAGGCCGGGCTGTTCGCCGAGGAGAAGCTCGGCCGCACCCCCGACCTGGACAGCCGGCTCGCCCACGACCTGGACCGGCTGGTGGTGCTGGGCCGGCTCGCCAAGCGCCGCCTGATCGAGGCCAACCTCCGGCTGGTCGTCTCGGTCGCCAAGCGGTACGTGGGCCGTGGGCTGACCATGCTGGACCTGGTCCAGGAGGGCAACCTGGGCCTGATCCGCGCGGTGGAGAAGTTCGACTACGCCCGCGGCTACAAGTTCTCCACCTACGCCACCTGGTGGATCCGCCAGGCGATGTCCCGCGCGCTGGCCGACCAGGCCCGCACCATCCGCGTTCCGGTGCACGTCGTCGAACTGATCAACCGCGTGGTGCGGGTGCAGCGCCGCCTGCTCCAGGAGCGGGGCTACGAACCGACCGCCGACGAGGTCGCCGCCCAGCTGGACCTGACCGCCGAGCGGGTCCGTGAGGTCCTGCGGCTCGCCCAGGAACCGGTGTCCCTGCACGCCCCGGTGGGCGAGGAGGAGGACGTCGCGCTCGGCGACCTCATCGAGGACGGCGACGCCGTCTCCCCGGTCGAGACGGCGTCGTTCATCCTGCTGCGCCAGCACCTGGACGCCGTGCTCTCCACCCTGGGCGAGCGCGAACGCCGGGTGGTGCAGCTGCGCTACGGGCTGGTCGACGGCCGGCCCCGCACCCTGGAGGAGATCGGCCGCCTCTTCGGCGTCACCCGCGAGCGGATCCGCCAGATCGAGTCCAAGACCCTGAGCAAGCTGCGCGACCACACCTTCGCCGAGCAACTGCGGGGCTACCTCGACTAGATCCGTCCGGCGGCGCGGCCTGGAGGTGGTGCGGGCCCACGGCCGGCCGGGCGCGGACGGCTCCCGGCGCCTACCTCTTGCGCGTCTTGCTCACCAGGAACGCCACCCCGACGACGACGACCAGGGCGACGACGACGATCCAGAAGGGCGGCGTGCCCTGTCCTGCCCCTTTGGCCAGCACCTGCTCGTGGAACATGGTGTCCTCCTGTCCGCCCGCTGCTGACCGGCTTCCCCGGTTGCCGCGCTTCACCGCCGCGGCGACCCGGCTCCGCCGGTGGTCCGCCGGACGGAATCCGGACCGTTCCTTCGAGTCGGGGCCGAGGACACCGTCCGGCGACCGCACGCGGGGCTACGGTGTGGGCGTGCGGACGACCGGGTTCCTTCGGGTCGCCCGCCCGCGGGCGATGAGTTTCGCCCGGCCGTGCCGTCTGTACCGGTGAAGCGACCACGAGCTCGGAGGAACCTCATGCGCACCCTGATCAGCACCGCGTTCGTCTCCCTGGACGGCGTCGTCGAGGCGCCGGGCGGCGAGCCCGGGTACCGGAACTCCGGGTGGACCTTCAAGGATGTCGACTTCCTCCCCGAGGCCTACGAGATCAAGGGCAGGGAGCAGAAGGAGGCCGCCGCGATGCTGCTCGGCCGCACCAGCTACGAGGCGTTCAGCGCCGTGTGGCCGGACATGGAGGACTTCGCCGACTACAAGGTGATGCCGAAGTACGTCGTCTCCACCACGCTCACCGAGGACGACCTGGTGTCGAACTGGGGCGAGACCACGATCCTGCGGTCGCTGGACGAGGTCGCCGCGCTCAAGGAGACCGAGGGTGGCCCGATCATCGTCCACGGAAGCGCCGCGCTGAACCGCGGCCTGTCCGACGCGGGCCTGATCGACCGCTACCACCTGCTCGTCTTCCCGCTGCTGCTCGGCGCGGGCAAGCGGCTGTTCAGCACCACGGACAAGGACGCCCAGAAGCTGAAGCTCGTCGAGCACGAGGTGTACGCCAACGGCCTGCAGAAGAACGTCTTCGACGTCGTCCGCTGACCCGCCCCGGTCCACACGCCGGCGGGTCCGGGCGGCCGGACGCCGCGGCGGCCGCTAGGACGGCACCGCGGGGGTGTCGGGAGTGGGGGGCCCCGCCAGCTCCGCGTCGGCCTCCGCCCGCCGGGGGTGGCTCTGCTCGACGAGGCCTCGCCGGGCCGTCTCCAGCATGGTCCGGGCCTCCTCCTCGCGGCCGAGCCGGCGCAGCGTGATGGCGAGATCCAGACGGGCCGGCTCGCTCCAGGCGGCCATGCCGGCCTCCTCGAACGCGGCCAGGGCGCGGCGCAGCAGCGGTTCCGCCTCCGCCCAACGGCCCAGCTTGCCGAGATCCTGGCCCAGATGGTGACGCGTACTGGCCCGGAACGTCGACAGCACCTCGGACGACCGCCCCGCGATCCCGGCCTCGCAGAGCTCCTCGCTCCGCCGGTGGACGGCCAGGGCCTCCTCCGGCCGGCCCATGGACCGCAGGTGGGCGCCCAGGGCGTTGAGCGTCGCGAGCTCGGCCAGCCGCGCCTGCGGCGTGGCGTTCTCCCGGTGGCAGGCCGCGGACTTCTCCAGCCACTCCACCGCCTCCTCGGCCCTCCCGAGACGGTGCAGCGCCCCCGCCCCGTACCCGTACGCCCACCCGGCCTGCAGCAGGTCGCCCACCTCGCGCGCCACGGTCAGCGCCTCGCGGGCCGTCGCCAGCCCGGCGGCGCTGTCGTGGACGCACAGGTTGTACGACCAGGCCAGGTAGTTGAGGTGCACGGCCTCCTCACGCCGGCTTCCCAGGGCCCGGGCGGCGGCCACCGAGCAGCGGAACACCTCCGCCCATTCCTCCCAGTGCTGGACGCGGTCGGAGAACCAGTGCATGGCCTCCGCCGCGTCCACGACCTCGCGGTGGTGTCCGTCCGCGAGCGCCTGGTGCAGGGCGTCCAGCCACTGTGCCCGTTCCGCCTCCAGCCAGGCGCGCGCCTCCTCGGCCCCCCGGGGCGCGGAGGCCGGCTCGGGGTCGCCGGCGGGGGAGCGCTCGGGGTCGAAGTGCAGCGCGGCGGCACCGGCCCGGGCCAGCACCCAGCGGGCGGCGGCCTCCCGGACGCGGGCCGGTTCGGCGGGATCCTCCTCGGACAGCTGTTCGGCGGCGAACAGCCGCAGCAGGTCGTGGAAGCGGTAGCGGTCGGCCACCGGGTCCGGCTGCAGCAGCCCGCGGTCGGCCAGCTCCCGGACGCAGCGCTCCGCCTGCCGCGGCGTCGTCCCGGCGAGCAACGCGGCGGTCCGCGGGGAGAAGTCGGAACCGGCGGCCAGGGTGGAGCGCCGCAGCACCCGCCGGGCCGGCGGGTCCAGCTGCCGGTAGGAGAGGGCGAAGGCGGCCCGCACCTGGAGGTCCCCGGCCTGGAGGGCGTCGAGCCGGCGGCCCTCGTCGGAGAGCTGGGCCGCGAGCTTGGCGAGCCTCTCCTGCGGCCGGGCCGCCAGCCGCTGCGCGGCGATCCGCACCGCGAGCGGCAGCTGCCCGCACAGGTCGGCCAGATCACGCGCCGCCTGCGCCTCCGCCGACACCCGGTCCGGGCCGAGGACGCGCGCCATCAGGGCGACGGACTCCTCGCGGCGCAGCACCCCGAGCGCCAGCCGGTGCACCCCCTCCAGCCCGGCCAGGGCGTTGCGGCTGGTCACCAGGGTCAGCGTGGGACCCGCGGCGGGCAGCAGCGGGCGCACCTGCTCCTCGTCCGCGGCGTTGTCCAGGAGCAGCAGCATCCGCCGGTCCTCGAGCACGGCCGTGAACAGGCCGGACCGGCTCTCGAGGTCCTGCGGCACGGCGGCGTCGGCGACCCCGCAGGCGCGGAGCAGTGCCCCGAGCACCTCGCGGGGATCGGCGGGCTCGGCCCGGGTGCCCCGCAGGTCGACGGCGAGCTGCCCGTCCGGGTAGCGGCCGGTGAGGCTGTGCGCCGCCCGTACCGCGAAGGCCGTCTTGCCCAGCCCCGGCTGGCCGGTGACCAGCACCACCGGTGGGTGCGCGGCGTCGGTGGCCTCGGCCACCGCCCGCAGCCGCTCCAGGTCCGCCTCCCGTGCGGTGAAGTCCCCTACGTCACGCGGCAGTCGCAGCCCGGCCGGCGCCGCGGGAACAGGCTTCGGACGGGGCCGGCCCGCGGCCGCCGCCCGCTCCAGCGCCTCGGCCTCCGCCCCGGAGGTCGCCAGTGCCGCCACCAGTGCGGCCACCGTGCGGCGCTGGGGGCCCCGGGTGCGCCCGCGTTCCATGTCCGCCACCGCCCGCACGCTCAGCCCGGACCGGTGCGCGAGCTCCTCCTGGCTGAGCCCGGCGCGCCCCCGCAGCGTGCGCAGCAGCGCGGCGAAGTCTCCGCGGACCGGGTCGTCGGTGCTCACGATGCTTATCCCCCGGACGTCGTACGGCCGGTGACGGACCGGCAGAAGTGATCCCCAGTTTACTTCTGCCGGTAGGACTTCCTGGTGGCGTCCCGGTGTCCGCTGGTGGACTGAGCATGCCGTCAGGCCACCTCACCGTCTCCGCTCCTTAGGGCTCCTCATGCGCATCCACGTCCCGCACCGCACGCTCCTCGCCGCCGCCACCGCGGTCCTGGCCCTGACCCTGACCGCCTGCGGCGGCGACGGGACCGCCTCCGGTGCGGCGGACGGGGCGGACGCGAAGGCCTCCACCGGGGCGCCGGTGGACGCGGACGCCGCGAAGACCCCCGCCGCCGACGCGGAGGCGGGCTCCTCGGCCGCCCCCGCCGGCGGGAAGGCGCCCCAGGCGCAGGGCTCCGCGCGGGGCTCCGCGGGGAAGACCGGCGGCGGCTCGGCGGACAACACGCCGGAGTACGCCCAGCAGCACCCCTGCGCGATGAAGCAGCTCTCGCTCACCGTCCGCAAGGACGGGACGCGGCGGGTCATCGAGGTCGCCAACACGGGTGCGAGCGCCTGCGGCCTGGACCTGCTGCCCGCGGTCGACCTCGGCCGGGCGGACGACGCCGACCGCAGCGGCAACCTCCACCCGCTGGTCCCCGGTGGGCTCGGAGGCCCCGACCACGCCCTGCTCGCGGGTGGGAAGGCGTACGCGGTGCTCGACCTCACCCCCGGTGGCGGGGGTGAGGACGTCGACGAGATGCACGTCCTGGTCAGCCCGTCCCACATGCCCAACGCCGAGACCCGCGCGTTCGGCCTGGGCTCCGGCGTCCAGGTGTCCGCCCCCAGGCTCGGCCTGTACCGCGGCACCGTCGCCGAAGCCGTCGCCTCGATGCGGCAGGCCGACACCACCCAGCAGTGACGCGATCCCGGCAACAGCACCTCCCAGCCCCTTCCGCCCGGCCCGGTCCAGGACAGGAGTCCCATGTCCCATCCGCTTCTCCACCGCCTCCGCGTCGCGTCACGGCGCCGCCTCGGCCCGCTCGCCCAGCTGGTGGCGGGCTGCGTCGCCGCGAGCTCGCTGATGCTCGCCTCGGCCCCCGCGCAGGCGGCCGGGTCGGTCAACGCCGACGCCTACAACTCCCTCGGCTCGGCTCCCCTCCGGCAGGACTGGATGAAGTCCCTCGACGGAGCCACGCCGCTGTCCCGGGTCTCGCTGCCCGGCACCCATGACACGCTCTCCATCCACGGCGGCTCCAGCACCGAGACGCAGCAGGACTACGGCGACAGCGCCGCCACCCTGACCGCGCAGCTGGACCGGGGCATCCGCGCCCTCGACATCCGGGTCCGCGTCACCGAGAACCAGTACTTCACGGTCCACCACGGCGTCTTCTACCAGAACGCCAACTTCGACGACGTCCTCACCAAGGCGAAGGCGTTCCTCGCCCAGCACCCGGGCGAGACGATCGTGATGCGGCTGAAGGCCGAGTGCCCGATCGGCAGTGGTGGCGGCATCGGCGAGTGCACGAACGACCCGTCCAACGTGTCCGCGGGGGTGATCGCGACCATCTTCGACCAGTACGCCAAGAAGTACGACGGCCTCTTCCACAAGCCGTCGATCACGCGGAACAGCCTCGCGCCCACGCCCACCCTCTCCCAGGTCCGCGGCAGGATCGTGCTCGGCACCTTCGACGTCACGGAGAAGGACGGCAGCGCCTCCTACTCCTACGGGACGAACGGCTTCCACTCCCACCTGGTGGACGACTGGAAGCCGAGCGACGACGACGCGAAGTTCGAGGGCGTCCGGCGGAACGTCGACGCGGCGATCGCCGACAAGGGCAACGACTGGTACGTGTCGTACACCTCCGCCACTTCGGCGCTGCTCTCCCCGAGTCCGGCCGAGTGGGCGGGCGGTTACATCGACACCACGGCGGGCGTGACCACCTACGTCGCCGGACAGAACATCCGGCTGATGAACCACCTCAACAACAGTGTCGCCCCCGGCCGCATCGGCATCGTCATGATGGACTTCCCCGGCTGGGCCCTCATCCAGAACATCGTCGACCGCAACAAGGGCGACATCGTCAAGGGCAGCCACCAGGGCCTCTGGCTGGTGAACGCCGACAAGACCTACGTGAACACCAAGTACGGCCGGTGCCTGGTGCGCGGCCCCGAGTTCGACAGCTCGAGGACCGGAGGACTGGTCACCCAGCGCGCGTGCCAGTCGACGCCGCCCGTCAGCCACCAGTGGCAGGCCGAGCAGCCCAGCTCCTTCGACCACAAGGGCTACTTCTGGATCAAGGCGAGCAACGGCACCTGCCTGACCGTCCCCTACAACAACGGCACCCCGCCGTCGGCCGGCACCCAGCTCTTCTGGTGGGGATGCGAGACCCGCTGGTTCTCCGGCAGCCAGATGTGGAACATCGTCCCCACCAAGGTCGAGGTCGCGGGCTCCTCCAGGACCGCCTACGCCTTCGTCAACCAGTGGACCGGCCTGTGCATGGCCGTCGACCCGGCCACCGCGACCGTCGCGGGCGGCCCGGTCACCCAGGACGTCTGCCCCAAGTGAGCCCGCACGACGTCCGCCCCGCGTGAGCGCGCACGCGGGAGGGCCCGCACCCCGGTGGGTGCGGGCCCTCCCGCGGTCATGCCGCCGGCGGGCCTCAGACCCCGGCCGGCCCTCCCGCCCCGTCCGACAGCACCACCAGCCGCCGGGTCGCCCGGGTCATCGCGACGTAGCGGTCCACCGCACCCGTGACGCCCCCGCCGAACCGGCCGGGCTCCACCAGCACCACCAGGTCGAACTCCAATCCCTTGGCCAGCTCGGGCGTGAGCGACCGCACCCGCGGCCTCTCCCGGAAGGAGGGGTCGCCGATGACGCAGGCCGTTCCGTCCTCGTCGGCGGCCAGCCACTCCTGCAGGACCGCGGACAGGTCCGCGACCTTCCCGTGCGTGACGGGCACACCGGAACGGCGCACCGAGGTGGGCACGTTGGCGTCCGGGATCGCCGCCCGGATCACCGGCTCGGCCTCCGCCATGACCTCCTCCGGCGTCCGGTAGTTGATGCTCAGCGAGGCCACCTGCGCCCGGTGCAGCCCCACCCGCGCCAGCCGCTCCTGCCAGCTCTCGGTGAAGCCGTGCCGCGCCTGGGCGCGGTCGCCGACCACGGTGAAGCTGCGGGAGGGGCAGCGCAGCAGCAGCATCTGCCACTCGGCGTCGGTCAGCTCCTGCGCCTCGTCCACCACCACGTGGGCGAACGGACCGGCCAGCGGATCGCCCGCGTGCGAGGGCAGCGCCGACTCGTCGACCAGGCTCTCCTTGAGGTCCTCGCCGATCAGCATGGTCACCGCGCCCTCGCCGTCCGGGTCGGCGGCCACCACGCTGTCGATGACGCCCGCCATCCGCTCCCGCTCGGTGGCCACCGCAGCCTTCTGCCGCCGCTTGCGCACGGCCGTGCGCGGGTCGCCGAGCCGCTGCCGGGCCGCGTCCAGCAGCGGCAGGTCGGACAGCGTCCACGCGTCCGGCCTCGCGCGCTGCAGCAGCCGCACCTCGTCGCGGTCCAGCCAGGGGGCGCACAGCCGCAGGTAGGCGGGGACCGTCCACAGGTCGCCGACCAGGTCGGCCGCCTCGATCATCGGCCACGCGGCGCTCAGCGCGCTGGTCAGCTCGTCGTCGTGTCCGAGCGCCCTGCGGAACAGCACGGCCGGGACCTCGCCCTTGACGCGCTCCTGGAGCATGGCGACCAGCTCGTCCCAGATCTGCTCGCGGGCCTCGTTGTGCGGGGTGCCGGGCTCGGCCGCGTCGAAGGCCTCCGCCCAGTCGGCGGCGCTCAGCGTCACCTCGCCCCAGGGCGTGGTGACCGTCAGGGCCTCGGTGGGCGGCGATTCGTAGAACCGGACCGCCTTCTCGATCGCCCGCACCATCTCCACCGACGACTTCAGCCGGGCGACCTCCGGGTCCGCCTCCGGCACCGCCCGCGCCCCCTCGGCGACCAGGTCGCGCAGGGTGCAGGTGCGCACGCCCTCCTCGCCGAGGCTGGGCAGCACGTCGGCGACGTAGTTCAGGTACGGCTGGTGCGGGCCCACGAAGAGCACCCCGCCGCGGCGGTGGCCCAGCCGCGGGTCGGAGTACAGCAGGTACGCCGAGCGGTGCAGGGCGACGACGGTCTTGCCGGTGCCCGGCCCGCCGTCCACCACCAGCGCCCCGCGGGAGCCCGCGCGGATCACGGCGTCCTGGTCGGCCTGGATGGTGGCCAGCACGTCGCGCATCCGCTCGGACCGGTGGGCTCCCAGGCTCGCGATGAAGGCCGACTGGTCGTCCAGCGCCGCGTGCCCCTCCGCGAGACCGCCGGAGGTGAAGACCTCGTCCCAGTAGTCGTCGATCCGGCCGCCCGACCACCGGTAGCGGCGGCGGCTGGCCAGCCCCATCGGGTTGGCGTGGGTGGCGGCGAAGAACGGCTCGGCGGCGGGGGAGCGCCAGTCGAGCAGCAGCCGGCGCCCCGAGCTGTCGGTCAGGCCGAGCCGCCCGACGTAGACCGGCTCCTGCGACCCGGCGGGGCCCGCCGGGACCATCCGGCCCAGGCACAGGT
>NZ_JBRIOU010000005.1:603472-611625 GCF_053474865.1 Streptomyces sp. CO7
GGCGTAGGCGCCGCCGGCCGCCAGCAGCTCCGCGTGGCGGCCCTGCTCGACGATCGCGCCGTCCTCCATCACCAGGATGGTGTCCGCGTCGCGGATGGTGGAGAGCCGGTGCGCGATCACGAACGCGGTCCGGCCGTGCGCCAGCTTGGCCATCGCCTTCTGGATCAGCACCTCGGTGCGGGTGTCGACCGAGCTGGTGGCCTCGTCCAGCACCAGGATCGTCGGGTCGGACAGGAAGGCCCGGGCGATGGTGATCAGCTGCTTCTCGCCCGCGCTCACCCCCGAGCCCTCGCCGTCGATGACGGTGTCGTAGCCCTCCGGCAGGGTCCGCACGAAGCGGTCGGCGTGCGCGGCCCGCGCCGCCTCCTCGACGTCGCCGCGGGTCACCTCGCCGGGCGCGCCGTAGGCGATGTTCTCCGCGATGGTCCCGCCGAACAGCCAGGTGTCCTGCAGCACCATGCCGATCGCCGAGCGCAGCTCGTCGCGCGACATGGTCGCCACGTCCACGCCGTCCAGCGTGATCCGCCCGCCGGTGACCTCGTAGAACCGCATCAGCAGGTTGACCAGCGTGGTCTTGCCCGCGCCGGTCGGGCCGACGATGGCCACCGTGTGCCCCGGCTCCACGGCCAGCGACAGGTCCTCGATCAGCGGCTTGTCTTGGTCGTAGCGGAACGACACGTGCTCGAACCCGACCCGGCCGCGCAGCTCCTCGGGCCGCACGCCCGGGATCGGGTCCGCCTCCTGCTCCTCGGCGTCCAGCACCTCGAAGACCCGCTCGGCCGAGGCGACGCCCGACTGCACCAGGTTCGCCATCGAGGCCACCTGCGTCAGCGGCATGGAGAACTGGCGCGAGTACTGGATGAACGCCTGCACGTCACCGATCGACAGCGAGCCCGAGGCCACCCGCAGACCGCCGACCACCGCCACCAGGACGTAGTTCAGGTTGGAGACGAACATCATCAGCGGCTGCATGACGCCGCTCATGAACTGCGCCTTGAACCCGGCCTCGTACAGCTCGTCGTTGTGCTCGGCGAACTTCCTCGCCGACTCGTCCTGCCGGCCGAACACCTTGACCAGCGAGTGGCCGGTGTACATCTCCTCGATGTGCGCGTTCAGCTGCCCCGTCGTACGCCACTGCGCCACGAAGTGCGGCTGGGACCGCTTGCCGACCCGGGTCGCCACCACGAACGAGAGCGGCACCGTCACCAGCGCCACCAGCGCCAGCAGCCAGGACACCCAGAACATCATCACCAGCACGCCGACGATGGACAGCACCGCGTTCACCAGCTGCCCCATCGACTGCTGCAGCGTCTGCCCCAGGTTGTCGATGTCGTTGGTGACCCGGCTCAGCACCTCGCCGCGCTGCCGCTTGTCGAAGTACGACAGCGGCAGCCGCGACAGCTTCGTCTGCACGTCCTCGCGCATCCGCAGCATCGTCCGGTTGACGGCCCGGTTCACCATCCGGGTCGCCACCGCCATCAGCAGACCGGCGGCCAGGAACATCCCGAGGGCCAGCAGCAGCACGCCGCCCACCGCCGAGAAGTCGATGCCCCGGCCCGGAGTGAAGTCCACCCCGCCCAGCATGTCCGCGACGCCGTCCTCGCCGCGGGCCCGCATCGTCTCCAGCACCTGCTCCTTGGAGGCTCCCGCCGGCATCTGCCGGCCGACGATCCCCGCGAAGACCAGGTCGGTCGCCCGGCCCAGGATCTTCGGCCCGGCCACCGTCAGGCTCACGCTCGCCACCACCGAGACGAGCATCACCCACAGCGACACCCGCTCCGGCGCGAACTGCCGCAGCAGCCGCCTGGTCGACCCCTTGAAGTCCATCGACCGGTTCTCCGGGCCCGTCCCGGCCATCATCCGCCCCGCAGGCCCGGCCATCAGGCTGCCTCCGCTTCCGTCAGCTGGGAGAGCACGATCTCCCGGTAGGTCTCGTTGCCGTCCATCAGCTCCGCGTGCCGGCCCGTGCCGACCACCCGGCCCTCGTCCAGGACCACGATCCGGTCGGCGTCCCGGATCGTCGAGACGCGCTGCGCCACGATCACCACCGTCGCGTCCGCCGTCTCCCGGGTCAGCGCCGCGCGCAGCGCCGCGTCCGTGGCGTAGTCGAGCGCCGAGAAGGAGTCGTCGAACAGGTAGATCTCCGGCCGCTGCACCAGGGTCCGGGCGATCGCCAGACGCTGCCGCTGGCCTCCCGAGACGTTGGAGCCGCCCTGCGCGACCGGGGCGTCAAGGCCGCCCTCCAGCGCGGAGACGAACTCCTTGGCCTGCGCCACCTCGAGCGCGTGCCACAGCTCCTCGTCGGTGGCGTCCGGGTTGCCGTAGCGCAGGTTGGTGGCCACCGTCCCGGCGAACAGGTACGGCTTCTGCGGCACCAGCGACACCGTCTTCGCCAGCACCCGGGGGTCGATCTCCCGGACGTCCACCCCGTCCACCAGGACCTCGCCCTCGGTGGCGTCGAACAACCGCGGCACCAGCCCCAGCAGGGTGGACTTGCCGGAACCGGTCGAGCCGATCACCGCCGTGATCTCGCCCGGCCGTGCCGTCACCTCGACGGCCTTGAGCACCGGCTCCTCGGCGCCCGGGTACCGGAAGCCGGCCCCGCGCAGCTCCAGCGTCCCGCTGGTCCGCAGCTCGGTCACGCCCGCCACCGGCGGCACCACGCTGGACCCGGTCTCCAGGACCTCCTGGATCCGCTCGGCGCAGACCTCGGCGCGCGGGACCATCATGAACATGAAGGTGGCCATCATCACCGACATGACGGTCTGCATCAGGTAGGCCAGGAAGGCCGTCAGGTCGCCGATCCCCATGCTGCCCGAGTCGATGCGGTGCGCGCCGAACCACAGCACCGCGATGGACGCCAGGTTCACCACCGTCATCACGATCGGGAACATCAGGGCCATCAGGTTGCCGGTGCCGAGCGCGACCTCGGTCAGCTCCTCGTTGGCCTTGCGGAAGCGCCGCTGCTCGTACTCGTCGCGCACGAAGGCCCGGATCACCCGGTTGCCGGTGATCTGCTCGCGCAGCACCCGGTTCACCTGGTCGAGGCGCTCCTGCATGGTGCGGAACAGCGGGCGCAGCGCCCGGATCAGGAAGGTCAGCGCCACCGCCATCACCGGCAGCACCGCCAGCAGGACGCCCGACAGCGGCACGTCCAGGCCCAGCGACATGATCACGCTGCCCACGCCCATGATCGGGGCGGACACCATCATCGTGAACGTCATCAGCACCAGCATCTGGACCTGCTGGACGTCGTTGGTGGTCCGGGTGATCAGCGAGGGCGCGCCGAAGCGGCCCACCTCGCGCGCCGAGAAGGACTGCACCCGGTCGAAGACCGCGGCCCGCACGTCACGGCCCAGCGCGGCGGCGGTCCGGGCGCCGAAGCGGACGGCGCCGATGTTGCAGACCACCTGCACCAGGGAGATCCCCAGCATCAGGGCGCCGAAGGCCAGGATGTAGCCGGTGTCGCCCTTCACCACGCCGTTGTCGATGATGTCGGCGTTGAGCGTGGGCAGGTAGAGGGTCGCGCAGGTCTGCAGGAGCTGCAGCACCACGACGACGGTGATGGGTTTGCGGTAGGGCCGCAGATGGGCCCTGAGAAGTCGTATGAGCACGCCGATACTTTCGAGAGGCCGACGAGGAGGAGGCGGGGTCCGCCGCCGTTGGGCGGGGAGGACCCCCACGCGTCCCTATCGTCGAACACTCCCGTGGTGTTACCTCAAGCCGATTGAGCCAAGCGCGGGCCAAAACGCGGTCATGGTTCAGCCGTGGGGGTATCGCGAGGGACGGGACGCGGCGAGGTCCCGGCCCGGTTCAGCCTCTTCCTGCGCAGGTGAGGCCCGGTGAACGCGGCACGCCCCCGCCGCGCGGGGCGGCGGGGGCGCGCGCGTCGCTCGTTCAGGAGGTGAAGGCGCCCGGGTGGGTCTGCTCGCGGACCGTGGCGTACTGGCGGCGGACCGCCTGGCCGACCGGCAGGTCCTCGCCCGGCTCCAGAACCTGTCCCATCGCGCCCTGCCAGGCCGGCGGCCGGCGGGGGTCCGACGAGCCCTGCGCGACGCCCAGCGCCCAGGCGGCCTGCCGGGCCGCGCCCAGCGCCGCGTAGTCGGCCGGCTGCGGCACCACGACCTGCGCCCCGAACAGCGCCGGAGCGATCGCCCGCACGGCCGGCAGCTCCGCGGCCTGCCCCAGCAGGAAGACCCGCCGGACCTCCACGCCCCGGCCCCGCAGCAGGTCCAGCGCGTCCGCGAGGGAGCACAGCATCCCCTCGAAGGCGGCCCGCGCCAGGTGCTCGGGCCGCATCGACTCGGTGCGCAGCCCGCTCAGGGTGCCCGCCGCGTTCGGCAGGTTCGGGGTCCGCTCGCCCTCCAGGTACGGCAGCAGCACCAGGCCGTGCGCGCCCGGGGTGGACTTCAGCGCCAGCTCGGAGAGGGCCTCGGGACCCTCCAGGTCCAGCATCGCGGCGGTGGCGCGCAGCGCCCGGACCGCGTTGGAGGTGGAGACCACCGGCAGGTGCATCCCCGTGGCGTCGGCCAGCGAGGTCACCGCGCCGCCGCCGTCGCTCACCGCCTCCGGATGCACGGCCATCACCGAGCCGGAGACCCCCAGCGAGACGACCGCGTCGCCCACCCCGACGCCCAGCCCGAACGCCGCGGCCATCGTCTCCCCGGTGCCGGCCGAGATCAGCAGGCCCTCCGGGGTGGTGCCGGCCGCCTCCCAGGGGGCGAGCACCTCCGGCAGCCCGGTCCGGTGCCCGAGCGCGAGCTCGACCAGGTCGGGGCGCCAGGAGCCGGTCGCCGCGGACCAGTAGCCGGTGCCGGAGGCGCCGCCGCGGTCGGTGGTGCGCCGGACGGGGCGGCCCAGCAGCTGCCAGACCAGCCAGTCGTGCGCCTGCATCAGGAAGGCCGTGCGGTCGGCGTTCTCCGGCTCGGTGCGGCGCAGCCAGCGCAGCTTGGTGACGGGCTGCGCGGCCTGCGGCACCAGGCCGACGGCCTGCGCCCACGCCTCACGGCCGCCGAAAGCGTCCATCAGGTCGGCCGCGGAGGTCTGCGCCCGCCGGTCGGCGCCGGTCAGGGCGGGCCGCACGAGGCTGCCGTTGCGGTCCAGCGGGACCAGGGCGTTGCGCTGCGAGGACACACCGATGGCCTGGACGTTCTCCAGCAGCCCGCCGCCCGCCGCCTCGCCCAGCGACCGCAGCCACGCCTGCGGATCGACGTCCGCCGGACGCCCTCCGCCCTCGGCGGGCTCGATCGGATGCGGAGCGTAGCCCTGCCGCAGAACGGCACCGGTCTCCGCGTCACAGACCACGATGCGAGTGGAATCGGACGAACTGTCCAAGCCGGCGACTATCCCCATGAGGGTGATTGTGCACCACGGACGTCATCTCACACCCGGATGCGGCAGGCCGGTGGAACACGGATCCGGCCCGGACGCGGCACGGGCCCGTACCGCACGCGGCACGGGCCCGTGACCGGGCGACCGGGGCCCGGGCCCCGTCCTCCGGTCCTGTCGTCGAGTGGGTTCAGACGGTGCCGGTTCCCCAGTCGTCCGTGCCGCTCTGGCCGTTGGAGCCGGACCGGCTCCCGCGGACGGACTTCACCCGCTGGGACACCGAGTCGGGCATCTTGTCGCTCACCGTGTGGTAAGCCTTGCCCGCCACCTGACGGCCCTGCTGGGCCGCGGTCTCGGCGGTGTTGCGCACCGCGGGGTTCTGCGTGATCTGTCGCGCCTTCGCGACGATCTGTTCGTACCGCTCCCGCCCGGCTTTCGCGCCGAGCACGTAGCCCAGGGCCATTCCGGACATGAATGTGAGCCGGTTACGCATGGTCGGCCACCCTTCCTTCGGCTTCGGCAAGATCGCAGGGGATACCGATTGGCGGAGCACCCCCCTGCTTGCGCTAATGTATGTCTCGCAGCGAGCGCGCGCCCCCTGGCGAATACCCGGGTGGAGGCGTTCGATGCAGCGAGGCGATCCTCCGTAGCTCAATTGGCAGAGCAGCCGGCTGTTAACCGGCAGGTTACTGGTTCGAGTCCAGTCGGGGGAGCTTCGGTCCTCCATAGCTCAATTGGCAGAGCAGCCGACTGTTAATCGGCAGGTTACTGGTTCGAGTCCAGTTGGAGGAGCACGCTTGAACGAGGGCCCCGCCGGGGTCCTTTTTCATGCCCCACCGCACTCCGCGCCACCGTGCTCCACCCCTGCCGACACGCCCCGCGGCGTGCGGCCTGGTCGGTCATGTCCATGCAGTCGACCTACCTGAGGCAGGAGATCGTATGAGCGGCTATGCTGCGGCAGACGGCGCGCACATATGTGCGCGACGCGCCGTGAAGGGGCGGTAGCTCAGCCGGTTAGAGCAGCGGACTCATAATCCGCCGGCCGTGGGTTCGAGTCCCACCCGCCCCACCACGGATCATCGAAGCCCCCGGACAGGTCCGGGGGCTTTCGTCGTACCGGCAGGTCTCGAGCGGGCCGGCGCGGGGCCGGACCGGCGGGTCAGGACCGGTCGTCGGGCTCGTCGTCCGCCTCGCCCTCCGCCTGGGAGGGCGTCATGTGCGGCGGGTTGGTGTGGTGCTCGGGCTCCGCCTCCCCGGGCTCCGGTTCGCGCTCGCCCTCGGCCTGCGAGGACATCGGGATCGGCTCGTCGCTCATGGGGTTCTCCTTGGGGCTGCGGTTCTCGACCTGGCGCGGAGGCACGCGGTGACACGGCCCACCGCCTAGGGCCTCGCGCGGCGGGTACCCGCGCGGGGAGCGCCTGACGCGTGGCGGACCTCTCGTCCGGGCCCCGGCGCGAGGGAGGGGGAGTACCGGGGCGGCAGGCATACTGGACGAGGCGCCGAAGCGACCCGGACAGGAGGCGGTGTGCAGAGCCAGGAAAGGACTGCCGCGGCGGCGGGCCCCACGGCCGCGACCGCGGCCCCGCACTTGGCGGTCCACCCGCTCCCCGACGGGGACGGCGTGCGGCTCTGCGGGGAAGTGGGACTAGTGACCCGTCCCGTCTGGACGGACGTGCTGGCCGGGGCCGTGAGAGCCGCCCGGTGCGCCTACGTGCTCGACCTGGCGGAGGTCGACTTCGTGGACGTGGCGGGGGCCGAGGAGCTCGCCGCCGCCGTGGACCGGCTGGGGACCGGCCGCCGTCTCGTCCTGCACAACCCGCCGGGGACCCTCGTCCGGGTCCTGGAGATGTACTGGCCCGGCATGCCGGGGATCGAGGTGCCGACGTCGTGAGTACCGTGACCGAACCTTTCGTGCACCCCGCCCTGTTCTACGGGAACACCGACGAGTACCTGGCCGGCTGCCTCGCGTTCGTCCGCGAGGGACTGGAGCGGGACGAGCCGGTGGCCGTCGCCGTGCCCTCGTACAACCTGAAGCTGATCGAGGCCGCCCTGGGCGAGGACGCCGCGCGGGTACGTTTCCTCGACATGCAGCAGGCCGGCCGCAACCCCGGCCGCATCATCCCGGGCGTGCTGCGCGCCTTCGCCGACGCGCACCCGGACGCCCCGCGGGTCCGCCTGATCGGGGAGCCGATCTGGGCGGGACGCTCCGAGACGGAGTACCCGGCCTGCGCCCAGCACGAGGCGCTGATCAACCACGCCTTCACCGGGCGCGAGGTCAGCATCCTGTGCCCGTACGACACCACCCGGCTCGACGAGCGGTCGCTCGCGGACGCCTACGTCACCCACCCCGTGGTCATCGACGGCGAGGGGCGGCAGAGCGACAGCCCCGCCTATGACCCGGACGGTCTGGTGGCCCGCTACAACCTGCCGCTGCCGGAGGCCGCGGGCGGGGTCCGGCTGACGTACCGGTACGACGCCGACGCGCTGCCGACAGCCCGGCACCGCAGCGTCGCCGAAGCCGCCCAGATGGGTCTGACGGGCGAGCGGCTGGACGACTTCGCCCTGATCGTGGCCGAGCTCACCACCAACAGCGTGGTCCACGGCGGGGGCCGCGGCGCCCTGCGACTGTGGGCCGAGGACGGCAGCCTGGTCTGCGAGGTCCGCGACGCGGGCCGGCTGACCGACCCGCTGGCCGGACGCCGCCCGGCGGGCCGCGACCAGATCGGCGGGCGCGGCCTGCTCACCGTCAACCTGCTGGCCGACCTGGTGCGCGTGCACACCGGCGGTTACGGGACCACGATCCGGGTCTACCTGGCGCTCCCGGT
>NZ_JBRIOU010000005.1:611725-618251 GCF_053474865.1 Streptomyces sp. CO7
GCCTGACCCGGAGGTCCGACCCGGGCCTGACCCCGGTCTGCGACCCGGGCCCTGACCCCGGTGCCCGACCCCGGTGCCCGGCCCGGGCGGCTCAGCCGGCCAGCGGGTTCAGGACCAGCGGCTCGATCTTGCCGTCCAGCATCGCGCCGAGACCCTGCACGGCGCACACGTCGGGGCGCTCGGCGATGTGCACCGGCATGCCCGTGGCCTGGCGGAGCATCTGGTCGAAGCCCGGGAGCAGCGCCGTGCCGCCGACCATCATGATCCCGCGGTCGGCGAGGTCGGCGACCAGGTCGGGCGGGCAGTCGCGCAGCACCTTGCCGATGCCGTCCAGCACCGCCGTCAGCGGCGTCTGGATCGCGTTGCGCACCGCCGCGGTGTCCACCTGCACCGAGCGGGCCAGACCGGTGGCCACGTCACGGCCGTTGATCTCGGTGGTGGCCGGGCCGTGCGGGGTGAGCCCGTTGCCGGACAGGGCGAGCTGGAGGGGACGCACCGACTGGCTGGGCAGCATCAGCTCGTGCTCGTGCCGCAGGTGCTGGACGATCGCGTTGTCCACCGCCTCGCCGCCGACCGGGATGCGCTCCGCCGTCACGATCGACCCGAGCGAGAGCACCGCCACCTGTGTGGCGGCCGCTCCGCACACCATGATCATGGTGGCCTCGGCGCGCTCCACCGGCAGGCCGCAGCCCACCGCGGCCGCGATCAGGGTGTCCACCAGCTCGACCCGGCGGGCGCCCAGGCCCACCAGCGTCTCCACCGTGGCGCGACGGGCCAGCGGGTCCGCGTCGTGCGGGGTGCAGGCGGCCGCCCGCAGCCGCGGCTTGCGGCGCAGGAGGCGCCGCGTCTTCTCGCCGAGCAGGTGACGGAGCATCCGCTGCGCCATCTCGATGTCGACGACCGTGCCGCCGGAGACGGGGCGGACCGTCTTGATGTACTCGGGGGTGCGGCCGGTCATCTTCTCGGCGAACTCGCCGACCGCGATCAGCGCGCCCGTGCGGGTGTTCACGGCGGCGACCGAGGGCTGGTCGACGACCAGTCCCGCGCCCTTGACGTAGACGCGGGTACGGGCGGCGCCGAGGTCCACGGCGAAGTGGCAGCGGCGCAACTGGTCCAGGTCGGCGGTCACTTGTGGATCCTCCCGGGTGCGGTCGAAGACGCCCGGCCGGCGTCCCTTCCCGCATCCTGCGAGGTTCCGCCACCGGGCGCCCGCTGGAGCCGCCCGGCCGAGTGCGGACCGGACGGGTGGTCCACCGGGCCGCCCGGACACTCTCGCGTCTCCTCGCGCACTCCGCGGGCGGGCGCCGGAGGCGGGTTCACGTCACGGCGCAATCCCGCCCGCCGGTCTTGACCTGACAGTGACATTCGCCTGCGAAGAATCGTCGCCAAGCGCCCGCTACCTCCCGGCGGCCGCTGGACGAAGAGAGGGTAGATGAGCCCCCGTTTCGCACGCTCCCGTTCCATACCGCCCCGTTCCGCGCAGCCCCGTTCCGCGCAGCCCGGTTCCGCGCGGCCCCGTTCCGCCCGGCGCGGCGTGACCCTGGTCGCCGCCTGTCTCGCCTGCGCGTCGCTGTCCCCGGCCGCGCCCTCCGCGGCCGCCCCCGCGCCGTCGGACACCGCTTCGGCGGCCCGCGCCCGGGCCACCGCCGCCCGCACCGTCACGCTGGTGACGGGCCACCAGGTCACCGTCACCGAGCTCGGCGGCGACCGGAGAACCGTCGAGGTACAGCCCCCGAAGGGCGCCCCGGGCGCCGTGCGCACCGACGTGGTCGACGGCCGCATCCGGGTCGTCCCCGAGGAGGCCGGGCCGCTGCTGCGGGCCGGCCGGCTGGACCCCCGGCTGTTCGACGTGACCGGTCTGATCGAGCAGGGCCTGACCGACGCCCGCACCGGCGAACTGCCGCTGATCCTCACCTACGGCAAGGGCGCCCGGACCACCACCCCTGAGGGCGCCGACCGCGAGCGGTCGCTGCCCAGCGTCCGCGGCGCCGCCGTCACCGCGGACAAGGGCCGCGACTTCTGGACGTCCGTCACCCGCCAGGCCGGCGTCCGCGGCGTCTGGCTGGACGGCCGCGTCGAGGCCGAGATGGCCGAGAGCAACGCGCAGATCGGCACCGAGGCCGCCTGGCAGGCCGGGCTGACCGGCAAGGGCGTGACCGTCGCCGTCCTGGACACCGGCGTCGACGCCTCCCACCCCGACCTGAAGGGCCGCGTCGCGCAGTCCCGCAGCTTCATCGAGGGCGAGGAGGTCGCCGACCGCGACGGCCACGGCACCCACGTGACGTCCACCGTCGGCGGCAGCGGCGCCGCCTCCGGCGGCAAGGAGCAGGGCGTCGCCCCGGAGGCCACCCTGGCCGTCGGCAAGGTCCTCGACGACTCCGGCTCCGGCACCGAGTCCCAGATCATCGCCGGCATGGAGTGGGCCGCCCGGGACGTCGACGCGAAGATCGTCTCCATGAGCCTCGGCTCGCCCGAGCCCAGCGACGGCACCGACCCCATGGCGCAGGCGGTGAACACCCTCTCCGAGGAGACCGGCGCGCTCTTCGTGATCGCGGCCGGCAACACCGGCACGCCCTCCTCCATCGGCTCGCCCGGCGCCGCCGACTCGGCGCTGACCGTCTCCGCCGTCGACCGGCAGGACGTGCCCGCCTACTTCACCAGCGCCGGCCCCCGCCACGGCGACATGGCCCTCAAGCCCGACCTGGCCGCCCCCGGCGTCGACGTCCTCGCCGCCCGCTCCACCCTGGCCGAGGGCTCCGGCGACTACGTCGCCATGAGCGGCACCTCGATGGCCACCCCGCACGTCGCCGGAGTGGCCGCGCTGCTCGCGCAGAAGCACCCGGACTGGACCGGCGAGCAGCTGAAGAGCGCGCTGATGTCCACCTCCGAGCGGCTGGACGACTCCGCCTACGTGCTCGGCGCCGGCCGCGTCGACGTCCCCGCGGCGGTGTCCGCCCAGGTCACCGCGACCGGCAGCGTGGACCTCGGCTTCCACAGCTGGCCCCACGAGGACGACGAGCCGGTCACCCGGACCCTCACCTACACCAACGACGGCGACCGCGACGCCGAGCTGGACCTGGCGGTGGAGGGCGGCTCTGGCGTCGCCACCCTCGCCGACAGCACGCTGACCGTCCCCGCCCACGGCACCGCCTCCACCACCGTCACCGGCGACAGCACCGGGGCGCCGGCCGGCGACATCGGCGGGCAGATCGTGGCCTCGGTGGCCGGCGAGCCCGTCGCGCACACCCTCTTCGGCATGGTCAAGGAGGAGGAACGGCACACCCTCACCGTCCACGTGAAGGACCGCGAGGGCAGGCCCACGGCGGCCGACCTGTCGGTGCAGCTCTTCGAACCGGACGCCTGGCCCGAGCCCGCGCGCGTCGGCGACTCCGGCACCCTGGAACTGCGCCTGCGGCCCGGCCTGTACGGCGTCGACACCTTCCTCGACGTGAGGGGCGCGCACGGCCCCGACTCCCTGGGCCTGGGCCTGCTCGCCGCACCCGAGATCCTGCTCGACCGGGACCGCGAGATCACCCTGGACGGCACCGCACTGCGCGAGATCGAGGCGAGGGTCGAGGACCGCACCGAGACCCGGCAGCTCCTGATGGAGTTCGCCCGTGAGGCACGCGGCCTCCCCACCTCCGCCGCGTACCAGGTGCCGCTGGCCTACGACACCGTCTACGCCGCCCCGACCCGGAAGGTCACCGAGGGCAGCTTCGAGTACCGGACCCGCTGGCGGCTCGGCAACCCCCTGCTGAAGATCCGCGGCGTCGGCGAGACCGTCCCGCAGGCGGGCGCCCCGCTCGTCGACGGCGACCTGACGGCGCGCCTGGCCGACGTGGGCTCCGGCTCCGTCACCGGAGCCGTCAAGGGGAAGGCCGTCCTGGCCACGGTCGGCGACGACACGGACGTGCCCGCCCTGGCCCGCGCCGCGCACCAGGCCGGCGCCCGGATCCTGCTGATCACCGACGACCGGCCGGGCCGGCTCAGCGTCTGGGCCGGCGACCCGGACACCGGCGCCGAGGCCCCGCTGCCCGTCGCCTCGCTGAACGCCGCCGACGCGAAGCGCCTGCGGGCGGCCGGGACCGTCACCGCGACCGGCGCCCCGAACACCCTGTTCGTCTACGACCTGACCGAGGGCCACCCGGGGGCCATCCCGGCGCGGGGCCTGGAGTACACCCCCGGCCGCCGCGACCTCGCCCACATCGACGTGGCGTTCCACGCGACCCGGCCCACCGACACCGGCAGCGAGTACCGCTGGTCGATCACCGACACCTTCCCGGTCGGCGTCGGCTTCCGCGAGCGGGTCGCCTACCCGCACCGCCGCACCGACCACGTCACCGTCGCCGACGGCCTGACCTGGCACGAGCAGGCGCTGACGAACAACGAGGCGATGGAGCAGCGCTCCGGGCTGGTCGCCTACCGGGCCGGGGACCGGCAGGAGCTCGACTGGTTCCGTCCCGTCTGGCACCCCTGGATGGGCGAGGGCCTCGGCTGGGGCCAGACCCGCGAGGGCGACGCGATCGCGATCAACGTGCCCGGCTGGGGCGACTCCGGCCCCGACCACACCGGCTTCGGCGACGTGTGGAGCGAGACGTCCGGGATGACGCAGGAGACCGCCCTGTACGCCGAGGACGGCACGCTGCTGGGGCGCACCCAGGGCAGCGGGCTCAACGTCTGGGACGCGCCCGCCGGGAAGCAGACGTACAAGGTCGTCACCGACACCACCCTGGACCCCGGGCAGTGGGACCTGTCCAGCCGCGGCCACGGCGAGTGGACGTTCCGCTCGGCGGCGACGGACGGGCAGGTCACGCTGCCGCTGCTCAACCTGGGCTTCGACGTCACCACCGACCTGTCCGGTGACGTCCGGGCGCGGCAGCGGGTGCCGGTCACCCTCGGCGCCGAGTACGTCGACGGGGCGAGCGGCACGGGCAGACTGGTGTCCGCCCGGCTGGAGGTGTCCTACGACGACGGCCGCACCTGGCGCACGGCCGACCTGCGCCGCCGGGGCGACACCTGGCAGGGCACGCTCACCGCGCCGAGCGGAGCGGACCACGTCTCGCTGCGCGCCGAGGTGCGCGACGACCGGAAGGGCTCGGTCCGTCAGGAGATCATCCGCGCGATCGGCGTGAAGTGACACGCCGGGTGCCCGGCGTGGACTGACGCCGGGTCACCGCGGAACGACGGCGGCGCCGCCTCCCTGGGACGGGGAGACGGCGCCGCTGTGCGTCCGCGTTCCGGCGGCTCGCCGGGAAGGGTCAGACCAGCCAGCCCAGGAAGTGGGCGATGCAGGCGAGCGCGTCGGTGATGACGTTCATGGGGTACTGCTCCTCGGGACATGAGTTCGTACTGGGACATGCGCCAACTGCCGGTCTGCAGCCCGTTGTTGGCACACGGTGACTATGTCGTGCCGGAGCGTGTCCGGGCAGGCGTCCGAGTCCGGCTCACCTGATCAAGGGAGCGGGGGAACTGGGGTCCAGTACACGCTTCATCACCTTGCCCATGTCGTTGCGGGGCAGCGCGGCGAGCAGGCGCACCTCGCGGGGGCGCTTGTGCGGCGCCAGCCGGCGCGCCACGTGGTCCGCCAGCTCCTCCGGGTCCGGCGGCGTCCGCGGATCGGCGGGGACGATCCAGGCGACGATCCGCTCGCCCAGGTCCGCGTCGGGCGCGCCGGTGACCGCGGCCTCGGCCACCCCGGGGTGCTCCAGCAGGGCGTTCTCGATCTCCCCCGCGCCGATCTTGTAGCCGCCGCTCTTGATCAGGTCCGTGGCCCGCCGCCCCACGAGCCGTACCGCGCCGCCGCTTTCCAGGACCGCCATGTCGCCGGTGCGGAACCAGCCGTCGGGGGTGAAGGCGGCGGCGGTGGCGTCCGGGCGGCCCAGGTACTCGGTGAACAGGTGGGGGCCGCGCACCTGGATCTCCCCGATGCTCTCGCCGTCGGCGGCGGGCAGCGGGGCGCCGTCGTCGTCCACCAGCCGCAGTTCCACGCCCGGCAGCGGGACGCCGACCGTCCCGGCCGACGTCGCGCCGGGCCCCGCGTCGAGGCGGACGCTGGTGTTCATCAGCGTCTCGGTCATCCCGTACCGCTCGACGACGCGCCGGCCCGTGGCGGCCAGGATCCGCTCGTGGTCGTGGACCGGCAGCGCGGCCGAGCCGGACACCAGCAGCCGGGCGGAGGCCAGGCCCTTCGCCAGCTCCGGCTCCGCCGCCAGCGACCCGGCGATCCGGTGGTACATCGTCGGCACGCCGAACAGCACGCTCGCGCCCGCGTTCAGCTCCCGCGCCACCCCGGCGGTGTCGAAGCGGCCCAGGTGACGCAGCGCGCCGCCGAGCCGCAGCGGACCGAGCACCCCCAGCACCAGACCGTGCACGTGGAACAGCGGCAGCGCGTGCACCAGGACGTCCTCGGCGGTCCACTCCCACACCTCGGCCAGCCCGTCCAGGGTGGCCGCGACCGCCCGGCGGGGGATCACCGCGCCCTTCGGCGGGCCGGTCGTGCCGGAGGTGTAGACGACCAGCGCGGGGT
>NZ_JBRIOU010000005.1:618351-625285 GCF_053474865.1 Streptomyces sp. CO7
CGAGGTCATCGGGGCTCCTTCGCACTCGGGGCGGGACACCGGCGCCCGGAACCTACCCGGACGCGGCCCCCGTCACCGCCAGCCGCTGCAGGAGCCCCCAGGTGAACTCCGCCACGCACTCCCAGCGGGCGCCGTCCCCGTCGGGCACCGTCAGCGCGAGCCCCCAGCGCGTCGGGGCGCTGCCCTGCAGCGGCCGCGCCCCGGGGAACGCGCGGGCGGCCTCGTCGACGGTGCAGGACCAGGGCGTCAGGTCCTCCAGGGTGCGCAGGGCGGGACCGGGATCACCCGGCGCACGCACCAGCCACTCGTTCCAGACGGCTCCCGAGGGCCCGACCAGGACCTCGAACCGCAGGTCCGGCCAGAGCGGCACCGGCCACAGCCGCGCCTCGCACTCCAGGTCGCCGAGCACCCGGCGCCGGGTCGACTCCGGCTCGCCCAGCACCGAGCGGTACCGGGCGGCCGCGGACCGGCCGCGCGGCGAGCGCACCATGGCCTGCCAGCGTTTGTTGGTCTCCCGCATGGCGGCGGCCGAGACGCCCAGCCGGCGGCGGGCTTCCTCCACCAGCTCCGGGTTGTGGTCCGCCATCCGGCGCAGCAGCACCAGCTGGAAGTCCAGCCGGGTGAAGGGGCCGCCGGAGCCGGGAGAGGCAGGGCGGCCGGAGTGGCCCGGGCGGCCCGGGCGGCCCGGGCGGCCGGGATGGCCGGGATGGCCGGGATGCTCGGGGGAGGAGGGCATGCGGTTACCGGCCCGGGGACTCGACGTCGGTCACCGGCGTCCCGCCCGCGGCCGCGCCCAGCAGCCGGAGGCCGACCTCGCCCGGGCCCGACGGCGTGGTCCCGTCGGAGAGCACGGCCAGCGCCAGTGTGTTCTCCCCACGTGTGCGCAGCACCCCGTTCGGCAGCACGAACACATGCTGCGGCCCCACGTCGTTGACGTACAGGCCGAGGTTCCAGCCGTTGAGGAAGACCTGCACGCGGTAGGCCCGGCCGGGGTCGTCCTCCAGGGCCAGTCCGACGGAGGCGTCCACCGACTCCGGCACGTCCAGGGTGAAGGAGCTGCGGTACCAGACGACGCCCTGCCGCTTCTCCTCGTCCTCCTTGCGCACCGGCAGCTCGACGGCGGCCCAGTCCTTGTCGTCGACCGGTCCGGGCAGGTGCCAGCCCTCCCGCTCGCCGTACAGGCCGCCGGTGTTGAGCGGGCCGCGCACCGGGTCCGCGGCCGCCGCGCCCTGCAGCCGCCACTCCACCTCCGGCCGCGCGCCCTCGAAGGTCACCGAGGTCAGGCCGCGCGCCGTTCTGGGGGCGCCGGCCGAGCCGCCGCCCTCCGCGCGGGCCATGGGGCGCACCAGCACCGCCAGCACGTGGGCGCCCGGGGTGCGCAGCTCCCCGGGCACCGCGAACTCCGCCGTGACCTCGCCGCCCGCCGGCGCCGCCTGCGCGGACGCGTCGCCCGCGCCGTCCGTTCCCTCGGCGCCCGCGTCCTGCCTGCCCGCGCCCTCCCCGACGGCGTCCTCGGGCCGCCGGTGCACGCCCAGGGGTTCGCCGTCCAGCCAGGCCATCACCAAGCCCTGCGGCCCCGCCCGGTAGGAGAGCCGCACCGAGGCCGCGCCGCGGGCGTCGGCGAACCGGCCCCGGTACCAGAGGTCGCCGTAGTGGAAGCCGTAGTCGTCGGCGAAGAGCACCGGCTGCCCCTCGGGGACCGGCGTCGCGCCGGACGTCGCCGTGCGGTCGGCGACCCGCCAGCGGCCGTCGTCGAAGCGCGGGTCGGCCTCCGGGTTCTCCTCGCGGCGCCGCCAGCCGGTGAGGGCGGGCAGCTGCACGGCCGGCGGCGCCTTCAGGTGCCGGGTCGCCACCAGCGCGTTGGCCCGCGAGACCGTGGTGCGGACCCGCTCGCCGTTCCAGGTGAGCGAGCCGATCCGGCCCGGCGCCCACACCTCCAGGCCGGTGGCGGTCCGCACGTCGCCGGTGAGGTCCACGCCGGACCCGTGCGGCGTCACCGTGCGCACCAGCGACGGGCCGTAGACCAGGAAGTCGCCCTTGCGGGTCTCCACCGGCCACATCCGCGCCGCGTCGTCCTCGTCCGCGAGGATCAGCAGCAGCGGCCGGTTGCTGCCGCCGCCCTCCACCAGCACCCGGCTCAGGCCTCCCTCGCCCAGCGGCGCGGTCACCCGCAGCAGGTTGCGGTCCAGCGCCCAGGCCGGCTCCGGGTCCAGCCGGGTGGTCACCGGGGAACCGGGGGTCTCCAGGACCAGCTCGACCAGCTCGCCGCGGGTGCCGGTGAACACGGCGACGTCCATCGAGCCGATCGGCAGGAAGAGCATCGGCTGGGCCGTCGAGTGGCGCAGCCGGCGCTCGCCGAGCCGCAGCCCCGACATGATCAGCCGGGCCTCGCGGGGCGGCAGGGTGACGGTCACCGGCAGCTCGGACCCGGCGAGCCGCAGCGAGGTGGTGACCTGGTCCCGCGAGTCGTTGCGCAGCACGTAGGTGTGCGAGCCGGTGTCGCGGTTGGCGAGGTGGTAGACCCGCACCCGGTCGTCGTCGGCCCGCACGTCCGCCGCCCGGTGCAGCTTCGCCAGGTCGGGGACGGTGCGCAGCATGTGCCCGATCTGCTGGAAGGCGGCCAGCTGGGGCGTGGGGGCACGGGCCTCGTCGTGGCCGGCCGCGAGGTCGTAGGAGGTGACGGTCGACGGGCCGCCCTGCCAGCCCCAGTTGGTCCCGCCGAAGGCCGTCCGGGTGTTGTGGACGGTGAGTCCGTTGGCGATGTCGGTCAGGCAGGTGCGGCGCACCTGCACGGCGTCGAACTCCCGGCGCACCGCCTCGAAGGCCTGCTGCCCGTCGCGGCCGCCGCCCCAGGGGACCGGCCGGCCGGCGGTGAACTCGGCGAGCACGCCGGCCGTGCGCGGGCGGGCCCGCTCGGAGGTGGCCGCCCCGAAGTACAGCCCGCGGTCCGGCGGGACGTCCGGCGGGCCCTGCCCGGCGAGACCGGCGGTCGGGTCGAGTTCCTTGTGGAACACCGGGACCTCGATCCCGTCGCCCCGCACCTTGGCGTACAGATGTTCCCGGTAGGCGGTGGAGGCGGCGCCGCTGACGTCGGTGAACTGGTACAGCAGGACGGTGCCGCGGCCCTCGGTGTACTGGTGGCGGCGGGCGATCCGGTCCACCGCGGTCAGCCAGGCGTCGACGTGCTCCAGGTAGGCGGGGTCGTCGGCGCCCGGGCCGCCCCCGGTCCCGGCCAGCCAGCCCGGCAGCCCGCCCCCGTCCAGGTCGGCGCCGAGGAACGGGCCGGGGCGCAGCACCACGTACAGGTGCTCCTCGGCGGCCGTGCGCAGCAGCAGGCCCAGGTCGCGCACCCCGGTGAAGTCGTACCGTCCCGGAGCGGGGGAGTGGTGGTTCCAGGCCACCGGCACGGTCACCGCGTTGTGGCCCGAGGCGCGGATCTTCTGCAGCGCGTCCCGCCACAGCGAGGGGCTGGGCAGCCGGAACGGGTGGAACTCCCCGGACCACAGCACCAGGCGCTGCCCGTCGACGATCAGTGAGTAGCCGTCGTGACGCACCGAGTGCGGCCGCCGGTCCGCGCGCGGCGGGGCGGGCGGACGGCCGGTCGGCACGTTCCGCGAGGCGGACGCGGTCGGCGGCGCCGCCGTGCTGTCGGCCGCGAGCGCGACCCCCAGCACGGCCGTTCCGGCCAGAGCACCGAACGTACGCCTGGTGAACACCAACAGAACCTCCGCCGACTCCCGCGCCACATCGACGCGCGCGCCCCATTCTCCACAGGGGCCGCGCCCGACGGGGTCCGGCGGACGCCGACGACGCCCGGTTGTTGCGCTTATGCCGCTTTCGCGCGTGCGCCGGGGCGCACCGATCGGGCGCGACCGGCGAAAAGCCGCCCGGCGCCCCGCGCCGCACCGGTAACTTCGGGCTCCGCCCGGCAGTGCCCCGTCCCCGGCGCGGGCCGGAGCTGTGCCGACCGAAGAGGCGCCGACCGCAGCCGTGCCGACCGAGGGCTGCGGCGGCCGAAGAAGGAGTGGGTGGGTTCGCGGTGCTGATGACCGGCAGGGTGCTGCGGTTCGACGAGGTGCGCGGGTACGGGTTCATCGCCCCCGACGAGGGTGGGGAGGACGTGTTCATGCACGCCAACGACCTGCTCGACGACAAGTACCTGTACGGCGAGGGATGCCAGGTCGAGTTCGTCCTGGAGATGGGCGAGAAGGGCCCCAAGGGCTCGGAGATCCGGCTGCTCGGCCCGGCGCCGCGGGGCGCGACGGCGGGGGCGGTGCGGTCCGGCTCCGAGGACTTCCGCACGGAGCTCACCGAGGCCCTGATCGACGGCGTCCCCACCCTCACGGCCGCGCAGCTCAAGCAGGTCCGCTCCTGCGTCCTCGACCTGGCACGCGCCCGCGGGTGGCCGCTCTCCTAGAGGGCCGCGCACGCCCGCGGCGGACGGCGGGGCCCTCGGACGGCGGGGCCCTCTTTATTGGCATGGGAATGTCAGGCCGGCGAACTAGGATCTCGCCGCGTCGGCCCCCGGAGGCGTTCCGGGCCCACGGCCGGCACGTCGTCAGCGGGGAGCACCAGGGGTGGGAAGCATGGATTCGAGGGCGACCGGACATGCCCGAAGAGCGAGAGCCGTCGCCGCGCTGCTCGGCGGCGCACTGCTGGCGGGACTGCCCGTGCTCGCCGCACCGGCGGCGGCACAACAGCCGGGGGAGAGCCTGACCGCGGTGGTCCCGCAGGACGCGCGGGCCCGGCGGGAGGCCGTCGCGACCGGTGAACGGGTCGAGATCACCGGCGAACGAGCCCCGGGCCGAAGGGTCTTCGCCAATCCGGACGGAAGGACCCGCACCACGGAGCTGACCGTCCCGGGCGCCACCACCGGGTTCGCGGCCGCGGGACGGACCGTCCTGTCGTCCGACGGGCACGCGATCCGCGAGAGTGATCCGGCCCCCGACGGCCTGGGCGTGGGCCTGTGCGGCACGACCGCCGCCCGGGGAACGTCGTGCACCACCAGCGAACCGTTCGTCGGCCGCGCCTACTTCCGCTTCCCGGGCGGCGCCCTCGCGGGCAAGGAGATCCTCGACGCCACCTTCCGGATCACCGGAGCGGGCCCGCTCGCCTGCGAACCCCGGTGGGTGGAGCTGTACCGGACCGGCGAGGTGGCCGCCGACGCCGTGTGGCCCGGTCCCGCGGGCCCCGGTCCGGGCGATGCCTGGGACCGGCTGAACGACCGCAAGGTCGCCGCGACGACCGACGGCGACTGCGGGTCCCGGGCCCCGGGTACCCCGGTGGAGTTCCACGACGCCGCCGACGAGCCCGACGAGAAGCTCACCACCACGGTGCGGTCCGTCGCCGCCGGCGGCCGCGGGCAACTGACGTTGATGCTCAAGGCCAAGGACGAGACCGACCCGACGGCCCGGCAGCGCTTCGACGACACCGCCCTGCTCTCCGTCACGTACGTCAGCAGGCCCGCCACCCCCACCGACGTCGGTCTGCGGGGCGCGGAGGGGACCGTCTGCGCCGTCCGGCCTTCGGAACCGACGCCGACGGGCGATCCGACCCCGCGGCTGACCGCCACGCCCCGCGCGGAGGAGGGCGGGGAGAGCGGCGCCCAGCTGCGCGTGCGCCTCGACCTAGAGGTCCGCGGCGACGACGGCACCTGGGCCGCGGCCGACCCCCTCGCCGGGGACGTCCTGGTTCCCTCGTCCGGCTACGTCGGTGACGGTGTCCGCCTCTCGCACGACTGGCAGGGTGAGCTCGCCGAGGGCCCGCTGTACCGCTTCCGCGCCGCCACCGTCTCCTCCCCGCCCGGCGGAGGCGGCGACCTCGTCGGCACGCCGGCCGACTGGTGCCACTTCACCGTCGACCCGACCGCGCCCCGCGCCCCCGTGGTGGACTTCGCGTCGGTGTACAGCCCCTGCCTGCCCGACTCCTGCGTGGCGGCGGGTCGCCCCGGTCTGCCCGGCCGGGTCACCTTCCGGCCCGCCGAGGGGGACGTGAACACCGGCTACCTGTACAAGCTGGCGTCCGACAGCGGCTGGAGCGAGGTGGACGGGGCGACCGCCACCGTGTCCGTCGTCCCGGACGCGTCCGGCACCGCGCTGCTGTCCGTCCGTGCGCGGGACGCCGTCGGCCGCACCGGGGCGGAGACGACCGTGCGCTTCGCCGTCGGCCGCCCGTCCGGTCCGGTCGGCCGCTGGACGTTCCACGAGGCGTCCGGCGACGCCGTCGACGTCTCCGCGGCGAGCACCGAAGACCGTGACGACGCCGCACTGCACGCCGGCGCCGGGCGCGACGGCCACGGCCGGCGCGGCGAGGTCGCCGAGAACGGCACCACCGGCGAGGACAGCGCCCTGCGGCTGGACGGCGAGGGCGCGTACGCCGCCACCGGCACGGCCCTCCTGGACACCGCCGGTTCGTACACCGTCGCCGCCTGGGCCCGGCCGGGAGGCGAGGACGGCACAGTGCTGGCACAGGACGGCGCCGAGCAGAGCCCGTTCCGGCTCGGCCTGTGCGCCGACACCCGTACCTGGTGCCTGACCCTCGCCGACGCGGACGCGACCGGCGCGGGCACCCTGCGCCTGGACTCCGGCCGGGTGGCCGCACCCGGGGCGTGGACGCATCTGGCGGCCGTGGTCGACCGCACGGGGGAGATGGGCACCGCCACGCTCTACGTCAACGGCGTGGCCCGGGACTCCGCACCGCTGGAGCGGGAAGCCTGGCCGGCGAGCGGTCCGCTGCAGATCGGACGCGGCCTGGTGGACGGCGCCCACGGCGGGTACTTCGAGGGCGACGTCGACGAGGTGGCGGTCTGGCAGGAGGCGCTGTCGGCCCCAGCCGTCGGCACGGAGGCCCGTCTGCCGGTACCGGGCAGCGCCGGCGCCCACGTCGAGCTGGTCGCCGGCTTCGCACCGGGTGACGCCGTGGCGGGGGCCCCGAC
>NZ_JBRIOU010000005.1:625385-626773 GCF_053474865.1 Streptomyces sp. CO7
CGGCCACGACCTGGCCCTCACCGGCGGTGCGGCGCCGGACGGCGAGGGCCTGCTCCTGGGCGCCGGCGAGGCCACCGCGGCCGGCCCCGTCGTCGACGCCGGCGGCTCCTTCACCCTCGCGGCCCGGGTCGATTTGCCCGCCGAGGCGGTCGCCGCGATGCCGGTCGGCCACCGTGCCCGGATCGCCGGCGACGGCGCCTGGGGGCTCTGGTTCGAGCGCACCGGCAGCAACGAGGAGCCGGTGCTGGACGAGAACGGCGACCTCGTCTTCGACCCGGAGACCGGCGAACTCGTCGTCCGCCGTGTTCCCGTGGGCGTCTGGAGCTTCGGCCGGCCCGGCGCGGAGGTGCGCAGCCAGACGTCCACGGCGCCCGGAGCACCCGTCGAACTGGTCGGCGTCCACGACGCGGTGGCCGGCACCGTCGCCCTGTACCTCGACGGCGACCGGCAGGCCGACGCCCGGCCCTTCGACGCCGCGGCATCGTCGGGGACGTTCACCCTGGGCGGCACGGCTGCGGCGGACACCGGATCCACCGGGCCCTTCCCCGGCCGGATCACCGGGCTCGCCGTCTGGGCGGGGGCGATGAGCAACGCCCAGCAGGTGGCCGGCGCGTTCGGCTCCTGACCCGACCCTGACCGACCGCCGGTCCGACCCCCGCCGCGACGCGCGGCGGGGGTCGGACCGTCCCCGGGGCAGGGAGGCGGCACGCCCGCTCCCCACCACGCCGACACGCGGCGTTGTTGGACGGTCACGTGCTGTCGGACGCCGGCGGGGGGCGTGCCGGTGTCCGCCAATGCCGCACACGACCTTCACCAGGGCCCCCCGACAAGTCACCGGTCGGGCACCTACCCTTCCAGCCTCATGGACTATTGCGCGCGGTGTCGGCGGCATCTCAACCTGCAGTTCAACTGCCCGGGTTGTGGAACGCCGGCGTGGGAACTCCACAAGTACGCCGAGGCTGTCGACGAAACCGTCGAACCCCCCGAGCCGGCCGGCCCCGTCGTCGGCGGGGCGGCCGGTGAGGCGGACGTCACGGCAGCGGTGGAGGAGTCCGGCGTGGAGGCGACCGGCGCCGGGGACACCAGGCGCGGAGGGGATGTCAGGAGCCCCGGAGGCCGCCGCGCCGGACTCCGCACACCGCGGACGGAACCGGCCGCGCCCCGGGCCGCCGCACGGCGGCGCGGCAGGCGCGGGCCGGGCCGCGCGCTGCTGATCGCCGGCTGTCTGCTCGGCGCCCTCGGACTCGGAGTGGCGGCCGTGACCGCCGTCGGCGGCGAGAAGGACCCCGCGACGCCCGCCGCCGCGGCGGCCGGCACCGCGCCCCCCGAGGAGGCCCGGTCCGCCCCGTCGCCGCGGCGGGAGCCCGCGAGCGCCACGCCTGCCGGGG
>NZ_JBRIOU010000006.1:0-21963 GCF_053474865.1 Streptomyces sp. CO7
ACACCCACTCGAACCCCCCTCGACACCCGGCCGCCTCGAGCCGGGCCGCCTCGACCGCGCCTTCGTCCGCCTGGTCGACGAGCGCTACCAGGCAGCCATAGCCGCAGGGCCCGCCTCCCTGCTCGCCGAGTTCCAGAACCAACCGGGCGGAAGCTGAGGCGCGTCGGCCGTCCTCGGCATCGGGGCGGCGTTCGTGGCGTACTCGGTCCGACGGTGGACATGGAGTGGGCCTGCTACGGCCGGCTCTCGGGCGCGTGCGGAACGCCCTTGACCGTTTATGCGCCACACCTCATAGTCCGACGGTGAACAACCCCCGTGGGCGCGTCCGGGTGCCCTCACTCTTGTCTGCGCGCTGTCCCTGACCATGCTGACGGGCTGCGCCGACGGCACGGCCGCGAAGCCGTCCCGCACCACGTCGCCCTCCGCGTCCGCGACCCCTGAGGTCAGGGCCCTCAGCCAGAAGAAGCTCGACACACTCGCCCTGGCGGACGGCGATCTGCCGATGTACAAGGTCCGGGAAGCGCCCACGGATCAGCTGTTCCACGGTTCCTGGGACGACGTGCAGATCCGCGGCAACAAGGAGTGCAAGCCGCTCGTACAGGTGATCAGCCTGGCCCCGGTGGGCGACGCGAAGGCACACGTCATCCGCACCGCCGTGGAGATTCCCGACGTCGAGCCCGCGGCCGACGGAAGAGCGCCGGACCTCAGCCTCAAGGCCAGGACATGATGGCGCTCGACAGCACCGCGGTCACCGTTTCCACCTACAGCGGGAACGACGCCGAGCAGGCCATGAAGAACGTGACCGACGCAGCGCGGAAGTGCACGCGGTCCAGGCGCCAGCCGGGCGCTGCGGGCGCGTGAGAAACTGGCCGCCGTACCTCTTCGCCGGCACGGAGGCACCGCGCGAGCAGCGAGCAGCGAGCAGCACAATGTCGACGCGTACGGGCAAGGAGCCGGCCCGCATCGGCCGTCACCAGAGCGAGTGGTGCAGGCCCGCGTGATGCTCTTCCGGGCACTGGCTGCGGTCGGGCTCAGGCCGCCCGCGCAGGCCGACGCGACCGTGGCGCGGGTCCTGCTTGGTGGCGGTAGCGTGTGATCCCTGACGCCCTCAACAACTCGTAGGCCGTCTCATTCGGATCTTGCCGCGAAACCCCGCCAGGCGGGCGGATCACATGGAGCCGAAGAACCGCGTCCACCAGGTGGGCCGCGCTGCGAAGTGCTCCAGCGCGCTGGGGCCCTCATAGTCGCTCTCCAGCAGTTCCTCGGGCACGCTCACATAGCCGAGGTCGGCCAGCGCCCGCTCCACGGTGGCGAGGTCGGCGAGGTCCAGCGCCCCCTCCTCGCAGGCCTCTTCCGTGCCGAGGAAGGCCCCCGGGTTGTCGGCACAGACCTCGGCGAGGGAGCCGAACTTGCTTATGCAGACCACGATCCGCGTTCCGCGGATCGTCGCCTCCGCCGACACGTGGACACGCCCGTACTCGCTGGAGTCCTGCGTGTCCTGCTCGAACTCGCAATGGGCGCCGAAGTCTGTCTCGAGCCGACGCACCAACCCGCCGAACGCGAGGCTCGCTGCGACGCGGTCGTAGTTCAGCGGCCGCTCCAGTCGCTCGGGGTCGTCGAGTTCACGCAGGAGGGCCAACAGTTCCGTCTCGCTCATCGTCATCCGCCCATCCTGCCGTCCGGCGGGTGGAAACAGAGAAGCGGGGAAAGGAGCGGCAAGCTGACGAGACGGCCCAGGTGGGGCCAGAACAAGCCGGTACCCCGGGGCCAGAGAAGGCCGTCCTGGACAGTGCGGGCGTACGGGCCGGGCAGCCGGCCCGCCGAGCACGGCCGCTGCACGCTGGTCGGCCGCCAAGAGTGTGATCGTGTGCGAGCGGATGCAAGGCCGTGCCGTTCCGGATGCGCAGCCGGTGGGACAGGCGCTCGAGGTCGGCCTGCTGGACGACCTCGAGTTCGCGTGGGGACCACGGACCCGGTTCGACCGGTGAACGACCCGGCCGGGCCGGAGGCTTGCCGCGTCGGGCCGGCTGCCGGAGCCCTGCCGGGCGGCCGTCAGGGTCGGCAGGTCGTGCGCCGGCCGCGTTGCTGTCCACTGGGACCTCACTGCGGCCCCAGGATTCACGCGCCTCAGGTCGCCGGCTCGTGCGAGGTGGCGGTCGCGCCGCGGGTGTTCCAGCGGATCAGCAGGGTCGCGGCCGTGACAGCCAGCGCCGTGTTCACCAGGACGCCGGCGGCGCCGGCATGCCACAGCCGGGCGTTGGTGAGCCAGGCCACCGGCAGGTCCAGCAGGAACAGGCCCAGGCCGGTCGGCCAGTAGCGGCGGTGGGACTTCTCCCGGATGCCCGAGGTGATCAGGACGGCGGGAACCACCAGCATCAGCAGCGTCACGAGTGTCTGGTTCGGGCGGGGGTCGAAGGCCGCGCCACCAGGGACGAACAGCGCTACGGCGGTCAGGAGGAGGCCCAGGATGATCCGGCCCGAACCGGGTCGTCCGTCTCGCCGGGCGGCAGGGGACGACACGGGGACGGAGACCGGCGCCTGCGACGCGGAAGATGGCGGAGCCGAGGCCGTTGCGATGCGGCGGGCCGGGGCGTTGACCGCGGTCATCGAGCCGTCCAGGCCGTAGACGAACAGCGCGATGCCGTTCTCGGCGGCGTACTCGATCGCGGTGGCAGCGTAGCTGCTGCCCGTGAAGAAGAGCAGGTCCTTGTCCAGGGCCCGGCCGCGGGCCCCGAACAGGCGCTGCAGCTCGGGTCGCCCCACTGCGGCTGCCTGGTATTTGACCTGTCCCAGTGCCCGCCGTGAGCGTACGTCGACCCCGCCGTCGCTCCCGCCGGGCTGGGCCCGGGCATCCTTGTAGCCCCAGTGGCGCATCCAGGCCGCGGCGTTGTGCTCGGCTTCCTGCCAGGACTGGATCTGGCGTCCGGCCGGAGGCCGCGATGGGCTGAGGGTAGGGGTGTCGTCGCTGGTCACAGTCGTGAAGTATTGCCGAAGCGGTCCCCGTGCCTCTCCCTGGGGTATGCCGGTAAGCACGGCTCGAGCCCGGCAGTACGGCACTCGGTGATGGCTTCAGAATGATGGCTCGTCGGTCCACAGGTGCGTCGTCGGCACGAGTGGTGGCGGAGGGCTTCTGTGCAACAGGATGACCAGGGCCTCCTCAACGCGGCCAAGGTCGACGAGGTAGCCGGCGCGGTCATGGCTGTTCCTGCGGTCATGCTGCTGGAGGACGGTGACGGCTTCCTCGGTGCGCCCGGCACCGGCGAGGAGGTGTGCAATGTGCTCCGCCGCGTATCACGTGGTGCCTTCGGGGTGGGCGCGGGCCCGTTCAACCGCCTCGTCGACCCCACTGCAGGCGGCGATCAGCGGCAACCGCATCCAGAACAGCTCCCCCCGTCCCCACCCCTGCGCTGGGCGTCGACGGCATCCAGGTGGGCCAGGCCGTCGGCGGGGCGGCCCTGGTCGAGACACAGCTCGGACAAAGCGTGGAGAATCCAGTCTTCGCTGTGGTGGGCATCGGCCTGGGCACGCATCACGGCGATCGCCTCTCCACCACGTCCGTGTCGGGCCAGGAGCTGCGCAAGCTCGTAAGCCGAGTTCGCGTCCCGGGCCGCGGGGCCGTCGGCCTGACCGTATACGGCGATCGCGCCCTCCACGTCGCCATCCTCCTCCAGCAGCTCCGCCAGCCGCTGGACGGCCTCCTCATGTCCGTCCAGCACCGCGTAGGCGCGCAGTTCCTCGATCCGGCCGTGCCGGGCCAAGAGGTCGGCGAGTTGGTCCCGACTGTTGACCGAGGTGATCTGCCGGCGGCGCCTGAAGGGGGCGCGGGCGATGCGGAGCCTGAGGCGCCGGCGGGCGTGGAGGCCTCCCGGCGCCTGGGCCACCGGTGCGGCGGCGTCCACCGCCGCCGCACCGGTGCAGCTGTCAGCTCGTTCGGACCGATCCGCGCCGAGGGAACGTAGGCGCAGGTCGGCGCCCTGTCCGCGGAGGGCGTGACAGGCGGCGTGACAGTGGGAACAACCGCTCGCCGCGCTCCGGGCGCAGCCCTCCGCGGCCGTCCGTCTCCGGCGCCTGCGTCGGATGCGGTTGCTCAGCTGACATCGCTGATCAGGCGTTTGCCGAGGCTGATGGCCTCGTAGGGTGCGTAGCCCAGGCGCTCGTAGAAATCGATGACGCCGATGTTGTCGGGCCGGACCTGCAGTTGCACCTTCGGGCACCCCAGTGCTGCCAGCGCTGCCTCTGCCTGCTCGACGAGCGCGCGGCCCAGGCCGGTCCCCCTGCGATCGTCGCCGACCGCAAGGTAGTTGATCCATCCGCGATGGCCGTCGTAGCCGGCCATCACCGTGCCCACGATGCGGCCGTCGTCCTCGGCCACGAAGAACATCTCCGGCTGCACCGTTTGCTTGCGCCGCACGTCCGCCCACGGGCTGTTCCACGGCCGCGTCAGCCCTGCCTTCTCCCACAATGCGACCACCGCATCGATGTCGGGGCCCTCGAACGGTCGGATCGTCATCGCACCTGCTCCTTCGCCATCTCTCTTCTGCATGATCGGATCGTTGATGCTCGGGCCGGCGCGGCCCTGGCCCTTCGGCTACGCGTGGTGACTGCGGCGACCGGGAGGGTGTCGGGCGGCGCGCCGCATGAGCCGTAGGACGTGCGCACCTGGTGTCCCGCCGCGAGCTGCGGCCGGCACCGGCACGGAAAGTGACGTTGCAGCGAATCGTCCTACTGATTGCTCGCTTCGGCGGTGGCGAGCACTGGCCCGCTCCGGCGAGGTGGGCCTGGGTCGAGTGAGGCCGCTGAACGATCGCATTGGTGCGTCGCCGTGTTCGGCTCCCTTGCCTCGGCAGCCCGGCGGGCAATCATGGCGATCCCGGATGCCGAGGCGAGGAACACGAGGGCGAGGAGGCCCCATCCCGGCGTGCCCAGGTCGATCACCGTGAGCGTGACCACCGCTGGCGCGGCCATTGCGCCCAGTGCGTACCCCGTTTGGTGCACGCCTTGGTAGGCGCCCATCCGCTCCGGGTCGGCCAGTTCGAAGCTCAGAACCCACCCAGCCGCGCTCGATGTGATCTCGGCGAGCGAGTGGACGAGCGCCGCGGCCAGGAGGACGGCCGCCGCTGCCATGGGCGTGGCCCGGCCCGCCGCGGCCCACAGGACACACGCGCCGGCCATCAGCCACCCGGCCCGTGCCATCGTCCGGCTCGCGCCGCGCACATCGGCGGTTGTGCGGCTCATCGGGATCTGCAGTGCGATGACGACTCCGGTGTTCACGAGCAGCAGGAGTGAGACCAGCACGTCCGGTGCCTGTGTGTGCGCGACGACCCACAGCGGCATGGCGACCTCGAAGAGGCCGAACTGGATCCCGAACACTCCACCGAGCGCCGTCACCGCGAGGAAGGGGACGTTCCGGTGCGGCGGTCGTCCGGGTGTGGCCGGGCGGGCGGCGTCACCGGTGCCGGTCACCGCCGAGCGGCGGGCGTCCACGCGGTTCGCGGGCAGGCGTGTGAGCATGAGCGCCGACGCGAGGAAGAGCGCACCGGCCACCGCCATCGTGATCCGGTAGGCGTGCCCGGTTCCGACCGCGAGGGGGATCGCTGCGACCGCCGTGCCCGCGGCCATCCCGAGGTTCGTCACCGTCCGCATCGTCGCGCGGATCCTCACGCGCTCGTCACCCGGGAAGGCCCTGCCCACGGCGGCGGACCGCACCGTGGAGTTTCCCTGCTGGGCGAGCATCACCAGGGAGGCGACCGCCGCCAGGGACGGCAGATCACGAACGACGAGGTACGCCCCGAGGGCGCATCCCTGCAGGAGATGCAACGTGAGCAGCATCTTCCGCGCGCTCCGCCGGTCGGCGAGGTGCCCGAAGACCAGTGAGCTGAGCAGCCCGACACCGCCGGCGATCGTCAGAGCGAGTCCCACCGCCATCACCGGGATGCCGACAACGGTGGTCAGGTACAGCGACGTCAGCGCGAAGAATGCTCCGCGGCCCCCAGCGTCCACGAAGGCGACCACGAGCAGAAGTCTGAGCGTCGTGTCCCTCCGGACAAGGGCGCGAATGGGGACGACGGGAAGTGCGGTGGTTCTCACCGGACCATTTCTGCAGCACGCAGCCTCACGGCCAATAGATGTAGAATAATGCTTCATGATCCGGTACGTCTTGCAGTCCGTGGACGTCTCCGCGGTGCGGTTCGGCATCTCGCCGCTCACTGAGCTCGGCCTCGGGCTGCGAGCGCTGCGCGTCCCCGACGCGCTCCCTCTCCAGCGCCCCTGGCTACAACGCATCGCTCCCATCCGTCCGCTCCTCGACACCGAGGTGCTGCTCGCACTCGTCAACGACAGTCGACGGGTCGCCGACTTCGTCAATCCGCGGCCGGAGTCACCGCTCACTGCCTTCGACGACGAACTCGAGGACCTCGCGCGCATCACGCCGGAGAGGCTCCAAGGAGACCTCGCACGCGTGCACGGTGCCGTTCCGCCGGTGTTCCGCGGACCGCACGAACAGGTCGTCGGCCGCATGCGCTCGGCACTCGCCTCGGCGTGGAAGCTTTGTTTCGTCCCGTACTGGCATCGCATGCGGGCCGTGATGCAGGCGGACATCACCCACCACAGCCGCATCGCCTCCCAGGCCGGCATCGGCGCGATGCTCGGCGGCCTGTCGAGCGCGGTCACCTTCGACGGCCGGCACCTCGACGTACGCCTGAGCAGTCCCGCGCCACGCGTCCGGCCGGTTCACGGCGAGGGAGTGACACTCGTGCCCTCCATGTTCGTGGCGCGCGCCTCCACCCCGCTCGACGAGGAGCTGCCACCGACGATCGTGTATCCCGCTCGCGGTCAGGGCACCATGTGGTCGACGACAGAGCGCCCGGACGCCGGCGCGGTACGTGACCTGCTCGGCGCAACCCGCGCCGCCCTCCTGACAGCGCTCGGCGAACCGGCCTCGTCGACCGAACTCGCCCTGCGCCTCGGCGTCACCACGTCCGCAGTGAACCAGCACCTCCGCGTCCTGGAACGCGGCGGCCTCCTCAACCGCGCACGCCATGGCCGGAGCGTCCTCTACTACCGCAGCGACCTGGGCGAAACGCTGTCCGGCCAGTCCGGCCATTAAGGACCGACCCTCCCTGGGGCACGTCGTCGTGCGCGAGACGACAAAGGCCGCGCCGAATCTCTCCGACGGTGCCTCCGGGCGCTCAGGCCGACAGTTGCTGCTGTGCTTCGGCGTAGGAGCTGGAGGGAGCCAGCTCGGCCCTCTTTTCGAAGAAGTGCAGACCAGCTGTCCTCAGCGCTTCCGTGAACTCCACCAGCGCAGCGTCCGCCTTTCTGACGGGTGCGGGCATGGCGGGTGCGTCACGGTTCCACCGGCGCCGCGGTGGTGGCCCAGGTGTGGGCGGCGGGTCGAGGGCTCGTAAGGTCCGTTTCGTTGGCGGAACGACGGAGGGGTTCTTCTCGTGCGGGTAACGGTTGATGAGACGACGACTCAGGTTCTGGTGAAGGCGTACACGACGTTGCTGCTCGAGGACTTCACCATGCAGGTGGGGCAGCGGACCGCGCGCATCAAGAAGGCGACGGTCTACTGGACGTATCTGGATGGCGGGTGGCAGATCAGCTTCGTACACGTGTGGGGTCCGGTCGTTCGCAAGAGCGATGGCGCCGAGTCTTCACGGCACGTCTCGGAGGCCACCAGGCCCGCAGGCACTGACGGCTCGGCGTACGGCGTTGTCACTCCCCAGGAGATCGTCGATGTCGCCCTGGCGAATACCCCGGACTGGATTCCTGAGATCAACGGGACGAAGTACCCGCGTGCCGCGAACCTCAAGAGCAGTCTGTAGCGATCACGGTCGGCGTTGTGAGGACCGTGCTGGTCGCTGTGAAGGGGAGGCCTTGAAGTGCAGTGTGGCCTGCCTGTTCCCCGCGAGGTGACGGGTTGAGCCGTCACCTCGCGGGGTGGGTGGTCAGTTCCAGGAGTAGGCGTCGAAGTTTCGGCTGAACTCCCAGTTGTTGAAGCGGTCCCAGTTGATCGACCAGGTCATCAGACCGCGCAGGGACGACCAGGTGCCGTGGGTCTGGTAGGTGCCGCAGTTCTGCTTCTTGGTGAGGCAGTCCAGGGCCTTGTCGACCTCGGCGGGGCTGGTGTGGCCGTTGCCGGCCTGGGTGGAGGCGGGCAGGCCGATGGCGACCTGGTCGGGGCGCAGGCCGGGAAAGAAGCGGTCGGTGTTGCCCGCGACGGGGAAGCCGGTGAGCAGCATGTCGGTCATGGCGATGTGGAAGTCGGCGCCGCCCATGGAGTGGTACTGGTTGTCCAGGCCCATGATGGGGCCGGAGTTGTAGTCCTGGACGTGGAGCAGGGTGAGGTCGTCGCGCAGTGCGTGGATGACGGGCAGGTAGGCGCCGGCGCGCGGGTCCTGGCCGCCCCAGGGGCCGGAGCCGTAGTACTGGTAGCCGAGCTGGACGAAGAAGGTCTCCGGGGCCATCGTCAGGACGAACTTGGTGCCGTACTTGGCCTTGAGGGTCTTGATGGCCTGGATGAGGTGGACGACGACCGGGCTGGTGGGGTTGCGGAAGTCCGTGTCGCCGTTCTGGAGCGAGAGCGAGTGGCCTTCGAAGTCGATGTCGAGGCCGTCGAGCCCGTATTCGTCGATGATCTTCGAGACGGAGGAGACGAAGGTGTCGCGGGCGGCCGGAGTGGTGAGCTGGACCTGCCCGTTCTGGCCGCCGATGGAGATGAGGACCTTCTTGCCGGCGGCCTGCTTCGCCTTGATGGCGGCCTTGAAGTCGGCGGGTGACTCGACGCCAGGGCACTCGGCGGCCGGGCAGAGGCTGAAGCGGATGTCGCCGGAGGTGACCGAAGTGGGCTCGCCGAAGGCGAGGTTGATGACGTCCCAGGAGTCGGGTACGTCGGCCATGCGGGTGTAGCCGGAGCCGTTGGCGAAGCTGGCGTGGAGGTAGCCGACGAGGGCGCGGGCGGGCAGCTCGCCGCCTGTCCCGCCGTCTGCGGAGGCCGTGGTGGCGGTGACGGGCGCGGACTTCGCGGACTCACCCGCGCTGTTGGCCGCAGAGACCTGAAAAAAGTACGCGGTCTTCGGGCTGAGGCCGGTGGCGGTGTACGAGGTGGCGGTGACGGTGCCGAGCAGGCTCCCGCTCCGGTAGACCTTGTAGGAGGTGGCTCCCGCGACGGCGGGCCAGCTCAGAGGCACCGAGGTGGTGGTGGGTGTGCCGGCGGCGAGGCCCGTCGGGGCGGCGGGGATCTGGACGGGGTCGCCGCCGGGACCGAGGAGGGAGAGGTCGTCGGCCTGGTAGGCGGGGGTGCCGTACCAGCCGTGGGTGTAGATGGTGACCGAGGTGGTGTTCGCGCCGGTGGCGAAGGTCTTGGTGAGTTTCTGCCAGTCGGGGGCGGACTGGGTCCAGGCGTACCCGTCGGTGGTGTTGGTGCCTGTGACGCCGAGGTACACGTAGCTGCCGCGGACCCAGCCGCTCAACGTGTAGGTCGCGTTCGGCTTCACGGTGACGGTCTGGGAGCACTTGGCGTTGTCGCTGCCGGCAGGCGTGGCCTGCAGCGCCTTCGTGCCGCTGCGCACGGGGGTGGTGACGGCGGCGCCGCTGCCCGCGGTACAGCTCCAGCCGTCCAGGCCGGCCTCGAAACCACCGTTGCGGGCGAGTTCGGAGTCCGCGGCCTGGGCGGTGGGGGTGAGGGCTGCGAGCCCGCCGGCGGCGAGCGCAGCCACCAGGAGCAGGGTGAGGGGTCTGGCGCGGTCCACGACTGCCTCCGGGGGTGAGGGATCGGAGTGGAGCGCGCCACAGCATGGTCCAGACCAATCAAGTGGTCAAGACCTCTGTACGGGACAGGGACTCGACCGGACGACCGGCGGCGTGCCGGCCCGGGGTGCTCCGCAGGCCGCCGACGACCACACCCTCGTCATGTTCGTCCGCGGCGTCGGCGTCGACGGTCGCCACCGATCGCGTGCTCGGCCCCTGGGCAGCCCTGCATCGTGGAGGACGATGCTCGGCCAAGGCGTGCTCCCGGGTGGGGAAGACGACGGCCGAGACCGTGGCGCGCTCGGGCGGGCGCGGCCTTCGGGCGGAGTGGGTCCAGTGTCTTCCGCACCAGGCGCCTCGGACCTGTACCGGCAGGTGATGGGCGGACCGGAGGCGTTGGTGGCGGTGGCGGTGGCGCCGTGGTCGACGTCAGACGGCCGGAATCGCCGGGGGTCTGAGGTCACGTTCCATGACGAGGACCACACCTCCACGCCCACTTGATGTCGAGGCACTCTTCCCTGAACTGGCTGCCTACCGAGGTACGACGAGGCGGTTCCATCCGCGCCCGGGCAGCCTGACGATGTCGGTCAGCTCGGTGGGCGGTCCGATGCCATGGGCGGCGGACGAGCCGTGGCCGATGTGCGGCGAGGCCTATGGCCGCGGGCGGGGTCGGCGTCCGACCGACATCCACCAGTGCTGGCGGATCCTGGCTGCCGCATGGGCCCCGGGAACAGACCCGGGGCCCACCGAGGAGGAACGAGAGCTCTTGGCCGAGCTGCGCCTCGAGCACCGGCTTCCCTGGGCGTCGGAGACGGATTCGCTGCCGCCGCTGATCGGCCTCTCTCAGCTGTACCGGCGGGATGTCCCGGACCTACCGGCAGGGCCGGACGACTGCGACGGGCTCCAGGTGTTCTGGTGCCTCTTCAACGCACACCGCCCGAGCCGGTACGACCTGGAGCTGCACCTGCACTGGCGGCGGTCGCTGGAAGTCGGGGAAGCGCTGGCCACACCCTCGCAGCCGCTGGTCGTCAGGCCCGACGGATTTGTGCCCGAGCCCTGCGAGCTCCACACGGAACTGGTGGTCGGTCACCCGTTCGCCGGGCCTCCTACCCGCGGTAGCTGGACGCCGCTGGATGACCGAGACCTGCCAACCCACCGGTTTCACCACCCCCACCGAAGTCACCGTGGGCCCCACCGATCCCGGGAATCTTGCGCCAGAACCTGAGAAGCGACAGCACCCGTGCTCACCGATGATCGAGCGCCGCGGCCCTGGGCTACTGGATGCTCCAGCGGTGGGGATGTCTGAACCTGGACCGACATCGCAGTGCTTGCGCTGCGCAGAGTTCCAGGTCGGCTGCGGTGCCGACGGGATTCGAACCCGCGGACGGAGAGGGGCAGGTCCGCCCCGTCTCCGTCAGTCGCCGTGAGCGGGACCTCGCCCGCGGCGATCGCAATGGGCCGCTCTGCCACGGCACCACAGCCTGCGGGAGGGCGCGCCACCCCGCTCCGGCCCAAGGTAGAGGATCCGACCTGTGCGCGGACTGTTTCTCCAGCCTCGGCAACCGCTACAGCAGGCGGTGTTCAGCCAGGAGGCGGGCGGCGTCGTCAGGCCGAGGTCTTCTGCCGCTCCCGGCCTTGTGCGCGCAGTTGTTCGTTGATGCGCTGGGCTTCCTCGAGTTGGTCCTCGAGGATGACGATGCGGCAGGCGGCCTCGATGGGAGTGCCTTGGTCGACGAGTTCGCGGGCGCGGGCGGCGATCCGCAGCTGGTACCGGGAGTAACGCCGGTGTCCGCCCGCCGAGCGCAGTGGGGTGATGAGGCGGGCCTCGCCGATGGCGCGCAGGAAGCCCGGGGTGGTGCCGAGCAATTCGGCGGCCCGGCCCATGGTGTAGGCGGGGTAGTCGTCATCCTCGAGCCGCCCGTACGAGTCGTCTGCTGTCATTGCACCTCTCTCTGTGGAACGCGTGGAGGGGCCCGGGTGCCAGTTGGCACCCGGGCCCCGAAGGAACTGCTACACCATCTGCCGGCCCTGATTCTGCGCCGGCCTTCTTTTTCCGCCCACCCGACCGAAATGACGTCGGGGCTGCGGGGATCGCGGTTGCTTGACCGGAGACCACCTCACTATCGATGTCCTGCGGTACCCGGACCCGCGTGGCGTCCGGGCGATCCTGATGGCGCCTGGTTCCTCCGTTCTTCCCTCTGGTATCAATCACTTGCCAAGCAGGGACTGCGTACTGCTCTTGCGACCCGCTTGTCCTCCTGCGGCCTGTGCCAGCGCCGCTTTCGGCAGCCAGCCCCGTCGCCCGTACTGCGTCTGCTCTGGCTTGGAACCCCACTGCCGAACTTCCCGGAGCGCGCGCCCGCAGCCGACGCCTTCACCGAGGTGCTGCTCACTACTTCACTTCACTGCTGCGTGCTTCTACCTGCGGGTACTGCGGTACTGCTGCGGCAGCCCCTGATGACTACGGGCCACCCGGTCCGGTTGCCAGTCCCGTCGCCGTCCTGCAACAGCCATGGCTTCGGAACTCCGCCACCGCACCGTCCTGCGCACTGCGAATTTCTGTACTTCTGCCCGGCAGTTCATCTCTGCCGAACCTTCGGACTCTCTGGCTACGAGAGAACCCATAACCACACGCCCGCCTAATGTCTACTGCCGCGAGGATAGATTTTCGTACGCGGCGTGGAGAGGTGATCGCTCTCGGAGGGGAGGGTGAACGCACAGGACGGTGTCGAGTTCGGCAAGGGTGCGGCGGGTGGTGTCCTCGATCGCGGCGAGTGCTTCGCGGGCGAAGTGCGGGTCGCGCTCCAGCACGCGTCGTGCGGCGGTCGCCTGGAGCGACACGGCGCTGAGGGCGTGGCCGATCGAGTCGTGCAGTTCGCGGGCGAGGCGGTTGCGCAGAGCGAGGTCGGCGCGTGCTTCGGCCGCTGCGATCCGTTCCTCGGGCGAGGGGCCGAGCATCGCCGGAGCCCAGCGGGCCAGGAACATCCCGCAGCCGGCCGCGCAGGCGGCGCGTGGGAGCTGTGTTTCGTCCCGTACTGGCATCGCATGCGTTGGACTGCCGCTGGGCAACGGGTGAGGTCGAGGAAACAGATGCGCTGGGGTGCCTACGACGCTACGACAGCCGAGCCGGCCGGGCAGGCGCTCACCGGGCTGGGCCTCACGCCGCCGGGAGATCCGGCTCCGGCGCGTCTTGGGGGTGGGGCGCCGCCGTCGCCCGTCTCCTGCGCCCTGCGACCCCGGGCCAGCAGCCGGTATCCGCCTGGTGGCACCCCCTCCCGCTTGCGGAAGGCGCGGCTGAACTCCGAGGAGCGGGGGAAGCCCCACCGTGCCCCGATCGCGTGCACCGGCACCGAGAGGAGTGCCGGGTCCGCCAGGTCACGGCGGCAGCGTGCGAGGCGGCGTTCGAGGATGAACGTCGACGGGGTCGTCCCCTGGTCCTGGAAGACCAGTTGCAGGTAGCGCAGTGAGATGCCCAGTGCCCGCTCCACCACGGCCGGCGAGAGCGAGGGGTCGGCGAGGTGCCGTTCCACCAGCGCGGCGCACTTCATGAACAGCACCCTGCGCTGCGAATCAGGTGCCAACCGCGCGTCCGTGTCGGTGAAGTGGCCGAGCACCGCGCCCGCCAGGTCCACCGCGCTCTGGCCCGTACGGGTCACGTCGTGGGGAGACAGGGAGGTGTACTCGTCCACCAGCCCGCGGAGCAGGCCCGCGAGGACCTTTCCCAGTCCGGACGCCACGGGCAGCGGCACGGCCAGCAGGTCAGCCGGGACTGCGGAAGCCGGACGAGCTGATGGGGAAGGCGCAGCACCAGCGCGCCCGAGAGGCTCGACGTGACGGCGGTACGGGCCGTGAAGGGCAGGGAGGAGTCGCACAGCACCATTTCGCCGGGCCGCACCAGCGCCTGCCTGCGATGCTGCTCGACGCCTTGGCCGCCATGGGTGACCAGGACCAGTTCGTACACCTCCGGATCGTCACGTCGGATCAGGCGCCGGCAACGCCCTGCCGTCATCGCGCTGTAGGTGGCCTCGGTCAGCTCTCCGCAGCCCAGCGGCATGGAGGCCAGGCGGCCCCGGTGGTCCTGCGGGTCGAGGAAGCGGCAGGTCACCGGTAGTACGGTCCGGCTGACGGCTTCCTCCCAGGCGTCCGCCCGTTCAGGGCATGGCAAAGCCTCGAGATCGAACATGGTGCGCACAACGTCCCCCCTGTGGTCCCCCGACTGCGATGCACCCCACGCCTTGCGCTGCCTCGCCATTACATCTGTTCGACGCGCGTCAGGGAAACAACGGTTCGCCCTCCGCCAATCACTGTGCGCCGACGGCACATGCGTCACGTCCTTCGCGCCCAGCAAGGTGGCATCGCTCGCCCAGCCGGTGCTGCCCGGGATCACTCACCCGGGCCGGAGGTCCGGCGGGGCGGCGACCCATCCGTCACACCACAGGAGACAGACATGAGCCTGAGCCTGCGCAAGAAGCTGGCGTTCGGCGCCGCCACGGCCGCACTGGCGGCCTCGGCGGGAATGCTCACCGCCGCCCCTGCATCGGCCGGCCCGAACTGCGCCTCCGGGTACCACTGCATCTTCTACCTGGGCATCAACAACTCCGCGCGCCACTCGTACTACAACTCCGACAACAACTTCTCGGGCGACACGTTCAACCAGCTCACCACCCGCGCGGGCGCCGGCCTCAGCGCGAACAACAACACGGTGTCCGCGAGCAACTCCTCCAGCTCCGGTCTGGAGAGCCACTACTACAACGGCACGGGCTACAGCGGCTTCGTGTTCTGCGTGAACCCGGGCTCGTACGTGGACTACCTGCCCACCGCCCACCAGAACCAGGCCAGCTCGCTCCAGCTGCGGGGCACCACGACCACCTCCTGTTACTGACGGTCGGCTGCCCGGCGGGAGCGGTGGTGGCGGGGCCGACCGGCCGTCGCCGCTCCCGCCGGGCGTGCGCCGCCGCACGGCCCCGCTTCACCCGCACGACCGGACCCGCACGTCGTCAGCACGCCCGGAGGACGCCTCATGCCACCGACGAGTTCACCCACCGGACCGTCCGACCGACAGCCGCCGACACCGCCTGCGCGTTCACGCCGCAAGGCCGGCGTTCTCCTTCTCGTGCTCGCTCCGGTGGTGCTGGCGGCGACGATCGGCTGGAGCCTCGGTCACGACGAGGACGCCGGGGCCGCGCGCGCCGCGGACGCCGCCGAGCTGACCGCGTTGCGGAACTCCCTGCCGTTGCAGGCGTTGCTGAACTCCTCCCCCGACGCGGCCCGCAGGGCCCACCGCGCGGAGCAGTCGCTGATCGCCGCCTGCATGACCGGTCGGGGGGTCCGGTACGACCGGGCTCCCGACCCGGCGCCGGCCGGTTCGGAGACGGCCGGCACCACCCAGCTCCACTTCGGCATCGAGTCCGTCGGCCCCTCCGACGGGGAGGCTGCGGCGGGCTCGCAGCCTCCCCCGGCCGAGCGCCGGCGTGACAAGGCTTTCGACCTGGCTCTCTACGGCGACCCGGAGAAGCGGATCTCCGCCAGGAACCGGGCCATCCGCGTCACCCGTCCCGCCACCGGCTGCCTCGCCGAGGCTCAGATGCGTCTCCTCGGCGGCAAGGACGCCCGCAGACGCGACCTCGGCCTTCGCCTCGTCCTCGACCAGGGTGAACGCGACGCGGCGGCGGCGCTGGCCGACGACCCTGGCCTGCGCACCGCCGACGCTGACTGGAGCGCGTGCATGGCCGACCGGGGCGTCGGGGCCGCCACCCCGGCGCGGTTCGCGCAGCAGCTCCCCGAGGGCACCGACCTCGCCACGGATCCGTCGGTCGCCGCCGACCTCGACTGCAAGCGGAGCACCGACTACCTGGAGCGCGCCTACGGCCGTCTGGCCGCGCTCCAGCAGGACTGGCTCGACCGGCATGCGGAGGACGCGGACGCCTGGCGTGCCCTTCGCGTCCGGGAGGCGAAGGAGGCCGACGAGGTGCTGGAGAGCCGCGAGGGGTAGGTCGTCCCGGCGGGGGCGGAGTCAGGTTCCCGCGGCGGAGGGGGTGGAGGTGCGGGCGAACCATGCCCGCGTGTCCTCGGCGGAGAGGACGGCGGTCACCTCGGCCGAGCCCGGGAGGGCGGGGAAGAACCGGTCGGCGTTCCAACTGCGCTTGTACGAAGGCTCGTCAAGGACGAGGAGGCGGCGTCCGTCCACCACGGGTATGTCGGTGGGCAGCCCTTCGTTCCAGATCCGCTCACCGTCCGGGGCGACGAGCTCGAAGGCCCCCGTCGCCACGGTGTCGGTGATCCCCTGGGCGGGTGCCGGATCCGTGGCCAGGCGGACGCTGTCGGCGGACGGGGCGGTACCGGGCACGTGGCCGCCGCCGATGAGGACGTGGGCGAGCAGCGTGTGCAGCTGGAAGTTGTCGCCGATGCCTCCGATACGTACCGCGAAGCCCTTGCCGGTGGGCCGGTGCAGCACGATCAGCGGCTCGTCGTCCAGGACGGCCAGCGCGTAGTGCAGGCACTTGAGGTCGTGCCGTTGCAGCTCCGCCAGTTCGAGGCAGACGGGGAGCAGCGCGGGCGCGTACCGCCGGCGTACCTCCGCGTCGCGGAGCAGCACGGCCAGGGCGGGCGGCTGCCAGTTCTCGGCGGCGCACCAGGCCAGGGCCAGCCGAAGCGCCTCGTAGTGCTGGTCCTCGTCGTCCTTCCCGTCGCCGCTCCCGCGCACCCTGGCCAGGAGCGCGTCGTCGATGCTCTCCTCGTCGGGTGCCGGGAGTTCGTCGCCCGCTCCCCCGCCGGCGGTCCAGCGCCGGGCGAACTCCAGGGCGTCGGCCAGGTCCTTGCGGACGGCGTCGAGTATCGGTTCCGCGCAGGCGAGTGGTTCGGCGCCGCGTTCCACGCAGAAGCCGGCGGCGTGCGCCAGGTAGGGGCGCGGCCCGACGGGCGGGAACGCGGGCAGCAGCGCGGCCAATCGCGGTCCCGCGGCGATGAGTTCGCTCTGCGCGGCCTGCTGCAGAGCGCCCATGACGGCGGCGAACGCCTGCTCGGTGCGGGCCCCGTCACGGGTGCCGACGGCCTGCTCGAGCTCGGACACGAGTGCGCCGAGATCGGCGCCCTTCTTCTTCCTGTTGAAGATCACCGGCACACCTTAGAGGGATGGTCGGACATACGGTCGACCACCCCGGTGTCCCGGCCGGGCTGGGTCGGGGCGTCCGGTGGCCCTCGGGCGCCGCCGTTGACGCGGCGCGGTCAGGGTGGGGTGCGGAGGTGGAGGAGGTCGCGGAGCGGGGCTTCGAGGGTGAGGCGGCCGGTGGCCCAGGCGCGGGGGAACGCGAGGGTGCCGGCGACCAGGGCGAGGAGGTCGTCGCCGGTGGTGGAGAGGCGGATGCGCGCCGGGTCGGAGGGCCGCCCGGGCACGACGTCCCGCACCTCCAGACGGCCCCCGGACAGCCGCCCCGTGAAGGTGACGTCCAGATCGGTGACGTGGCAGCTCACGCTCCGCTCGACCCCCGCCGCCTCCCGCACCGCGGCCGGCGCGGACGCCAGACGCCCGGCGAGCTCCTCCAGTGCCGCACGGCACTCCTCGATCGTGGCCATCGCGACAGACGGTACCCCCGCTCCACGCGGTAGCGTCGTGCCATGAGCGACACACCACCCGAACCGGCGGCCGAGGAGGCCGAAGGGGCGCAGGAGCAGGCCGACGACCCGGCCGCCCCCGCCCCGCTCGGGGTGCCCCGCACGCCCACCGGCGACGCCCGGGTCGACACCGCGCTGGAGCGCCTCGCCGACGCCGACCACCTCGCCGCCGACGGCCACCTCGAGGTGTACGAGGATGTACACCGGGCGCTGCGCGAGGCGCTCACCGCGCTGGACAACCCCATCGCGTCGATGCCGCACGACAACAGGAGCTGAACCGAACGTGGCAGGAGTGGCACGCCGCCGTCTCGACGCCGAGCTGGTGCGCAGGAAGCTGGCCCGCTCGCGGGAGCACGCGAGCCAGCTGATCGCCGCCGGGCGGGTCACCGTCGGCAAGGCCGTGGCGACCAAGCCCGCCACCCAGGTGGAGACCGCGGCGGCGATCGTGGTCGCGCAGGACGACAGCGACCCCGAGTACGTCTCGCGGGGCGGCCACAAGCTGGCCGGCGCGCTGGAGGCGTTCGTGCCGCGCGGCCTGAAGGTCGAGGGGCGGCGGGCGCTGGACGCCGGCGCCTCCACCGGCGGGTTCACCGACGTGCTGCTGCGCGCAGGCGCGGCCCACGTGGTGGCCGTCGACGTCGGCTACGGACAGCTCGCCTGGTCGCTGCAGAGCGACGACCGGGTGACGGTGAAGGACCGGACGAACGTCCGGGAGCTGACCGTCGAGCAGATCGACGGCGTACCGGTCGACCTGGTCGTCGGCGACCTGTCGTTCATCCCGCTCGGTCTGGTGCTGCCCGCCCTGGTGCGGTGCACGGCGCCGGACGCGGACCTGGTGCTGATGGTCAAGCCGCAGTTCGAGGTGGGCAAGGAACGCCTCGGCAGCGGAGGCGTGGTGCGCAGCCCGGAGCTGCGCGCCGAGGCGGTGCGGGAGGTCGCGCGGCGGGCGGGCGAGCTGGGGCTCGGCGTCCTCGGCGTCACCGCCAGCCCGCTGCCCGGACCGTCCGGGAACGTCGAGTACTTCCTGTGGCTGCGTGCCGGGGCGCCCGCCCTGGACCCGGCCGACGTCGAACGCGCAGTGGCGGAGGGACCGCGTTGAGCGAATGCAGAACGGACGGGCAGGACCGCACGGTCTTCCTGCTCGCCCACACGGGGCGCCCCGCGGCCATCCGCAGCGCCGAACTGGTGGTGCGCGGCCTGCTCGACGCCGGGCTCGGCGTGCGGGTGCTGGAGTCGGAGGCGCACGACCTGCCGCTGCCGGACAGCGTGCAGACGGTCCCCGAGGCCACGCCCGCCTGCCTGGACGGGTGCGAGCTGCTGGTGGTCCTCGGAGGCGACGGCACCCTGCTGCGCGGCGCGGAGTTCGCCCGCGCCTCCGGCGTGCCGATGCTGGGCGTCAACCTGGGCCGGGTCGGCTTCCTCGCCGAGGCCGAGCGGGACGCGCTCGACCAGGTCGTGGAGCGGGTGGTCGCCCGCGACTACGAGGTCGAGGAGCGGATGACGGTCGACGTGGAGGTGCACCGCAACGGCAGCGTCGTCCACACCGACTGGGCGCTCAACGAGGCCGCCGTGCAGAAGGTGTCCGCGGAGAAGCTCCTCGAGGTCGTCCTGGAGATCGACGGACGGCCGGTGACCGGCTTCGGCTGCGACGGGATCATCTGCGCCACGCCCACCGGATCGACCGCCTACGCCTTCTCGGCCGGCGGGCCGGTGGTGTGGCCCGAGGTCGAGGCGCTGCTGATGGTGCCGATCAGCGCCCACGCGCTGTTCGCCAAGCCGCTGGTCACCTCGCCGGACTCGGTGCTGGTGGTGGAGGTGCTGCCGCACATCCCGCCCGGCGTGCTGTGGTGCGACGGGCGGCGCACGGTCGAACTCCCGCCGGGGGCCCGGGTGGAGGTCCGCCGGGGCGCCGTTCCGGTGCGGCTGGCGCGACTGCACCACGCCTCGTTCACCGACCGGCTGGTCGCCAAGTTCGCCCTCCCCGTCTCCGGCTGGCGCGGCGCGCCGCACTGACCGGCGGCGCCCGCGGGCGGCACGCCCGGACGGGGGCGCGTCGCGATCATGGCCGAAGACCTCGTAAGGTCGGGGGCGTGTTGGAGGAGATGCGGATACGGTCGCTCGGAGTCATCGACGACGCGGTCGTCGAGCTGTCCCCCGGTTTCACCGCCGTCACGGGCGAGACCGGTGCGGGCAAGACGATGGTCGTCACCAGCCTCGGTCTGCTGCTCGGCGGACGCGCCGATCCCGCCCTGGTGCGGATCGGCGCGAAGAACGCGGTGGTCGAGGGCCGCATCGCGCTGCCCGCAGGCGCGCCCGCCGTCACCCGTGCCGAGGAGGCCGGCGCCGAGCTCGACGACGGCGCCCTGCTGATCAGCCGCACGGTCTCCGCCGAGGGCCGCTCGCGTGCCCACCTGGGCGGGCGCGGCGTGCCCGTCGGCCTCCTCGCGGAGCTGGCCGACGAACTGGTCGCGGTGCACGGGCAGACCGACCAGCAGGGCCTGCTGAAGCAGAACCGCCAGCGCCAGGCGCTGGACCGGTACGCGGGCGCGGCGGTGGCCGGCCCGCTGGAGAAGTACACGGACGCCTACCGGCGGCTGCGGGCGGTCTCCGCCGAGCTGGAGGAGATCACCACCCGGGCCCGCGAGCGCGCCCAGGAGGCCGACCTGCTCCGCTACGGCCTGGAGGAGATCAACGCCGTCGAGCCGCGGCAGGGCGAGGACACCGAGCTGGCCGCCGAGGCGCAGCGGCTCGGGCACGCCGAGGCGCTGGCGCAGGCCGCCACCGTCGCGCACACCGCGCTGGCCGGCGACCCCGAGGACCCCGAGGGCGTCGACGCCGGCTCCCTCGTCTCGGGCGCCCAGCGCGCCTTGGAGGCGGTCCGCTCGCACGACCCGGCGCTGGCCGCGCTGGCCGACCGGGTCGGTGAGATCGGCATCCTCCTTGCCGACGTCTCCGGCGAACTCGCCGGGTACGCCGGGAACCTGGACGCCGACCCGCGCCGGCTCGCCGCGGTGGAGGAGCGCCGGGCCGCGCTGACCGCGCTGACGCGCAAGTACGGCGAGGACGTCGCCGCGGTGCTGGCCTGGGCGGAGCAGTCGGCCGCCCGGCTCACCGAGCTGGAGGGCGACGACGACCGGGTGGGCGACCTCACCGCCGAGCGGGACGCGCTGCGCGCCGAACTCGGCACGCTCGCTCAGCAGTTGACCGACGCGCGCACCGAGGCCGCCGAGCGGTTCGCCGCCGCGGTCACCGAGGAGCTGGCCTCGCTGGCCATGCCGCACGCGCGGGTCTCGTTCTCCGTCCGGCAGACCGAGGACCCCGAGGGCGTCGAGGTCGGCGGCCGCACGGTCTCCTACGGGCCGGCCGGCGTCGACGAGGTCGAGCTGCTGCTCGCCCCGCACCCCGGCGCCCCGGCACGCCCGATCGCCAAGGGCGCGTCCGGCGGTGAGCTGTCCCGGGTGATGCTCGCCGTCGAGGTGGTCTTCGCCGGCACCGACCCCGTCCCGACCTACCTGTTCGACGAGGTCGACGCGGGCGTCGGCGGCAAGGCCGCGGTGGAGATCGGGCGTCGTCTCGCCCGGCTGGCGCGGACCGCGCAGGTCGTCGTCGTCACCCATCTGCCGCAGGTGGCGGCGTTCGCCGACCGGCAGCTGCTGGTGGAGAAGACCAACGACGGGTCGGTCACCCGTTCGGGCGTGAAGGTGCTCGAGGGGGAGGACCGGATCCGTGAGCTGTCGCGGATGATGGCGGGCCAGGAGGATTCCGAAACGGCCCGGGCCCACGCCGAGGAGCTCCTGGAGTCGGCGGCGGCGGCGCGCGCCGAACTCTGAGCGCCACCGCCCGGGCGTCCGGCCCGGGCATCCGGCCCGGGCATACGGCCCGAGCGGCTGGGCCGTGCGGGTGGAGCCGGTCGGCGGGCCGCCCGGGCTCTGGCATCCTAGGCGGCGACGAACCAGCACGGGCGGGCGGCGGGGGACCCTCGCGGGCCCGCCGCCCGGCCGCCGCACCCCGGTGACCGACCGCACGAAGACCGCACGACGCTCGACCAGGAGCCCAGGCGCCCGTGACCCTTGTGAACACCCCCGCCCCCACCGGCCTCACGCCGCTGCGCACCGTCCAGGTGACCGGCGGCAGCGCGGCCGGGAGCACCCATGTGCGGTCGCTGACCGCCGGCCTGGTCGCCAGGGGCGTGCGGGTGACGGTGTGCGCCCCCAGCGACACCGAACACACCTACGGGTTCACCGCCGTCGGGGCGCGGCACGTGCCGATCCCGCGCAGCAGCGATCCCGCCTCGGTGGCGGCGCTGCGCATCGCGTGCTCCGACGCCGACGTGGTGCACGCGCACGGGCTGCACGCCTCGTTCCGCACGGTGCTGGCGCTGGGCGGCCGCCGTACGCCGCTGGTGGTGACCTGGCACAACCGGGCCAGGGCCGAGGGCGCGGCGCGGGCCGCGGTGCTGAAGGTGCTGGAGCGGCGGGTGGTGCGGGCGGCCGCGGTGGTCCTCGGGACCTCCTCCGGCCTGGTGGACCGGGCCCGGCGGCGGGGTGCGCGGGACGCGCGGCTGTCGGCGGTGGGCCTGCCGCGCGCCCTGCCGGCGGGCGC
>NZ_JBRIOU010000006.1:22063-27348 GCF_053474865.1 Streptomyces sp. CO7
GTGTGGGCGCGTGATGCCGCCGGGGGGTGGGGGGCGGAGGGAGACTGGGCCGGTGATCTGGAACTCGCGACGTGGTCGGATCGCCTCGCAGGGGAGGCGCGAGCCCTTGCTGACGCGCTTCGACCGGGCGGCGTGGGTGATTCCCACCAGCGCCCTGATCGTCATCGTCGTCGTCGGTGAGCTCGGCCCGTCCATCCGCATCGTGAACTGGCTGCTGATGGTGCCGCTGCTGGCGGCGGGGGTCTGCTCGCCCGCCGTCACCCTGATGTTCGGGGTGGTCGTGGTGGTGCTCAACCGCTACATCGACGTCACCCACCCCGATGTGCTCATCCGGACGGAGGACTTCGTCCTGGAGATCACGGCGTCGGCGCTGGCGCTGCTGATCGCGGTGCTCAGGTCGCAGGCCCACGCTTACGTGCGGCACCTGCAGAGTTCCGCGGAGGCCACCCGGGAGGTCGTCCTGCGCCGCATTCCGCCCGACTGGGGCGGGGTGGAGTCCGCGGCCCGCTACCGGGCGGCGGACGTGGAGGCGCGGGTCGGCGGTGACTTCTACGACGTGCTGGCCACCCCGTTCGGGGCACGTGTTGTGCTGGGTGACGTGCAGGGCAAGGGCTTGCCGGCGGTGTCGACGGCCGGCGCGGTCACCGGTGCCTTCCGTGAGGCCGGCTACTACGAGCGGGACCTGGACGTCGTCGCGGAGCGCATGGAGAACGGGTTGCGGCGGCACAACCTGTTGCGGCGGGCCGTCGGCGACGAGGGCGAGCGGTTCGCGACCGCGGTGGTCCTGGCCTTTCCCGACACGGAGCCGAACACGGTCGAAGTGGTCAACTTCGGGCACGACGGGCCCTATGTGATCGGCCCGCGCGGTGTGTGGCAGTTGCCGCAGCAGGAGGGCGCCCCGGTCGGCATGGCCGAACTGGTCGGCGGGACCCCCGCCGTCCGCCGGTTGCCGCTCGAGCCGCGGGAGACGGTGCTGCTGGTGACCGACGGCGTGACCGAGGCGCGCAACAAGGCCGGCGAGTTCTTCCCCCTGCGGTCCTGGCTGGAGGGCCTCGCCGGCCGGCGTCCGGAGGGTGTCGCTCCCGCCGACCTCCTCGGTCTGCTGCTCGACGCCCTGCGTGAGCACACCCACGGTCATGTCACCGACGACGTCGCGCTGCTGGCCGTGCGACAGCGATCCCTGGCGGATCTCATGCCCGGTGGCAGTCACGTCGCCTGAGGCCCGGCGGCCGGCCGGTGCGCCGGCGGCTCAGACGTGCCGCATCCACACGTTCGGCTCCTGGTAGAGGCCCTGGTCCGCCGACCGGTCGACGTGCAGCAGAGCGAGGCCGTCGGGGATGACGTACGCGCCGGAGTCGGGGAAGGCCATGCCGGTCCAGCCTTCCCAGTCCGCGACCGTGCCGGTCATCGTCTGGGAGACCTCGGCGGGCTGGAGGACGACGGCGCCCAAGCGCTGGTGCGTGCGGATCCAGGGGTCCAGGGCCAGGCCGTCCTCGCGGGACCACGTGAGGAAGGTCCCGATCGGCGTGAGCGGATAGCGGGCCTTGAGCGTCGGGCGGACCGGGGCGATCACCCTGGTCAGGCCCGCCTCCCCCGCCGCCGCGCGCAGTGCCGTCAGCACCTGTGCGGCGAGGCCCCGGCCGGTGAGGGAGGGGGTGACGATCGCGCCGCAGATCACCAGGGTGTCGGGCTCCTCCCCCGCCTCGTGCCCTTCGACGGCGCGCACCAGGGATTGCGAGTAGCCGCCGGGGAGGTCCTGCGGGCTCCCGTCCCAGCGCAGGGGCACGCCCCAGCCGCAGGCGACCGGGACGTCCCGGTCGTCCACCAGCATCAGGTCGAAGGCGGGGAAGAACTCCCGGACCCTGCCGATGTGCTGCTTCACCAGGTGGTCCGCGGTGATGAACTGCGGAAATCCCTCGCTGAACAGCTCCCGCAGGTGGTCGTCCTGCCAGGGGCGCGCGTCCGCCCGTACGGCCTTCAAGATCATTCGATGTGTTTAGCACATCGATGGGGAGCGGGGCGACGAGTTTCGGCGTCCGACTCCCTGGCGGGCGACCGCACGGTGGTCACCCATGATCAGCGGGGCATCTCCGGCAGCACCCTCGACAACCCTGCCCAGGACTCCACGCCGCAGGTGCGGGCGGACGACGCTCATCGCCCACGATCCTCCCCTGGTCGAGCTGCATCCGGAGGCCGAGGCGCAGCGGGCGGCGGCCGACGACATCGTCGCCACGTTCCACGAACACGGTGTGGGGGCGGCGTGGTGGTCGGTGTCGGCGCCGATTCCCGGGGCCTGAGCACGTACCCCGCCTCCCTGGCGTCGGCTCGGCTCCTGGACACCGCGCCGGTCGGGGTTTCCCGGTGACCACGGGGGCTTCCTCGGCCGGCCCGCGGAGTTCGCCGCCGCGCCCCGCCCGGAGGGTGCTCCGGGCGGGGCGCGGCGTGCGGTGACGGCCGGGTGGGTCAGCCGCAGGCGGCTCCGTCACGGGTGAACGCCGTGGGCGTGCCGTTGGAACCCGTCGAGGTTCCGGTGAGGCCGACGGTGACCGAGCCGCCGGGGGCGACGCGTCCGTTGTAGGAGACGTTGGTGACGGTGACCTGGGCGCCGCTCTGGGTGAAGGCGCCGTTCCACAGCTGTGTGACGCGCTGACCGTCGGGGTAGGACCAGCCGAGCTTCCACGCCTGCCAGGCGCTGTCACCGGTGTTCGTCAGTTTGACCTCGGCCTGGAAGCCGCCCTGCCACTGGTTGGTGACCCGGTAGTCGACCGTGCAGGCGCCCTTCGGGTCGCCGGGGTCCGGCGGATCCGTGGGGTCCGGGGGATCCGTCGGATCGGTCGGGTCCGTGGGGTCGGTCGGGCCGGTCGGCGAGGGGATGTCCGCGGTGTCGGCGTAGACGATGCCGCGCCCGTTGGTGGAGACGTAGACCCTGCCGTACACGCGCGGGTCGCCGGTGATGGTGGAGCCGGTCCAGCCCCACTGGTGCTTGGCGTCGTTGACCCGTACCCAGTTCGCGCCGGCGTCGGTGGAGCGGAAGATGCCGCGGACGCCGCCGATCTTCGCGCTCGTGTAGAGGGTCTGGTAGGTGGCGCCGGGGGCGGGCTTGCCGAAGCCGATGGTGTCGGCCTCCTGGACGCCTCCCACCTTGGTGAAGGTCGCGCCGGAGTCGGTGGAGTGCCACAGCCCGTAGGTCTTGTCCTTGGCGCCGCCGGCCAGCCAGATGTCGCCGCCGCGGCCGGGCACCGCCTTGAAGCGCACGGTCGTCCCATCGGGCAGACCGGTGGAGGCGCGCTTGGTGAAGGTGACGCCGCCGTCGGTGCTGACGTAGAAGGCGCCGTCCTTGAAGCCGTAGAACTTCTTGGCGTCGACGCGGTCGGACTCGACGACGGCGCCGGCCGGGATGCCGGAGGAGGCCGTCCAGGAGGAGCCCGAACTGGTGTGCACGCCCGCGCCCTCCGGGCTCCACACGTAGCGGCCGCCGTCCGCCGACACGGCGACCGTGCCGCCGCCCGTCACCCCGGAGGGGTCCGAGCCGGCCCACCAGTTGGCGCCGTTGTCGGAGGAGAAGGCGATGTGGGCGCCGCTGTCCACGTTGCCGGCCCGCACCACGGTGTTCGGGTTCGACTCGGCGTAGTCCAGGCTGGTGGTGGAGGTGAAGTTGGGCGACTGGAACATCTTGGCCGGCACCGCGTTCAGGTCGGTGTGCCGGAAGCCGCCGATGTCGCCGAGGCCGCTGATGAGGGTGGCGCCGGACGGCGGGGCCACCAGGTCGAGGACCGCGGTCTCCTCCAGCCCCTTCACCATCGGCTTGATGACGGGCTTTCCGCCCTTGTCCCACTGGGTGAGGTTCTCGGTGCCGAAGATGGTCGCTCCGGTGCCGTACATCATCCGGTCGGAGTCGAACGGGTCGATCTCCAGCGCCTCGGTCATCCAGCCGAGCTTGGGGGTCTGCTCCGGCGGTGTGGGGTTGGCGCCCCAGTCGAGCCAGGGGACTGCGGTGATGTCCATGGTGTAGCGGTTCGAACGGTTCGGGTAGGAGCTGTACTCCCAGGCCCTGGTCCACTTCGCGCCGCTGTCGGTGGTGCGGAAGATCTGCGTGTCCGGCCACCAGGAGCTGTAGCCGGTGACCATCACCGTGCCGGGGTTCTGCCGGTCGACGGTCAGGCCGCTGTAGCCGAAGTAGGTGTCGGCCGCGGGCATCGGGCTGATGTCGGTCCACGTGCCGTCGCCGGTGTCGTAGCGCCAGACCTGTCCGGTGGAGCCGTCGTAGGGGCCGCCGGTGTCGCTGTAGGCGAGGTAGAGGTAGCCGTTCTCGGCGTCCAGGACGCCCTTGTGGGCGAGCAGTCCGGTGGGCTGACCGGCCACGCGCGACCAGGTGGCGCCCGCGTCGGTCGAGCGGTAGACGTTGTTCGCCTTGTCGGCGACCCCGACGTAGATCGTCCGGGTGGCGGCGCCGGCGCTGCCGGTCGACTCGTCGAAGGTCACCCAGGAGATGCCCTGGATGTCGCCGTTGTAGCCTCCGGCGTCGTCCGGGTCGGCGACATAGGTGCCGGGGTTGGGGAACGAGGTGACCTTCGCCCAGGTGGCGCCGCTGTCGGTGGAGCGCCACAGGCCGTTGCCGCTGGGGGCGCCCAGGTACAGGACGCTGTTGCGGTGGGGGTCGACGGCCAGGCGTTCGCCCATGCCGCGGCCGGGCATGTTGCCACCGAGCTTGAAGGGCAGGTCCGCCTTGGCCCAGGTCTCGCCCCGGTCCGAGGAGCGCAGGACGGCTCCCTTCCCGGGGTCCCAGTCGTTGGTGTAGGTGCCGACCGCGGCGTACACCCTGTCCGGGTCGACGCTGTCGGAGGCCAGGCCGATCACTCCGGTGTGGCCCCAGTCGTCCCAGCCGACGTGGTCGAGCAGGGGTTTCCAGCTCTTGGTCGACTCCACCCAGCGGTAGGCGCCGCCGATGTCGGTGCGGGCGTAGGCGAGGTCGGGTTCGCTGCGGTTGAAGACGATGCCGGGAACGAATCCGCCGCCGTCGATGCGGACGTTCTTCCAGTCGGCCGAGGCGGCCGCGGCGGCGGCCCCCGTGCGCGCGGGGCCGTCCTGCGGTTCGGTGGGCCTGGCAGCGGCGGCGGGTAACAGGGCGGCGCACAGCAGGCCGAAGGCGGTGGCCAGCACGAGGCCGGCTCTCGGCACGCGGTGTCGCGGCCGCCGGGCGACCGACGGCCGGGGCGGGGTGGTGGGTGCGGTGCGACCGGGCAGCGGTCTGCCTCTGGGGGGAGGGGACTCGTGCACAGCTCTTC
>NZ_JBRIOU010000006.1:27448-28779 GCF_053474865.1 Streptomyces sp. CO7
GGCGTGGCCGTCGGGTCCGGCTCGATGGCCGCTCTCCGCACGCGACGGGGTACGCCCGGCTGGGGCGGGGGAACTCCGTGAAGCCTCAGGCCGGCTCACGCCTGAGTGGGAGCGCTCCCACTTTCGATCGGTCGTCGACCCGGCGTCAAGACGCGTGCGGAGTCGAAGTAATTCGACACAGTCGAAGCGCTTCGACGAGTATGGACACGCGTGCCCGCCGGGGTTACTGTCCTATCACCCTCGCTTCCCGCTGAGTCGTTCCGCCCTCTGCGTCGAAGCGCTTCACAGAGCTTGGAGAGCCGGATGGTCACCCTCGCCGAGGTCGCCCAGCACGCCGGAGTCTCGGCCAGCACCGTCAGTTACGTCCTCAGCGGCAAGCGCTCCATCTCCGCCGGAACCCGGGAGCGGGTCGAGCACAGCATCCGGGAGCTGGGATACCACCCCAACGCGGGTGCGCGCGCACTGGCCAGCAACCGGTCGAACATCATCGCGTTGATGGTGCCGCTGCGGACCGACATGTACGTGCCGGTGATGATGGAGATAGCGATCGCGGTGGCCACCACGGCCCGCACCCACGGCTACGACGTGCTGCTGCTCACCGGCGAGGAAGGTCCGGACGCGGTGCGCCGGGTCACCAGCAGCGGACTGGCCGACGGCATGATCCTGATGGACGTCGAACTCGACGACGAGCGGCTGCCGTTGCTGCGCGGCGGCGCCGCCGGCCAGGGGCGACCGGGCGGGGAGCAGGAGCAGCCCGCGGTGCTGATCGGGCTGCCGTCCGACACCAGCGGCCTGACCTGTGTCGACCTCGACTTCCGGGCCACCGGCGCGCTGTGCGTGGATCACCTGGCGGCGCTGGGGCACCGGGACGTCGCGGTGATCGGCGAGGCGCCCGCGGTGTACGAGCGGCACACCGGCTTCGCCGAGCGCACCCTGGAGGGGCTGCGGTCGCGGGGGCGGGAGCTGGGGCTGCGGCTGCTGCACCGGCCGTGCGCGGGCGGGTACGACGCGACCGCGGTGACGCTCGCCCGGATCCTGGACGAACGCCCGGACACCACCGGTTTCGTGGTGCAGAACGAGTCGGCGGTCGAGCCCCTGCTCGCGCTGCTGCGCCAGCGGGGCCGGGCCGTGCCCGAGGACGTCTCGGTGGTCGCCATCTGCCCCGAGCAGGTCGCCGTGCAGGCCTCGGTGGCGCTCACCTCCGTCGCCCTTCCGGCGCAGGAGATGGGCCGGGGCGCCGTGGACCACCTGGTCGCCAAGCTCGAGGGGCGGGGCGGCGACGAGGTCGTGCTGCTCGCGCCGGAGCTGACGGTGCGGGCGAGTTCGGGGCC
>NZ_JBRIOU010000006.1:28879-31732 GCF_053474865.1 Streptomyces sp. CO7
GGCGGGGCCGGGTCACGGTCGGCTCGCTCACCGCCGAGATCGACGCCGGGGGCCTGGTCCGCTTCCTGCGCAGCGACGACGGTGCGGAGCTGCTGGCCGAGGAGCCCGCCCACTTCTGGTGGCCCGGGCCCCGGTTGTACACGGCGGTCGGCAACGGGCACCACCGGCTCGAGCAGCGGTTCGCCGCCTACGACGACGAGCGGCTGTACGGCCTGGGGCAGCACCAGCACGGCCGGCTGGACCAGAAGGGCCTGGTCGTCGATCTGGTGCAGCGCAACGCCGAGGTCGGCATCCCGGTGCTCACCTCCAGCCGCGGTTACACGCTGCTGTGGAACAACCCGGCGATCGGCCGTGTCGAGCTCGCGTACAACGGGACCCGGTGGGTGGCGGACTCGGCCCGCCAGATCGACTACTGGATCACCGCGGGCGATCCGGCGGCGGGGCAGCGCCGCTACAGCGCGGTGACGGGGCGCACCCCGATGCTTCCCCGGTGGGCGGCCGGCTTCTGGCAGAGCAAGCTGCGGTACCGCACGCAGGAGGAGTTGCTGGAGGTGGCGCGGGAGTACCGGCGCCGGGGTCTGCCGCTGTCGGCGATCGTCTGCGACTTCTTCCACTGGACGCATCTGGGTGAGTGGAGATTCGACCCGAAGGAGTGGCCGGATCCCGCCGCGATGGTGCGGGAGCTGGAGGAACTGGGCGTCAAGCTGGTCGTGTCGGTATGGCCGTCGGTGTCGCCGCTGAGCGAGAACCATCCGGTGATGGAGCAGCGCGGCCTGTTCATCGGCACGCAGTACGGGCCGCTGGCGCACGCGGACTGGCCGGACAAGGAGGTCGCGAGCACGGTGCAGGTGGCGTTCTACGACGCCACCAACCCCGAGGCGCGGGAGTTCGTCTGGTCGCGGATCAAGGAGAACTACCTCGATCCGTACGGCATCACCGCCTTCTGGCTGGACGCGTGCGAGCCGGAGCTGAAGCCGGGGTTCCCGGAGAACCTGCGGTACTGGGCGGGTCCGGGCCTGGAGGTCGGCAACCTGTACCCGGCGGAGAACTCCCGGGCCTTCCACGAAGGGCTCCTGGCCGCCGGCGAGCAGGAGGTGATCACCCTCAACCGCTCGGCGTGGGCGGGCAGTCAGCGGCACGGCGCCGCCCTGTGGTCCGGCGACATCGGCACGGACTTCGCCACGCTGCGGCGTCAGATCGCGGCGGGTCTCAACACGGCTCTGTCGGGAATCCCGTGGTGGAACACGGACATCGGCGGCTTCCACGGGGGCGATACGCAGGACGCCGCGTACCGCGAGGTGATGGTGCGCTGGTTCCAGTTCGGCGCGCTGTCGCCGCTGATGCGGCTGCACGGGTTCCGCGAGCCCGGCATGCCGCTGGGTCCGGAGATGACGGGCGGCCCGAACGAGGTGTGGGCGTACGGGGACGAGGCCGGGGCGGTCCTGGAGCGGTACCTGCGCCTGCGGGAGCGGCTGCGGCCGTATGTCCTGGAGGTCATGCGGGAGGCGCACGAGGAGGGGCTGCCGGTGATGCGGCCGCTGTTCCTCGAGTTCCCCGGTGACGCGGCCTGCTGGTCGGTGGACGACGCGTACCTCCTCGGACGTGACCTGCTGGTCGCGCCGGTCCTGGAGGCCGGGGCCACGGACCGGACGGTGTACCTGCCCGAGGGCGCGCGCTGGACGGACGCGTGGACGGACGCGGCGTACGCGGGCGGTGGGACGGTCACGGTGGACGCGCCGCTGGAGCGCATTCCGCTGTTCCTGCGCGACGGTGCGGTTCTGCCGGTCCGGGAGCAGTAGGGCGCGCCGCCGCCGGTTCTTCGAGTACCGGCCTTCGAGCACCGCCCGGTCCAACGGGTCCCGGACCGGGCGGTAGGGGCCGCCCGTGGGGTGCGGGCGGCCCCGTTCTTCCTGTCAGCCCGCCGTGACGGTCAGGTTGTCGGTGCGGAAGTCCATGCCGCCCGAGGACGAGGTGATCTCGTAGCCGAACTGCACGTCGCCGATGGTCTCGTCGCCCATCCAGCGCTTGGTGTCCTTGATCCAGCGGAGGATGGGCAGCATGTCGACCGTTCCAGAGGTGGAGCGGGAGGTGCGCAGGAACGAGAAGACCTGGTTGGAGCCGTTGTCGCCCTTGTAGACGTTCCAGGTGTGGCCGCCGAGGGTGACGGTGCCCTGGGAACTGCCGAGCGGGCCGACCGGGCCGTACTGGTTGACCCAGAGCATGATCTCGTAGTCGTAGTCGGTGTCCCAGATGTCGTACGAGGTGTTGTAGGCCCCCGCGGACGGCACGCTGACGCTGTAGCTGCTGGTGAGCGTGCGCAGCGAGGAGATGCTGCGGTTCACGACCTTCTTGGAGTTCGGGTAGGACTTGATGCCTCCGGTGTTGGGGTGGTTGGCCCACACTCCCCAGTTGGTGCAGGAGTTGGCCCAGACGCACTGGGCGCCGGCGCCGGAGCCCCAGATGTTGTTGTAGAGGGTGTAGCCGCCCAGGTTGGTGTTGCCCCACTGGTCGCAGGTGTTCCAGACGGCGGCCTGGGCGGGGGCGGTGGCGAGGCCGGCGGTGACGCCCAGGGCGAGCGCGGGGGCCAGCAGGGCCTTGACGACGGTGCGCAGGGTGCGTGGTGCCATGGTGGTCCTTCCATGGGTGGGGGGAACGGGGTCACCGCGTCCTCAGGGTCAGGACGCGGTCCTCGCCAGCGGCCAGGTCGAACGACCGGGCGCCGGCCGAAGTCCTGAGTTCGATGCGGTGGGTGCGGGTGGGGCGCAGGACAGCAGTGGCGCCGTCGGGGGTCCAGGTCAGGTCGAGGCCCGCGCCGAAGCGGGTGCGGATGCCGCGCAGTGAGCCGCGGGGATG
>NZ_JBRIOU010000006.1:31832-32726 GCF_053474865.1 Streptomyces sp. CO7
CATCAGCGAGGCGTGGAAGTGGTCGCCGTGCAGGACCCGGGCGAGGGAGCGGCCGACGCGGTCGCCGTCGTGGAGGCGGGCCGCGATCAGCGCCTGGTGGAGGTGGCCGTGGGCGGAGTCGTTCTCGGCGCCGCGCAGGCACAGCGCGCGGTGTGCGGCGGCGGCGAGTTCGGGGGTGTCGTGGGGGGTGATCTCCTCGAGCGGCCAGACGCCGTAGAGGTGGCTGAGGTGGCGGTGCTCGTAGGCGTCGTCGAGGCCGGGCCAGGCCCATTCGGCGAGTGCGCCGTCGGCGTTGATCCGGTGCGGCGGGAGGGCCGCGGCCAGGGCGCGCCAGCGGTCGGCGTGCTCCGGGTGGTAGGCGGCGGCGGTGAGCAGGGCGTGCCGGGCTGCGGAGAGGTCCATGGCCGCGTTGAGAGCGCCCCAGCTGCCGCCGGTGGGGCGGTTCTCGGGTGAGTAGGAGGGGACGACCGCCAAGCGGCCCTCGCCGTCCGTTCGGGTGAGGAAGTCTTCGTAGAACGCGGCGACCTCGGCGAGGGCGGCGGCGGTGCGCGGGTCGCGGCGGCCGTGGGTCTCGTCGTGGTCGACGAGGGGTTTGAGCAGCCAGTCGGCGCCGCCCGTCCACAGGTGGAGGGGGTACTCGCGGTCGAAGTGGTAGGCGTGGCCGGTGGCGCCGTCGGTGTGGGCGGGGGCGACCACGCCGCGGGCGCCGAAGACGGCCCGGGCGTTGTCGCGCCAGTCGGGCAGCTGGCGGTGGACGAGGGAGGCGAGGGCCTCGGTGACCTCGGGGAGGGCGGCGGCGGCGGAGGAGGCGGTCTGCAGGTTGAGGTTGGCGTCGGTGGTGAAGGCGCCGGACCAGGCGGTGTCCCAGTCCCCGGTCCACAGGCCGGTGAGGCG
>NZ_JBRIOU010000006.1:32826-35920 GCF_053474865.1 Streptomyces sp. CO7
GGGTCGGGGCGGACCAGGGTGTGGTGGGTGACGATCACCTGTTCGTCGTGGGGGTGTCCGAAGGCCATGGCGCCGTGCCGGCCGTTGCCGCTGAGGTAGGCGTCCTCCCAGCGGGCGGCGGGGTTCGGCTCCCAGGTGCCGTGGACGGGGGTCGCGCTCATGGCCTCAGGACCGCGGCGCCGCGGTGGGCGAGGGGGACCCGGTCGGTGCGGGTGGCGCCGGTCAGGAGGTCGTGGTGGGTGCCGGGGACGTCGACGGTGACCGGTTCGGGGCCGTGGTTGAGGAGGAAGAGCAGGGCGCCGCGGCGTACCGCCTCGACGTGGTCGGGCAGGCCGTCCAGCGGCGGCCGGATGCCCGCGGCGGTGGCCGCCCTGGTCAGCAGGGCGCGCAGCGGTTCGGGTTCGGGGAGGGTGGAGAGGTACCAGGCGCGGCCCTTGCGCAGGACGGCGGGCAGGCCGTCGAGTTCGCCTCCCTGGTAGGGCGTGGTCTCGTCGGCGGTGCCGTCGGCCTCCAGTTCCTCCGACCACAGGGTGCCGCGGAAGCCGGCGCAGCGGACGCTCTCGCCCTCCTCCAGTGGCCACCATTCGTGGAGGGTGCGGATGCCGAACAGGTCACGCAGCCGGGCGTCCATGCCGCCGGGTCGGATCCGGTCGTTCTGGTCGGCGAGCCCGGTCAGGAAGCCGCAGACGAGGGTGCCGCCGCGGGCGACGTGGGCGACGAGGTTGTCGACGGCGGCGTCGGTGAGCAGGTAGAGCTGGGGGACGACGACCATCCGGTAGGCGGTCAGGTCGTGTTCGGGGTGGGCGAAGTCGGTGGTGAGGTGGGCCTGCCACAGGGCGCGGTGCCAGGCCCCGAGGGTGTGCGGGTATTCCGTGGCGCGTGAGGGGCGGGCTTCCTGGTCGCCCGCCCACCAGGAGTGCCAGTCGTGCAGCACGGCGATGTCGGCGGTGACGCGACCGCCGTGGACGTGCGGGGCGATGCGGGCCAGGTCCGCTCCGAGCTGCTTGATCTCCTGGTGGGTGCGGCCCCGCGGTCCGGCGTGGCCGAGCATGGCGGAGTGGAACTTCTCGGCCCCCTGCCGCGACTGGCGCCACTGGAAGTAGCAGACGGCGTCGGCGCCGCGGGCCACCGCCTGCAGGGTCCACAGGCGGTTGAGGCCGCGGGGCTTGGGGTGGTTCACGCCGCGCCAGTTGACCGCGCCGGCCGCCTGTTCCATGAGCATCCACGGGCCGCGGGCCTGGGAGCGGGTCATGTCCTGCACGAGGGCGCCGCTCTGCGCGCCGAGCGGGTCGCGGGGGTCGGGGTAGAGGTCGACGGAGACGACGTCCTCCTCCTCGGCCCAGCGCCAGGCGTCCTGGCCCGCCCACAGCGGCATGAAGTTGGTGGTGACCGGCAGGTGCGGGGTGTGGCGGCGGACGATGTCGCGTTCGGCCGTGAAGCACTCGAGGAGCATGTCGGAGGTGAAGCGCCGGAAGTCGAGCACCTGGGCGGGGTTCTTCAGGTAGTGCGCGCGGCGGGGCGGCAGGACCTGTTCCCAGTCCCCGTAGTCCTGGCTCCAGAAGGCGGTTCCCCAGGCCTCGTTCAGGGCGGCGAGGGTGCCGTGGCGGCGGCGCAGCCAGTCGCGGAAGCGGGCCGCGGCCTCGTCGCCCCAGTCGTAGGTGCAGTACTCGTTGTTGACGTGCCACATGGTCAGGGCGGGGTGGCTCGCGTAGCGGGCCGCCAGGTCCTCGGTGATCGCGGCGGCGTGCCGGCGGTAGGCGGCGCTGGAGTGGGAGAAGTGCTGGCGGCCGCCCCACCACTCGACGTGGCCGTCCTCGTCGCGCGGCAGTGTCTCGGGGTGGAGGTGGCCGAGCCAGGGCGGCGGGGAGGCGGTCGGGGTGGCGAGGACGACGCCGACGCCGGCCTCGTGCAGGAGGTCCATCAGCCGGTCGAGCCAGTCGAAGTCCCGCTTGCCCGGCGCCGGTTCGAGACGGGACCAGGAGAAGACGCCGACGGTGACGGAGTTGACTCCGGCCGCCCGCATCAGGCGGACGTCCTCGTGCCAGGTCTCCTCCGGCCACTGTTCCGGGTTGTAGTCGCCGCCGAAGAGGATGCGGCCGCGGGTGACGTCGGCGAGGGTGGGACGGTTCGTGGGGGACGCGTCCATTGCGGTGACCCCGTTCGCAGGGATGGCGGGCAGGGAGACGGGTGCGGTGGGGTGGGCGGGTTGCGTGGGTCAGCCCTTGACGGCGCCCGTGAGCATGCCCTCCTTGAAGTGCTTCTGGACGAAGGGCGACAGCACGGCGACGGGCAGCAGCGCCATCACCATCACGGCCATCTGGATGGCCAGTGGGGAGAGTTCGCCGGTGTTGATCTGGGCGGACAGGCCCACCGGACGCTGCTCGCGCTGGACGAGCTGGATCATGACGTTCTGCAGCGGCATCATGTCCTGGTCCGTCAGGTAGATCGACGCGTTGAACCAGGCGCTCCAGTAGCCCACCGCGTAGAAGAGGGCGATGACCGCGATCACGGCCCGGGAGAGCGGCACGACGATGCGGAACAGGATGCGCCACTCCCCCGCTCCGTCGATGCGGGCGCTGTCGATCAGTTCCTGGGAGATGTTCATGAAGAAGGCGCGCAGGACCAGGATGTTGAAGACGCTGACCGCGCTGGGCAGGATCAGCGCCAGGTAGGTGTCGGTGAGACCGAGTGCCTGCACCAGCAGGTAGGTGGGGATGAGGCCCGCGCCGAAGAACATGGTGGCGAGCAGGGTCATCAGGATCCAGCGGTGGCCGAGGGAGCCGCTGCGGGAGAGGCCGTAGGCGCAGAGCACCGAGACACTCATGCTGAAGAGGGTGCCGACCAGGGTCACGCCGACGCTGACCAGGGTGGCGCGCTGCACCTGCCCTCCGCCGAGCAGTTCCTGGTAGGCGACGAAGGTGATGCTCTTCGGAATCACGACCAGGCCGCCGGCCTCGTCGATGGTCTTCTTCGTCTGGAGGCTGGTGACGACGACGATCCACAGCGGGAAGAGGATCGACAGGCAGGCCAGGCCGAGGGCGAAGCCCTTGCCCGCCTGTCCGGCCGGGGAGGGCTCCTCCTCCCACGCGGGGCG
>NZ_JBRIOU010000006.1:36020-39429 GCF_053474865.1 Streptomyces sp. CO7
GGTCATTTGCGGTAGACCCCCTGTTCGCCCATCAGGTGGGCAACCTTGTTGGCGCCGAGCACCAGGGACAGCCCGACCAGGCCCTTGATCAGTCCCGCCGCGGCGGCGTAGCCGAAGTCCTGGTTGCGGATGCCGTTCCACCAGACGTAGGTGTCGAGGACCTCGGAGGCCTCGACACCCACGGCCTGTCTCTGCAGCAGGAGTTGCTCGAATCCGACGGTGAGGGCGTCGCCCACCCGCAGGACCAGGAGGAGGGCGATCACCGGGCGCAGGGCGGGCAGGGTGACGTGCCACATGCGGCGCAGGCGTCCGGCGCCGTCCATGGCGGCGGCCTCGTACAGCTCGCCGGGGACGGCGGAGAGCGCGGCGAGGAAGACGATGATGCCCCAGCCGGCGTCCTTCCAGACGGCCTGCAGGGTGACCAGGTACTTGAAGACCTCCGGGTCGGTCATCAGGTCGAAGCCCTCGTAGCCGTGCTGGCGGAGGGTCTGCGCGATGATGCCCGCGCCGCCGAAGATCTGCAGGAAGACGGTGACGACGAGGACCCAGGAGAAGAAGTGCGGGAGGTACATGATCGCCTGGGCGACGGCCCGTACCCGGGGGCGGACCACGCTGTTGATGAGCAGGGCGAGCACGACGGGGATGGGGAAGAACAGCACCAGCTGCAGGAAGAACAGCACGAAGGTGTTCCGCACGGCGTGCCAGAACGCGGAGTCCGCGAAGATCCGCTCGAACTGCTCGAACCCGATCCAAGGGCTCTCCAGGACGGCGACGAAGCCGTTCTCGCTGAGGTAGGGGTCGTAGTCCTGGAAGGCGACCACGTTGCCGAGGATCGGCACGTAGTTGAAGACCAGGACCAGCAGCAGCGCGGGCAGGGTCATCAGGACGAGGGTGCGGTCGCGCCGCCATCGGGTGCGCAGGGTCTTCGCGCCCTTTCGCCCCGGGGTCCTCGTCGTGGCCCGCCCTGCTGCCCGGCCCCGGGCGGCCGGGCCCTTCTTCCGGGAGCCGGACCCGGGATCGGGCGTCCCGGCCGGGCTCCGGGGCACCGTGCTGTGCGACACCGGCTACTCCTCGCGTCCGCTCGGGCTCACTTGGCGGTGCCGCTGTCGTCGAGCAGCTTGCGGTACCAGTCGCGCAGGCCGTCGCCGCCCCGCGAGCGCCAGTCGGACACGGCCTGCTGCACGTCGCTGATCTTCTTGCGGCCGCGCACCACGTCGTCCTCGAGCTGCTCGAAGTCGTCGGCGAGGTTGGACCAGCGGTTGGGTTCGGTGACGGTGAGGCCGAAGAAGGAGGACTTCTTGGTGAAGGCGCCCATGCGCTGCTGCCACTCGACCATGCCGCGGGTGACGTCGGGCAGGTCGGGATAGGCGATGTAGGGGGCGGGGTTGCCGGTGTAGTCGTAGGCGCCGTTGACCTCGTTGACGCCCTGCGTGGTCTTGACCGGCAGACCGGCCTTGATCTCGTAGTCGGTTCCCTCGACGCCGTAGGCGGTGAGCATGAACTCCTTGGTGCCGTAGGGCGCGGCGCAGAAGTTGCACAGCGCGAGGAAGTCCTTGACCTGCTGCTCGGTCGCCTTGCGGGAGATGAAGGTGAAGATGTTGGCGGGCTGGACCGCCCAGAGGGTCGGGTCGCCGCCGTCGGCGCCGAAGATGTCGAACGCGGCCATCTCGAAGTCGTCGCGCTGGGTGCGCTGTTCGGCGGTCTTGCCCCACCAGTCGGAGATGTTCTGGTTGTAGATCAGCACCTCGCCCGCGGTGAAGCGGTTGCCGGCCTCGCCGCCGGTCTTGCCCTGCACGGCGTCGGGGTGCACCACCTTGGCGGCGTAGAGCTTGCGCGTCCATTCCAGGGCCTCGAGGTAGGCGTCCGTCTCGACGCGGTTGACGAGCTTGCCGTCCTCCAGGTTCCACCACAGGGCCTTGTCGCTGCCGGAGAGGGTGCCGAAGATGTTGAAGGCCGTCCACTTCATGTCGTCGCAGGCCCAGCGCTTGGAGCGGGCGTCGGTGGCCTCCTTGGCCCAGGACAGGAACGCGTCCGGGCTGGTGGGCGGCGTCCAACCCTCGTCGTCGAACACGTCCTTGCGGTACAGCGGTGCGATGTCGGTGATGTAGGGCGCGGGCATGGGCACCGCCCGCAGCTGCCCGCCGAAGATGCCGCGCTGCCAGGCCTCGGTGGGCACGGCGGCGAGGTTGGGGTAGTCCTTGACCTTGTCCCCGGACAGGTAGGGGCCGAGGTCGGCGAACTTGGCGTTGATGGCGCTGGGTATGCGGCCCATCAGGTTCCAGCCGGGGACGACCACGACGTCGGGGATGGTGCTGGAGGCGAGGACGGCTCCGAGTTTCTGGTCATAGGTGTTGCCGTCCTGGTTCTGCCAGGTGACCTTGACGCCGACGGCCTCGTCCATCGCCTTGTAGTAGGGGTTGTCGCCCTTGGGCGGCGTCCCCCAGAACGGCGACATGATCTTGAGGCCGCCGCCGCTGCCCAGCTTGCTCGGCACCGAGGTCTTCAGCTGGGCCGACGGGATCGCCTGGGTGAAGCCGGCCGCCGATCCGTTCTTCGCCGGCAGGTCCGGCGTGACGACGTTCGACGCCACGAAGGCCGGGAGGAGTTTGCGTGCCTCCTTGCCGGAGGTGGCGCCCTCCTTGCGGTCCTCCTGCTCGCCGCCGCAGGCGGCGAGCAGCGGCATCCCGCCCGCCACCGCGGCGGTGACGACCGCGGTGGAGGCGAGGAAGCTCCTCCGGCTGGGGCCGGCGGAGGTGGGGGCGGCGTTCGGCGTCATTGCGTCAACCCTTCGTGGCGCACCAGGACACTCGGCGGTGGCCGGTCGGCTGCGGTGTCTTCGGCGGAGCTGGCTGAGCTGGCTGAGCTGGAACGGCAGTCGACGACGGGGACGCCGGCTGCGGCCCTGTCGAAGCGCTTCGATGTGCAGCGAGGTTAGGTGAACACCATGGGGCGCACAAGACTCGTTTCGAAACTTCCTGGGAGCGGGAACCGGCCGCCCTGCGCGCATGCGGCGCGGGGCTTGTCGGTGTGACGAGGGATTGGGGGCACCGGCCGCCTTGACACCCGCGGGGGGCGCCGTCGAGCATCGAAGCGCTTCGAAAGCAGCCCGCCCTTCCAGCGCCAGGGGGACCATCCGTGACCGCAGCGCCGCCGTCCCTGCTTCCGTTCCGTGATCCTCGGCTGCCGTTCGCCCGGCGTGCGGAGGACCTGCTGTCACGTCTCACGGTGGAGGAGAAGGCGGCGTTCCTGCACCAGTTCGTCCCGGCCGTCGAGCGCCTGGGGGTCGCCGCCTTCCGGACCGGGCAGGAGGCGCTGCACGGCGTCGCCTGGATGGGGCCGGCCACCGTGTTCCCCCAGGCGGTGGGGCTGGGGGCGACCTGGAACCCGGACCTGGTGCGCCGGGTGGGCG
>NZ_JBRIOU010000006.1:39529-41823 GCF_053474865.1 Streptomyces sp. CO7
ACGCACGGGTGGGGCTCAACGTGTGGGCGCCGGTGGTCAATCCGCTGCGGCATCCGCTGTGGGGCCGCAACGAGGAGGGCTACTCCGAGGACGCCCGCCTCACCTCGGTGCTCGCCGCCGCGTACACCCGTGGCCTGCGGGGCAACCACCCGGTGTACTGGCGCTCGGCGCCGGTGCTCAAGCACTGGCTGGCGCACAACAACGAGACGGACCGCGACACCGCGTCCAGCTCCGTGCGTCCGCGGGTGCTGCACGAGTACGACCTGCGCGCCTTCCGCGGCGCGGTGGAGGCGGGCGCGGTCGCCGGGGTGATGCCCGCGTACAACCTGGTCAACGGCCGCCCGAACCACGTCTCGCCGTACCTGCGTGACCCGTTGCGCACCTGGACGGACCAGGATCTGCTGGTCTGCTCCGACGCCGGGGCGCCGTCGAACCTGGTCGACTCCGAGCACTACTTCGACACCCACGAGCAGGCGTTGGCGGCCTCCTTGCGGGCGGGCGTGGACAGTTTCACCGATCACGGCGAGGACAGTGCGACGACGGTGGACCGGATCCGCAGGGCCCTGGACGAAGGGCTGCTGGAGGAGGCCGACCTGGACCGTGCCGTGGCCCGGCAGTTGTCGGTGCGTCTGCGGCTGGGCGAGTTCGACCCGGACGGGGGGCCGCACGCGCGGGACCGTGCCTTCGACACGCCGGAGCACCGGGCGCTCGCCGAGGAGGCCGCCGAGCAGGCGGTCGTGCTGCTGAAGAACGACGAGGGCGTGCTGCCGCTCGCGCCTGGTGTCCGGGTGGCGGTGGTCGGCCTGCTCGCCGACGAGTGCAAGGTCGACTGGTACAGCGGGGCCCTGATCCGCGGCCGCACGCCGCTCGCGGGGCTGCGGGAGCGGTTCGGCGCGGAGCGGGTGGAGTTCGCCGAGGGGGTGGACCGCGTCCTGCTGCGGACCGCCGCGGGCGCCTTCCTGCGGGTGCCGCGGGCGGCCGGGGCCTCCGGCTCGGCCCGCGACGCCGAAGGGGCCCTGGACCCGGCGCTGCTGACGGGTCGCACCGACCTGCCGCCGGTGACGACCGGGGGGACGGGCACCGAGTTCGCCGTCGTCGACTGGGGCGAGGGGGTGCTGACGCTGCGGGCGCCGGACGGCCGCCATCTCTCGGTCGCGGAGGACGGCTGCGTGCGGGCGTCGGCCGACCGGCCGGGAGGGTGGGTGGTCCAGGAGACCTTCCGCCTGGAGCCTCACGAGGACGGCCATCTGCTGCGGCACCTGGGCACCGGACGGTACGTGGTGGTCGGCGCGGACGGTGTGCGGGTCGCAAAGGAGGACGGGGCCGGGGAGGTCTTCCGTGCGGTGTGGACCGCGCGGGGCGAGGAGGAGGTGGCCGCGGCCGCGGCCGGTGCGGATGTGGTCATGGTGGTCGCCGGCAACGACCCGCACATCAACGGCCGTGAGACCGAGGACCGCAGGACGCTGCGGCTGCCCGGGCATCAGGAGCGGCTGCTGCGCGCCGCCCGCGCCGCGAACCCGCGGACGGTGCTGGCGCTGGTGTCGTCCTACCCGTACGCGGTCGACGCCGAGGACGTCCCCGCCGTGCTGTGGAGCGCGCACGGCGGCCAGGCGGCGGGAACCGCACTGGCCCGGGTGCTCGCCGGCGACGTCTCGCCCTCGGGGCGGCTTCCGCAGACCTGGTACGCGGACGACGCCGACCTGCCCTCGCTGCTCGACTACGACCTGATCGCCTCCCGGCAGACGTACCTGTACTTCGGGGGCCGGCCGCTGTTCCCCTTCGGGCACGGGCTGTCGTACGCCGCGTTCGCCTACGGGGACCTCTCGGCGCGGGTCGAGGGGGACGCGGTGCGGGTCTCCTTCTCGCTCACCAACGTGGGCGGCGTCGCTGCCGCCGAGGTGGCGCAGCTGTACGTCCGGGCGGTGGCGCCGTCCGTTCCGCGGCCGCGGCGTGAGCTGGTCGCGCACCGGCGTGAGGTGCTGGAGCCGGGGCGGACCTCGGTCGTCTCGTTCGACGTTCCGCTGTCGGAGCTCGCCTTCTGGGACGTCGCGCTGGACCGGCCCCGGCTGGAGGCAGGCGTCTACGAGTTCCTGGTCGGCGCCTCCAGCGAGGACGTCCGGCTGCGGGCGACGGTGACGGTGGACGGTGAGCCCGCGGCTCCCCGGCCGGTCCTGGAGCGCGGGATCGGCGCGGCCTCGTTCGACGAGCAGAGCGGTGTCGAGATCGTCGACCGGACCAAGGTGGACGGTGACGCGGTCACACCCGTGCGGGGGGAAAGCGGTGAACTGCTGTAC
>NZ_JBRIOU010000006.1:41923-44264 GCF_053474865.1 Streptomyces sp. CO7
GCCCCACACGGGCCCGGCGGCGGCGTCCTCGCCGGGGCGAGGGAACGCCCGGGCGGGGCCTGGCCCGCTGCGGCCGGACGTCGTCGACCCGGCTCTCCGTGCCCGGGAGTCTGCGCAGGTGGTACAGCCAGGCCGCCCCTCCGGCGGAGAGGAGGCCGACGACCACGCAGCATGCCCACGGCAGCCACAGCTGTCCGGTGCGTTCCCCTACGTCCATCGCCCAGCCGACCGCGCTGGTGCAGCCGGAGGCGGCCACCCCCGAGATGACGTAGAAGAACCCGAAGTACGTGCCGATCAGTCCGTCGGCGGCGTGCCGCGAGACCAGCTCGAGCGTGGACGGCTGGGTGGCCATCTGGCCGAGTGCCAGCAGGAAGGCGCCGGCCGCGAGCGGGAGCAGGAGCAGCACGACGTCCGGCCGTCCCACGGTCTCGTTCTCGGGCACGTGGAGCAGGAGCAGCAGCGGGGGGAGGAAGGCCAGCCCCATGACGGCCAGGCCGGGCGCGATCCAGGCGGCCGGGCCGCCCTTGGCCCGTACCAGCCGCGTCACGCGCAGCTGGAGGGCGAGGCTGGCCAGGGCTCCGACCATCGGTATGACCGCCGCGGCCGCGGGCGCGCCCGACACGTGCTGCGCCGCGTTCACGAACAGCAGGTACACCTGGTTCTCCAGCGCCGTCAGGGCCGTCATGGTGAGGGAGAAGGTCAGGAAGTGCCGGTCGCGCAGGACGTGGAGACAGCCGCGGAGGATCGAGCAGTTGCGGCTCCGGCGCTCGGCCCGGCCGACGCGGGCGTGGGCCGGCAGCATGAAGAGCTGAAGCATCGTCATCGCGGCCAGCACGACCGCGGCGGTGACCGCCGTCGCCCGGAAGTCGATCATGCACAGCGCGCTGCCCAGGGCGAGGCCGATCAGCCCGCCGGTGGCGGTGAAGACGTTGAGCATGGCGAAGACCTCGGCCCGGCGGTCCGGCGGGGCCGCCTGTGCCGCGCAGGTGCGCATGGCCGGATAGAGCATGGCCCCGGCGACGCCGGTGAGGACGGAGGCGGCGAACACCGCGCGGACGTCGTCCACGACGGCGAACAGCGCGAAGCCGGACAGACGCAGGAGACAGCCGATCGGGATGACCCGGTGGCCCCCGATCCGGTCGGAGGCGGTGCCCCCGAGCACCACCAGGCCCTGATGACTCAGCTGGATGGTGCCCAGGACCGCTCCCACGGTTGCCGCGGACATGCCGAGGCTGCCGCCGAGGTGACCGGCGAGGAAGGGGAACAGCAGGAAGGTCCCGATGTCGATGCCGAGTTGGTTCACCATCAGGAACCGGACGGTCGGCGGGAAGCTGCGGACCGTGCGGAAAGTGTCCATGGGGCGTCCTTGCGCACGGCCCGTCGGACTGGCCCGGTGCGCAGGGAGGTCCGTGCATATGCCATTCACCATAGGGAATGGCATGTGTCGCTCGACTCGGATTGCGCAGACATCTACCCCATCGAGCGACGGGGTTCATATGGCCGCACGATCAGGTGGTCCGACGCTCGTGCGCGGGCTCACCGCAATCACCCCGAGTGGTGAGAATGTGCGCCCCCACCTTGGCAAATACCGATCTGCACGGTAGCTGCCGCGCCTTCCGGCAGGTGGGAGGCCGAGCGGCCGGTGCGACGGGAGGGCGCACGGAAACCACCTCGGGGCGCCACCTCACGGTGCGCCACGAGCGGATGGGTCTGCGGGTGCGAATGAACGGGCTGTCCGCCGAGGCGCATCCCCGACGGCCGGCGATGGTGCCGGGCGGGGAGCGGACAGCGCTTCGGGAAGCGCGCGCCACGAAGCCTTGTCCGGCATCGGTCTTGCGCCCCGGCCACGGCCCGCGCAAGGGTCTGCCCTACGGCGGAGCTCGGGGCGCCGTCCGTCGGAGGGAGGGCGCGGCGATGTGCGGGGCGGACCGGGCTGCGAAGGAGGCGGCGATCGCCCGTTTCCTCCACGACCACCCGCAGGCGGCCGACGCCGGCCAGGGACACCCGGCCCTCCACGGATGCGAGGCGGTCCGTTGGCCGCGGATACCCGGGTGCCCGGCAGGCATTCCCCTGCTGCTGCGCGCTCTGCTCGATGCCTCCGCCGCCGACGAGGCCCGGCAAGTGCTGGCCAACTGCCTGTTCGACGACATCACCCGGATGAGCGCAGCGATGCCGAATGCCCTCCCCTTCCTCCTCCGTCTCGCCCGCGATCCCGACGTCCCGAACCGCTCCGGGTTGCTGCGCCTGCTGGTGACGGTCGCCGAGTACGCCGAGCCGGTCGACAACCGCGGTGAGGCGATGGTGCGGTGGTTCGGCAGCGACGAGGAGCGCCCCGAACGGG
>NZ_JBRIOU010000006.1:44364-47741 GCF_053474865.1 Streptomyces sp. CO7
GCACCGCGCCCGTTCGGGGCGCTCCTCGTCGCTGCCGAACCACCGCACCATCGCCTCACCGCGCCGCCGTGCGCAGGGCCGAGTTGCAGGCCGTCCCGACGGGGAGCAGAGTGTTGTCAAGGCACGTCTGCGCACCGTCGAGCCGCGGCTCCGGTGACACTCCTCGGGCGGACGAGGAACACAGGTGAACACAGGCCACGCCCGGTCCCAGCGCATCTCTCGGAACTGTTTGGAGTCGCCATGCCCGGAGTTTCCCGGAGGAACCGAAGGAGGATCCCCCGTCTTGTCGGCGCGTCCTGCCTGGCGGCCTCGCTGGCCCTCCCGGCGGGCGTGACCACCGCGGTCGCCGCGTCCCCGGATGCCGGGCGGACGGCGGTCGGCGAGGCTGAGCCCAGCCCTCCCCCGCCGCCGACGGACCCCCAGACACCGGAGCAGACTCCGGACCCTCCGCAGGACACGCAGGATCCGGGAACGCAGCCCCCGGATACCGACACCCCCGAGACCTCCGACACGCAGCCCGGGACGGACGTCCCCGAGTCGCCGGACGACCTCACGGCGGAGGACCAGGAGAAGACCGACCAGGCGCTGGACCGGATCGACGGCCTGGACGTGCCCGCGGAGGTGAAGGCCGAGCTGAAGCAGGCCGTGGCCAAGCTCGCCGGGGCCCTCGACGATCCGAACACGAGCCCCGGCGACGCGAAGATCTATCGCCAGATCCTCACCGACGTCAACGCGGCCCTGGTCCCCGTCGCGGATCCCGCGACGCCCCAGGAGAAGCGGCGCGCCCTGACCGACGGGCTCCGGTCCCTGGACGGGGTGCTCACCGCGGCGACGAACGAACAGGCGCCCGCCGCGGAGAGCACCGCCTCCCGGCAGCTGGCGGGCAATGTGGCCCGGTGCACGGCGCTGCTCGCCGCCGGGAACGCCGCATCGGGCAGGCAGCAGGTGGCCGACACGACCATGCGGCACTACCGCACCGTCGTGGCCGGTACGACGGACCAGCCGAGGATCGAGGCGTCCCAGGACAGGACGGCGGTCGCGCGCGAGGTGAACGCCCAGGCCCGGGCGTTGGCGACCTCGCAGAATCCGCAGGCCACCGACGGGGACCGGGAGGAGGCCGACAAGGAGCTGGAGCGGTCGGACCGGGCGACCGAGAATTCGGGTTACCGGCAGGTCCTCCGTCAGGTGAAGAGCTACGACGCCTCCGACATGTGCGTCTCCGCCATCGAGGAGCGGACGCGTCAGGCCGGCTGGTCGATAGGGTCGTTGTGGGGCCTCTCGGACGATGCCTGCAAGGAGCCGCGTGCCGCCGGAGTCGACGACACCTCGAGCGACTGGAACAGGCTGTTCGTCTGCGTGGACGACAAGAACTTCTCGTCCTGTCCCGCCTACATCCCGAAGGACTGAGCGGCCACCGGGCCCGGTGGCGGTCACCGACGGAGTAGTCCCCCTTGAGGTCCGCCGCCCCGGGTCCCAACCTTGTCGCATGGGCATCCAGCCATGGGTGATCGTCGAGGCGCCGGACGCCCGCGGCCTCCGCAAGGTCGTGATCAACGGCGAGGTGGCCGGAAGCGCCTGGTCGTTCGACGAGCTGGTGCGGCTTCTCGGCCGCCTCGGCTACCCGCCTTCCACGGACATGGAGGACCCGGCAACCGTGCTCTGGCGCGGCGGGGGCAGCGGGACCTGGCCCGACCGCCCGTGGCGCAGGCGGGCCACCGGGGCAGTGATGTTCCTGGGCCTTCTCGTCTCCGCCGCGCTGCACATGGCGATCGGGTGGCCGGACGCCCTGAAGGCGCTGACCTTCGCGCAGAGAATCGTCGGGGCCATCTTCGTCCTGGCGGGCCTGGTCCAGGGCGTGGCGGCTGCGGCGGTCTTCGACCACTTCGGCCGGCGGCGTTCGCGGGTGTCCGGCTCGCTCGTCCTGCTCGGTGCGTTCATCGCCCTGCCCACCAGCGCGATGCTGATCTTCATGTGGCTGGAGGAGCGGGAGTACACGCCCTATCTGCTGGTCTTCATGCCCCTGTCGCTCTGGTCCGTGTGGGCACTCGTCCTCCTGGTCCGGGAGAAGGCGTGGAGGGGTGTGCCACAGCCGAAGAAGTTCGCGGCCGGCGTGGTCTTCAGCGGGCTCCTGACGGCCATCAGCCTCGCCTATTCGACGATGTACCAGCCCACCGCGGAACCGATCCGCTTCGTCCTCAAGGCGACCTTCGGCCGGCCGCAGACCGACGCCGACGCCGGCTACGTCGCGGTCCCCCTGACGCTGTACGTGAAGAACGACGGGGGAATTCCCGTCTACATCGTCAACGACGACTACACGGTGTGGGGGTCGGAGTTCAGCCGTTCCGAAGGAGGTGAAGGGCTGCGGAACTGGGCGGACGACACCAAGTTCCGTTACGTCCCGGAGGCCGAACGCTACGCCCGCGCGACCGGCAGAGAGGTGCTGCGCACCGGGCATTTCTACGGACCCGGTGCCTGGCTCGACGCGGGCGAGGAGTTCTCGTCGCAGAAGGTGGTCAGGCTTCCCAAGGACGCCGGCTACAGCGAACTGGAAGCGACCGTGTCGATGAACTACATGCGCAAGGACCGCGGCAGGATCGACGACCGGTTCAACTCCCCGGTGTTCTCCTGGGACAGGAACAACAGGCGGTTCTACTGTCCTCCGCAACAGTGCGGGGAGAACGTCGTCTACCACGGCCGGGTGCGTCACAACAACAACCTGGTGAACGTGACGCGCAGGCCGCGCTACGTCACGGCGATTTGGAGCCCGAGGCGAGGGCCCAGTGTCTTCATCTCCTCGTTCGACTTCGGCACGCGGGGCCTCTACGTCTACGGCGAGAGCATCGACAAGGCGGAGGTGGCGAGGGAGAAGGACCGGTTCGGCACCGCGATGGTCTCCGCCAACGCGAAGCTGCTCACGTCCGGTTTCCTCAGTCGTCCGGGGGCCGGGTGAGTCCGCGGTGGGCCGGTCGGGCCGGTCCGTCGGTGGGGAGGCGGGGCGGGTCCAGCCAGTCCTGCGAGAGGCCGAGGCCCGTGGACGCTGGTGAGGGGTTTGCCCCAGGTGCGGCCCGGGCGGGCGTCGGTGATGAACCAGCCCCGCACCTCGCAGCGGGTGCGCAGGTCGGCGCCGTGGTGGTGGGCGGCCGACAGGTAGGTGTGGTCCAGGGTGTTCTTGGAGCCGTAGTTGCAGCCGACGTCGCACTCGCCGCTCAGGCGGCAGGTGCTCCGGGGCAGGCCGTGGAGGTTGCCGTGATCCGGCTCGTCGATCGGTGCGCCGGGCACCGGCGGGGCGCCCGGCCGGTGACCGGCGGGCGGACCGCCGAAGGAGGCGCGGGATGACGGTGCTGCTGGCACAGATCAGCGACCTACACCTGGACGGC
>NZ_JBRIOU010000006.1:47841-48907 GCF_053474865.1 Streptomyces sp. CO7
GTCTTGGGGGTGTGGGCGGGCGCTGGGCGGGACGGTTGTGGCTGGCCATCGGATCTCCCAGAGTCCGACTGCGGCCCCCTGCTTCCATCGTCGTGCCGCCGCACGGCGGACGCAACGGTAGCCGCGGGGCGTGCGGCGTACCGCGGCACGCGGGGCGTGCGGCGTACCGGAGTCTCGGACCAACGGGGCGGACACGCACCGTGGTTGGCCGGGTTCGGTGCGGATCGGCTGCCCGACGGGGCGGCCGGGCGACCGCCTCCCGGGGGGACCTCCGGTCAGACGACGACGCGGTAGTGCGTGGTCAGGCGTCCGTCGTCGTCCAGGACGTGGAAGGCGAGGCCCGGGGGCTGGTCGCGGTCGGCGGGGGCGTCGCCCTCCCACGGGAGGCGGAGGGTCCAGGTGACGGCCGGGCCGACGATCACGGGGCGGCCGGCGAAGGTGGAGGCGGCCGCCGTGTGCGCGTGGCCGGTGAGGACGGCGACCACGGCGGGGTGTGCGTCCAGCAGGGCGGCGAGGTCCTGGGGGCGCTGGAGCCTGCAGGAGTCGGGCAGCGGGTGGTGGAGGTCCACCGGCGGCTGGTGGAAGGCGAGGAGCGCGGGGGTGCCCTCGGGCAGGGCCGCGAGCCGGGTGTGGGCCCAGTCGAGGGTTTCGGCGTCGAGGAGGCCCTCGTCACGGCCGGGGACGGTCGCGTCGATCATCAGGACGGCGGCCCCGGCGACGTGGTGGACGCGGTTGACGGGGCCGGCAGCGGGCTCCTCGCCCAGCAGGGCCTTGCGGTAGGCCCCACGCGCGTCGTGGTTGCCCGGGCAGGTGAGGACCGGGAACGGGGCCTGGAGGATGCGGGCCGCCTCCTCGTACTCCGCCTCCGTGCCGTGGTCGGCGATGTCGCCGGTGACCAGCAGCGCGTCGACCGGGCGGGGCAGTGCCCGCAGGTGCTCCATCACGCGTTCGGCGCGCCGGGTGGCCCGCTCGCTGCCGTCCAGGTGTAGGTCGCTGATCTGTGCCAGCAGCACCGTCATCCCGCGCCTCCTTCGGCGGTCCGCCCGCCGGTCACCGGCCGGGCGCC
>NZ_JBRIOU010000006.1:49007-57217 GCF_053474865.1 Streptomyces sp. CO7
GGTGTAGGTCGCTGATCTGTGCCAGCAGCACCGTCATCCCGCGCCTCCTTCGGCGGTCCGCCCGCCGGTCACCGGCCGGGCGCCTTGCCCGGCCCTCCGCACCTCGCTGTCTCCGCCGCTCTCCGTCCTAACGGAAAACGCAGCGTTTACCGTGAGAGACACTAGACTGCACGCCGATGGGTCGGCAAGCGGTCGACGCCGAGGCGGAAGGGGCCCGCGTGGAGCGGCGGTTGGTGCTGGAACTGGCGGGCACGATCCGTCACGACGGAAACGGGGGCGTCGCGGACGATCTGGCCACGGTGGAGGGCGCCACGCACTGGCTCCACAGCTGCGCGGATCTGCTGTCCGGGGAGCTGACGGGCGGTCGGATCGCGGTCGACGAGGCGTTGCGGGAGGAGGTCGCCGGGGTGCGACGCGCGGTCCGTGCCCTCTTCGCGCGGGCGGTCGCCCCCGGCCCGCCGAGCTCAGCAGACTCCGCCCGCCCGATGCCCTTCGACGAGGCGCTGGATCGGCTGAACACGGCGGCCGCGCGTGCGGCGGTGACACCGCGGCTGGAGTGGCCCAAGGAGGGCGCGCCGGCCGTCCGCATGCTGTCCGCGCACGACTCCCGCGCCGCGGGGCTGGTGGCGGCGCTGGCCCGCGACGCGATCGACTTCCTGGCCGGGCCGCAGCGCGAACTGCTGCGGGCGTGCACGGCCCCGCGCTGCGTGCGGTACTTCGTCAAGAGCCACGGCCGGCAGGAATGGTGCAGGACCTCCTGCGGGAACCGTGCCCGGGCGGCCCGCCACTACCGGCGTCACCGCACGCAGGCGCAGGACGGCCCGGACGGTCCCGCCCCGTCCTGAGGCGCGGACGGGGCCGTCCGGGCGGCGGGATCATCCGGCGGTGTAGTCGGCCAGGTGCTCGGCGGTGACGGTCGCGCCGGAGGCGACCAGGTCGGCGGGGGTGCCCTCGAAGACGACGCGGCCGCCTTCGCGGCCCGCGCCCGGGCCGAGGTCGACGATCCAGTCCGCGTGCGCCATCACCGCGAGGTGGTGCTCGACGACGACCACGGACTTGCCCGACTCCACCAGCCGGTCCAGGAGGGTGAGGAGCTGTCCGACGTCGGCGAGGTGGAGGCCGGTGGTCGGTTCGTCGAGGACGTAGACGCCTCCCGGATCGCCCATGTGCGTGGCGAGCTTCAGGCGCTGGCGCTCGCCACCGGAGAGGGTCGTCAGGGGCTGGCCCAGGGTGAGGTAGCCGAGGCCGACCTCCTCGAGCCGGGTGAGCACGCGGTGCGCGGCGGGCGTGCGGGCCTCCCCGGCGCCGAAGAACTCCAGCGCCCGGGACACCGGCATCGCGAGGACCTCGCTGATGTCGCGGCCGCCGAGGCGGTACTCGAGGACGGCCGGCTGGAAGCGCTTGCCCTCGCAGTCCTCGCAGGGCGTGGCGACCCCCGCCATCATGGCCAGGTCGGTGTAGATGACGCCGGCGCCGTTGCAGACCGGGCAGGCGCCCTCGGAGTTGGCGCTGAACAGGGCGGGCTTGACTCCGTTGGCCTTGGCGAAGGCCTTGCGGATCGGCTCGAGCAGACCGGTGTAGGTGGCCGGGTTGCTGCGCCGGGACCCTCGGATCGCGCCCTGGCCGACCGAGACCACGCCCGCCTCGGCGGCGAGCGGGCTGCCCACCAGGGAGCCGTGCACCAGGGAGCTCTTGCCGGAGCCGGCGACCCCGGTGACCACGACGAGGACGCCGAGCGGGATGTCGACGTCCACGTCCTGGAGGTTGTGGGTGCGCGCGCCGCGGATCTCGAGCTGCCCCGTGGGGGTGCGCACCTTCTCCTTGAGGGTGGTGCGGTCCTCGAGGTGGCGCCCGGTGACGGTGGCCGAGGAACGCAGGCCCTGGACGGTGCCCTCGAAGCAGACGGTGCCGCCCTCGGTGCCGGCTCCCGGGCCGAGGTCGACGACGTGGTCGGCGATCGCGATCGTCTGCGGCTTGTGCTCGACGACCAGCACCGTGTTGCCCTTGTCGCGCAGGCGCAGCAGCAGGTTGTTGACCCGCCGGATGTCGTGGGGGTGCAGGCCGACGGTGGGCTCGTCGAAGACGTAGGTGACGTCGGTCAGGCTGGAGCCGAGGTGGCGGATCATCTTGACGCGCTGGGCCTCGCCGCCGGACAGGCTGCCGGTGGGGCGTTCCAGGGCGAGGTAGCCGAGGCCGATCTCGACGAAGGAGTCGAGGACGCCGCGCAGGGCGGTGAGCAGCGGGGCCACCGAGGGCTCGTCGAGTTCGCGGATCCAGGCGGCGAGTTCGCCGATCTCCGTGGAGCAGAGGTCGGCGATGCTGCGGCCGCGGATGCGGGAGGAGCGGGCCGCCTCGTTGAGGCGGGTGCCGTCGCACTCGGGGCAGGTGACGAAGGTGACGGCCCGGTCGACGAACTCGCGGATGTGGGGCTGCATCGCGTCGCGGTCCTTGGAGAGGATCGACTTGCGCAGCTTGGGGATGAGCCCTTCGTAGGTGAGGTTGGCGCCCTCCACCTTGACCTTGACGGGTTCGTGGTGGAGGAAGTCCTCCATCTCCTGCTCGGTGAAGTCGCGGATGGGCTTGTCGGGGTCGAAGAAGCCGGACGCCGCGTAGGTCCTGACGGTCCACCAGCTGTCGGACTTCCAGCCGGGAATGGTGAAGGCGCCCTCGCTGATCGACTTGCTGTCGTCGTAGAGCTGGGAGAGGTCGATGTCCGAGACCGCTCCCCGGCCCTCGCAGCGCGCGCACATGCCGCCCGCGCGGGAGAACGTCTGCTTGACGGTCTTCTGGTCGCCCCGCTCGACGGTGATGGCGCCGCTGGCCCGCACGGAGGGCGTGTTGAAGGAGAAGGCGTTGGGCGGGCCGATGTGGGGGTCGCCGAGACGGCTGAACAGGATGCGCAGCATGGCGTTGACGTCGGTGACGGTGCCGACGGTGGAGCGGGGGTCGGCGCCGATGCGTTCCTGGTCGACGACGATGGCCGTCGTCAGACCTTCGAGGACGTCGACGTCGGGCCGGGCGAGGGTCGGCATGAAGCCCTGGACGAAGGCGCTGTAGGTCTCGTTGATCAGGCGCTGGGACTCGGCGGCGACGGTCTCGAAGACCAGGGAGCTCTTGCCGGATCCGGAGACGCCGGTGAAGACCGTGAGGCGGCGCTTGGGGATGTCGACGCTGACGTCACGGAGGTTGTTGACGCGGGCGCCGTGCACGCGGATCACGTCGTGCGTGGCCGAGGCGGGTACGTGTCCGCTGTCCGTGGTCGTGGTCCCGGCTTCGCTCATGACGTCCTCCAACGTGGCGGGGAAGAGGGGGAAGGGTTGCTCCGGCGGCTGCGCAGGGGCGGTCGGCGTCCGCGTTCCGCGGGATCGCGGTCGCCTTCACCCCAAGATCGGCCACGCCGGCAACACTAGACGCCCGCACCGACAACGCGGGGTCTTTCCCCTGTCCCGGCCCGGCCTGCCCTGAATCGGCTTCTTCGGGGTATTCGCGTGCTCACGCGACGGGCGGTGCGCCGCCCGTCGTCCAGGACGACGAGCGAGGACGGGAGGTGATCGTCGTGTCGACCATGCAGCAGCCCCCGGCCGGCGGCGGCCGCAGCGGTGCCCAGGGCGCCGACGAGCCGGTCGGCGAGTTGGTGCAGCGCGCGTCGCAGCAGCTGACGGAGCTGGTACGCGGCGAGATGAAGCTGGCGCAGGCGGAGATGAAGGAGAAGGGGAAGCGCTACGGCAAGGGCGGAGGGCTGTTCGGTGGGGCGGGGGTGGTCGGGTTCCTGATGCTGCAGGCGCTGGTGGCCACCGCGATCGCCGGTCTGGCGGTGGCCCTGCCGGTGTGGGCCGCCGCGCTGATCGTCACCGTGGTGCTGGGCGCCATCGCCGCGGTGATGGCCGTGAGCGGCAGGAAGCAGATCAAGGAAGGCGCACCGCCGACGCCCGAGGAGACGGTGCGGAGCGTGAAGGCCGACGTGGCCGAGATCAAGGAGAGCGTGAAGCGATGACCGATCCGTCGAACGACGAGAGCACCACCACCGGCGAGGAGGATCTGCGGGACCACGTCGAGGCGACCCGCCAGGAGCTCGGGAAGACGGTCGAGGCGCTCGCCGCCAAGGCGGACGTCAGGACCCGCGCCCAGGAGAAGGCCGCCGAGGTCAAGGGGCAGGCCGCCGCCAAGGCCGGGGAGTTGAAGGTCAAGGCGGCCCGTACCGCGGCCCAGGTGCAGGAGAGGATTCCCGCCCCGGTGAAGGAGAAGGCCGCGTCCGCGGCCGGACAGGCCCGGGCCAAGGCGTCCCAGGCCGCCGGTCTGGTGCAGGAGAAGGCGCCCGAACCCGTGCGGCAGAAGGCGGCGCAGGGAGCCCAGGCTGCGCGGGACCACCGCACCCTGCTGCTGACGGCGGCCGGCGTGGTCGTCCTGGTGTGGCTGGCGCGCCGCCGTTCGCAGCGGTGAGCGGAAGAGGACGTCGGACGCCGGCCGGGCCTTGGCCCGGCCGGCGTCCGACGTGTGACGGGGGTGCGGCCGCCGCTGCAGGCGCCGGCACCCCCGTCGGCCGTTCGGGACCCAGCAGCGCGGCGGTCAGCGGGGGCCGGGCCCGCGCCGGGCCCTTCGGGTCGCCGCCCGCTCCTGTCATGCCTGCTCCGAGCCGTTCGGGGCGCAGCCCGCTCGGGCGCGGGGCGGGCTGACCGGAGCGGCGCAGCCCTCCGGGGGAGCTCCCCGCGCAGCTGTTTGCGGTTGACCTTGGCGGCGACGGTCTTCGGCAGGCCGTGGCGGAAGAGGATCCGGCGCGGCTTCTTTCAGCGAAGGTCGGGGGTGCCGACGACGGCGACCTCGCGGACGGCCGGGTGGCCGAGTGCGAGGCGGTTGCCGAGGCGGTCGGCCTCGGCGTGGGTGCGCTCCTCGTCGCCGAGGACGACGGCGACCCGGTCCGCGTGTTCGCGTGCCCCGCGGACGATCGGTTCACGTGCGGTGGGACTGTCGCTCATGTCAGGTCTCCTCCCCCGGGAACCGGCCGTGGCGGCCGGCCCCGGCGACGAAACGGGCGGCGCCGGCCGCACCCTCGTGCTCCACGACGGGGACTCCCGCCGTGCCTTCCGCCCTCAGCGCCTCGGCGAGGGGCAGGTCCAGGCCCGCGTAGACGGAGGCCCGGTCGGTCAGCATGCACCGGGAGGGGAAGGACGCGATGGTCCGGGCGAGTTCACGGGCCACCGCGACGGACTCGCCCGGTGCGGTCAGACGGTTGGCGAGTCCCATGGCGTGGGCCTCCTCGGCGGCGACGGGCCGTCCAGTCAGGATCAGGTCCAGGGCGCGGCCGAGGCCGACGATCCGGGGCAGGCGGACGGTGCCCCCGTCGATCAGCGGCACGCCCCAGCGACGGCAGAACACCCCCATCACGGCGTCGCGTTCCACGACGCGCAGGTCGGCCAGCAGCGCCAGTTCGAGGCCGCCCGCCACCGCGTGCCCGGCGACGGCGGCGATCAGCGGCTTGGTGAGGTGCGCCCGGGTGGGGCCCATGGGTCCGGGCGCGGCGCCGTCCTCGGTGAGCAGGTTGCGCCGGTCGGGGTCGCCGACCGCGGTGAGGTCCGCGCCCGCGCAGAAAGTGCCGCCCGCTCCGGCGAGGACCGCCACCCGCAGGTCGGGGTCCGCCTCGAACTCCTGGAAGGCGGAGAGGAGTTGCCCGGCCATGACACGGTCGACCGCGTTGCGCCGCTCGGGGCGGTCCATCCAGATGGTCGCCACGGCGCCGTCGGTCTCCGTGCGTACGTAGGTCATGGCCGCCCTTCGATCCGCGGGTGGGGCAAACGGTGCATGTCTAACGCCGTGCGACGCCCGCGTCCAGGGGTCCAACGGGTCAGACGTGCAGTTCGGGCGGTAGGCCTGTCCAGCGCAGGTCGGCGGGAAGGTGGCCGGTGTCGTTGTACACGAGGAGGGCGGGGGGCCGCTGCGAGGTGTACCGGATCACGGTCAGGCCCGCGTTGGCGTGGTTGAGGCCGATCCACCGGCCTGGCGGGGCGTCCAGGGCGTGCCGGACCAGCCAGCCGACGAGGAAGTTGTGGGTGACGACGAGGTCGTGGCGGGGGGTGTCCTGGGCCACCGGTCCGGTGAAGCGGTCGACGGCCTCGCGGGCGAGCCGGGGTCCCTCCTCGCGCTCGGCGGCCGGGAAGCCCGCAAGGAAGCCGAGGATCCGGTCGGCAGAAGCGGGGTGGAGTTCCTCCCGTGCCGGGACATGGGGCACGTAGTCGCCGGCCGGCCGGCAGGGGTGCGCGGCGACCCCGCCGCCATGGCGGGCCGTGATCAGCGCGGCGGTCTCGGCGGCGCGGGGCAGCGGCCCGTGGTGCACCGCGGCGAACGGGACGCCCCGCAGGCGCTCGCCCAGGAGGGCGGCCTGACGGCGTCCGCGCTCGGTCAGCGAGGTCTCGTCGGCGTTCGCCTCCGCGTGCCGCACGAGGTAGAGGAAGCGGTCGGAGGAGGTGGACAAGTGGTGACTCCCGGGTGGTCGGTCCGGCGGGCGCCCGCCGCGAACTTCCCTCGCCGGAAGGGCTTTTGGGGGCGCTGGGAACGGACGCGGCACCGCCCTCCGCGGTTGCGCCCGTGGCCCGACCCGTTTCCTCGCTCTCGGCCGCCTCGTTGGGCATGCGTCGAAGAAGCCCGGGCGGACGAGGCTTCGGAGGCGGCCGGCGGGGACGAGGGCTCGTGTTCGCCGTCGGGAGCCGGGCCGGTGAACGGGCCGACGCGAGGTTCCGCCTTCTCCGCCCCCTACGAAGGGAAACGCCCCGGTGCGAGTGACCGACATTCAGCGGTGCGACGTGCGCCCCGGACTGCTCGTCGAGTGGACGCTCAGTCCGGACACCGTCGAGGCGGCCGCCGGCCTGCCGGAGGACACCCGGCCGCCCGCCTACGTGCAGGAGTCGCACATCAGGACGGCGCGGTCGGTGCGCGAGGACGGCCTGTTCGTGCCGACCTGGGTCGGCGCGGCGTTCGACATCCCCGGCACGGTCGACCTGGAGGCGCTGCAACAGGCTCTGCACGACTGGACGTTGCGGCACGAGACGCTGCGCAGCGGGTTCCGCTGGGACCAGGGCGTGATGCGGCGGTTCACGCTCGGGGCCGGGGCGGTGCGACTGCGCCGCGAGGTGGTGGGCGCCTTCGACGACGCGCAGCGGCTCGTCGCCCACCTGCAGGACCGGTTCGACGTGGCCGCGGACGCGCTGGACTGGCCGAACTTCCTCTACGCGGCGGTGGTCCGGCCGGACTGCACCAGTGTGTACATGGCCTTCGACCACAGCAACGTGGACGCCTACTCCCTGCACCGGATCCCGGCCGAGGTCCACGAGTTCTACGCGGCGGCCGTCGAGGGCCGGACCGTGGCGCAGTCTCCGGCGGGCAGCTACGTGGACTTCTGCGAGGCCGAGCGGGCTGACGCGGACCGGGTCGACGACGGTCACGAGATCGTGGCGCGCTGGCGCGAGTTCGTCTCGCGGTGCGACGGTCAGCTGCCCAACTTCCCGGTGGACCTCGGCCTGGACGCCGTGGAGGGCAAGCTTCCGACGCAGAAGCTGCTGCAGGACACGCTCGTGGGGGCGGAGGACGCGGCGGGGTTCGAGGCGTACTGCCGCCCCTTCGGCGGCAGTCTGGTGGGCGTGCTGGCGGCGACGGCGGTGCTGGTGCGGGAGATCGCGGGCACGTCGGTGTACCGGACGGTGGTGCCGTTCCACACGCGGGCGCAGTCGCGGTGGCAGGACTCCGTGGGCTGGTACGTGGGCGGGGTGCCGATCGAGGTCGACCTCTCCGACGGGGCCGGGTTCGAGGAGGCGCTGCGGCGGGTGCGGGCGGCGCTGCGGGGGAACCGGAGGCTGGCGCGGATGCCGATCGCCCGGGTGCTGCGGCTGCTGGGCGCGGAGTTCCGGCCGCGCTCCCCCGACCTGTACTCGATCGTGTCGTTCGTCGACGGGCGCGGGGTGCCGGGCTCGGAGAGGTGGGACGAGCTGCACGCGTACGGGCTGTTGCGGGTGTCGTACGGGGACCAGGTGTGCGTGTGGGTGAGCCGGGTGCACGAGGGCCTGCAGTTCGCCGCGCGGTATCCGGACACCGGGCCGGCGCTGCGGAGCATGGAGCGGTACCTGGAAGGACTGCGGGAGACGGTCTCGCGGGTGGCGCGAACGGCCGGCGCGTAGGGGCCGCGCTGACGGACGGCGCGTGAGGGCCGCGCGAACGGGCGGCGC
>NZ_JBRIOU010000006.1:57317-59785 GCF_053474865.1 Streptomyces sp. CO7
GTGCTGGGCCGCGGCCGACGGGGCCCTGGTGCGCGGTGGGCAGGGGCCCTGGTGCGCGGCGGGCGGTCACCCCGATAGGGTGAGGGCCACTTCTCGTGGTGCAGGAACCCGGTGTGATTCCGGGGCGGTTCCGCCACTGTGACGTTCCCCGTTCGGGGACGCAGCCAGACACTGGCCACGGGTCGTCCGACCGTCGTACGGGGCGAGAACCCCGAGGGAGGATCACGGCCTTGACCGTGCCTGTTGCGCTGCTGTCCACGTCCGACACCGATCTGCTCTCCGCGCGGGCCAGTGGCGCCGCGTATGCGTGGGCCAATCCGTCCCGGGCCTCCGACGAGGAACTTGCCGCCGTGGTCGACGGCGCCGCCCTGGTGGTGGTCCGGCTGCTGGGGTCCCCGCACGACCTGTGGCCGGGGCTCGCGGCCGTCCGTGAGCGGGGCACCCCGCTGGTGGTGCTGGGCGGCGAGCTCCAGCCGAGCGCCGAGCTGATGGAGCACTCCACGGTGCCGGTCGGCGTGGCGGCCGACGCCCACCGGTACCTCGCGGAGGGCGGGCCGGCGAACCTGCGGCGGCTGCACGCGTTCCTCTCGGACACCGTGCTGCTCACCGGCGAGGGCTTCGAGCCCCCGGAGGCGGTGCCGCTGTGGGGGTTCGCGGCGCGGGAGGACCGGGCTTCCGCGACGGCCGACGGTCCCCTGCCGAAGGTGGGGATCCTGTACTACCGGGCCCACGAGGCCGGCGGCAACGCGGCCTTCGCGCACACCCTGGCCGACGCGGTGGACGCCACCGGCCGTGCCGTGGGCGTGCCGGTCTTCGCCGGGTCGCTGCGGTCGGCGCCGGACGAGCTGTACGAGGCGCTGGCCGGTTTCGACGCGCTGGTGGTGACGGTGCTGGCGGCGGGCGGCAGCGTCCCGGCGTCGGCGGGTGCGGGCGGCGACGACGAGGCCTGGGACGTGGAGCGGATGGCCGCCCTGGACGTCCCGGTGCTGCAGGGACTGTGCCTGACGAGTTCCCGTGAGGAGTGGGCGGCGTCGGAGGACGGCGTCACCCCGCTGGACTCTGCGAGCCAGATCGCCATCCCGGAGTTCGACGGGCGGATCATCACGGTGCCGTTCTCCTTCAAGGAGATCGACCGGGACGGCCTGCCGCGCTACGTCGCGGACCCGGAGCGGTGCGCCCGGCTGGCGGACATCGCGGTCAACCACGCCCGGCTGCGGCACGTGCCGAACGCGGAGAAGCGCATCGCCGTGGTGCTGTCGGCCTACCCGACCAAGCACTCGCGGATCGGCAACGCGGTCGGTCTGGACACCCCCCGCTCCGCGGTGCGGCTGCTGCGGCGGCTGCGCGCGGAGGGCTACGACCTCGGCGCCGAGGGCGATCTGCCGGGCCTCGACCTGCCCGACGACCAGGCGGCCGGGGACGCGCTGATCCACGCGGTGATCGCGGCCGGCGGGCAGGACGAGGAGTGGCTGACCTCCGGTCAGCTCACCGACGCCCATGTGCGGATCACCGCCGAGGAGTACGCTGCGTGGACCGCCGGCGTGCCGTCCGTGCTGCGGGACGCGATGACCGAGGCCTGGGGCCCGGCTCCGGGCCGGCTGTTCGTCAACGAGGCCGGGGAGATCGTGCTGGCCGCGCTGCGGGCGGGCAACGTGGTGGTGCTGGTGCAGCCGCCGCGCGGCTTCGGGGAGAACCCGGTGGCGATCTACCACGACCCGTCGCTGCCGCCGAGCCACCACTACCTGGCCGCCTACCGCTGGCTGGAGAACGGTTTCGGCGCGGACGCCGTCGTCCACCTGGGCAAGCACGGGTCGCTGGAGTGGCTGCCGGGCAAGAACGCCGCGCTGTCGGCGGCCTGCGCCACCGACGCCGCGCTGGGCGGGATGCCGCTGGTCTACCCGTTCCTGGTGAACGATCCGGGAGAGGGCGCGCAGGCCAAGCGGCGGGCGCACGCCACCGTGGTGGACCACCTGATCCCGCCGATGGCGCGCGCCGAGTCCTACGGCGACATCGCGCGCCTTGAGCAGCTGCTGGACGAGCACGCGAACATCGCGAGCATGGACCCGGCGAAGCTGCCGGCGGTGCGGGGCGAGATCTGGTCGCTGATGCGCGCGGCGGAACTGCACCGCGACCTGGGTCTGGAACAGCGCCCGGACGACGAGGAGTTCGACGACTTCCTGCTCCACGTCGACGGCTGGCTCTGCGAGATCAAGGACGCGCAGATCCGCGACGGCCTGCACGTGCTGGGCGAGGCCCCGGCCGGTGAGGCCCGGGTCAACCTGGTGCTGGCGATCCTGCGGGCGGCCCAGGTGTGGGGCGGCGTCGGCGGGGCGGTGCCGGGGCTGCGGGCGGCGCTGGGCCTCAAGGGCGACGACGCCTCGGCCGTGGTCGACGGCGTCGAGGCGCGGGCCCGGGAGCTGGTGGAGCGGATGGAGGCCGCGGGCTGGGACCCGGCGGCCGCCGCGGCC
>NZ_JBRIOU010000006.1:59885-65416 GCF_053474865.1 Streptomyces sp. CO7
GTGCTGGAGTTCGCCGCCGAGCAGGTCGTGCCGCGGCTCGCCCGCACCACCGAGGAGCTGGACCACGTGGTGCACGCCCTCGCGGGCGGGTTCGTGCCGGCCGGGCCGTCGGGTTCGCCGCTGCGCGGCCTGGTGAACGTGCTGCCGACCGGGCGCAACTTCTACACCGTGGACCCGCGGGCGGTGCCGTCGCGGCTGGCCTGGCAGACCGGTCAGGCGATGGCGCGCTCGCTGGTGGAGCGGCACCTGGCGGACACCGGGAGCTACCCGGAGTCGGTGGGCCTGTCGGTGTGGGGCACGTCGGCGATGCGCACCTCGGGCGACGACGTGGCGGAGGTGCTGGCGCTGCTGGGCGTGCGGCCCGAGTGGGACGAGGCGTCCCGCCGCGTGTCGCGGCTCGAGGTGGTGTCCCTGGAGGAGCTGGGGCGTCCCCGGATCGACGTCACGGTCCGCATCTCCGGCTTCTTCCGCGACGCCTTTCCGCACGTGGTGGCGATGCTGGACGACGCGGTGCGGATGGTCGCCGTGCTGGACGAGCCGGAGGACCGCAACTTCGTGCGGGCGCACGCCCGGGCGGACCTGGCGGTGCACGGGGACGAGCGCCGGGCCACCACCCGCATCTTCGGCTCGAAGCCGGGCTCCTACGGCGCGGGCATCCTGCAGCTGGTGGAGTCGGGCAGCTGGCGCGACGACCGCGATCTCGCCGAGGTGTACACGGCGTGGGGCGGCTTCGCGTACGGCCGTGGTCTGGACGGCGTGCCGGCGGCGGACGACATGCGGGCCAACTACCGGCGGATCAAGGTGGCGGCGAAGAACATCGACAGCGCCGAGCACGACATCGCGGACTCCGACGACTACTTCCAGTACCACGGCGGCATGATCGCCACGGTCCGGGCGCTGACCGGCTCCGACCCCAAGGCGTACGTGGGCGACTCGACCACGCCGGACGCGGTGCGCACCCGGACGCTGGCCGAGGAGACGGCCCGGGTGTTCCGCGCCCGGGTGGTCAACCCGCGGTGGATCGCGGCGATGCGGCGCCACGGCTACAAGGGCGCGTTCGAGCTGGCGGCGACGGTCGACTACCTCTTCGGCTTCGACGCGACGGCCGGCGTGGTGCACGACTGGATGTACGAGAAGCTGGCCGCCGAGTACGTCCTGGACGAGGAGACGCAGGAGTTCCTGCGGCGCTCCAACCCGTGGGCGCTGCACGGCATCGTGGAGCGGCTGCACGAGGCGGCGGACCGCGGCCTGTGGGCGGAGCCGGAACCGGAGACGCTGCGGGCGATGGCCGAGGTGTACCTGGAGGTCGAGGGCGAGCTGGAGGAGCGGTCCGAGTGAGCGCCGCGGTGAGGGTGCGGATCCTGGGCATCGGCATGGGGCCGCGGCACCTGACCGCCGAGGTCGTCGAGGCCCTGCGGGGCTGCGACTACGCGGTGGCCGCCCGCAAGGCGGAGGACGACGGGCTGCTGGAGGCGCGCCGCGTGGTGTGCGAGGCGCACGGCGTGGAGCTGGTGGAGGTGCCGGACCCGGAGCGTGACCGGCGCGACCCCAAGGACTATCCGGGGGCGGTGGCGGCCTGGCACGAGGCGCGGGTCGCCGCCTACGAGCGGGTGCTGGCCGCGCGCGGGGGGACGGTGGCGTTCCTGGTGTGGGGTGATCCCTCGCTGTACGACTCCACCGTGCGGAGCGTGGAGCGGATCGCGGCGCGCGGCGTGGTGCCTGTGGAGTACGACGTGCTGCCCGGGGTGAGCGCGCCGCAGCTGCTGGCGGCGCGCCACCGGATGGTGCTGCACGAGGTGGGGCGGCCGGTGCACGTGACGACGGCCCGCCGGCTGGCGGCCGCGGTCGCGGAGGGGCAGGAGAACATCGTGGTGATGCTGGGCGCGGAGCCGCGGTTCGAGGGGCTGGCGGACTGGTCCGTGTGGTGGGGGGCCAATCTCGGCACGGACGGCGAGGAGCTGGTGGCCGGCCGTGTCGGGGAGGTGCTGCCCGAGATCCTGCGGGCGCGCGAGCGGGCGCGGCGGGCGGCCGGGTGGGTGATGGACGTGTGTCTGCTGAGGAAGGGCGCGGTGGCGTGAGCGGGCTGCTGGTGGCGGGAACCACCTCGGACGCCGGGAAGAGCGTGGTGACGACGGCGCTGTGCCGGGCGTTCGCCCGCCGGGGGCTGCGGGTGGCGCCGTACAAGGCCCAGAACATGTCGAACAACTCGATGGTGTGCCGGGGCCGCGACGGGGTGACGGCCGAGATCGGGCGCGCCCAGTGGGTGCAGGCGGTGGCGGCGCGGGCGGTGCCCGAGCCGGCCATGAACCCGGTGCTGCTGAAGCCGGGCACCGACCGGCGCAGCCATGTGGTGCTGATGGGGCAGCCGGCCGGGGACGTCTCCTCGTCGAACTGGGAGGCGGGGCGCCGTCATCTGGCGCGGGCGGCGCACGCCGCCTACGACGACCTGGCCGCCCGGTACGACGTGGTGGTGGCCGAGGGCGCGGGGAGTCCGGCCGAGATCAACCTGCGGGCCGGCGACTACGTGAACATGGGGCTGGCCCGGCACGCCGGGCTGCCGGTGGTGGTGGTCGGCGACATCGACCGGGGCGGGGTGTTCGCCTCGATGTACGGCACGGTGGGGTTGCTGGAGGCGGCCGACCAGGCGCTGATGGCGGGGTTCGTCGTCAACAAGTTCCGCGGTGACGTGGGTCTGCTGCGGCCTGGTCTCGCCGACCTGGAACGGCTCACCGGGCGCCGGGTGTTCGGTGTGCTGCCGTGGGATCCGGGGCTGTGGCTGGACTCGGAGGACGCCCTCGATCTGGAGGGCCGCCGGGCGCGCGGGGACGCGGTGCGGCGGGTGGCGGTGGTGCGGCTGCCGCGGGTCAGCAACTTCACCGATGTGGACGCGCTCGGGCTGGAGCCGGACCTGGACGTGGTCTTCGCGTCGGGCCCCGGGGACCTGTCGGACGCCGACCTGGTGGTGCTGCCGGGGACCCGCTCCACGCTGGCGGACCTGGCGTGGCTGCGCTCGCGCGGCCTGGACCGGGCGGTGGTGGAGCACGCCCGGCGAGGGCGTCCGGTGCTGGGCGTCTGCGGGGGCTTCCAGATGCTCGGGCGGGTCGTCGCCGACCCTTACGGTGTCGAGGCGGAGCCCGGTTCGTCCGCGGAAGGGCTGGGGCTGCTCGACGTGCGGACCGACTTCTCGGCGGAGAAGACGCTACGGCTGCCCGAGGGTTCGGCGCTGGGGGCGCCGGCGTCCGGCTACGAGATCCACCACGGTCGGATCACCGTGGGCGACGGGGCCGAGGAGTTCCTCGGCGGGGCACGGGCGGGCAACGTGTTCGGGACGATGTGGCACGGCAGCCTGGAGGGCGACGCCTTCCGGTCGGCGTTCCTCGCCGAGACGTTGGGGTGCGCGCCCTCGGGGGTGCGGTTCGCCGAGGCGCGGGAGGCCCGGATCGAGGGCCTGGCCGACCTGGCGGAGAAGCACCTGGACGTCGACGCGCTGGTGGCGCTGGCACGCGACGGGGCTCCGGCCTCGCTGCCGGTGCTGCCGCCCGGAGGTGTGGGGTGAGGCTGCTGCTGCTGGGCGGGACCTCGGAGGCGCGGGAGCTGGCCGCGCTGCTGGTCGACGCCGGGATCGACGTGACGACCTCGCTGGCGGGCCGGGTCGCCCGGCCCCGGCTGCCGGTGGGCGCTGTGCGGATCGGCGGCTTCGGCGGTGTGCCCGGGTTGCGGGCGGCGCTCGCCGGCTACGACGCGGTGGTCGACGCGACGCATCCGTTCGCCCAGGGGATGAGTGGCAACGCCGAGGCTGCTTGCGCGAGTTCGGGGATGCCGCTGCTGCGGCTCGAGCGGCCGGGGTGGGAGCCGGATCCGGCGTGGTCGTACGTCTCCTCGCACGAGGAGGCCGCGGGGCGGGCCGCGGAGCTGGGGGCGCGGCCGTTCGTGACGGTGGGGCGGCAGGAGCTGCGCCGGTTCGTGCCGGCCCTGGCGTCGAGTTCCGTGCTGGCACGGGTCGTCGACGTGCCCGATCTCGAACTGCCGCCCGCGTGGCGGCTGGTGACCAGCCGGGGGCCGTACTCCCTCGTCGGTGAGCGGGAGTTGTTCCGCGAGCACGGCGCGGACGTGCTGGTGACCAAGGACTCCGGGGGCACGTACACCTGGCCGAAGATGGAGGCCGCGCGCGAGCTCGGCGTCCCCGTGGTGGTCGTCAGGCGGCCGCCGGGCGCGGCGGGTGTGCCGGTGGTCCACGACGTGGCCGAGGCGTTCGCCTGGGTCCGTGCGACGGCCGGCTGACCGGTCCGGTCCTCATGCCTCCCCGGCCGCGGGCACCGCGTAGCCGGGGAGGGAGGGCCAGCGCACGGTGAGCACCACCGACTCCTCCTCCGCGACCCAGGAGTGGTCCACGCCCTCGCCCCACACGACGTAGTCCCCCTGCCGCTCCAGCACGACGCTGCGGTGGGGGAACTCGACCCGGAAGCGCCCGCTGACGAGCACCTGCAGTGCGGTGCGCTTCTCACCGCGCACCCACTGGGCCCGCCGGTCGCCCCGGGGGTGGACGCCCCATTTGATCTCCAGGGCCTCGCTGTGCCGCGGGTCGCCCGGCTCCTTGAAGTGCCCCAGCAGCCAGCCCCGGTCGAGGGCCGCGTCCTGGCCGGCGTTGCCCGTGTACACGCTGTCGTCCATGGCCTCGGACGTTAGCAGTCACCCGGCCCGGACCTGCGGTGCGGGGCCGTGGCGCCGCCGGGGAAGCGGTACCGCTCGGAGCGCGCGCTGCCCGGCCCACGTTCGTCGGTCAACGTGACGTCGAGCCCGGGCCACAGGTGTGCCAGCGAGCCGAAGGTCTCCGCCAGCAGGTCGAAGGAGTGCTCGGCCGTGCCGAAGACGTCGGGGTCCGGCCGGAAGGTGATCACCGTGCCGTCCCCGGCGGCCCGGCCCGCCGGCAGGGGCCGGCATGTCGCAGCGCCGCGCTCGTAGCGCTGGGTCCAGTGCGTCCCCTGCCGCCGGACCTCCGCGTCCAGACGGCTCGACAGGGCGTTGGCGACGACCGGCCCTACGGCGAACGGGGCACAGCACACGCCGCGCCGGCCGACCGGCGGGGTGACGTACATGCCGGACAGCAGGTCCTCCAGGGTCGGGCTCTCCTCGTCCCCGGCCGCCGCGACGGGAACGCCCCGTCCGTGGAGGGTGATGCTCACGGAGCCGTCCGGCCGCAGGGTCACGGCGACACGATCGCCGTGGCCGGCGAGGACCTCGTTGAATGCCCAGTCGGACAGCTCGAACAGCTGGTTGTGCAGCCCTTGCGGCCCCGTCGACATCACGTACATGCCGGGGCGTCGCCTGATCGCCTGCAGGCCCTCCAGCACCTCGATGTGGCTCGCGTCGTACGTGACCTCGTCCTGGCCCACGAAGCATCCCTCGCCTCGGTCCGGTTGCTCTCGCAGCCTAGCGATGTGCACGTGCCCGCGCCGCCGCGAAGGTGGCCGCGGCGGCGCGGGCACGTGCACATCGCTAGGCTGCGAGAGCAACCGGACCGAGGCGAGGGA
>NZ_JBRIOU010000006.1:65516-69072 GCF_053474865.1 Streptomyces sp. CO7
GGCCGCGACGCCGCCGACCAGCAGCGTGGTGTAGGCGGCGCCCCGGGCGCGGGAGTCGGCGTGCAGTCGCCGTTCGAGGGCCCCGGCGACGGTGCCGAAGCCGGCGACCGGGTGGAAGCGGCGAGGGTCGCCCAGGACCCGGTCGGCGGCGTGCCCCAGGAGGAGACCGGCCGCGCGGGTGCCCGCCGGGGAGAGGGTCACGCGGGAGTGGCGCATGCCCGCACCTCCGCGAGGGCGTCGAGGAAGCGGCGGGTGGTCTCCGGCGGCCTGACCGCGAGGCGGATCCAGGAGGCGTCCAGGCCGGGGAAGGTGTCGGCGCGCCGGGCGGCGACACCGTGCTCGCGGAGCAGACCGTGCAGCCCCTCCCCCGGCCGGGCGAGGACGAAGGGGCCGCTGGAGGGGGTGAACGGGACCCCGGCGGCGGTCAGCCCGTCCTGGAGGAACTCCCGCCACAAGGCGAGCTGTTCGGCCCGAGCACGGGCCTCGGGGAGCGCCTTTGGGGCGGTGCAGGCGACGGTGGCGGCGACAGCGGGCGACGACAGCGACCAGGGGGTCTGGGCGCGGGCGAGTTCCCGCACGAAAGCCGGGTCGCCGACGACGTACCCGGCGCGTATGCCCGGGATCGACCAGTGCTTGGTGAGGCTGCGGATCACCAGCAGCCCCTCGGCGCGCTCGTCGGCGAGGGACTCGGGTTCGCCGGGGACGGCGTCCATGAAGGCCTCGTCGACGACGATCAGGCGGCCGCGGCGGCGCAGCGCGCGCAGCGTCGCGGCCGGGTGGAGGGCTCCGGTGGGGTTGGTGGGGTTGCCGATCACCACGAGGTCGGCGTCCTCGGGGACGGCGGCCGCATCGAGGGCGAAGCCGTCCTCGGGGCGGCAGAACACGCTGGTGACGGTGTGTCCGGCCTGTTCGAGGGCGGCGTGGGGCTCGGTGAACTGCGGGTGGACGACCACCGGGCGCCGCCAGGGGCGCAGGCGGGCGACGAGGGTGAACGCCTCGGCGGCGCCCGCGGTGGGCAGCGCCTCCTGCGGCGGCCGGTGGTGGCGGCGGGCGACGGCCCGGCGGGCGGGTTCGGCGTCGGGGTAGGCGGCGGCGTCGGCGATGCTGTCGTGCAGCGCGCGGTCGAGCCAGTCGGGGCGCTCGCCCGGGTAGACGTTGACGGCGAGGTCGAGGAGTCCGCCGCGGGCCTCGGAGTCGCCGTGGTGCCGCAGCGGGTCCCAGGCTGCGGCGCCGTCGGGTTGCGGGGCGCCGGACGCGCCCGCGCGGTGCACGGCGTCGGCGAACCGCTGGGCGAGCCGGGGGTGTCCGGCCCAGTGGACGTGCAGGTAGGAGGCGTGCAGCGTCGGTGAGGCGAAGCCCTCCGGGCGGCCGTCGATCTCCCAGGCGGGGGTGGTGGAACAGGCGCCGGGGGCGGTGCGGGTGCGGTGGAACTCGTGACCGGTGACCCGCTCCCCCGCCCGGGTCAGGAGGGTGTCACCGGGCGAGGTCGCGTGCGGGTAGCGCAGGGTGAGGCGTCCGGTCATCGCGGCCTGGGCGGGGACGACGCCGGCCATGGGGGTGTCGTCGAGGGTCTCGGTGAGGTAGAGCAGGCCGGCGCATTCGGCCACGGTGGGCAGGCCGTCCCGGACGGCCTGCCGGACGGAGGCCAGCAGGGGCGCGTTGGCGGCGAGCTCTGCGGCGTACACCTCGGGAAAGCCGCCGCCGAGGTAGAGGCCACGGGTGCCGGGGGGCAGGGCGGGGTCGGTCAACGGGTCGAAGGCGACGACCTCGCAGCCCGCGGCGGCCAGGAGTTCCTCGGTCTCGCTGTAGCGGAAGGTGAAGGCACGGCCGCCGGCCACGGCGACGACCGGGCGTTCGCCGCCGGGCGGCGCGGTGACCTCGTCGGCCGGGTTCCAGGCCACGGCGTCCAGCGACGGTGCGCTGCGGGCCAGGGCGAGGACGGCGTCGACGTCGACGTCCCGGGCGATCCGCTCGCCGAGCCGGCGGACGGCGCGGGCCGAGTCCTCGCGTTCGGCGGCGGGGACGAGCCCGAGGTGGCGGGAGGGGGTGCCGATCTCCTCGTCGCGGTGCACGACGCCGAGCACGGGCAGCCGCAGGGAGCGGCGGATCTCGGCGACGTTCCGCTCGGAGCCGGCCTTGTTGAGGATCACGCCGACGACGTCGACGGCGGGGTCGTAGGAGGCCATGCCCTCGACGATCGCCGCGGCCGAGCGGGACATCCGGGAGACGTCGACGACCAGGACGACCGGTGTGCGGGTGAGGGCGGCGACGTGGGCGGTGGAGGCGAAGCCGTCCGTGCCGATCCGTCCGTCGTGCAGGCCCATCACGCCCTCGACGACGGCGACGTCGGCGCCGCGGGCCCCGTGCAGCAGGAGCGGCGCGACGCGCTCCTCCCCCACCAGGTGCGGGTCGAGGTTGCGGCCTGGGCGGCCGGTGGCGAGGGCGTGGTAGCCGGGGTCGATGTAGTCGGGGCCGGTCTTGTGGCCGCTGACCGTGTGGCCGGCGTCGCGCAGCGCGGCCATCAGGCCGGTGGCGACGGTGGTCTTGCCCTGACCGGTCATCGGGGCGGCGATCATGATCCGGGGCAGCGGCACGGGCTCCGCGCCGTGCGGGGCCGGCGAGGATCCGGGCCGGGCGGGCGTCACCATTCGATGCCTCGCTGGCCCTTCTGCCCCGCGTCCATGGGGTGCTTGACCTTGGTCATCTCGGTGACCAGGTCGGCGGCCTCGAGCAGTTGCGGGGCGGCCCGGCGCCCGGTGATCACCACGTGCTGACGGCCGGGGCGCTCGCGCAGGGCGGTGACGACGTCCTCGACGTCGATCCAGCCCCAGGCGAGGGGGTAGGTGAACTCGTCGAGGACCAGCAGGTCGTGGGTCTGCTCGGCCAGGCGCCGCTTGATCTCGGCCCAGCCTTCGGCGGCGGCCGTGGCGTGGTCCTCGGTGTCGCCGTGCTTGCGGGTCCAGGACCAGCCGGATCCCATCTTGTGCCACTCGACGGGGCCGCCCTCGCCGGTCTCCTCGTGGAGCCGGCCCAGGCGTTCGAGGACCGTCTGCTCGCCGATGCGCCACTTGGCGGACTTGACGAACTGGAAGACCCCGATGTTCCAGCCCTGGTTCCAGCCGCGCAGGGCGAGGCCGAAGGCGGCGGTGGACTTGCCCTTGCCGTCGCCGGTGTGGACGACCAGGAGGGGCTTGTTGCGGCGCTGGCGGGTGGTGAGTCCGTCGTCGGGCACGACGGTCGGCTGTCCCTGGGGCATCAGGCGGCCCTCTCTCGGACGGCGGTGCTCAGCGCGTCGGCGCTGACCTCGCGGACGGGCAGGTGGTCGGCGTGCAGGCGGGCGGCCAGGCCGGCGGCCAGGCCGAGCCGCAGGGGTCCGGACTCGCTGTCGACCACCACGGTGCTGACGCCGAGGGAGGCGACCTGGTCGGCGGCCTGCAGCGAGCGGGAGACGGCGTCCTTGCCGCCGGTGGCGCGGCCGTCGGTGACGACGACCAGCAGGGGACGCAGCCGCGGGTGGCGCCGGCGTTCGCGGGCGACGACGCGGGCGGCCTCCAGC
>NZ_JBRIOU010000006.1:69172-69630 GCF_053474865.1 Streptomyces sp. CO7
GTCGTCGAGGCGGGCGGCGGCGATGTCCACCGAGTGGGTGGGGGGCAGGGCGAGTTCGGCGCCCTGCCCGCGGAAGGTGATCAGGCCGACCTTGTCGCGGCGGCGGTAGGCGTCGAGGAGCAGGGAGAGGACGGCGGTCTTGACCTGGCTCATGCGCTTGCGGGCCGCCATGGAGCCGGAGGCGTCGACGCAGAAGAGGATCAGGTTGGCCTCGCGGCCCTCCCGGACGGCGGTGCGCAGGTCCTCGCCGCGCAGCCGCAGCGGGCCGTCGGCGCGGCCGGTCCGGGTGCGGGCCGCCGCGGCGCGCACCGTCTCGACCAGGTGCAGGGAGCCCCCGGCGTCCTGGCCGGGCCGGGCGACGCCGACCCGGCGGCCCCGGCTTCCCAGGGCGCGGCTGCGGCGGCCGTCGGTGCCCTCGCCGGTGCCCCGGACGGTGAGCAGTCGCGGGCGGTAGGGGG
>NZ_JBRIOU010000006.1:69730-70613 GCF_053474865.1 Streptomyces sp. CO7
CCCCGGGACCGTCGTCCCCGGGCCCCTCGTCGCCCGATCCGTCCGGGCCGTCGTCGGCCGGGGGCTGCGAGGGCGGTGGGTCCGGCGGGAGTTCGTCGTCGCCCAGGATCCGGTCGAGGAGTTCCTCGTCGAGTCCGGGCGCGTCGAAGGGGTTGCGGCGGCGCCGGTGCGGCAGGGCGAGCCGGGCGGCGCGGCGGATGTCGGCGCGGGTCACGGTGGTCCGGCCGGCCCAGGCGGCGTGGGCCACGGCGGTGCGGGCGGTCACGATGTCGGCGCGCAGCCCGTCCACGTCGAACGCGGCGCATATCTCGGCGATCTTGGTGAGCGCGGTGTCCGGAAGGAGGACCCGGCCGAGCCGTTCGCGGGCCGCGGCCACCCGTGCCGCCAGGGCCTCCTCGGCGGGGCGGTGGCGGGCCGCGAAACCGGCCGGGTCGGCGTCGTAGGCCATCCGCCGCCGCACCACCTCGGCGCGCGGCGCGGGATCGCGGGGCGCGGCGACCTCGACGGTGAGGCCGAACCGGTCGAGGAGCTGCGGCCTCAGTTCGCCCTCCTCGGGGTTCATGGTGCCGATGAGCAGGAACCGGGCGGCGTGCTCCACGGAGAACCCGTCGCGTTCGACGGTGACCCGCCCGGTGGCGGCGGCGTCCAGCAGCAGGTCGACCAGGTGGTCGGGGAGGAGGTTGACCTCGTCGGCGTAGAGGATGCCGCGGTGGGCGCGGGCCAGCAGGCCTGGCTCGTAGGCCACCTTGCCGTGCGAGAGCGCCTTCTCCAGGTGCAGGGAGCCGAGGACGCGGTCCTCGGTGGCGCCGACCGGGAGTTCGACGAGCCGCACCGGGCGGCTCTCCACCGATGCGTCCGCCTCGAAGCGGACGCATCGGTGGAG
>NZ_JBRIOU010000006.1:70713-72360 GCF_053474865.1 Streptomyces sp. CO7
GTCCTCGGGGTGGACGTCCACGGGCGGCAGCAGGGCGGCCAGCGCGCGGGCGGCGGTCGACTTGGCGGTGCCCTTCTCGCCGCGGACCAGGACGCCGCCGATCGCGGGCGAGATGCCGGTCAGGACCAGGGAGAGGCCGAGGTCGTCGAGTTCGCCGGCGTCGCAGCCGACGATCGCGGAAAAGGGGTAGTGCGAACGCACCAATGGCATGTGAGGCTCCCGCTCGTTTCGCCATCCGTAAGGGGCGGGCGCGAGGCCGGTCTTCGGACTTGCCGAGTCCTCGTGAGCGAGGCTCGGTTCACCGCAGCGGGCCTGTGCCGGAATCTCACCGGGCTTCCCAGATTCTCCCCGTCGGCCGTCCTCACCGTTTCCGATGGCTGGGCCGTAGGGGCACCTCGTGCCTGTTGGGGACCACGATAGCGTCACGGGTATGACGATCGGCACGCCCCCTCCCCCCGCCACCACGAACACCGCCTCCCGGGCCGCCCTTTCCCGGATCACCGTCGTCGGCGTGACCGCCGACGGCTGGCCCTCGCTGCCCGAGCGGCTGCGGCGCACGGTGCTGGAGGCGGAGGTGGTGCTGGGCGGGCGACGGCATCTGGCGATGCTGCCGGAGGTGGCCGGGCAGCGGCGTGAGGCGTGGCCCTCGCCGCTGCGCGAGGGTCTGCCGCCGCTGCTGGCGTCCCTGGGCGGGGCGCGGGTGGTGGCGCTGGCCTCGGGCGACCCGCTGGTGTCCGGGATCGGCACAACGCTCGTCGATCTGCTGGGAGTTGGTTCGGTGCATGTCGAACCGGCGGTGTCGTCGGTGGCGTTGGCGCGGGCCCGCATGGGATGGCCGTCGGAACGGTGCGCCGTGGTGACGCTGGTGGGCCGTGATCCGCGGCTGTTGCTGCGGGAGTTGGCGCCCGGTCACCGGGTGCTGGTGCTGTCCTCCGACGCGGCGACCCCGGCCGCGGTGGCGGCGCTGCTGGCGGGCGCGGGGTACGGGCGGAGCGTGATGACGGTGCTCGGCGACCTGGGCACGGACCTCGAGTCGCGGCTGTCGGGCACGGCCGACGACTGGCTGGCCTCGCCGCCCGGCGAGGCGCCGGCCCTGAACGTGCTGGCGCTGGAGCTGGCGGGGCCGCCCGCCCTCGGTCTGGTGGCGGGGCTGCCGGACGACGCGTTCGAGAACGACGGCCAGCTGACCCGGCGTGACCTGCGGGCGTCGGCGCTGGCGCGGCTGGCGCCGGGGCCGGGGCAGCACCTGTGGGACGTGGGCGCGGGCGCCGGTTCGGTGGGCATCGAGTGGATGCGGGCGCACCCCACCTGTGCGACCACCGCCGTGGAGGCGGACACCGGGCGCGCCGCCCGCGTCGCCCGCAACGCGGGCCGGCTGGGCGTGCCGGGGCTGCGTGTGGTGACCGGGCGGGCCCCGGACGCGCTGGCCGGACTGCCGTCGCCGGACGCGGTGTTCATCGGTGGCGGGGCCACCCGGCCGGGCGTCCTGGAGACGTGTCTGGGGGCGCTGCGGCCGGGCGGCCGGCTGGTGGTGCACGGGGTGACGCTGGAGACGGAGACACTCCTCGCGGACGCCTACCGCCGCCACGGCGGGGAGTTGACCCGCCTGGCGGTGGAGACGACGGCGCCCATCGGTTCGTTCACCGG
>NZ_JBRIOU010000006.1:72460-76714 GCF_053474865.1 Streptomyces sp. CO7
GGCCGGGTCGTAGAGGAACGACTCGCCGCCGGGGGCCGGGTCGAGCGCCCGGCCCACCAGGATGACGGCGGCCTGCCGCAGGCCGGCCGCCTCCACCGCGTCGGCGATGTCCGCGACGGTGCCGCGCAGCACCGACTCCTGCGGCTGGCTGGCCCGGTGGACGACCACCACCGGACAGTCGGGGCCGTACTCGGGCGCCAGCTCCTCCATCAGCTCGCGGATCCTGGTGATGGCCAGGTGCAGCACCAGGGTGGCCCGGGTGGCGGCGAACGCGGCCAGCGACTCGGTCGCGGGCATCGCGGTCGACCGGGCCCGGGTGCGGGTGAGGACCACCGACTGGGCGAGCAGCGGGACGGTCAGCTCCCGCCCCGCCACGGCCGCCGCGGCGGCGTAGGCGGGGACGCCGGGGGTGACGTCCCAGGGGACGCCGTGGGCGTCCAGGCGGCGGGTCTGCTCGGCGAGGGCCGAGTACAGCGAGGGATCGCCGGAGGTCAGGCGCACGACCTCCTGGCCCTGCCGGTGGGCGTCGACCAGGTGCTCGGTGATCCGGTCCAGGTCGAGCCGCTGGGTGTCGACCAGTTCGGCTCCGGGCGCGCAGTGGTCGAGGACCAACGGGTCGAGATAGGTGCCGGGGTAGAGCACCGTGCCGGCCGCGGCGAGCAGGCGCACCGCCCGGACGGTGAGCAGGTCCGCGGCGCCGGGGCCGGCGCCGACGAAGTGGACGGTCACGGCTTCACCCACCTCGGTGTCCAGACCCGGCCCGACGCCGAGACACGGGTGCCGGAGGCGCCGACGATCAGCAGGCAGCGCATGTCGATGGTCGCGGGGTCGAGTTCGCCGAGCGTGGTGACGGTCAGCGACTCGCCGGGCCGGCCGACGCCCCGGCCGATCACGACGACGGTCTCCGGCGCGCGGTGTTCCAGCAGGACGCGGCGGGCGGTGGCGATCTGTTCCGTGCGGGAGCGGGAGGCCGGGTTGTAGACGGCCAGCGCCAGGTCGGCCTCGGCGACGGCGCGCAGGCGGCGTTCGACGACGTCCCACGGCTTGAGCCGGTCGGAGAGGCTGACGACCGCGAAGTCGCCGCCGACGGGTGCGCCGGCCCGTGCGGCGACGGCCTGGACGGCGCTGACGCCGGGCAGCACCCGCACCGGCACGTGCCGCAGGTCCGGGTCCTCGGCGGCCTCGAAGACGGCGGTGGCCATGCCGAAGACCCCGGCGTCGCCGCCGGAGACCACCGCGACGCGCTCGCCCCGCGCGGCCAGCTCCAGGGCGAGGCGGGCGCGATCCAGCTCCACGGTGTTCCCGGAGGCGTGTCGGGTCAGGCCGGGACGCTGGGGGACCCGGTCGACGTAGGGGCCGTAGCCGACGACGTGGTCGACCTCGGCGAGCGCGGCGGACGCCTCGGGGGTCAGCCAGGCATCGGGGCCGGGGCCCAGGCCGACGACCAGCAGCTCGGCCGCCGAGGCCGCCGAGGCCGAGGTCGCGGAGGTCGCCGAGGCCGAGGTCGCGGAGGTCGCCGAGGCCGATGTCGCGGAGACGAGACTGCCCGGCGCGGATCCCGTGAGGGCCGTGGCCTGCTCCCCGGGGGTGCGCGAGCGGGCCCCGTTGCGGCTGTCGCCGGTGACGAGGATCAGCGAGAAGTACGGCACGGTGGACGGGTCCACCTCGGCCACGGGCAGGCGCCGTTCGCCCTCCATGGAGGCGCGTTCGACGTAGACCGCGTGGTCGAGCCGCCCCGCCGCCTCCAGCGCGCGGCGCACGGCCGGGAAGGTGCGTCCCAGCTTCATCACGACGGCGGCGTCGGTGTCGGCCAGCCGGCGGGCGAGTTCCGGTTCGGGCAGGGTGCCCGGGAGCACGGTGAGCACGTCGGTCTGCCGGGAGAGCGGGGCCGCGGCGGCCGCCGCGGCGGCGGCGAACGCCGGGACGCCCGGCACGATCTGCGTCTCGTACCGCTCGGAGAGCCGGTCGTGCATGTACATGTACGACCCGTAGAACAGGGGGTCGCCCTCGGAGAGCAGCACGACGTCGCGTCCGGCCTCGAGGTGGGCGGCGAGCCGGGCGGCGGACTCCTCGTAGAAGTCGGCCAGGGCCCCCGTGTAGCCCCCGGGGTGGTCGGTGGCGCCGGTGGTGACCGGGTAGGTCAGCCGCTCCTCGACCGCGGTGTCCGGGATGAGCGAGGCCGCGATGCGGCGGGCGTTGGACTCCTTGCCGCGGCCCGCGTGGTAGGCGACCACGTCGGCGGAGGCGATCAGCCGGGCCGCCTTGAGGGTGATCAGTTCGGGGTCGCCGGGGCCGACGCCGACTCCGTGGAAACGTCCGGTCACTCCTCCTCCTTGGCGAGTGCGTTGAGGGCCGACGACGTCATGGCGGAGCCGCCGCGGCGGCCGTGGACGGTGACGTACGGGATGTCGATGCCGTGGGTGGTGGCGAGTTCGGTGAGGGCCTGCTTGGACTCGGCGGCGCCGATGAAGCCGACCGGGCAGCCCACGATCGCCGCGGGGCGGGGCGCCCCGTCGACGAGCATCTCCAGCAGGTGGAACAGGGCGGTGGGTGCGTTGCCGACGGCGACCACGGCGCCCTCCATCAGCGGCTCCCAGAGGGAGACGGCCGCGGCGGTGCGAGTGGTGCCCCAGCGGCGGGCGAGAGCGGGCACCCGCTCGTCGCCGAGCAGGCAGACGACATCGTTGTCGCGTGGGAGTCTGCTGCGGGTGACTCCGGTGGCGACCATGGTGACGTCGCAGAGGATGGGCGCGCCCGAACGCAGGGCGGTGCGCGCGGCGGTCACCAGCCCGGGGTGGATCACCAGGTCGTCGGCGAGGTCGACCTGGCCGGCGCCGTGGATCATCCGCACGGCGAGTCGTTCCGCCTCCGCGGGGACGTGGTCCAGGCGGGCCTCGCGGCGGATGGTGGCGAAGGAGTCGACGTAGATGGCCGGGCCGTCGGTGAGGTAGTCGTAGTGCCGGTCGGGCCTGCGGGGCTCCGCGGGTCGCCCGGCCGCCGTGGTGGCGCTCATGCGGCGGCTCCCGGGACGATCACACCGCGCCAGGGGGTGACGGTGAGTTCGGTGGCGCCCGCCGCGTGGGTCTCGTCGACGAGCCGGGCGACGTCCTCGGAGCCGAGCCCGGTGTCGGGGACGGGCACGTGCCGGCCCCCGCCGGGCAGCGGGCCCGGTGGCAGGGGTGGTTCGGGGCTCGGCAGTCCTGGGTCCGGGGCGGCCGACTCCCCGAGGGGTTCGGGCAGTTCGACGACGTGCCAGGGGGCGGTGGGGCCGATTCCCCGGACGTCCATGAAGCGCCGGGCGAGCCCGGTCAGGGCCGGTGCGGCTTCAGAGAGCGGGACGCGGGGACCCCAGCCGTCGCCGACGCGCAGCTGTGCGGTGCCGGCGTCCAGGGCCACCAGGCCGAGGTCGCAGGTACGGGTGATCAGGTCCCCCCGGCCGTCGTCGAGGACGAACAGGAAGCGCGCGGGCAGGCCGGCCAGGCACGGCTCGGCGCACAGCAGCCGGTCGAGTTCGGCCGCCACGGGGCTGAGGTCGGCGCGGCCGCCGGTCACCCCGGTGCGGGGCGAGACCATGACGTTCCTGACGAGTTCGTGGGTGCGCGAGGGCAGCAGGCCGGTGGCTTCGACGGCGTCGAGGACGGCGCTGCCGAGGCGGCCCTGGTTGCTGGGCAGGGCCCGTATCTGGAGGTTGGCGCGGCCGGTGACGTGGACGCGGCCGTCTCCGTGGCGTTCGGCGACGGCGACGAGGGCGGTGAGGGACTCCGTGGGCAGGCGGCCGCCGATGAGGCGCAGCCGGACCAGGAGACCGTCCTCGGCCTGCCAGGGGCGCAGTGCGCCCGGGCAGCGGTCGCGCCGGGCACGCCGGGCGGACAGGAAGGCGGAATCCATCGGGGACATGCGAGTCCTTCGAGGTCAGGGGCCCGTTCGCGGGGTCCTCGGTCGACCTGGCGGCCCGTCACCGCCAGCGCCAGCAGGTCTTCGGACTCGGGTTCCTCCGGTTCGGGCGCCTTCCCGGAGCGTCGCTCCAGTGGCTGCGCGGCGCCTGTTGCGCCCGCACGTGCCCGACCGTCACCCTCACCGCTGCGCGTCAGTCCCGGAATCTCACCGGGTTCCCTGACCCCACCTCGTGGAGTTCGACTGGCGCGACGAGCCTACCGTGCCGGGCGGACGGCGTGGGTGGGGGCCTCGAAGCGGGGGGTTAAGGTCCGGCCATGACTTTCTCGATCGCTGCGCGCAGTGCCGACGGGACCTGTT
>NZ_JBRIOU010000006.1:76814-78701 GCF_053474865.1 Streptomyces sp. CO7
CTGGTGGACCTGCGGGTCGACGACCACGCCGATCCGTCGGCGGAGCTGGGCCGGCTGCTGGAGCTCCACGACCTCTACTTCGGCCGGCCGGACCCGCGGACCCTGCTGCCGCTCACCGGTGAGCTGGCGGAGGAGGTGGCCGGGCGGCTGGACGCGCTGGGACACCGCGGGGTGGAGCTGGAGGTGGCGCTGTCGGAGTGGGCGGGCATCGCCAACCTCGAGGAGCGGCTGGTCGACGGGGCGATCGATCCGCTGGTCCTGGAGCAGCTGCGGGCGGCCGGGGGCGACACGGGGGCGTAGCCGCCGGGTGCGGTGGTGGGCCCTCGGGCGACGCGACGCGGGTCGCGGTCGCGCCCGCGGGCGACGCGTCCTGACCGGGCCACGCTCGCGCCGGCGGGTGCCGCGCCCCTGCGCCGGCCCCCGTACTCCCCCGCCGGCACACGACGCTCGGCCTGGCGGCGGGTACGGCCTGGCCGCCGGCGGCGGAGCGGTAGCCCGGTGGGGCGGCACGAACCGGCAGCCCGGCGGCGCGGAGCGGTAGCCCGATGGGGGCGGCACGAACCGGCAGCCCGGCGGCACGGCACGGACCGATAGCCCGACGGCGCCCACGGACCGGTAGCCCGGTGGGGCCGCGCGGGCCGAGCCGGGCCGAGGGCCCGTCGCGTGCCGCGCGGCCGCGGAGGTCAGCGGGCGTCGAGGAACGCCGACAGTTCGGCCACGAAGGCCGGGTCGCGAAGGGCGCCGAGGTGGTCGCCGCGCAGCATCCGCAGGGTGGCTTCGGGGAGGGCGTCGGCGAGCACCTCGGGCCGGGCGGCGAGCGGGTCCTCGTCGCCCGCCAGCAGCAGGGTGGGGGCGGTGACCTCGGCCAGGGGTATCGGCCGCTGGTGGATCGCCCGGGCGTGCGCGGCCAGGGCGAGCCGGTCGCCGCCGACGGCGTCGACGAAGGCCCGGAATGCGGCGGCGGCCGGGTCCTTCACGGTCGCCGGGTCGTCGACGGTCAGGGCGTCCACCAGGACGTCGCCGCCGATCACGCGGCTGTCCACTCCCCCGAGTTCGACCACGGCGGCTCCCACGCCCCCGATCACCAGGCGCCGGACCCGGCGGTCCTGTGCGGCCGTCAGCAGGCTGACCACGGCGCCCATCGAGTAGCCGACGAGGTCGTAGGCACTCTCCCCGAGATGGTCCAGCAGCTCGCGCAGGTCCTCGGACATGCGGGCCTCGCCGTAGCGCGCCGGGTCGTGGGGCTTGGCGCTGCGGCCGTGGCCGCGGGCGTCGAGGGCCAGGACCCGGCGGCCCGTCTCGTTGAGGAGCCGTACGACGCCGGGGGCGACCCACTCGATGTCGGAGTCGGCGATGAAGCCGTGGTGCAGGACGATCGGCGGCAGGTCGGACTCCGCCCCCCAGAGCTGGTAGTGGATCTCGAGGTCGTCGGAGGTCTTGAAGAAGGGCATGCCGGTGCTCCGTTCCGGTCGGGGGCAGGGTGTCTCGAACTGTCGCGTGCCGGCCGGGCGGGTCAGCCGTCGCGCTGACGGACGTGGACGTGGCCGGGGTCGGGGAACCGCGGTGGCCAGGGCGGCAGGACGCGGCCGAGGGCGTAGCCGCAGCGTCCGGCGACCCGGCAGGAGGCGTGGTTGGACTCCTGGTGGGTGAGCTCCAGGGCGGTCAGCCCGTCGAAGGAGTCGAACGCCCAGCCGGTGAGCGCCTCGAGGGCGCGCGGAGCCACGCGACGGCCGCGGGCCCACGCGGCGGTCCAGTAGCCGACCTCGCCGACGGGGGCGCCGGGGTGCGGGACACGCAGCACCACCTGGCCCGCGAGGTCGCCGGCCACCTTCAGGTCCCTGGCCACCTTCAGGTCTCCGGCCACCGCAGGGTCTCCGGCTCGCCCAC
>NZ_JBRIOU010000006.1:78801-84201 GCF_053474865.1 Streptomyces sp. CO7
CCGCGAAGGAGAACCGCTCCCCGCGCCCGGCCGCCTCCTCCTGCGCGTCGACCCACCCGCGGGCCGCGGTCACGTCGTCGAGCGGATCGGTCAGCCACCAGCGCATGGCGTCGTCCCGGTGGGCCTCGACCAGGGCGGCGGCGTCCGCCGGACGCCAGGGACGCAGGTGGAGGCCGTGGGCCGGGGCGGGGGAACGGGGAGCGGGGTACGTCGCACGCATGACCGAAGCCTCACACGGCGCCGCGGGCTCGCGCGGCCGTTCCGGTCAGTTCGGCCGGTCCGCGGCGGGCCGGTTCTCGAGCAGGGCGCGCAGCCGGTCCCCGGAGCCCTCCTTCGGCAGGACCGCGAGGCAGGACTGGGCCCGGTCGGCTCCGATCAGCAGGAACAGGTGCTCCGTCTCCAGGTGGCGGGCAATCTCCGTCCAGGCGTACCGCCGCTGCTCGCCGCCCTCGGTGACGCGCACGCCGTCGGCGTCGAGGCGGACCCGCTGCCCGCCGTTCTCCGCGGCCCTGGCGGCGGCCCGGCCGGCCTGCGCCCTGGGCAGGAAGACCAGGGCGAAGAACAGGTAGGCGATGCCCATCACCAGGGACAGCACGGTGACCGAGCCGTGGCGGACGCCCACCGCCATGACCGCGAGGGTCAGCGCGAGGGTGAGGGCGAGCCGGAGGCGGCCCGCCCGGGTGGAGCGCGCGTGGGCGCGGTGCGCCTCGCGGAAGTCGCGGGCGGTCGGGGTGCTCCGGAGGTCGATCCGGTCCGTCCGGGGATTCTTCTGCCGGTTGTCGGTGGTCACGTGCGTTCGGCTGCCTGTTCTGTCGTGCGGGGACCTGCGGCGGGGACGCCGCCCCGAGGGATCGACGGCAGGGATGCCGCCGGGGGGACCGGTGGAGTGAGACATGCCCGCCCGAAGGAACAAAAGGGGCACTCCCGGCCCGCCCTCTCCTAGTGTGCCCGTGTGAGCGAGTCCAATCCCCCGCCCGTCGCCCCAGGGCCCGCGCGTCACCTCGACCGGCTCTCGGTGGCCGGCCGGGCGACCCTCGCGGGCACCGTGGCGGCCGTCCTGCTGATCCTGGCCATCGTGTTCGGCAGCAGGCTGCTGCGGGACTTCGACTCCGCGCTGCTGCCCTACGCGGCGGCCTCCGTCTTCCTCGTCTTCGGGCTGGTGTACCGGTACACCGTGTGGGTCTCCGCGCCGGCCGCCCGCCGGCTCTTCCAGAAGGGCTGGCGTTCCTTCTTCTCCGTGGAGAACTTCCGCCGGGCGCCCACCGCGGTGCCCCGCATGATCGCCACCTACCTCGGCTTCCAGAAGTTCCTGGGCGCCCGCTCGCACGGCCGCTGGGCCGCGCACCAGCTGATCTTCTGGGGCTGTGTGCTGGCCGCCCTGATCACCTTCCCGCTGACCTGGGGCTGGTTCACCTTCACCTCACCCACCGGCTCCGGTCCGCAGTACGAGTGGCGGATGTGGGGGGTGAAGCTGATGACGTTCGACTCGCTGAGCGTCTTCGGCTGGCTGCTCTTCCACGGCCTGGACATCGCGGCGGTGCTGGTGATCCCGGGCGCCACGTACTTCCTGTGGCGCCGGATGCGCGACCGCGGGGCGATGACGGGTCAGCGGTTCGCCTACGACCTGCTGCCGCTGATCGCCCTGGTGGTGATCTCGGTGACGGGGCTGCTGCTCACCTTCTCGGCGATCTTCCTGCACGGTCAGGGCTACGAGTTCCTGATGGTGCTCCACATGATCGCGGTGGTGTTCACCCTGATCTACCTGCCGTTCGGCAAGTTCTTCCACATCGTCCAGCGCCCGGCGGCCGTGGGCATGCAGCTGTTCAAGTACACCGACCGGCAGGACGAGAAGGTGTTCGCCTGCCGCCGCTGCGGCACCACCGTGGACACCGCCGCCTATGTGGAGAACCTCCGCGGCACCATGCGCGACCTGCGGCTCGAGTTCGACGAGTGGACCGAGTACTGCCCGCGGTGCAAGCGGGTGCTGCGCGGGTCCGCCTATCTCGAGAACGTGAAGAAGGGCTACAAGTGAACCGGCCGGCCGTCCCGCTCGACCCCACACTGGCGCCTCCGGGGGCGCAGTCCTTCCGTGACGCGGGCGGCATCCCCGCCGACCGGTGGCACGCGGACCAGCGGGGAGAGACGCTGGTCCCCACCCACTGCTGCTTCTGCGGGGTGCAGTGCGGCATGTACCTGCGGGTGAACGAGGCGGGCCGGGTCTTCGGCATGGAGCCCCGCAACCACGACATCAACCGGATGCGGCTGTGCCCCAAGGGCGTCAACGCCTACCAGCAGATCAACCACCCCGAGCGGCTGACCACTCCGCTGATCCGGAGCTCGCGCGACGAGCCGTTCCGGGAGGCGAGCTGGGAGGAGGCGCTGGACTTCACCGCGGGTGAGATCCGGCGCGTCCAGGAGACCTACGGCGCCGACGCCTTCGGGATGCTGGGCGGGGCCAGCTTGTTCACCGAGAAGACGTACCTGGTCGGCAAGTTCGCCCGGGTGGCGCTGAAGACGCGGCACGTGGACTACAACGGCCGGCTGTGCATGGTGTCGGCGGCCGCCGCCAACAAGGCGGTGTTCGGCATCGACCGGGCCGGCAACCCCTTCGCCGACATGCTGGTGACCGACTGCCTGCTGGTGGCGGGCGGCAACATCGCCGAGTGCTTCCCGGTGCTCACCCAGTACGTGTGGGGCGGGCGCGACCGCGGCGCGAAGCTGATCATCGTGGACCCGCGGGAGACGGCCATCGCGCGGACGGCGGACATCCACGTCGCGTTGCGTCCGGGTACCGACTCGGTGTTCTTCAACGCCGTGCTGCACGTGATCATCGAGGAAGGGCTGGTGGACGAGGAGTTCGTCGCCGCGCACGCCACCGGCTGGGACGAGGTGGTGCGCTGCGTGCGGAACTATCCGCCGTCGCGGGCGGCGGAGGTCTGCCGGATCCCGGAGTCCCAGGTGTACGAGGTGGCCCGCATGTTCGCGGGCGCCAAGAACGCGATGGCCTGTCACGCCCGGGGCATCGAGCACCAGACGCAGGGCGTGGAGAACTGCCTGAGCGTGGTCAACCTGATCGTGGCGACCGGCAACGTGGGCCGCCCGGGCGCGGGGTACGGCACGCTGACGGGCCAGGGCAACGGGCAGGGCGGCCGGGAGCACGGCCAGAAGTCGGACATGCTGCCCGGTGGCCGGGACCTGAAGAATCCGGAGCACCGCCGGCAGATCTGCGAGATCTGGGGCATCGACGAGGCCGAACTGCCGGGCGTGGGCACGTCGATGATGGAGATGGTCTGGCAGATGCAGCGCGGTGAGATCCGCGGGCTGCTGGGCGTGTGCAACAACCCGCTGGTGTCACTGCCCCACCACGCGACGGTGCAGGACGGTTACGACCGGCTGGAGTTCCACGTCCAGCTCGACTTCTTCCTCTCCGAGACGGCCGCCAACGCGCACGTGGTGCTGCCGGTGACGGTGTGGGCGGAGGACGAGGGGGTGACGGCGAACGCCGAGGCCCGGGTGGTCAAGCACAACAAGGCGCAGGAGCCGCCGCCGGGTGTGCGCACCGACACCTGGGTGCTGTGCGAGCTGGCGCGGCGGCTGGGCGCAGGGGACAAGTTCGCCTTCTCCGGGTCGCGGGACGTCTTCGAGGAGCTGCGGGTGGCGACGGCCGGGGCGCTGGTCGACTACTCGGGCATCACCTACGAGCGGCTGGAGGAGACCGGCGGCATCTGCTGGCCGTGTCCGTCGACCGACCATCCGGGGACGCCGCGGCTCTTCGAGGACCTGCGCACCTACCACCCGGACGGCAGGATGCACCTGCAGACCGTGGAGTGGCATCCGCCGGCGGACGTCCACACCGCCGAGCACCCGCTGACCCTGACGACCGGCCGGACGGTGGCGCACTTCCTGTCGGGCACCCAGACCCGCCGCCTGGGCGGTCTGGTGGAGCAGACGCCGAGGCCCTGGGTCGAGGTGCACCCCTCGCAGGGTTTCCGCAACGGCGACCCGGTGCGGGTGGTCACCCGGCGTGGCAGCGCGGTGTTCCCGGCGCTGGTGACCGAGGCGATCCGGCCGGACACGGTGTTCGTGCCCTACCACTGGCCCTCGCCGGCGTCCGCCAACGTGCTCACGGTGGACGCGCTGGACCCCCGCTCGCGGATCCCGGAGTACAAGGTGGCGGCCGCCCGGCTGGAGCTCGCGGAGCGGCTCGACGAGGTGCCGCTGCCGCCGGTTCCGCCCGGCCGGGCCCCCTACGAGGAGGTCCAGGTCTCCCTGTCCGACCCGTTGCCGCCGTCCGCGTCGCAGGGCCGCGGTACCGCGGAGAGGAGCTGACGCCACTCATGATGGGCCGCACCATCTTCATCGATCCGGGCCGCTGCATCGGCTGTCAGGCCTGCGTCTCGGCCTGCCGCGAGTGCGATTCGCACCGCGGCAAGTCCCTGATCCACCTGGACTACCCGCAGGAGGGCCTGTCGACGGCGGCGCTGCCGACGGTCTGCATGCACTGCGAGGACCCGGTGGCGCCGTGCGCCGAAGTGTGCCCGGCCGACGCGATCCTGGTGACGGCCGACGGGGTCGTGCAGGAGGCGGACACCACGCGCTGCATCGGCTGCGCGAACTGCGTCAACGCCTGCCCGTTCGGCGTTCCCAAGATCGACCTGACGGCGAAGCTGCAGTTCAAGTGCAACCTCTGCTACGACCGCACCGCGTTCGGTCTGGCGCCGATGTGCGCCACCGTCTGCCCGACGGGAGCGCTGTTCTACGGGACGGTGGAGGAGCTGCGGGAGGAGCGGCCGGGCGTGCAGGTGGTGGACGAGTTCACCTTCGGGCGGAGCACGGTGCGCACGGGGGTGGCCATGGTGGTGCCCGCCGAGCGGGCCCGCTGGCCGGTCCCGGGCGGCCTGCCGGTCGTCGAGGTGAACGGGGTGGACGTGCGATGAGCGTGATCGATCAGGGCCCCGCGCCGGACCCGGGCGCCGCGCCCGACGACGGCGACGACGGCGCGCGGCCGGGCGGGGGGCAGGACCACGACGCGGCGCAGGAGGCGATGCGGGAGCGGATCGCCGCGCACTCGCTGACCACCCGGCGGGACTGTCTGCGGCTGGTGGCGACCGTCTCCGGGGGCCTCGCGGTGGGCGGGGTGGCGGTGGCGGCGGGCGTGCTGCACCGGCACGGGGACAGCGGCGAGGAGCAGCCGCCGCGGGTGCGGATCGCGGACCGGATCGAGCCCGGGCAGTCGGTGGCGTTCCGGTACCCGGAGGAGGAGGACCGGGCGGTGGCGGTCCGGCTGGGCGACGGGACGCTGGTCGGTTACTCGTCGGTGTGCACCCATCTGGCCTGCGGGGTGATGTGGCGGGCGGGGCGGGGCGGCGAGGGGGGGCTGTACTGCCCGTGCCCCGAGGG
>NZ_JBRIOU010000006.1:84301-88656 GCF_053474865.1 Streptomyces sp. CO7
GGATGAGGGGCCGCCGTCCGGAGTAGTCCGCCGGGCGAGCGCCGGGGCCGGTTCCTAGCGTGGAGCCGTGAACCGACCACAGGGGTCCGCGCGGGACGCGGCGACGACGGCGGACGCCGAACGGGTTTCCGGGGCGGCGTACCGGAATCTGCTCACGGCGACGGTCGGGTTCGCGCTCACCTTCTGGGCGTGGAACCTGATCTCGCCGCTGGCGGGCGACTTCGGGCAGCGGCTGTCGCTGAGTTCGTTCCAGCAGTCGTTCCTGGTGGCGGTGCCGGTGCTGGTCGGCTCGCTGGGCCGGATCCCGGTGGGCGCGCTGACCGACCGGTACGGGGCCAAGCTGATGTTCCCGCTGGTCTCGGCCCTGACCATCGTGCCGGTGCTGCTGGTGATCCCGGCGCGCGACTCCTTCGGCCTGATGATCGTGGTGGGCTTCCTGCTGGGTCTGGGCGGCACCACCTTCGCCATCGGCATTCCGCTGGTCAACTCGTGGTTCCCGCCCTCGCGCCGAGGGCTGGCGCTGGGCATCTTCGGCATGGGCATGGGCGGTGTGGCCCTGTCCGGCTATTTCACCCCGCGGATCGCCGAGCACGGGGAGACGCTGCCGTTCCTGGTGGTGGCGGTCGCGCTCGCCGTGTACGCGGTGGCCGCGTTCTTCCTCATCAGTGACCGGCCGGGCCGGACCGTGCCGACGGCCTCGCTGGCCTCCCGCCTGGGCCAGGCCTCCCGGCTGCGGGTCACCTGGGAACTCTCCGCGCTGTACGCGATCGGGTTCGGCGGCGTGGTGGCGTTCGGCGTCTACCTGCCGTCCTACCTGAAGACCTGGTACGAGCTGAGCCCGACCGACGCCGGCACCAAGGCGGCGGGCTTCGCGCTGGTGACTGTGATCTTCCGGCCGCTCGGCGGCTGGCTGTCCGACCGGATGCACCCGGCGATCGTGACGGCGTGCGCGCTGGCCGTGGTGGCGTTGTTCGCCGTCGTCCAGGCCTTCGACCCGCACCTCTACCCCATGGGGACGATCTGCCTGCTGGTGATGGCGGCGGGGCTCGGCACCACCAGCGGCAGCGTGTTCGCGCTGGTCTCCCAGGTGACGCCGCAGCAGCAGGTCGGCTCGGTGACCGGTGTGGTGGGCGCGATGGGCGGGCTCGGCGGCTTCGTTCCGCCGCTGCTGATGGGCGCCATCTACAGCTCCAAGGGCTCCTACTCGATCGGCTTCATGCTGCTGTCGGACCTGGCGCTGGCCGGGTGCGTGTACGCGTACGGGCGGATGCGCAACGTCAAGCCGGCGGCGTGAGCGTCGGGCGGCGCCGTGCCGGTGGGACGGCCTCGTCCTCGAGGAGGGCGAGGAGCGTCGAGCGGGCCAGGTCGGACATGACCGGGTTGGTCTCCCGGTAGTACCAGAGACAGCCGATGGCCTGGGCGAAGGCCCAGCCCTTGCCCCGGTCCCAGGCCGCGTCGTCGGCGCCGAGCGCGAGCCGGAACGCCTCGCGGGCGGTGGGGCCGAGGTGGTTCCAGGCGGGCTGGAGGTCCAGGGCGGGATCGGCCACGCCCGCCTGCCCGACGTCGATCACTCCGGCGAGCCGGCCCCCGTCCGTGAGGAGGTTGCCGGGCATCAGGTCCCCGTGCGTCCACGTGTCGGGCTCGGTGCGGGGCGTGCCGCGCAGGCGCTCCCACAGGCGGGCCAGGGCGTGCGTGTCGATCAGCTCCCGGCTCCGCTGGAGCCCTTGGGCGACGTAGTCGTCGTGTGCGGTGAGGACGCCCCCGCGGCCCCGGCCCCGGAACGTCCTGCCCTCGGTGTCCAGGGCGCGTACCTGCAGGACGAAATGGGCCAGGTCCTCGGCGAAGGCGGTGGAGTCGTGGACGTCTGCCGCCGTGGCGGTGGTGCCGGGGATCCAGTGGTAGACGCTCCACGGCAGCGGGTAGTGCGGTCCGGGGCCGCCGAGGGCGGCGAACCGCGGGGTGGGGACGCGCGTGGCGCCCTCGATCCTCCGCGCGGCGTCGATCTCCCGCCGGATCTCCTGTCGCTTGGCGTCCGCGTCGTCGCCGAGGAGCGGGAGCCGGGCGACCAGGTCGTCGCCGATGCGGAAGAGCGCGTTCTCGGTGCCGTCCGAGGGGCAGGCACGGACCGGGAGTTCCCTCCACCGGGGAAACTGTGCGGCCACCAGGGCCGCCATCTGCTCCTCGGTGACCAGGAGCTGACCGGGGTGCATGGGTGAGGAGGTCGGCATGGCCGCATTCTGCCCCGGGAGACGTGCGGCGCACCCGAGATTTTCGGGAGGCGTCCGGTCGGCTGGGGCGGGCCTGTGCGGCGGGCGGGGTGACTGAGGCCCCGCCCGCCGCGTTGCCGTGACCATGATCCGGGTTGCCCGCGTCACGGCCGCCAAACGGACGACCTCGCGGAGGCGACGGGGACGGGCGCCGGGCCCGTTGGCGGTGCCTGCCACCCGCGGACCCTGCGGCAGACGCGGTGGCCCAACACGATGATCAGGAACCTGTCGCCCCAGGTGCGCACCGCCCTGTGAGCTGGGGCCTGTCCGGCCGCCGGGGTCACGTCGTCGAGATGTTGACCATCCAGTCGATGCCGAACGCGTCGGTGCAGGCTCCGAACTCGTCGCCCCAGGGCTGGCGTTCCATGGGGACCGTCACCGTGGCGTCCTTCGACAGCTTCTCCCACCAGCCGCGCAGCTTCCCGGCGTCGTCCCCGGTCAGGGCGACGCTCACGGCGCTGCCCCGCCGGTACTCGGCCTCGGGCGGGACGTCGGCGCCCATCAGGGTGGGGCCGGACTCCGACTCCAGGCTGCCGTGCATGATCTTCTCCCCCTGCTCCGGCGGGAGTTCGGCGCCCATGTCGAGGGCGTCGTAGCGCATGAGCTCCAGCTTGCCGCCGAAGACGGTGCGGTAGAACTCCATCGCCTCCCGGGCGTTCCCGTCGAAGTTGAGGTACGGGCTGATGTACGCGTTGCTCACCACGGCCTCCTCGCCCCCCTGTGCGAAACGGACCGGGCCATCGTGCCCCGAGGCGCGGGGGAGGAACGGTCCGGCGCGCGGGACGGGTCCCCCGGCCGAACGCCTGCCGGCCGCGCGGCGGCCCGGGCCTGCCACCCGAACACGCGCCCGGGCGCGGCGCCCGGGACGCGGGCAGGACGACATTTCCGAGGGCACGTCGAAGCGCCGGTACCGCGGAACCGAGCAGCTGCCGGTCCGGGTCGGCTGAGGGAACGGGCGCACCGGCGCGGGGTCAGCCCGCTGTACCGGGAGCGGTGATGCCGCGCAGCAGCATGTCGCCGAGGGTCTCGGCGTCCTGCTCCCCGGCGTCGCGTGCGATGCCGCCGACGGTCAGGGCGAACGGCTGGAACGTGACGGCGTGCAGCAACGTCCCGGCGACGAGGCGGTGGTCGAGTCCGGGGCGCACGACGCCGTCGGCGGACGCCCGGTCCAGCAGTTCCTCGAGCATCACGCGCAGCGGGGCGAACGCCCTCGTCATCCCCTCCGGATGTTCCGTGAGCAACTGCCGGGCAGGTCCCGGCACGCCGAGGACGGCGTGCTCGCGCGCCCTCTCGCCGGGGCGCGGCCGGCACAGGCGGGCGTACTCCGGCGTGAAGCGGCGCAGACGGGCGGCCGCGTCCGGCTCCTCGGCGAGCGTCTCGCGCAGTCGGTCCGCGGCCCTGCGCGCCGACTCCTCGAAGACGGCCAGCAGCAGTTCGTGCTTGCCGGTGAAGTGCTGGTAGAAGCTGCGCAGCGACTGGCCGGAGGTCTTCACGACGTCCTGGACCGTGAAGTCCCCGCCCGGCCCGGTGGTGAGGAGTTCCAGCGCGGCGTCGACGAAGCGCCGTGCCCGCTGCTCGGCCCGTGCCCGGTCCGGGTCCGCCGGCCGGGCGACGGCGAGCTCGCGCGGGCCGGCGGAGGGGTTCCGCGAGGCCTCGGGCTCCGCCGACGGAGGGTGCGCTGTCATGCGGCGATCCTAATGTTCGACAGGGGCACGGTGCCGGGGACGGTCGTCCCGGGCGGCGGGCGGCTCGGGGGCGCGGTAGCGTGCCGGAACCGGACCCGGACGACTTCCTCCCCCGGAGGGCAGCATGCGCGATCCCGTACCGCACCCCGCCCTTCGGCGGCTGCAGCCGCTGGTCGGCGTCTGGGACATGTACGCGCGGGGCTCGGACGTCGGACCGGTGCGCACCGAGTTCGCCTGGCTGGAGGGCGGCGCGTTCCTCGTGCAGCGGGCCTGCCTCGGGCCGGAGACCGTGCTGCCCGAGGACTGGCGGGGGCGCGCCCCCTTTCCGACATCCTGCGTGACCGGGTACGACGACACCGCGGACGGGTTCACCGTCCTGTATGCCGACGGGCGGGGCGTGGCC
>NZ_JBRIOU010000006.1:88756-90473 GCF_053474865.1 Streptomyces sp. CO7
CGTCGGCCCGAAGGGCTCCTCGCTGACCGGCGCGTGGGAGTTCAGCGAGGACGGCACGGCCTGGCGCCACGACTTCGACGTCACGTTCCGCCGGGTCCGCTGACGGCCCGTCCGCCGTAGGCTGTGCGGGTGCACCTCACCTTCGTCTGCAGCGGAAACATCTGCCGGTCCCCCTCCGCCGCCCTGGTGGTCGCGGAGCACCTGCGCCGGGCGGGGCTCGACGACCGGGTCCGGGTGACCAGTGCCGGCATCGGCGACTGGCACGTCGGGGAGCCCGTCGACCCGCGTTCCGGCGGCGCGCTGGCCGCCCGCGGTTATCCGACCGGTCACGCGGCCGCCCAGGTCGGCCCCGAGCATCTGGACGCCGACCTGTTCCTCGCCATGGACCGCACGCACGAGAAGGCGCTGCGCGGCCTGGTCACGGATCCCTCGCGGGTGCGGCTGCTGCGTTCCTTCGACCCCGCGGCCGTCGCCTCCGGCGACCTGGAGGTTCCGGACCCGTACTACGGAGGGGACCAGGGCTTCGAGGACGTCCTGGGCATGATCGAGGCGAGCGTCCCCGGTCTGCTCGCCTGGGCCCGCGAGCACCTGGACGGATGACCGCCGAGGACGGGCCGGCGGCCGCCGCGGCGCGCCTGACCGGCCGTCGGGCCGCCGGGGAGCGGCGTGCGGCGGGCGGCCCGACCGAGGTGGAGCTGGACGACGGCCGCCGGGTGATGGTCAAGCGCGGCGAGGACGCCCGGGCGGTGCGCGCCGAGGCCGCCGGATTGCGCTGGCTCGCCGGGGCGGGGGCGGTCCGGGTGCCGGTGGTGCACGGCTGGGACGACCGGTGGCTGGTCAGCGACCTGGTCGCCGAGGGCCGTCCGGACCCGGGCGCCGCGACGCGTTTCGGCCGGGCGCTCGCCGCGCTGCACGAGGCGGGCGCGGACGCCTTCGGCGCCGCCCCGCCCGGTGGGCCGGAGGAGGCTTTCATCGGAGCGGCGCCGATGCGCAACGTGCCCGGCGAGCGGTGGCCGGCCTGGTACGCGGAGCACCGGGTGCTCCCCTATCTGCGCCGGGCGGTCGACGAGGGCGTCCTGCGGGCGGCGGACGCGGCCGTCGTGGAGCTCGTGTGCGAGCGGCTGCCCGAGCTGTCCGGGCCTGCGGAACCGCCCGCCCGGCTGCACGGCGACCTGTGGAACGGCAACGTGCTGTGGGGCGCCGACGGGGAGGCCTGGTTGATCGACCCCGCCGCGCACGGCGGGCACCGGGAGACCGACCTCGCCATGCTCCAGCTGTTCGGCTGCCCGCACCTGGACCGGGTGCTGGCCGGCTACCACGAGGCCGCGCCGCTCGCCGACGGCTGGCAGGCGCGGGTGCCGCTGCACCAGTTGTTCCCGCTGCTGGTGCACACGGTGCTCTTCGGCGGCGGTTACGCCGCGCAGGCGGTGACGGCCGCCAGGGCGGCGCTGGCGGCCTGATCCGTCCGCGCCGCCCTGGCGGCGCGGGCCCTCCCGGCCGGTCCGGCCGCATTGCTCGCGATCACCGGCCGGCCGGTCACCACGGCGACGAGCCGGCAGGGCGCGTCACTCCCGGGCCGCGGGCGGAACGCGCTGTCGCCCGGAGGGTCGGCGGGGCGCGCCGCCTCGCGAGGGCGTGGGCGTCAGGACGCGCGGCGGTAGACGGCGGCGGGGCCGATGACGGCCGGGCCGAACCGGTCGCGGATGTCGTCCGCGGC
>NZ_JBRIOU010000006.1:90573-102121 GCF_053474865.1 Streptomyces sp. CO7
GACGGGGCCGCCGCCGTCCCCCGGGGGCTCCGGCAGGCGGCGGGTCTTCTCCCAGGCTCCGCCCGCCGCGAACCGCAGGGTCAGCCGCAGCCCGCGGGCCGCCTGGCCGCGACGGCGCAGCAGGAGCCCCAGCCGGACCACCAGGTCGAGCAGGGCCGCCCGGACCTCCGCGCCGTCCAGGGTCTGCCGGGGGAAGGAGTGGCTCACCGTCGCCGAGGCCGGCAGTTCACGCGGCACGACGGGCCGGGGGTCGATCCCCCGGGCCCGCTCCGAGGCCGCGCGCCCCGCCGTCCCGCCGAGCAGCCGCTGCACGGTGGCCGGCGGCAGACCGGCCAGCAGCCCCACCCGGTCCACGCCGTACTCCCGCAGCGCCGACGCCTGACGGCGGCCGACGCCGTGCAGCGCCTCCACCGGCAGGGGGGCGAGCCAGGCGGCGACGCCGTCGGCCTCCACGGCCACCACGCCGCCGGTGGCCGCCCCCTCGCGGGCCGCCAGCCCGGAAGCGGTGGCCGCGACGGCGATCGTGGGGCCGATGCCGATCCGCAGGTCGACGCCCAGCCGGGATATCGAACGGATGCGCAGCACCTCGCCGAGCCGCCGCACCTCCTCGATCCGGCCGCCGTCCACGCCGTGGCAGCGCAGGGCTCCCCGCAGGTCCACCAGCGCGGCGGAGGGGGGCGCCGCCTGCACCACGGGGGACAGGTCCCCCAGCAGCTCCAGGACCTGCCGGTAGACCGCTTCGGGCAGCCGCTCGGGGCAGCGCACGTGCATCACGCACCCCGTGCCGGTTCCGGTCCCGCCGCTGCTGGTCATCGTTCCCACCTCCCCCACCACGTTATCGAACTAGAATTCGAACACGCGAATCGTCTACGCCTCCCAGAAGTCGATCTCCTTGCTCTCCACGGTGCCGGCCACGCGCCCCGGCGCCTTCTGGAAGGACCAGTAGAGGTTGGTGTGCGCGACGACCTCGGCAGGTGCGGGCGCGCCCCACCGCGTGAGGTCCACGGTGGTGTGCGCGTCCGAGACGAGCATCGCGTCGTAGCCCCGGGCCAGGGCGCCGTGCAGGGTCGAGCGGACGCACATGTCCGTCTGGGCCCCGGTGACGAAGAGCCGCGCCACTCCCCGCTCGGCCAGCACCGCGTCGAGGCGGGTGGCCTCGAACGCGTCCCCGTACTCCTTCTCCACCACCGGCTCGCCCTCGGCCGGGCGGAGCTCCGGCACGATCTGCCAGCCGTCGCCGCCCGCCGGCATGTCCTCGCTCTGGTGCCGCACCCAGACCACCGGCACCCGCTCGGCGCGGGCCTTCTCCACCAGCGCGCCGATCACCCCCACCACCGCGTCGCGCTCGTACGCCTCCGCGACCACGGCGTTCTGCACGTCGACGACCAGTAACCCGCTCTTCAGGCGGCCTTCGAGAGTGCTCATGAAGGCTCCCCACCTCGATCCCACGTTCCGACTTGTGACCCGCACCACACTACTGGCCGTCGCCGACAACGCCCCTCGCCCAGGGCTCCGGGGTCGCGCCCGGAGCTCCGGAGCAGGGTCAGGGTCCGGGCTCTGGGCTCGGGCTCCGGGCTCTCGGCTCAGACGGCGGGCAGGATTCGTCCGGTGACCGACCCGAACCCGATCCGCACCCCGCCGGCGCCCGGGGCGGTGGCGCTGATGGTCACCTCGTCGCCGTCCTCCAGGAAGGTCCGCACCGTGCCGTCGGGCAGCTCGACGGGCTCCGCCCCGCCCCAGCTCAGCTCCATCAGCGAGCCCCGCTGGTCCTGGCCGGGGCCGGAGACCGTTCCCGAGGCGTAGAAGTCGCCGGTGCGCAGGGAGGCGCCGTTGACCGTCATGTGGGCCAGCATCTGGGCGGGCGTCCAGTACATGGCCGCGAACGGCAGGGTGGCGACCAGGTGCCCGTTGAGCCGGACCTCCAGGGTCAGGTCGAGCCCCCAGTCCTCCTTCTCCACCAGGTAGGGGCGCAGCTCGTGCTCGCGGGCCGGCGGGGCGACCCTGGCCTCCTCCAGCGCCTCGAGCGGGACCACCCAGTGGCCGACGGAGGTCGCGAACGACTTGCCCAGGAAGGGGCCGAGCGGCACGTACTCCCAGTTCTGGATGTCGCGCGCCGACCAGTCGTTGACCAGCGTCACCCCGAAGACGTGCTCGCGGAAGTCGTCCGCCGGCACCGGGGCGCCGAGCGCGGACGGCACGCCGACGACGAAGCCGACCTCCGCCTCGATGTCCAGCCGGACCGACGGGCCGAAGCCCGGGAGGGCCCCCTCGCCGGACGGCCGCTGCTGGCCGCTGGGGCGCACCACGGGGGTGCCGGAGGGCACCAGGGTCCCGGCGCGTCCGTGGTAGCCGATGGGCAGGTGCTTCCACTGCGGGGTGAGCGGGTCGGAGCCGGGGCGGAACATCCGGCCGATGTTGGAGGCGTGGTGCTCGGAGGCGTAGAAGTCGACGTAGTCGGCCGGCTCGAACGGCATGCCAAGCTCGACGGCGTCCAGCCGGTGCAGGTGGGGCTCGACGTCGGCCCTGCGCGCCTCGTCGGTCAGCAGGCGGACGACCCGGGCGCGCACCTCCTGCCAGCGGGCGCGGCCCTGGGCCATGAAGGGGTTGAGCGAGCTGTGCGCGAAGGTGTCGTCGCCGAGGGCGGCCGCCAGGTCGAGGACCTGTTCGCCGATCGCGACGCCGACCCGGGTCTGGCCCCCGGCCGGGGTGAAGACGCCGTAGGGGAGATTCTCCAACGGGAAGGGGGAGCCGTCGGGCACGGTGACCCAGGTGTGGTTCATGCGGGGTCCTTCGGGGTGTCGGGCGCGCCGAGCAGCAGGCGCGCCTGGTGGACGGGGGCGGCGGTGGAGCAGGAGCCGTAGGAGACCAGCACCCGGCGGACGGCCGCGGCTTCTTCGGCGCCGGTCGCGGCCGCCGCGCGGGCCAGTTCGGCGGGATCGCGGATCTCGAGGGTCCGGCGCACGGCCTCCTCGTCCCCGCCGCCCACCGCGGTCGCGGTGGCGAGCAGGAGGTTGAGGTAGCCGTGGTGGGTGAAGCCCGTCTCCGGCGAGGTGTGGCGGACGGCCTGGTGGAGACCGGCCGTGGCCTTGAGCGGTGTTCCGGTCCGCACGCAGGCGTGCAGGAAGGCGGCGACCTGGACGGCGTCCGGGAAGAGTTCGGCGCGCACGCCGCCGCAGCGGAGCTTGGCGCCCAGTGGCCGGACGCCCGGGCGGGCGGCCAGCTCGGTGAGCAGCGGACGGGGACGCGCCTGCACGGCCGGCTCCGCGTAGAGGGACACCTCGGCGGGCACGACGTCGAGGGCGGCGAGCAACGCGTCGAGCGCGGTCGCCTCGTCCTCGCCGTACGCGGCGAGCGGCGCCTCGACCAGGGCGATCCGCAGCCTCGGGTCGGCCAGGGCCCGGCGGCAGGCCCCGGTCAGCTCCTCGGCGCCCAGGTCGGCGATCAGGCCGAGCGTGAACACCTCGTCGTCGCGCAGGAGTCCGGCCAGCTCGTCCACCCGCGAGGCGGGGACCAGGAAGCGGTGCGTGTGCATCGCCTCCCGCGCCTCGAGGTCCGCACGGTGGCGCGCCACGGCGCGCTCCATGGGCAGGGCGGTCGGCGGGAAGAGACCGGCGTCGTCGACGAGGGCGCGCAGCAGTTCGGCGCTACCGGTGCTCACGCGCGCCGCCCCCCGGACCAGCTCCAGGCGTAGACGCCGTCGTCGCACGCCTGGCCGCCCTCGCCGAGCTCCAGCGGCCGGAAGGTGTCGACCATGACGGCGAGCTCGTCGAAGAACTCGGCGCCGATGGACCGCTCGTAGGCGCCGGGCTGCGGCCCATGGGTGTGGCCGCCGGGGTGGAGGGAGACCGAGCCCTGGCCGATGCCGGAGCCCTTGCGCGCCTCGTAGTCGCCGCCGCAGTAGAACATGACCTCGTCGGAGTCGACGTTGGAGTGGTAGTAGGGCACCGGGATCGACAGCGGGTGGTAGTCCACCTTGCGCGGCACGAAGTTGCAGATGACGAAGTTGTCGCCCTCGAAGACCTGGTGGACCGGCGGCGGCTGGTGGACCCGGCCCGTGATCGGCTCGTAGTCCTCGATGTTGAAGGTGTAGGGGTACAGGCAGCCGTCCCAGCCGATGACGTCGAAGGGGTGGTGCGCCTGCAGGAAACGGGTGCCGACGATCCGGCCGCCCGCGCCGCGGTGCTTGACCAGCACCTCGACGTCGGTGCCCTCCTCGTGCAGCAGCTCGGTGGGACCGTGCAGGTCCCGCTCGCAGTAGGGGGCGTGCTCGAGGAGCTGGCCGTAGCGGGAGAGGTAGCGCTTCGGCGGGGCGATGTGGCTGTTGGCCTCCACGCAGTAGGCGCGCAGCGGGCCGTCGCCCTCGGGGATCCAGCGGTGCGTGGTGGCGCGCGGGATCAGCACGTAGTCGCCGGCCCGGGCAGTCAGCGTGCCGAAGACGGTCTCCACGCGGGCGGAGCCGGACTCCACGTACACGCACTCGTCCCCGACGCCGTTGCGGTACAGCGGGGACGCCGTGCCGGCCGCCACGTAGGAGATGCGCACGTCGGCGTTGCCGAGGACCAGGCGGCGTCCGGTGACCACGTCGGTGTCCTGCCAGGCGTCGTCCTTGAACAGCTCGTGCAGCTTCAGGTGGCGCGGGCGCATCGGGTGGTTGGGCACCGTGCGGGTGTCCGGCAGCTCCCAGATCTCGGATCCGGTGATCGCGGACGGGATGTGGCGGTGGTAGAGCAGCGAGGAGTCGGAGGAGAAGCCCTCCTCCCCCATCAGCTCCTCGTAGGCGAGCGCCTCGCCGTCGTACCGGAACTGGGTGTGCCGCTTGGGCGGAACGACGCCCAGGGAGCGGTAGTGGGCCATGTCCGGCCTCCTTCGGTCGGTTCTGGATGGGCCGGCCTCGACGCCTGGCGCCCGGGGTGTCCTGCGACGCGGCCGGGTGGGCGCGAATCCCTGTGACGCGGGGGCAGACACGCCGCTCCTGGCATGCCACACTCCTCTCGTCGCAGATAGCGAGACAACGTGTCGTGAAAAACGCGACAACACTCTGCAACATCTCCGCACCGGACGCCTCCGGTCAAGATGTCTGCGGAAGTTTTCGCACCCGCGGACGCCACCGGACGCCGCATCGTGACGACATGGCGATGTGACGACGTGACGACATGGCGACATCGACGGACGAGGCGGCCGCCGGAGCGGCCGGACGAAGGGAGAGAGCATGGCCACCGACGGCTCGCAGACACTCGAACGCGGACTCACCGCGCTCCGCCTGATCGCCGGCCGGCCGGAAGGGCTGACGGCGGGCGAGGTGGCGTCCGAGCTGGGGGTGCACCGCTCGATCGCGTACCGGTTGCTGGCCGCGCTGGTGCGCCAGGGATTCGCCCACAGGGACGGGACCGGCCGCCACCGCCCGGGCGTCGCCTTCTACACGCTGGCCGAACTGGCCCGGCCTCCGCTGCTGGACGCGGCGCGGCCGGTGCTGCACGATCTCGCGGCGCACCTCGGCGTCACGGCCTGCCTGGTGGTGGCCGAGGCGGGCCAGGCGGTGGCCGTCGCCGTGGTGGAGCCGCCGGGAGCGGGCCCTCGCCTCTCGTACCGGGTGGGCAGCAGGGACCCGTTGGAGCGCGGGGCGGGCGGACTGGCCCTGCTGGCCGCACGGCCGGCCGTCGAGGGCGAACCCGACCGGGTCGCCGAGGTCCGCTCCCGCGGGTACGCGGCCACCGGTGAGGAGTTGATCCCCGGCGTCTTCGGCGTCGCCGCCCCGGTGGGCCGAGCGGTCGGCGAGGAGCCCGCCGCGGTCACGGTGCTGACCCACCGGAAGGAGCTCGCCGACGGGGCCGTCGCCGCCGTGCTCGAGGCCGCCGCGCGCCTGGCCGGCACGCTCGCGGCGCCGTCCCTCACGGGTGCCGGCGACGCGGACCGCGAGCGGGAGTGAACGATCACGCGGGCCGGCGCCAGGAGCGCCCCCGCGGCGCACCTGGCCCGTGAGGCGTCCGCCATCGGGCCGCGGCCTGCCGCCGGAGCACCGCATACGCGGCACGACCGGAGCTGACGCGCGCCCCGCTCCGACCTCCGGAGGACCCGGGCCGCCGTCTCACCCCTGGCGCCCGGAGGCCATCACCAGGGTCCACCAGGGTCCACCGCGCCCCCGGACCACTCCGACGCCGGCGTGGGTGTACCGGCAGCTGAGGATGATGGCCCGGTGCGGGGCACTGCGCATCCACGACCTCACCGCCTGGCGCGGCCCGGCCGGGCCGGCGACGACGTTCTCACCCACCGGCCCAGGGCGGTACCCGGTGGCCCGGACCCTCTCCCACGGAGTGCTGCCGCCTCGGCCCCGGTGACTCAGCCGGCCGAGACGGGACAGGTAGGCGCTGTGCCCGGTGGCCGCCCGGTGGAGGGCCCGGCGCCCTCCGACGGGCCGGCATCCGGCCCGGGCGCGCTGCTGGTTGACGGCGGACAGGACGCGTGAGCGCGCCGACGCCCTTCCCGGTGACTGCGGGTGCGGGCGCCAGGGAGTGATGCCGCCGCCCGGCCGGTGCGGGCGCCCTTGCCGGTCGCCGAAGAGCCAGGGAACCAGGTGGTGCGGCGTCCAGAGCTGCTGCTCGTGACGGTGAGGGGGAGGCTCCGCGAGGGGCTGTCCCGCCCAGGACGGCGTCGCCATGAGGGCGACCATCGCCAGGGCGATCCGCACCGTCACTCCCGCTCTGCGCAGCCCGGCCACTTCATCCCCTTTCGCGGACATTGTCTTCCCCGCGCATCTTGGCACGCGTCGCACGGCGCGACGGGCATCGGCCCACGCCCCTTTCGAGGGATCACCAGCCGGGATGCCCGAACAGGACGTATGCGGACAATTACGCACGGACATGTGTGCGACCCGGCGGTGACGCGGGTACTCGGGGCGTCGACCACGGGACCGCCCGGAACCGTCGGGAGGAGAAGCGACCATGACCACACTCGACTTCCACCGCCATCGCTCCAACGGGCACCGCACCGACACCCACGGCTCGCCGACCGGCACCGCCGACGCGCACACGTCGGTGGGGCAGCTGGTGCAGCAGGCCTCACGACAGCTCACCGATCTGGTGCGGGCCGAGATGCGGCTGGCGCAGACCGAGATGACCCAGAAGGGCAAGCGGTTCGGCACCGGCGGAGGCATGCTCGCGGCGGCAGGGATATTCGGGTTCCTGGCACTGGCGACGCTGGTGACGGCCGCCATCGCCGCGATCGCCATGGAGCTGCCGCTCTGGGCGTCGGCGCTGATCATCGCGGGCGCGCTGCTGCTGATCACCGCGGTGATGGCACTGGTGGGCAGGACGATGATCCGCAAGGCGACCCCGGCGGCCCCACGCCGGACGATGGCGAGCATGCGCACCGACGTGGCCGAGATCAAGGAGAGGACCCGGCGATGAGCAATACGCACACCCATCACCACACCCACGCGGGGCCTCACGGCCCGCACTGCGAGGACGAACTCCGCCGGGACGTCGAGGTGAAGCGGGAGGAGCTGGGCCACACGGTCGAGGAACTGGCCGCCCGCGCCGACGTGAAGGCCCGTGCCCGGTCCAAGCTGCGGGAGACGAAGCAGCAGGCCGACGCCCGGCGGGCCGATCTGAAGACACGTGCCCTCCAGGCGAAGCAGCGGCTCGGATCCGCCTCCTCCGAGGAGGAGACGACCGCCTACCGGCCCGTGATGCCCCCGGCCCCGGGAACCTCCGGAACGACGGACACGGGCGCCTACCGCGTGGACCAGAAGGAAGAAGGCTCCGGCAGCCGGAAGCCGTTGATCGCCGCGGGTGGCGCGGCGGCGCTGGCCGCCTGCGCGGCCGGAGTGATGCTGCGCAAGGGGGGCCACTCCCCCATGGGCGGGCGCCATGTGGGCCGACACACCATGGGTCACCCCTCCATGGGCGGTCACCGTATGGGCCGTCACGCCACGGGCGGTCACCGCATGGGCGGCTCCTCGTTGTCCGCATTCACCGCGGGCAGGACGGGCGCGGGATCCTCCGGCGGACACGGGATGGGCTCGCTCGGCATGAGGTCCATGGCCTCCATGGGCGCGCTCAAGGGCGGCAAGGCACTGCTGAAGGGCCGTTCGGCTCCGACCGGCCGGATGCGTCTCCCCGGCGGCCACGGCAACGTGCCCGGCGGATCGACGATGCGCGGCATGGCTCTGAAGAAGGGCGCCGCGATGGCCGGCGGTGCGCCGTTGGTGGGCGCGAAGATCGCCCAGCAGGGCGTGCGGAAGGGAGGCACGCTCATGTATGCAGGGGCCCGGGGCGGCGGACACTCCGCCGCGAGCGGTCTCCGGCACTCCCTGGCCCACACGGCGACCCCGGACCAGGGCCTGGGGCACCGGCTGGAGCACGTCATGGGCCACGGTCACCACCATCACGGGCCCAAGGCCCTGTGGCACTGACCCCCCGTCCGGAAGGAGCCCGACCATGACGGTCCGGCCCACGACATCCGCCCTGCTGGCGGCCGCCGTCGGCGCGGCGCTGGGGGCGCGCAGGTCCGCGGTGCGGCGGGCCGCCAGGTACGAGGCGAGCGCCGCCCGCGCACCGTGGCGTCGCAGCGCTCCCGACGGCCCCGTGGGCCGTACGACCGGCCGCTCCTCCATGCCGTCCACGATGCCGGAGCGCCCCGAGGGCCGGCCTCGGACCGACGACAGGACCGATTCCGGGGACCGTCCCCCGGTCTCTCCACCAGCCACCCACCCGGCCACGTCCGTCGGTACCCCGGCCGCCCCCGCCGCCCCTGTCGGCACGGCGGCGCCCGAAGGCGAGACCGCCCCCGACGCCCGGCCGAAGGCGCAGACCATGGAGGAGGTGGGCCGGGACCTGCGCCGTTACTGGGACCGCATCCGGCCCCTGTATCCCGGCGAGTGAACCGCGCAAGGATCGCCCGGACCCGGCGACGGCCGCGGAGGAGTCATCGGACCCCTTCGCGGTCGTCGCCGCTGTAATCCACGACGTCCCGCTTGCCCTCGTTCTCCCGGTCCGCGACGGCGGCGTGCTCCGGATGGTGGATGTCGAAGGCCGGCGAGTCGGACCGGACCCTGGGCAGGGCGGTGAAGTTGTGGCGCGGAGGCGGGCAGGAGGTGGCCCACTCCAGTGAGCGCCCGTAGCCCCAGGGGTCGTCGACCTCGATCTTCGGGGCGTACTTCCGGGTCTTCCAGACGTTGTAGAGGAACACCAGGGTCGACGCGCCCAGCAGGAACGAGCCCACGCTGGAGACCGTGTTGAGCGCGGTGAACCCGTCGGCCGCGAGGTAGTCGGCGTAGCGGCGCGGCATGCCCTCGGCGCCCAGCCAGTGCTGCACCAGGAAGGTGGTGTGGAAGCCGACGAAGAGCGTCCAGAAGTGGATCTTCCCCAGCCGTTCGTCGAGCATCCTGCCGGTCATCTTCGGCCACCAGAAGTGGAAGCCGCCGAACATGGCGAAGACGATGGTGCCGAAGAGCACGTAGTGGAAGTGGGCCACCACGAAGTAGCTGTCCGTCACGTGCCAGTCCAGGACGGGTGAGCCGAGCACCACGCCGGTGAGGCCTCCGAAGAGGAAGGTGACCAGGAAGCCGACGGCCCACAGCATCGGCGTCTCGAAGGAGAGCGAACCCTTCCACATGGTGCCGATCCAGTTGAAGAACTTCACCCCGGTGGGCACCGCGATCAGGAAGGTCATGAAGGAGAAGAAGGGCAGCAGCACGGCGCCGGTGGCGAACATGTGGTGGGCCCACACCGTCGCGGAGAGGGCCGTGATGGTGATGGTGGCGCCGACCAGGCCCATGTATCCGAAGATCGGCTTGCGGCTGAAGACCGGGATGATCTCGGTCACCACGCCGAAGAACGGCAGCGCCAGGATGTAGACCTCGGGGTGGCCGAAGAACCAGAACAGGTGCTGCCACAGCACCGCCCCGCCGTTCTCCGGGGCGAAGACCCTGGCGCCGAACTGCCGGTCGGCCTCCAGCACGAAGAGCGCCGCCGCGAGCACCGGGAAGGCGAGCAGGACCAGCACCGAGGTGAGCAGCACGTTCCAGGTGAACAGCGGCATCCGGAACATGGTCATGCCGGGGGCGCGCATGCAGATGATCGTGGTGATGAAGTTGACGGCGCCGAGGATGGTGCCGAACCCGGAGAGCGCCAGTCCCATGATCCACAGGTCGGCGCCGAGCGAGGGGCTGCGCTCGGCGGAACTGAGCGGCGTGTAGGCGGTCCATCCGAAGTCGGGCGCGCCCTCGGGGGTGAGGAAGCCGCTGATCGCGATGAGTCCGCCGAACAGGAACAGCCAGTAGGAGAACATGTTCAGCCGCGGGAAGGCCACGTCGGGCGAACCGATCTGCAGCGGCATGATCGCGTTGGCGAACCCCGCGAAGGTGGGCGTCGCGAAGAGCAGCAGCATCACCGCCCCGTGCATGGTGAACGCCTGGTTGTACTGCTCGTTGGAGATGAACTGGATACCGGGGCGGGCGAGTTCGGCGCGCATGACCATGGCCAGCACGCCGGCCAGCAGGAAGAAGCCGAACGACGTGGCCAGGTAGAGGTGCCCGATCGTCTTGTGGTCCGTGGTCGAGGCCCAGGCGATGACCGCGGCGCCCCTGCGACGTCTCCTCCTGGACGCGGGGGCGACCGGCTCCGTCTCCCGCTCCGTCTCCGTCCCTGTCTCCGTCGGCGGCGTCCTGCGCTCCTCGGCCTCAGTCACGGCCGCGCCGCCCGTCGCGCGAACCGGCGTACGCGGCGACCCGTGCCGCGCGCAGCGTGCGGGAGGGGCGCAGCCCGGGCAGGCAGTGGGCGTACGGCTCGAAGGAGAGGGTGTGCTCCGCCGGTTCGGGGCCGGCGGGTCCGAGGGTGAGGGAGGCGAACATCCGCCGTGGCTCGCCGGTGGTCTCGGCGCAGAGCCGGAACCGGACGGCGTCCTGGCCGAGCGCCCGCCGCAGCCCGGCCAGGGTCACGGGGGCCCGGACCCGTCCGGCGGCGGGCGTCACGGGATGTGCGGTGAGCACGCGGTGCCGGTCGCCCACCCGGTAGGCGGTGAGGGTGGAGTACGGGCCGCTGAGCGCGTCCCTGCGCGGGAGCGGCAGGCGGCGGCCGAGCCGGCCGGGACCGCAGGAGGTGAACAGCAGGTCGAGCGTGGTGCCCGCTCCGTCGGCGTCGTCCACCCGCAGGGCGAGACCGACGCCGTCGGGCAGTCCGCCGGGCAGGCCGGCGGCCCGTGACCACCGTGCGGTGACGGGGTGGACGGCGGGCCGGTCCAGCCAGTCCACTCCCCAGCCGCCCGACGGGTCACCCGGGATCTCGAGCGTCCCGGTGGTCGTCACGCCCGCCGGGTGCAGGGCGGGCGCGGCCCGCACCCGCGCCACCTGCCGGGCGACGGCGTACAGCGTCCTGCCGAACGGGCCTGTCATCTCGCACCCCTCTCCCGGCCGCTCGACGGCCGGTCTCCGTACCCCCGGGCCCCTCCCGGAGACGCCGGCGCGGCGACGGGTCCGTGCCCCCGCCGCCGCGTGGACGGCTCAGCTGCCGCCCATGGCCTTGCGCACCGCGTCCCGGGTGCGGTCCATCAG
>NZ_JBRIOU010000006.1:102221-108673 GCF_053474865.1 Streptomyces sp. CO7
CCGGTGGACGGGGTTGGGGACGGGGCGGACGACGGGGCCGCCGCCGTTGGCGGTGACCCGCACCGGCTGGCCGTGGTGGCTGATGGTCAGCGGCTTGCCGCTGACCAGCTTGTAGGCCGCCGTGTCCTGGGTGATCTCGACCCGCAGACAGCGGCCGAGGACCTGCAGGGTGAAGGCGAGGCGGCTGAACTTCTCCGGCAGCCGGGGCGAGAACTCCAGCCGGTCGCCGCGCTGCCGCAGTCCGCCGAACCCGGCGACCAGGGCCAGCCAGGCCCCGGCGAGGGAGGCGATGTGCAGGCCGTCGCGGGCGTTGTGCTCCAGGTCGTCGAGGTCCATCAGGGCCGCCTCGGCCGTGTAGTCGTAGGCGAGCCGCAGGTGGCCCGCACGGGCGGCGATGACGGCCTGGCAGCATGCGGACAGGGACGAGTCGCGGACGGTCAGTGGCTCGTAGTAGGCGAAGTTCCGGGCGATCTGCTCCTCGTCGAACATGTCGTCGCAGGTGTACATCGCCAGGACCAGGTCGGCCTGCTTGATGACCTGCTTGCGGTACAGGTCGAAGTAGGGGAAGTGGAGCAGCAGCGGGTACTGGTCGGGGCCGGTCTTGTCGAAGTTCCACCGCTGGTGGCCGGTGAAGCCGGCCGACTGCTCGTGGACGCGCAGTTCCTCGTTGTAGGGGATGTGCATCGAGGCCGCGGCGTCGCGCCAGCCGGCGCTCTCCTCGTCGTCGACCCCGAGCTGGGCGGCCTGGTCGGCGTGGCGTTCCACCGCGTCGGCCGCGGCGAGCAGGTTGGCCCGGGCCATGAGGTTGGTGAACGCGTTGTCGTCGACGACGGCGCTGTACTCGTCGGGGCCGGTGACGCCGTCGATGTGGAAGTTGCCGTGGTGGTCGTGGTGGCCGAGCGAGCGCCACAGCCGGGCCGTCTCGACCAGGAGCTCCAGGCCGACCTCGCGCTCGAAGCGGGTGTCGCCGGTGGCGGCGACGTAGCGGACCACCGCCGAGGCGATGTCGGCGTTCACGTGGAAGGCGGCGGTGCCGGCGGGCCAGTAGCCGGAGCATTCGGAGCCGTCGATGGTCCGCCAGGGGAACGCGGCCCCGCGCAGCCCCAGGGTGGCGGCGCGCTCCTTGGCGACCTCCAGGGTGTTGTGCCGCCAGCGCAGCGCCTCGGCCACCGCCTTGGGCGACGTGTAGGTCAGGGGGGTGAGCACGAAGGTCTCGGTGTCCCAGAAGGCGTGCCCGTCGTAGCCGGAGCCGGTGAGACCCTTGGCGGGGATGGCGCGCTCCTCCGCGCGGACGCCGGCCTGCAGGACGTGGAAGAGGGCGAAGCGGACGGCCTGCTGGATCTCCTCGTCGCCGTCGACCTCGACGTCGGCGCGCCCCCAGAAGTCGGCGAGGAACTCCTCCTGCTCCTTGAGCAAGCCGTCCCAGCCGCTGTGCCGGGCGGCGGCAAGGGCGGCGTCGACCTGGTCGCTCATCGCGGGCAGGGAGCGGGTGCGCGACCAGCCGTGGGCAACCACCTTGTGCACCACCAGCCGCTGACCGGGTTCCAGGACCGAGGTGACGGTCAGGCGGGCGAGGTCGGCCTCGCTCTCGCTGTCGGTGACGATCGGCTGGTGTCCGGTGATGACGTGGTCGGCGGCGACGGCCACCCGGATGCCGCTGCGCTTGGTGCGGTGCACCAGGCGGAGCCTGTTGCCGGAGGCGAAGTCGTGCTCCGGCTGCAGCGGGGACTGCAGGGCCCTGGCCGCCCGGGGGTCGCTGCCCGTGCCGTCGGGGAGCTGTTCGTTGGCGACCAGTTCGGACTGCAGGACCACACGAACCCGGGCGTCGACCGGCTCGACCTCGTAGGAGACGGCGGCGATGGCCCGCTGGGTGAGGGAGACCAGCCGGGTGGAACGGACGCGGACCCGGGAGCCGGCCGGGGAGACCCAGTCGACGGTCCGCTCCAGGACTCCGCGTCGCATGTCCAGGGTGCGCTCGTGCGCCACCAGCCGGCCGTGGCGCAGGTCGAACGGCTCGTCGTCGACGAGCAGCCGCAGCACCTTGCCGTTGGTGATGTTGATCACCGTCTGGCCGGACTCGGGGTAGCCGTACCCGGCCTCCGCGTAGGGCAGCGGGTGGAGTTCGAAGACGCCGTTGAGGTAGCTGCCGGGCAGGCCGTGCGGCTCACCCTCGTCGAAGTTGCCGCGCCAGCCGACGTGGCCGTTGGAGAGCGCGAAGACCGACTCGCTCTGTGCCAGGACGTCCAGGCTGAGCTCGGTCTCCCGCACCGTCCAGGGCTCGACGGCGTACGACCGCTGGCTGATCACCGGCCACCTCCGGCGGACCCGCCGGGGACCGCGGAGGCGTCGGGGGCCGCGGAGGCGTCGGGGCCGCCGAGCACGCCGAGTTCGCCGAGGTCCGGCACGACGACGTCCGCGCCGTGGGCGCGCAGCGCGTCGGCCTGGCCGACCCGGTCCACGCCGACCACGTGGCCGAAGCGGCCGGCGCGGCCCGCGTCCATTCCGGCCAGCGCGTCCTCGAAGACGGCGGCCTCGGAGGGCTCCACGCCCAGGTCGCGGGCGGCGGCGAGGAAGGTGTCCGGCTTCGGCTTGCCCGGCAGTCCGCGCTCGGTGGCGACCACGCCGTCGATCCGTACGTCGAACAGGTTGACGGCGTCCACGGCGCGGAGCACGTCCAAGCAGTTCTTGCTGGAGGAGACGATGGCCGTGGAGAGTCCCTGGGCCCGGGCCCTCCTGATGTAGTCGAGGGTGGTCTCGTACGCCTCGACGCCGCCCTCCTGGATCTTGCGGAGCACCAGGTCGTTCTTCCGATTGCCGAGGCCCTGCACGGTCGACGCCTCCGGCGGGTCGTCCGGGGAGCCCTCGGGGAGCGTGATGCCGCGCGAGGCGAGGAAGGAGCGCACGCCGTCGGCGCGAGGGAGCCCGTCCACGTATTCGTCGTAGTCGTGCGCCGAGTCGAAGGGCCGGTATCCGGCTCCGTCCCGTTCCCTCAGGAAGGTGTCGAACGTCTCCTTCCAGGCCGCCGCGTGCACCACGGCGGTTCGGGTGACGACACCGTCGAGGTCGAAGAGGCAGGCCCGGATCTGCGCGGGAAGGCCGAGGTCGCTCATGCCGACCACCTTCCCACCAGGCGCGAATACGTGCCTGTCGGTTTCCCCGGGCCGGGTGAAAGGGGACCTGTGGCGGCTTTCCGGCCAGAGCCGCACAGAGGAGGCGGACGCGGCGATTCCACCCTGCCCGGGCGTGACCCGAACAACAGGGCCGAAGGTCCCTTGCGGATGCGCTGACGTGGGCATCCGCGTGATCCCGACCCGCCGGATGTGCCATGCTCATTGGGTGACGACCGACCCCGCCCCCTCCGCCGAGACCGGTGCCATCCCCGACGTGGTGGCGCCCGAGGCTGTGCTGGAGCGGGCCAAGGGCGTGATCATGGCGCTGACCGGCAGCACGGCCGACGCGGCCCACGCGGAACTGCTCCGCCGGGCGCGTGGCTCCGGGCGCACGCTGCTGGACGAGTGCTGGATCACCTTGAGCGGGGCCTCGACGGGACGCCCGGCGCTCGGGGGCGACCCGGTCTCGCGCCGTACCGCCGCCGTGCCCGCGCCCGCCTCCCCCTCGGACCGTGGTTCCTCCTCCGCCGCCTGGGGCTCCGCGCCCGCGCCGGCGGAGGACGTCAACGGCGCCGTGCTGCGCCGGGTGGGCCGGGCCCTGGTGGACGTCGGCGGCCCCGCCGAACTGGCCGCCGGCCTGCGCGAGCACCTGGCCGAGAGCGTGGGCCCGGACGCCGTGGTCGTCTTCTCCGTCCTGCCCGACGGCGGCCTGGAACTCACCGGCCACGCCGGCCTCGACGAGGACCTCGCGGCGCTCTGGCGCGGATCTCCGCCGGCCCCTGGGTCCCCCGTGGCCGAGGTGTTCGAGAGCCGTGCCCCGTATTGGCTGGAAAGCGCCGACGCCGGACCGTCGAAGTCGTCCAAGGCGGCGTCGTCCAAGGCGGCGTCGTCCAAGGCGGCCGGGGCGCCCAGGGCGTCGAGGTCCGCCCGGTCGCCCGAGCGGTCCGGTGACTCCTCCGGTCCCGGCGGGCCGTGGGGCTCGGGCGCCTGGCTACCGGTCGGGACGGGCACCAGACCGGCCGCCGTCCTCGGCGTGCTGCGGCACGGCGACGAGCCGCTGCCCGCGCGGACGCGCGAGTTGCTGCGGTCGGTCGCCCGGCTCTGCTCGGGCACGCTCGGGTCCTTCGACACCCGGCCCCAGCCCTTCGAGGGCGTCTCGCTCCCGACGGTGCACGCCGTGCTCGCCGCTCTCCCCGAGGCGGCGCTCGCCCTGGTCCCGCTGCGGTCCGGCTCCGGGCAGGTCGAGGACTACCGCATCGAGGCCGCCAGCCCCGCCGTGGTGGGGCTGACCGGCCGCACCGGCCAGGACCTGGTGGGGGTGCGGCTGCTCGAGTCGTTCCCCGCCCTGGCCGACGAGCACATCTGGCAGGGCCTGCTGCACACCCTGGCCACCGACGAGCCCTACGAGGGCGAGCCGATGGCCTACCCCTCGGGGAGCAGCGACGCCGGGGAGCTCCCCACCTTCTCGGTGCGGGCGCGGCGGCTGGGCGACGGCCTGATGCTGACCTGGTCCCGCTACGAGATCGCCGAGCGCCAGGAGCAGCGCCTCTCCGACGTGCAGCGCCTGGGCAATCTCGGCTGGACCAACTGGAACCTGCTGACCGAGGAGGTCAACTGGTCCCCGCAGGTCTTCCGTATCTTCGACCGCTCCCCCGCCGAGGGCCCCGTCCCGTACCACGACCTGCCCGGCCAGGTGATGGCCGAGGACCGGCCCGCCCTCACCCGCGCGGTGCGCTCGCTCGCCTCCGACGGCCGCGCCTTCGACGTGCCCTTCCGGATCCGCACCGCGCACGGCGTGCGCCACCTGCGGGCGGTCGCCGAGGCGGTGACGGACACCCACGGCACGCCCGTGGAGGCCCACGGGTTCGTCCAGGACCTCACCGCGCAGCGCAGTGCCGAGCTGGCGCTGGTGGAGAGCGAGCGGATGATGCTCACCCAGCACGGGATGCTGCGCGCCGAGCGCAGTCTGGCCGGCCGGCTGCAGCAGGCGCTGCTGCCGTTGCCGCACGAGCCGGTGCGCCCCGGCGGACTGCGGGTGGACGTCGCCTACCTGCCCGCGCAGTCCGGTATACAAGTGGGCGGTGACTGGTTCAGTGCGATCGAACTCCCCGACGGGGACGCCCTGTGCGTGGTGGGCGACGTGGCCGGGCACGGCATCGACGCGGTCGCCACGATGGCGCAGCTGCGGTTCACCGCCAAGGGCATGGTCATCACCGGCTCCTCGCTGACCGGCGCGCTGGCCCGGCTGAACGCCCTGCTGCTGCACACCGGCGAGCCGCGCGCGACGGCCACCATGGTGCTGGCCCGCTACAACCCGGGCGAACGCAAGCTGGTGTGGGCGCAGGCCGGTCATCCTCCGCCGTTGCTGCTGCGCGACGGCGAGGCCCGGTTCCTGAAGCGTCCGGTCGGCATGCTGCTGGGGGCGATGGAGAATCCGCCGTTCCAGGAGGCGGAGACGGTGCTGGAGCCGGGCGACCGGATCCTGCTGTACACGGACGGCCTGATCGAGCGGCCCTCCGAGGGCATCGACGCTGGTCTGCAGCGGCTGGCCGCCGCGGCCACCGGCCACGACGAGCAGCCGGGTTCGGCCTCGCTGGGTCCGCTGCTCGCCGAGATGCTCGAGGGCGAGCGCCGCGACGACGTCTGCGTGCTGGACATCCGGGTCATGCCCGAGAAGGACCTGGAGCACTGACCCCGCCCGTGCGGGCCGTGGCGCGCGCCGCCCGGCCGCTCGGGCAGGTGGTCCGGTCACCGGGGCAGACGGGCGGCCCCTAGGGGCCGGGCGCCCGGTGGCAGCTCAGGCGGGGTGTCCGGGCTCGATGTCCAAGGCGTCCTCCAGCCTGAGCAGGCGCCCCCGCTCCCCGGGACGCTCCCCGCTCCACTCGGGCGCCAGGACGTGCGCGACGTGGTCGCCGGTGTCCAGCCGCTGCTCGACGACGCCGACCGTCCAGGCGGCCGCTCCGGGGAGGACGACGCTGCCGCCCGGTCCCTCGCGCCAGTCGACGCCCGCGAACTTGTCGGTGCGGTCGCCGGTCTCTCCGCCGAACAGGGCCGCCAGGTCGTGCTGCTCGGGGGTGAGCAGGTGGACGACGAGCCGTTCTGCGCGCCGGGCCACCCGGCAGGTGTGGTTCGCCTTGGAGATCCAGACGGTGAGCCGGGGCGGGTCGATGGAGCACTGTGCCCAGAACCCGACGAGGCACCCGGCCCGCTCCCCGTCCGCGGTGGCGGTGACCACGCACATGTCGGGGTTGAGCCGTTTCATGAACGCGTCGGTGGATCGCATGCGTGCCATGCTGCCCCGGAAGCGCGCGGGCACTCCTGCGCCACTCCGCTCCCCCGCCC
>NZ_JBRIOU010000006.1:108773-113743 GCF_053474865.1 Streptomyces sp. CO7
GACCAGGACGTCCCCGTATGCGATCCGGTCCAGGTCCTCGGGCGGCAGGACGCGCAGTCCCACGGAGTCGGCGCCGAGCTTCGGCTTGACGACGTAGGCCTCGGCCGCCGGCAGGCGGCCGAGGTCCTCCGGCCGGTCGACGGTGGGGATGACCGGGTGGCCCTCGGCGGTGAGGTCGAGCAGGTACTGCTTGCCGGCCATGTCGCCCTTGCCGGTGAGCTCGTTGTACACGCGGGTCCCGGCGGCGAGCGCCCTGTCGCGGAAGTCGCGGTGGGCGTCCAGGTGGCCGAGGACGGGTCCGCTGTTGCGGACGAGCACGGCGTCGAAGGAGTCCATCAGCGCGGCCGCCTGCCGGGGGTGGCAGAGGGCGACGTCGAAGTCCTCGCCGAGGCGGGCGGACAGGTCGATGTCCTCGTCGCAGTACCGGCGTCCCGCGGCCGGGTAGGCGAGATCGGTGACGTGCAGGAGGCGGGGACGGGCGGGCGGCATGGGCTTCTCCTCGGAGGGGTCGACGCAGGGCGGCTCGAGGGCGTCGGCGCAGGTCAACCTAGCTGGTGCACTGCGTTCCCCCCGGGAGGGGACGGAGTGCCGCCCGGCCCGGTCGGTGCTACGTTTCGCGGCATGAGTTTCCCGTCGAAGCCGCCGATGCGTGACGCGCTGGTCGAGGCCGCCTTCCGGCTCTTCCTGGAGCGGGGGTACGAGCAGACGACGGTGGAGGACATCGTCACGCTGGCCGGGGTCGGCCGCCGCTCGTTCTTCCGGTACTTCCCCTCCAAGGAGGGGGTGGTCTTCCCCGACCACGAGCGCCGGCTGGCCGAGGTGACGGAGTTCCTCTCCGGCAGCGGCCGCGACGAGGACCCGGTGGCGCGGGTCTGCGAGGCGGTGCGGCTGGTGCTGCGCCTCTACACCGACAATCCGACCTTCTCGGTGCAGCGTTACCGGCTCACCAAGACCGTTCCGGGCCTGCGCGCCTACGAGTTGTCCGTGGTGTGGCGCTACGAGCGGACCTTCGCCGGGCACCTGCGGGAGCGGCTGGCGGACCGGCCCGACGGGGCGCTGCGGGCGGACGTGATAGCGGCGGCGGTGGTCGCGGCGCACAACAACGTCCTGCGGTCCTGGCTGCGTTCGGAGGGCGAGGGCGACGCGCAGGCGGCGGTGGAGCGGGCGCTGGACTACGTGCGCGAGGCGTTCGGCGACGGCGCCGGGCCGGACCGCCAGGACGAGGACGTGGTCGTGGTGGTCTCCCGGCGCCGGGCGCCGATGTGGCAGGTGGTGCGCGAGATCGAGTCGGCGTTGGGCCCCGGCACAGAGGACCGATAGACGGTACGCAGTGCCTTTACGTGTGGCACTGGGTGCCATACGCTGTGCTTCGCGCGCGGGGGCGCCGCGCGCCGGGGACGCCCCGTCCGAGCGCAGGGAGATGACCGTCGTGTTCCAGTCAGGATTCGCCTCTCACCCGGCCACCGGCTTCTCCGCGACGGGCGTGCTCGACCACGTCGCCCAGGAGACCGAGGCCCTCAGCTACCAGAGCTGCACCTGGTGCGGCACCGCGATGTACCACAAGCTGCTGTGCCCGGTCTGCGCGGGAAGCGAGCTGCGGACGGAGCGCAGCGCGGGCACCGGGACGGTACTGCGCTCGACGGTGGTCCACCGGAACACGCCGTCGGCCCGCAACGTCTCGCTGATAGAGATGGCCGAGGGCTTCGTGGTGCGGGGCCGGGTGACCGGTCCGCCGGCCGGGGTGCACACGGGCGACCGCGTCCGGCTGGTGACGGCGAAGGACCCGGTGCGGGGCGAGCCGGTCTTCCAGCTGACGGACGACACGCACCGTTCCTGGCACTGACGGCCGCGGAACGCGGTCGCGGGCGCCGGCGTTGTCGGACCCGCGCCCCCGCCGGGCGGGGACACGGGATGCGGAGGAGGTCCTCAGGAGGCCCGGGCCGGACGGCGGCGGGACTTGGGCCGCGGAGTGGCAGCGGCCCACTCCCCCACCAGGCGCTGATACCTGCGGCGCTGCTCGTGGTCGAGCCGCCCGCCGGACTTCATCAACAGGTCCCGGATCTCCTCGTTCACCTCTGCCGCCGAACGCAGGCGGACGGTTTCAGGAGTGGTGGACATGTTGTGAAGCATACGGCGGAAAGCTGGGGGACGATGTGAGCAATCCGGCGAAAACGCGCGTAACGGACGTGTCTCTGATCACGTGCCGGGCTTGCGCCCCCATACGGACACCTCGTCGCCCTTGCGGAGCAACTCCCAGTATTTCTTGGCGTCCTTGGGCGTCATGTTGACGCACCCGTGCGATCCCGGCGGGGCCCAGACGCTCATCGCCACCGAGTGGAACGCCTGGCCGCCGTCGAAGAACTGGCTGTAGGGCATGGGCACGTTGTAGATGCTCGACACGTGGTCGATGTTGCGCCAGTAGACCTTCTTGAGGCCCGTGCGGGTCTCGTAGCCGTCGCGTCCGGTACGCACCGGGACAGGCCCGTACACCAGCTTGCGTCCGTCCTGGATCCAGCTCAGCTGGCGGGTGAGGTCCACGCAGGCGATGCGGCCCTTGTCGACGGGGCAGCGCCCGCTCTTGTTCGGGTTCGTGCCCGCCGCCCGCTGCCGGTTCATGAGGTCCATCACCCGCCAGGTGAGCGGACCCGCGTAGCCGGCGCTCGGCGTGATCAGGTGCTTGCGCTGGAAGGCGCGGATCGCCTCGCAGTCGGCGCGCGACTGCCTGCCGTCCACCGGCCTGCCGAGGAAGCCCTCGGCCTGCCTCTGGTAGGGGCCCGTACCGGCGGTGCAGGCGGCGGCGACGGTCGCGCCGTCCGCCGCGCCGGCCGGTGCCGCGCCGACGACGAGTGCGAGCGGCGCCGCGAGCACCGCGGCGAGCAGGGCGGCGCCCCGCCTTCGGATGTCCCCCATGACCCAGGGCCTTCCTCTGGTCCGTGTCGAGCTGGTCGTGCCGACAGCGGTCCGCGCCCTGGGAGCGGTCACGGGTCAGGCAGGCCGGCGAGGAAATGATGACATCACAAATCGGGCGCGCCGTGAACGGGGTGGGCACCGGCACGCCGCGAAGGCACTCCGGTTCACCGGCCCGGTCCAGCGGAGCGCCCGCTCGCCGCCGTGCGTCTCAGTGCCCTCGGGCGATCCATTCGTCCAGGTGAGGGGCCTCTTCGCCGATGGTGGTGCTGTCGCCGTGGCCGGTGAGGACCTTGGTCTCCGGCGGGAGCGTGAGCAACCTCTCGCGAATGCTTTCGACGATGTCCGGGAAGCTCGACCAGGACCTGCCCGTCGCGCCCGGCCCGCCCTGGAAGAGGGTGTCGCCGGTGAAGACGACGCCCAGGGCCACCGACCGCAGGCTGACCGCGCCCGGGGCGTGCCCGGGGGTATGGATCACCTCGAGGTCGGTCCCGGCCACCTCGATCCGCAGGCCGTCCTCCAGCCAGGCGTCGGGCAGCCGCTCCGGGTGGGTCTGCTTCCACAGGTGCAGGTCGTCGGGGTGCAGCCAGATCACGGCCCCGGTGCGTTCGGCGAGCTCGGGGGCGGCGTCGATGTGGTCGTTGTGGGCGTGGGTGCAGACGATGCCGGTCAGCCGGCGGTCGCCCACCGCCTCCAGGATCGCCTCCGCGTCGTGCGCCGCGTCGATCACCACGGCCTCGTGGTCGTCGCCGACGATCCAGACGTTGTTGTCCACGTCCCAGGTGCCGCCGTCCAGGCTGAACTGGCCGGAGGTGACGAGGCGTTCGATCCTGGCGGTCACGGGAGCACCACCACCGAGCGCAGGACGTCGCCGTGGTGCATGCGCTCGAACGCGGCCTCCACGTCGGTCAGTTCGATCGTCTCGGTGACGAACTTCTCCAGCGGCAGGCGGCCCTGGAGGTGCAGGTCGATCAGCATCGGGAAGTCGCGCGAGGGCAGACAGTCGCCGTACCAGGAGGACTTGAGGGAGCCGCCGCGGCCGAACACGTCGAGCAGCGGGAGTTCCAGCTTCATTTCCGGGGTGGGGACGCCCACCAGGACCACGGTGCCGGCCAGGTCGCGTGCGTAGAAGGCCTGCCGGTAGGTCTCCGGACGGCCGACCGCCTCGATCACCACGTCGGCGCCGAAGCCTCCGGTGAGCTCGCGGATCGCCTCGACGGGGTCGGTCTCCTTGCTGTTGACGGTGTGGGTGGCGCCCATGGTGCGGGCGGTCTCCAGCTTCCGGTCGTCGATGTCCACGGCGATGATCTTCGCCGCTCCCGCCAGGTTCGCCCCCGCGATCGCCGCGTCGCCCACGCCGCCGCAGCCGATCACCGCGACGCTGTCGCCGCGGCCGACGCCGCCGGTGTTGACGGCCGCGCCGATGCCCGCCATCACGCCGCAGCCGAGCAGGCCGGCGACGGCGGGAGAGACCGCCGGGTCGACCTTGGTGCACTGGCCGGCGGCCACCAGGGTCTTCTCGGCGAAGGCGCCGATGCCCAGCGCCGGGGTGAGCTCCGTCCCGTCGGTGAGCGTCATCCGCTGCGTCGCGTTGTGGGTGTCGAAGCAGTACCAGGGACGGCCGCGCAGACAGGCGCGGCAATGGCCGCACACGGCACGCCAGTTGAGGACGACGAAGTCGCCGGGGGCCACCTCGCTCACGCCCTCGCCGACGGACTCCACGACGCCGGCCGCCTCGTGACCGAGCAGGAAGGGGTAGTCGTCGCCGATGCCGCCCTGCTTGTAGTGCAGGTCGGTGTGGCAGACCCCGCAGGCCTGCACCTTGACGACGGCCTCGCCCGGTCCGGGGTCCGGCACGACGATCGTCTCGACCCGCACCGGCTCGTTCCTGCCTGGAGCGACTACGCCGCGTACTTCCTGCGCCATGGAGTGACCTTTCGTCGGTGACGTGAACCGGGCCCGGCCACCCAACGGTACGTCACGAGGGCATGTCCGGGGCGCAGCCGGTGGGGCTGTCACGCAGGTCAGCGGGCGCGCGCACGCCCGTGGAGGCGCCCCGGCCC
>NZ_JBRIOU010000006.1:113843-117966 GCF_053474865.1 Streptomyces sp. CO7
GGCGACAGAGGGCGCGGCGGGCCTCGGCGGGATCCGCGCCGGACGGGCGCCGACCGGAGGCCCCCGGCTTCGGCCTCAGCTTCAGCTTCGGCTTCGGCTTCGGCTTCGGCTTCGGCTTCGGCTTCGGCTTCGGTGAGCGACGGCGCACGCACCGACGGTGAACGATCACCGCTCCGAAACGTCCGTGCGGAAAATCTGCACACCGGCTGCCCGATCCGGGCACCGCCCGGGGCCTCCCGGGACGGCCGCGCACCGCGGCGGTCCCGAATGCCCGCTTCCGGCCCGGGGACGGGAGAAGGCCCTGCGGTCCTCCCGTGACCCATGTGTGGAAGTGATCCCCATGCGGTGACGCCGCGTTCACGCTTCCCCCCGACCGAGGGCCAAACGCCCAGCTCACAGCGGTTGTTGATTGGAAGGCGGCAAGTCGCCCGTGCTTTGATCCCACCGCGCCGCAAGGTTCGCCGGCCCTCACGGGTCCGGCGGGCGGCGGCGCGATTTCCCCCCCTATGTAGGTCCTTACGAAGGGAAGTTCTCATGAACTTCGTCCCCCAGGTCGAGACCGCCGAGATCTCCGACGCCGAGCTGGACAACGTCTCCGGCGGCCTGATCGGCGAGACCCTCGGTGCCGTCACCGGCGTCGTCGACGGCATCGCGCCGGTCTCCGGCATCCTCAACACCGCGGTCTCCACCGTCGAGGGCGTCACCGGCCTGAACACCGCTCCGGTCACCGGCCTGGTCAACGGCCTCTGATCGCATCTCGCGCCGTCGAGTCCCGGAGCCACCCCCACGGCTCCGGGACTCCCGGCGTTCCGTGCCCGGTTCCCGCACGGGGACCGGTTCCGTTCAGCCGAAAGAAGTTCCGTGCAGTTCCGCCAGCAGGCCCTCGACAAGCTGCGGTCGCCGGAGGACCTCGAGCTGCCCGCCCGGCTCGCCCGGCCGCAGGGCTGGCTGGTGCTCTCGGTGACCCTGGTCGTGATGGCCGCCGCCTCCGTATGGGCGGTGACCGGCTCGGTCGTCACCACGGTGGGCGCACCGGCCGTGCTCACCCACGGGCAGGGCAGTTACGTCCTGCAGAGTCCCGTCACCGGGCAGGTGACCCGCGTGCTCGCCGAGGAGGGCGACCGGCTCGACGCCGGGACGCCGGTCCTCGAGGTCCGCGCCGCCGAGGGCAGGACCCTGGTGCGGGCGGTCGACGCCGGCCGGGTCGGCGCGCTCGCCGTGAACGTGGGGGCCGTCCTGCAGACCGGCGCCGACGTGGCGGCGGTGGAGAAGGTCGGCGACGAGCACTCCCCCTTGTACGCGACCGTGTACGTCCCGGCCGGGAAGGCATCCGAGGTCCGCGTCGGCGATCCGGTGGACCTCACCGTGCAGACCGCGCCCGCCTCCCGCTACGGGGTGCTGCGCGGCACGGTGACGTCCGTCGAGCGGCGCGCCCAGTCGGCCCGGCGCATCGCCTCCTTCCTGGGCGACGCGCAGCTGGCCGCCCGGCTCACGGAGGACGGCGCGCCCGTGGCGGTCACCGTCACCCCGGTGCGCTCCTCGTCGACGAGGAGCGGCTACCGGTGGTCCACCGAGGAAGGGCCGCCCTTCCGCCTGGACTCCATGACCCAGGCCACCGCCTCCGTCCGCGTCGCCGACCAGCACCCCGTCGATTGGCTCCTGCCGTGACCACCCGCACCACGAACGTGAAGAAGGGCCCGCCGCCGCCCGTCCGGGGCAGGCGCCGGGCCGGCCCGGCAAGGAAGGCCCCGGCCCGCCGCCCGCGCCGGCGCGCGGTCCGCACCCCCACCGTGCTGCAGATGGAGGCCGTGGAGTGCGGCGCGGCCGCGCTCGCCATGGTGCTGGGCCACCACGGCCGCCACGTTCCCCTGGAGGAACTGCGCGTCGCCTGCGGCGTCTCCCGCGACGGCTCCCGGGCCGGGAATCTGCTCAAGGCTGCCCGCGCCTACGGGATGACGGCCAAGGGCATGCAGATGGACACCGCCGCCCTCGCCGAGGTGGCGGCGCCGGCCGTCCTGTTCTGGGAGTTCAACCACTACGTCGTCCTCGACGGCATGGGACGGCGCTTCGGCCGGCGCGGCGTCCACGTCAACGACCCGGCGAAGGGCCGCCGGTTCGTGCCCATGGAGGACTTCGACACCAGCTTCACCGGCGTGGTGCTGGTGATGGAGCCGGGCCCGGACTTCCGGCGCGGCGGACGCCGCCCGGGCGCCCTGGGCGCGCTCCCCTCACGGCTGCGCGGCACGGCCGGCGCCCTGCCCGCCGCCGTGCTGGCGAGCCTGCTGCTGGTGCTGGTCGGCGCCGCCGTGCCGGCGCTCAGCCGCACCTGGATCGACACCTTCCTGATCGGCGGCAGCACCTCCCTGCTGGACGTGCTGTTCACGTCGATGGGCGCCTGTGTGCTGCTCACCGCCGTGCTGACCTGGCTGCAGCAGGGCAATCTGCTGCGCGGGCGGATCATCTCCTCCACGCTCTCCAGCGCCCGGTTCCTGCGCCATCTGCTGCGGCTGCCGGTCACCTTCTTCTCCCAGCGCGGTCCCGCCGACCTGGTGCAGCGGCTGGAGTCCAACGACTCGGTGGCCGAGACGCTCTCCCGGGACCTCGCCTCGGCGGGCGTCGACGCCGTGGTGGTGGTGCTGTACGCGGTCCTCCTGCACACCTACGACCCGCAGCTGACCGCGGTGGGCATCGGGGTGGCGCTGCTCAACGTGGTGGCCATGCGGGTGGTGGTGCGGCTGCGGGCCACCCGTACCGCCAAGCTGCGCGCCGACACCGCCCGGCTCACCAACACCGCCTACACCGGGCTCCAGCTGATCGAGACGATGAAGGCGACCGGCGGCGAGGACGGCTACTTCCGCAAGTGGGCCGGTCAGCACGCCGTCACCCTGGAGGAGCAGCAGCGGCTGGGGGTGCCCACCGCCTGGCTGGGCGTGGTGGCGCCCACGCTGGCGACCCTGAACAGCGCGCTGATCCTGTGGATCGGCGGGTTGCGCGCGGTGGAGGGGCACATCACGGTGGGCCTGCTGGTCGCCTTCCAGGCGCTGGTCACCCGGTTCACCGCTCCGCTGACCCGGCTGAACGGCGTGGCCGGGCGGATCCAGGACTTCGCGGCCGACGTGGCCCGGCTGAAGGACGTGGAGAACTTCGCGCCCGATCCGCTGCACGCGCGCGGCGGCGAGGACTCCACCCGCCGCCTGCGCGGCCACGTCGAGCTGGAGGACGTCGCCTTCGGCTACAGCCCGCTGGACGAGCCGCTGCTGAGCGGCTTCGACCTGACGGTCGGTCCGGGCCGACAGGTGGCGCTGGTCGGCGGCTCCGGCAGCGGCAAGTCGACGGTGGCCCGGCTGCTGGCCGGCCTGTACGCGCCCTGGGAGGGCGTGATCCGGATCGACGGGCAGCGGCTGGAGGACATCCCGCGCGGGGCGCTGGCCGCCTCGGTCTCCTTCGTCGACCAGGACGTGTTCCTCTTCGAGGGCACGGTCCGCGACAACGTCGCGCTGTGGGACCCCTCGGTGCCGGACGAGGCGGTGGTCGACGCGCTCAGGGACGCCGCCCTGTACGACGTGGTGATGCGCCGCTCCGGCGGCATCCACAGCCCCGTGGAGCAGGACGGCCGCAACTTCTCCGGCGGGCAGCGGCAGCGGCTGGAGATCGCCCGGGCCCTGGCCCGCCGTCCCAGCGTCCTGGTCCTCGACGAGGTCACCAGCGCGCTGGACGCCGAGACGGAGCTGGTGGTGATGGACAACCTGCGCCGCCGCGGGTGCGCCTGCGTGGTGATCGCCCACCGGCTGAGCACGGTCCGTGACAGCGACGAAATCGTGGTGCTCCAGCACGGCGTGATCGTCGAGCGCGGCACCCACCAGCAGCTGCTGGCCTCGGGCGGCAGCTACGCACGACTGGTCAGGGAGCGGTAGATGACCTCCGGTTACGAAGGCGCGTACCCGGGCGGCCGGGCCCCCGGGGACACGGGGCTCCAGGCGCTCGACACCGTGGGCACGCCCGTGGACTGCTCCGGCCCGCAGCTCGACCTGGAGGGGCCGCAGGTGCTGTGGCTGGTCGCCGCGGGCGCGCTCGACCTGTTCGCGGCGGACGTGGTGGGCCAGGGTCACTGGCACCACCTGGG
>NZ_JBRIOU010000006.1:118066-145195 GCF_053474865.1 Streptomyces sp. CO7
CACTGGCACCACCTGGGCCGGCTGGAGGCGGGCGCCCTGCTGCTCGGGCCGGTGGCCGGTCCCCGGCACACGCTGGTCGCCCGGCCGCTGCGGGACTGCGCGGTGCGCCGGATCCAGCTGCGGGAGCTGTACCAGCCGGTGGCCGAGCAGACCTGGACCTACGACGAGTACGGCACCCCGCTCCACCTGAGCCCGGGGTACACCGCCTCCGGGTCGAGTCCGCTGGAGCACGCGCTGGCGCTCGGCGTGGGGCGCGGTCTGTCGGTGCTGTTCCAGGCGCCGATGGCGGCGGTGTTCACGGCCGAGTTCACCGAGGGCTTCTCCACCGAGCCGGGCTTCCAGCAGGCCGCCGAGCACCTGGCGAGGAAGGCGGACGAGGACGTCTTCTCCCTGCACGTGCCGCCCGGCTCCGTCGCGCACGGCTCCGTGTACGGCGAGGAGGCCGCGGCCGACCTGCTCGTGGATCCGGCGCTCTGGCAGGGCATGGTGGACCGTCAGTACCGGCTGCTGTCCACCCTGGACCGGTGGATCGAGCAGCAGGAGCGGTCCCACGAGAGCCGCGCCGCAGCGGGCGTCCGGGCCGGGCTGGAGGCCCGCGACCGTGCGGACCGCACCCTGCTGGCGTCGATGGGCGGCCGTTCGGGCCGCCGCATCACCGACGTGGACGAGGACGCCACCTGGGCCGCCTGCCGTCTGGTGGCCCGCGCCGCGGGCGTCACGCTGGCCGATCCGGCGCGCGGCGCGGCGGGCGCCGAGCGGCTTGACCCGGTGGAGCGGATCGCGGCCGTCTCCCGGGTGCGGACCCGGACCGTGCGGCTGGGCTCCGGCCGCTGGTGGAAGGAGCACGTCGGCCCGCTGCTGGGGTTCCGCGCGCTGTCGGGCGCTCCGGTGGCGCTGCTGTGGCGGCGTGGGGGCTATGTCGCGGTGCATCCGACCACCGGGCGGGAAACCCGGATCGGCGCGGAGAACGCCGACGACTACGACGCGCGCGCCGTGATGTTCTTCCGCCCGCTGCCCGAGCGCCGGACCACCCCGCTGGGACTGGCCCGGTTCGTGCTGTCCGGGGCCCGTGGCGACATGGCGTCGCTGCTGCTGGGCGGGCTGGTGACGGTGGTGGTCGGCGTGTGCGTGCCGGTGGTCACCGGCAAGGTGCTCGGAGCGTACGTGCCGCAGGCGCGGACCGATCTGATCGCCCTGGCCTGCACCGCCGTGCTGGTGGCCGCCCTGGTGTCGGCGGTGTTCCTGCTGTTGCAGAACCTGACGATGCTGCGGCTGGAGGGGCGGATCGAGGCCGTGCTGCAGCCCGCTGTGTGGGACCGGCTGCTGCGGCTGCCGGCGCGGTTCTTCACCGACCGCTCCACCGGGGAGCTGGCCGGGGCGGCGATGGGCATCAGCCGGATCCGGCAACTGCTGGCCGGTGTGGGGCCGGTGGCCGTCCAGTCGCTGACGGTCGGCACCGTCAACCTGGCTCTGCTGTTCTGGTACGACCCGGCGATGGCGACGGCCGCCGCGGCCCTGCTGCTGGTGCTCGGCGCCGTGTTCCTGGCGCTGGGGCTGTGGCAGGTGCGCTGGCAGCGCCGGCTGGTCCGGCTCACCCACGAACTCAACAACCAGGCGTTCCAGACCTTGCGCGGCCTGCCGAAGCTGCGGGTCGCGGCGGCCGAGAACTACGCGTACGCCGCGTGGGCGGGCGAGTTCGCCCGCAGCCGGGAGATGCACCGGCGGCTGGGCGGGATCAAGAACCTCAATGCGGTCCTCGGCGCGGTGGCGCTCCCGCTCTGCTCGCTGCTGATGTTCATGCTGCTGGCGGGCCCCGCGCGGGGCTCGATGCCGGCCGCCGACTTCCTCGCCTTCAACACGGCGGTGACCATGCTGCTCGGCTCGGTCACCCAGCTGACCGGGGCGGCGGTGTCGGTGGTGGCCGCGCTGCCGCTGTTCGAGGAGCTCCGGCCGGTGCTGGACGCGGTGCCGGAGGTGCGGCGGGCGAACACGCCGCCGGGGCGGCTCACCGGGGCGATCGAGGCGCGCCGGCTGTCGTTCCGCTACTCCGACGACGGGCCGCCGGTGCTCGACGACGTCTCCTTCGAGGTCCGTCCCGGCGAGTTCCTGGCGATCGTCGGGCCCAGCGGCTGCGGCAAGTCGACGCTGCTGCGGCTGCTGATCGGCTTCGAGCGCCCCGCCTCCGGCAGTGTCCTGTACGACGGACAGGACCTGGCCGCGCTGGACCGGGCGGCGGTGCGCCGGCAGTGCGGGGTGGTGCTGCAGCACGCGCAGCCGTTCACCGGGTCGGTGCTGGAGATCATCCGCGGGCACGAGCCGTACACGCCGGAGGAGGTCATGGCGGCGGCGGAACTGGCCGGGCTGGGGGACGACGTCCGGCGGATGCCGATGGGGCTGCACACTCTGGTGGCCGGCAGCGGCTCGCTCTCCGGTGGTCAGCGCCAGCGGCTGATGATCGCCCAGGCGCTGATCCGGCGTCCGCGGATCCTCTTCCTGGACGAGGCGACCAGCGCGCTCGACAACGAGACGCAGCGGCAGGTCATCGAGAGCACCCGGGCGCTCCGGGCGACCCGGGTGGTGATCGCCCACCGGCTCTCGACGGTGATGGACGCCGACCGGGTGATCGTGATGGACGAGGGGCGGGTGGCGCAGATCGGCACCCCGGCCGAGCTGCTGGCCGACCGGGGCGGCCGGCTGCACGAGCTGGTGCGCCGCCAGATGACCTAGCGGACGTGGGCCGGGGCCCCGGTGCCCGCCGAGGCTTCCGCGGTGCCGGTGCCTCACCAGTACCGGAGCCTCCGCGGTGCCGAGGCCTCATCAGTGCCGAAGCCTCCGCGGTGCCGGGTCTTTCGCGGTGCCGAGGCATCCGGGTGCCCGGGCTGCCGGAGTGCCGGGCATCCGGAGTGCCGGGGTCTCCACGCCACCGGGTCCCCGGGCCGCCGGGAACCTCCGCGGACAGGGGCCCCGGCGGACAGGGGCCCCGGCGGAGGCGGGGTCTGTTCGCGGCGGTGCCGGGTACCCGCAGGTGGCCCCGGCACCGGGCCGCCCTCGGGCGGCCTGCGTGGGGCATCCCGAACCGGCGAGACCGAGGAGACGAACGGTGAACCACCACCACAGCGATCGCGACCGTCAGGACGACCCGCCGCGCACCGCGCTGGCCGAGGCCTTCCGCGAGGCGGAGGAGGCCGCGGCCCGCGCCGACGGCCGGGACCCGGAGGGGGCGGGCCGCTCCGGCGAGGCCGGCGACGCCACCTCGCCGAACCCGCGGGCCCAGGAGCAGGCCCGGCGGGACGGCTGACCTGGCGGTCCGCCCGGGTACCCGGCGTCGCGGCGGGTACCCGGGCCGCATGAGTCACGACCGCGACGCCCTTCACGACCGGCACGCCCCCGAGCTTCCCTCCTCCCGCGGCCCGCTGTCCGCGGGCGTCCTCGCCCTGCTGCGCGGCGAGGGCCCGCCCCCCGGCGCGGAGCTCGCCGACGAGGCCGACCCCTACGGCGACGACCTCCAGCTCGCCCTGTACTGCTGCTACGAACTGCACTACCGCGGCTTCGCCGGCGTCGACCCCGTCCTGGAGTGGGACCCGGCGCTGCTCACCGTGCGCCGGGCGATGGAGAACCGGTTCCTCGCGGCGCTGCGCCGGGACGTCGAGGTGCACCGCGACGTGCGCTCCGCCGTCAAGGAGCTCGAGACGGAGCCGGTCGAGGGCACGGGCGTCAGTTGGTTCCTGCGCGACGAGGGGGAGCTGCGCCATCTGCGGGAGTACGCCGCGATGCGGTCGGTCTACCACCTCAAGGAGGCGGACCCGCACGCCTGGGTGCTGCCCCGGCTGTGGGGGCGCGCCAAGGCCGCCATGGTGTCGGTGGAGTTCGACGAGTTCGGCGGCGGCCGCGCCGACCGGGTGCACGCCAAGCTGTTCGCCGACCTGATGGCGGACCTGGGCCTGGAGACCGCCTACGGCGTCTACCTGGAGCACTCGCCCGCCCCGGCGCTGGCCGTGGTCAACCTGATGTCGCTGCTGGGCCTGCACCGCGCGCTGCGCGGCGCGCTGGTGGGCCACTTCGCCACCGTGGAGATCACCTCCTCCCCCGGCTCCCGACGCCTGGCCGAGGCCATGCGCCGTACCGGCGCGGGAGCCGCCGCCGAGTTCTTCTACGACGAGCACGTCGAGGCGGACGCGGTGCACGAGCAGGTGGTCCGGCACGAGGTGATCGGCGGTCTGCTGGAGGAGGAGCCGTACCTGGAGGACGACGTGGTGTTCGGCATGGACGCGACGGTCTTCCTGGAGGACCGTCTGGGTGACCACGTCATGGCCTGCTGGCGCGCGGACCGTCCGGCACTGCGCTCCGAGCTGCCGGAGCCCGTGGCGGTGTCCGCGTGAGCGGGGCGGTGGCCGGGCCCCCGGAGCGCGCGACGGGACGGACCTGGACGGGTGACGGCGCGGGGCTCACCGGCCATGGTGCGGCCCGGCGTGGGTATTCGGCCCGTGTGAAACGACCTTTGGTTATCCCTGGTGTGTACGCCCCCCAGGACGACACGCTCCTCCTCTCCGAGGCACTGGAGGACGAGCCCTTCCCCGCCGGCGGCCGCGTGCTGGACGTGGGCACCGGCTCGGGAGCCCTGGCCCTGGCCGCCGCCCGCCGCGGCGGCCAGGTCACGGCCGTGGACGTCTCCCGCCGCGCGGTGGCCGGCGTCCGGCTCAACGCCCTGCTGCACGGGGTGCGGGTGCGCGCCGTGCGCGGCGACCTGTTCGCTCCGGTCCGGGGCGAGGCCTTCGACCTGATCACCAGCAATCCGCCGTACGTGCCCACCCCTCCGGGCGGTACGCGCGGCCGCCCCCGGGAGGCCCGCGCCTGGGACGCCGGGGACGACGGACGGCTGGTCGTGGACCGGATCTGCCGGGAGGCGCCGGAGCTGCTGCGCCCGGGCGGGGTGCTGCTGATGGTGCACTCGGCGCTGAGCGGTCCCGCCATCTCCGTGGAGCAGCTGCGGGCGGCCGGGCTGAAGGCGGCGGTGACCCTGCGGCGCCAGGTGGCGTTCGGCCCGGTGCTCAGGGACCGGGTGAACTGGTTGAGGCACCGGGGGATGATCTCTTCGGAACAGGCCCGCGCGGAGCGGGAGGAGCTGGTGGTGGTCCGTGCCGAACGACCCGTCTGAGCGCACGCCCGCCCCGGGCGCCTCGCAGCGTCCTGCGGATGCACGGCGCATCGTGGTGCCGCGCCGTGGCCCGATGCTGGTCGACGGACCGGTGGAGGTGGAGCTGGAGGACGGCACCGTGGCGTCCTCGGACCGCTTCCGGGTGGCCCTGTGCACCTGCCGGCTCAGCGCGCGCTACCCGTGGTGCGACACCAGCCACCGAAGGCGGCGCTGACGTGGCCCGCGCCGGCCACACGTCACAGTTGCCACTCCCGGAGACGGTCGGCGGCCGCGTAGACGTCGGCCTTGCCCGCGATCAGTTCGCGGGCGAGGTCGACGAGCGCGCCGTAGGGCGGGTCGATCCCCGCCCCGCTGGCGTACATGTACGCCACCGCCGTGGCGCAGGCGAAGCGGGCGTTGGAGGACGGCAGCGGCCTGAGCACGGCGATGGTGTGCAGCAGGGCGGCGGCGCGCCAGGCGGGGTCGGAGTCCACGCCCAGGCGCGGCGGGTCCACCCGGTGCCGGGCGACCGCGGCCACCAGGGCCGAGAAGTCGCTGACCGTCGGCTGGTCCGGCAGCACCTCCTCGTGGCGCTGCAGGAGCCAGGGGACGTCGACGTGCAGGACGGAGGTCATGCGTCAGGCGGCCCGCCCCGCGCCCCGGACCGGCGGCTCGTCGTCCGGGAAGGCGGCGGCGAACTCGTCCGCGTGCGTGGTGAAGAAGCGGCGGAAGGCCTCGGCGCCCTCCTGGAGGGCCCGGTGCCGCGCTATGTCCGCGGCCGCGGCCTCCCGGACCAGAGCCTTCATGGAGGTACCGCGCTCCTTGGCGATCTGCCGCAGGTCCTCGAGCTCACGGTCGCTGAACTCGACATTGAGAGCTGGCATGGCGCCAAGGTACCGCTCACCCGCCCGGGGGTAAATTCCCGCAGGTCACAGCCTACTGAACACCCATTCGGCCCGGTACCCGAAAGGGTGGGTGAGGCGTTCCTCCCGCACGGGTGCGCGGGGGCCTCTGCCCGCTCGGCCCATGGCCGCGGCACGCGCCCCCGTCCGAGGTACTACGCTGGGACCGACGTGACGCGACGGTCACGGAAAGTGTCCGCGATGGAGTGCCGACCATGAGCCCGGTCAACCCGCTCGACGATGCCGCGACGGCCCGCGCCGTGGTCGGGGACGACGGTGTCGTGCTCGAGTGGAGCGAGGGCGCGGTAAGGCTCCTGGGCCACACCCCGGACGAGATCGTGGGCCTCCATGCCTCCACCCTGATCGCCGGTGACGGTGACCACGGCGGCCTGCCGGCCGATCCGGAGCCCGTCGCGGACCGGCTCACCGCGACGGTCCCGCTGCGCCACCGGGACGGGCGGACCGTGCTGGTCGGCCTGATCGCCCACCACAGACCTCCGCAGGGCGACGCCCCGGGCAGCTGGCTCCTGGTGGCGCCGGTCGGCGAGACCTCCGACCCGCTGCGCCCCGACGACCCGCTGGCGACGGTGGAGCTGGTGCAGTCCCCCTGCGCGATGGCAGTCTTCGACTCCGGTCTGCGGCTGCGCGCGTTGAACGGCGACATGGCGCGGGTGCTGGGAGCCCCGGCCGACCGGCTGCGCGGACTGCGGGTGACCGACATCGGCGAGCGCCCGGAACTGGCGGAGGTCGAACAGGCCATGCGCCAGGTCCTGGAGACCGGCGAGCACTTCTCGGTGCGCACCTACCTGCCCCAGCTGGGCGGCGGCGGGACGATCCGCGCCTGGCTGACCAGCATGGCCCCGGTCCGCGACGGCATGGGCACGGTCTGCGGCGTCTCGGTGGCCGCCCACGACTTCACCGAGCAGCTGCGCGCCCGCGAGCGCCTCCAGCTGGTGAACGAGGCGAGCACGCGGGTCGGGACCACGCTGGACGTCCGCCGGACCGCGCAGGAGTTCGCGGACGTACTGGTGCCGGCGCTGGCCGACTTCGTCTCCGTGGACCTGCTGGACCCGGAGCACGGCGGTGACCCGCCGTCGGAACCGCCTCCGCCGTCGGTGTCGGTGAAGCTGCGCCGGGTCGCCGACCGCTCGGTGCTGGGCCGCTCCTCGGCCCTCCCCGACATCGGCGAGCTGGACTCCTATCCGGCGTCCAGCCTCCAGGCGGAGTCGCTCAGCCAGGCGCGAACCCTGGTCTTCACCGATACGACGGAAGTGCTGGCGCGCCGCTTCTCCTACCGGGAGGGGCTTGGGCGCCGAGTGCTGGACATCGGCGTGCACTCGGCGATGGCGGTGCCGTTGCGGGCCCGCGGGATGATCCTCGGTGTGGCCCTGCTGGCCCGGCACCGGCAGCAGGAGCCGTTCTCCCGCGACGACGTGCTGCTGGCGGAGGAGGTCGCGGCGACGGCCGCGGTGTGCATCGACAACGCCCGGCGTTACTCGCGTGAGCGGGAGGTGGCGCTGGCGCTCCAGCGGAGCCTTCTTCCGCGCTCGCTGCCCGTCACCGCCGCGCTGGAGGCCGCCTCGCGCTATCTGCCGGCTGCCCGCGCCGGCGGGGTGGGCGGCGACTGGTTCGACATCATCCCGCTCTCCGGCATGCGGGTGGCGATGGTGGTGGGCGACGTGGTGGGCCACGGCGTCCAGGCCTCCGCCACCATGGGGCGGCTGCGGACCGCGGTGCGCACCCTGGCCGACATCGACCTCGCGCCCGAGGAACTCCTCACCCACCTCGACGACCTGGTGGTCCGGCTCTCCGAGGAGGCGGGCGGCGAGGGAAGTCCGGGCGAGGTCGGCGCGACCTGTCTGTACGCGGTGTACGACCCGGTGTCCCGGCGCTGCTCCATGGCCCGCGCAGGGCATCAGCCGCCGCTCATGGTCCGCCCGGGCGGTCTGCCGGAGCCGGTCGAAATGCCGGCCGGCCCACCGCTGGGCGTGGGCGGTCTGCCGTTCGAGGTGGCCGACCTGGACCTTCCCGAGGGGACGGTCCTCGCCTTCTACACCGACGGCCTGGTGAAGAACCGCGGTCTGGACGTGGACGCGGGCCGCATCCAGCTGCAGGAGGCGCTGGCGGAGCCGGCCGAGTCGCTCGAGGCGAGCTGCGAGCACATCCTGGCGACGCTGCTGCCCAGGAGCGACGTGGCCGACGACGTGGCGCTGTTGCTGGCCCGCACCCGGGGACTGCCCTCCTCGAAGGTGGCGACCTGGGACATCCCCGCCGACCCGGCGCTGGTGGCGGCGATCCGCAAGCAGTCGGTGAAGCAGCTGGAGCACTGGGGTCTGGAGGAGGCCTCCTTCACCGCCGAGCTGGTGGTCAGCGAGCTGGTCACCAACGCCATCCGCTACGGCTCCCGGCCCATCCGGCTGCGGCTGATCCACGGCGCGGGGACCTTGATCTGCGAGGTGTCGGACAGCAGCCACACGGCCCCGCACCTGCGCCGGGCCCGGACCTTCGACGAGGGCGGCCGCGGCCTGCTGCTGGTGGCCCAGCTGACCCAGCGGTGGGGCACCCGCCACACGCAGGAGGGCAAGACGATCTGGGCGGAACTGGCGCTGCTCGACGCCGGGTGAGGCGTGCGGAGGGGGTCTTTCCGAATCAGGGCGGCCGGAGGACCATGGCGGGCAGATCCCGGCACCCCGACCTTCCTGGGAGTGGACGACCATGGGCCTCTCGCGCGCCACGCGACACCGCGGCATCTTGTGGACGGCGGTCGCGTCACTGCCTCTTTCCGTCCTGCTGACGGGCTGCTGGGCGGCTGACGAAGGGTCCGCCGCGGGGGCGGACGGGAAACCGGCCGGGGCGGGTGAAGCCGTGGAGCGGTGCCACACCTCCGGGCTGTCGGCCTCCGTGGGCCGGGGTGACGCGGGCGCGGGGCAGCGGAGCTTCTCGGTGGCCCTCACCAACCAGTCGGGACGCACCTGCACCGTGCGCGGGTTCCCCGGCGCGGCCTTCGCGGACGCCGACGGCGAACAGCTGGGCCCGGATCCCGAGCGGGTCGGGAAGGCGCCGGCCGACGCCATCACCCTCATCGCCGGGGAGAGCGTGTGGGCGGCGCTGTCGTTCCCGGATCCGCGGCTGACCGGGTCGACGGCCGAGAAGCCCGAGACCTTGCTGATCACGCCGCCGGACGAGCGGCGGCCGCTGAGCGTGCGGTGGGAGAACGGCGAGGTCCCGGTCTCCGACGGGGCGGAGCTCTCCGTGACGGCGTTCGCCGCGGAGTCCGGCGGCTGATCCGCCCGGGTGGCGGGCCGTTGGTGCCGCCGCGTGAGGGGGCGGCGTGTCGGCGGCGGGGCACGGGCCCCGGTGTCCGCCGGGGGTCATGCTCGTCGGCGGACCCGACGCTCCCGACCCCCCGGAGGAACCGGTGCCGGCATCCCCGACCCCGTCGCGCATCCCGCTCACCCGGCGGGCGCGTGTCGCCCTGACCGCGGGCGCCGCGGCCCTCGCCCTGGCCGCGGTGGCCCAGCCCTCCGCGCCCTCGCCCGACGACGGCCGCGGGCGCCCGACCGCTGCGGCTCCCTCCCAGGGCCCCGGCGCGGAGGCCGCCGCCGAGACCCTCTGCGCGCCGGCCGGTGTGCTGAAGGAGGGCGGCAGGAGGAAGGCCTCGGTTTCCCTGTGTACCTCCACCGGCGGCCCTTCCCTCGCCCTGTCGGCGCCCGCCACGTGTACGACGGCGCACGGCACGGTCCGCGCCTGCCGCACCACCGGCACCTGGACGGCCCGCAAGGACGGCAAGGTGGTCGCCCGCGGCGCCCTGCCCGGCTCCGCCGACTACCCCGGGCCGGGGACGTACCGGATCACCGCCGAGGTCCGTGTCCGCTCGACGCCCGCCGGTGTGGACGTGCGGGGCGAGGTGACCGCCCCCCTCACCCTCACCCAGCCGCTGCGCGAGCCCACGCACCGCATCGAGGTGGACCGGGACGAACTGCGGCCCAAACGCACCACGACGCTGACCTACACCGTGTACCGGGACAGCGAGGAGGGCGACGGCAGCGGCCGGTTCGGAGTGATCGGCGAGGAGGACTCCGGCATCCGTCTCGTCACCGCCGACGCCCGGTGCGTGAACCCGCTGGTCGGGCGCCACCCGTCGAGGAAGCGGCTCACCCACGCGCTCGACTGCGCGCTGACCGACCTGCAGCCCGGCCGTCCCGCCACCGTGGTCGTCCGGGCCACCACGGCCGACGCGTGCTCCACCGTGGTGTCGAAGCTGGGCTACTGGATGCCCCGGGGCCAGACCTTCCGCACCGGCGGGATGGTGGCGGGCCCCGCGGTCGCCTGCCGGGAGTGACCGCGCCGGCTCGCGACGACCGCGGCCCGGATCCCGCCCTGCTGGGGCTCGACCGGACGGGTGAGCGCGGGCGGGCGGCGGCAACTCCGCCGGATCGGTGCGCATGAAGCCCGCGCGGTGGGGCAGACGCTGGTGGGCCCCGCCGCGCTCCCCCGTCGCGGCGGGGCCCACCAGCGTCTTCACCCCCTTTTTCCGCGCGGCCTCGTGCCCGGCGCCCACCGCCCGCCCCGCGCGCTTTCCTCCGCGGATGACCTTCTCGCCCCTCTTCGTCGGTGCTTATCGCCGAAAAGGGGGAACGCAGTTCTGGGGAGCGGACGACCGGTCCGCGGACGGCACCGGGAAGGCGGAACGGCAATGAGCGGCGAGGGAAACGCCGGGTACGGCCGTAAGAAGTTCAAGCGGTCGCGGAGTCACTTCGCCGACCGGGTCACGGCCGACGGCAGGCACGGCTGGCCGGTGGAGCCGGGGCGCTACCGGCTGGTGATCAGCCGGGCCTGCCCGTGGGCGAGCCGGGCGGCCGTCTCCCGGCGCCTGCTGGGCCTGGAGGACGTCATCTCGATGGCCGTCGCCGACCCCGTCCAGGACGACCGGAGCTGGCGCTTCACCCTCGATCCGGACGGCCGCGACCCGGTGCTGGGCATCGCGTACCTGCACGAGGCCTACGACCGGCGCGAGCGCGACTACCCCGGCGGCGTCAGCGTCCCGGCGCTCGTCGACGTCCCCAGCGGGAAGCTGGTCACCAACGACTTCCACCGGATGACCCTCGACTTCGCCACCGAGTGGACCGCCCACCACCGCGAGGGCGCACCGGACCTGTACCCGCGCGCCCTGCGGGCGGAGATCGACGAGGTGATGGAGGACGTCTACCAGGACCTCAACAACGGCGTGTACCGCGCGGGTTTCGCGACCACCCAGGACGAGTACGAGGAAGCGTGCCGTGCGGTCTTCGCCCGGCTCGAGCGGCTCGCCGAGCGACTGGAGGGGCAGCGGTACCTGGTGGGCGACACCATCACCGAGGCGGACATCCGGCTGTTCACCACCCTGGTCCGTTTCGACCCCGTCTATCACGGCCACTTCAAGTGCAACCGCTGGAAGCTGGCGGAGAACCCGGTGCTCTGGGCATACGCACGGGACCTGTACCAGACCCCGGGTTTCGGCGACACGGTCGACTTCGACCACATCAAGCGTCACTACTACACGGTGCACACCGGCATCAATCCCACCGCGGTGGTGCCGGTGGGGCCGGACCTGGCCGGCTGGCTCACCCCGCACGGGCGGGAGCGGCTCGGCGGCCGGCAGTTCGGTGACGGCACTCCGCCCGGCCCGGTGCCGCCGGGCGAGGAGGTACCCGCTTCGGGACGGCCGACCCCGGCCTGACCGTCCGCGGGCCGCCTGCCCACGGATGGCGATCACGACCTTTCCCCCGACCGAGGAACGAAGGAGAGATCCCTTGGCCACCTACACGCAGAAGAAGCAGAAGCTGCCCGCCGCCTACAAGCCGCTCGGCTTCGCGGTCAGCTGGGGCGGCGGCCGACTGGCCACCGCCGCCTTCCAGAAGACCTGGAAGGCGATCAAGAAGGAGGACAACGCGCCGGACGCCCTCGACCGCGACCGTCAGTGGGGCGAGATCCTGCTGGCGGCGGCGATCCAGGGAGCCATCTTCGCCCTGGTCCGGGCGGTCATCGACCGGACCAGCGCCCAGGCCGTGGAGCGCAGGACCGGCGTGTGGCCGGACGGCTCGAAGGGCAACGGCAGGGACTGATCCCGGCCACCGTGCCACGAACCGGGGCCTCCGGGACGACGGGGGCCCCGGTTCTTCGTGTGACGGGTGGGGAAAGTGCACCAGGCACATGACCTCGAAAAGTAATACAGGTCACATGTTTAGAGGGTATGCCCGCACGACCAGGGGGGCAGCTTCGGAACGGCTCCGTGCCTCAACTTGGCGCATTTATAGCGCAATTGAGCCCTAATCCGTCCCGAAAGGACCCCCATGCCTCAGGACGTCACGTTCGACCTGCCTTTCTCCACCCCCGTCAGCCCGCATCTGGAGTACGCGCGCGAACGGCATCTGCGCTGGGTCCGTGACCGGGGGCTGGTCCGCAGCGACGCCGGCTTCGAGGAGTACTGCTCGTGGGACCTCGCGCAGGCGGCCGCGCGCACCTACCCCTACGCCTCCGCCGAGGACATGACCGTCCTGATGAACTGGTTCTCCCTGGCGTTCCTCTTCGACGACCAGTTCGACGCCAACCAGCCGGACCGGGCCGGCCGGATCACCGAGGTGGCCCGTGAACTGATCGTCACCCCGCTGCGCCCGGCAGGCACTCCCCCGCGGGTGGTCTGCCCGATCACCGAGGCATGGGCCGAGGTCTGGGAGCACCTGGCGCACGGCATGTCCCTCACCTGGCGAACCCGGTTCGCCGCCTCCTGGGGCCGGTTCCTGACCGCCCACTGCGAGGAGGTCGACCTCGCCGCCGCCGGGCGGGAGGGCACGCTGACCGTCAAGGAGTACGCGGAGTTCCGCCGCCGCACGGTGGGCATCCACCACAGCATCGACGCCGGTGAGCGCAGCCGCGGCTTCGAGGTACCGGCCCAGGTGCAGGCGCACCCGGTCATGGAGCGGATGCGGGACCTCGCCTCGGACGTCATCGGGTTCATGAACGACATCCACTCCTTCGAGCGGGAGAGGCGCCGGGGCGACGGGCACAACCTGATCGCCGTGCTCCGCCGTGAGATGGGCTGCTCCTGGGAGGAGGCCGCGGCCGAGGCGTACCGGATGACCGCCGGGTGCCTGGTGGAGTACCTGGAGCTCGAGGGGCGGGTGCCCGCGATGTGCGACGAGCTGGGGCTGTCCGAGGGCGAGCGCGCCCGCACGCACATGGGCGTGGAGGCGATCCAGCACTGGATCAACGGCAACTACGAGTGGGCCCTGGTGACCGGACGCTACGCGGCCGACAAGGACACGGTCGCGGCCGCAGCCGAGCGGGCCGGGAGGGGTTCCGTGGACGACCTGCTCCAGGTGAGCTGACGCCCGGCGCCCGCAGGAGACGCGCACGGCCCGGCGGCCGCATCCCTCCCGTGAGGGGTGCGACCACCGGGCCGTGCGCGTGTCGTACGGGGCCCGGCCGGCCCCGCCGGGCGCCTCACCTGACGGGGAACTCCACCGGGAGGCTGTCCAGCTGGGCGACCCAGGTGGAGGCGGTGGACGTCAGCGAGTCCGGCGGGGCGGCCAGCCGTAGACCGGGCAGCCGGTGCAGCAGGACGTCGACGGCGATCTCGATGATGGCGTGCCCGATGCCCTGCCCGGGGCACTCGTGCGGGCCGGAACTGAACGCCAGGTGCGAGTGGTTGCCCTGGACCGAGACTCCCGCGGCCTGGCGGATCTCCGGGTCGAGGTTGCCGGCCGCCAGCCCCAGCAGGAGCATGTCGCCCTCCTTGACCGCAGCGTCGCCGAGCTGGAGGTCCGCCGTGGCGAACCGGCCCGGCAGCACGGCCAGCGGAGGCGTGTTCCACATGACCTCCTCGACCACGGAGGACAGTGCGAGCTCCCCGCCGACCAGGGAGGCGAGACGGGCGTCGTCGGTCAGTATCGCCTGCAGCACCCGGGCCAGCAGGTTGCTGGTGGTGGTGTGCGCGGTGATCAGCACCAGCCGGAGGTGGTGGAGGATCTCCTCGTCGTCGAGCCGGGCCGGGTGCGCGAGCAGCCCGCTGGTGAAGTCGGCCCCCGGCTCACGGCGCTTGCGTTCGGCGAGTTCGCCGAGGATGGCCATGATCCGGGTGTTGTGGACGAGTGCGTCCGCGCCGCCCTTGATGACGTGGTTGCTGGACTCGGCGAGGCTGCGTCCCTCGCTGGCCGCGAGGCCGAACAGCCGGGTGAGCACCAGCATCGGCAGGTACTCCGCGAAGTCGGTCACCAGATCGGCGCGGCCCGCGTCGGCGAAGGCGTCGATCTGCTTGTCCGCGAAGTGCGCCACGTGCCGCCGGATGCCTCGGCCCGCGACCGCCTGCAGGCTGTCGGTCACGGCGCCGCGCAGCCGGCGGTGCGGCTCGCCGTCCTGGGAGACGCAGTCGGGGCGCCAGCCGACCATCTGCATGACCGGCAGGTCGTCGGCGACGCGGCCCTCCTTCCAGTCCCGCCAGATGCGGGCGTCCCGGCTGAACTGGAGCGGGTTGTCGAGCACCCGCCGGTTCTCCCGGTAGCCCAGCACCAGCCAGGCGGCGACGTCGCCCTCGATCAGGACCGGCGCCACCGCGCCGTGCTCGCGGCGCAGCCGCGAGTAGACGCCCTCCATGTCGTGCGTCGTCTCGGGCCCGTACAGCCGGGTGGCCGCCCCGTGGTCCACGGGGCAGCCGGGCTCGGCGGTGAGGCCTGGGGAGGTCCGGTCGGTCATCGGGGCTCCAGGGCGAGAGCGCGTTCCTGCAGATGGCGTATGAGGGCGACGAGCACGTCCCGGCTGGCGGACCGGTCCCGGGCGTCGAACGCCACGACCGGGATGTCGTCCGGGATGTCGAGGGCGTCACGGATCTCCTCGACCGGGTGGTCGCGGCTGTCGGGGAAGACGTTGAGCGCTATCACGAAGGGGACGTCCTGGCGCTCCATCTCCTCTATCGCCCGGAAGCTGGACGCCAGCCGGCGGGTGTCGACCAGGACCACCGCGCCCAGCGCGCCCTTGAAGAGGCCGTTCCACAGGAACCAGAAGCGCTCCTGTCCGGGGGTGCCGAACAGGTAGAGCACCAGTTCGTCGTTGATCCCGATCTTGCCGAAGTCCAGGCTGACGGTCGTCTGCTGTTTGTCCGTCACGCCGACCAGGTGGTCCACGCCGACGCTGGCCTGGGTGAGCGTCTCCTCCGTGGTGAGCGGGCGGATGTCGCTGACCGACCGGACCATCGTGGTCTTCCCGGTGCCGAAGCCTCCGGCGATCATGACCTTCACCGAGCGGGTGCCGTCGGCCGCCGTGCTCCGGCCGGTGGGGTCAAAGCCTTTGAAGTCCACTGAGTACCTCCTCAAGGAGCGCGAGGTCGGGCCCGAGTCCGGCGGAGTTCGCCGGGACGGGGTCACGGGTTTCCACGCGTCCTGCATCGAGCAGATCGGCCAGGAGTACCGCGATGATGTTGAAGGGCAGCCCCAGATGGGCGCCGAGCTCCGCCACCGACAGCGGCTCGCGGCAGCGGCGGAGGATCTCCTCGTGCTCGTGCTGCAGGCCGGGATGCGGCGAGGGCTGAGGTCCCGTGCGGGAGACCACCAGGGTCGCCACGTCCAGGGTCGCCGCCGGACCGGCCGGCTTGCTGCGGCCTCCGGTGAGGACGTAGTAGCGCTCGAGCCCGGCCGGATCGGTGGGGCGACGGGGAGCACTCATCCAGAGTGCTCCTCCAGCCGCGGAGTGGTGCCGAGGAGCTCCCCCATCCTCCGGGCCAGGTCGCGCATCTGGTGGCCGAGCAGACCCTGGTCGAGGCCTTCCTTGGCGAGGACGCCGAGGTAGGTCTCCTGGCCGGCCCGGACCACGAACAGGTGGCCGCCGTCGACCTCGATCATGGCCAGCCGGAGCTGCCCGGCCGCCGCCGGGAACTGCTCGGCGACCGGCTGGGCGAGCGCCTGCAGTCCGGCGACCACGGCGGCGAAGCGGTCGACGTCGTCCGGGTCCTCGGCGCCGTAGGAGGTGATGGCCTTGCCGTCGCTGGAGGCGACCAGGGTGAAACGGATCTCCGGGATGCTCTCCGCGAGGTCGCGGAGCGCCCAGCTGACATCGGTTCCCTGCTGCGTCGTCATGCGGACCAGTCGCTTTCTTCCGTACGGGGCTCGGTGGACTCGAGGTCGTCGGCTGCCGCCCGGGGGGCCGGTGCGCCGGTGTCGCGACCGGCGGTGGCGAAGGCGGCGAGGCCGGCGAACGAGGCGTCGGGCGGGACGTCGGGCACGCCGGCGGACCGCCGGGCGGGAGCCTCGGCCGCCTCGGCACGCGCGGGCTCCCGCTGCGCGGCGGGCGCGCTCCGCCGGATGCTGCGGCGGCGGGGAAGCCCTCCGGGGGTGGAGTCCCCGGTGGTCTCCGCGTCGTCCGTGTCGTGCCCGGGCGCGGACTGCGCCGGCACCACCGGCAGACCCGGGGACCGCTCGGGGGCGGTGGCGACCGGGGCGGCGGCGAGCGGGCTGAAGTACTTGTGCGGCACGACGACGACGACCGAGGTGCCCAGCCAGGGCGAGTCGGCGAAGGTGACCCGGATGCCGTAGCGGCGGGCCAGCGCGCCGACGACCCGCAGGCCGAGGTGGGCGTCCTCGGAGAGACCGCCGAGCCCGGAGCCGGCCGCGACGCCCGCCAGGGACCGCTCGGCCTCGCGCTTCTTCTCCTCGCTCAGTCCCTTGCCGGCGTCCTGGATCTCGATGCCGACGCCGTTGGGGACCTCCTTGCCGGAGACGATCACCGGCTCGCTGGGCGGCGAGTAGCGGGCGGCGTTGTCGAGGAGATGCGCGAAGATCAGCGTCAGGTGGTCCACCAGGCCGCCGTCGACGCCGAGTTCGGGCAGCTGACGGACCTCGACGCGGTGGAAGTCCTTGATCCGGCCGATGCCGCCGCGGACCACGCCGAGCAGGCGCTGGGGCTCCTGCCACTGGCGGCCGGGGCGGGCCGAGCCGCCCAGCACGCCGATGGAGGCGGCCAGACAGTCGGCGGGGCCGATCTGCTGGTCGAGCTCCATCAGGCCCTGCGCGACCACCGGGTGGCGGCCGTGCTCGCCCTGCATCTCGTGCAGGCGCACGCGGAGCTTGCTGGTGAGGACGTGGATGCGGTTGCCTAGGCTGATGACGGCCTGCTCGGCGGAGGTGGAGCGGTTGAGCTCCTCCTCCACGCCGATCAGGGCGGTGCGCAGCACCTTGCGCAGTTCCGCCCTGACCTCGGGGGTGACGTCCTGCTCGTCGGTGACCAGCGGGAGGAGGTCCTCCACCGCCTCGCCTTCGCGCAGGCGCCTGAGCGCCTCGGGCAGGTGCTGCCCGGCGAAGCGGGCCACGACGGCCAGGTCGCGCTCACGGGTGGCGATCCACGCCTGGTCCCGCTCCGCGAGACGCCGGTCGAGCGTCTCGCGTTCCGCGGCGACACGGGCGTCCGCCTGGGCGCGCGTGGTGGCCAGTTCGCTCTCCAGACCCGCGACGCGCTGCCGCCAGCGGCGCTCCGTCTCCTGGGCCTCGGCGTGGAACTCCTCGCGGGAGCGCCGCAGCCGGTCCTGCGACTTGAGCAGGAGCCGCACGCACACGGCGCCGGCGGCGGTGGCCGCGGCTCCCACGGGGGTGGTCAGGGCGGGTTCCGGGCCGAGGAAGGCGGAGGCGACCGTACCGGAGCCCAGCGCCAGCGGCATGAGCCACCAGCTGTACCGGGTGGCCGAGGGCCTCTCCGGTGGTGTGGCGAAATCCATCTGCATCCTTCGGGGCGACACGTCGGAGCGACAGGCGGACGGGTGGGGAGTCGGAAGGGGGACTGGCGGACGGGTGGACGGGCAACGCGACGAGGCGCGTGACGCGCCCCGGGGACAAGCCGACGGACCGGGCCGCCGGCCACCCCTCCGGCACGGCGGGCACATGGGCACGCACGTACGGAAGGTGAGGCGATCGCGGTGCGTAGGGGTTCCAACTCGCAGCGCTGCGGGGGAGCTTAGCCGGAATTCCGACCGCCGGATCAACCTCCGGCGATTCGGCCGGGAATATTCCATCGGGATGGTCCACGGGCGCCGCCCTCCGCCGGCGCCCGCTCCCGGGGCACGCCGTGCGCCCCCGGCGTGAGGGTGGCAGGCTGGTCGGCATGAGCGGCTCGAAGACCATGCGCGCGATCCGGCAGGACTCCCTCGGTGGCCCTGACGTGCTGCGGGAGGTGGAGATGCCCCGCCCCTCGCCCCGTCCGGGCGAGGTGCTGGTGCGGGTCCGGGCGGCCGGACTCAACCCGACGGACTGGAAGCACCGGGCCTCCGGCGCCTTCCTCGGCGACCCTCCGTTCGTGCTCGGCTGGGACGTCTGCGGCACGGTGGTGGAGACCGGATACGGTGTCACTATCCACCGATCGGGTGACGAGGTGTTCGGGATGTTGCCGTACCCCTTCGGTCACGGCTCGCACGCCGAGTACGCCGTGGGCCCGGCCCGCGCCTTCGTGGCCCGGCCCGAGGGCGTGGACGTGCTGCAGGGGGGCGCGCTGCCACTGGTCTCGCTGACCGCCTGGCAGGCGCTGGTGGACACGGCGATGCTGGGGCCGGGACAGCGGGTCCTGCTGCACGCCGCGGCCGGGGGCGTGGGACACGTGGCGGTGCAGATCGCCAAGTCCCGCGGCGCCCACGTGGTGGGCACGGCGAGCGCGGAGAAGCACGGGTTCCTGCGGGCACTGGGCGCGGACGAGCAGATCGACTACCGGGAGACCGACTTCACCGAGGCCGTCTCCGGGATGGACGTCGTGCTGGAGACCATGGGCGGGGAGCACGCCCTGCGCTCGCTGCGGGTGCTGCGCCCGGGCGGCACGCTGGTCTCGTTGCTGCGCCTGACGCCGGAGGTCGAGGCCGAGGCGGAGCGGCTCGGCGTGCGGACGGCCGTGATGCTGGTCGAGGCCGACCAGGCCGGGATGCGGGCGGTGGCGGACCTGGCGGCCACCGGGAGGCTGCGGGCGGCGATCGCGGAGACCTTCCCGCTGGCCGAGGCGGCCCGGGCGCACGCGGTGGGCGAGACGGGGCGCACCACGGGCAAACTGGTCCTGACGGTCGACTGACCACCCGGGCGCCGGGCGGACCGGGAGAACCGGGAGGACCGGCGGCACCGGAGCCGCCCGAGTGCGACGGCTCTCACACAAGCCTCACAGCCAAAGACCAGACATATGTCAATTGAACATGCTGGAATTCACCTCATCGGGGTAACTACCCTTCCAGGCAAGGGACTTGGGCGGCCCCGAGGCAGGCTGCGGCCGGATGGAGGCGAACGTCGTGCGGCAGGAACCCGCGCCCCTGACCCGGCATCTGCGTGTCCGTGAACACCGGGGCCGGACCGTCCTGGAGTTACGCGGCGAGATCGACATCCTCTCCGCGCAGGAGATCCACCCCCACATGGACGCCGTGACGGGTCGCCCCGAACCCGACGTCGTCGTCGATCTGACGCCGGTGGAGTTCTTCGACTGCGCCGGCCTCAGGCTGTTGTACCGGGCCCGTCGGCGGGTCCTCGACCGTGGCGGCGAGCTGCGGCTGGTGTGCTCCGACCGGCTGGTGCTGAGGATACTGCGCATCACGGGGCTGGCCGAACTGCTGCCCCCGGCGCCCACCCTCGACGCGGCGCTGGACGCCCCGGGTCCCAGGGCGGCGACCGGAGCGACCTGACGGCTGACGTCGGCCGGCGAACTCCTCCCCGCGGCGAACTCCTCCCCGCGTCGCGGCCGTTCCCGCGCGCGAGGTCCCACCCCCTCCGGCGGCCTCCTGCGGCCACCCCTGTCACGGCTGTCCGCGGCCCGCGTCCGTGCGCCCCAACTGCCGGGTCTGAGCCGACGGATGGAGGGAAGAGGTCAGCTGAAAGGGGGAGCCGAGATGACGACGAAGCCCACAGGCGCCGGGCGCCGGTCGCGGACGGGGGCATGGGCCGCCGCCCTGCTGCTGGTCCTGGTGGCGCTGGCCGCGGGGATCAAGCTCAGCGGGATACCCGGTCCCGGTGACTGGTTCGGCACCGACACGCACGACCGGTCCGGACCCGCACTGCTGGAGTCGGTGCAGGACATCAGCCGCTACGACGCGGCCACCGGCAACTTCCAGGTCGTGGTGGACCTGGAGAAGGACACGAAGTTCCTGCCGGACGCCATCCGCGGCAGCCGCACGCTGTACGTGGGCGCGGGCACCGTCGACGCCTACGTCGACCTCGGCCGGGTGGGCGAGAAGGACGTCACGGTGAACGAGGACCGTACCGTCGCGACGCTCCGCCTGCCGCACGCCCAGCTCGGCAAACCCGCCCTCGACCCCGACCGGTCGTACGCCGTCTCCAAGCAGCGCGGCGTGCTGGACCGTCTCGGCGACCTCTTCTCCGACAACCCGAACAGCGAGCAGGCCGTGCAGAAGCTCGCCGTCCGGCACATCGGGGAGGCCGCGGACGAGAGCGGTCTGACGAAACGGGCCGAGGAGAACACGACCGGAATGCTGGAGGGCCTGCTGCACTCCCTGGGCTTCGAGAAGGTGACCGTCACCTATGGCGACTGAACGCGCTACCCGTACCGCCGGCATCACGGCGCCGACCGGACCGCGGCCGCTTCCATGGCCGCTGAGGGCGCTGGCCATGCTGGCCGGTTTCGCCCTCCTGGTGGGCTTCGCGGTCCTGCTGGCCCGCCTCACGCTGGAGCCCTCGCCCGCCTCGGCGGACCTGACGCACAGCAACCTGCGTCCCGGTGACTCGCTGCGGCGGTACTTCGAGACCTACGAGCCCCTTCAGGCGCTCAAGCAGGTCGGCGGGAACGTCCTGCTGGGCGTGCCGTTCGGTGTGCTGGTGCCGATCGTGGCCCCGGCCGCCCGCGGCATGCTGAGGGTCCTCGCGCTGACCGCGGTGGTGATGCTCTGCGTGGAGCTGGTGCAGGGCTCCCTGATCACCGGCCGGGCCTTCGACATCGACGATGTGATCATGAACACGGCCGGGGCGCTGCTCGGCCACCTGCTGCTCGGCCGCAGGCTGGGCCGGGCGGTGCACGCCCGCCGGACCCGGCGGCCCGCCGCCTGACCCGCTTCCCCTCCGCTCCCCCGACCGGCCGGCACCTCGGGTGCCGGCCGGTTTCGTGCACCCGGCCGGTTTCGTGCTCCCGGCCGGTCGTCCGTGTGCCCGCCGGTCTCAGCCCGCCTGCCTGCGGCCCCAGGTGAACTTGTCGCCGCCGACCCAGCGGACCACGTCCGGGTCGTCCAGGTCGTGGACCACGATGCCGTAGGCGGCGGCGATCTCCAGCACGTCGGTGACGGACCTCGCCTCACCGACGAAGTCGCCGTCGATCTCCACGATCCGGAAGGGCTGCGTGGCCGGCTGGACCGCGAGCACGGTGATCCGGGAGCGGCCGACGCGGGGGCTCGAGATTTCCGTCATGGCTTTGAGCGTAGTTCGCCTCAGGGACGCCGCCAGTCGTCGGCGTCCAGGTACGCCCCGGCCATCGGTCCCATCCGCGTCATGCCTCCGTCGATCACCCAGGAGGCTCCGGTGACGTAGGACGACTCGGGACCGGCCAGGAAGGCGACCACGGCGGCGACCTCCCGGGCGTCGCCCGGGCGGCCCAGCGGCACGCCGGGGCGGCGCTGGGTGCCCGGGTCGGTGTCCTCCTGGCCGGTCATCGGGGTGGAGATCTCGCCGGGCGCCACCGAGTTCACGGTGATGCCGTGCTCGGCGAGTTCGAGCGCCATCACCTGCGTGAGCAGCCCCAGCCCGCCCTTGGACGCGCAGTAGGGCGCCGCGCCGACCTTGGGCTGGTGCTCGTGGACGGAGGTGATGTTGACGATCCGGCCGCCGTTCCCCTGCTCGATCATGCGCCGGGCGGCGCGCTGCGAGCACAGGAACGGGCCCGCCAGGTTCACGTCCAGGACGTGCCGCAGGTCGTCCAGACCGAGTTCGAGGAACAGGGTGGAGGTGCCGGTGCCGGAGTTGTTGACCAGGACGTCGATCCGGCCGAGCCGGTCGCACAGCCGGTCCACCGTGTCGGCGGCCTCCGGCAGCCGGGTGAGGTCGACCTGGACGACCTCGGCGCGGCGGCCCTTGGCGCGCACCTCCTCGGCGGTGCGTTCGGCGCCCTGATGGTCGGTGTGCCAGGTGATGCCGACGTCCATGCCCTCCTCGGCCAGCCTGACCGCCACTGCCCGGCCGATGCCGGAGTCGGAGCCGGTGACGACGGCGACGCGGGGTGCGGTCTCGGGCATGGGCACGCCTCCTGCTGACGGTGCTGGGCGGATGGGTACTCGGGGCGTCCCGGTACCCGGGGCGTCGCAGTACCCAAGCGCCCGCGGGGCAAACCGGGCACGGACCGGCGCCCGGCCGGCGGGCGGGCCCGCGGCCGGGAATGTCGTCGTACGGAGGGAGGCGCGGATGGATCCCGTCGTCGCGCTGGAGCGGATCGCCTACCTGCTGGAGCGGTCGCAGGAACCCACCTACCGGGTGCGCGCGTTCCGGACCGCGGCCCGGGTGCTGGCCGGGCTGGGCGCGGACGAGGTGCGCGAGCGCGCCGCGAACGGCTCGCTGGAGGCCCTCAAGGGGGTGGGGCCCAAGACGGCGCAGGCCGCGCGGGAGGCCCTGGCCGGGGAGGTTCCCGGGTACCTGGCGAAGCTGGAGGAGGAGGGCGGCGGGCCGCTCGCCGAGGGGGGCGAACACCTGCGGTCGCTGCTGCGGGGCGACTGCCACCTGCACTCCGACTGGTCCGACGGCGGCAGCCCCATCGAGGAGATGGGCCGCGCGGCGGCGGCGCTGGGCCACGAGTGGGCGGTACTGACCGACCATTCCCCGCGCCTGACCGTCGCCCGGGGGCTCTCCCCCGAGCGGCTGCGGGAGCAGCTGGAGGTGGTGGAGCGGCTCAACGCGACCTGGGCGCCGTTCCGGCTGCTGACCGGGATCGAGTGCGACATCCTGGACGACGGCTCGCTGGACCAGGAGCCGGAGCTGCTGGAGCGGCTGGACGTGGTGGTGGTCTCGGTCCACTCCAAGCTGCGGATGGACCGGCGTGCGATGACCCGGCGGATGGTGGCCGCGGTCCGCGACCCGCACGCCGACGTGCTGGGGCACTGCACGGGGCGGCTGGTGACGGGCCGGGGCCGGCCGGAGTCGGACTTCGACGCCGACGAGGTGTTCGCGGCCTGTGCCGCCTCGGGGACCGCGGTGGAGATCAACAGCCGCCCCGAGCGGCTGGACCCGCCCCGGCGGCTGCTGCGGCAGGCCGTGGAGGCCGGGGTGCTGTTCTCCGTCGACACCGACGCCCACGCTCCGGGCCAGCTGGAGTGGCAGATCCACGGCTGTGCCCGCGCCGAGGAGTGCGGTGTGCCGCCCGAACGGGTGGTGACCACCTGGCCGCTGGAGCGGCTGCTCGCCTGGAGCCGCGAGGGAGCCCTGCCGGCGGGCGTCTGAACGCGGCCCGGCGGTGGTACCCGTGAGCGGTCGCCGGGCGCCGGCGGCCGAGGAGCGAGAGGCGGGACGCGTATGGAACGGGCCGTGGTGTTCGACGTCGACGGGACCCTGGTGGACACCAACCACCTGCACGCGGTGGCCTGGTGGGAGGCGTTCCGCCAGGCGGGGCACCGGGTGCCGATGCACCACATCCACCGCGCGGTGGGGTTGCCGGGCATGGACCTGATCGCCCGGGTGCTGGGCGAGGACCGCGACGAGGAGCAGGACGACGCCCTGAGCTCGGCGCACAAGACCCTGTACGGCCAGTACTTCGACCGCCTCGACCCCCTGCCGGGCGCGCGCGAGCTGCTGAAGCGGCTGCACGCGGAGGGCCGCCGGGTCGTGCTGGCGACCTCGGCGGGCGGCCCGGAGCTGGCGGCCCTGCGCCGGGCCCTGGACGCCGACGAGGCGATCACCGCGACGGCCAGCGCCGACGACGTCGAGCAGGGCAAACCGGCTCCCGAGCCGGTGGAGCACGCGCTGGAGCTGGCCGGGGTGCCGGCGGAGCGGGCCGTCTTCGTCGGGGACACGGTCTGGGACATGAAGGCGGCGAGCCGGGCGGGCGTCACGCCGGTGGGGGTGCTCTGCGGCGGCATCCCGCGCGCCGACCTGGAGGAGGCGGGGGCCCGGGCGGTCTACGCGGACCCGGCGCACCTGCTGGAGACGCTGCGGGAGGGCCCGCTGGCCTGAGCGGAGGCGCCCCACCGGGCGGACCGGGCGGGGCATCCGGCCCGCACGGCGCGACCTCCTCCCCTGACCGGCGGAAACGCCGGCCAGGCAGCGCGGTTACCGCAGGCGCTCCCGGCAACCCGTGCCGGATGAACCGTGCGACGGAGGCGATCGGCCGGGAGCTGCGGGCCGTCGGCGCGACGGCCCGCAACGCGGTGCGCGGTCCGGGGCGCGAACGTGATCTGCTGGTCCAGTCCCTCAAGGCGTCCGGGGCGGCGCTGCTGGCGTGGGTGGTGGCCCAGCTGTGGCTGCACGACCCGATGGCGCTGATGGCCCCGTGGGCGGCGCTGGTGCTGGTGCAGGCCACCGTGTACGGGTCGCTGCTGCGCGCGGCGCAGCAGTGCGCCGCGATCTGCGTGGGGACGCTGCTGGCCACCGGGGCCCAGGCGGTCACCGGTGACGAACTGGCGGCCATGGCGGTGTGCCTGCCGCCGCTGATGCTGCTCTCGCACTGGTCCCGCTTCGGCGACCAGGGCGGGTACGCGGCGACCACGGCCGTCTTCACCCTGGCGACCGGGGCGGTGAGCCCGGAGGCCGCGGGCCACCGGGTGGGTCAGGCGGTACTGGGCGCCGTCGTCGGGGTGGCCGTGAACGCGCTGGTGCTGCCGCCCGTCCACCTGCGTGACGTGCGGGACAACCTGGCCGGGCTGGCCCGGGAGGCGGGGGCGGCGCTGCGGCAGGTGGCGCGGGAGCTGCCGGAGGCGGAGTGGGACGACGCGACGGCTTCGCGCTGGTCGCACCTGCCGGACCGGCTGGAGCGACGGCTGGAAGGGCTCCGCTCCGCGCGGAGCTGGTCGGACGAGAGCCTGCGGCTGGCGGCGCACCGCCTGCGGCGGCTGCGGCGGATCCCGGTGGAGGCGCCGCGGGCGGAGGAGGACGAGCGCTGGGCGCGGGTGACGGGCCAGGTGGTCGCGCTGACCAGGACGCTGTCGGTGGCGGCCGACGCGGGCCGCTCGCCGGTGCCGCCGGACACCGCGGCGCTGGACCTGTACGCGCGGATGCTGGACGTGCTGGGCCGGGCCTGCGAGGCGGAGAGCCGCCGGCTGGCCGCGGGCCCCTCCGGCGCGAGCCGGAGCGACCTGCGGGAGCGGGAGGCAAAGACGCACGACGAGGACGGCGACGACCGCGCGGACGGCGGGCACGGCCTCGGGGAGTCCTCCGAGGAGCGGCTCACCGCACTGCACACGCGGCTGCGGCGCAGCCTGCGCGACCACGCCGCCCAGGACCCCTCCCAGGCGGCGGTGCTGGGCGCGCTGCTGCTGCACGCCGAGAACATCTGGGCGGACACCTCGCTGGGCGCACGCCGGGAGTGAGCGCCGGGCGCCGCGCGGCGGGACACGGCGCGCACCCGAGCGCGAACCGCCCGGGTGCGCGCGTGAGCGGTGTGCCCGCGCGGGTACCCGGGACGCCGGTACCGGACGTGAGGAGCGCGCTGTGAGCGGCAGGATCGTGGTGACCGGGGCCACCGGCAACGTGGGCACGAGCGTGGTGCGGGTCCTCGCCGAGGACCCGGCGGTGACCTCCGTGACGGGCGTCGCCCGGCGGCTGCCCGGGTGGCGGCCGGAGGGGACCGACTGGAAGGCGGTGGACCTGGCCCGGGAGAGGTCCGGCCCCGCCCTGGTGGAGGTGTTCCGGGGCGCGGAGGCGGTGGTGCACCTGGGGTGGGCGTTCCAGCCCACGCACGACCCGGTGGTGACCTGGCGCACCAACGTGCTGGGCAGCCTGCGGGTGTTCGAGGCGGTGGCGGCCGCCGGGGTCCCGGCGCTGGTGCACGCCTCCTCGGTGGGGGCGTACTCCCCGGGGCCCAAGGACCGCGAGGTGGACGAGTCCTGGCCCACACACGGCTGGCCGGACGCCGCCTACACCCGGGAGAAGGCCTATCTGGAGCGGGCGCTGGACGCCTTCGAGAGGCAGCACCCCCAGGTGCGGGTCGTGCGGATGCGGCCGGCGTTCCTGTTCAAGAAGGAGGCCGCCAGCGAACAGCGGCGCATCTTCGGCGGGAAGTACCTGCCCGGGGCGATCGCCCGGCCGGGCCTGCTTCCGGTGCTGCCGGACATCCCGGGGCTGCGGGTGCAGGCGCTGCACACCGACGACGCGGCCGAGGCGTACCGCATCGCGGCACTCTCCCCCGACGCCCGGGGCGCGTTCAACCTGGCGGCGGGACCGCCGCTGGACGCCCAGGTGCTCGGGCGGATGTTCGGGGCCAGGCCGGTGCGGGTGCCCGCGGGCGCGGTGCGGGCGGCGGTCGCCGCGGCATGGCGGATGCGGCTGCTGCCCGCCTCGCCCCACCTGTTCGACGCGGTGCTGCGCGTCCCGATGATGGATACCCGGCGGGCCCGGGACGTGCTGGGGTGGCGTCCCTCCCGGGACGCCGAGTCGGTGATCGAGGAGTTCCTGCAGGGCTTGCGCGAGGGCGGGGGCCTGGACACGGCGCCGCTGCGCGGACGGTCGGTGGGCTGACGGTCGGCAGGCCGAGGTTCGGTGGGCTGACGGGACGTCGGGACCGGCGCCCGGGTCCGGTGACCTGCCGTGACGCCCGGTCGTGGCGTTTGCCGGCCCGAGGCGGAGGTACCCGCAGGTCCGGCCCCGGTCCGACCGGTGGCCCCGACCGCTTCGACGGCCAGGAGAAAGGGAGTGGGCACGTGAGCGACGTGACAGCCGCAGGAGGCGTCCAGCCGGTCCCCCGTGACATGCCGGACCAGCAGGCCGACCCGGAAGAGACCCGTGAACGCGACGGCGGCCGCGCGCCGGAGGCGGGCCCGGGCGCCGCGGCCTCCCCGGACCGCGACCCCGCGACGGCGTCCACGGACGACGAAGCGGCGCACGAGGAGCCGGAGAGCCGGGAGGACCCCGAGCGGCCCGCGGCCCCCGGCAGGCCCGTCCCCCGTGACCTCCAGGACCAGCAGGCGACCGA